>NZ_JAVTSU010000003.1:0-466644 GCF_032678605.1 Pedobacter miscanthi
CAGATTTTGTAACTGATCCATAAATTGTATGATTTTGCTATGGGCCATAAACAAAAAACGCCTTAAACATATAGTTTAAAGCGTTTTGATGTATTTTGATTATACATTGGCGGAGAGTGGGGGATTCGAACCCGCGGACCCTTTAACAAGTCAACAGTTTTCAAGACTGCCGCAATCGACCACTCTGCCAACTCTCCGCTGCAAAAGTACAAACTTGAAGCAAATCTGCAAACCTTTTCCTATCAAAAATTTTAAATAATATTTTATACCTTGCTAATCATTTAGTTAGCTTGTGTAAAAAAATCAAAAAGCATCGATACACAGCTGATTTGAGCTGTTTTTAATAAAATTTAGGTACTATAATTAATATTAAACTGCCTGTTTCGGGTAAATTTTTTCATGTTCTACTGATAAAATCCCGTTTCCTTCAACAGCGAAACAGATTAATCCGGCCAATACCGAAGCTGAAAACCAAAATTCTGAGTAGGGTTTAAAAATGCCGCCCGAAATATTAACAAAGAATACAGCGCCAATGAGTATAGGTAAATTAACGAGGCAGAATGTGCGCGTATAAGTACCCAGCGTAATCGCTAAACCACCTAAAATGTGTAAAATAATGATGAAATGCGCCAGCAAGCTGATGCTGATTGCCGTACCTAAAAATGCTCCCCTCATTAAATTACTAAAAGCCTGCATATTGATGTAGAAATCAACGCCTTTCCAGATTAAAACGAGACCTAATAAGATTCTAAAGTAGTCTAACCATTTTGGGTGGTGATGATCGCCCCAGTTTTCGATTTTCTTAAGCATATTCATAACTTCTATATTTTGGTTAATACAATTTACGCATAATAAAGGATAATAACAATGGATATATAATGGTTTGAATTTGAGATGAAAAATGGAAGGAATTTAATGTATGAGAAGAAAGATCTTCATTGCGAGGTACGAAGCAATCTTAAAACTTTCGGTACTAGCGTGTGCATTAAGATTGCTTTCCCGAAAATCTGAGCGGGCTATCGGCTGAAAAAGCCTTCTGGCAATGACGAGTCCTTGCGCTTGATAACATTTAAATTACCCTTTTTTCTTCTCCGCTGTTTTACCATTCAGATAGTCAGTAGGCGACATGCCAAATTGTTTCGCAAAATTCCGCCCGAAGTGCGATTGGGAACTATAGCCCACCATTTCCGAAATTTCGTAAATCTTCAGCATGCCTTCGTTTAAAAATTCAGCAGCTTTTTTTAACCTTGCCAGGTTGATCAGTTCATTAGGACTCAGGTTGGAAATGGATTTTATTTTGCGGTAAAGCGTAGGGCGGCTCATATTCATCTTTTCGGCCAGGTGCTCTACATCGAGATCCTGATTGCTGATGTTTTTATTGATTACATCCTGCAGTTTCTCTAAAAATATTTCATCTGCTTTAGAATAAGCAATGCTTTTAATGTGCAAAAGGGGAGAACTGGAGAAATATTCTTTGATTTTGTTCCTGTTTTTGATCAGGCTTGAAATTTGTACCTGCAGAAATTCGGGCGAAAATGGTTTTTCTACATAAGCATCGGCACCAAGTTCCAACCCTTCTATTTTAGATTGCAGCGAATTTTTTGCCGTAAGCAGAATTACCGGAATGTGGCTAAACTCCAATGTGGATTTAACCCTGGCGCAAAATTCAAAGCCGTCCATTTCGGGCATCATCACATCACTGATAATGAGTTGTACAATTTCTCGCTGTAAAATCTCTAATGCTTCTACCCCGTTTCTGGCCTGTAGCACCTGGTATTTTTCTTCCAGGTCATCCGAAATAAAATCGAGAATATCCTCATTATCATCTACCAATAACACCACATTTTTCTCTATCTCCTGGTGATCTTTCATGCTGAGTATACCTACAATTTCTTCCATTTTCCGTTCAGGTTAAATTCAATAAGTTGATGGATGGGCAGTTCTAATACAAATATATTAAAATCATGGTCATTAAAATCAAGGTAAAGTTCGCCGCTGTGTAACTGTGCGAGTGATTTAGAAATGGAAAGCCCTATTCCTGTTCCTGTTGTAATTTCCGTTTCCTTTGCCCTGAAAAAAGGTTCAAAAATCTTATCCTTAATTTCTAGCGGAATTTTATTGCCGTCGCTTTTAATACAGACCTTAAATTTATCCTGTCCCGCTGATTCAGATAAGCTGATTTCTATTGTTGTTTTGCCATATTTAATGGCATTATCCACCAGGTTACTGATGATTTTATAAAAAGCCTCTACATCAATATAGGCCTGAAATGCTTTTTCGGGCAGATGAATATGATAAGCAATGTTGCGTTGCTCGGCCGCGGGCTGAAACTGAAGGAAAACATCTTTCAAAATTTCTTTAATATCTGCCTTTACAAAGTTTAGGGAGAAGTCGCTGGTTTCCGTTTTCCTGAAATCGAGTAACTGATTGGTGAGTTTAAGTAAACGATCGGTATTGCGGCCCATAATTTTTAGGTTTTTTTCGATGGCAGGCACCGCACCGGCTTGTTTAATCAGTTTTTCCATCGGGCCGATAATCAGGGTAAGTGGTGTCCTGATTTCGTGGGCTACATTGGTAAAAAATTCAATTTTAGCCTGGTATACTTCTTTCTGTTTTTCGTGCTCAAAAACTTCCATACGCCTGCTGTTTTTCTGGGCGATTTTTTGATGGTACCTCCGCACCAGAAAGAAAATAATTGCGCCTGCGCCAACAACGTAAAGAAAGTAGGCAAACGGACTTAAGTAAAAGGGCGGTCGGATTTTGATCAGCAATTTTACATTTTTGCTGCTCCAGGTATTACTGCCCTCTACCAATGCCTTAACCTCAAAGGTATAACTACCCGGGGCGAGTTTGGTAAAATATACCTTTCTGTTGGTTTTTAAATACTCCCAATCTTTATAAAGGCCTGTCATTTTGTAGGCGTATTCCGTCATCTCTGGTGAACGATAGCTTAAGGCTGCAAAATCAATGCTGAAAGATGATTGGTTGTGATTAAGTTCGATGGTATCGGCGTACACAATGGATGTGTTGGAAACAGAATCGACATCGTTTAAGCCCATTCCGGTACTGTTGATCTGGAAGCCGGTTAAAAACACGGGTATTTGGTAAACTGTTGATTTAAGGTTGCTGGGATCGAAACTGATTAATCCTTTTACGCTACCAAAATAAATCCGCCCGTTGTTATCCTGATAGGCCGAATTGTAGTTAAACTGATCAGTAAGCAAGCCGTTGGCTTTGGTATAGGTTTTACTCAGTCCTGTTACCGCATCAAAATGGATAAGTCCCCTGGTGCTGCTGATCCAGAATTTATTCGAAGCATCTTCTTCTATACGGAAGAGATAATTGCTGGGGAAACCATTTTTTACCCCATAACGTTTAAATTCAAGTGTTTTTTTGTTAAACCGGCATAAACCACCACCATCTGTTGTTACCCAGATGGTGTGTTTGCTATCTTCAAAAATGCTGTTAATGGTGTTATGACTAAGACTTTTAGTGTCGTTTGCTTTATTACGGTAATTTATAACCCCGGGTTTGGATAAGTTAAACTGAAAAACACCATCATTAAAAGTGCCTGCCCAGATATTGCCTTCGCTATCTTCAATTACCGAATCGTAAAAAAGAAAGGGAAGGTTTGGAATGGGTTCGAAATCATCAAGTTTACGGTTGTAGCGATAAATTCCGTTGATGGTTCCAACCAGAATTTCCCCTGATCGAGTTTTACAAAAAGTGACGATAAAATTGGTGCGTAAAGCATTGCCTACACCGGCCTGATAATGTTTAATCACCTTTTCGGTTTTCAGGCTGATTACATCCAAACCATGCTCAAAGGTACCCACCCAAAGTTTATCACCATCTACCAACAATCCGTGGATGTTCGAATAAGCAATACTCCCGGGCTTTCCATCGGGTACAAAATGTTTAAATTGCCCCGTTTTAAGATCCAGTTTGTTCAATCCAGCATCTTCCGTTCCAATCCAGAAATTGCCGGCCTGGTCTTTCGCAATTTCCCTTACATCGCTGCCACTAATGGAGTTGGTGCCCTTCTGCGGAAAGTATTTGGTAAATAGCGAAGTTTGGGTAGAATAATAATTCAAACCGCCAAAATAGGTGCCCGTCCAAATGCCTCCTTCACGGTCCTGGCAAATGGTATAAACAGCATTATCACTTAACGAATAATCGTTGTTGTACTGTTTTTGGAGGTGTGTAATTTTTTCGGTTTCGTCGTTATAAACATAAATGCCCGATTCGGTGGCAATCCAGAATTCGTGTGCCGCTGTTTTTTTAATATCCCTTACAAAAATTGGGGTCTGATCATCGTTGAGCCTTAAAATATTTTTGGATTGCAAGTTTACCGGATTAAAGAGTTTAACGCCCTGATTGGTCGTGCCGATTAACAACAGGCCACTTTCTGTTTCTGCTATCCGTGATACCCAGCCATATTCGGGCTTTTTATTTTTGCCATTGATATTAAAGCTCTCGAAATTATTTTGTTTGGGATTGTATTTTTCCAGGGTTCCCTTTCCGGTACTGATCCAAATCCCACCATCCTTTAAAACGGTAACCAAACCTGCATCAAAAGGGGCATTAGTGGTAAAAAGTTTTATTTTTCCGGTGCTTTTGTGGTACAGGTATATTTTAAATGAAGATAAAATCCAGAGGTTGCCGTTCTGGTCGCTGGCCAGATCGATAATGCGCATGCCTTTGGTTTCTTTAATGAGGGAGAAACTTTCTTTTGAAGGATTGTAAAGGTAAACACCATCATTGGTGCCTATCCATAGATTTTGATCCGTATCATGGTGCAGCGCATAAATCAGGTCGTTTCCTAAACTGCCTTTCTTTTCAGGATCGTGACGATAGGTTTTAAAAGAATAACCGTCGAACCTGTTCAACCCGTCTTTTGTACCGAACCACATAAAACCGTTTCCATCCTGCACACTGCAAAAGGCCGTGTTGTTCGATAGCCCGTTTTCTACCTGGTAGTGCCTGAAATAGTAAGGCTGCGCCCAAATTAAATTGGCCGAAAATAGCAGAAACAAAAGGATAAAGAGTTTTTTCAAGATATTTTGGTCAGCAGCTTCAAATATATTAAAGAAAAGGTTTGCTTTTAGCTCAAATTAAATTTGAGAGGATAAGTAGAAAGATTGAGACAGATGAATTTTGCGCTGAAGGGCAAATGCTGTTATTTGTTGTCTACTAACCAAAAACCTCCCAAGTGTGAAAAATTATAAAATTTTAAGTTTAGGTATACTGCTGTTTTTTTCGGTCGCTGCATCTGCGCAAGCGTTCCGCAAAGCACCCTCTCCCTTATACCGCGATCCGATTTATGATGGAGCAGCCGATCCGGTTATGGTGTATAATCATGCCGAAAAAAGCTGGTGGATGCTCTATACCCAGCGCAGGGCAAACGCACAAACCAATGATGTAGCTTATTGTTATGGCACCAATATCGGTGTGGCCACTTCTACCGATAAGGGGCAGACCTTTGTATATAAAGGTGCGCTTAACCTCGATTTCGAACCTGGTGTAAATACTTTTTGGGCACCTGATGTAATTTATGAAAAGGGTGTTTACCACATGTACCTGGCTTATATTCAGGGTGTGCGTAACCACTGGGGTGGTACAGCTAAAATTGCGCATTATACCAGTAAAAATCTGTGGGACTGGAAATATAAAGGTCTTATTTCCCTCAACTCAGCACATGTAATTGATCCCACCTTGCTTAAAATGCCTGATGGTAAATGGCACATGTGGTATAAAGACAGTTCGAAAGGAAGCATTACCATGACAGCAGAAAGTAAAGACCTGCAACATTGGATAGCCCAAACCGAACCCGCTATCGGTGGCGCACCGCACGAAGGCGCCAAGGCGTTTTTCTTTAACAACTGGTTTTGGATGATTACCGATGAATGGCATGGGCAAAGGGTGTACCAGTCGAAAGATGGTAAAAGCTGGGAAAAACAGGGTATGGTGCTCGATGTTCCCGGCCACCGGCCAGAAGATACACCAACAGGGGCGCATGCCGATGTGCAGGTGGTTGGCGGAAAGGCTTACATTTTCTACTTTACCCATCCTGGTCGAAAAACGCATTTCGAAGGAACGCTGGATCAGGATTATACTTTTTCTTATACCAATAAACGTACATCGATCCACGTTGCCGAACTCGAATTTAAAGATGGCACATTGGTTTGCGACCGCGATAAACCTTTCGATTTTTATTTAGGGCAGCCTTAGCAGGAGTAAGGCTCAATTTTTATAGGCCTGAAAACGGTTAGCGGCCAACTGCAAATTGATTTGGGCGTTACCCATGCTGCGCAAGGGTGGGGCGTTTCAGGGCTGCGCTTCGCTCCGGTACCGATGAATGATCGGTACTAAACCCTTAACAATCCCTAACGCAAAACCTAGTGTAAAAAACTGCGAGGTCTGCGTTAGCACTATAGGGCTGGTGTTAAATAAACCTGATCAAACGTAAAGCCCGGATCCCGAACCTTTACCTTTACCGATTCATCGGCAATAAATTAGGCTTGGGAGAGGGCTTGAAGTGATATCGGGGCTTCCCTGAGCCATCACAGAGTTCTTCAGGGCGACAACATTATGTTTCTCTAGCTCCATGTTATCAAACTGGCAAGTTTCTTATAGCCAAACCGTGTGCTAATAAACTCTTTGTGTTTATCCTTTTATCTCTTGCTAAAATATATTCCAATCATATCTCCGTATCCCCTCCAGCACAAATAGAGACAAAATGAAGAAATATTGATACAAATGCGTATCCCTTCCAAAAGCTAAAAACCGAATCTTTGGTTTAGAATTAAATCGAACTAAAACCATTTACTTCTAATAACTAACCAAATCACTAACCAAATATGAAAAGAAGTTTATTCTCCTATGGCGGCTTTGTACGCATGGATAGGTTCTTGCTTCAAAAAATGTTTTTGAAACGCAAAATCCTTTCTGTTATTCTTACTTCAATTACTTTACTCTTACTTTCATTTCAGCTCAGTGCACAAGAGCAAACTACCGTTACCGGAACCGTAACCGACGAGAAAGGTGAAACGGTTGTGGGTGCCAGCATTAAAATTAAAGGCACCAGCACGGGAGCAACAACAGATGGTAACGGAAAATTTAAAATTCAGGTGGCCGATAAAAATGCCACGCTGATTTTTATTTACGTGGGATATACCAATCAGGAGGTGGCATTGGCCGGTCGTACTCAGGTTAACGTTAAACTTAATCCTTCCAATAACGATCTTTCAGAAGTAGTTGTTGTAGGTTATAACACGCAAAAAAAGGAAGCCATTACCGGGGCCATTTCATCCATTAGCAGTAAAGACCTCGAAAAAGTGCATGGAGGCTCAACAGTAAGTAGTGGCCTTGCAGGTAAACTGCCTGGGGTTTCATTTAGAATGCCCGACGGCAGACCAGGATCAAGCGCCAATATTCAGGTTCGTAATATGGGTAATCCTTTATATGTTATTGATGGAATCCAGCAGGACGCGGGCCAATTTAATAACATTTCGCCAAACGATATCGAAACCATTACTGTACTTAAAGATGCTTCGGCGGCTATTTATGGTAGCAGAGCAGCAAACGGGGTAATCTTGGTTACCACCAAAAGAGGTAAAAATGGCACGCGTAATAGTTTTAGTGTTGATGCCTATACAGGCTGGCAAAACTGGGTACGTTTTCCGGAGACTACCGATGCTTACCAATGGAAACTTGGACAAGCTACTGCTGAAATGAATCAGAATGGAACAACCAATGTTACACAGGCAGAACTGGATAAATGGAAAGCCGGAACAGAATACGGCTATCAAAGCCAGAACTGGAAAGATATTATTATTGCGCCAAATGCCCCGCAGAGTTCAGTAAATTTAAGTGCATCTGGCGGTACCGATAAAGTGAACTATTATTTTTCAGCTACCCGATTGGATCAGAAAGCTGTATATGGAACGGCACGAGAATTTGATTTTAACCGGACCAATATCCAAAGTAATATCGAAGCTAAAATAACCGATCGTTTTAAAGTGGGTATGCTCATTAACGGCCGTATCGAAAGCCGCGATCAACCAGGTGTACCAGGTGGTGATGATTATTTTGCCGCCCGTTTTGCCCTATTGAGAAACAGGCCAACAGAACAGGCTTATGCCAATGGCAATCCAAACTACCCGAATGATATCGGGCACAATACCGAACAGTTTGCCGTACAAAGCAAAGCGCTTACAGGGTACTGGAAATCAGACTGGAGGGTTTTACAAACCAATTTATCAGCAAGTTACGATACGCCGATTAAAGGGCTCGAAATAAAAGGATTATACTCTTATTACATTGCCGATAACGTAATTAATGGTCACGAATACACCTACAATGTATATACCTACCATCCGGAAACAGGTATTTATGAGGAAAAAATCGGAAGTTCAAATCCTTACAGGGAACGCAGGAATGAAAAAGTATATACCAATACCTATCAAATTCAGGCCAATTACAACCGTACTTTTGGTAAACATACGGTTGGTGGCGTATTGGTGGCAGAGCGTTTAGATCGTTTCAGAACCTACACTTTCCAGCACGCGGTACCGCAAACCAATATTTTGCCAGTGCTGCAATTCGCAGATATGGATGGACAGGATTTTGCAGATATCCAGGAAGAAGAAGCCCGCGTGGGTTATGTGGGTAGGTTAAACTATAACTATGATAACAAATATTACCTCGAACTTTCTGGTCGTAGAGATGCCTCATGGAAATTTGCGCCTGATAGACGGGTAGGTTACTTTCCTTCGGCATCAATAGGTTGGAGAATTACACAGGAAAAATTTATGAAATCCCTTTTAGGCGAAAGCAATATCTTAAACGATTTGAAATTGCGTGCCTCTTACGGGGTATTAGGTGATGATGATCTCCGTGTATTAGGTGATGCGAATCGCCCGCTTGATCCATTCGCTTATATTCCAGGATACCGTTACAATCAGGGTACTGTGATTTTGGATGGAAAAAACATTACAACCTCAAGAGATAAAGGTCCGATTATTAACAATTTAACGTGGTTAAAAAGTAAAATTACCGATATCGGCCTTGATTTTTCGATGTTTGGAAACAAACTATCAGGTACGGCAGACTATTTTTATAGAAAACGTACGGGTTTATTTGCCATTAAAAACGATGTTGTGGTTCCTATTGAACTGGGATATCCTCAAAACCCTGAAAATTTGGAAAGTGATGCGCAGTTTGGAGGCGAATTCTCATTAAACTACAGAGATAAAATTGGCGAGTTTAATTACAATGTGGGGGGTAATATTTCGATCAGCAGAAAAAAATACTTAGATCAGTATAAGCCACGTTATGGCAACTCATGGGATAATTACAGAAATAGCCAAAACCAGCGTTACACCGATATTTTTTGGGGTTACGAAGTAACCGGACAGTTCCAGAATGTTGACGAAATCAACAATTATAAAGTAAATATTGATGGAAAAGGTAACCGTTCTCTATTGCCCGGGGATCTGATTTATAAAGATCAGAACGGTGATGGTATTATTGATGGATATGATATGCGCCCAATTGGCTATACCACAACAGGGCAACCCAATGTTGGCTTTGGTTTTACCATTGGCGGCTCTTACAAAAACTTCGATTTTACAGCCGATTTCTCTGGTGGGGCGATGTATTCGTGGAACCAGAACTGGGAGCAACGCTGGGCGTTTCAAAACGGTGGTGCACTGCTTCAGAATTTTGCCGATGATAGCTGGCACCGTACCGATCCTTATAACTTAAGCAGTCCCTGGATTCCAGGCAAATATCCTGCACTGCGTTTTAATGACTCAACACACAGTAACTACGATAAAAATTCTACCTTCTGGATTCACAACGTACGTTATCTGCGTGCCCGTACACTAGAAATTGGTTATACCATACCAAAAAAATGGGCAGAAAAAATCAAAATCCAGAATGCAAGAGTATATGTAAACGGATATAACCTGTTCTCTATCGATAACCTAAAAGATTATGGTGTTGATCCGGAAATTGCAGACGATAACGGATTGCAGTACCCACAGAATAAGTTCTTTAATATAGGCCTTAAACTAACACTGTAACATGAAAAAGACTAATCAGATGAAAAAAATTATATATGCATTTGCTGCCATAGCCTGTTTAAGTTTTGCGCAGTCGTGTAAAAAAGATTCGGAGTTTTTAGATAAACAACCCACCAGTATCTTACCCATTGATGCGGTATGGAAAGATCCTAACCTTGTTTTAACTGTTTTAGGGGATTTATACGATAGTTATCCCGATTTTCAGCGCATCGAATCGTGGTGGCTTTATGCTGATTTTGATGAAGGTTTTGCCTCTGCAGGTGGCGATTATTTCCGTCACCAGAATTTAGAATACGGATACGATTCATGGAGATATTGGGATATGGATGTTTATAAACTGGTTAATAACCTGAACATGTTTATCAAACGCGGTCAGGAAGCTACCGCTTTAAAAGCAGAAGACCGCGACCGTTTCCTTGCCGAAGCCCGTTTTATCAGGGCCGGTGTTTATTTCGAAATGGTGAAAAGAATGGGTGGTGTTCCATTAATTACCACTCCGTTGGAATATGATTATAGTGGCGATCCAAGCTACCTGCAATACCCAAGGGCAAAAGAAACTGAGGTTTATGATTTCGTGATTTCGGAGCTTGAAGCCGTTAAAAACATATTGCCTGATAATGCAACTGTACAAAGCAGAGCTACAAAAGCAGCAGCTTTGGCCATGGAATCGAGAGCTGCATTATACGCCGGTTCTATTGCCAAATACAGCAATTCGCAGTTAACCTTACCAGGTGGAGAGGTAGGAATATCTTCGGCCCTGGCCAATGGTTATTTTACCAAATCATTAAATGCCGCAAAAGAAATTATCGATGGTGGTAAATATGCACTATATAATAAAAACCCGAATTTATCAGAAAATTTCTCTTCACTTTTTACCGATAAAGGCAATAATCCTGAAGTGATTTTTGTAAAAGATTTTAAGTTGAAAACCAACAAAGTACATGGTTTTACCGTCGATAACCAACCACGCTCTTCTGCCGAAGAAGCACAGGGCGGGCGTTTAAATCCATCCTTAAACCTGGTTCAGTCATTCGAAAAACTGGACAATAGCTACGCCTCTATGGCCTCGGTTGATGGAAGCGGTAACCCGGTTTATTATAGCAATATCAACGATATTTTTGCAGGTCGCGATGCTCGTTTAGCAGGTACGGTTATCCTACCAGGAACACAGTTTAAAGGTAAAACCGTTGATATCTGGGCGGGTATTCAGCTGGCAAATGGTTCGATTATTACCGGCGATAATTTTGGGCAGGAAAAAAAGGAAGTTTTACCCGATAATCCGGCTTCTGTACAGGTAGTTGGTAAAGATGGTCCGGTTGATGGACTCGAATTCAGTGCACAATCAGGCTTTTATGTCCGCAAATATTTAGATCCTGCTACAGGTTCAGGTCAAATTGGTACCCGGAGTGATGTTTGGTGGATCCGCTACCGTTATGCTGAGGTATTGTTAAATGCAGCTGAAGCTGCTTTTGAACTCGGCGATCCGGCTACTGCAGCCAATTACATTAAACCCGTGCGTGATCGTGCCGGATTAACCACCGCCTTAACCCCGGCACAAATTACTTTCGACCGCATTGTACACGAACGTAAAGTAGAATTTGCTTTTGAAGGGCATGAATTGTGGGATATGAAACGCTGGAGACTTGCTGATAAAGTATGGAACGGCAACAACATGTCGACAGCCGATTTTATCAATGCCACCAACATCGGCAGTGCAACCCGCACCAGTACCCAGGTATTTGGGTTATGGCCTTACAAATATTATAATCCCGGCAATGCAAATCACCTGAAATACATTTTTAAAGTGATTAAACCCAGCCGTGTAACTGCCGCACACCGTTTCCGTATTGGTAATTATTATTCCTCTATAGCGCAGGATGTGCTTAACGGAAACCCGAAAATTGTTAGAAACCCGAACCAATAAGCAGATATAGAGATGAAAAAGAAATATTATTTCATGATGGTCGCACTTATTGTGGTGCTTTTTACCTCATGCAAAAAAGATAATTACGATGCACCCCAAGCCGATTTTACCGGAAGGATTGTATATAAAGGAGAACCCATCAGTGTACAGCACGGGCAGGTTAATTTCGAACTCTGGCAATCGGGTTTTGGCAATTACTCCGCTTTAAATGTGAATGTAGCCCAGGATGGAACCTATTCTGCTAAATTATTCAATGGAGATTATAAACTCGTGTTTTCGCCAAACCAGGGGCCATTTTTATGGAAAAAGAATGCTGCAGGCAGGCAGGATACCATTGCCGTAAATATTAATGGTGCTAAAACAATGGATATCGAGGTGATGCCTTACTACATGATTCGTGGAGCAACGCTTGCCGCTGCTTCGGGTAAAGTAAACGGTTTTTGCAAACTAGAAAAAATCATTACCAATGCCGATGGCAAGGATATCGAAAATGTATCACTTTATATTAATAAAACACAATTTGTAGATGGGGGCAATAACATTGCTACCCAACAAATCAATGGTGCAGCCATTGCCGACCTGAATAACCTGAACATGAGTGTAACGATCCCAGCCATAGTGCCGGCTCAAAATTATGTTTTCGCAAGGATAGGTGTTAAAATTGCCGGCGTTGATGATCTGATTTTTACTCCGGTAACTAAAATCAGTTTTTAATTCTTTAAAGGTTCGTCATTCCCGGGCAGGCGGGAATCTTAATGCATGATGTAACTATTCATTATGTTTTAAGATTTCCAATCAAGTTGGGAATGACGATCAATCTGAATCCTATTAATAATCAATACCTTACCCTTAGTTAGTCATTAGTAATGAAATCTATTTTTGTCCTTTTTTTATGCTTTTCACTAGCTTTTATTAGTGAAAAAATATTTGCAAAGCAGCTAAACGATACCATTTATTTGGCCGATCCAAGCATATTTGTAGATAAAGGCACCTATTATTTATATGGTACCAGCAGCGACAAAGGTTTTTTAGTGTACACTTCAAAAGACCTTAAAAACTGGAATAAAAAATCAGAAGATGACGGCTTTGCCTTAAAAAAAGGTGATGCTTTCGGGAGCAAAGGTTTTTGGGCACCACAGGTATTTAAAAGGGGGGATACTTATTACATGGCCTACACAGCCGATGAGCAGATTGCCATTGCGAGGGGCCAAAGTCCGCTGGGGCCTTTTAAACAGGAAACATTAAAAGCCATTTCCGGAACCGGAAAACAGATTGATCCTTTTGTATTTACCGATAGTGACGGGAAAAACTACCTCTACCATGTTAAACTCGATAGGGGCAACCGGATTTACGTATCCGAACTAAAGGCTGATTTTTCAGATGTAATTCCGCAAACCGCAAAAGAATGTTTATCCGGTACCGAATTTTGGGAAAATACGGCCAAAACCGATTGGCCGGTAACCGAAGGACCTACTGTTTTGAAAAAAGATAAACTTTATTACCTTTTCTATTCCGCAAACGATTTCAGAAATCCTGATTATGCCGTGGGTTATGCCACTTCAAAGTCGCCAGTTGGACCATGGAAAAAATATGCAGGCAATCCCATTATCAGTAATAAACTGTTAAAATTTAATGGAACTGGTCATGGCGATTTTTTTACCGATAAAAGTGGCGGGTTACAATATGTACTTCATACCCATCACAGCAATGATAAAGTATCGCCAAGGGCCACCGCCATTATCAAAGCAGGTTTTGTAAAAGATAAAAACGGCACTTACCGGATGCAGGTTGATGCTAAAAGTTTCCGGTTTTTAACGCAGGCCTTAAATTGATTGCTTTTGTAGAAATATTGAAACAAAATGAGGCTGCGTTAAAAAAATAAATCGCTTTTTTTAAAGATTAAGAAATGCACGAATTCAAAAAAAATAATGACTTATAAAGCTTTAAAGGTGAATAGATTGAAAATAAAACTGTGCTTTACATTATTGTGCCTGTTGGCAATGGGTGGATTAAATGCACAAACATTTACCAATCCATTATTACCCTCTGGCGCTGATCCCTACAGTTATTATAAAGATGGTTACTATTATTACACCCACACTACAGGGAACCGTGTAGACCTGTGGAAAAGCAAAAGTTTGGCCGATCTGAAAAATGCAGAACGGAAAACCATCTGGAAAGCACCTGCCGGAACGATGTACAGTAAAGAAATCTGGGCACCAGAAGTAATGTTTTTAAGGGGGAAATGGTATGCTTATTTTGCCGCCGATGATGGTAAAAACGATAACCACCGCATGTATGTATTGGAAAATGCATCAGCAGATCCGATGAAAGGAGAATGGGTATTTAAAGGTAAAATTGCCGACCCAACCGATAAATGGGCCATTGATGGCGATGTGATCGATTTTAAAGGCCGGTTATATATGATCTGGTCAGGATGGGAAGGTGACGAAAACGGCAAACAGGAAATTTTTATTGCTAAACTTAAAACCCCCTGGACAATAGATGGCAATCGTGTAAAAATTTCCACTCCAAAATTCGACTGGGAAAAAATCGGCGACCTGGGTGGTGGAGCACATGTTGATGTAAACGAAGGGCCACAGTTTTTGGTTCACGGAAATAAAATTTTTATTATTTATTCTGCCAGTGGTTGCTGGACAGATTTTTATGCGTTGGGTATGCTTTCCGCTTCGGCAAATAGTAACCTGCTCGATCCAAAATCGTGGACAAAAGCAGATCAGCCTGTTTTTCAGCAATCGCCAAAAGATGGCGTTTACGCCCCTGGCCATAATTCATTTTTTAAATCACCAGATGGAAAAGAGGATTGGATCCTTTATCATGCCAACGATAAAGCAGGGCAGGGCTGTGGCGGTTTCCGCTCGCCAAGGGCACAGCCATTCAGCTGGAATACCGATGGTACGCCAAATTTCGGTATACCTGTTAAACCAGGCAAAATTTTAGCATTGCCATCAGATAAGAATAAAAAATAAAATCAGACAGATAACCAATATGAACCTAAAAAACTACTTGCTCCTTGCCGCAATGAGCTTTAGCCTCAGCACAGGCTTTGCGCAAAAAACAAAGAAAAATCCCGAACCTGCAAATGTTTGGCCGGTAGAAAAAGCCAATGCCTGGTATAGCGAACACAAATGGCTAACAGGGGCGAATTATATCCCTGCAAACGCCATTAACCAATTGGAAATGTGGCAGGCCGATACCTTTTCGCCAGATTTAATCGACAAAGAACTGGGCTGGGCCGAAGGCATCGGGTTCAATACCTTGCGGGTATTTTTATATAGCAAAGCCTGGAGCCAGGATCCTGAAGGTTTTAAAAAACGAATGGATCAGTTTTTAACCATTACCCAAAAGCATGGCATACAACCTATGTTTGTGTTTTTCGACGATTGCTGGAACAAAACTTCGGCCATTGGCAAACAGCCTGAGCCTAAAACGGGCATTCACAATTCGGGCTGGTTACAAGATCCGGGCGACCCTGCCTTTAAAGAGGAAGCCAATTTCCCTGAGCTCGAAAAATATGTAAAAGATGTGCTTACCCATTTTGCACACGATAAAAGGATTTTACTTTGGGATTTGTACAACGAACCCGGAAACAGTGGGAAACTAGAAGCAAGTATTCCCTTATTAACTAAAACCATCAGCTGGGCACGTTCGGTAAACCCTGATCAGCCGATCTCAATCGGTTTATGGAGTTGGGGTTTCGAAAAACTGAATGCCATACAACTGGCCAATTCGGATATTGTTACCTATCATAATTACGAAGCGCCGGATTGGCACCAGCGCACCATCGACCTGTTAAAAGCCAGTGGTAGACCATTAATTTGTACCGAATACATGGCCCGATCGCGTAACAGCCGTTTCGCTAATATCCTGCCTATGCTTAAAAATGAAAATGTTGGCGCCATTAACTGGGGGTTTGCCGCTGGTAAAACCAATACCAAATATGCCTGGGATACGCCGCTTGCCGATGGTTCCGAACCAATTGAGTGGTTTCACGAAATTTTTCAGCCCGATGGTACACCATACCGCCAGGATGAAGTTAACCTGATCAAAAAACTCAACAACAAATAAAGATTTGTCATCATGAGCCTGTCGAAGGACAAATAATTTTTGTTTTTGCTGATTTAATAACATGATCAAACTCAACCTAACACACAAATATTAAACCAATGAATAAAAAAGTATCTATTATTTTATCACTGCTGGGGCTCTCGCTTTCCCTGTCAGCACAGCAGCAAGATAAATCATGGTCGATGGTAAAAGGGAAAATCTCTTCACCATGGGCACTTGATGTGAATCCTAAAAATGTATTGCCAGAGTATCCCCGCCCACAATTTGAGCGTACCGGAAACTGGAAAAACCTAAACGGCCTTTGGGATTATGCCATTTCCGCAAAATCACAGCGTCCGGCCATTAACCAGGGTAAAATACTTGTTCCTTTTGCCGTAGAATCATCGCTTTCGGGCGTGGGCAAAACCGTAGGTAAAGACAGTTTACTGTGGTATAAAACCGTGTTTACTGTGCCTTCCAATATGAAGGGCAAAGAAATCTTGCTTCATTTCGGCGCAGTAGACTGGAGATCAACCATAACGATTAACGGTAAAGAAGTGGGTAAACACGAAGGTGGTTTTGATCCTTTTAGCTTTAACATCACTCCATTTTTAAATAAAAGCGGCAACCAGACTTTAACTGTAGAGGTTTGGGATCCGACAGATGAAGGGCCTCAACCAAGAGGGAAACAGGTAAAAAGACCTGAAGGAATCTGGTATACCCCGGTAACGGGTATCTGGCAAACCGTGTGGATAGAAGCGGTAAATAAAGCGCACATCGATCACATTAAGGTAACGCCTGATATCGATCAGCAATCTTTAGCTGTTACGCCATTTTTAACAGGTGCTGCTTCAGGCGATCAGGTAAAAATTTCGGCATGGGACGGCGTTACAAAAATAGCTGAGCAAACCGGCGATGGCAATAGCGCAATTACTTTAAAAATTGCAAATCCAAAACTTTGGAGCCCGAAAACCCCATTTTTATATGATTTAAAGGTAGAACTGCTTGCTAAAAACAAAAAAGTAGATGAAGTAAACAGTTATTTTGCCATGCGTAAAACTTCAATTGGAAAAGATCAGAACGGTATCCAGCGGATGTTGTTAAACAACGAATTTGTTTTCCAGTATGGACCGCTCGATCAGGGATGGTGGCCGGATGGTTTATACACCGCACCAACTGATGCTGCTTTGAAATTCGATGTAGATAAAACCAAAGAAATGGGCTTCAACATGATCAGAAAGCACATTAAAGTAGAACCAGCCCGCTGGTATTACTATTGCGATAAGGCCGGAATGCTGGTTTGGCAGGATATGCCAAGTGGCGATTTGGGTAACGGCTGGGAAAACCGTCCGGGCATTTTAGATCACGGATCGGATCAAAACAGAACTGCCGAATCAGAAGGTTATTACAAAAAAGAATGGAATGCCATTATAGACGCCCTTTACAATGTACCATCTATCGTGGTGTGGACGCCATTTAACGAAGCCTGGGGCCAGTTTAAAACCGTAGAAATTGCTAAATGGACCAAGGAAAAAGATCCTTCGAGGTTAGTAAATACAGCCAGTGGCGGTAACTTCCATCCGGTTGGCGATATTATTGATTTGCACAATTACCCACACCCGGCAATGCCAAGCCCTGATTATTTTGGAAAAGATTATGCATTGGTATTGGGCGAATTTGGTGGTTTAGGTCTTCCCATTGACGGCCATGTGTGGCAACAGAAAAATAACTGGGGCTACCAGAGCTTTAAAAATAAAACAGATTTGTTTAACAAATATGCGGAGTTTACCAAACGCTTAGCGCAATTGATTCCGCTTGGACTTTCGGCAGGCGTGTACACCCAAACTACCGATGTGGAAGTAGAAACCAATGGATTGATGACTTACGACAGAAAAGATATCAAATTTTCAGAAGAACAAATGAAAGCCCTGCACGATAAATTGTATCAGATTAACGTGCCTGTAAATAAATAATATCATCCAATACCTTATAAACGCCGGATCGCTTTTGATCCGGCTTTTTTGTTCAACTATTATTGGATAACTTTAGGTTTAAGCTAATCAGATGAAACAACCCGACTTTTCTACTTTCCCTGTACTGGAAACTGATAGATTGATCCTTCGCAGGCTTACATTGACAGATGCCCTTGAAATTTATCAGTTGCGCTCTGATGCCAATGTGGCCGTATTAACAGGTAAGGCGCCCTTTGTGCATATCGATGAAGCGATTGCCTATATCAACAAAATAGACAATTTCGTCAGTAAGGATGAATCTATATTTTGGGCAGTTTCTTATAAGGGGGCTCCCAACATGATCGGTGCAGTGTGCATGTGGGATTTTGATATACCTTCGGGTACTGTAGAAATTGGCTATGAGCTGCTTCCGCAGTTTCAGCATAAAGGGATTATGATAGAAGCCGTAACCCGCGCCTTGGGTTATGCATTTGAGGTGATGGGCGTAGAAACTGTTGTGGCTTTTACGGTAAGCGGTAATCCGCCTTCTGTTAAATTACTGGAAAAGGCGGGTTTTATACTTTCTACTGATCGATACCAGGAATCGTTTGCAGGTGCACCAGCATTACTTACCTATATCCTTACTTCAAAAGCATAATTGTAGCTGAAGCCAAAACGATTAATTAAATATGAACCTCCCGGAGCGAAAAACCGGGTAGCTTAAAATGTTATGATGTTTATAAATAAAATATATTTCGATATACTTTCGACCTTTAAAAAAACAAAATTTTTGTATTATGTAAGGTTAGCGGTAATTGCAAAACTGCTCTTTCTTGGCAATTTTTTATCCGCTCAAACCATTATAACACCTGTAATTGCCGGAGATTTTGCAGATCCTTCTATTATCCGTGCCAATAACCAGTATTATGCCATCGGTACTTCTTCGGAGTGGGCACCTCATTTTCCCGTTTATAATTCAACGGATTTGCTGAACTGGAAACAATCTGGTTATATTTTTGATCATGCTCCCGAATGGACTTCAGGTTCATTTTGGGCACCCGAATACGATTACCACGATAGAACCTATTTCATTTATTATACGGCAAGGCGGAAAAAAGACAATGTTTCATGCATTGGCGTAGCCACTTCCAAATATCCGGATCGTGGTTTTGTTGATCAGGGGGTAATTATCGATTACGGAAAAGAATCAATCGATGCCTTTGTATATCTGGATGGCAATACACGTTACATTACTTTTAAAGCTTATGGCCTCGATAAGCGGCCGATTGAAATTTTAGCTTATCAGCTTTCTAAAAACGGCCTCAAAATAGAAGGAGAAGCTTTTTCTTTACTTAAAGACGATGAACGGATAGGATTGGAAGGGCAAAGCATTTTAAAAAGGGATGGATATTATTATTTATTTTATTCTGCCGGGAACTGCTGCGGTGCGAAATGCGATTACAATGTAAGGGTAGCCAGATCAAAGTCGTTTGCCGGACCGTATCAAAAATATAAAAACAACCCGCTTTTAGCGGAAAATGAATACTGGAAATGTTCAGGACATGGCACTTTTGTAAAAGCACCAGATGGGAAATACAATTACCTCTACCATGCCTATAATAAGAAGACAAATGTTTTCTCTGGCAGGCAGGGCATGCTTGCAGTATTGAGCTGGTCGGCTAATGATGGATGGCCTGTTTTAAAGGAAAAATCTGGTCCAGGAGTTAGTTACGATTTTAAAATGCTGTTTAATAACCCCCAAATTGACAAAAAATGGCAATGGGATTTTAGAAATTCAACACCGAAAATTTCGCAGCAAAAAGGCCGGTTGCATTTATCAGGAATCGTCAATAAAGATAACCTAAGCGGCATAGCATTAACCATGAGGCCGGTATCCGGAACTTTTGAAGCAACCACAACAGTGAACAATACTAACGATGCCCTAAAGGGACTGGTATATTATGGTGATGCCAACGCCGCTTTAGGCGTAGGGGTAATTGACGATAAAGTAGAATTCTGGAAGGTAGAAAATAAAGTCAGAACAGTACTTTCTAAAGTAAAGGTTTCTGTAAAAAATCCAATAATGCTTAAAATGAAAATTGCTGAAGATTTAAGTGTAATGGTCTTTTTTAAACAAGGTAAACAGGAATGGCAAAATGTTCCCTTAACAGAAAAAGTTACGACTGATTTTTTACCCCAATGGGATAGAAGCCCAAGAATTGGACTTCATTTTAATGGTAATGTTAATCAAAATGCTTCCTTTAGCACTTTTGAAGTGAAATATTTATAACAGCATTGTGCCGTCATATGTTATCATGGCTGATCAATTCATTATACTGAAATAACATGGTGCTAGATGGTAGCATCCGATACGATTAAGCCCTCGCCAGCCTGAACTCGTTATAACACATAATGATGTTAAAACCGAGAAAAATAATAGCCTCGGAGCTTACTTTTAATTTATTAATATCGACTCCTAAAATCGATGAGATAAACAGGGTAGAAAAAACCAGGATTGCACTTAAAAAGATACTGATAAAGGCCGAACGCAATAACATGGTAATCCTGAATAAGTTTTTTTGAAAAAAATATTCGGGGCTGCGGACCATCTGTATGAGGTTAATGAAAATAAAAAGACCGATCATGAAGATGTAAATATTCATGTAAGGCGAACTATTGTTCCATACCAGCAAACCGAAATAACCGTGAGCAGTGAAATAAGCAATAATCCCAATACAAATAAGGCTTTTTACAGCCATCCAGAATTTTCTGTTGGCAACCATGAGTTGTAATTTAGGGTATTGTGAACCATCAATCCGATCAGCAATCGCTAATAACTTTTCCGATGGAGGTACAAAAGGATTAAATACCCCCAATAATATGAGCATAATGGTGCTGGTAAATTGAAAAACAGCATCACTGATCAATTGGTCCATTTTTACCTGATTCAATATTGTATCGTTTGAATAGGTAAATATTGATAGCGAAATGAGTACGATTACCACAAGATGAAATATTACCCCGGTATAGTTACTAAAACCTGGTTTGTTTAACGGCTGTTCTTCATCATTTTGCTGTTTGTTTCCTGAAGAAAATTTAGCAGAAAGTGCTTTAAGCGAATCGGCCGTACCCCTTGCAATAAGTGCAATAGCAAGTACAAAAATGCCGATGCCGATAATAAAACAGCCTATGCCTGCGGCCTCGAAACTATATAACCCAAGCAAAAATATGATGGTGCCGATTGTAAGTGCGGCGTGCCTGTACTTAATTTTTGTAAAACCATGCTGATTGAGTAACAGGGTGTAGAACAGGCCAAAGGCCGCACCAATTGCTCCTGCCATTAATATTTTTCCGATGATATTTTCGAACATGATTGAATTGAAAAATAGTTTAAAGGCAGTTATTATAAATCCATTCGAAATTTAAGCTTTTAATTCCATTGATAATATGGGGAAAGGTTTGCCTGCA
Source organism: Pedobacter miscanthi (assembly GCF_032678605.1). Taxonomy (GTDB): domain Bacteria; phylum Bacteroidota; class Bacteroidia; order Sphingobacteriales; family Sphingobacteriaceae; genus Pedobacter; species Pedobacter miscanthi_A. Next base: position 21,501 of record NZ_JAVTSU010000003.1, read on the forward strand.
CCATCAATTTCGCTACGATCGATGGTTACAAAGCCAAGTTTTTCGTAAAAACCTAGCGCCTGATTATTTTGCTCATTTACATTCACTGTGGTAACGCCATGTTCTTTTTTTGCAAAATCGATCAGTGTTTTTCCCAACCCTTTTCCTCTCGCATCCGGATGGATAAAAAGCATTTGAATCGTTTCTCCCTGAAGGCCTATAAAGCCCATAATTTCTAATCCTATTTTAATACAATATAACTTTACCTGATCAAAATATTCATTTAAAATTAATGAACGGTAGGTAATGATATCGCTTTCAGAAAGAAAATGATGCGTAGCCCTAACCGAATTTTCCCACACGGTGATCAGTTTTTGATAGTCATTTTGGCCTGTTGCTTCAATTAATATTTCTTTCATTGTTTTTCATTCTATTTAACACGTATTCAGTTTCTGCAATAAAATTTTCGATTGGATTAGTCTTTCCGAAATCAGCTAAAGTGAGCTCGGAAATACCTGAAGATTTTTTGAATTTTAAACGTACATCTGTACCATTATAAAGTCCGTTATATGTTTTGCGCACAATACTGAATCCTGCGAAATTATCAAAAGCATAACTTTTAAACAATATGCCCAGCCGGTACACTTTAATTTTTTGCGTATTTAAATCAAAAACAATTTTTTTAGTGATGGTAAGCACAAAGATGGAAATGGGTAAAAGTATGATTATTGATAATTGTTTGTCGCTATCAGTTGGTTGTGTTTTTGTAAGCAAGTTATACCAAAAATAACAGGCTAAAAGTCCAAAAAAAATCAGCGCGGGTAAAAATTTTGCAAAACCTGAACGTTTTAACCAATACTCATGATCAGAAGCAAGGTAATAAGTGAGTATCCCTAGATCAATCGCATTGGTTTGAACGCTTACCTGTTGTACCGGTGCTGAACTGATCATGTTTTTGATGGCCTGGAGCACAATACCATCGTAATGTTGTTTGTCTTTATCCTGCTCATTGGTAAAAGAAGGAGAAATGCGGTACCCTTTGCCAAAACGATCTTCTGTACTTTTGAGGTAATAAACTAGTCCAAAACGGATTTGAGGATCAATTGCAGCAACCTGCGCAAAGTTCATCAATTGCTTTTTGCCAAAAATAGTTTTGAGGTTAATGGTTTGGGTTGCAGCATTAAAAATCACGCATCTTTTTCCATAAGTAAAAAACGGAATACAACCCACAAGGAATGGCAGCATAATGAAATAACCTGCGAAATATTTAGATTCAATCTCTCCTATATGCCCCTTTACCATAATCAGGATCATGGTTAAAGGTAATAACAGGAGCAAAGCAACAACTGCCAGTCCTATGGGGACCAGAAATGCAAGCGGCTTAATCGTAATGGATTGATCATCGATATGATAATATTTTGCCATACGCTATACCCGTTGTTGTTTGGCCTTTTTTCTTTTTACCACGCCAATAATATACATCAGAATAAAAAATGGGATCAACAATATCCATGGATTGTCGGTTAATCTGCCCAATAGCGTAATTTTGGCATCATCCCAATCGTGTATGCCTTTTTCTACAAGAAGTTCATTGTTAACCGTTAATTTAAAAATCGTCACCTCACGTTTATCACCCATAATAAAACGGGATATGGTTTTTCCAACACCGCCTTCACGTGCAGATGTGAGTTGAGATTTTAACACTTTTACCTCCACCGTATCGCCTTCTTTAATTTTGTTGGCCAATGCTTTTTCATCATCGGTATTACCTTGCCATGGTAACCTCAAGCTAATATTTTCTTTTTGAGGTTTGATAAAAAGATAGGAAACCAGCACACGGTCGTTCTGTTTTTTCTCCATTACCCAAAGCTCTTTTACAATGAATTTAGCTGTTGTAAAATCAGCTTCTGTGCGGGTGTTGGCTTCGTTTGTAGTTTGATCGAAAGTGTTGAATATCCAAAAGGTTACACCGGATAAAACAATAAAAATCGCGAGAACTGCGATGATGATTCTTTTTGTCATAGAGCAATATTCAAGTATGCGTTAAATTATTTCGCCCATGTAATGATGGAGAGCGCTGCTAATAAACGCCTGGCGCACTAAAAAGTTTGTAACTTTTAGGTGATCTTATGCTTTTAAAGCTTTGATAATTAAATATAAAACTCAATCGTGAATGATTTTTTTTTCGCTCTTCCAATCAACAATTTTAAGCTCATCGCCTATACAAATGGTTCCTGAATGCTGGTGCAGCAAATTCTGACCGAACAGGATTTTTTTTCCTATGGTTCGGTAATTAGCTAATGTTCTCAACGGTTCCTGTCCTTTTTCACCCGTTTGCTGATCGATGGTAATGAGTACACATCTTGCACAGGGTTTTACTGCAGAAAATAAAGTTTCGCCAATGTAAAAATTATCAAAGCGGTCTTCAATATGAGGCGTTCCACCCGTGAACACAAAATTAGGCCTAAAGCGGTCCATTCTGATCGGATTTTGAAGCTTTTCATTCAATCCATCCAAAGAAGACTGACCAATGAGCAGGCAAGGGTAACCATCAGCAAAACTCACCACTTCATCATTAGATGCATATCGCGAATCTACCAACCTTTTCTCTGCCAGTGGCATTTTTACCAGTTTCACTTTAAAATTCAAAAAATCAGAAAACCAATTGCTTACCGCTACATTTACTTCAATGCCAATAGTGCTATCGTTCCAGATCACAACGGGAACCTGCGTCCCATTATCTTCCAGCAAATCGAAAGATATACTTTGGTCGGTTTGAATTTTGTGCGATATAATTAACCTGCCGTCACTGATATTTACCGCAAGTAAAGCCAGTTCGGAATATTTTCTTTGCGTAATAAACGTTCCTTTTTCATCTATAAGCATCCATCTCCTGTCGTATTGGAGGCCTTTTTCTTCTAATTCGGCCTTTTCTAAAAAGATCCCTCCCAATGATTTGATGGGATAGATGTGGAGCTCAGAGAGGAGAAATTTATTCATGCCATAAAGATAAAAAACACATTTTGGATTTAGCTGTTTACCTGAATTGAATTATCTTCGGTAATAAGATGAAAAGCACAAGTGCCAAAGATATTCCCATGAAAATAAACCAGAGCAATAAAAAATGAGTACAAAAAAGTCCCTGTTAAAGCAGATATTAGCACGTTTAGCCTTATTGATATTGCCGTTATTGGGAATATACCTATTGATGGAGTTTTTTTACGATCCTCATGCGCGATGCACGGGAAATGAACATCACCATACCATGGGACCGGTGGGCTATGTAATTCTTGCCGCCGCTGTAGTAATATTTTGGGTTTTAGCCATCATTTTCGAACAGATCTTGAGGTATTTTAAAAAGGACAGGAAAATCTCCTTCCTGATCATATTTTTGTTCCTAATTGTAATTATCTCTATTGTTTTTTTTATCTAAAACCCGATTTATCTGTCCAGATTATAATATTTCAATCCCTTTCTGTTCAAATGTTTCAAAAATCTGCGCATTGATCATGCTTTTAGTCAGATCGGCCTTTGAAATATCTTTGCACCAGAAATAAACATTGATTTTGCTATTTAGTTTGCTCACTGGGCTGATCATAATCACGGGTTCTTTGCTGATAAAAACGTTGTTGTTTTCGGTAATAATTTCTCTGATCAGGTTTACCACATCAGTAGTATTAAATGGCTTGGCGATTGATAATGAAATGTTTACCCGCATCTGGTTATTGCTCAGTGTCCAGTTGATGATGTTGTTGGATAAGATGGCTCCATTAGGGATAATGATTTCTGCACCTTCATCGCTAAGCAAAGTGCTCGCACGCACGCCGATTTCTTTTACGCGACCTTTTTTATCACTCAGTTCAACAATATCACCAATACGAATGGTCTTGTCAAAAATAAGGATGATGCCCGAAACAAAATTGCTGACAATATTTTGTAAACCCAGCCCAATACCCACACCTAAAGCCCCAAGAATCACCGTAATTTTATCAATAGGCAGACCAGAGGCCGCAACCGCAATTAAAAAGCCACCAATGAGTAAAACCAAACGTGTAACCAGCAATTTAGATCGTTCGCCTTTATTGTCGTCAAAACTATCGTCGCCTGTATCGCCAAAGAAATAGGCAATGTATTTTTGTAAGAAATTGGCAATCCAGATGATACCAAGGAATAGCACCACCCCTCCAAAAGTGAAAGAGAAACTGCCGATAATTCTTTTTTCGGTAAGGATTTCCATCACCGATTCGTAAAGTCCGTTAAAAATATTCAGATTGGTGGTAAATATTACAAACCAAATGATGGTTGCGCCAATGCCTGTAAGCCTTTTCAAACCGGCAATTACCGGCTGCCAGTCAAAATATTCAGGAAATCCTTTGCGGATCCGACTGCTTTTCATCTGCAACAAAAAAGCTTCTACCAGCACTTTGGCCAGGATGGTAAGCGATATTGCATTTAATAAGGAACTCACCCCGGTTGAATAAAAAACCTGTGTTAAGGTAAAACGGCCAAACAAATTGCAAAAAGTAGCTATAATGGCAAATGCCGTATAGATAAATCCTGTGATTACAATCATTCTGTATCTTTTCGTTTTTTCATCGAGTATCTTCCAGACCATAACACCGTAGGCTACCGAACTCACTGTTAAGAAAATCAGGAGCCACCTTTGGTATCTTGGCGGCATGCCCAAAAGGCGGAGAAAAACTGGTGCAAGGAGCAGTATTACAAAAATGCACCAATAGTAAAATAATCTTTTGCCTAGTTTTTTGCGGAAAAATGCGGTAAGCAATATTGCCAATATCACCTGTACCGCTTCTATATACAGTGCTGGTGCCCTGAGGTCGAAGATAGGGGCCAGGGTAAATAGCGTAATAAAAGTAATCAGGTAAGGCTGGGGACTGATTAGCGAAAAGCCGTCAAGGGTTTCTAATCGCCCACGCTGCTTCACACTCCTGAAATTAAAAAACACCCAGAAAAAAAATACAGCGCAGGTAAATAGTAAAAGCAACCGGCTGCTGCGGGTGTAAACAAAATAATAGCCTGATATTTCCTGTTCTCCTTTGATAAACTTGCGGAAGCCCATACTTTTATTGGCCGCTTTATTTACCGATTCCCAAAGATAACGGCGTTCCTTGCCAAAAGCCTTTATGCTGACCGCTTCTAACTGGTTATCAGTAAGGTACATTAGCTCTTTGATGTTGATCAGGTTGGCTGAAGTCCTCGCCTGGAAATTATTGATCGTTAAGGTCGTGTTCTTAAGCAGGCTATCCATTACAACCCGTTTTTTTCCCAGTTCGGCAAACTGATCCTTGAACAGGACACGAACCGTAGGCGAGGTAAATAATTTGATCAGCACCGTATCTTTTCGTAGGTTAAGGATCTCAGTTTTCAATGCCCGAAGGTCCCTTTCATACTCATCCAGATCTGCCAGACAATCTTTATTGTTACTTCGAAGCTCTTCCAGCAAAGTTTGGTCCATTTGCAGGTTCTGCAGGTTTAAATTGCGGTCGCTTTGCGTTAACCTACTCTTTAGCAAGGCCAATGCTGCCTCATCTTGTGTTAAATGAGCCCCAATGGGCTTTAATTTCTTAAAAGAAGCAACGGTAACCGGTACTTTGTTAACTGTTTCGAACACCTTTTCCAGATGGGCAAGGTAATCGCCTTTGGTCAATGTTGCCGAGTCTGCAAGTATCGATACATCTTGCCCTTTAGCTTCCTGACTGCTTTTCTGGGCAAATAAGTTACCCGCAAAAAGTAGGGTAAAGAAAGTTAACAAAGTATAGGTGATTGTAAAAAGTCTTCTGATAATCATTGATTTTGAACAGTATGAATGTGCCTTGATAAAAACTCATTTCTCAAAAATAGGGATTAGAATTGGTTTTATTTATCCTTAGTAAAGCGATTGTGTTAATATGGAGTCACTTGAATCAAAATTAATGCCTTTCTTTATGGAAATTAACTAATTTCAATTAACTTTCAAATGGAACAACTTCATAATCCTTCTGGATGGTGTTTATACATCCTGAGTTTTTGTGGAGGGCACATTTGGCCAAAAGGTAAGGTATTACAAATATTAATTCTTCAGCTATTCGGCTAATGAAGCCCTGTACCTTTCAGACACAGACGATATTATGGTAACTGCCCTCATTCAGCAAATGAAAAATGAGTATAATGCCAATCTTGATCGTTTAAATTAGGCAGTACTGTTCATCTTTGCTTTTACAGTCAATAAAATAATATTATAACTTACAACTTGAGTTAATTAATATAATCTTAATAGAAACTGACGATCAGCACAATAGAATCAAACTGATACCAAGATTCAATCCTAGCTAAGCCATACTGCCAAAAGCAATCAATTATTTCCAGAGCTTAGTATACCAACTTTATAATTCGTCATCCAATGTTGCCTTTTCAATTAATATTAACAAAAAGCTACTATCATCGGTTAATTTATAGCTAAATAAATGTTTAGCATAAGTTAACTTTGTTTATAGTTGATATGGTTTAGCCACAAAATTGACAAAACACATATACAGTATAGGGCAAGGAAAATCTACTTCAATACTTTAAAAAAAATACAAGACATAGGAGTAAAAAGACAGTTCTAAACGCTAAACTGGCGTAATAAATGAAATTTACTGACAACCTCAAGCTACTCGATCTTGAAAGATGCGCTCTTATCTGATCGTATTATACCTTGCTGTTAAAACAAGGCTTTGACGATATCAATTTTTGAAGCTATTAGTCTCTGAGCTAATTGATGAAAAAAAGGAAGCTACTAAAAACTGTTCATGATAGCATAAATAAATATAACAAATTGTTTACCATAATTCTTTATATAAATTAACTTAAAAACCAATTAAATTTTATGAAAAAGCTTACAAATTTAAAAAGACTGATGCTTGTAGCCGGAGTTACAAGTACCATGTTAACTGGTTTGATCTCATTTCAAGCAATGGCTCAAGGTAATGATGATCCTGTACCTGCACCAGGCTGTCGTTTTACAGGTATTGAAAGTGACTACTGCGTTGTTGTGATAGGTGGGGGACTTTGGGGTGTCACAAGTTGCTCAAACAATTCAGGAGGATCTGATTGCGGCTACATAACCCCTCCCGGCCCAACTGGAGGATAGAACTTCCCATCATAATCAAAAATTAAAAAGCTGTGTCAAATACTGAGACAGCTTTTTAATGTTCAAACACTAACCTTACTCTCAAAAATTATGCTCAAAAATTTATCTTTTATTTTAGTAATAATTATTTTCTGCAGTTGCTCGGGCAACAAAACATCAGCTCAAAATAGTAATTCATTTAATAAATTTGGTCAGGAAGTAGATTCAAAACCTGAATTTTATCTGCACTTGACAAATAATCAAGCCAATAAAATGTATCTGTACGAAGATTTATTGGTGATCAGGAATACCAAACAGACGGCTAAGAATTTCTTTTTTAACATATATAATCTAAAAACCAGAAAATTGGCGGATAGCCAGTTCAAAATGGGGGGCGAAGCTAACGAGATACTAAGTCCATTGGCTACAGGACTAAATAACAATTTATTATGGGCTTACGATATCAGTGCCAGCAAAGTTGCAGTACAACCATTGAAGCAAACTCTGGCAAATCATAAAAACAAGGAGTTCAAAATTAATGCCCTGATGTATGCTATGCAGCTTGCTGATACTCTTCAGGCATTTGTCAATGGTGATTACAGTAAAAGTTCTAAAGTACAATTGATCAATCTCGCAACCGGAAAGATTGTTAAAGAATTGGGCAATTATGGTGAAACACCAAAAGGTGTGAATCAAGTAACGTGGCGAAACGCGAACGAGAATTTTTTATTTCTGCAACCCAAAGGCCAGGCTCTTGTTTCGGCATATAGATTTACGGATAAGATTGAAATATTTAATCTATCAACCGGCAAAAGCAAGGTGATATCCGGACCAGAAAATTATCAACCCGAATTTAATGAGGCAAAATTGGGATCCAATAATTACAGGGCAGAAAGAAACGAAAAAACAAAATTTGCTTTTGTAAACGGTTGCGTAACGAACCAGTACATTTACCTTTTGTATTCTGGCAATAACCATATGAGTGAAAATCTTGATTACGGCAAAGCCATATTTGTATATAACTGGAATGGAAAGCCAATAGAAAAAATCAACCTACCTTCATACATTTCCTGTTTTACAGTAAAAAATGATAAAGAAGCCTATGTCTTTGAGGTAAAAGATTCATCCATCAAGAAAATCGATTTAAATCTATAAGTATGGTTGACCGTTATGTATACAAATGTATTTTTATACTGGCCCTAATGTGTCTATTTTCCTGTGGCCAATCGCAAAAATATATACCAGGTCAGGGGCTCATCAAAAAAGCTTTATTCGTTCCCGAAAAATTAGTGGTATATACGCCATTTGAAAACTACCTGCTCGATAGCACGCAAATTGCAAAAAGCCCGTTTAAAATTTATGTTTCCATAAATTTTTCCTGCCCTACCTGTATTGAAAAAGTTAATAAATGGGCAGCTATCGTGCCTCAGATCAAAGCAGGAAGAAATATACCTGTTATAATTATCGCAAATACTGACGATGATTTTATGTTGATAAAATACTTGATCAAGAAAAAGGCAATAGCAAAATTCCCGTATCCGTTTTTTCTAAATAAAACAGGAGATTTTACAGCAAAAAACGATGTGATCAGCAAGAGTGCTGAAATGGATGCAGTCCTTACCGATCAAGAAAATACGATTATATATCAGGGGAATCCCCTTAAGTCTCCGGAAGCAAAAGAACGATTTTTACAAAAAATAAGAGAGACACAAAAATAACTATACCCTATGAAGCATATTTTTTTTATCACCACCCTTATTTTGAGCATTTCCTGGCAAGCAAAAGCACAAAACCATCCTAAAGAATCTATTGTATTAAACGTTATCTATCAGGTTGTTCATATAAACAATCTAAATGACAGGGATAATCCTACAAAAACAGATATGGTTTTATCTGTTGGTAAAAATAGCAGCAGGTATGTTAAGGCAGAAATTTATAATAGATCCCTCATACCCATTCCCAAAGCAGCCCCGGGAATGAAAATGATGTCCGGCACCCCAATAGTGAAAGTAAATAAAGAAGGTGGTATTATTAGCGAGACCTATTTTCAATGGCCAGCGGAAAATAGGCTGGATATAAATGCAAGCATTGGGAATAAGGATTATTCAACAAACACCGCTCTTACCAAAATTAACTGGAAGATAGTGGGGGAAACAAAAAAAATAGGTGATTTTGATTGTCAAAAAGCTGTTGGTGATTTCGGCGGCAGGACTTACACTGCCTGGTTTGCAGCTGATTTGCCATTCCGGAATGGTCCCTTTAAACTGTGGGGATTGCCAGGGTTAATTTTGGAAGCAGAAGATAGCAAAAAAGAAGTACGCTTTCTATTTAAAGATATCAATAAAGAAACCGATTCAGCCAAAAAAGTTGAACCACTGGGATCAAAGCCGATAAAAATAAGTACAGAAGATTATATTAAAGCGAAAAAAGCATATCAAGAAAATCCTGATGCCTATATGCAGTCCCAACTGCCGGTGGGTTCTAGTAAGGTGAGAAAATATAAAGAAGATAGTGGTGATGATTCAAAAAAATTCCTTCCAAATCCTATCGAACTTTAAGGCCACCAAAGCAAATAATGAAGCTCTTACCAAAATTATATTATGTATTACTGGTAAAATGTTTTTTACTGATTTGTACCAATCGATTGTACGCGCAGGATCAACCGATTTCCGGTGTGGTGAAAGATTTTGGTGGAACATATCTCCCAAACGTGAGTATATTGTTGCAGAATGAACAAAACCTAATAATAGCCTCGTGTTACACCAGCGATAAGGGTGCCTACAGCCTGGCATTACCAAAGGGGCTAAATAGGCAGGCTACGTTATTTGTTTCCGCAGCTTGCCTTGGGTTTAAAAAAAAGCGATTTCAATTCATGCCGGGTAAGTTAAAATATGATTTTGTATTAGAAATTGACCCAATAATGTTAAGCGAAGTTAAAATACAAAGAAAACCAAGCATCACTAAAAGTGGAGACACATTGAGTTATGAAGTGAATAGCTTTGCCCGGACAGAAGATAGAAGCATCGGAGATGTAATCAGTCACCTACCCGGAGTAACTGTTGACAATGACGGAAGAATATCATTTAACGGAACCGCCATAGCAAATTTGTTTATAGCTGGAGATGATCTGATGGATGGACGTTATGGGTTGGCGACAAAATCCATCTCAAAAGATATGATCAAAAGCGTTGAAGTACTAAAGAATCACCAGCCCATAAAAGTCCTCAAAGATAAAGTACTTACTGATGATGTATCAATGAACTTAGTGCTGAAGGATGACAAGAATTTTAAGATTTCTGGGGAAGGAACACTTGGCCTTGGCATTCCCTCGAAACTGGATGCCACCGTAAACTTGATTGGGCTTAATAAGACCATTAAAGTACTAAACAGTTTGAAGGCGAACAATACCGGCGTAGATTACAGAAATGACTTTAAAAAATTAAGTTCAAATACATCTTTCAATAGCGATGATTTTTCAAAGCCTGGCTTTATTACGAATGCGGGCACAACGGGTATGCCGGATCTGCCTCGAAACAGTTATTATATTAATAAATCGGGAGCAATTAACCTCAATAACTTAGTCAATACTAAGAAGGAAATTCAGTTAAGAGTTAATATCCAGGGTTTTTTAGACAGAAATTCCCTATTTCACAGAAGTAATGTCATAAATTACCTTCCGGAAGATACCATCGGGTATAGTGAACAACAGATTGTTACACAGAAAACAGCCCAGATAAATACCGGACTTTCGGTTGGCAAAAATACAGCAAAACTTTTTTTTAATAATAGTACGAACATCAACCTAAGCCGGGACCAATATCACTCCCCCCTAAAATTTAACGGACTTGACTTTAACCAGGTATTAGACAACACAGAATATGCTTTTTCCAACAGTTTTAGTTATATACCGCGGTTGAAAAAGGGCATGGTTTTCAGTCTGAAGTGGAATCTGGATTTGTTCTCCAATCCTCAGAATCTCTTTATCGATGAGGGGATAAATCCACAAGTCATCAATGACAATCTGCCTTACAAAAGCCTAAGACAACAATCTGAAATCCCTACATTTTTTTCAGATATTTCTTCATCTTTAATTATCCCCAATACCCATGTTAAACAAAGCTATCAGTTAGGGATTTCAAATGAAATTAAACAATTAAACAGCAAGATCAGCATTGTTGAACTAGACAATAAAGAGGCTGACTATAAGGAAGATGCCGGCAATGCACTCGAATGGAAAAATAATAAAATTTATTTTAAGCCAAACCTAAGCTTAAAAACAGAACTCTGGCAGGTCATACTTACAGCACCTGTTCAGTTTCAAGAAATTTACTATAAGCAGGCAGACTACAGTCTCAATAGTAATTTCCTTCAGTTAACAGTCAACCCGAATGCAAGCATAAATTTAAAAACCAGCGATGAAAATTACATCAATGCAACTCTTAATTACACCAATAATGTCGGGGATATTAATAGTATTTACAAGGGAAATATTTTAACAAACTATAGGACCCTCAATAGTAACAATACCGACCTTCAGGTAAAAAAAAGCTGGGGGCTGGGCGTAAAGTATCACTTGGAAAAATCCATAAGTTTGGCTATAAGTAATGTCGGATTCAATTATAATGAAATTTTGGCTAACACGATTGCATTTACTTCAATAAGAAATGATATTCAGCAAACAATACTTGTGCCTCTAAAAAACAAAAGCACCAGGACTTCCGCCAATTTAGATTTCAGTAAGTATTTTTTTGATCTTAAGGCCAAGATACAAATATCTGCAAATTATAGCAACCTAAAAACAAATCTGTTCCTAAACAACCAATTACTGCCATATGCCAATAACAACATAAATTTGTCTTTTGGCTATGATTCAAAAATATTAAACAGGTTCACCTTAAACTACAATTTTCTTTATCAATTATCAAAAACTAAGCAAAAAGCCGATGAAGCCCTCCAGTTCACCTCATCGGTACAACGACTTAACCATTCATTAAGCTTGGGTTACAATATAAAAGAAAGATTTTTTTGGGAAGCCATCAGTCAATACACAGTTAATAACCTAGCAAATAACACCCTCTCAGATTTCTTTCTTATAAACAGCAACCTTAAATACAGGGTATTGGTACCAAGGTTAGATCTGAGCCTGGAAGTTAGTAATCTTTTAAATAGAAAATCCTATAACGTGACTTCCTTAAATTATAACCAATTCGGTGAAAGTATTTTTGACATTAGAGGGACAATGGTTATTTTTCGTTTAAGCTATATATTCTAATCCGGCACTACAATTGGCTTATTACACTCATACTGTCAAAGAATAAAATTAGACATAAATGAACATGTTGATTTCTTAGCCCTTCAGAAGCCAAGGTTAAAATGCCAGCTATAACATAGTGAATGTGCCAATAGTTACGTTTCATCCATTCGTCAAAGACATAGTGCATGTACAGGTTGGCAAGGATTGCTCAATTACCGAGCCCTGTGGAACCCCTTGACCCCGCTCTATGAGTTTTTTTTCTTAGCCATTTTTCAATGTACAGCAGGACCCACCTTTCGGACGTATGGCGCTTAATGGCTTTCAACAGCAGGTCATGATCTATCGTATCAAAGAATTTGCTTACGTCTAAGTTAAGTGCTCAATCGAATCGCCAGCACCGTTTCATTGCGGTTTCTACTGCCTGATGTGCTGAACGGTTTGGCCGATGGGCATAGGAGTCTTCGTGAATTTATAATTAAATATCTGAAATTCAGTACAATAAACCAAATTTAATAGATGAAAAATTATTATTTTTTAACAAAAAAGAGACTGCCTTTTTGAGACAGCCTCATTATCGGAGTCAAGTCTTATCGTTATTTGTTGATCTTATAGATCTCTATCATCCGGACCCTGGTGTACCTGCACGCCGCCTAGCCAGGTTTCCAGTACCGGAATGTCCCGCATTTTCATATATTGTGATTGTGGGGTGGTCATGGAAAGCGGATCCTTGGCCAATACAACAAAGTCGGCAAAGTAGCCTGTGTCAAGTGATCCTACCCACTGATCGGCGTAACATTGCCATGCAGCATCATAAGTCACTGCTATCAGGGCCTGCTCTGGAGTCAAACATTCAGCAGCATTTAAAACCAACTCTCCCGGTTCCTTCTCCATTATCCGGGTGATAGATTGCTCCATCATCCTTAAAGGCCCCAATGGGCTAACCTCATTGTCGCTATGGAGCGTAATCCGCATGCCAGCAGCCAGGGATGATGCGCAAAGATCCAGCATCTGCGCCTTTGTACTGCCAAATATCACTTTGCTGAAAGCATAACCCCAGTAACCCACGTGACCTATCAGAAAACTTGGTGAAACCGCCATCTGGTACATCGTGGTAATCTGCTCAGCTGTAAGCAGCGAGCAATGTTCTATTCGGTTGCGCCGTTCAGGGCCACTGTATCCCGAAAGGGCGTTCTGGTAAGCTTCTATTGCAAATGTTACCGCCTGATCCCCGTTGGCATGGATCATCATCGGCCATTGCAGTGCTATCACATTTTTGATCAGATCGCCGTATTTCCGCGGTAGATCTGTCGCTGGCTTAGCCAAAGGAAAATTAAATATCCCCGTATTATTGATAGGGTCACAGTTATAAGGGGTACTCTGATAACCGGTAAGCCCTTGGTTCGAACCATCCGAAACCACCTTAATATGTCCCTTGTAAACCGGGCTGTAGCTTACCGGCGGTTTGTAGGTGTCAAGTTTATCCACTTCTTTCTCGTTGGAAACAAGCAGTGCGCCACCCGTCCTGACAAGCTCGGGATAGGTGGCTGCGTAGCCGGTCAGTAACTTCGAAAAATTGTCATTCAGCCCAGCATCATACATGAAAGTGACCCCCCGTTTGTTTGCGAGTGTAAAAAGTTCGGTCAGATAGCTATTGATGTTTTCGGCCATTATAGAGACCTGTCCTTTGATGGTGGCGAGTGCGGGTGCCATCTCTTTGTTTTCCTGTAACTGCCCCTTCATAGCAGCAATGTAGGCATCGACCGATTCATACCTTATCTTTATTTCTGGATTGTTCTGATAAACATAGTTAAATCCCGCAGTGTTCAGATACAGGGTATGCATTGATGCGCTCAGCAACATCATAGGGATTGCAGTATTGACCCCATCGAGAACGGTATTATCAATGGTCAGCAGCTCGGGGGTGCCATTATCGTTCAAAAAGGGCATCAGTGAAGGGTCCAGTCCTTTTCCCAAAATCACAAAGTTGGGATCGACCGGAATGTGCCTGTTGATTACCGCTGTGATCGACTCAAGATCATACTTTTTCTTTAGCTTCTGGCCTTCGAAAGGACCTACATCAGCCCATTCCTTCATCATGGCCGTAGGTACCATGTGTACATGCGGCTCAATAAGCCCAGGAAGCAGGGTCTGGGTACCAGTTAATTCTTTGGTCTGGTACGACGAGGGAAAATTCTGGTCCATATATGCTGAAACACTGGACTGCGTACCACTTACTACGACATTTCCGCCCGACATCCCGATCGCTTCAACGGTTTCGGTTAAGCCTCCGATCATCGGACGGATTATTCCCCCATAGATCAAAAGTGTCTTTGGCTCCTGCCCAGGGCTGTTGCCAGGGCCAGGTTTTATTTTTGCAAGATTTTCGGCGCTGAACAATTCCTCTTTGAGAATTTCCAGGACAGGGTTGTTACAGGCGCATTGTGCGCAGCCGTGATGGTGGTCATGTTGTTTTTCCATTGTCAAGTGACGTTTTTAGATAATGATTGAATATTTTATACTACGGTTAAGTATCACCAAAATACATTGTTTTCTTGACGATGGATATTTCACAGATTACCCGCAAATGATATAAATGCTAAAATTTTTCACAGTCCATTTTCAGTTCTAGTCCTGAATTGGCCTAGATGGTATTTTTAGTCCGTTCATCGTTATTCATTTATTCGAAAAGTATAGAGTTCTTTTTATCCATTTCAAATTATTAATACACTTTTGTCTCATATTTCAGAAAAAGAAAATATTATCCAGCTTGTCAGATAATTTTTCCGCGAATAGGAGTGAAAGCAGCTGTCTCGTCAGGAAAAGTCTTTACAGTTGGGAGCTGTTAATACTAAGTATTCTTTACAATTGTTATTTCGTCCGGTTCAGGCTTTACATTGACTTGGTATTTCAGGAGAAGATCGCTTTTATTTATCTGGATGATCTGAATGGGATTAAGTTGCTGTATATTTTAACGAAACACGGGCGCGCAACTTATTGAGGCATGTTACGGATGGAAATAAAAGAACTTTATAATACACTTACAGCCGAAGGATGCGTTCGGTTTGATATCGTTGAAATTGAAGGTTCTTGGCATGGCATGTCTTTTTAAATAACGCCAAGCTGGACATATTCTTCGCAGAAGTATCAACTTTCAAAGCACTGATCGTATATCTGGATATTAATTGTCTTTGGTAACCAGTTGGATATTTGCCTTACTTTCGGGTTCTTCTGTTTTCAGTTCGGAAACCGGGATGAGTTTGAAGTTTTTATCAATTTTGGAAATCCTCACCAAACCATTTTGACTTAAGTATAGTAGGCTTGTCTCTGTTTCCCTGATGATATTGGAAATTGGTTCCTCCGGCGGCTTAACACTATGGAGCAGTTTTCCATCCTCGGGATCAATGGTAAAGAGGTTGTCCTTCATGTATCCGTAAATCTGGCCATCGATCATGTTAAGGCTGACCACTTCGTCTTTTGCAAGATCCGTCTTCCATAGCTGTTTTCCATCCGCCGCGCTTATGCCATATATAGAAGTTGCCTTTGAGTCGGGATTCGCTTTTCCGGCCATATAAATAGTGCCTTTATCGATGATAATATTTTCACCCACACCGTACTGGTTATCGGAAAGTTTAAACTCCCAGTCTATTGAAGAATCTGCATCGGGATTTATGGCATATAGGGTATTGCTTTCGTCGGTAGCGTACAGTCGTTTTCCATCAGCCACCATACTGGCATACATTGCCTTTGTAAAGTTTCTTTGCCAGGCGGGTTTGCCTGTCTGTGCTTGGAACTTATATATATAAGGGGCATTATTGATGTAAATGCCATCTCCAATGATTACAGGGGGATAAATATTAAATTCGTACTGGAGTTCATAGTTCCAGGCCATTGAGCCATTTTTTTTATTGATCGCATAAAGGTTACTGTTTCTGGCGGCAATAAAAATTTGGTCGTTGTTGATGGTTGCATTCTGCCTGGTCAGTAAACTTTTATCACGGCGCAGGCCGATCTTGTCTTTCCAGTAAACAGAACCCGTGTTTACATCAAGTGCTGCTAGTGTGCCGTCTATGTAGGGTACATAGAGTGTGGCACCATTTACATTGAACCTGTTGCTGCCACTGCTTGTAATCCCCGTTTCCAGATAGCGCCAGTTTATAGTCTGCTGATCCAGGTCATAAGAGAAAATTTTTCCGTTGCTTCCATAAATAAGTAAAGCATTGCTGGTGATCTTTTTTTCTGTGTCCACTTTAAGGATCAGATTGTTCAGTACAATATCATCTTCACTCAGTACCGCATTATTGGAATATTGATTGAATTTGGCATTACGTTTTTCTGCATGTACCGCATTCGAGCCAATATTCGCTGGCTCACCCACTTCCGCCTTCTTTTTTGATGGCTCTTCATATTTTATCATGGGCGCGGGCTTTCTGATCTTAAGTGGGGCAGGCTTCTTAATGGCAGATGATACTTTCTTTTGGGCGTCACAGGTTCCGGTGACAATAAAAAGTGGCAATAACAGGTGAAATATTTTATTCATAGCTGGTTTCTGAAATTCCTGGATGCTCTGCAAAAATCCCACCAAAGTTGTTTTTGCCACAATTTAAAATGGGAGCCTGCTAACCGGGACGCGTCATGAAAAATTCCAAAAACAGGCCAATGAATTACTGATGCATCTTTACCGGATAGCTAAAAAAGAAAATTTAGTTTCCGCTCTGTTTGGTAAACCAACAGGTGACGCACATGTGGGGGCTTTGGATGATATAAAATGGATGTTTTCTGAATGTCCCACTTTGAATATCCTACAGTACGGTCGCTATTGAAGATTTAAAGTTTAATGGATAAAAGCATATTATAATGTGCTTTTTTGTTCTTTTTAGTTGAAATAGCATATTATAATATGCTATTTTATTCTTGTGTTAATTTATAAAAAAAAAAGCACATTATATTATGCATTATCTTGTTAAATCATTATTTTAGCATATTATAATATGCTAAAATAATGATTTTAGATAGTTTAACAGTTTATGATGCGAAAATCCATATCGCAGAACTCAGTAAGGTATTACGCGCCTATCAGGGCATTTCACAGGATCAGCTTGCTGAGGATTTAGACATGTCAAGAGTCACCATTCAGAATCTCGAGCGTCCAAAGAATGTTACCCTTGATACTTTTTTAAAGGTTTTGGAGCGCTTTGAACTGCTTGAAAAATTTGACAGTTTTATCCTCGAGAATATTGAAGATAAGAATATTACTCCATTATACTAAGCTATGGCAAAAAACGATATTATAGCTGTACGCGCCTTTGGTGAGGAAATCGGAAAGGTCGGTTATGACGAAAATCAGAGACGGTCTACTTTTCAGTATCATCCGGATTTTCTTAAAAGTGGCAGATATAGCAATCTTTTTCCAAATATCATCAAACGTATCCCGAATGCACAGGTATTCCGGAACTATGATCACGATAACTTCCGTGGACTGCCGCCAATGATCGCCGATTCCTTGCCGGATATGTTTGGAAATACAATTTTTAAGGCCTGGATGGATGCCAGTCATAAGGATTTTGAACAGATCAGCGTAATTGAACAGCTTGCCTATGTATCAAATAGAGGTATGGGTGCATTAGAATATTTTCCGAGTAAGGTAATACCAAAAGATGCGACCATAAACCTGGATGAAATCGTTGCCGTACTGGAAAAGGTACTGTTCGATAAAGGGAAGACCAAAGAGGATAGCCTCAGCTGTGCCTCCCTCTTTAATATCTTTAACATTGGGACTTCTGCAGGCGGTGCACGGCCAAAGATATTGATCTCGGAAGATAAAAATAGTCATAAAATCATCCCTGGAGACCTTGAATATTCCGCGGACTATAACCATTACCTCGTCAAATTATCTGTTGCAGAGGAGCTGGCCTACAGCAGGGAGGCCCTTGAGTATGCCTATTACCTCACAGCAGTAGAGGCCGGGATCAATATGATGGATAGCCATATGATAGATGGGAAACATTTTGCCACCAAACGTTTCGATAGACAGGAGGGCAAAAAGCAGCATATCCTTACCGCAACCGGTATGACCGGTTGGGCCTATTCAGGCGATCCTAAAAGATCAAGCTATGAAAACCTTTTTACACTGGCAAGGTTCTTAAAGCTGACCCATCGGGAAATAGAACAGCTCTACCGGAGAATGGTCTTCAATGTGGTGTACGCCAACTTTGATGACCATATGAAGAACCATTCGTTCATTTACGATGAACAACATGATCTCTGGCAATTGGCTCCAGCCTATGACCTGACCTATTCGCTCAATCCGATGATCAACGTCATACGTAACAACCGTGTACTTTCAATCAATAATAAAAGATCTGATATTTTTTTGCAAGACCTGCTCCAGGTCGCTGAAAAATTTACAGTCAAAAATCCTAAAGGGACAATCGAAGAGGTTCAGTCTGTCTCCGGGTTCTGGGAGAAGCAACTCCATGAGCAAGGACTGCCGGAAAAGGTGGTGAGTAAAATCGTCCGCGACCACCAGAATTTCGAACTGTAACCAAAGCTAAAAATAAAGCCAAATTATGACCACACTATACGTGCTGCATATATGCTATTAGCATATTAGTAAAACATAGGCATTAGGTCTTAAGAATGCAAACAGGAAGTTTTTTCTTGTTTGCGTTTCTTGTTTTGGTGGGTACAAGATTCCTGTTTTGGGGATAAGATTTGCCCTGGTCTTTAAAACAAAGCTAAATAGGTCTTTAAAACAAAGATGAAAAAATTTACTCCAATTTATTTTTGTACCAACGGAATAAATTAAAATGGATAGTAACAATTGTGGGGGCGCGTTGCAGCAGCCGATAGGTTTGGCTTTAATGCAAAGACCAGTTGGATTCTGCGCTTTTGATGTTTTCGAGGGTCGTTGAGCTAAAACCCCATACCTAGCTGCACGCTGAGCTTTTTCGATCTTGGAAATTATCCTTTTGTAGTTGGATATGGATCCTTCACCAAAAGTAATGATGAACTACTTTCGATGAAATACACACTCATAAAAACAGAAACAATTTTTTTAAAATACATTAAAGGAACACCCCATGAACGAGCAATCCGCTTAAAGGATATGTTGAAAAATAAATAGAACATATTATATGGATCATAGGGAACCCTTGAAAAGAGAAGGATTCTTGAAGAAAATATTCGGTAAGCTGTTTGGCGACAAAGGATATATATCCAAACAGCTGTTTGAAATACTTTTCAGCGATGGCGTACATTTGGTAACGGGCATTCGTAACAGAATGAAAAACAGCTTAATGAGCATGAACGATGAGATTATGCTGAGAAAAAGGTCTGTCATAGAAACTGTAAATGATGAGCTTAAAAACATTTGTCAGATTGAACATTCAAGACATCGCTCATTCATTAATTTCGTAGTTAATATTTTGGCTGGATTGGCGGCATATAGTTTTTTTCCGAAAAACCATCAATCAAATATCAAACTGTAAAAACTAATCAATTGCACGCATTTTAATAGTCGAACTCAGGTTTATAAAGGGGCATGCTATCCGGCAATGCCCCTAAGTCTAATTGTCACTACACCTAAAATTCTACAGGACTTCTAAAACCTGCAGTCTCTTTTCTCTACTTGTTAAAGGTTATTAAACCACCTTTTAGGAATTTTTTATAATTGGCTACTTCGTAATCTGCGCCTTGTGGTTGTGCCAATAATGTTTCTGTTTTAGGATCGAGCAATACATAAAAAGGTTGCGAATTGGATTGGAATTTCCTGGCCTGCAGATCGCTCCATTTTTTGCCAATGGTATTCAGTTTTCTTCCTTCCGGTGTAATAACAAGATCTGCCGGGGCGAGTTCAGATTTGTCATCCACATACAATTGGATCAGTACATAATCATTGCTGATCATTTTATATACGTCCTGATCCGGCCAAACATTGGCTTCCATTTTTCTGCAGTTTACGCAGGCGTGGCCGGTAAAATCGATCAGCACAGGTTTGTTGAGCTTTTTTGCAACAACTAAACCTTCGTTGTAATCGAAATAGGCATTGAGTTTTAATGGTGCGTGGAATTTATCTGCATATTTGTGCGGGCCATCATTTGTAGCCGTTTGTTTTCCTGCCAATAATCCTGTGGTGTAGAGATCGAAATCCTGTGTTTCCTGTGGAGGAAGAAAGGCAGATACACTGCGTAAAGGCGCCCCCCACATGCCCGGGATCAGGTAGATGGTAAAAGCTAAAACTACGGTAGCCAGAAAAAGCCTGGGTACAGAAATAAAGGCCAGCGGACTATCATGAGCAAATTTCAGTTTGCCCAAAAGGTAAATTCCCATCATCCCGAAAATGACGATCCAAAGGCTTAAGAATATTTCCCTGTCGAACCATTCCCAGTGATAGGCGAGATCTACATTGCTCAAGAATTTTAAGGCAAAAGCCAGCTCCAGAAAACCCAGTACTACTTTTACACTGTTTAACCAACCACCAGATTTTGGCAGTTTATTCATCGCTGATGGAAATAATGCAAATAAAGCGAAAGGAATAGCGAGTGCCAGCGAAAAGCCAAACATGCCAATTGCCGGACCTAAAAGTGCACCCGTGGTTGCTGCCTGAACCAGTAAAGTGCCGATAATGGGGCCAGTGCAGGAGAAGGATACCAGTGCCAAAGTTCCAGCCATGAAAAACAGACCCGCTATACCACCTTTATCTGAATTGGCATCCATCTTATTTACCCATGAAGAGGGTAGGGTAATTTCGAAAGCCCCTAAAAAGGATGCCGCAAAAACAACCAGCAATAAGAAGAAGAAAAAATTAAAGATCCCATTTGTAGATAAGCTGTTTAAAGCATCGGCACCAAAAATTACCGTTACCAAAAGGCCAAGTACTACATAGATTAAAATGATGAAAAAGCCATAAAGCGCTGCACGCCGAAAAGCTTTCCCCTTTTCTGATCCCTTAGTAAAAAAACTTACCGTTAAGGGCAACATAGGGAAGATGCAGGGCATTAGCAGTGCCGCTAAACCGCCAACAAAACCTGCAATAAAAATCCCCCATAATGTTTTGTGTTCTTCCTTTGGCTGAGCAATAGCTTTTTGAACAGTTGCAGCAGCAGCAACCCTTGTTTTCAGGTTAGTGTCGGCCGTTTTAACCGTACTATCAACCGTTTCGGGCTTAATTTCTGTAAAAGTTAAGTCGTCGGTACCGGTGCTGTCCTGTGCATATGCCCCAAATGATAGGGCACAGAGACACAGCAAGCCGAGACAGATTTTCTTTAAGGATATCATATGCTTGTTATTTTACAGGAATACTAAAATCTACCTGTTCTGGTGGTAAACATTGTTTATCATCGCATACCATAAATTCTACACTGCCTTTCACGGTTGCACTTTTGCTTTTTAACTTTACCTTTTGTTGAAACACGACCGATTTTTCGAAATAACTTACATCCATTTTAAAAGTAGATTCATACTTGGTAATGGCTTTTGGTTCGGTAGTGGTACCAACTAAGGTATAAGCGGCCGACGACGGGAAAGTGAAGGTTGTTTTAACCGGTCCGCCATCTTTAACAAATTGCGAGTATAAATGCCAGCCCTGATCTACAGTGGCCTTAATAAATATAGTAGCTGTGGTGGCACTTGTTTTTTTCGCTGCGTAACTCCAGGTTACCGGTTTTAAAATTTGGCTGTATGCACTGAACTTGATCAGGCATAGGGCACAGAATAAAAAAGTGATTTTTTTCATGTTGTGGTTTAATTGGTTTATGTTGATTATTTTAATCTGCTAAAGGCCTGGTAATCGATAAAATCGACTTCAGGTGTGAGGTACCCGGCTTTAATTGGTTCTACTTTCATTAAATCGGTACTTAAATATTTTTTGTTGCTATCCGAAAAAATGGTCACTACGCAGTTTTCTATCCCCATTTTTTGCTGTTGTTTGATGGCGCCGATCACATTTGCGCCTGATGATATACCTACTGCCAAACCTAATTTTTCGGCTAGTTTTTGCGCCATCAGTATGGCATCGCCATCATTAACCTGTATCACTTCATCCAGTTCGCTTAGTTTCACAATTTCGGGGATAAACTCATCAGAAATCCCCTGGATCCGATGACTGCCTACTTTATAACCAGTAGTTAGTGTTGGCGATTCTGCAGGTTCTAATGGATGTATTTTAATGCCGGCATTTTGTTTTCTTAAAAAATTGCCTACCCCCATAATGGTTCCACCTGTGCCCACGCCGGCAACAAAAGCGTTAGGGGAAATGTTTTTCAAACGTAACTGCTCCCAAATTTCTTTACCTGTGGTGTGCTCGTGAGCCTCGGGGTTGGCCATGTTCTCGAACTGTTTGGGTAAAAAGATATTCGGATTGTTGGCCGCCATAAATTCTGCAAGTTGAATACTGCCGATAAAGCCGCCCTCTTCTTTGCTGATCAGAATAATTTCGGCCCCTAAACTTTTAATAATATCCATGCGCTCTTTACTCAGCCAGTTGGGCATAATAATCGTAACGGGATGCCCTAATGCTTTGCCAATGGCCGCAAATGCAATTCCGGTATTGCCGCTCGTAGCTTCAACAATCCTGTCGCCAGCTTTAATCTTACCTTCGGCATATGCTTTTTTTAAGGTATAAAGTGCCATCCTGTCTTTAATGCTGCCTGTTAAGTTGTAATGTTCACATTTAACATAAATTTTGGCTACTCTGCCTTGGTAAGTGTAGCTGAGTTCGAGCATTGGAGTATTACCAACCAGAAGTGATAAATGTTCAAATTTTCCCGCTATGGCTGAAGTCATTTCATTTGCTGTTAATGTGATCATGGCTGTTTGTTAAATCGTTTGGCAAAACCCAAATGATTGATTTTTATTTCAGTAAAATTCTGTATTATAATTTTTTATGTCAATACATCTTGTTTTTTACAGAAATTTTCTGCTTTTTTGATAGATATTTAATCTTTATTTTAGTTTCGGCTTGTTTTTTAAATGACAATTATATTTTTTTTCAATTTATTCACAACATGATACACGGCGATTTAGACCAGGTTGATGTAGAAATCTTAAAATTATTGCAACGTGATGCCTCTTTAACCAATAAAGAAGTATCCTTGAAGCTGCATAAATCTATCGCCACCATACACGAACGCATCAGAAGATTAAAAGAACAAGGCTATATTAAAAGGATTGTGGCCATACTCGACCGCAAGAAAATCAACAGAAACCTGATTGCCTTTTCTCATGTATTGTTGAAAGAGCATAGTGCTAAAACTTTAATTGAATTCGAAACAGAAGTCTCTAAATTTGGGGAGGTAATGGAATGTTTGCAGATGACAGGTGCACATGATTTTATTCTCCGAATCGCAACGAAAGATATGGATGCCTATCACGAATTTCTTCGGAATAAACTGGCTACACTACCCAATATTACCACTGTTCAAAGCTACTTTGTATTATCTGAGCCTAAGAGTGAAACGGCTTACCCATTATAATTTTTAATTCTAAGCATCATCAATATCATTATTTTAGTCTGAGTTTGTTCTAAACAATATGGCCGCCTAATAACTGCAGTCCATGTTATAATTAATACTAAGAAGATTTGGACCTAATACTCGCAACTGTTTTATAGTTAACCGTTATGATCGGAACAGGACGACTTATGACCGGGTGCTCCGACCAAACTTTATCAATAAAAAGGAAAATGTTATCATCACCATCTACTCCGGGCGTATTCTTTCTTTTGTTGTCCTGTGGTACTTTTTTTGGAAATCAATCTGATTGATTTTATTTTTACATAAAATTTGATCATATTGCGCGGTTCGAACGCAGGTATCTTCCATGCATTCAACGCAATTACTAAGGACATGTTATCTGTGAAAAACACTGGCTGCTGCAATTTCGTATTCTTTCTTGCAATTCAACTGTTTGCCTGCCTTTCGGCCTCTGCCGATGTTGACAGTCTGCAGCAGGTCTTAAACAGTAAGCTATCTCAGCGCGGTGCATTTGATCAGAAAAAGGTGCTTTTTATAGAGGCAATCAGGGGCAACCTGAAACGTGACTATTCTTCGCTTACAAAGCGATATGATCATTATGAACAGCTTTTTGATGCCTACAAGTCGTACAATCATGATTCTGCATACGTTTATTGTAAAAAGCTGAACGCGAACGCCCGGTTGTTGAAAGATGACAAAAAGATAAACCTTTCAAAAATAAATATGGGACTTGTTCTGGTTTCTGCCGGGATGTTCAAAGAGGGGCTTGATACCCTGAAAATGGTTGACCTTGATAAACTTGATGCAAAGGAAAGATATGCCTACTTGTTCCTTCAGGCCAGGAGCAATTTTGATCTTGCAGATTATGATAAGATCAGCGATTACTATGCAAAATATAACACGGCAGGTCTTGGTTATTGCGATTCAATACTGAATTCTACTCAACCTTCGTCCTATGAATATCTTTCGGCTGAGGGATTAAAGTCGATAAGGCAGCAGCAATACTCCAAAGCTTCGGGTATTTATGAGCATATCCTTACGCTCAAACAGTCCTGCCAGGACAGCGCGGTAAACCTTGCCTGTTTGAGTTTTACATATTTTGAGCAGAAGAAAATGCAGCTAGGCCTTGAAATGCTGATCAAGGCTGCAATAATTGATAATTCACACTCTACGAAAGAAGGGGTCGCACTGACCAATCTTGCGAATTATCTTTATCAGCAGGGAGATGTCAAAACAGCATTCAGATACATCAATTATGCCATTGATGATGCCAATTTTTATGGTGCCAGGCATCGGGAAGCGCAGATCAGCAACATTATGCCCATTATCCAGAGTGAAAAAGTAAATGGGATAGAAAAGCAGAAGAACCTGTTAACGATATATGCCTCAACGATAACCCTGCTGATCATCATTGTGATTATATTTGCTTACATCACCTTGAGACAACTAAAAAAACTCAGGATAGCCGATCGCATAATTTTGGAAAAAAATGCTGACCTGAACAGTGCAAACCACTCCTTGACGTTACTCAATTCAGCCCTGGATAAATCAAATAAAACCCTTTCCCAAATCAATAACAAACTTGACGAGGCAAACCTGATCAAGGATGAGTATATAGGGTACTCTTTCAATATCCACTCCAGTTATATCGAAAAAATTGAAAAGTTGAAACGATCGGTAGAAAAAAATATCAAGGCCGAAAACTATAACGAGATTGGCCAGGTATTTAAAAAACTCAATACAGATCTGGAAAGGGAAAATCTTTCCCATAATTTTGACCGGGTATTTTTAAACCTGTTCCCAAATTTCGTGAATGATTTTAATGCACTTTTTATTACAGACTACCACATTGAATTTCCTGATGAACATCTGCTCAGTACTGAACTGAGGATATTTGCCCTGATCAGGCTGGGGATCGATGAAAATGAAACCATCGCAAAAATCCTTAACTATTCGGTAAATACCATTTATACGTATAAAACAAAGGTTAAAAACCGTTCTTTCGTCCCAAATGAAGAATTTGAAGATAAAATAATGCAGATCAGGGCGGTAAAAGTACCTAATGACTGATTACAAGGTAACTGTAAGGTTGCAAAACCACCTGATCTGAAAGCTTAAATGGTAAACCTGTAAATGCATCTGTCCACTTTTGCTTTTTAAGTTTTTGAGGAACAGTGAATTGAACCGGCTTATTTCTTAAGTTAGACAGTACAAAAAATGCTTTACCTTTTTTCTCCTTAATAAATGCGCAGATATCATCAGTAGCGTAAGATTTTACCTTGCCATTTCTCAGCGCCTCGTTTTTGTTGCGCAAAGCGATAATTTTTTTGTACTCGGCTGTTAGGGATGGGTTCAAACTCCAGTCGATATTTTTTCCTGTAAATGGAAAAACGAGCCTGTAAGGTGTGCCAACTTCCTGTCCGTTATAAATCAAGGGAACACTGTTCATATATGTGGATACGATAAAAGCGGCGATTGCACCTCTTTCTCCACCAAACAATTCCTGCGGTGTCCCATCCGAACCGTTTACATCATGATTGGTGGTGTAGCGTACAATCTGCTGGCCATTTTTTGCCCCCTTGTGTTCTGCTTTATTTAAGCTATCTATCAATTTTGCAGATTTGCCACGGGTATATATTTCTTTCATTCCTTCAAAAAAGGCGAAACCGAAATTATAATCGAAACCTGCTTGATAATGGTTGCTTCTTTTACCTTCAGCAAGCATGAGCAGTTTATGGTTCGGGATTTTTCTAAGGGATGTTATTGCTTGTTTCCAAAAATCAAAGGGTGGCCCATCAGCATAATCGCACCTGAAACCATCAACATTAGCCGCTCTCACCCAATATTCCATGGAAGAGATCATTTCTTTTCTCATATCCATATTCTTAAAGTTAAGCTGGGCAACGTCCCGCCAGCCTGTTCTTGGTGGACTTATAATTCTGCCGGTACTGTCCTGGAGATACCATGATCTGTTTTTTATCCATATATGATCATAAGAAGTATGGTTGGGTACCCAATCAAGTATAACAGACATCTGTTTCTGGTGTATGGTTTCAACCAATAGTTTAAGGTCGGCCAGGTTACCGAATTCTGGATTTACTGATCGATAATCGCTGACGCAATAAGGAGAATTTACCGAATTTAGTTTGCCGATAGGGTAGATTGGCATGAGGTAGACCACATTGATCCCCAAATTTTTAATAGAGTCGACGCGTTTGATAACACCTCTTAAATTTCCTTCCTTACTAAAGGTTCTGATGTTAACCTGATAGATGGTAGCATCACTGCGTTTAGGCAGAAATCTTTGGTTTTGCTGTGCCTGAGCAACTGGGGGCAGTAAAAATAAAATGGAAAGGGTTAGCAGGTTTTTAATGGCTCGCATTGTTTTTTGATATTTCTGAAACACCAAGATACGGTTGCCTGAAATGAAATGTAAGCCTAAAGTTAGCTGATATAGAAATTATATGGCAGCAATTTGTACAAGTTTCTTAAAATAAGGTATTTGCACGGGTATCATAACGTAATAAATATGAATCAAAAAGAGCCTAATGGTGAAATATCAATCATTTTAAAGAACTAAAACAATCTGATAGATCTATATAATTTTTGATTTGAATTTGACTTATTTTGTTGATAATCAATTACTTGATTGATGTGTGGTTTCGATATTTTTAATATTCACATTTTGCCATATTGATAGTAGGTCAAATCCTCAGTTACTTTGATGAACAAACCAACAGCTAACGGCTGAATATTAATAATTGATAACCAAATATAATTCTCTATGAAACAAGTTTACTTGTACAAGTATGGTCTGGCCATTCTGGCCCTTCTTTTTTCCATCAATGCATTTGCACAGAGCAGCTCCTATAAAGGTCGGGTTGTAGACGAACGAAACCTGCCATTACCCGGAGTGAGCATAAAAGTAAAAGAAACAGCTCAAGGTATAACTAGCGACAACGAAGGTAACTTTCAGTTTACTTCAACCAATAAAGGTCCGCTTACCCTGAATATTAGCTATGTTGGCTATGATGCTATTGAAAAAAGTATTATTGCCGGACAGGACTTTACAGTGGCACTTGTGCCGGATACAAAATCGCTTTCAGAGGTTGTGGTAATTGGTTATGGTACCGTAAAAAAATCTGACGTAACAGGGGCAGTTTCTACAATAGGCAGTAAAGACCTCAACCCAGGTTCAGTAACCAATCCGCTTCAACAATTGGCAGGTAAAGCTGCCGGTGTAAATATTACACAAACAGGTAGCGAGCCAGGCACTTCACCTAGTGTTAGAATCAGGGGGATCACTTCATTAATTGGTGGAAATGATCCCTTAGTGGTTATTGATGGTATTCAAGGTAATATGGATCTTTTAACCCAGGTTCCTCCAAGCGAGATTGAATCTGTCGATATCCTTAAAGATGCATCAGCAACTGCAATTTACGGTTCGCGCGGTGCTCCTGGTGTAATCATTATTACAACAAGAAAAAGTAAAGCAGGTAAATCAAGCGTTGATTATACAGCAAATACCTCTATTGATGTGTTACCAAAAGGTTTAAAAACACTTGATGCCGATCAATGGTGGCAACAGGCACAGCTTTATAATGTTCCTGCATCAGCTAACCATGGCTCAAACACAGATTGGTACAACCTGTTAACACAAACTGGTGTTACGCAGAACCATACCATAGCTTTCGGGGGAGGTGCAAACAATTTTAATTACCGGGCCTCACTTTCAGCAATTCTGCAGACCGGTTCTGTGATTAAATCCAATTACAAAAATTACATTGGTAGAATCCAGGCAACCCAAAAGGCTTTAGATGACAAGTTGACCTTAACAATGAACCTGAACAATGGTATTAACAATACCAATTATAGTCCAACAGGAGTAGGCAGGGAAAGTTTCCGTTCAAACCTGATTTCAAATGCCTACGTAACAAGGCCAACAGATCCGGTTTACAATACCGATGGTAGCTATTATTCTGATCCGAATGTATTCCAGTACATCAATCCTTATGCAGTAGCCAATACAGTTGTAAATGAAAATCACATTAACAGTTTGTTTGGAAGTCTTCGTGCCGATCTTCAGTTATATAAGGGTTTAAGTGTTGGCTGGTTTGGTAGCTGGAGAAAAGTAGATGGAAACTCGGGATACTATCTTCCGGCTGCTTCTACAGTGTCTACAGCGATTGATAACCAAGGGATTGCTAATATTAACAATTATCACAATGATGAAAAGCTGATGGACATCAGTTTAAATTATAAGGTGAATTTTGGCGACCACAGCCTTGATGCTGTTGCCGTTTATGAAACCCAGGCGCAAACCTACAATGGAAACTTTGCCCAGGCAAAAGGATTTATCAATGATATTGCGACCTATAATGCGCTTCAGTTGGGCGACCTTTCCAAAGTTACCCCAGGCGACATTTCTTCGTACAAAAACGACAGAAGCCTGGTTTCATTTTTAGGGCGTATAAACTATTCATATAAAAACCGCTACCTCTTAACGGCAAGTTATAGGAGAGATGGTTCATCTGTATTTGGTGTAAACCATAAATGGGGCGATTTCCCATCTGGATCAATCGCATGGAAAATTGATGAAGAGTCTTTTATGAAAGATCAGCATATTTTTAGTACGCTTAAACTGCGTGGTGGATACGGTATAACTGGTAACCAGCAGGGGCTTTCCCCTCAGGGATCTTTACAATTGGTTGGGTATTCTGGTGTTACTTATTTTGGTGGCGCACCGATTACAAATTTCGTGGTGAGCCAAAATGCAAATCCAGACCTGCGTTGGGAAACACGTAAACAGACCAATATCGGTATTGATTTCGGATTGTTCAAAGGCCGTTTAACCGGAACAATTGATGCCTTTACTGCCACTACTGATAACCTATTGTTTGGTTACACCGTGCCTCAGCCACCTTTTCCATATCCAAACATTACGGCCAATGTTGGCAGTCTGTTAAACAAGGGCCTTGAGCTCTCTTTAAGCTATGATGTAATCAAAACCCAGAATACAACATTAACGCTGGCTGGTAACGGATCACTGTTGAAAAATAAAGTGCTTAGCTTAAGCGGTAGTATTGCGGGTGTACCACTGAATACAAATTACGTTCCCTGGGGTATAAATTCATACCTGATTGAAGGGATGCCGATCGGTAGTTTCAATATTTTACAGCATAAGGGCAAAGATGCCGCTAACGCCGAAACTGTTATCGATCAGAACGGTGATGGCATTATCGACCAGGGAAACCAAAGTCCTGATAGGGTGATTGAGGGATCTGCAATTCCAAAATATACTTATGCATTTACACCGAGTTTTAGGTATAAGAATTTTGATGCCTCTATGGTATGGCGAGGTTCTGGTGGAAATAAGATTTACAACACCATCAGGCCAAGCCTGAGTTATTTCGAGAATTTGGGTAAATCTAACGTATTAGAAAGCGCTGTACCACTTGGTCTTTATACCTCTCAGTACAGTTCAGATCTATGGTTGGAAAATGGTGCTTTCTTGAGATGGGAAAATCTATCATTCGGTTATACCGTGAAAACAGAAAAAATCAAATATGTAAGTTCACTAAGGCTATCCCTTACCGGATCTAACCTGTTGTTGATTACCAAATACACCGGGATTGATCCCGAACTTAATGTAAGTGGTGGTAGTGGTTCAGGTTCTGACGGAGGGATTTATCCAAGAACCAGAACATTCTCTCTGGGTTTAAATGTGGTTTTTAAATAGTAACGAACATGAAAAAAATATTATTAAGCTTTATCATATTAGCTGCTGCAACCCAGGGTTGCAAGAAAGTAAATGAAAGTGTTTACGATAAATATTCAGCCTCCGAATTTTACAGTTCGCCAAAAGGTGCCGATGTAGCACTGGCCAATGTTTATTCGCAGGTTTCGGGAAACTGGGGTACCGGTTATGCCGGGGCAGACAACTGCTGGTATGACTTGAATACAATGTCCTCAGACGAGCAGGTTATTCCACACCGTAATACAGGCGATTGGCAGCTCGATTTTGCACAGCTTTATCAACGTCAATGGCTTCCAACATCAGGTATTGTTAACAATACCTGGAACTGGCTTTATAAATCGATCTACACAGCAAATTTAGCAGTAGATCAGTTGCAGCAATCAAATGCCGAAGCCTCTAAAATTGCCGAGGCAAAAGTATTACGGGCATTTTTCTACTACCTTTTAATTGATGACTTTGGTTCGGTACCTTTTTATACCGATAACAACATTACTGTTGATAAAATCCCGCAGGCCAGCAGAACAACGGTTTATAACTTTGTGGTAAAAGAGCTTACCGATAATGTTGATAAGCTTACCGAAACCAAGGGAGGCGTATATTATGGACGTTTTAATAAATGGGCTGGCTACGCACTTTTAGCCAAGGTTTATCTTAACGCAGAAGTTTATACGGGAACAGCTAAATGGGCAGACTGCCTGGCAGCCTGCGATAAGGTGTCGCAGGGAAGCTTTAGCCTGCACCCAGGGGGCGCTAATGCCGCAAGTCCGCTGGGCTACCAGTATTATGAGCTCTTTGGCGATAAACTGCCTGAAGATGAAACCATTCTTGCCATTTATGCTACTGCAGACATTGTTTCGAGAAATATTTACGCACTCCGCAGTGTGAACGGACCAAATGGCGTAGCACTTTTTGGCTTTAGTGGATGGAACGGAACGATTGTTCCGCGCCCATATTACGATAGATATGATAATGCCGACATCAGAAAGAAACAATATCTGGTTGGCGCACAACCGGGTGGGGTAACTTATACAGCTGACGTGACTTCGCTTGATAATCCTGGAGCAGGACCGAACGAAGGAATAAGGGGCGTAAAGTTTTTCCCTGTTCCGCCACAAAACGGTAGCGGTGAATCCAATGACTTTCCTATTTACCGTTATGCGGATATCCTATTAATGAAAGCCGAGTGTAATGTACGTTTAGGCAATGCGGCTGCGGCAAAACCCTTCATCGATCAGGTGAGGCAAAGGGCAGGTTTAGGGACGTTGGCATCTAACCCGAGTTTAGAAGATGTTTACAACGAACGCGGCTTCGAATTAAATTGGGAAGGCCATCGCAGGCAGGATATGATCAGGTTTAACAAGTTTTTGCTTGCCCATGATTTTGCACCTGCCGCACCAGCGTTTAGGTTATTGTTCCCGATTCCTACAAGCGCACTTAATGCCAATCCAGGTTTAAAACAGAATACAGGTTATTAATTCTCAAATCGATGAAAAAATCAATATATCTAATAATCATGCTCTTCGCAGGACTTTTCCAGTCGTGTAAGAAAGAAAAAGAACTCACCGTACTGAAAGCCATTTCATTCACTTCGTCATTAACGGCAAACAAATCAGCTGTGGTACTTTCTCCAGCTACGGATACTTCTGCGGTGGTAACTTTTTCATGGCCAGGGGTAAGTTTCCCGATCAAGGCATCTGTTACCTATACCCTCGAAGTTGATGTTCCTGCTGACACTGTAGGTGCAGCGGCCTGGGGAAATGCAACAAGCGTAGCAATCGGTAATGATGTGTTAAGCAAATCCTATAAAGGAAAAGACCTCAATGACCTTGCCTTATCAATGGGGATTGGAAGTGGCACTTCCGGAAACCTCGTATTTAGGGTGAAAGCCTATCAGGACCGTGCTGCTTACAGTAAAGCGGTTTCGGTTAAGGTAACCACTTATCTTGCACAGGCTGTTTATCCACTTTTATATATCCCTGGCGATTATCAGGGCTGGTCGCCCGCAACTGCGCCTACGGCTGCTGCTTTACAATCCAAAATATATGAAGGTTACATTTATATCCCGGCTGGGGTAACCAATTATTTCAAGATGACCACGGCAAGAGACTGGAACCATATTAACTATGGCGATGCAGGAGCAGGTAAGATTTCTGTTGATGGCAATGCTGGCGGCCTTTTATCCCCTGAAGCAGGGTATGTGCAGGTGTCAGTTAACCTGAACACCAATACCTGGTCGGCCGTAAAAACAACCTGGTCTATTCTAGGCGATGCTTCTCCGGGCGGTTGGAATACCGATACGCAGCTTACTTACAACCCAGCTACACAGGTTTGGACGGTAACAGCTGATATGCTGTCGACAGGATCGTTTAAATTCAGAGCCAATAATGCCTGGAATATCGACTTTGGTGTTGATGCAAACGGAAAACTTACTTATGCTGATAGCCCGGTTTACGGATATAATGCTGCGGTAAACAACATCACGGTACCATCCAGCGGTAACTATACCATTACACTCGATCTCCATGATCCGTCAAACTACAATTATAAGCTTAAGAAAAATTAATCTTGCCCCGGTGGCTTACCATTGGGGTTAAATGAGATCAACATGAAAAATAATCAGAAGCATATCATCATAAAAGCATTCCTGTTCCTTAGCATTTCCCTTTTTACTTTTTGTAAAAAGGATGGGAACCAAGTTGTTTCGGATACATCTTATCCGCAATATGGCACTCCGTACAGCGGAGTACCCAATACTTCGGATGCAATTATCTATCAGGTTAACCTCAGGGCCTTTAGTCAGGAGGCTACCTTTAAAGGGGTAACGGCCAGAATGGATTCCATTAAAGCTTTAGGCGTTAATGTGGTTTACCTCATGCCGGTATATCCGGTAGGGGTTTTGAAATCTGCGGGGGGACTTGGCTCTCCATATGCCGTTAAGGATTACAAAGCCGTGAATACAGAATTTGGTACGATGGAAGACCTGAGGGCATTGGTAAATGCTGCGCATGACAGAAATATGGCTGTAATGCTCGATTGGGTAGCCAGTCATACATCCTGGGACAATGCTTGGATCAGCAATAAAAGCTGGTACAAGCAAGATACCAATGGTAATATTATTCCTCCTGAAGGAACCAATTGGACAGATGTTGCCGCACTTAACTATAATAAGCCAGATATGAGGCTTGCCATGATTGATGCAATGAAATATTGGGTTTTTAATGCCAATATTGACGGTTTCCGTTGTGATGCTGCTGATTTTGTGCCCCTTGATTTCTGGAAACAGGCCATTGATGCCCTGAGGGGAATTACTACGCATAAACTTTTAATGCTGGCCGAAGGAACACGTAACGATCATTTTAAAGCAGGTTTTCAGATGGTTTATGGCTTTGGCTATTACGCTGCTTTAGAGAATAAAGTATTTGGAAATGCTGCACCTGCCACTATTCTGCAAGATTTTAATACTTCAGAGTTTGCTCCTGCTTTGCCAGGATCGCAAGTGGTAAGGTACATTACCAACCATGATGTTTATCTTACCGATGGTAGTCCGGTTAATGTTTATGGAGGGAAAACGGGCGCAATGTCTGCGTTTTTGGTAACCGCATTAATGAAAGGAGTGCCCATGATCTACAATGGTCAGGAAGTAGGCTGCACCAGGGGTATTGATTTCTTTTACCATACGCCAATAGATTGGACAACAAATCCAGATATGAAAGCTGAGTATAAAAAAATTATTAACCTGAGGAAAAACAGTGCGGCCATTAAAACAGGCGATCTTACTGTTTACAGCAGTGATGATATTGTAGCTTTTACCAAGTCGTCGGGCAGCGAAAAAGTATTGGTCCTTGCCAGTATACGGGGCAATGCCACCACCTATTATATCCCTCCTGTTCTACAGGGAACATGGAAAAATGCATTTTCAGGTAGTCCTGTTACTTTGGGCAGCCAATTGTTTTTTCAACCTTACCAGCATACTGTACTCACTAAATAAATCAGAGAACTTTTTCATTGCCCATTATTAACTCAGTTGTTATGTTCAAAAAACAATCCATCTTCTTTAGCCTGATCCTCTCCGTAATTGCATTTAAGGGATTTTCCCAGCAATCAGTTCCACTTTCCCTTAATATGAAAAATGTTGGGTTTACCTTTGTCCTCAACGCACAAGGAACTCCTGAATACAAAATTTCATATGGCAAAAATGAAGCTGTAAAAACCTCTGTTTTAGGATTTAAACTAGATCAGGGTATTTCTCTCGCTGAAAATTTCAAGTTGCTAAAAGCTGACTCTGTTACTGTAGATGAAACCTGGAAGCCGGTATGGGGCGAGGTTGCGCAGATCAGAAACCACTATAAGCAACTTACAGTACATCTTGTACAGCAGGGGCAAAAACCTATTTTGCTGGATATTGTATTCAGGATATTTGAAGATGGGGTAGGTTTTAGATACCAATTTCCCGTACAAGACAATCTGAAATCCTTTATTGTAAAGGAAGAACTGACTGCGTTTAATATGACGGGTGATCATAAAACTTTCTGGATCCCTGCGGACTTTGATTCTAACGAGTATAAATATACCTCTTCTCCCTTATCTGCAATTGATGCCAGAAAGTGGGGCCTGATATCAAGTGGAACAATTGAAGGTAATATTCCAGACCAAAGTGCTGTACAAACGCCTTTAATGATGAAAACTGCAAATGGCCTTTATATCAATATCCACGAAGCTGCGTTAATCGATTATCCATCAATGCAACTGCATGTTGATAAAAGTACATTTGCTTTATCATCCAGCCTGGTTCCAGATGCACGTGGAAATAAGGCTTACATGCGTACACCTTTCCATACGCCATGGCGTACAGTAATTGTGAGTGATAAGGCAATAGATATCCTTTCATCTAAAATGATACTCAACCTAAACGAGCCCGCTAAAATTGAAAATACAGCCTGGATAAAACCGATGAAATTTATGGGCGTATGGTGGGAAATGCAGGTTGGCAAAACCAGTTGGAACTATACTGATCAGATGGAAACCCTCCATGCCGAAGGCAAATACATCCCTAACGGAAGGCATGCTGCAAATACCGAAAATGTTAAACATTACATTGATTTTGCATCTAAAAATGGGATTGAAGGACTGTTGGTTGAAGGATGGAACAAGGGCTGGGAAGAATGGACCGACGATAAGGAAGAGAAATTTGATTTTGTAACTCCCTATCCCGATTTCGACGTCAAAGCGATCGCTGATTATGCGAAGGCTAATAATGTTAAAATGGTCATGCACAATGAAACAGGGGGTAGTGCCACCAGTTACGAAAGGCAGATGGATACCGCTTTCCGTTTCATGAATAAGTACGGATACGGTTCATTAAAAACAGGTTATGTATCAGGAATTGTGCCCCGTGGCGAACACCACGATGGGCAATGGATGGTTAATCATTATATCCGTTCGATTAAAAAGGCAGCAGATTATCATGTTATGATCGATATCCATGAGCCTACACGTCCAACCGGTCTTCATCGTACTTATCCAAACTTTATGGCTTCTGAGGCAGGAAGGGGCAACGAATGGAATTTTTTCGCTGATGGCAATCCTCCGGAACATGAAACCATTTTACCTTTTACAAGGCTTATCGGAGGTCCGATGGATTATACACCAGGGATTTTCAAATTAAGAAATTATGCGCCTGGAGCACCAGATAGGCAGATGCATTCTACGCTGGCCAAACAGCTTGCACTTTATGTAACCATGTACAGTCCACTACAAATGGCAGCCGACATTCCTGAAAATTATGCCGCCCATATGGATGCTTTCAAGTTTATACAGGATGTTGCAGTAGATTGGGACGATACCAAAATTGTTGAGGCTGAACCTGGTGAATTTATTACCATTGCCCGAAAAGCGAAAGGCAAAAACGATTGGTTTATCGGGGCAATTACCAATGGCAATAAACGCGCATCTTCTGTAAAACTCGATTTTCTTGATCAAAATAAAGAATATACAGCAACAATTTACGCTGATGGTGCAGGTGCCGACTGGAAAACCAACCCTGAGTCCTATCAGATTAAAACAATAAAGGTTAATGCTAAAAGTATGCTTAAATTATTACTTGCCCCCGGGGGAGGTGCGGCAGTTTCAATAAGGCCTTTGGATAAGTAAATATTATTTAAATGGTAAACTAAATAGTTGTCTAAAATTATTAAAGGGTCTGATAAAAGTGCTGAATCTTTCGATGCAGATCTTATCAGACCTTTTACATTTAAATAGAATGTTCGGTTATTAACCTCAATTAAATACCTATAATTTATTCCGATTTTTTCAGTCCGTTTATCAGATCAGTGGCAAACTCGTTGGGCTGCAAAAGATAGCCCTAAATAACCGCCAGGAACAGATAAAACCTCAGTTCCAAACTGTTTGACAATATTGATGACAGGCCATGCGGGCATGGTATTTACCGAATCTCTTCCCACGCGAAAGAGGATCTTGATGAGACAATTAACGAAATTTTTTATCGAAGGTTTGAAGCGAATTTCAGATTTGAAAATTCCCAAATAACCCTGGCAAGTTAACCTATCTTAAAAAATAAATTCAAGAGTAATTATTGTTCGAATAGTAATTTTTGATGGCAAGCTATACTAGGGCGATACACATACCTCACTTTCACTTAACTTGAGTAATAAGTCGACATCATCACTTAAAACGCTATGAGTGGACATGTTTATATTCGGTTAAAATTATTAATCAAATATAAATTAAAAAATGATTCATAAATGAAATGTTGCAGTGGGGTTTAAAATATTCCGCCAGCACTCGTTCAGCATGATTCTTCAACAATATTTAGTATTGTGGTGAAAGTACGCGGCCCAGAAACTGAAAATGGTCGTTCAACGTGCGTGCAAAACGATCTGTTAACATCCAAACGCCTGCCATCGCTATCGGCACGGTAATGTGCCTATCAATCTATAAGTGTTGTTTTTCAGTTTTTAAGATTATGAGGTGGGTAGATGTCCGAGAAGATTTTTTTCAAAAAAAACTTGCCAGCCCAGCTGACAAGTTTAAATTATTGTTCCCTATAAAACCTGAAACGACCTTTGTTACTGAAGATTTGAGACATATAGCCGAGTTGAATATCTCTAAATAAACAAGTTTTGAGGCAATCTTCTTCCTGTTTTTTATTTTGTAAAATTTATATCACTGTTGATTAAGCTATTTATTTGCCAATTGATATGATTTATGCACTAATTTCGTCCGGTTCTAATGGTTTTTGTTTTTACAAAACCAATAAGCTCATCGCGGTAGTTTTCCCCAATGGTTAACAGCAGATCGTTTTTCATCCTTACCAGGTTATTCTCAATTTCCTCTAAATAATTCCTTGAAATAATAAAGGATCTGTGAATCTGAATAAATGAATTATTATCCCTTAATATTTCTTTCATCTTGGTAAGGGTAATGTGCGCTACTACAGTTTTTTGTATAGTATATATTGAAATATAGTTTTGTATACTTTCTATAGCCACAATATCATCAAACCTGATCTTTACCAATTTCGATTTGTCGTTTTTACTTTTGATAAAAAAATATTGTTCTTCGTTTCTTTTCTTTTCGGGATTGGTGAATACCTGTTTACTTTGCAGTTTATGCATTACCGATGCAAAGTGGCCAAAAGAAAAGGGTTTTAGCAGAAAAGCATCTGCCTCAATTTGGAAGGCATCAAGTGCATATTTAGAATGACCAGTAGTGAAAATTAAAATCCTTGATTTATGCCTGATGATTTTAGCCAGGTCAATCCCAGATAAACCTGGCATTTCCACATCCAGAAAAATAACATCAACATAGTCACCTGCAATGATTCGGTTCATCGCTTTTATAGGGTCGGTAAAGCTTTCTACAAGTTCATAATCATCGAGTGTGGAGAGGTAATCACGCAGTAGTTCTAAGTTTGCAGGATCGTCATCGACTGCAATACAGTTAAATTTCATATAAGGAGAGCTATTAAAGCTCAAATATATAATCTGTAAACATCAATAACAAAAAAATGACAGTTTCATCATACATTTTATCCTTTTCATAGTACAAAATCCACCTTTATGTGTAACCGAAAGTGTTAATGGGGTAAATTTTCTTTTTTTTCTTTCATCTTCGTCCGGAGTTCTTTGCTCTGTAAACAAACAAATTAACGATAAATTGATCATTTACTGCATATAAAATAAGTCGGTAATGCCAACTTACTTTTTATTCGATAAGTAGCTATCCACAGTCAGCCTGTACTGAATGTTTTAGCTACGCTGTTGATCAATTTATATGAAAGAAAAAATTAAAGCTATTAAGAATGTCCTATGAAAATTAATATTGCTATCACAACAGTTTTTTGCTGTCTTTTACTACTCAGTTCTACTGTACGGGTGAATGGGCAGATTCATTCCGACCAAAATGGATTAAAATCATCAGTTATAAGCGACCTCACTGCTAACAACACGCAGGCAATGAGGTATGAAGTAGCTACGGTTGGTTTCAATTCTTATCACTGGCAGCCAGGAGGAGTAATTATAATTGAACTTTTTCAGCGGTCTTTCACTACAGGTTACCAGAGGTATATAATTGATAATGGTTTTGGTAGGGGAATTAATTCTGGCCAGATTAAAATTAGCCTGGTTGAAAGCAGTGGATTGGAACAGCTTGCAAAAGTAACATTAGGCACCAGTTATGATTTACCTAGCAATTATGGTGGTTTTGTGAATAAGGCATATCCCATTTATATTGATGTCAGATATTTTGCAAACTACAGGGTGAAAATTACCTATCAGCAAGAACGGGTAGAAAGTCTTAACTACATGGATCAAATTAAGGTTAATACTACTCCGGTACCTGTGGAGATCAGCGATTTTTCGGTACCGCTCTTATCTGATAATCCTTTAACTTCTACAAGTAACCTTATGGTTACTGGCGAGGGCACACATTATATCTCAAAAGGCAATGTGGGTATGGGTACTACAACGCCAAATTATCCATTGGATGTGGCAAGATACATGTCAGTTGGCGCCCAGGGGGGATTGGATATTGCAGTTTTGGGAGGCGGAGCCGGAATAGGTGCAATGCTAAAATTATATTATGCCAATGGGGTAGAGAATACCCGGTTAATGGGTAATAATGATAGCTGGCTTAACGCGTATGCGGGTAATGTAGGCGTAGGGCTTACCAATCCGACTGAAAAATTAACGGTAAATGGTAAAATCAAAGCTAAAGAAATCAGGGTTGATGGCCAGGGTGCACCCGATTATGTTTTTGAGAAGGGGTATAAGGTTGCAACACTGGAAGAGTTGGAAAGTTATATTAAAAAGAACAAACACCTGCCTGATGTGCCATCTGCAAAAGAATTTGAAAGGGATGGAATAGCTGTTGGAGAAATGAGTAAACTCCTGCTCAAAAACTTAGAAGAACTCACGCTACATCTGATAGAAAAGGACAAAGCCTTAAATGTACAAAGGGCAGATATAAATGTACTTAAAATGCAGGTAGCCGATCAGCAACGAATGCTTTTAACGCTACAGTCACAGGTTAAAAAAGCGATAACAGCACAAATGAAAAGAAAATGAAAAGATTTTTGATTTATATATTATTAAGTATTGGCGTTATGGAACAATTGCAGGCACAGGCACCCATTGTTACCACAAGTGTTACCATTAAAGATGCCTACGATAATATTGTTGTGAGCAGACAAGGCGATTTTGTACACCAGCTTATTGGTAGCTATCAGGGCTGGGATCCTGAAGCTATTTTTGTAGGTGGTTATAATGCTTCATCCATATATGGTACTACTTCTACCAAAAAGATATTTTTAGGTGGGCCATATTCTGGAACCAACTTTTTGACAATGGATATCCCCTCTGGTAATCTGGGCTTGAATGTGACAAATCCTCAAAGTTACTATCATGGAGGAAATAACAAGGTTTTTGAAATTTTGAATCCAAGTGCCGAATTTAATAGTCAGTCGCATTTAATCCTCAGTAATAACTCAACAGTGAGTGGAAGTTCGGCTGGGACCATAAGCTGGATGGCCAGGAATGCACAGTACAATAAAGGGATGGCATACATAGGGACACAGCTTACTGATGATGCAACTAATAATGCTAAAGCCAGATTGATTTTTGCCACCTCTAATGGCGCGCAGCCCATGATGAGGATGGTTATTGATCCAATAGGAAATGTTGGCATTGGTACTTTCAATACTGAAGATAAATTAACGGTAAATGGGCGGATCAAAGCAAATGAAATCAGGGTGAATGGACAGCAGATTCCCGATTATGTTTTTGAAGAGGGTTACAAGGTTGGAACGTTGGAAGAGTTGGAAGTTTACATCAAAAAACATAAACACCTGCCTGAAGTACCTTCTGCCAGGGAAGCAGAAGATAATGGGATTGAACTTGGAGAGATGAACAAAATATTGCTTAAGAAGATCGAAGAACTCACGCTTCATTTAATTAAACAGGATAAAGAAATTAAGCTGTTAAAAAAGCAACAATCCAATTATGCGATTAATGCGAAAAAACAAGCAGGAAAATCGTAAAAAATGATGATTATGAAGTTTACTGGCATATTATATAACCTCAATTATCAAGAAATTAATGCTTTTCATGAAAAAGTAGGCCTTCAATATAGGGGGTTTCATCAAACATTATGTCACTTTCGTCAGCAGAAAGGTCCAGTTTGTGGAAATCGGCTTCTGTGAGCTTTTTTGCCTACATTTTTATCTTGATATTAGAAATTGAGTTCTCAGACTCCCAAACCAAACAAATTAACGCCTTATTGATGTCTATTCCTGTCTTTGCGTAACTGCCCGGAAAAGCTTGATGAAGCTATGCTAAAATTAATGTATGAACAAAGCCGTAATAACAGCTACTGTGCTGGTATTCTTTTGCCTGCAGTCGGTGCAGCTTCTTGCACAGTTTCCTTCAACGGGAAAGGCCGTTACAGACAGTCTGAAATCGGCTAAGAATAAATTATCCAAAGCAGACTCGCTGGCCATGCAAAAAATTCAGGCCACTAAAAAATCTGTAGTCACACAATTTAATGAAGGTGTAAAGTCGGGAATAACTGATTTACTGAAAAAAGATACGTTAAAGAAAGTCCTTAAAATTCAGCCTACAAGTATTTCGGCAGATGCTGCTGCACACTATACTAAAACAAAGCAGACCCTTATCGATACGCTTAAAGTTGGTAAGAAGAAATTCTCAAAGGTCGATTCTTTGGCTATGGGCAAAATACAGGCAACTAAAAAGTCGATGTTGGCACAGGCCGATCAGCGCATAAAACAATCGGATATTGCTAAACTATTAAAAAAAGATACCCTTAAAAAAGGCAATAAGATACAGTTTAGCGATGTTTCTGTGGGCAATGAAACACAATACATCAAAACACAGAATCCTGCCAACGGTAAAAATTTATTAAATAATGTAACCTTCTCCGGTCAGCTAAAAGTCTACAATATCCCAATTGATCTTTCATTGGCCAATACCTATACCGCCATGCGGGATTTTAGGCTAGATCAGGGCAATCTTTTTAAATTCAATTTACCTAAACCGGGTTTTAACCAGTTTTTCAAGGCAGACCTGGACAAATACCGCAACTTGCGTAAAAATGTACTGAGCGGGCAAACCGCTGAATCTTTTCTCCGAAAGAAAGTTCAGGATAAAATTGCAAAGAACATTGATCTTTCAACGGCTCCAAAACTACAGGCTTATTTAAACAACCCGCAAAATTTGAGGAGCATGCTTAAAATGGATGAATTGGAGCTGAAGGAAAAACTAAATGAATTTACCGACGAAATTAAAGAACAGGCGCAG
Source organism: Pedobacter miscanthi (assembly GCF_032678605.1). Classification (GTDB taxonomy): domain Bacteria; phylum Bacteroidota; class Bacteroidia; order Sphingobacteriales; family Sphingobacteriaceae; genus Pedobacter; species Pedobacter miscanthi_A. Next base: position 63,904 of record NZ_JAVTSU010000003.1, read on the forward strand.
AATGGGGGCAAACAGCTCAGCCAACACGGACAGGATTCACTTACCAACATCTTGAATGCCAAAAAGCAGGAGTTGTTTACCGAAATTAAAAAAGTACAGCAATCAATGAATGAGAGCGGACTTGATGCTGAAAAATTGGAGTTATTGGAGAAAGTGGCGCAAGGTAAAATCTCGCAACGGGAGCTAGAGAATTTCTTTATCTCAGAGCTTTCAAAAGGAAAGGATATGGGGTTTATGCAAAAGAGCTATGCCCGGTTGCGCGAATTTCAGGCTGGTAATTTTGGCCATCAACTGCCAGGGAGTTTTCTCAACCGCGACCTCTTCTTAAATGGTTTCAACTTTTCTTTAAGAACAGCAAGAGGCCCGGTTAGCATAGGCGTGAGCACAAACCGAGACCTTAATTCAACGAAAGACGCTGGTTTTAATTCATCTACTTATGCCATCCCAAAACTATATAGTTATTTAAGTGTGCCTACTACCAATTTCTCATTTGGCTCGGGCAAGCTTTCTTGGGTGGGCACTTACGACAGGCAGTTCAACGGTAACATTGGGTTTGCACAAAATGCATTGCCACGCAATAACATGGTATTCACCCTTAGCCAGGCCTTTAACTTTAGTAAAGCAGGTACACTTACTTTTGATGTTTCCAAATCTTCTACCCAGTACAAAGAGCTTGCTGCATTTGGACCGGATCAGTTAATGATCGATAGAAATACCAATGGGAATTACTTTAGGGATGATTTCCTGCAAACCATGTCTGTAGGGTTAAACCATTCCATCGATTCTAAAAAACTAGGGTTGAGGAGTTCGGTATTTGTTAACTATGCAGGTTCAGGTTTTCAAAATCCGGGGCAACAGGGGATTGGTAACCTTAATCTAAGGTTCGGTGGTAATATCCGTAAAGATTTTTTCCATAACAAAATGACGCTTACTGTAAGGTCAGACTTTAAGAATATGCCCATAAGCGCTACCGATAATTCGCATTGGAGCAACCACAATATCCAGCTCGATTCGAGGTTCCGTATTTCCCGTTCGGCTAATTTAGGTTTAAAATACATCGATAATGGTGTCGATAAGGTATCGCAGGGTAGCAGCCCGGTTTATGCTTCCAAAAAACTCCAGCTCGATCTTAATTCGAATTATAAACTCTTTGGGCAGCGTGGCTTTAGCCATATTAGCGTGGCACAACAGGAAATCGCTAATCCATTATCCCTGGGAAATTCTAGCCTGATGCAGTTAAATTATGTACAAACCGTTGTATTTAAAGGCTTTTCACTTTCAGGAAACCTGTTTTACAACCGCGAGCTTAATGCAAACACCATATTGGGTAATATGCTCAACTCAGATGCTTCCTTACAGTACCAGTTGTTCAGGGGTATTTCCATGTCGAGCGGATTGAGTTACCTTGATAACCAAAATCTAGCCCGTCAGGCCGGCATTAAACAAAGCATCCAGTTTATGCTAAAGAAACATTTCGACATCTCGGCTTACCTTGATATCCGCAAAAACCTGATTACCCCAACCTATCCGGATCTTTTCTCTACCAATAGGGGAGAAATATCTATACACTACTATCTCCAAAAACAATGAGCAAGCTTAAATTCATATTCTTTGTATTATTTATCTCCATAAGTGCAGCCGCCTATGCGCAAACCAGCATTGTGTTTGTTCCAGAGGTATATGGTACTACACTAAATGGCCTTTTCAGGGCATCAATATTTAATGCTTCCGGTGTAAAATCGGTTAGGATGAATATTACTATACGAGAAGCCCGTGCCGGTAAAATCGCCACCATACAAACCCAAGCTTTTACCATTGTGCCGGGAAATAATATAATCCCTTCGGGTGTAGCCCGTACCGCCAGTGTAGCCATGGCACAAAACTCAACGGCCAATTTCATCAGGCGAAACCAATATTTTCCGCAAGGTGATTACGAATATTCCTTTAATATTTATTCGGCCTCATCCAGTCAGGAGATCATTATCGATCAGGTCTTTAACAACGAAATTACCCCACCAGCACCATTGGATCTGATTGAACCTTATGATCGGGATGAGATCTGCGAAAAACGCCCATTACTTACCTGGCAGCCCTCTATACCTAAAATGGATGGATTGCTCTATCAGGTGATGCTGGTCGAAATTAAAGATAAACAAAATGCAGTCGAAGCTCTAAACTACAACTTGCCAATTGTGAATCAAAAGGGTGTAGTGGCTAATTTATTGGTGTATCCGCCAAATTCAAAAGAACTGGTAGCCGGTAAAAAATACGCCTGGCAGGTAAGTGCCTACCGCGATCAAACGATCATCAATCGTTCAGATGTTTGGTCGTTCGAGGTAAACTGTCAGGATAGCGTGAGTAATGTGATCGCAGCTGATTATGGTTACCGGAATATTGAGGATTTGGTTAAAGGGAATTATTACATCAGCAACGGTTTTATCCGCTTCTCGGTAATCAACTCTTACGCACCACAAAAAATCAGTTATAGCGTTGTTTGCACCAACGACCCCTCAAAAAAAATCAGGAATCTGCCCATCTTGAGGTTCAAATCAGGAGAGAATAAGGTTAATATAGATATCAGCCGAAATTTTTCTTTCGATGATAATTATTCATATGTAATGAAAATCCGGATGCCGGATGGTACCCAAAAAAGTTTAAGATTTACCTATAAACAATTGCCAGAATGAGGGTTGGATATGTAATGCTATTGGCCATATTGTTTGGCTGCAGGGCTAAAAACCAAATAGCAGAATTAAAAGATAGCGATTTAACTGTGATGGCCATTAGGAATAGAAACGCGACAGATGGAGAGGGAAATACTTATAAAGTGAGAATATTTCCGTCAAAACTAGTATTGGAAAATGGAGGAAACAAACTCGCCGAAGAGATGCTTTACCGCCCTGATAGCAGTATATACCTGATTCATGGAAGTAAAAAAGATTACCCATTGTACATAGAACCTGTATCGAATGGGGTTAAAGGGAGTTACGAATTTCTGGTTGCTTTTAACGCTGCAGCTAATAGAAAAACCGATACACTCATTTATCAGGACAAATTTATCAATCAGAAAAAATACGTGCTTGCAATTAAATAATATGAATTACAGTTACAGAAGCAGGATTAAATTTACAGCAAGATTTTTATTGGCCCTATGGCTTTTACAGCTTATACAGCCTGTTGGTGCATGGGCATTAACCTCAGGACCTTCACAGCCAGAGGCACAATCGTTCCAGCCGGTTGGCGTATCTGATATGGTTGACCTATTTAGCGGCGATTTTAAATATAATATTCCGCTAATGGACATAGATGGGTATCCCATTAATTTAAATTATCAATCGGGTACGGGTATTGATGATGAGGCCAGTTGGGTTGGATTGGGCTGGAATTTAAACGTTGGGGCAATAAACAGGCAACTAAGGGGCATTCCTGATGATTTTAATGGCGATAAACTTAAAACGCAACATTATACCAAACCCAAAGTTACTGTTGGAGGCCGTCTAACCGCAAGAGGAGAATTTTTAGGAGGGGCAAAGGTGAGAGGATCTTTCAGCTTCGGGGTTTTTAGTGATAATTATACAGGAATGGGGGCTGAAATCAGCGCAAATGCTGGTATGTCGTTCTCATTGGCCAATGATGGAATGTTAACTGCAGGTATGGGAATCGGCGTGCTTTCTAATACCTCATCGGGGGTAGATGTAACACCAAACGTATCATTATCCATTTATGATAATAAAACGGAAAAAAATCTTAAATCTTCCTCATTTAGTTCTTCTTTAGGCTACAATTCGCGCTCTGGACTAAAGGCTTTCAGTTTCGGCCATAATTTACTCATGACCAATACAACTAGTGCCTATAACTTCAATACTGAACCGATCATGCCCAAAATACAATATCCTTATTCATCGGTTTACGGATCTTTTAGTGTGGATGTCGGACCAGCAGTTTTTGGAGGTTATATAGGGGTCGGTGGAACGGGTTACAGCAATATTCGCTCTGTAGTTAATAAAGGTAAACAGGAAAATCCAGAATATGGCTTTCTTTATTCGGAAGCAGGAAAAGATACTAAAAATGCTGTTCATGATTTTCTCCGCGAAAAGGAAAATCCTGTGATTCCTGAGCTTCCTAATCTGGCATTACCTATTGCCACGCCCGATATTTTTAGTTATAACAGCCAAGCGGGTTCTGGGCAGTTCCGTCTTTACCGTGGGGGTACAGGTGTTTATTTTGATAACGAAGTAAGCGATGTATCCAATACAGCTACCGCAGGTTATGATATTGGTGGAGGGCTCTATGCTCATGCTGGGGTCGCACTATTTTACCAAAGAACGGCCAATGTATCGCGTAAGTGGACGGCGAATAACAATTACCTTAAAAGTGGTGATTTCCAGAAAGAATCATTCACCGAGCCAAAAGCACAGCATGTTTTTTTTAAGCATGTAGGAGAAAACAATTTAGAAGACAGCCAGCTAGTAAACGATTTAGGTAGTACTGTACCTCTTATGGTTTCAACCTCAGGTAAAACAGCCAATGCTGCCTTTAAAAAAGCACTTGGTTTTAACAGTTACACTACACAGGCCGTACCGGTACTGGCTAAAAAAACTAAACAGGTACAATCGTCGGTAGTAACCTACCTTACAGCTACGCAGGCTGCCAAAGTTGGAATGGACAAACAGATTAAACATTACAACTTTATCGATATAAATGCACCTGACCCTTCACAGTCTAACCCTTTGGCTATTGAACCAACCAAAGAACTTAGAGACACAGGTTACAGACAAAAACACCATATATCCGAACTTACTGTTACCAGTGCGGCAGGACAGCGTATGGTTTATGGCATTCCAGTGTATAACATTGCACAAGAAGAAACTTCTTTTGCATTAGCTGGTAATGGTAATAACCGTACCGGGAGGACAGATGTAACTTATTTTGGCGGCAATGCCAGTTATGATGCGCTTAATAGTGGTAGAAGAGGGATAGACAACTATTTTCACACTGAAAAACAGCCGGCATATGCCTATAGTTATCTTATTTCGGGTATATTATCGCCTGATTATGTAGATAAAACCAGTGATGGTATTACTCCTGATGATGACGGTACTGCCATTAAATTTAATTATAGCCGGATTTCAAATTACAGGTGGCGAACGCCCTATGGCAATAAAAAGAATGGCTTGGCGCATGTTCCCGAAGCAAGTTTAAACCGTGGGCAGCTCGCCGATCCAGATGATGATAAGGGCTCTATCGTATATGGCGAAAAAGAAATTTATTACGTTCATTCCATAGAATCAAAAAATAAAGTGGCTTTTTTTTATACCCAAGATCGTGATGATGCGCTTGGGGTAGATACCTGGCAAGGGGAACGCGGCTCGGTTATCAAACAGAAAAGATTGATGGAAATCCGTTTATATTCTAAACATGACTACAGCAAACCTATTAAAGTAGTAAAGTTTAAATATGGTTATGATCTGTGTAAGAGCACACCAAATTCATCTGCAGGTCAAGGTGGTAAGCTCACCTTACAGAAAGTATGGTTCGAATATGGAAACACGCATAGAGGCTCCAATCATCCTTATGTGTTTAATTATAATAAAGCCTTAAACAATGCCGAGGTGGATTATGGCGTAATGAAAACCGATAGGTGGGGAAATTATAAACAGGGTGGTAACCCAGGCGGATTAAACAACGAAGAATACCCTTATGCCGATCAGGATAAAACCAGGGCAAATGAGGCGGCGGGGCTTTGGAACATCACTAGCATCGATCTTCCTTCGGGTGGAAAAATTGCAGTAACTTACGAGGCAGATGATTATGCTTACGTGCAGAATAAGCGTGCAGCTATAATGGTCCCTTATAGACTGAATGGAGGTGGTGCAGATGAAATTAGTGTAACCGTTGATGAGCAGCCACCCAGTACAGAAAGTAATAAAACCAGGTGGTTTAAGAAAAACTATTTAAACGGTTCGGATTATATTTATACCAAATCTACCATCAAGCTAGGCAATTCCAATGCCCCGATGGCAAATGATGGGGATGATTTTGTACCCGCCTATTGTAGGGTAGATAGTGTGCATTTCGAAGGTAACGAGGCCAAGCTGATCTTGGAGCAGATTAATGAAAGTGATGTAACTACTAATCCCATTCGCTTTGCAGCCTGGCAAAAACTTAAAAACGATTATCCAAAATTTGCGTATCCAGGGTATCAAAATAGGATTGAAGATAATGGTTCTGCATTTCAGGCAGCCATAACAGCTATTTTTAATGCTGCCGGCAATTTAAGGGAACTCCGTGAGAATTTTTATCAAAAAGCAAAAAGAAAAGGTTATGGCGCTAATATCAATGCCTCGCGTTCTTTTGCCAGGATAAGCTTAAACTCGAAAGCCAAAATTGGTGGTGGTGCAAGGGTGAAAAAAATCGCCATCAGCGATGAATGGGGCAGCTTGAGCAATAGTGCGGCACGGTCTGGTAGTTATGGGCAAAGTTACATCTATACTACAAAAGATGAGATCGGCGGGCAAATCAGTAGTGGTGTAGCCGCTTACGAACCTTCGGTAGGGAGTGATGAAAATGCAATGCGACAGCCGGTACCTTATGTGCAAAAAATAAAAGGTGCCATAAACAATTACTTCGAGCTCGAAGAACCCTTTGGCGAATCGCTGTATCCCGGAGCAAGCGTGGGCTATAGTAAAGTTACCGTAGTGGATCTTGATCAGGATGGCAATGAAATTCCTATTGCCAACAGCCCAAAAACTGGTTATATAGTGAGTGAGTTTTATAGCGCAAAAGATTTTCCGGTACGGGTAACGGCAATGCCTATGCAGAAATATAACCCAAGGCCACAGCAACAGTATTCTATTATTATGACCAATAGTATAGAAGAAATGGTGCTCTCTCAGGGGTACATGATCGAATTGAACGATATGCATGGAAAGCCAAAGGCCAACCGCGTCTATAATCAATCTGGTGCCGAAATTTCTTCAACTGTATACGAATATCAGGTAGATAATCAAAAAGCGGTAGAAAAACGGTTGAACAACAATGTTAGTATCATTGCTGCAAACGGCCAAGTACTGCAAGGCGTAATTGGTAGGGATTTAGAACTGTTTACCGATTTCAGGGAACAGGAAAATAGCAATACTGGTGTTTCTGTTAACATTGGCGCTGATGTTATACCATTGCCATTCTTTGGTATACCAATAGTTTGGCCACATACCCCTATGGGCGTGAACAGCGAATATAAACTCTTTAGGTCTGCCTGTGCGGTTAAGGTGATACAGACTAATGGACTGATTAAAAAAGTAATCAAAACCGAAAACGGTTCTTCTATTGCGGTAGAAAATGTAGCTTACGATGGAATAACCGGCGAGGCTCTCGTAACCAAAACACAGAATGAATTTAAACAGGATTATTATTCGGTAAACCTGCCGGCTTATTGGATGTACAAAGGTATGGGCGCTGCCTACCAGAACCTGGGCACGATGTTAAAAGATTTTAATACCGGTACAAATGGCGTGATACAAAATTTAACTTATAGCAGCTTTGTAATGCCGGGCGATGAATGGGTAGATGTGGCTTTGGGTACCCATTATTGGGTGATTGAAACCGCAGGTGCCAAAAGGTTAATCGACCGTGAGGGCAAAACCGTAACGGTGAATATCCCGCTGGCCAAAATTATCCGTTCCGGTTACCGGAATATATTAGGCGCACCTACCACCAGCGTGGTTTGTATGGAAAACCCGATAAAAGGTGGCCAGTTTAAACTGGCATCAGCAGGCGACCAGAGCAGTTTAAAGGTAATTTCTACTTCGGTAAATCTGTTTGATGAAGCTTGGGCTTATAAGAACTCGGATTTTAAATTTGGTCAAAACAATAATAATTCATACAGATATGTTAGGCATGAAGGTATGATTATTGCAAATAATAAACAGTTTGATGTCCTAGAAAGCACTAGTGATATTAATCAATTTACTCCTTTTCCATCCCCCTTTTATTGGTCTAACAAAGCATTTTTTGAGAAAGTCATGTTGAGCCGTGATCCGGTGGCTGTAAATGATGCTAGCGACTTTGTGTATTGTTTAGAAGTTCCCCATGATGGATATTATATAATTGGAACATGTCAAGCTATTGTAGTATTTGATGATACACCAGGAGTAGGTATCTTCAGTCGTGAACGAGATAAATCTAAGTATACTTGGACATTGCTTAGGCAGCCGATTTATCTCACAAAAGGAAATCATAAGCTTACAATTGGCTTCTTCAGTTCATATCAAACGGAAGATCCCTTTGGTAAAGGAGGGTTTGAAATTTATGATAATACTATTCAGGAATTAGAGTCTCTAGATATCAATGGAACTGGACTAAAAACAATATTCAGTACTGCAATGATAAGAGGCTTAGATTTAATCAAATTTGATCAATATACCGATTATTTGACAGAATGGCCTATCTTCATAAGAAACACAGATGTTTGTGGAATCCAGGCATCAAATTCAAATTTAATAAATCCCTATATTTCAGGTTACCTCGGCAATTGGCGCCCTTACCAAAGCAAGGTTTATCAAACCACACGTAAATACAACGATGTATTTACAGCGGGTAAACGGGGCATGGACCTTAAAAAAACAGGTTTTTTAACAACCTATACATCATGGTGGACTAACAATGGTGGCTGGATCCAGAACCCCACAAAAGAGTGGGTAAATGCCAATACGGTTACCCTGTATGACAAGTATGGACAGGAACTCGAGAACAAAGACGCCCTAAACCGTTACAGTGCGGCTAAATTCGATTTTAATGGAGAGCTACCTGCAGCGGTGGCATCAAATGCCATGAACAGGGAGGTTTATACAAACTCCTTTGAAGATTACAGGTCTAAGTTCAATGGCGATAGTGTAGCCTTTAAAAATAGAACCATTAAAGGTGAGTTATATAACCCGGTTGGCGATAAGGGCTTGATGAATTTGATCGATAGTTTGGTTTCGCATAGCGGTAAATCAAGTCTTAACATTAATTCAACAGGGATACTGTTGGATACCAAAATCCATACGGCAGAGCATAAAACAACTAATTATCTCAGTGCATCTGCTACGGGTTATTCATTATTGGGAACCACTGGCCTTTATCCAAATGGTTTTGAGCCGATGCCAAATAAAGAATACCTCTTTAATGTATGGGTGAAGGATAACAGCCCGTTAAGCCGTACTGTAAGTCTAAACGTAAATATAAAAGGCGATGGGAGCACATTAACTCCGGTAAACCTCACCTGTAAAGCCATTGTAGATGGCTGGAAATTGATGGAGGGTACAATTAATACCGGAAATATCTCGGGAGCAAACCTGCAGTTGAGCATTAAATCGACTAATGGCGTAAAAATCGACGATATCCGCATCCATCCAAAAGCTGCCCACTTAAAATCGTACGCTTACGATAGCCGGAGCTTTAAACTAATGGCAGAGCTGGATGAAAATGCCTTTGCCACCTTTTACGAATATGATGATGAAGGATCGCTGGTACGGGTAAAGAAAGAAACCGAAAGAGGCATTGCCACCATTAAAGAAAGCAGATCATCGTATAAAAAGCATTAAAGATTTTAGAAATGAAAAACCGATATAAAAACATCATATTCTTATCGCTGGCCATGGGGATTGGTTTGGCCGTATCTTTTGCCAGCATTGCAAAAAGATCGGCTAAAAAAACAGTTGAGAAAGAAGCTGCGCCGATTGATACCGCTTTTGTTGTGGATACTACAAACCTGGAGCGTTTGGCCAAAATTGCCAAAGACCTTCATTTCGACCAGGAAAATATTTCCATCAGTGGCAAGCTTAGCGTGCATAATGGAAGCGATAGCAGTGAGAATGTAAGCAAGCTCCCATACCGCTTGATTAAACGGGGAACAGCATTTTATTCGAGCCTGGGTTTAACGGAAACGCTAAATGCCAATGGCCTTTATGTATTCGTAGATAAAGTGCAAAAGAAAATTTTGGTATCGCAAGGCAAAAAAATCACTGCGCAGAATATTCTGCCTGATATGCAACAAATGATTAAGCGGATGAAAGAAGAAGAATATCAGATCAGGGAGAATGTGGTGAGCCCTACCGAAAACAAAATTTCGCTTTTAAACCCCAACCATATCCAGTGCAAAGAATACTCCATCTACTTTGATAAAGCCAACCTCCATGCAAAAGGGGTAAGCATCAGGATGAGCAATATAGACGATCCTTTAAACGACAAGAAAGATAAAACGGTCGATTTTAGATATGCCAATACGCTTGCGGATGCATCGAAACTGATGAGCACACGCATCTTAAAAAAGCTGGCTAAGAATCAATACAGCGCTACAGAAGCCTATAAAGGTTACGAAATAATTGTGCGAATGTAAAAACTGGTGCATAATCAGCAGATTGAAAAAATAATTTAGGTCAGCAAATGATCACTGACTTATACCATAAGGAATTAAGAATAAAGATAATAATATGTTAAGAACGCTCCGTTTTGTTTTTTTTACAGTGGTGTTGCTTTTTGTTCAGCAGTTAGCTTTTGCGGCTGTAGAACCCTATCAAAACTTTTTGAAGGGGCGCATCAAGGTTGGAGATTCGCTGTTGGTAAAAGACGAGAAGTTTAAAAACCCGTCTTTTAACTGGGCCGATATTACCAATATTTCGGTAAAGAATACGGTTTCGCTACAGTTGCTTAGCGAGCAGGCCATTGCACAATCGTTTAGTTGTAAACTTACTTTTAGGGTAGAATATTTTAGCAGCCCCGCACAGGTAGAACCAACCAAAATTGATTCGGCAAGCCTGACTATCAATTACAACAAAACAGCCGGAGCGGTTTATAAAGGAAAAGACATTTATTCTTTCGAAAACGGATATTATGTTAAAGTATATGTAACGGCTATTTCGAGCCCTGAATATGGTAATCAGCTACCAGAGGTATTACAGTTAACCAGTCACATCGATATTGACAGGAGATATGTTTTTAAACCTTTTCTTTTTATCGGTTTAAATGGCGAAACCAATTCGGGGTCAAAAAGTGGCTTGAGGAGGTTGGCTGCGGGTACCAGAATTAATAATAACCAGCAGCTTGCCTTAAGCTGGGGATCTGTTTTGGGTGCCGAAGAATACGATATTGAATGGGTAACCATTGATGCAGGAAGTGAATGGGGCGCAATGGCCCGGAGTATGATACCTCCAAATACCGTTAGCTCTACCAATTACAGTGCTGCGGATCTTGCACCCATGTTCAGAAACAATGCTACCCGTATTACCACCCACAAACAGCAAGATACCATTTCACTCGTATTTAATGCCGATTACATTGTAGTTAGGATCAGGCAGGTTACTTATACTGCTGACGGATTAAGGAACGAGGGCGACTGGTTTTACACTAAAGAAAATAACACCGAGTATGCCGCATGGCCGCTCGACTGGCACGAACCTGACCTGAACTGGCAATATTCAGCAGCTTTTGCCGAAGAAGGCAAAAAGAAAGAAGTAATCAGTTATTTTGATGGCTCACTTAGGGGCAGGCAAACGGTTACCCTGAATAGTAGCGATAATGTAGCGGTAGTACAGGAAAACGTTTACGATCAGTTTGGCCGTGCCTCTGCCAGTATTCTTCCTGCCCCGGTAAGAGAAAACAATGGTTCTTCATTTCTCCATTATTTCCCCGCTTTCAACCTTGATACCGCCGGGCATCCTTACAGTTTGAACAACCTCGATCTTTCCGGTTGTGAAATACAACCCGCTAAGCTAGGTACAGCTTCAGGTGCATCAAAATATTATTCCAGCGAATTTCTTAACACAACATTAGGTGGTGAAAAGAGTTTTAATAAATACATTCCTGATGCCGAAAAATTCCCACTGTCGGTAACGCAGTATACGGCCGATAATACCGGAAGGGTTAAGCTTCAGGGCGGTGTTGGGCCAATGTTTCAGCCTGGGCCAGATGGAGGACGACATACCACACGATATTATTATGGTAAACCACAGCAGGAAGAACTGGATATTTTATTCGGTAACGATGTGGGTTATGCCGAACATTACCTTAAAAATATGGTGGTTGATCCTAACGGGCAGATCAGCATCAGCTACTTAAATGCCGGGGGTAAAACCATTGCCACGGCGCTGGCGGGAAGAACGCCCGATAACGTGGATAGCCTCGCCTCAAAACCGGCAGTAAAAGTAATACAAAGCAACATTTTAAAACCGGAGCAGTTTCAATTTAATGCCAGTACTTTAAGCCTTTCGGCAACTACCACCTATGTGGCTTCGGTAACAGGAGAAGCAAAATTTAAATTCGATCTCGAAAAACTAATTCATACCTACCCTGAAGGACCATTTCATCCCTGCAGCAGCTGCTATTATGAGCTTACTGTGAGCATAATGGACGATTGTAAAAATAAAGTACCTTTCAGCTTTCCAGGCGATACGTTAAAAATCGGTACAACTGATACCCTTTGCAACTACATCAGTAAGCTGCCTGATAGCATTGCTACGGTTTTCCCGAATATCGGCGAATATTACATTACTTTTAACTTTACATTAAACAAAAGGGTTATCGATAAGTTTACCGATAACTATATCATTAAGGGGCAGCAGGCTTTAGCGCTAAAAAGACGTGCCGATTTTGTTATCAAATATTTAGAAGAGAACCAATTTGCCGATTGCTTTACCGATTGTACCACTGCACGTGCTAAATTAGGCACAGAGGAGGCTTTTGTTGCAATGTTTAAAGCAAAATTAATAAAACTGGGTGAAGATAATCTTGATCAATATAACCAGGTTATTCATAATACTTACGTAAAAATCAGTACCAACATTGGATTAATAGAGCAGAACTGTGCCCAAATGTCATCACCTTGCGATGTTTACCGCAAGGCCATGTTACTAGATGTATCACCAGGTGGACAGTATGCCATGCTAGATACCCTTGGCAATTTGATAGAGCCATTAAGCAATATGCTTCTCATTAATTTTCATAATACGGTATTTATTCCAACCGATCCTGAAAATACGGCTTATAAGGAAAATCTGATAACCAGAGAAGATAACACTGTAACTTCACCTTATGATGCTAATTTTAGTCCTGCCGATTTGGTAAAATACTGGAAACCGGAGTGGGCAGAGGTATTCCTTCAGTTTCACCCTGAAAAATGTAAACTCGATTTCTGTAATCAGCAGGCCAACAGTAAACTATGGGATCAAAGGCTTGAGGGTATAGAAGATGCTACCATAGCCGGTTACAATACTGATAATGCAGCAAACTGGTTGTTAAGCCAGGATCCATTTTTTAATGGTGCAGGAAATACCTACGCCTCTCAAATGCTAATCGATTTGCAACAGTATAGTAATAAGGTATTAAATCTGACCAGTATAAATAGCAAAAGTTTAAGTAAAGTAGTTGATTTTCTGATATACTGTGCGCCTGAAGGCGCAACCACAAATGGAGCGGGTACCCCAACCAATAATTGGGATAACTGCTCTCCCATCGCAAACTGCAGGGTGTTCGATCGCGAATGGGCACTCTACCGCACCAAATACCTGGAGCTAAAAAACAAATATTTTAACCAGCTTAGGGATGCAACTATCTGCCAGGATAATAAGTGTATTATCGGCCAACCAATAAGCACCAACCAAAGTGCACCAACGGCTGTAAATACCTGTATAAATAGGCTAATGAGCGCTGAGAGTTTTGTAGTAACTACGGGAACCTACAGAAGCAGAGATATTATTAACAATATCCAAACAACATACTACTATGTTGCTGGCAATATTGCAAACCCTCCAAATGCCGCTGCTTATTGTAACCAAAATACAGTAAGCATGGGCTTTAGACCCTGTATTGATGTAACATTGGGTAGCAGTACCGTACGTTATAGTGGTGTTTGGGAAATTGTATGCAAAGAACCGATTCCGGTAGGTTGTGGGTTGACTTACGAAATTTCTGCTGATGCAGCCGCTGGTCCTGATCAGTATTACAGAACCAATTATCCCGTTCGTAGTAATTATTATATCACCCAGGGCTTAAATGAAAATGATAATCCTCCAAATTATTGTTCGATATATGATGATGCTGAAGTTCCCGTTTTTTATCCATGTCTTAATATATATGTTGGTGCGGCGGTTTACACTTACAGCAATGTTTGGTTAAGCACCTGCAATTCTTATTTCAATCAAGGCGGTGGTGGTGGTGGTGGCGGTGGTGGCAATCCATGTGGGCCATTAACACCTATGATGCGTGCTGTTGCTGATAATGTAAATCGAAATCTGGAAACTCCTTGTAATGAGACCCTGCATTTACAGGCATCGCGCACAGCCAGCCAGGAGGTAGTGGCCGATTACCAGACGCATGCAATTTATAGCGTAGATAAGCTAGCCGAGCCTCAGGCAAAGGCCGGTGCGGCAGCTAAAAAAAGCGACTTTAGAAAGCGATTTGGCAATTATACATTTAAGCCTTACTTCGCATTAAAAATAAGACCCGGAGAATATAAGATTTTCAGGGATGTTTATGTGGCCAATTATATACCCGATACAGGTTCGGTTATAGCGCACCGCAGAAAAACAGAGCGCTTTTTAAAAGAAAGAAAAGCAACCAAAATGATCGCTTCTGCTCGGTCTGCCAATATTAATGGGCAGGAAAGTCAAAATATTCAACAAACGCAAAATGTGATGGGTGCCAATGGCAATCATATCATCTATACCGAAGAATATGTTGATCCTCCATTGAATCTATGTAGGGGGAACTATTACTATAATGAAGTGCGTAGATTAAATTTTGCGCTTGTTGATGCTAATGGACAACCGGTTACCGCTGCCAACGACATTACGATCCATTTGCAATTTTATTATATTAGCGGAAACGTAGGACAGACACCTTATTATGGGTTAAGTTACGTGACGCTCCCTGCAGGACAGTTTAATACTTCGCTTTCTTACGAAACCAGAAGTTATTTTGATAATGGGACCTACTGTACTCAAAAGGATGCCTATTTCGATGGAATTGTCGACGTGACAGGACTTGACGGCGGACCTACTGTGCCTTCTAGCTGCCCTGCTGTATACGCCACTAAGAAAAGTAGTTTCGATCTGGTAGTTGCCCAGTCAACTATAAATCCTTACCAATATGAAAGTGATCAGCAGTCTGCTTTAGCTACCCAGGTTACAAGCGCAAGTAAATACCTGTCGGATGCGTGGATGCAGCGTTTAAAAAAAGGAATTGATTCTCTTATTACCATTAGAGGGGTACAAAGTGTTGATACTGCAGGATTAAGGGCCAACCTGATTGCTTTAAGTAGTAAGGCAGTAGATTTAAACCATCCTTTCGGCGCAAGTACATTGGCACCTGCGCAACCTTCTATGGGATTAGGCAATGGGAACCAAGTTCGTTCTTTTGGCGAAGTGATTCGGATTACCTTAAACATTGGTGCATTCGATAACCTGCTTAACCCATGGCTGCTCGATTCGCCATACCCTTACGAGCCTTTGCAGCAGGCCACAGAGCAATATATATCTGCCACTACAGATTCACTGTGTTATAAACTGGCGGGTTTAAGAACATCAACCGATAATGCTGTGTTTTATCAGAATCTTAAAAATCAGTATGGCTCGGCAATGAACCTGAGTTTACCAGAGTTTTTGTTATTGATTGATGGTTGCGAGAATTGCAAACACTTGCTTAAAAAAGATTTAAAACTGCCGGTATTTTTACAGGAAGGAACGAAGGGCTGCATTACGCGTGCAGAATTTGATACCGCAATGGACCAGATGAAAGCGGCTTTTTATAACATTATAAATCCCACCTGGACCAATTACCAAACCATTGTAACCAATTTTATGAACCATAGGTTTGGTTTTACCCTGGGTTATGATGATTACGAAGCTTTTGGGCAGCGTAGCGGAAGTTTGTGCAACGAAACCAGTTATGGCGACATGCCCGATGATCCTTATGCCTGTGCAAAATCATTGATCGAGCTTTCTTTCGGAACAGGAAGCCGCGAATATGATATATATATAGCAGAAGAACGCCAAAAATTTGCCGATTCTTACATCAATACCTGTGCAGCCGCAAAAGCCAATGTACACCTATCGGCAAGAGAACAAACCTACCATTATACACTTTACTATTACGATTTGGCAGGTAACCTGGTGCGCACCGTACCGCCTGAAGGGGTTACGCTATTAGAGGCCAACGATATGGCCCTGGTAAAACGCAACCGCGCTTTTAAATCGTCTGATTGTGATGGTGAACCGGAGCGTCCGGTAACCAGCGAAACTGATGCCTTAAACAACCTGAGCAGCATTTTACAAAACACGGGTAATAATGCTATTGAAATGTGGTTGTATGCAGCATTGGATGGTAGCCGCCAGTTTATCGGTACCACACCCGACATGAAATACATGTTACAGGCCTGTGTAAACGGTAATTTGGTAAATGTTGATATTTTTACCTTAAACCAAACCGCGGCCGATAATGTAAGCATTACCTTAAGTAACCACATTACCGCCGATGTAAGCGATATTTTACCACTTGCCCCTTGGACACATATTGTGGTGCAGGGAGCCAACCTGGCAAATGGTACTTTACAGATTTATGTAAACGGTAAAGGTTATGCCCCCGTGGCAGGTGCACCTTCGGCAGGTTGTGGCTGGGCCATTAGCAGCAACCCTATTACCATGCCCCGTAATTTCGCCAACATAAAATATTTAAGAACCTATCACGACCGTTTAATGTCGGCAGGCGAAATAGCTGCCAATGCTGCCAGTGGCTGTTTTGCCGCCATTGATGAAACGGCTATTGCCCGTTTCCGCTTCAACGCACCATCGCCGGGTGGACCAACTACCCTGGCCGATAACAGTACAAAAGAAACCCAGTACAATGGCATTTATCCCGGGCATCTGCTTAAAACCAGTTATGCGTATAATGCTACTAATCAGGTGCTGCAACAGGAAACACCCGACGGTGGTGCAAGTACCTTTTGGTACGATTACCTGAGCCGATTGGTATTTTCACAAAATGCTAAGCAGGCGGCAGTTTCAGATTATAGTTATACCAATTACGATGCATTGGGCAGAATTGCTGAGGTTGGCCAGAAACGACTGGATCAACAGGGCGATACCAAACCCGGCGTTCCATACATTGATGATGTCAGTTACCGAGCTATATTGGCCAGGCATGTCAATACCGATAACCAGATTACCCAAACCTTTTACGATGATAAGGCACCAGCTGCACCAGGTGTAAATACCACCTTACAACAGGATAACCTGCGCAAAAGAGTATCAACCAGTGTTTACCGCGACAATAGAAGTACTGCTGCGATTAATGCCAGTTATTACAGTTATGATGTTGGCGGCAATGTTAAAAAACTTTATCAGCAAGTAAACGGCCTCGGCATTAAAACCCTCGATTATGAGTACGACCTGGTAAGCGGTAAGGTAAACCTGTTAGCCTACCAGCACAATAGAACGGGTGCAGCTGCAAAAGACCAGTTTTATTACAAATACGAATACGATAGCGAAAACCGCTTAATTTCGGCCTGGAGCGGTACGCAGGCCAATATCACCAGTTACGGTTTTGGCAGTCAGTTGGCGAATGACTATAAGCAATTAGATGCTTCGTACCAATACTACCTGCACGGACCTATGGCCAGGATGGAGCTGGGCCGCGCCGCAGCCAAGGTACAGGGTGTAGATTATGCCTATACGCTGCAGGGCTGGTTAAAAGGGGTTAACGGAAGCAGTTTAAATACAGGTACTGAAATAGGTGCCGATGCAGGGCCTGGTCAGCACGTATCTCTTGCCAAAGACGCATTGGCCTATAGCCTTGGTTATTACAATAGCGATTATAAACCAATTGGTAGCGGCAGTGCTTTTTCTGCATACCATGCCAATAACAATGAAGACTCGGGCAGGGAACTTTTTAACGGAAACATCAGTAACAGTACTTACGATCTGACTAAAATAGACGGTGGCCCAGTAGGCTACACCTATGCTTACGACCAGTTGAACCGCATTAAACTGGTAAGGCAGCGAAGTGGCATTGGTGCAAACGGATGGAATTTCGGCACTGCCAGCGATAAATTTAAAGAAAGTTTTACCTATGATGGTAATGGAAATATTACTGCTTTGCAGCGTGCAAACCATAATGGCGTGCAGATGGATGCCCTCGGCTACACCTACGAACGCGATGCAAAAGGCCGCCTGCGCAATAACCGCTTAAAACAGGTATGGGACGATATAAACGGAACTACGGGCGATTTTGATCTGCTGCGACAGGATAATCCTGGTAACTATACTTATGATCCTATTGGCAATATGATCGGCGATAAAAAAAGCAATATTAACAATATCGATTGGGGTGTTTACGGTAAAATCAGGCTGATTGATAAGGGCGGAAGTGATAACATAACCTATACCTACGATCCATCGGGCAACAGAGTAAGCAAAAGCAGCAACAGTTTAAATACTTATTACGTACGCGATGCACAGGGGAACAACTTAGCCGTGTATGATAACGAAGGCGGCGCAATGCACTGGCAGGAGCAGAGCCTTTATGGCAGTAGCCGTTTGGGAATGTGGCGGCCAAAACTTAACTTAGCTGATGTTAATGCCAATGCCACAACTGACTGGGGTACCTACGGCAAAAAGTTCTTTGAGTTAAGCAATCACCTGGGCAACGTAATGGCGGTGATTAACGATAAGAAGATACCTGTTAATGGTAGTTACGAACCAGAGGTGATCAGCAGTAACGACTATTATGCTTTTGGCGGGCAGATGCCGGGCCGGAGTTTTACCCTGAGCGAAGCCAATGCCTACCGTTATGGTTTTAACGGTAAGGAGAACGATAACGAGGTAAAAGGAGCAGGCAACCAGCAGGATTACGGCATGAGGATTTATGACCCAAGGATTGGGAAGTTTCTGAGTGTGGATCCGATAACTTCACAATATCCAGAGTTGACGCCATATCAGTTTGCAAGTAACACACCCATTCAAGCTGTTGATTTGGATGGATTGGAAAAGTATGTGGTTACAAATTTTTATGATGATAACAAAAGAATGTATAAAAAAATTATCACTAGTCAACTAGATGATAAAAAAAATAAAGAAGTGGTGGATATGAATTTTAAAGATGTTCATGGGAATAGATTTGCTAAAAATAATGTAGTTATAGTGAGCGTAACCTCATCTGGAAAAATACTTGAAATTATTCATCAGGAAGGATTATCCGATGAAGACCGTGCATTTAATGAACGTGATGGTGAGTATCGAATTCCGGGCGATAATCCTTACTATATAACGGAAATACCTGGTGCAATGACGAAAACTCCAAAAGAAAATAAGGGGCTAACACTTTATACGACTGAAGAGAGATATAGTAATAATACAGTTTTGACCCCGTATGTTAAAATAACTAATACCACTAAAGAAGTAAATATAGCTTTTAAGCCTACAGATGACGCACAATATAATACCTCTGGAGACGAATCTAAAGTTGCTGGGATTGCTAATTTTGTTCGGGGAAAGAGCGTAGTCATAGTAAATTTGAGCACACACGAACCTGCTAATAAAGGAGGATTATCCCTGTTAAAAGATAGATTTAAATTAATAACAGGCACATTAAATAAAAATGGGATAAGTTCCAGTAAGATTAAACTTGGGAAGCTCAGTACAGGTGTGGACTTAAAAGAGTTGAATAGCCAAGGGAATAAAACTATTTTTAATATTCAGATTCAAGATACAAAAATATCTACAACCTCTAAAGAGGTTACTACGGTGCAGCCTGTAAAACACTAAGAAAAAGATGAAAATAATAACTTGTTTTTTATTAAGTCTGTTGCTACTAACATGCTTGGATGCCAGCTCTCAGAATAGGAAAGAAAAAATAATTCCAATTAATTTAAAAAAACTAAACTTATGGATATATCCAGAAAAAATTCCTGATACAATAATTGAAACAATTAACGATTCGGTCAGAGTTAGAATTTATTTAATGAGTTCAAAAGGACAGATTAAATTTTATAAGTATAATCTTCGAAATGATACATTACTAAGAGGTGAATACCAAGATGCCAAAAGTCGATCTAGTAAATATATACCTTTCTTTAAATTCGGAAAAATGTCGAAAAAGAAAATTTATTACTATAGTCCTTCCATAAAGCATTGGGGTAGTGTATCAGATGTGTTTATAGAACAATGATGATAATCTAGTTCCTCACTAGGGCAAGTCTTAGTGCGTGGTGCTTGCGGGTTAGCTGACTTGTGCATTTAAATGATCTTAGCCTGGCCATCACTAGCGCAAGTCTTCGTGTGCAGGCTTGTGGGCTGGCTGACTTGTGTTAAAATAATCTTAGCCTGGCGTTTGTGCCGGGCTTTTTACTTTTCAAGCATTTCGAGTTTGATGAGTCTGGCTTTTATTGCGCCATAGGATCGTCCGTGCAGTTTAGCGAGTTCGGTTATCTTTTTGCCTTCATTAAAAACTTTTAACAAAAGGCTGTCTTCTTCTGCTGTCCAAGTCTGTCCCTGTTTTCCCTTAACTGCTAAAACTTTAAGTTCGGCAAGCGCAAAATAGAGCGTCCTGATTACTGCGGCCTGCTAGTAGGGGCTACCGGAACGTAGAGTCTTCCTCCAGCCAGGAGAGAACCAGCAACTCTGGCTATGATCCGATTGGTAACATGGTCAGCAATGTGAAGGACAGTATTAACAATGTTGACTGGAGTGTTTATGGCAAAATTAATAACATAGCCAAAAACAGTGGCAACATCAGTTATACCTACGATCCATCTGGTAACAGGGTAACTAAAACAGCCAATGGTATTAAAACCTATTATGTACGCGACGCCCAGGGTAACAGTTTAGCTGTATATGATAATGCGGGCAATACCAACAACTGGCGCGAGCAACAATTGTATGGCAGCAGCCGTTTGGGAATGTGGAAGCCAAACATTAATTTAGCAACAGCCAATGGCGACAATATTTGGAACAGCTATGGGCTTAAGTTCTTTGAGTTAAGCAACCACCTGGGCAATGTAATGGACGTAGTAAGCGATAACCGTTTGCAAAGCGGTAGCACATATGAGCCTGATGTAATTAACGCCAACGATTATTATGCCTTTGGTGGGCAGATGCCGGGCCGAAGTTTTACCTTAGAGGGCTCGTCTGCCTACCGTTATGGCTTTAACGGTAAGGAGAATGATAACGAAGTGAAGGGGCAGGGCAACCAGCAGGATTATGGGATGCGGATCTATGATCCAAGGATTGCGAAGTTTTTGAGTGTGGATCCGATAAGTAATGAATACCCTGAATTAACCCCATATCAGTTCGCAAGTAATAGACCAATTGATGGGATTGATCAAGATGGATTAGAATACGCGGAATCAGGAGCACATGCTTATCGGTTAATAAGAGAAGAGAAAGCTAGGTTAACAAAAATAGATCCTAGATTAGCAAAAGAATATGAAGATAAAGGTAATGTTATTGGTATTACTTTCGTAGGAAGTGCTTTGACAATGGGATACGGAGTAAATGTCTGGGCAACTCTTGGATATAGAGCTCTTCTAACGAATATGGCAAAAGGTGCTGTAATTGGTGCGGGTGTCAATTCGATTATTTCTTATTCAAAAGGTGATTCCGGATATGAAATTTTGAAATCTGCCACATCTGGCTTTTTTAGTGGTGCTGTTATGGGAATAGGTTCAGGAGGCTCAATTGGTGGTTTCCTTGCAACAGGAGCAAATTCAGGTATTTTGGGCGAAATAGTAAGTCAAGAATTCGATAATAGATTTGGCGGTACCCGAGGGTATGATTTAGAAAAAATAGCAATCAGTGGAGGTGTGGGAGCTGTTGCAAATACGCTATCAAATGCTATTGTTGGAAAAATAACAAAAATGATTGAATCAAAACTAGCCGCATCATTAGCTGAAACCAATACGGCAGGATATAGGAATACAATAAAAAAGGCAATCTTGGAAAGAACACCAAGAATAGGTGAAAGAGCATTGAATAGATCAATAAATGCAACTATTAAAGCAAATCAAAGTGGATTAAGTAAAGAAGCTTCAGCTGCAAAAGTAGGATTACAGCAGGCGATTGAGCGAGGTTTAGACTACTTATCCGATAAGTACAACGATCATTTAAAAAATAAATAATGCAAAAATCTTTTAGTGGAATTATTGTTAAAATTGTAGCGTCGATTATACTAATTGGCTTTACATATGATTTATATTCAAACTGTAAGTTTTATATAATTCGAAGAGATGGAGTAGGTGAAATTAAAAGTATTATTCTAGGTGAGGGACATGATAAAGCTATTGTTCAGTTTAGTTATTATAATAAGTTGTTAAATCAATTAAAGGTGGATAGTGCGAGTCTAAATAATTACGATGCACAAGAATTGAGGGGTAATCATAAAGACATAGTAATTTCATATACAAAGACTAAAGCCTATTTAAATGGTTATAATACTCCAAGAGCATTAATCTTCGTTTTTGATATATTTATGATCTTTATAATGTTATTTTTTTTATACCCTTTTAAAAAAAGGAATTCTTACTAACGCAAGTCTTAGTGTTTGGGCTAGAGGGCCAGATGAGTTGTGCTTTAAAATAATTTTAGCCTGGCTATTGTGCCAGGCTTTTTACTTTTCCAGCATTTCGAGTTTGATGAGCCTTGCTTTTATTGCGCCATAAGAGCGTCCGTGCAATTTAGCGAGTTCGGAGATTCTGCTGCCTTCATTAAAATGCTTTAACAAAAGGCTATCTTCTTCCGCTGTCCAAGTCTGTCCCTGTTTTCCCTTAACTTCTAAAACTTTAAGTTCGGCAAGCGCAAAATAGAGCGCCCTGATTACTGCGGCCTGCTGGTAGGGGCTGTCGGGCGGGAAAACCTCGCCTGTTGCAGGGTCAACACCTGCCGCCAGCTGTTCCAATACCTCGATATGTAAGTGGTTATACTGCATATATTTATTTACGTGGCTGCAAATTCTTCAGTTTGGCTGCTTTTATAAAAGCGTCTATTGCGGCAAATACATGTCCCTTACTAAGGCAAGTCTAAGTGGGCAGGATAGTAGGGAGTGGCTTGACTCGTGCTTTCCAGCATTTAGAGAGCTAAATTTATCTCGGGATTATTTTAACGAAGCACAGGTCAGGCCATGGCTTAGGTCTGGGGTGCTAAGACTTGCGCTAGAACGGGGGTAATATGATCAGCGATGTGAAGGATAGCATTAACAACATCGATTGGTCGGTATACGGCAAGATCCTTAAAATTGATAAGGACAATAATGCACGCGATCTGGTGTATAGCTACGATCCATCGGGCAATAGGGTGAGCAAGGCCATCAATGGCCTGAGCACTTATTATGTGCGCGATGCACAGGGGAACAACCTGGCTGTATACGAGAACAGGAGTGGTGCAATCAATTGGCTCGAGCAAAGTTTGTATGGCAGCAGCCGTTTGGGAATGTAGCGGCCGAACCTTAACTTAGCGGATGCCAACACCTCTGCCGATTGGGGTACTTATGGCAAAAAGTTCTTTGAGTTAAGCAACCATCTGGGCAACGTAATGGCCGTAATTAACGATAAGCAGAATGCTGCCAATGGCAGTTACGAAGCCGGGGTAATTAACAGTACCAACTATTATGCTTTTGGCGGGCTGATGCCGGGCCGGAGTTTTACCCTGAGCGAAGCCAATGCCTACCGTTATGGTTTTAACGGCAAGGAAAATGATAATGAGGTAAAAGGCGCAGGGAACCAGCAGGATTACGGCATGCGGATCTATGACCCGAGGATAGGGAAGTTTCTGAGTGTGGATCCGATAACTTATCAGTATCCGGAATTAACTCCATATCAATTTGCGAGTAATACGCCGATCTGGGCCTTAGATGTTGATGGTTTAGAAGGGGGGATTGCTAATATAATGGGTGGAGGTAATGTTATAGATGCAGCTACAGCTAAAACAATAGTTACCAATAATTGGTTTCAAGAGCCAGCTTCTTTCTGGATGAGGCAGGGACTAGCTTTTCAAATGAACGCGATACAGCCAGTACCAGTATATAATTCTAATAGCTATCCAGGTATGACAAAGGGGCAATATATTGCTGCTTCAATGAGTCAATCCCTGATAAATCATAATCATACTAGCCAGCAATTTTCTTCTGGTGCTAGAACAAGATTACCACAACAGCCTCATGTGGAAGTCGAAGCTGAGGTTACATTGCCTAAATTAAGAGTAGTTAAAGAATCTGATGTTGGTGATTTAAGAGAGGCTTATGTAGCGCAAGTAACAAGAGGTCAGATTGCAAAAGTTGATGGAAAAGACATAGTTGTAAGGAGTAGAGATGGGAAACTTGGGGCTACCGTAGATGTAATAAGTGAAAAAGGTGATTTTATAACAGTTGGCGGTGCAAATAAAGCAGGGAAGAAAGAAGGGAAGTTTTTGAGTACGGTTTCATCATTAAAAAAAATAGCAAATGAAAGAGGAGTTAAAGCACAGGCATACATGGCTGATAACACACCTGATGCCTTAATAAGTAAACTTGAGAAAGTATTGGGAAAAGAAAATGTATTTAAGATTAAAGATAAAAAGGACTAATCATGGCTATGGTTTTATTATGCAGTAATTGTTTAATCTCTTTCAATAAATTGTCTCAATTTTTAAATGAATCGAGTATAAATTTAAAAGGATTTTTAGATATTAAAGATTTAGAATTTAAATATTGTAATCCGGTAGTATCTGAAACTGATTTTTTACTCAAAATTAAAAATTTACAAGGGTTTACAGTAATAGGGGAGTTTGATCATCGAGAAATTTCAATAAGTTTTTTTGAAAGTAAAAAAGCTGGACTTGAGGTAATGATATTCCTTGATTCATTGGATCACTCTCAAAGAGAACCAATAAAAATTATTTTACAAAATACTTTTAATACGAGTAATTTATTTCGAATAATTGTTTTTGATAATGATGATGATTCGAATAATTACGATTGGAGTGATGAACTTGATATTATAATGGTGAAAATACCTGAATCTGTAAGTTCATTTTCTATTAAAAGATAGTTGCCCCTCTGCTAGTCCGAGCGGATTGCAATTAGATAAATTGTGCTGGTGCGAGTTTTTAACTCGTACCAATAAAAGCTTCACTAGCGCAAGTCTTAGCGAGCAAGGCAGAGGGTTGGATGACTTGTACTTTAAAATAATCTTAGCCTGGTGTTTTGTGCCGGGCTTTTTACTTTTCCAGCATTCCGAGTTTGATGAGCCTGGCTTTAATGGCTCCATAAGAGCGTCCGTGCAGTTTAGCCAGTTCAGTAATCATGTTGACTTCATTAAAAGCTTTTAACAAAAGGCTGTCTTCTTCGGTTGTCCATGGCTGTCCCTTTTTTCCCTTTTGGGCAAGGCCCTTTTTTTCATTGATGGCAAAGTAAAGTGCTCTGATCACTACAGCCTGCTGGTATGGGCTATCGGGCGGGAAAACCTCTCCCCGTTGCAGGGTCAACACCCGCGGCCAGCTGCTCCAGTACTTCGCTTCATTTCACACGCATTATGATCCCCGCATGCGCGAGGATGACGAAATGCTTTTTCCTTGAATCGTAATAACCATATAAAAGATGTAAGGAGTATATAAGTCAGTTTTCAGTTGGCAATTTTCAGTTAACCGGTTTATACAATTAACCCGTTTTCAGTTAACCAATTTCCAGTGCCCCAACTTTTAGTCACTCACTTTGCCGTATTCATCAGTCAAAAAGCGCGGTTTCATCAATCACTGTTTTTTTTGCGATTTTAATTCAGGATTTTAGGTTGGCTCATTATGTCTGTAGGGGGAATAACTAACCCCCGTTAAATTCTTTTGGGCCATAAAACCAAACATAGTTATAATGAAATTTTTATTGTTCTCATTTATTTTCTGTATGCCATACTTTCTTTTGGCTCAGGAAACCAGATCAAAAGATGATGCCAGCCAAATGGGAGGAACATCTGGTTTTTTTGAAACATCTAATCCAATCAATTTCCCGGCTGGATCATCTAGCTGGTGGCATTTGCTTGATGTAAGGCACAGTAATGCAAATAATAATTATTCGATGCAGCTTGCAGGGAGTTTTTTCGACCAGAATTTTTACCTGCGTAAAACCAATAATTATGCACAACAGCCATGGGTGAAAATTGTGACAGAAAATGATGGTAAGGTAGGCGTAGGAACAACTATACCACAGGTGCCTTTACATGTAGTCGGTAATGGCTTATTCAATGGTAATTTAAAGCTAATGGCTGCTGATGGCGCCTGGGCTGAAGGCCTTGCTGTGGTAAGGCCAAGCGGTTGGGCAGGGATTAGGTTTGCACGGAATGATCCAAGTACAGGGAATTATGAAGGGAATTGGGCCATTGGTTACTCGGGTTCTACCGGAAATGATTTTACAATCAGCAATAACACCGGCGGTGTGCAGTATCAGGCGTTATTTCATATCCGTTCGGATAATCAAAACGTGGGTATAGGTACCGCTACACCATACGCCAAACTTACTGTTGCCAATGGCGATATCAAGGCCTATAATTACGATAGTAATTCAGGTATTTCAATTGGTGCCGAAGCGTCGCAAAAGCCCCGTATCGGTTTTCATGTTTCGGATAATTCGAGGCGTTTTAAAATTGAACTCAACGATATCAATAGCGTATACGAACGGTTGGGCTTCTTTTCTACAAACAGTGGGCAAGGTTCCGAACAGGAAATATTTACTATAAATAAGGGTGGAAATGTGGGGATCGGAGAAATTGTACCAAGAAGTATCCTGCATGTAAAAAGCAATGGTGCCGGTGTAGATGGAGGAAATAACTTTCAGTATAATGGTAGCGGTTTGATTATAGAGGCAGCCACTGGGGGAAGGTTTGCTACCAAAGGTGCCCAGATCGAGTTTATGATCCCCGCAAATACGGCTGGTGATAATCCATGGGGCCAGGGGCGGATCATTACTGTGGCCGGAAATACCTATAGTGGTAATGCGGCCGGAAAAATGATTATCGGCACCCGTAGATCTTTCGATAAGTTAAAAACCGGACCAGAATGGTTTTATGGCGATGATATTGTAATTGATGAAATAGGTAATATTGGCATTGGTACACTTAGCCCTAGAGAAAAATTATCGGTTTTAGGTACAATAAGGGCAATGGAGGTTAAGGTAGAATCAGCTGGATGGCCTGATTATGTGTTTGAAGAAGGTTATCAAGTTGGAACCTTGCAGGAATTGGAAAGTTACATTAAAACTAACAAACATTTGCCCGAAATCCCTTCTGCCGAAATGATCGAAAAAGAAGGTCTATCCTTAGGTGAAATGAATAAAAAACTGCTAAAGAATCTGGAAGAACTTACGCTGCACCTTATCGAACAAAATAAAAAAATAGATAACCAGAACTTAAGAATTGCAGAATTGGAAAAGAAAATGGCTGCAAAATAGTAATAACCCTAGTTTAGCTTATTATGCCTGTTATAAAAATGACTAAGCTTTAATATCTGTTGAGCATACAAAACCAAACTTATATAAGATGAAATTTTTTACACTTTTATTTTTTTTGTGTATTCCTTATACTCTTTTTGCCCAGGAAACTAAACCAAAAGATGATGCCGGCCTAATGGGCGGAATATCTGGTTTTTTTGAAACATCTAATCCTATCAATTTCCCAACTGGAGCCTCGAGTTGGTGGCATTTGCTAGATGTAAGGCACAGTACGCTGAGTAACAACTTTGCAATGCAACTTGCGGGTAGTTTTTTTGATCAGAACTTTTACCTGCGTAAAACGGCTAACAACGCCCAGCAGCCCTGGGTAAAAATCGTAACCGAAAGTAATGGAAAAGTTGGTATAGGCACCTTTAATCCTCAAAGTGTAATGCACTTATATCAAAGTGCAGCAGATGAAGCCGGGCTAATTGTACAGGGTAGTACTATTAATGGAGATAGTAAACAACATTATGTAGCGATAACCTTAGATGGCGATTATGGAAATGGAACAGGCAATTATTCTCAGATTAGAAGCTATAGTAATTTATATGATTATTGGGGAAGTAGGTTAGCTTTTTTTACCACATCATCAAGCGCAACAAACAGCCTTATAGAAAGAATGCGGATTGATGCCAATGGAAATGTTGGAATTGGTACGGTTAACCCCGAAGAAAAACTCACAGTTAACGGAAAAATTAAAGCAAACGAAATCAGGGTTAATGGAAATGGTGCGCCCGATTATGTGTTCGAGGAAGGTTATCATGTTGGAACGTTGGAAGAACTGGAAGGTTACATCAAAGCCAATAAACACCTGCCCGAAGTGCCATCGGCAAAAGAGTTTGAGCGTGATGGAATAGCTCTTGGTGAAATAAATAAACTCTTATTGAAAAAGGTAGAGGAATTAACCCTCCACCTCATCGAAAAAGATAAAGAACTCTCACAGGAAAAAGAACTGAATAAAATGCAGAATGATAGACTGAAAAATATCGAGACCAAATTAGATGTTTTACTGAAAAAAAATACACAAAATCACTAGTCATTTATGAAAAAGTTAATTTTAACACTATTTATTTTTCTAGGGCTACATCCTTTAATCAAAGCACAGAATGTATTGGATATGCAAAGCTGGACTATGGGCACGGGTACTACTGGTGCATTTAACCAAAATGGGAAAACGATAGAAAATGAAAGAATTTGGGGAGAGGGGCCTCAAGGCCAGAGGGCTATATTATGGGAGGCAAAACCAGAGGGAGAAAGTAATGATGATGGTGGTTTTAACCATAGCTCATTTGCCATCGATCATACCAAGATGTACCGGTTTTCTATCTGGTTAAAAAAAACTAATTCTACTGATGGTATCAGCTATTTTGGAACAGATAATGTAAACGATTTAAATGGTGGCCCTCATTCGAATCCCTATTTTTGGTCTGGTGATCTGCCAGAACTGAATAAATGGTATTTATTGGTAGGTTATGTGCATGGTAGTGGCGATGCCTCTACAACTTATTATGGTGGTATTTACGATGGCTCAAACGGAACCAAAGTAGTTGATATACCCGATTATCAGTTTGCTGTTGGAGCTACCTGGACCTATATCCGCGCTTATCTTTATTATGATACAAATGTAAACGATCGCCAATATTTCTATGCACCAAGGGTAGAAGTGGTAAATGGCGATGAGCCTTCGATTAAGACTTTATTGGCTACAACTTCAAATTTAAATGATCGGACCAACTGGAGTACAAGCGGCTTGTTAAAAGATATGGTAGTGACACAACTCGGTTGGCGAAATTATGGAAATAACCACACCATTATTGATATGTCGAACGGTATCGCTCCTAATGGAACAAGTCATAATGCAGAAAATGCTGAAGTTCCTTGGCAGACCACTTTCCCCTCGCTAATGGGCTGGAATGGCACTAATACATTTGGAATAAGGGTAGAGAATGCTAAAATCGCTGATAATACTAAGTCGCTCGCTGGTGTTCCTTCCGATTTCTCAGGTTACGGCAACGGTATTCAATGGCTTGTTGGATCCAATAACAGTGATGGGAAAATAAATCCATTTGCTCCCGCTTCTGTTAAATCTTTTTTGGCAACCACCTTGCAGGATGTAACTGCTGCGGGTAATATCAGTACGAATAATATTAGAATTAATTCTTTCCAGAATGCCATACCGGAATTAGGAGCTTTGAATTATAAATTATATCTCGCTAATGATGACAATGGTTATGGGATGCAATTTGGTGTTTTAAACGTAGGAGATGGGTATATTCAACAACAACGCGGAGATGGCGGAGCTACCGCCTACAATTTACTATTTAATCCATCTGGTGGTAATGTAGGAATCGGGACCACATTACCAAGTGAAAGGCTCACCGTTAACGGAAAAATTAAAGCAAACGAAATCAGGGTTAATGGAAATGGTGCGCCCGATTACGTGTTTGAAGAAAGTTACAAGATTGGAACCTTGGAGGAGTTGGAGGCATACATTAAAAAGAACAAACACTTGCCAGAAATACCATCTGCAAAGGAGTTTGAACGCGATGGAATCGCTGTCGGGGATATGAATAAATTGTTATTGAAAAAGATAGAAGAATTGACTTTACACCTCATCGAAAAGGATAAAGCGCTAAAAGAGCAACTAAGAATCAACAAAGATTTCGAAACCAGATTGTTAAAGTTAGAGCAGGGTAACAAATAAACCAAATTATGATAAAATTATACGTCACCATCATTCTTATACTAACCTGTGCCAATGTTTTTGGTCAAGGAGAAACGCTACAAACGGTTACTGATAGGGGAAATACCACAACAAACTCGCTACAGATCGGCGGCGTATCTGTTAATGGTAATTTATCTGTAAATGGTGTGGGGGTTAATGGTATTAAACTTTGGTCTAGCTCTCACCCCACCGATTATTACTTATCCAATACCTGGGACGGTACCTATTGGCAGTTAAAAAGTAACCACCCTTCTCCGGTTAATGTTGGCCATGCCGATAATGCAGCATATTCATCAAACAGTGGTGGCTTAGGCGGTAATATTTGGGGCGGTACGTTGTTAAATAATGCACCTACAAGCTTAATCGGTATCGATCCTACAACAGGAATCTATCAATATACACCTGCTGCTTTAAGAACCTGGATGGGCTTGGGCGCGCTTGCTTATCAAAACAGAACAATCAATTTTCATAGTTATAATAACCAGAGTTATTATTTAGTGCACGATTGGGATGGTACCGGTTGGAATTTAAGAAGCGAAAATGACGTTAATGATAACCAAAATAATGTTCACCTCGTTAATATTAATGGTAAGGCCGCCAACGCAGTAAAGTGGGGCGGTCAGGAATTTATCGGTTCGAATGGAAAAATTGATGCATTTATGACCAATCAAGATGGTACAAATTTTTATGGTTATAGCACTATTTCACAAGTTAAAACAGCATTGGCAACCACTTTACAGGATGTAGCCAGTATAAATAATACGATTACAGGGGCTGAGCTTATTAGAGGGATAGGTAACAATACTTACTTTTCTTCATATAACCCAACTAATACTGCCAGATCAGGATATGTGTATTTTGGTGCTGGAGATAATTTAACCATAGAAGCCGAAAATGGCGCAAATAAAATATTGCTTAATCCTAATTCAGGAGGCAACGTGGGGATTGGCACAACTACACCGGATGAAAAGCTTACGGTAAAGGGGAAAATCAAAGCAACCGAGATCAGGGTAAATGGGCAGGGCGCACCCGATTATGTATTTGAAGAAAGTTACAATATTGGAACGTTGAAGGAGTTGGAAAGTTATATCAAAGCAAACAAACACCTGCCCGAAGTACCATCTGCAAAAGAATTTGAAAGGGATGGAATAGCGCTTGGCGATATGAATAAAATGTTATTAAAAAAGATAGAGGAGCTTACGCTGCATGTAATTGATATGAACAAGCGGATGGAGAAGTTAGAGGTTGAAAACCAGAAACTAAAAAAGAATGGAAATTAAACGTGTCACATTTACTGCTTTATTCTTTTTCTGTGCAATCGTTTCTGCAAATGGACAGGCCATAAATATCACTAACGATCAATACCACTTATATGGCCCAAATTCTACCTGGTCACAATACCTGCAGGTTGGTGGTAACGGCCAGGTAACCGATCATGCCTTTGTAGCGGTAACCAATGGGAATTTGCATTTGGATGCCAAAGCTGGTTTTGCAACTTATATAAATTATTATAACAAAGGTAATACCTATCTCAACCCACAGGAAGGCAATGTAGGCATAGGTACTACCTTTCCGGCAACAAAATTCGAGGTGATGCAACCTACAAGTGGCTGGACTATGAACAGCCGCGTTAATGCGCCAACTGCAGGAGAAATTAATGGTTTAAAATTCTATTCCGGTTACATCGGTGAAGATAAATGGGCAGGTATATCAAGTATTTCCGAAAGCTTACATAGCAATAAAACAGGGCTTGCCCTATATTCGGGGATGACCGAAAGGGTAAGAATTTCGGGAGATGGTAATATAGGTATAGGCACCAATATTCCTTCAAGTTTATTGCATTTAAGTGGAACATCTGCCTCAATTGATGGGGGAAACGGTTATCAATTTGGGGGTACTGGCTTAATTATACAGGCTAATACTGGTGGAAGAACCTTTGATAAGGGAGCACAAATTGAATTTGCAATACCTGCAGGAGCAGATGGGAACAATGCCTGGGGACAAGCAAGGATTATAACTGTTGCTGGTAACAATAATAATAACGATGCTACCGGAAAAATGATTTTAGGTACAAGGAGGATGTTCAGTAAAAATGGGGATGGCCAACAATGGTTCTATGGTGATGATATCGTGATCGATGGAAGCGGAAATATAGGTATCAATACTTTAAATCCAACAGAAAAACTAATGGTTAACGGTAAAATAAAGGCTAATGAAATCCGGGTAAATGGTGCTGGTGCTCCCGATTATGTGTTTGAAGATGGTTACAAGGTTGCAACGTTGAAAGCGTTGGAGGGTTATATTAAAAGGAACAGACACCTGCCCGAAGTGCCATCGGCAAAGGAATTTGAAAGGGATGGGATAGCCCTTGGTGATATGAATAAATTGTTGTTGAAAAAGATAGAGGAACTTACGCTGCATCTGATTGAAAAAGATAAACAATATGATGGCCTGCTGGGTGATGTGAAAAAACAGGAAGCGCGCATTCGCCTGTTAGAGACAAAGCTGGAGAAACAGTAAATTGGCAGCAACCAAATGGTAAATAAAAACTGGTAATGAAGAATTGGCTCTCCCTGTTATTGTTATGTATTGCCTTAGGGCTTAATGCGCAGCAACAGCCGCAATATACCCAATACCTGCTCAACAGTTACCTGCTAAATCCTGCATTAAGTGGTATCGAAAATTATACGGATGTGAAAGTAGGTTATAGACAACAATGGGCTGGGCTGCAGGATGCACCTAAAACTGCATTTATATCGGCACATTGGGCACTGGGCGATGAATACTTGTGGGCTAATGCTTTATCTTTCGAAACCGATGGTAACAATCCCCGCTCCAGGAGCTACACCCAAAACTATACCGCTTCTCCGGCGCACCATGGATTGGGCTTTGTAGCCGTATCAGATAAAGCAGGCCAATTATCAACTACTACTTTTGATATCAGTTATGCCTATCATTTGCAACTAAACAAGCAGCTTAACTTTTCATTAGGTGCAGCAGGAGGGATAACCCGCATGGCCATAGATGTGAATGCGCTTTTGCTCGAAAATCCACGCGATCCTGCTTTAAACAATGCCGCTAATGCCAGGCTTTTACCCGATCTTTCGGTAGGTGCATGGTTATACGGCGCTAGTTTTTTTACAGGACTTTCCGTTCAGCAGGTTTTGCCACAAAAGCTAAGTTTTTCAGGCGATGAACAGTATAATACAGGCAAACAGGTTCCTCATGTATTTCTAAATAGTGGTTATAAGTTTTACGTGTCCGAAGATTTGAATGTTACCCCTTCGTTATTATTTAAATATGTGCCCAATGTTCCATTATCGGTAGATGTAAATGTGAAAATGGGTTTTAAAGACCGCATCTGGATCGGGGCAGGCTATAGAAAGCATGATGCGTTAAACATGATGGCCGGCTTTAATATCAGCCATCTGGTTAACCTTAGCTATAGTTACGATGTGACCACTAGTGTGCTCAACCAAGCCAGTAAAGGGAGCCATGAAATTGTACTGGGTTTACTGCTCAATAACGTTTATAAAGTGGTGTGCCCACAACGCCAATGGTAGTTACCTGATCAAGGTGATCGATCCGGTAAAACGGACCTCCTTATTAAAAACATCTGTTCCGTTCAATACATAATAATAAGCGCCTACCGGTACAGGTTTATTGCGCCAGGTTCCATCCCAGGAATCAAATATATTGGTGGTCAAAAAAACTTCGTCACCATAACGGTTAAAGATTTTAAAGTTGAATCTTTTTAAATTGCTTACGTTAATATTCAGCAGGTCATTAATGCCATCTCCGTTGGGCGAAAAGGAATTTGGAATTTGTAATGTTGTGCCGTCCAGGACCACTAGGTTATTGAGCGTAAATATATCTACACAGCCATTGTTGGTAAAAGCCTTAAGCGTTACCGTATAGTTTCCTTTTTTCTGGTAAATATGCGTGGGCTGGTAATCGTTAGAGGTTTCATCGTCACCAAAATTCCATTCAAAATAATCTGCATCACGTGAATGGTTTAAAAAAGTAATGGGCACCGGGGCTGCAAACTTACCGGGCACAATAGGATCTGTCTGGAAATTTGCTACGGGGTTTCTAACAATGGTGGGAATATTAATTGTTGCCACTTCGCTATAACAATCACCTACTTTTACGGTCACCATATAATCGCCCGCCTGGGCAAAACTACTTATCGGTACGCTGATGGCCGCGGTTGAGGCACTAAAATTGGCCGGCCCCGACCATTGGTATGTTGCATCCTGAACTTCTGGTATGTTCAGTTCCATGGTACTGCCAAAACAAAAATTGGTTCTATTTGCAGAGATAACAGGTTTATCGGGTTTCAATGCCATATCAAAAGTATAACTGCTTACTGTGCGGCAATTCTTTAGCGAAAAGGCCTCGAGGATTACCGTTTTGCTGCCCGTAGTGCTGTACGTAATTTCGAAAGGACCGGTTGTGCTGGCATTTGCGATGCTGGCACCTTCACCAAAACTCCATTTTAAGCTGCTGTAGTTACTGGCATTAGCTATAAATATAAATTTTTGTGTACTGAGGCAAGCATCCACGGTTTTAGCATCGATGGCTGATTTAGGCCCTGAAAATTCTCCATCCCCGTCAAAGGCCAACGTAAAACCATTGTTGTTGTTCGAAAAATTGTCAATGAGCAAGGCATATTGATGTCCTTCGATCATATCAATAGCCTTAACAAAACCATCCTGGTTTGGTGAGCACCCCCCTTGTTCAGTAAGGTCTATCGAGCTACTGTTGGCACCAGTAATGTAATACCCTGGATTACAATCTACACCACTGCCTGCCGCACAGCGGATAGAATTGGCCGATGATGGCGTGGCAGGTGCTGTGGTAGGCCCGAGATCAAATAATACCCAATCAATGTCATCGGTAACGGCAGTGGGGGTAATAGTAAAGCCTAAAGTGCCATTATTGGCTGCTATCCAGGTGTACCATGCGCTGTTCGATTCGAGGCTTAAACAGGTGCCGGTTGCCTCACGGTTATTGACACCAGCGCCAGTCACTTTAAGTTCGGTAAAACTGTCTTTATTGCATAAAAGTGATGCCGATGAGAAATCTTGCCCGGGTTTATTAGGTGGATTATAACTGTTTACACAAAGTTTAAAGCTTCCGGTGGCGTTATTCTCAGCACTGATGCGGATGTAATAGATTTCCCCGATCATCAGGCCTCCTTTATAAGCTGTGGTAAGGTTGCCTCCTGTTGTCATAGCACCAATCTGCTCGGTAAGTATATTGTCCTTGTAAGTATAAAAGGCAATTGAGGGGCTAATCAATGTGTTGCTGTTACCGGCTGCCTGACCAGTTACTGTAGCGGTAATATCGGTACCTATTGCTGTAAAACTGAACCAGATGTCTTTCCCTTCGCTGCTCCACAAACTTCCCTTTTTATACCCGCTCGCAGTGGCATTGATACTTGTAAAGGCTGCATCGTCAGAGCAATAAACCATAACGTTTTTAAGCGGACTTGCTGTTTTAATATCGTCGTTAACAGGCGCCTGTGCCAGCACTTCAGCAATAAAGGCAAAGAAAACCAGAAACAGCAGTATGCGTATTAACATAGAATAGTATTGAGCGTTAGTCCGTAAAAATATTGATTATTAAATAATTGGTCAACAGACTTTTTACAGATCGTATCTTTTGCGTTTTTAATAAAATGGAAACTTGCAGGATAGGGTTGTTTTATAGCTATTTGTTTTTATGCTTTATTGCCACTTTTTTAAGTGCTGAAGTTAACTGGTTGATCTTCTTTTCCTGTTTCATATTTTGCTTGTTCAGTTCGATAACATATAGCGTTAATTCTTCTACTTTTTGCAGGAGTTTGGTTTGCAGATCGCCTACACCCATACCTTGTGTCTGCATTGTTTTTGCATTTGCGATTTCTGGGAGGTGTTTGTTGGTTTTGATGAACTTTTCGAGCTCTGGTAAAGAACACAGGCTGTAATTTTTTTCGAATACAAAGTCGGCACCCGTTGTATTCACCACAATTTCATTTACCCTGGCCCTTCCCTGTACATTTAGCCTGTATGCTGTATTACTAGCAGGAACGCCCCTGCCAACAGTCATGTTTCCGTAATTATCAATAACTAAAGCAAGTGTTCCTGAACCACTTACATCAGCACTTTGTCCATTCACCCATAAGTACATCCCATTATCGCGGTCATAGCCAATCCCACCATATTTACTGGATGCACTATTGAAAATCTGTACGGGATAATTGGCTTCTAGTACAACTGTTTTATTCCAGCCAGAAGTCATAGGGATACCACCTGTTACGTGCAGTGGCGAAGAGGGGGACGTTGTTCCAATTCCCAGGTTGCCATTCTGTGAAAGTGTCATTGCATCAGTAAATGGCACATTGTTTCCTAAATAACCACTGGGGGCTGTCCTAAACCGCATTCCACCCTGAATAAAAAATATCTGTGATGAAAAATCGGTACTGGCATAAGTGTAAACATCGCTGTTTGGAGTAAAACGGTAACCATAACCAACCGTTCCATAAGCACTACCCGAAGCACCTACTGCTATAGCAGTATAATTTTGTCCGGCAGTATTATTGAAATAACCGACACCTCTTACATCAAGTTTGCCTTCTGGTGTTGCAGTTCCCAAGCCTAAGTTACCGTCAATTATCACCTCTTTTTGCTGTACAACCTCTGTCATTTGAGTGGTATTGGCTGGCATTTCTCCTAGGCCATAAGTCCAGCCCGAATAATAACCCAAAAAGTCATCTCGATCAGTTGCAGATATCGTATAATTGGCCCAATACACAGAATTAGTCGCAATTTCTATTCGAATATAGGCTGCACCGTTTTTCTCATATTTTCCAAGTCTGATTCTGTCCGGTTTGTTATAACCTAAATCGCTTTGATATTGTGTCCAATAAAAGTTATTCTGATAGTAATACCAGCCTAGGGTCACTTTCATGGCTTTGTTGCCACTCCCATACGTATTATTTCCACTTGCGTACATATAACCTGTAATCTGTATCTGCGGCGCAGGTTTATCGGTTGCAGGTATATTGGTATCCATATAAAAATAGGCTGGCGAGGATTGCAGTGCAGGGATTTTAAGGATATTATAGTAAGCCCCATTAGTGCCGATCATTCCGGTGCTGTGTATATCACCAATTACTTGTAATTTGCTGTCTGGATTAAGCGTCCCAATACCAACATTGCCGCCATCAGGAGGGAAGGTGCTCTGTGCTTTTACAACATTAGCTAAAAGCATGCTAAACAATAAGATTTTATATCTTTTTATCATAGTTTATTTTATTGATCTGGCTGCATTTAATAAGTTTGAGATAACCAATCAAATTTGGTTTCTTCTGTTTTTATATTGGTATGATTTGCTTCCGTGAATACTTAAGCCATCACCGCAAAAGTGAATAAATTATGCGCGAAAAGTTGGCAGTTTTATACCCTGTTGTACAGAAACAGTTTTTTGTTTGACGAATCTCCCGAAATCATTGATGAATCGGCTGTTTCTGCATGACGCGGATCTAGGTCGGTTTATTAAAAACAGCTATTTTGTATCGTTTTACATTCGTTTATTCCTGATTTCAAAACACACTCATGAAATATCTCTACACAATTTTAATTGTATTGGCTTCGAATATCGTGCTTGCCCAGAATTACAACAATATCCTTAATTACTCATTTAATAGTTTGCCTCTGCATGGCGTCAAAATTAAAACCAATTTGCCATTTACACCGGCCAGTTATATGCCTACTATTACTATTACGGGCTATAATTATGGCGCCAGTGAACCTATTAATTTATCAATAATCTACTATATCTACTCAGGCGGGAACGATTTTAGTGATCCATCTAATTATTATTTTCTTTATCCAGCAATGTCTTCTGCAGGCGCTTACACACCAAGGGTATATTTATCAGCAGAAAATGGGAAGGTGGTTATATTTATTGATGACAAAAGTTATTACCAACGTTTTACAGTGAGTGCTTTCGCTCAAGGTTTAAGTGAAATTTCGAGTTGGTTTGAAGGATGGACAGCTGTAGACGAGCCTTTGACAGGGGTGAAAACTATTGAAATTCCATATAAGAACCGTTTCAAAGGAGACGTTAATTTTGCTGGTAATGGCATCTGGAATGGTAATGGTTATGTGGGGATAGGTACGAATCAACCAGTTGAGAAACTATCGGTTGAGGGCAATATTTCCTCGAGTGCGAGTTCAAATGAAGGAGGAGCGCTAATACTTGTAAATCCTGTTAAAAAAAATGTCGATAACTTAGCGTACCGTTGGGCTTTATATAATATGACTGGGTCATATGGTAACTCGCTACAGTTTTGGAGTTACAACTATGATACTTCTGTCATGGGGCCAAAATTTGTTATCGGTGATAATGGTAATGTTGGCATCGGTACAACAACGCCCCTTGCAAAACTTGATGTTAACGGGAATATTAATATGCCTGATGGGTACAACCTGACCTGGGGAGGTGATTATGGACCTGATGTACCCGCAATTGCTTCAAGTATTAATGCCGGAATAAATTTTTATCCTTCAGGGTCAACATTGGGATCGACCATGCACATTAACAGAAACGGTAATCTGGTGGTTGGGAAAATTACCCAATCCAATTCTTCATACAAGCTCGATGTGAATGGTAAAGCACGAGTAAACGAAATTGTGGTAAATACCGATGGAGCAGATTTTGTTTTCGAAAATGACTATAGGTTACGGCCGCTTAAGGAAGTTGAAGCATTTGTCAGACAAGAGAAACACCTACCCGAAATGCCTACCGCTAAACAGATGTCAGAAAGCGGGGTAGGGTTGGGTGAACTCAATACAAAATTGCTGCAAAAGGTTGAAGAACTTACTTTGTATTTGATTGAAAGGGATAAAAAAATCAATAGACTTATTAAAAGAGTAGAACTCCTTGAGCAGCAAAAACCTAAACCCAGGAAACAAAAAGCAAATTATTAACATTAGAAACTAACTAATCAAACTATAAAGATGAAGTTTAAATTAACCCTCTTAATCAACCTTATATTTTCAGGTTACCTATTTGCACAAGAAGAACAAGTAACCTTTTCACACCAAAATATTAATTTTTCAGCCGCACCAAGAACAAGTATAAACCCCATGTCGATTAAATTATGGGATAATTATAATAATGGTGGCCCTACTTCTTTTGGAACGGTAATGGAAATTTATGGTTTAGTTGGCCATCAAACCGGTCAGCTTTACTTTGGAGGCTGGGATAATTCTAAAATCAGATATAGGGAAGCCTTCTATGCGCAAAATGCATGGTCTGATTGGATGACATTATTAGATTCTAAAAATGATGTACAATCATCCGGTAAACTTATGATTACTGGTGCTGGAAACCATTACATTAATGGAGGGAATGTTGGGATCGGAACGGATCATCCAGATCAGAAATTTACAATAAAAGGTGGAGGGATAGGATTTGATAACAATTCTTCAGATAAAAAACTATATTCATCTTCAGATGGGGATCTAGAATGGATGACTAATCAAGGAGCAGAATCCCATGGTTTTGTAGTCAGTCAACAGGGAGAAAAGAAAGTATATTTGAATATCGCTGGCAATAGTTATTTTACAGGTGGTAATGTAGGAATAGGCACAACAACTCCCAATGCCATGTTAGATGTAAATGGTGCGGCGATTATTAATGGCTCCCCGGGGGTCACCTTAACATTAAAAAAAGGTTCTACCAATGTTCCTTCAATAGCTTTTCAGGGCGCAAATCAGGCAGCTGTTTTAGAAGGCAGCGACGATTACCTGACTGCATACCTCGGGGGATCAAGGAGGTTTTCTATTCTGTCGAATGGTAACGTGGGTATCGGTATGGATGTGCCAACAGCAAAATTGGATATAATGGGTAATCTAAATAGCTTTAATACGGCTTTTGGTCAACCAAATGCCGCTACAAGTACAAAGAATTATGCTAACTTTAGTTCGAACAACCATGGTTCGGTACTCATTTCTTCTAACCTATTTTTTTATGGTAGCGATGATTTAAAAATCGCCAGAACACATCCAAGCTTGTCTGGCGCTTCCATTCTAATTCCAGGCAACAATCAGCCTAATCAGGGTAGCATTGTCTTTTATACCAATACACCCGCATCGGTGACAGAGGATCAGGTTTATGCAGGAAAACTTTCGATGGCAATAAAAGCTGATGGTAATATCGGTATTGGAACAGCCAATCCACAGGAAAAACTTACCGTGGCAGGTACTATTGGCACACGTGAAATAAAAGTTTCTACCAATACAGGTGCCGATTTTGTATTCGAAACTGATTACCAACTACCTGATTTAGCCGAACTCGAAAAATTTGTAAAAACCAATAAACACCTGCCAGAAATCCCAACGGCTAAACAAATGGTAGATAATGGTGTAAACCTGGGTGAACTGAATATTAAATTATTGCAGAAGTTGGAAGAATTAACATTGCATCTCATCGAATTAAATAAGAAGGTAGATGCGCAACAAACCGAGATCAATCGATTAAATAGGAAGCCTTAATAAAAACACATATAGAAATGAAGAAAACCATTTTATTAGCAATCTCACTATCACTTTCAGCTTCATTACAGGCACAGCAAACCATTAAACAATTTATTGACCTGCGAAGCAATGGGGTGAATTCGACAGAAATCCTGATGCGTAAATTAGACAGTGTAAACTATAATAGTTTGTATTCTAATAATTTGGGATTTGGTTTGTATAATAGTTCAAGTAATAAAACTAATTTTTTTATCAATTACGCCGATAATATTGGTATCGGGACTTTAGAACCACAACAAAAATTAGATGTAAGGGGCAATGCTATAATTAATGGGGCTTTAATCAGTACAATAGCAGATCAGAATATTGGAGGTACAATCCAAATTGATAATCCTGCCAAAACTACAAATGGTACAGCTAGTTCCTGGAAAATCTATAATATGGGCGGTGGCTATGGCAATAGTTTGCAGTTTTGGGCTTATGATGTACCGGGCTGTAACGGAGGCATGTGTGCAAATAAATTCACATTGATGGATAATGGAAATGTTGGTATAGGTACTGCTAATCCGACCGCTCTACTCCAAATAGGGGATTTTAAAAGTGCATATCAATCAAAACAGATGATTATTCCAGGAGTCTATAATTTCGAAAGGGTTCAGCTTGGGCAGTTAGGTAATGGAAACACGGCTTTGGAAATGGTAAATCATAATTCTGTAGATAATTCATATGGAATAAAATTGATGACAAACATTGATAACGGTGGGCCAGGTTTACAGTTTCAATATGCCAAAAGTAAAAGTAATTATGAAGCGCTCGAATACCAGACTGCTATGTTTTTGGATCTCAACGGGCAGATTGGCATTGGTACGCTTAATCCACAAGAAAAGCTTACTGTGGCAGGTACTATTGGTGCACGTGAAATAAAAGTTTCTGCCAGTTCGGGAGCCGATTTTGTATTCGAACCAGGTTACCGACTCCCTGATCTGGCTGAACTCGA
Organism: Pedobacter miscanthi; assembly: GCF_032678605.1. GTDB lineage: Bacteria > Bacteroidota > Bacteroidia > Sphingobacteriales > Sphingobacteriaceae > Pedobacter > Pedobacter miscanthi_A. Next base: position 105,629 of record NZ_JAVTSU010000003.1, read on the forward strand.
AAAATTTGTAAAAACCAACAAACACCTGCCGGAAATCCCTACGGCTAAACAAATGGTAGAAAAGGGAGTAAACTTGGGTGAGTTGAACATTAAATTACTACAAAAAGTAGAGGAGCTTACTTTACACTTGATTGAGAAAGATAAAGAGTTGAAAAACGCTGCTTCTTTAATTAAAAACCAGCAGGTACAAATCGACGGATTGAAAAAAGATTACCTAGAGTTAAAGGAATATCTATTGAATAAAAAATAAAGTATGAAAAGAATAATACTATTAATTATTAGCGTTTTTTATTACCTGTTGTCGAACGCTCAAATGCCAGTGCAGGTGATTACCCTGCCTGGCTCTAAATATGTTTATGTTGGGAGTTTAATAATGGAAAACAGCTCTGGAGGAAACTCGCAAAAAATAATCGTTAAGATTTTTGGGGGAAGTTTTTTTTCTGATTCAAATGGTGAAACGAGCTATTATATTTCAAACAGGGGAGGATTAAGTGTTAAACAAACAAGTTTAGGTAGTTATTCGAAGGGTAGGATATCATTAAAGGCATATCAGAACGGGGACAATATTGATTTCTATATTGTACCCAATCCTAATGATTACGCATCATTTGCAGTTACTTCTTTTACTTTTGGTAACGGTATTGCCGAACATTATATAAATATAATAACCCAGCGCACAGTACCCGATGGGACAGACATGGGTAATTCACTGCAAATTATTCCGTTGATGATGACAGATGAGGCTGGGAACATTGGTTTAGGAACATCAACTCCACGCGAAACCTTGTCGGTTAACGGTAAAATAAGAGCACACGAAATTAAAGTAGATGCCCAAAATTGGCCCGATTATATTTTTGAAGAAGGGTATAAAGTTGAGAATTTGGAAGAATTGGAACGTTACATAAAAACGAATAAACACCTTCCCGAAATACCAACAGCTAAAGAAGTAAATGAGCATGGTGTTGCTTTAGGCGAAATGAATAAATTACTGTTAAAAAAAATAGAAGAGCTTACCCTTCACCTTATTGAACAGCAAGGGCAACTTAATGAGCAGGGAAAACTAATCAAAGTACTTCAGGAAATTACTAAAATCAGATAATAAATCGTGACAGTTCCTAAAAATATTTAAGCACGGTATATAAAGCGATAATTTGCATTTAAGTTTTTATGCTCGTCTGGCAGATGGCCCGCTATTTTTATCGGCAAAGGATAAGCATAGAGGGTTTTTGACTCATCCTGGTTTTTACTTGTCGTTTTCGCGTTATAATTATAGAGTATGTTCATTCGTTTTTGAAATAAATTTATTTCAAAAACTGTAAACCTATTTTACTTTAAGATATTTTCTGATCCTTTTGCGAATTTATTTCCAAATACCTGTTTAGCCTATCTGATCCCCGGACCAGGTAAGCGGCCGCGCAAAAATGCGTCAAATTTATTTTTATAACTTCTGCTAACCACAAATCTTTTTCCGTTGTTGAGCAGGATTTGGTATCCATCAACCTGCTTGACGTGATTAAAAGATATAATTTCAGACCTGTTGATTCTCAAAAATTCAGTCCGCTCCCGGATAGCTTCTTCTACATGCTTCAATGTATGATAGCTTATATGTTCTTCATCAGCCAAAAAAATCTGTATATAGTTGGACATTGATTTGATGTATAAAATCTTCTCGAGCTGTATGCTGATATATTTATGCTTTGCGCCTCCCTTCACCAGTAAGAAGTTGTCGGGATTTTTAGTGGATGGTTCATTCGATTTTGTTTCCAGAAGGCGCTGAACCTGTTGAATAAATTTAACTTCGCTTACTGGTTTAAGTAGATAACCATCTACACCGATTTCAAAACTTTCCGCTCCGTATTCCGCATGGCCTGTAACGAATACTAAAAAATCACAGTAGGCCCGAAGCAGTTTTGCGGCTTCAATGCCATTGATCTGTGGCATTTCAATATCTAAAAAGACGATGTCAACATGTTTTTGATCATGTAAATAGGTCAAAGCGTTATAAGCATTATCGAAACTTTTTTCGTGGATGACTCCTGGAGTCATTAATATCAGTTCCTCTATTTGGGTGAGTATGTAGTGTTCATCATCGATGATTACGCATTTTAATTCCATAACAAAATAGTTCCGGCTAGGTATATGGCTAAAATAAGAATTGTATTTTTAATTAGCAATATATGGCTGCTTCAGAAGTCTTTCGCATAGCGGTACAGGTAGTTCGCATAAAAAAATGGTCATTCACATAAAATTGTTGCGTGATTTTTAATAATTTAAGATTTTACCGGTGAAATAATGGTTTAATTTTTAATTCGTCATTTCAATTTTTTAGTTTTTACCAAGCTGTCGGAAGCCTATGGTGTTAGAAGGAGGAGGGATTTTTAGCCTCCTTCTTTGGAATATATGAGATAGAATTTATTTTAGGGACTGATTGCGTGACTTTCCACTAATAGCAGAACAGAATGAGCAATTGAAAATGAATCTTGCTATTGAACATAAATTTGACAGTGTGGCCTACCGGATTGCTAAAACAGATTTTATTTTAAGAGCAATCACAGGGGCAAAGAAATTTTATTTACAAAAAAACTTAGTTTCAATATACTTAATGAAATATTCCGTAATATTAAATGATGTTAATAATTACCTGCTGAAAGAGTTTAATTATAAACGGCCTTTTGCTGTTTTCGGGTTAAATGAAAATTTGATCTACGCTAGGCAAAAAAGGGTTGATCTTTATCTTCGGTTCTTTGAGCAAGGTGATATCAGGAAACATGCTACTATTATAATAGCAAGAATTGGTTTTGCTAAGACTCGTAACGGGAAGGGTAAACATTTAATGAGGTTTCTCCTCAATCTAGCAATAACGCACAAATATGAATTTATAGAACTCGAATGCTGTAATGAAGATAGCGCGGGCTTTGCCAAGGCGATAGGGTTCTATCCGCTAGATTCAAAGGGCTTGAATTGGAGAATAGGTATTCGGGAACTTCATCAGTATTACACAAAGTTCCATAAAGAATTGAAAAATTAGTCTTTTTAAGTATAGTATCTTCACTAAGAGAACATTAGCCATTCCACCCAAGGATAGTTAGTCGCTTTTGGTAGATAACGCTGCATTTTTTAGGTGTGTTACATCCCCTAAATAAATCTACGATATTTGTAGAGGTATTTGAACATTTGAGGTGGTGTAAATTGGGGATGAATGCTATTACTAACAATAAGCAGTATTTTAGTAAGTAGAAAAGCAAACTAGGTTTAGCGTACCTTAAAACGTATAAGCTGCTTTAAGTAAAATATAACGCGGCAATAAGCGGTACGATACAGTAGATGAGCCAATATCTGTGACGGAATAACTTACAAAAGTTTTTGTATTAAGGAGGTTTTTTCCTGTAATTGACAGGCCCAGCTTATTATTTATCACGTTATATCCGCCCGTAATATCTAAGAAATGGTAATCGGTTTTTCCGGCAAGTCCCCCAAAATGATATAGCTCTTGGGAAGCCTGGAAGTTTAACTTTTTGTTGACATTAAAAAGCGCGTCAAAAAAATAGTAGCTGTTATCAGCACTTACCTTTACAGTTGTAACAAAAGTATTTTTATTATACTTCCAACCTGTATTGAAGTTAAAAATACCTTTAAAACTTGAGCGGACCTCGGCGCCTAAAAGATAATTGTTTGTTTTTACATTTCTAAGATTGGAGGTGTTTACAATATCTTGATAATCATTGGTATTATATCCTAAGGTGAGTTTAAAATTAGAGGTTAGCTTGTCAATAAATAGATTTACATCGGTATGCACGTTAAGTGATTTTTTACCATGCAACAATATCCTGTCTGCCAAGGAATAGTTTTGGGTTACAAAAATCTTGTTAGCGTAGTAATCGGCATAATTGGTGTAGACCACAAATGTATTGGCAAAAAACCGGTCTAAATAATTACCTAGAACATAGGATAATGAGTAAGTACTTGTACTAAGCGGATCAATTTGACCTACTCCTTTCGAAAAACTACGGTAATCTGTAAGTAAGTAGTTATCGTAAACATCGGGCAGCTTATTGCTGGTCGTATTATAACTGTACTGAGCGAGCAGCTTATTGATTTTGTTAATTTCCCATTTTATCCCAACTTGTGGGTTTACAAGTGTAAGATTATTCTCTTTTGATAAAGAGGATGTGGTTAAGGTGTTATGGATGTGAAGCAGATCAATTTTTGGGGTAACGGTAAAATTCTTTACTGTTAATCCAAAACTACCATTTAAAAACACGGTGTTAGTTGTGAATCTCATGTCGTTTTGATATCCAGATGGTATATTTAACGTGGTGTTATTTTCATTTATGTTAAAAACAGATTTAAAGTTATCTATCCTGAATTTATCACCTGCAACCAACATAAACAGATCGTTTCTTTTTGTTCTATGCAACCAGGTAGCATTAGCGCCATAAAAACCCATTGTGTTGTTAATGTTTTGGCTTATATTATTGGCGTTTATTTCGTTAGGAAATAATTCGGCAAACATGAAGTTACTTGATTTATATTTTTGGGGCAGTTGCTCAATTGTTATATTTTCTGATATCAGAACAACATCCTTGTCCGAGAGTCTATTTGTAAAAAGTATATGGTGATCAAATCGTTTGTTGTTATCATATAATGATTCTGGCCTCTGTATATTGTTAAAAACAAGATCACTGTTATTATCGGTAGTGCCATAATTATAGCTTGTTACCATATTGAGGGATTTTAGCGAAGTTAGTTCATAATCGATATTGATTTTACCAAAGCCCGTAAATGGATTCTTTATTCTGAAAAAATCTGTAGTGTTTGTAAAAGACGCGCCGGGTAACTGATATTTTTCGATTGTGCTTTGAAATAAACTGTTTTTATCCCAATTAAAAAAGCCCTGTGTTTTTATCTTCAAATTTTTAACAGGGTTGTGGATAGCGTTTACCGTTAACAGCTTGTTTTGGTTAAAATTAAACCGGTCTTTCTTGAAACTAAGTGCTGTAAAATCACTTATCATGGCCGGTTGTATACTTTCATCACCGTTTAAATAATTTTGCTCGCCAATAGTTGGTCTGGTCAGTAAACTGACATCCCCGGTTGCGTCATAGCCTATGTTATTAAAGGCTGTCAAAAAGTAGTATTTAGTTTTTTTTCCAAAATTCATGAGATTAATCCTGGTGTCATAAAGCATAGTTTTAGCAGGAGCTAACCCAGCTTCAATATTACCAAACCATGTGCTTTTTGCAGCATCTTTAAGCTTTAAATTTAAAGCAACTTTATCGCTTTGTTCGATATTTTTTAAAAGTTTATTCGCCGAGTAATGTTGTAGCAATTCTACCTTTTCAACAGGCTGTATAGGCATGTTTTTGGTAAGTACTTTGTACCCTCTTTCAAAGAAGTCATCTCCTTCTACCATTACCTTTTCAACTGTTTTGCCGTTTGCGGTAATGTTGCCGTCATCGTCAATATTTATTCCAGGAAGTTTACGCAGTAAGTCTTCAATTACTCTTTCGTTTCCTTGTTTAAAGGAATTGACGTCATATACTATTGTGTCTTTCTTTATTGTAATAGGCGTTTTTGTGGCGGTTACAATAACATCATTAAGCATACGGGATTTACCAAATAAGGTTACATCAATTTTATAAAGCTTTTCAACCCCATTTAGTTCAACAGACAGTTCTTTCGTTTGATATTGCATATCTGAAAAAGCCAGTATATATAGGCCGGTTTTTTTAATCCCGATGCTATACATGCCTTTAGCATCAGCATTTTTGTAAGCTAAGACAGATCTATCTGTGGGGTTAAGTAATGTAACACTGACATAACCAATGCCTGTTGCGGTGCTATCCTTAATGGCGCCGCTAATTATATACTGGCCAAAACAGGTCATGCCAACAAGAGTAAAATACAAGAAGGAAAAAAACCTGATTTTTATTTCTCCCATTCAAAAACTTGCTCTATTCCGGGCCTGTAAATTTTAATGTTTGAAAACTGGGTTCCTTTAGGTGCCCTCGACATTATAACATTAAATTTAGTTTTGCTTTGTTTATCTAAAAGGGCAACATAATTTTTGATAGAAATTTTTTCGTCTTTATCGTTGAAAGTGTATGTATTAGGTTGTGTATATGGGTAACTGATTTTCGATGCCAACCAGCCAAACTCTGGATGATCTTTAGCGTAAAGTTCTAATATCACCCCTGGTAGGCCTTTAAATTTTAACGGGCCAAACGATATCGGCAGATCCGGAGCGTAATAAGCTACCATAGTGGTTCCCCTAAATTGTAATTCGGCTTTGTTGCAGGTATAGTTACCAATTTGTCTGGTTTGCCCCGGTATTAGTTGCCATTGCATTTCGGGCACACTATCAGTAACCAGATAAGGCTTGTTTTCAATATATGCCTCGTAGTACATGGTAGGGTTATCAATTTTTTGGAAATATTTAGCAGGTTTTATGTCATCTGTTTTAAAAGTTATAATGCCATGCATATCATCCTTTTCATCTATTTTGGTGGTGCCAGCTTGGTTTACTTTTTTAGGCTGTATCACATACCAGGCATGGTCCTTTTGTGCATAAAGCATCTCAGTACCAACAAAGCCTGTATATTTTTTTTGATACTCAACCATAATTGCAGGAATTGTTTGTGCAACTGCCCAATTGCTAAGTATCAGAAATAGAACTATCGTTTTAATTATTTTTAGTTTCATGTAATAAAGATCTGTTTAATAACATTAAAAATCATACGGTATTTATAGTATACCGTATGATTTTTAATCTTTAGGCTGGATTATTAAGTGCCCATACACGAATTCTCACTTGCATGGCACAATCGGCAGCGTCACTTGCAGGATAGGTTTCTGTCCACGAATAAAGGGCAGACCCTGTGTTGGCGTCATATGCAGTATAAGTAGCTACACATGTACCAAGGTTAAGCTTGCTTTTTGCTTTAACTAGTTGTTTAGAAGTGTTTTTTTCTGATTTTTTAAGGCCGTTGCCGGTATTTGAAGCCATTGCTACAGTGGTCGTTAGAAGCAATGCACTTGCGATAAGGAAATTTTTCATACAGAATTTAATTTAGAATTTCGACCTACTCTTTCGATTTTCGGTCTTTCCTCGTCCGCATATTTAATGTCAAGAGCGGCTTTCACATATTTTGACAAAGGGTAGGTAGCCCACAAAACCTTGTAAAGAGCATAAATTGAAATTTTATTCTGATAATATTCCCCTAATCTAATTATTATTTAAGTCAAAAGAAATTTTTTGTAATAAAATACTGATTAATAGTGTATTTATTGATTAAAATAAATTGACATATTAATAGTTTATATTATTGTATTTTTTATAAGATATAATTAGCTGTTAAAACTACTTATGTGTAAGTTTTTGGCTGTTAATTTAGGCGGAGCTAATTCGGCGATTTTTTTAGCTTTAATAGGAGTGGCTATTTCTTAATGTTTCAATTCATTAATTAGTGACAAAAAGGATTAAATAGAATTGCTAATGTTGGCTAAAGTGATGTCTTGATTATGGGAGGCTTTTGATCTTTCTGCGTTTAATCCTTTCGGATATCTTTTTAAAGGTATTCTGAGTCATTCCTGTTCTCAAAGTACCTTCGCTAGCTATATCATGCATATTAGTAACTACTATCTTCCACTCTTCCATATTTTCTCCTAGCTCAAGAAGGGCAATAACTCTAAGTCTTTCGTCAAATGTCTGTCTATTCTCTATAAATTTTGTGAAAAGTTCTATAATGTTTTTGTCCATTGGTATTACAAGGTTTTCAGGGGGTATAAAAATAGATTCTAACGCATCGGAAATCAAATGCACGGCTGATTTTCGTTACAGAAAGCTTATAATACTTTACAGAAAGGGTTTACAGTTACACGGTGTCTCTCGTGCCATGTATTTTTGGAAAGACTTCAATTAAATCGTAAGGTTGATCTGTTACCCTCAAACTGGGTGTTCCGCTAAAAGTGACGAAGAACCACTATTGATGGAATCTATCTCCATACTGCTGATTGCTTCCGCCTGATTTCCGAAAAAAAGGTTGGTCGGAAGCACTATCTGTTGATGGAGACCCACGTAATTGTCAGTAAAGGAACTTATGGCAAATGCAGATGAAACTTCATAAGGGTTTTGCCAGTTTTCGTTGATATAACGATCGTATAGGGCATTGTTGCTTACTGTTATCAGGTTATTGCTCAGTGCATCTTCCATTAATTTAGTATAATGGTAAAATAGTCCGCATAAAAGAATCTTACCAGGTTTCCTTACAGAAAAAGCGAGTGTGTCAATATCTTCTTCTTTCATGAAGGCTGGCGCGGAGTTTCCAAACCGCATTGAGCGTAGCGTCTGGTGTATGCCATATAACTCTTTAATATCCACAAAGGTACTGTCTGCAATAAAACTACCGTTGTGATTTACCTGTTAAAATGCTATATCATACAGTAAGCCATGCGGCGTACGGTTAGTTTCAAGCGTTCCGAAAGCCTGAGCGATCGCTTCTGAAAATGAAGTGTTGATTTCCTATGCCTGCGCTTTTTCAAAGAATGTGGCAAGCGAAAAAAGGGAAATGAGGATTCCCCTGAGAACGTTTTTTTATCATAGGTTAAAAATTTTTACAGTTTAATATCGAATCTTCCTTCCGTGATCTTCACTTTTTCTCCTGCTTCACTTACTGCATCGAACGAAAATGTTCCCGAAGCAATCTTCTCATCAAAATACGTTAAGTGCAGTTTTCCTTTCACCAGGTTATTTGTATTGTAATCAGTACCGTAAGACTCTTGAAGGCCTCTGTAATTATAATGTCCATTAGGACTATCGTCTAAAGGATAGCCACTAGCCAACGTATAATCTTCTCCCTGTTTAAGTATTGCTGCATTAATGAATAAACGGATATAAGCAGAGCCCTTTGATCCACTGTTTTCAACATTGATAATAAGGGAAGTTTTATTATTTATCATTTCATAGGAGAAATTTAGCGGTTCCCTACCACTGACGCCAGCGGCTTTTGGTAAAAATGCCTGACCATTAACAAGGCATCCGAAAGTATTGGCGCCAGTTGTGGTTAGCGGTGGTAAGTCGTTAACAGGGTTATTACTTTTTTTCTTACACGAGAGTCCTGTGAGGAGTAGGCAGGCTATTAAAATAGCCGTTCGAAATTGCATTGTGTTCATTTGATTTGGTTTATGAGGCTAAAATAGAATATATCAAATATTGTGTATATTAAGTTTTTGTTATCTAGCTCTTCACTTTGGCTTAAGGAACTATTAATCGTATTGAACCTACTCTCAATGATCGTCTTGATGAACTTCTGGTCAGGCTGCATTTCGCGAATATGCGGCCAACACGTTTTTTTTAAGAAAAGAGGGTAAGATTGGAAAAACCAATTTATTTGACCCCATATCGCCAAATCCATAATGACAAGAAAATTAAATTTAATTCAAATCTAATTTCCGGCGAGATGGGATCAACCCTCTGCGGTTTATCCACTCATTGAACATTTTTATAATAAAGGGGTTAATGAAACAGATGTGAAAAGAAAATGTGCATTTTAAACATAGGTTAGACATCATCATCAGTGTTCAAAGGAAGCAACAAATCCGAGTCGTTGTTCGGTTTCTTCAAAGTTGAAACAGCATTTACACGCTTGCTCACCTTAACCATATTCATCAGTTCTTGGGAAAAGGTATCCAGCACAGTCATTTTGGTATCAAGTGCTAGTGTTTTGCTCAACCATATCTCTTCTTCAGCTTTAGTCAAGATCACTGGCATACGTTTTTTGGAATGGATTTCTGCAACCATTGGATTTGCCTCGGTAGTCAATATGCCATAAGTTCGGAATTTCTCTTTTGTTTCAGGATCCACCCATTGTGACCATAAGCCTGCAAAGCAAAACAGCTTTCTGTCTTTTACAGTGAAGCGGTAGGGTTGTTGTTCACCCTTAGCATCTTTTTTCCATTCATAAAAACCATCAGCCATTACCAAACAGGTTTTATGGTTGATAAGAAGTGGACGCCACAATTTGCTTTCCATTGCCGTTTCACTTTTAATGTTCCAGGTGTCACGGGTGAGTTTTAAACTCTCAGCGAAGTAGGGTACAATACCAAATGACATTTGCTGGATGATGTCTGGTTCATCTGCTGTGATGACTAGTCCCTTTTGTGTAATGGCGAGGTTGTAATTAGGTGCCCACTCTCCCTGGATCTGGTGTGGATGGGTTTTAAGTATTTCTTTTTCCTCGGCAGTTAATGTATATCTGGCGCACATATTGGGCTTTTAAAAGCTATAACAAGCCTGATAGCCAGTTGGTTTTACTTCTTCCTGCGTTTGGGTTTTGGCTGGTCGTTAATTTGGTTTAGGGTAGATGCTTCCTTGAGTAAATATCTTTTAATAAGTGCTAGTAGTTCTTTCATTTTACTTTAATAATATCGTTCCAGTTTGTAGTATAGTGGGGACGCAAGAACTCGCGCTTCATTGACCACTTTTGGTCCTTACCCTCGCCGGCCATTCGCAGTGTTCCTGCCCCGTAATGTAAGTTGAGTTGATCCAGCACTTTGGAAACCTGATCATACTTTTTGCCCTTGAACGCACTAAAGATGTTCAGCTGTACTTCTGATTCTGGTATCAGCCCTGTTGCGTTTACTTCGACCTTTTGGTAAAGATAACCCCTTAGGTAAATTTTCTTTAGTCCCCAAAGTGCTGTGTTTATCAAGTCGAGGGTATTGTTTACAGGGTGTTCAAGTGGTATGGTGATTGAAGGATAAGCTTGCAATTCTTCAGCAATAAACTTGTTTGTCAAGATTTTAACCGATAAAACGGTGGTGCATAATTGCTCCCTGCGAAGCTTGCCTGCGAGTCTTGCAGCATAATTGGATGTTGCTTCCTTTAGTTCATGATAGTCGCCTGTAAGCTTGCCGAATGCCCTGCTGGTACACATCCCTTTTTTGGGATCGAGTATTGTTTTTAATGGGATGCAGCTTTCGCCCCAGAGCTCCCGCCACATCCTAACCCCGACAATTGTCATATGGGTTTGCACCCAGTCAATGGGCAAGGCCCTGAACTGTGCAGCGGTTTCAATGCCAACTTTGATAAGTTTATGCGCAAACTGTCTGCCAATCCCCCATAAATCCTCAATAGGGTAATGTGCCAGTGCATCATGGATCTGCTGTTCTGTTTCCAGTACCATTACTCCGTTGTGTTTCTTTGATGTTTTATTTGCAACTTTTGCCAGCACTTTTGTTGGGGCAATTCCTACGCTGATCGGGATGCCTGTGTTATTCATAACGGTCTCTCTGATCGTCTTGCCATAATCTTTCAGGTTTTCAAAGCCACTTAAGCCTAAGAAACATTCATCGATGCTATAGACTTCCACATCAGGAGTAAACCTGGCCAGGTTGGTCATTACCCTTGAGCTGATATCGCCATATAGGGTATAGTGGCTGCTAAATACGGCGATGTTGTGCCTTTTGATTTCTTCCCTAATCTTAAAGAATGGTGCACCCATGGCAATGCCACAGGCTTTCGCTTCGTTGCTACGGGCGATCACACAGCCATCGTTATTGCTCAGTACAATGACAGGAACGTTATTGTATTGGGGTTCAAACAACCGGTGGCAGCTTGCATAGAAGTTATTACAGTCTGCCAGTGCGAACATGGTGCTGCTTTGAATGGGGTAGGCAGGTCCAGGTAACGGCGCCAAATACGGTGATGTTTTTACCGGTGATGTTCATGCAGGCTTCCATACCATCATTGATGCACAGGTAGGTATTGTCTCCGTTTATAAGGAGTTTACGGGTGAGCCATTCATCTTCCACGCAGCATACGATCAGCATGCCTGAGCTTACTTTGATGGATTTATCAACTACAATGATGCTCCCTTTCATAATGCCAAAGTAGCGCATGTGATCGTCATCGGACTCGAAGTAATAGGTGTTGGTTGGATCGCCAACAATCCTCTGTGCGATATGTAATCTTCGCTGTTTGTAGTCCTCTGCAGGAGATATAAAACCTGAAACACGAGCTGGGTTGTCCAGTGTATCAAGCAGATTGTTTTTTGGTATCTCTAGTTCTCTAATCATAACCCTGTTGGTTTATGGATCAAAATTACTAAAAATATTAGCAAAATCAACTGATGTGGAGAGATTGCTTACAACTTGGGCTAATGAGCTGTTGGTGTTGAGGTTAAGGATTGGGTATTTTGTTTATAACTTGGGCTTTAACATTGAGGATAGGAGATAAATTGTGCGTATGGGGGTAGGTTGGTTTCTGCCGCTAAGGTTGTTTTTTATTTTCTGGAATTATTGATTAACTTTTTTCTTTTGGCGTGCCCCTGAAGGGTCGCCTCTTCCGCTGTATCTCCCTGCGGGAGGATGCCGCTGCAACCGCTCGCGCGCTTTGGATTAAGATTTTATTACAGGATGTGTGCAGCGATGGTTTTCCAGATGAGTGTAAGTTTGCTACCTGCGATTTGCCTTGTATTTGAGCAGTTTTTACACTAAGGCGATTTAATATTTATCTCTGATGGTGGAGGTTGATTCATCCATTTCCTTAGACTCCAGCTTGCGTCCGATATCGTATGATTTTAAATTCCAGTCTTTGACTGGCCGGTTGGGTTGTTGGGAATTTTTAATTTGTTTGCTATGCTAATTTTGCAGCATGAAATGGCGCTTTGCGTAACCTGAGTGTATTCACAACTTGGAAAAAGCCTTGCTCAAAAGTAATTTGGCAGATCAGTGAGACGGATGCTGATCTGAACCTGGTTTTTTCTGCCGATATATACTGCGAATTAGGTGGATCCATTCCGGAAAAACGTAGTGTTGTGTTTTAGCTAGGCTGCTACAGCAGAAACTTACTCATGTATTCAAAACCATTATTGTTCGCGATGGTAAGCAGCGGCTGAATATTTTCTAAAAACCTTCCTCTTAAATCCATTTCAGGCAATTGGTGCGCATTGGTATTTGGAAACATACTCAGGTATTCATCCATTATGGGTTCTTTCGGATAGTGTTCACCCATAACGATAATTGCGGTTTTCTATAGGTTATAAAACCCATCGAAGTAATCTTCAATCCTTGGAAGCCTGTCATTCTTCGGGCTGTTAAAAGATGGATCGGCCGGGATCAGGTTCCAGATTAAATCATGTGAAACAAAGGCGTAGGGAATAAAATGTTCAAATCGAGAATTCAAATGGCTAGAACTTTTTTCGTTCTGTGATTTATCATTGCAATTTGTAAAAAATTTGGGCTAGTGCAATATATTATAGTTTATTAATTGAATCCCCGTATTCCTAACTCTCTGTTTGCCATTAATATACCTAGTAGTGGGTATTTTCTGGCAACACTTTTAGGAATAACTTCGTGGTAGAACCATAGTAAACCGCATACAGGACTCATGAAAAAAACAACTACATTGCTTTATCTTTTGTTCCAAAAGGATGCAGCGTCTGTCCCTGACATGGGAGAAGTTTATTTTTGTGTTGTATGCTTTTTGTGTGTTTTCAGCTGATTTTCAGTTGTTTATTAATTGTATTAACGTTAAGTTTGATAGGCTTCTTCACGTATCCCATAATTTAACCAAAAGAGAATAAATGTCATAAAATAAATAATTCACCTTAATCATTCCCGTAATGTCTCTCAAAAAATCAATTTTCCAGAACAAAAACATGCTGCTTCTAATGTTGGTAGCCATGGCAATGAATTTCCTTAGTTCATGTGTAAACAATAAGATAGTCATTAATTCCAATACCAGGTATAAGCCTATACCTGCAATTGAGACCAAACTTTACAAATCTCCTCAAGAAAGGGAAGGCCAAGCAAGCAGTTTAGCCTTGGGAGTAGCCATCTCAGGTGGCGGCTCCCGGGCACAGTATTTCGGAACAGGCGTTCTGATTGCCCTTGATGAGATTAAAAAAGACCAAAGCAGTTTTTTAAACGAGGTTGATTATTTTTCTACTGTATCGGGCGGTGGTTTTGCCGCTGGGTACTATTTGACCCTGAAAAAAAACAATATTCTGGACAAGTACCCTTCTTACTTTGACTACTGGAAATCGGATGCCAGAAAGAAACGCTTTCAGGAGTTTTTATTTAAGGGGGCAAGTGCAATTACAATAGCCAAATTACCAGGATATGAAAGGAATGCTATATTTAAATCTTATCCCTCTATGATCGACCATGAATTATTGCAGTTGGGGAAGCCAGATCTTGAGGATAAACCTATTGACACAATGTTTTTAAGTGATTTTTTTATCCCGGTTGAATCTTCGGATAAGAAGGTAAGGTTTCCTATTTTTGTTACAAATGGTACAATTTATAATAATGGTGAGCGACTTCCGTTTATGCCACATATTATCAATGCACTGAGAATAAATGGCTCATTACTCCCTAAGAAACAATTTGAGATCAATAAGGGTTACGGTTTCCCATTAAGCTATGCCATCTCTGGAAGTGCAGCTTTTCCGGGCGTGCTGCCTATGCTTAAGCTGAGCATAAAGAATACTGATTCTGTTATCAGGGTGATTGATGGCGGAGCCGTGGATAACCTGGGCTATGCAACATTATTGGAGTTGCTCCATCTTGATCGGGTATCCCTGGATAAAAAAAGAATGCTGGTCATTGACTGTGGGGGGCTTGGAAATGAGGTACAACAACAGCCAAATGGAAGGGTCAGTTATGCGGGACTGATATCAAAAGCGTTGATGTACACGGTTGATATTAATATTCTATATGCAGATAACAACATTAAATATATTGCAAACTACTATCATATCAACCAGAATAATATCAAAAGGATTGGCATATCAACGATAAAGAATAAGTTATTCGAACTTGAAAAATCTGCAGACCAGAAGTCCGTACAAGAATTAGAGGCGTTGAAAAGAAATATCCTCAAAAGACGTATGAATTGGACAGATGTGTATAACGACTTCGTGTCCGAGCCTATGTTTAAAGGCTATACAAATGACAATATTTCAGAAGTTCCTTCAGATCTATTCAAGAATTTTAGTCTCAAACAAGTTTTTGAGTTGTATGAATTATCGTCCCAAGTAGATACGAAGATCAAAATATATGATTGGGAGAGAGAAATATTGGTACTTGGTGGCCGTTATGCAGTTTCCATGGAGCAGGTAGCTATAAGCGATTTAATAAAATAAGACTTTTATCCAAATCCCGTAAGTTTCAATATTTGAAACTACCCTAATTCATTAAAGTTAGAGCGTTTTGGCGTTGAGAATGGAACGATGCTTAATATGATCGAGCACTACGTGAAAAAGTTAAAAGAGATTATTGTTGAGCGTATTGCTGCGATGATGCGGGGAGAAAAGGAATCGGTATAGCATCAGGTAAATCAATATAACTATGGATAAAACTAATCGATCAAAACCTTATATATTGGGAATTATACTTTCAGGATTTCTTGTCCTGTTTGTAGCAAAATTCCTGTGTAACATGATCATCAGGCTAAATCAAAATCCACCTCAGAACGGAAAGGATTTTTTGATTTTGCTGACTGTCTTGTACTGAAATAGCTTGTCATTAAAAACAGAGATGTGGCAACAGAAACTACAGATAGGACAAAGATTGTAGCCAGCCTGATTTTAACAGAGGAGTCCTGTTTTTTATGCTGGGCTGGCAGTTTCAGAACTACTGCTTTTACGTATTTGCCAGATCTGCCGCCCTGTCTCCTGAAACTATACAATTCTGAATCTATTCATTCTGGCTGGGACAGATCGCCTTTAGCAAACCGAATAGCCGGCTGAAATTATCGTGTTCCCGCTCTTTAGTTGAGATAGCAATCTCGAGAGCCTCTATAAGCTTCCCCCGGATAATGTCAATTTCATCTGGGTCGTATAACCCTGGTATTTCTATCAAAATACTTTTTGGTGTAATGCTAATCATAGTTTTTTTGTGTTAAGGTTTGATGCCAATATAGCCATCTGTACATGAAATCCTTTATTTTAAGGCACAAGAGTGGGCGAACGATAGCAAATTAGAAGCTGAGCGATACATATTAACCTGAGCTCGATTAATCAGAATGCAAAAATTTGGTCTGGTTTAGCTCTTTGAAAATTGATGGATGGTTTCTTTGGTAAGAATGCATATGCTATTAGCCCTGCAATCATATTAGTGATGGGATTGGCGGATTCGTGGTAATATGGTGTAGTACAGACTGGATTGAGCTTATTGCTTTTTTAGCCTAGGTTTAGCAACAGCATTTTGCTTGCGCTTTGTTAATCCAGGGGCTTTATTTTCTGATGGTTTGTTCGTGGGCTTTTTTGACGGGGTTTTCTTCTCCCGTGCATTTTTGATGCGGTATTTGAGCAGGTAAAGCCTGGTCTGCCATTTTTCGATGGTTACTTATTTAGTATTCCAAATGAAAGCCTACTTTTTCAGGAGGAAACTACGACTGTTTGCACTGCGCTGATTAACTTTTAAGCGAATACTAATGATAGTGCAGATGTGCCAATAAAACTTAAACTTTATTACAACAGCGGTGTAGTCGAGAAATTGGTTAACCTTTCGGAAAAATATACTCACAAAGCAATACAATTATAAGGATGGAGGTGAGTGTAAAGTTATCAAAATAAATGTTTTTGATAGACTCTTTGATCTCCGGATATGTAATTTATGAGATTTTTGAGTACAAATTGTTAAGTTTGTTCTTGATTTATGATTTTAATAAACAAGCCCGAGTTTGACGAATTACCTTCCATTTATGCAGATAAGTTAGGACTGCAGTATACAAAGAAAGTTTCAATAGATCATAAAAAATCATTAGGCCAGTATTTTACACCTATTGAGGTAGCTAAATTGATGTCGCAGTATTGTGTTGTTAACCAAGAGACTATTAATATTTTAGATCCGGGATGTGGCGTTGGAATACTTAGTTGCACCTTGGTTGAGTATATCTGCGAAAAAAACCCCAAGATTAAGGAAATTCAAATTAAAGCGTTCGAGACCGACTTGGATGTTTTGCCATACACAGAAAAAAGCTTCGCTTATTTGGGCGAGTGGCTGCACAAAAAAGGAATTCTTTTAACACAGTTTATTTGTGTTAACGATTTTATAATGCATAATGCTCCGGTTTTAGAGAACATTTCCTCAAGTGAAGAATTGTTTGATATTGTGATTTGCAATCCGCCCTATTTCAAAATTGCAAAGAATAGTCCGATCAATATCGCAGCAAAATCAATTATTTATGGCCAAACCAACATTTATTCGATATTTCTTATTTTATCTGTTAAATTATTGAAAGAACATGGCCAATTAATATTTATAACCCCAAGAAGTTTTAGCTCTGGAAGCTATTTCAGATTATTTAGACAGATACTTTTCTCCTTAGTAGAATTTAAAAATATACATCTATTTGATTCTAGGAGAGACGCCTTTGGCAGGGATAATGTCCTGCAGGAAAATATAATAGCCTCTTGTCTTAAATTTACAAAAACAAAAGAGCAATTGTCGTTTCCTTTTACTGAAAAAAAGATGGTTAGTATATCAGTGAGTAACGGAATAAGTGATATAGACGAGCGAAAAGAAAAAAAATATGAAATAAGTGAATTGATTAACTTCAGTTCCGACCAACAAATTTTACATATTCCTACATCACCAAAAGATGACAGGGCAATAAAACTTTTTAAATCTTGGACTAACACACTGAAAGATTTTAACATTCAAATTTCAACAGGTAAGGTTGTTGCATATAGGAGTTTGTCCTGGATACGAGATTTTCCTGAAGGAACATATGTTCCTTTGATCTGGCTTAATAATGTTGATAAAATGAAATTCTCCTGGCCAGTTAAGAATTTCCCTAAAGGGAAAGAGAAACCACAATACATCATTGCCGAGAAGGAAACAGGCTCCATATTGATCAAAAATCTTGATTATATTTTTTTAAGGCGTTTTAGTTCAAAAGAGGACCAGAGCAAATTAATTGCAACCCCATATTTTGCTAAAGATTTGGTAGACTATAAATTTTTGGGGGTCGAGAATCACCTGAATTATATTTATAGTGTCAAAGGGAAATTCGATAAATATGAGCTTCTGGGACTATCAGCTCTTCTAAATAGCAAATTATTTGATGTATATTTCCGTACTTTTAATGGAAATATCAATGTTAGTGCGACTGAGCTTAGGGAAATCCCATTGCCTGAAATAAAGATTATAAAAAAAATAGGTAAGCTAATCGCAAGTGACAATTTTGCACAAAGACTAATCGATGAAATTGTCCAGGAGATATTTAATATTGATTTAAAGGAATTACAATTATGGATCAATTAATTGAGGATAAGATTATCTCTGCACAGAAAATCCTTGGAGATTTAGGACTTCCGGTAGATAAGCAAAATCGATTGTGTGCTCTTACTTTTTTGGCTTTGGCCGGACAAAAACCTGGAGATGATTGGAAGAACCTCACCAATAAAAGTATGAGGCTTTCTAAAGATATTATGGTTTTTGTAAATAATTATTATAAAGCCGATTACAAAGCGAACTCTAGGGAATCATTTCGCAAAATTGCTCTGAAGCCTTTTGTCGATTATAATATAGCTTTATTGAATCCTGATAATCCGGATTTAGAACAGACTAGCTCATTGACGCATTATTCTTTGTCAGATCTAGTATATAATACAGTGAGATTTTATAATACTCAGGATTGGACATTGGTGCTAGATAATTATAAAAGATTTCAGGCAAGAAGGAGTGAACAGGAAAAATCAAATATTTTCCTACGGGAGCTCGTTATTAAAAATTATAAATCGATTGTAGATACAACGATTGATCTTGGAAGATTTAATGTCTTTATAGGTGCAAATGGGTCAGGCAAAAGTAACTTGCTTGAAGTTTTGGCCTGTATTGGTGCAGCAAAGGTGAATGATCTTTCTTTGGATGGATTAAATAGTCGGGGAGTGAGGTTTGCGAAACCCGATCTCATGATAAGTTCATTTGCGAATGAAAATATTGTTCCGGTAATCGATGTTAAATTAAGTTTCCAAAATGGTGAAAATAATGAAGATATAAAAGTGACTTTAAGTCCCGTAGATAGTAAAGACACCTTTACAAAATGGGTGGACCTAGCTGCTGATTCTTCGGATTCTAAAGAGTTGTTGCAGAAAATAAACACCATTACAAAAGAAAATCCCGGGATAAGTATTAAAAAACTTTTGGAAATGGTGGGAGAGATTGTAGAAAAAGAAAAGGATACTGAAGATAATAAATTCTATGAATTATTATCAGATTATGCTATATATGACATTAACACTGCTACACTCCGGGGAATTTCCGGTATTGAAAGCCGTAAAACGCCATTGGGTTTAAATGGTGAAGGTCTCGATCTTCTAATCTCAGGTTTGAATAAGGAAGATAGAAATTATATTAATAATCAGTTTTATTTCAGTTGGTTAGCTGAAATAATAGCAGATAAGAAAGAAGATCCTAAATTAAAGGGACTCAAGCCAGGTAGGAGCAAATCGAATTTATACTTTAGGGATAAATTTATGAGGCAAGAGAATAATATATTCTCAGCAGAAAATTCTAATGAGGGTATTCTACATGTCTTGTTTTATCTGAATTTGTTCATGAGTAACAATACGCCAACAATATTTGCAATAGATAATATCGAAACAGCCTTAAACCCTAGGCTTTGCCGTGTGCTGATCAAAGAGTTAGCAAGACTTGCAAATAAAAATGGCAAACAGGTATTAATTACTACCCACAATCCGGCAATTCTCGACGGTCTAAATCTTATGAATGACGAACAAAGGCTTTTTGAAGTTTCCAGAAATGATAAAGGTTTTACAAAAGTCGAAAGAATTCAGTTTAAATCCAATCTTGAAGATAAGCCATTTCGGTTATCCGATATGTGGGTAAAGGGTTTATTAGGGGCTGTTCCTACTAATTTTTAATATGAAAATCGGAATCATTGCAGAAGGACATTCGGATCGGGCAGTAATATCTAATCTACTACAGGGAATTTTAGGTATAGAAGGTAATGATATATTAGCAATACTTCCCATTAACGGACTTGATGAGACAGACTTAGCAAACCTTCCAAAAGAATATTTTGGAGGCTGGACTTCGGTTCGGAGAGAATGTCATGAGAGAGAATTTATAAATCCCTTTTTTGAGCGCACTGGGGAAAACTTTATCGTTGTTCAGATTGATACGGCTGAAAGTGCACAATTTGGTGTCAAACAGCCAACAAAAGATGATGATTATTGCGATATAATTCGAACTACGATCATTAGTAAGATAAGAGATTGGATGGGTGAAGATATAGGAGACAAGTTGCTGCATGCGATTGCTGTTGAGGAAACCGACGCATGGATATTAACTTTATTGGAAACCCGTGATTCATCAAAATCTGCCGATCCAAAAAAAAAATTAGAAAGGTTGAAAGGATTCAAAATAGGAAAGATGAAGCCAGATTTTAAACTTTATAGTGAATATAGCCAAGAATTCAAATCTGCTACTAAAAAACAATTGTTAACATTTCGATCTAGGAATCGAAGTCTTGATGCATTTTGCACCGAAATAGAAACTAAGGCATTGCCTTTTGTATAAAAAATAATATCTGAAATGAAAAGACAGCCCTCAACACAGCAAATTACTTGGTTCTTGGACCTCGATAGAAATGGACAGTTAGATTTAAATCCTCCATATCAAAGGAAAAGTGTATGGTCGCCAAAAGATAGAAGATTCTTTCTAGATACTATATTTAGGAATTATCCTACGCCTCCGATTTTTATCCATCGTTCTCTCAGCGATCAGGGTGTAGCAAAATATCATGTCGTAGATGGAAAACAGCGTCTAGAAACTATCTTAAGTTTCGCAAAGAATAAAATAGCTCTCGATCCCACATTTGGAGATATTAACTTGAATTCGAAAAAGTTCAACGATCTTTTGATGGAAGACAAGCGAAAATTTTGGGACTATACCTTAGTAGTAGATTTTATTGAAACAATAGATGGAGCCAATATCGAAGAGGTTTTTGATCGGGTGAATAGAAATTCAAGAAATCTCCAGCCACAAGAATTGAGACACGCTAGATACAATGGATGGTTCATTACAGAAGCAGAAAACGAAAGTGAAGACGATTTTTGGTGGGATGTTCGCGTCAATTCTTCAGCAAAAGAGAAAAGGATGAGAAATGTTCAATTCATCTCTGAGTTGTTATTTGTTCTAATTGAGAATAAGATTGTTGGTTTCAGTCAGGATCATATTGATGAGATGTATGCTACATTTGATGATGTAACTGTTGAAGTTGATGAAGAGGCATTTGATGAGGATGAATTTTTGGCTAAAAAACGCTTTATAAAAAGTTATCTGCGTGCGATGGAAGCAGAAAACAATAGTATTTCACAATACGGCAAGACAGCAAATAACTTATATGTGCTCTGGTCACTCATTGCCTTAGAAACCGAGTTGCCCGAAGCAGACGTAATTGCCAGGCGATATGAAACATTTATGAACCAACTTGCTGTTCTCAGTGCTACTGAGGATGCAGATGCCCTGGTTTCTTCTGATGCCTCTTTTACCAATCACTATCAATATTTTAAAAATTCAAAAGGTGCATCAACCGATTTACCTCAACGAGATGCGAGATACCAATCATTGAAATTAGCGCTCTTAGGTCAAAATGAAAATACTTAATTCTGTTTCAGCTTTATACAATAAGATTTCTCCTGAAGCTGATCTGTTAAAAAAAGAAGTTGATAGAATTGTAGACAGCTTCCGTCATCCTAGATGGTATTATTTTAGCAGAGTGAAATCGAAAGAAAGTTTTGCTCTTAAGTTAGAAACCGGAAGGATTGCAGATCCAAAAAACCTTGAAGATTTTTTTGCTGCAACAATAGTTGTGCAAAATCTTGCAGAAATTAGGTTGGTTTATTCAGAAATCGAAAAGGAATTCGAAATTGTTTACAGGAAGCCTAAAACTGATAACGAAACTTCAAAAGAAGCTACAAATTTTCCATTTGATGATTTAAGACTTTATCTCAAGATTAAAACCCCGGACTATATGCCGCAATCATCCCTTAATGGTAATATTTTCGAAATGCAGATAAAGACTTTTTTGCAGCATGCTTGGTCTATTTCTACGCACGATCTTGTTTATAAGGCAGATAACATAAGCTGGGCAAAAACGAGAGTGGCATTTCAAATAAAAGCCATGCTGGAACAAGCTGAACTTGCTATCAGTGGTGCAGAACATTTATCCCTGCTTCCCGAACTTGCGAAGGAGGATAAAAAGACACTTGAGTTAAAAAAAGTGCTTGGATTTCTGACTAAAAATTTTCAAAGGGAACAATTACCTACAGATCTGCTAAGACTCTCTCAAATAACAAGTGATTTATTGAAAAATTTCAAAATAAGCATTGAGGAATTGGAAAGCCTTTTAGTGGATGAAAATGCAAGGGGGCGTGGTGTTAACACACTTGATTTATCTCCTTATGCAATCATGGTTTCCACAATTAAAAATGGTGATATTATCAAATTTAAAAATGCTTTAAAGAAATCCAATAGAATTAAAACAGACTTTATATTTATTCCCCGAGAAATAGATATGACTGGTTTTGAAATTAATGACCGTGTTGTTAAGATCTAATTTAAAAAAAATTAAGTAAGTGATCTATCGATCCACTTTAGTATTAAGTTTGGTTAATACTAAGTGGATCGTGTTTATTTCAGTAATGGTGAAACAGGTTTTTCTAAATTACACCCACCTTTTTGAGCGCACCGTACATTACATCAATGTTAGCGCAATAATCCAAACTTGCTGTGGCAGCTTCTGTGGCTAAATCTGGAACTAGATTTACAGATTTTGGATTAGCATAATCTTTCACATTACTTGAAATAAATCCGTAGAAAATGCGACGACGATCGCTTAATGATCTTGCTAAGGTAGCCGTTGTCCAGATGTAACAATCTTTATATTCCCCTTTTTTATGGGCAGGTGGAGTTTTATTAATTGTTTTATGCGAGGCTGGCCCGGCAAACCTTGAATCTTCATCAATAAAATAAGTCTCATCGACAATGCTTGCTATTATATCCATTAAGCCTAACTCGACCTTATGACTTGTTAAATCCACTAGTGGAAGCGTAACTGACGGATTCACCGTATTTATAAATGCAACGAAAGCATTATATTCCCGGCTGATTCGTCTAGCTTCAAAATAAAGGTCGCTATCTATATCATTAATATGATCATTAAATTCTTTTATGGAAAGCTTTGAAGCAAGGCTTAGGATATCGCCATTGACGATCGCTTGCTTGATTTGCATAATCTTGGTCAACCTATCTATAGGCTGCTTACGCGTAGGCATCGGCAGTCGCATGATATCTAGAAGAGAACAGCTATCCCAGAAGATGACTGGCTTGTAGTCGGCGTTTAATAAGATGATAGCCTCATCGAGGCTAATGATCTTTGAGCTAGCGATTATTGACATAATATTCCAATAATTCTAGTCCATATTCATAATCTGCCATCAACTGTTGTAGTGCCTCATTATCCTCCCAATCTTTATCTTCTATAAGCCACCGTTCCAACATCTTGGCTGTGAGCTTGGAGTCATGTTCAAAAGAAGTGGTCAGAAATGCCGCCCAACGCTCAAAATCAAGTGGATGACCGTTGCCATGATTTGGGTTTGTAGTGTTTGCCCAAGTAACCAATTTGCGATAAGTTTCTGTTCCAATAAGGGTTTCCATATCCTCGTATCCAGAGGTTGACAAAACATCTACGCCGACCTCTTTTGCAGCTGGCATAATCATTTCAGAGTTGAATAGTTCTAAAAAACGGTTATAGTAATCGATTCCCAGACTACCAGTTTCTGTAGGCACAATATTGGCAATCTTAATTTCTTTACTCCAAAGTACCAACCACACCAATGCCCGACGTTCTTCGAGTATAGGAGATTCGAAACAACCAACTTCAGAAATGCTTTTGAAGATGTTTTTTGCATAGTCTTCCGAGAGATCCACTCGATATGTCCATTTATTATTTGTAGGTTTTTTCAGGAAATCCAAAAAACGTATTAGATTTTTCTTATCGTTTTTCTGGTCATGTATACTAAGCTCCTTAAAAGTCTTCATGGTATTTTGCTTTGAATGCTAAGCTATAAAATCAAAAAATAGGCCCTGATGCCAGTAATTATTAGGAAAAGAAATACTTCCAAAATAACTCATCATTATTAATGTATTTAATTTTTGGCTAAAGTTTCCACTGGCTCTTTTTTAACCAATATATAGTAAATTGGCTTCGGCCCACGACCTTCTCTAGCAGTATCCTTCTTCCCAGTTTTCTCAATGCTGCTTTTGAAAGTCTTTTTAAACCTGTCAACAATCTCACTAACTGGATAGGTTTCACCGTATTTACTTAAAATCTTATTTGCGATTTCTTCTGCTAAAAATTCGCTACCAATTTTATAAGTTGCCAATATTGATTTTATTCGTTCATTGACAGCATTACGGCTATAAGTCTTTTCTTTAGGTAAACCTTCTTTTTTCCGAAAGGCTATTCGATGTTGAGTTTTTGCCGGTAGTGATTCAAGAGGTGGGATTGGGTATTTTGGATTTCCGAATTGATAGTAATGAAGACCAAATGAATTTGCTATAGCTTCTGCTGTTTCAAGCATTAAACTACCATTATGATCTAAAATAGAGGAGATAGTTTTTTTAATTGAATTAGCTAAATATGCGATATCTATAGCTTCTAATGAAAATTTTTTCATGTATTTTCTTAAAATATCTGCATACTCAGTAATAACTACTATCTTCTTCATTTTAATTAATAGAAATTCTTTGATTTTTATATTTTATATGGTATATTTGTTTTCAGTTATTTATAGCGACAAATAGAGTTAGGTTTTCCTTGCTTTTTACGATGTCACTCATGGATGAAAACCGTCAAACTTTCACATGAGCCGATCGTGTGTTCGCCATTTCTATTGGATATTTATATCTTTGATATATTATTCAATAGGGCGAACCTCGTTTCAGTCTTTTGTGAAGCTTAAGCCTTGGCTTAGGTGGTTCTTGACGGTACCGCATCCAAAAGCATTGAGGTTCGCCCTATTGGTTTCTTTCCAATATGGTTCCTTTTGCTTTTGAGTCCGCATCGTTTTACATAAAAACAACCGTTTATGAAAACGAAAAAATTACGCGCCATCAGTTTGTACCACTTCAGGGAAGGGGTACTTCGGTTTTCCCTTAAACTCTTGTTAAAGAACGTTATTTGTTCTCCGTCGTAATGCGCGCTGGATTTTACCGAGTATAAAATAGCCCAAAGAAAACAGGGGTTGGTGTTAGAGAGCGCACTGATTCCCGTGGGTTAATTTAGCTTGGTGCCAGCCCTTTATTGCTGTTTAGGCAAGGGTGCATCACTATGGTTATTCGCATTCCCAAGGTAGGTATCTTTTTTCTATTACGCAATACGGTTTACTGTATCTGCATATTTTATGTGGAGGGGGCTGGTTTTTACTTGTTTTTTTCTAACATAAATATAAACCGGAGCGTATGGGCCTAAATGAAAAGTATCGTTTTGACAGGCTTTATGCTTTAAAGCCGAAGAATCCCGTTTGAGGGTTGGCAGGGCAGGCAGGGACCTAAATGGTTAATGATTCTTAAGGTTCTTTGATAATGCAGCCTGCCCTGTTTTTTTTGCTTTTGCTCTTGGCGATTAGGTTTTCCTTTAATTTCTAAAAAATATAATGGGTTTGCCGTAAGGGGGGAGTATTATTTAGAACTTTTTGGCTGGAACTCCTGCTGTGTGTGCTGTCTGCGAAGGGTGTAGCGGCAAATTGTAGTGTGGGCTTGGGATATGATTCCGGCTATTGCTTTTTATCAATCAGCTTTAACCGAACAACACAACCAGATTATAAATGTCAAGCTTTGCTTTGGCTTTAATCAATTAATACACTTTTCTATAACCATTTATTTATGACTTTACCTGATGATAATCCTGGAAGCCCTTCTTTTAAAACAGCTCAGCAGGTGCTGGAATTATTTTATGGTAAGTATAGTGCCGATAAGGTGAAGCTGGTGTTGCTGGAGTCGTTTCAGGGTTACGCTTTGAATGATCGAAAAGGTTTTCTGGATCTTGGTATTGGTGAGCAGGAGGTTAGTGAGGTGTTTGATGGTCTGATCGAATTGGTCATGGCGGTGTGGACACTGATGGAGGAGGGTAAGATTGAGGGAGTGAGGGCTTAGGGCATAGGTGGACTTTTACAGTTCAATTTTTTATTTTTTTTTACGTTTAAATCAATCAAAATGAAGCTTAAATTGTGCTTCCTGCTATTGCTATGCCCTTTTTTTGGGGTGTGTGCGCAGGATAAAAATATATCTGTTGCCGGTGTGGCTGCGTCTGCATCTGCGGATCATTCGGGGGTGATCATCGGGCAGCGGGTGCCGGATGTGCTGATAAGGAATGTTTCAGGTCTTGATGGGGCTGGTCAGAATTTGGGAGTCTTGCCGCTTTCAGCTTTTAAGGGAAAGTTGCTGATCCTGGATTTTTGGGCAACTTGGTGTTCGCCCTGTATTGCGATGATCCCTAAAATGGAGGGTTTGCAGGAGGAGTTTAAGGGGCGTGTGCAGTTCCTCCCGGTGGCTTATCAATCCTTTAAGGAGGTTGATGCTTTTTATAAAAAGCTGCAGCGGCAGACGGGGAAAGTTTCTTCTCTGCCGATGGCCTCTGCGGATACGACTTTGGTCAGGCTTTTTCCGCATCAGACGCTGCCGCATTATGTGTGGATCGGTGCGGATGGGGTGTTGAAGGCCATTACTGACCGTGAGGCGGTGTCCCGTGAAAATATAAATGCTTTGTTGGCGGCTGGATCGGTTAGGCTTAAGGCTAAGGTAGATGAACAGGTGCGGTATGATTCCAGTGAGCCTTTGTTTTTTGCAGGTTCTGATTTTAATGATGGTATTTTCCGCTCGCAGCTTTCGGGCTATGTGGTCAATATCGGGCGGGGGATCTATAAAGATGTGGATGTACAGTCAGCCGGGCCGGTGAGGCGCATTACCGGGCGTAACCTGACGATGCCCGAACTGTTCCGGATCGCTTATAAAAAAGGAAAAAAGGAAACGGTACTGGAAGGTGGTTTGGCAGAAGAATTTGAGCCTCATTTAGCGGGTGCAGATTTTCTGGATTGGTTGAAGCAAGGCAGGGCTTATTGTTATGAGCTGATGATCAGTCAGCAGTCCAGCGGACGGGCTTATGCTTTGATGCAAAATCAGTTGCGGGGCTTTTTCTCGGATTTTGAGGTTGGCCTGGAGAAACGGACAGTGAAGGCGCTGGCGCTGGTGCGTACCTCTTCAATGGATAGGATCCGAACTTCGGGTGGCACACCTGCGGTTGTGATGGATGGCTTTGGGTGCAAACTGACCAGTTGCTTCCTCGCTGTTTTCCTCGACCGCTTGCAGGTCCCTTTTCAGGCAAGTCCGCTTCCCCTGATTGACCAGACTGGATATACGGGAATGGTCGACCTGCAGCTCACTGCCAATATGAGCAGTGTGGAGGATGTGAACAAGGCGCTGGCCCGTTATGATTTGCGTTTTGTTGAAAAACCTGTGGCAATCGAAATGCTCGTTATCCGTAAACGTTAATGCTCAAAATTTTAGTTATGAAGAAAATTTTATCACTATACCTCACCGCACTATTTGTGCTTTACAGTTTAGCAGCGGAAGCACAGCAGCCCGCTAAAGAAATCAAGGGCAGGGTTGTAGCGGCCGATGGGCGCGTTCCCCTGCATGGGGCAACCGTCAAAATGGAAGAATCAGGGGCTTCGGTGCTGACTGACCAAACGGGGAGTTTCGCATTAAAAACTATGCTGGACAGGGTTACCCTTTTGGTTTCGTTTTTGGGTTACAAGCCGGTTCGGGTTAAGGTATTGGCTGGCGATGAGTCATCGGTAATTATCCTCTCTGCTACCGCGGCGCAGTTGGACGAGGTTGTCGTTTCCACGGGTTACCAGACCCTTCCGGCGGAAAGGGCTACGGGTTCTTTTGTCCAGGTGGACAATAAACTGCTCAGCCGAAGGGTGAGTACAGGCGTGTTGGAACGGCTGGAAGATGTCACTCCGGGATTGCTTTTTAACAAAGGAAAGTCAGCCGGCGCAGGCCTGATAAGTGTTCGGGGACAGAATACGATTTATGGGAATTCCAGTCCTTTGATTGTACTGGATAATTTCCCATATGATGGGGATATCAATAATATCAATCCCAATGATATAGAGAGTATCTCGGTACTTAAGGATGCTGCTGCGGCTTCTATCTGGGGCTCGCGGGCTGGTAATGGTGTGATTGTGATCACCACTAAAAAAGGACGTTATAACCAGGCCGTCAAAATAGGCTTTAATGCCAACACGGCCATTGGTGATCAGCCCGATATTTTTTATCAGCCCAGGATGTCTGCTGCGGATTTTATCGGTGTTGAAAAAATGCTTTTTGATAAAGGTTTTTATCTCAATTCCGAAACGGGTTTCAATAATCCGGCGATTACGCCTGTGGTGGAATTGCTGATTGCCCGAAGGGATGGGAAAATAACCACTGCCCAGGCGGATGCGCAGATCAATGATTTGGCCGGATATGATGTGCGCAATGATTTTGATAAGTACTTTTACCGAAAAAGTGTAAACCAGCAGTATGCACTGAATTTTAGTGGGGGGAGCGAAATCCAACGTTTTAACCTCTCAGGAGGATATGACCATAACAGGGATAATCTGGTCGGAAACGGTTTTGATCGCTATACGTTTAATGGGGGGCAGTCGTTGAATTTACTCCATAAAAAACTGGAGATCACGACCGGGTTTTATTATAGCCAGAGCAATACCACCACCAACAATCCTGGAACAAGCCTGATCGGACTTAAAACAGGTAACGGCCCCTCGCTTTATCCCTATGCGAGGCTTGCCGATGCTGCAGGCAATCCGCTTTCGATGACACACGACTACCGTCAGGGATTTATCCAGGCTGCACAGCAGCAGGGGTTGCTTGACTGGAGCTATAAGCCGTTGGAAGAAATCTATCTGGCAGATAAAACCCGGAAACTAGTAGATTACCGGCTGAATTTTAATGCCAGCTACAAAATCAGGCCTTATCTTTCTTTCTCCTTATTGTACCAGTATGGGCAGACCATCACTGGCGGGCGGAATCTCCAGAGCGAAAAAACGTATTTTACCCGGAACCTGATCAACAGCTTTTCGGCGGTCGATGCTAACGGGAAACTCACTTATGCTATTCCGCGAGGCGCGATTTTGGATCTGGACCAGTTTACGGCCACTAGCCAAAGCCTGAGGGGGCAACTTAATTTAAACCGTCAGTGGAATGATCAACATAGCCTCACGGCGATTGCCGGGTATGAAATCCGTGATTTTCACACGGTAGGCAATCGTAACCGCTCTTATGGGTACGATGACAGTCATGCAACTGCTTTAGGGATAGATTACCTAAGCCAGTTTCCCCAGTTTGCCATCCCCGGTTCTTTGTCGGCTATTCCTTTTTATAACAGCATGACTGATCTGAGCGACCGCAATATTTCTTATTATTCAAATGCGGCATATACTTTCCTGGACCGTTATACCTTTTCGGCGAGTGCCAGGCTCGACCGGAGTAATCTTTTCGGGGTAAAAACAAATCAGCAAGGGGTGCCCTTATATTCAGCGGGAATCGCCTGGAATATTAATAAGGAAAATTTTTATAAGCTCGAATGGCTTCCTTATTTAAAGATGAGGCTGACCTACGGTTATAATGGCAATGTGAATAAAAGCCTTTCTGCCTTCACAACAGCGCTATACATCACGGGCAATGCCATCAATACCGTATATGCTGAGGTCATCAATCCTCCAAACCCTGAGCTGAGGTGGGAGCGTGTTCGCCTGATTAATATGGGGATTGATTTTGCAACTAAGAATAACCGGATCAGCGGCACGATAGAGCCTTACGTAAAACGGGGCATGGATCTGATCGGGGATATTGCCTTTGCGCCCTCATCGGGTATCACCACTTTTCGTGGGAATACGGCAAATACCCGCGGAAC
The DNA here is from genome assembly GCF_032678605.1 of Pedobacter miscanthi. Lineage (GTDB taxonomy): Bacteria > Bacteroidota > Bacteroidia > Sphingobacteriales > Sphingobacteriaceae > Pedobacter > Pedobacter miscanthi_A. The sequence goes on from NZ_JAVTSU010000003.1 coordinate 135,648, forward strand.
GGGCATTGATATTAGCGTGAACAGCCGGAATTTAGTCGGTGAACTGGGTTGGCAGACCAGTTTCTTTTTTAGCCATGTCAAGGATAAAGTTGTGGATTATGCGCTGCAGCAACCGGCAGGAAGATATGCGCAGTTATCCGACAGCGAAGTTTATCCTTTGCAGGGGAAACCCTTTTATGCGGTATACAGTTATGCCTTTGCAGGCCTTGATCCCCAGACCGGTGATCCTCAGGGTTATCTGGGCGGCAAAATAAGCAAAGATTATAGCCAGCTGTTGACCTCAACGACCACAGATAACTTAATTTACAGTGGGTCTGCCCGGCCGGTAAGTTATGGCGCCATGCGTAATACATTCACCTACAAACAGTTTTCCCTTTCTGCAAACATCAGCTATCGACTGGGTTACTATTTCAGGCAGCCCGGAATCCTTTATTCCGGCATTCTTTCCGGACAGGGCTACTTTCAGGGTAGGTACAGTGAACGCTGGCAAAAACCAGGCGATGAACTCTTCACAACCCTCCCCTCAATGCCTCCAGGCATCAATGTGGCAAGGGATGATTTTTATAATTTTTCTACCGCAACTGTAGAAAAGGCTGATAACATCCGACTTCAGGACATTAGCCTGTCTTATGAGATTGGTAAAAACCTGTTGCAGCGGCTATCGCTCAGTAAACTGCAGATCTATCTGTATGCAAATAATATCGGGATCATCTGGAAATCTACGAAATCCCGTTTTGATCCGGACTATCCCGCTGCTGATTTCCCTCCCGCCCGCACGGTTGCGGTAGGTATCAAAGCTGATTTTTGAAATGATAACCATTAAAACTGAAAATTATGAAACCAATATTTATGCTCATGTGGCTTTTGCTGTCCGGGCTGCTTTTCAGCTCCTGCCAAAAGGAATTCTTGGATAAAAAACCGGATAAGGCGCTGCTCATTCCGACGACCCTGGAAGATTTTACTGCTTTGATGGATAACTTGTCTATTTTTAATATCAGCCCAGCCCTACAGGAGATTTCAGCTGATGATTTTTACGCCACCGATGCCGCAGTGGCTGGATTCACAACGGTGGTCCAGAAAAACAGTTACTTGTGGTCTGGAGACCTCTATCAAAATGAGCCCTGTGCAGACTGGAACCTTCCTTATCAACAGATATTTTATTCCAATATTATATTGGATGGGCTGAAAAACCTGGAAGGGGTCGAAGGATCAAAATCCGCATGGAACACTGCAAAAGGTAGCGCGCTTTTCCACCGGGCATTTGCTTTTTATAACCTAGTGCAGTTATTTTCCAGGACCTATGACAGGAAAACCGCAGGTGAGGATCTGGGCATACCGTTGCGCCTTACCGCAGATGTGAATGCAAAGGTGGGAAGGGCTACCATGCAGCAGGTTTATGACCAGTTGACTATTGATTTGCTGGAGGCAGAAAAGTTATTGCCCCAGCAGACCCGGTTTAAAAGCCGCCCTTCCCGTGCAGCAGTTGATGCGTTACTGGCGAGGGTATACCTGGGTATGGAAAATTATGAACTGGCGGATAAATACGCGGCATCCGCGCTTGCGCTGAACCGTTCTTTGCTGGATTACAATACCATCAGTCTGACCGCCAGCAACCCATTTCCATCTTCTCCGGCAACCGACAATCCGGAGGTCATATTTTATGATAAGCTTATCCCATATGGATTTACCTCCTCAACAAGGGCAACGGTAGCAGATGAACTATACCAGCTTTATGCGGATAAGGACCTGCGCAAAAGCATATTCTTTGCAGGGACTGCGCCTTTCTATGTAAAAGGGCGTTATACGGGTTCCCGCCTGCAACTTTTCGGCGGACTTGCTGTGGATGAATTGTACCTCATCCGCGCCGAATCACTGGCCAGGTTGGGCCAGTTTGCCGATGCCATGAAAGAGTTGAATACCCTGCTGGTCACGCGCTGGGCCAAAGGGACTTTTCAGGCCTTGAATGCGAATGATGCAGAAGATGCTCTGAAGATTATCCTTAAGGAAAGGCGTAAGGAACTCGCCTTCAGGGGACTTCGTTGGGGAGACCTCAAACGGCTCAATAAAGACCCACGCTTTGCAAAAACGATCGTCCGGACGGTTGCTGGCCAGCTCTACAGATTAAACCCTGGAGATAAACGTTATGTGTTGCCCATTCCCGCTGAAGAGATAGTTGCCAGTGGGATTGTTCAGAATGAGCGGTAAAGAAAAAAGCAACCGGTGAGATGCCGGTTGCTGGTTCAAAGGGTTAAATCAGATGCTACTGTGCAAAATTGCCAAGCTGCTGGCTAAGGTATCCCTCTGGGTTGACATTGGGATTTTGGCCTTCTGGATAAGTGCGGGTACAAATCTTATCAGAGGGTTCGCAGCCATAATCTTCCCCTGCTACCTCATAAGAGGTACCATTGAAGCCCCATTTAACATTGGCTTTTTGAGCAGTAGATGCTACTGCTACGCCTGTTCCAAGTAGGAATGCGATAGCAGCAAAGTTTAATTTGATACTTTTCATAAGAAACGAATGCTTTATTACATCAAAAAACATTCAGAAAAACTTTAGTGAATAAATGGTGCCTACTCTTTTCGCAGGTTTTCGGCTTCCCCTGTTTGGTCGTTGGTGATTATTTGAGATAGCTCTCTTTCAGTGATATAGAAGTACAAAGCGATAAGGTTTAGGATTAGAAAAATGCTGTTAAATATCAGGTGTGCCGTCCAGCCCATCTGACTGAGGATGCCTCCGCATGAACAGGGAACCCTGTCCCAGAAATGGAGCATGACCATGGCAATGTAGGTGGTGAAGGCCAGCATCAGTCCAACGGAAATGAGTAAACCTGATAACATTGTCCGCTTGTAACAAAGCAGAAGCGCAGTAATAATTTCTGCGGGGATCAAAAAATACAACAGAAAATCTGCCAGCCAGCCGGGAAAAGATTGGTTGTGAAGCTGCTGGTCAAAGTCTGAAAAAGTAAAGAGTTTACTGAATGCAGCATATACAAACAGCAGTACAAGCAGTGGTGGAACGGTTGATTTTAAAATTGCTTTCATGGTAAAAGAATTATGAAACAAATTAACGGGGATTAGAAAAGTTAAAACAGTATGAGATGGGTAGTATACCCTTTAAAGCGATGAAGAGATGAAAGAAAGTAAGTCTACAGTTTACCGGTTTTTACCACAGGTATTTTTAAGGGCACCTTATTATAGCTTTAGCGGTTATGATCTTTCGCGGTTGCCGGAGGTACTTCAGGAACAGGCTTTCCGAAATGCAGTATTTTTAGCAAGCGCCGAGTTTTATTCCTTGCTTGAAAAAAAGGATTTTGATTTTAATAAATTAGCGGATAAGGAAAAACATACCCTTTATAAGTATTATAACCGGATGTGCTTCCGGTCTACGCCTTTTGGAAGCTTTTCCTCCTTTACTTTACTCCACTGGGGAAGTGGCGGTCAGGTCAGGCTAGCCGGAAGCGGTGAGTCAATCCTCCATTTATTGCCTGACCAGAAATTTTTGAGAAAATTGAATATCAGGGCGAAGTCTGATCTGTCAGACAGCTTAATGGTCAACCCTGCGCTGTACCGGTTTAATGACGTTTTCCGCTATACCAAATCATCTTTAGATGATAAGGGACGGTTTAGTTTTTCTTTGGAAGGGATTGCCGCCGTAAAATTTAATATACAGCTCTTTTCATTTTTATCGTCAAAAAAGGTTTCAAAAAAATTAGTGCTGAGCTGGATTGTGCAGCATGCTGAATGTTCAGCAGAAGAAGCGGAAGACTACATCCGGTTTCTGCTGGATGCCGGAGCTGTTTTCGGTGGCACTCAAGGTAAAGTAATCAGTGATGAGGTCATCGAAAACCTATCTGGCTTACCTGGCTGGAATGATTTCTGGAAAAATTACACGATGATTCCCTTATCAGCTGAACAGTCCCTTTCCGCTCTGGCCAGGGATATCGGGAAAATTGCAATGGAAGATAAACCTTTGGGGCAGCCATTTTATTCGGCACTGGAAAGGCCGAACAAGGGTGGAGGACCAGATCGTGCTGAACAGGTGGAGCTGTCTAAAGCTGTCGATGTACTGCAATTATTGTCAAATGCTGAGCAGCCTGCTGACCTGTCGCGTTTTATTCGTGATTTCCGTGCTCGTTTCGATCAGGAAAAGGTGCCTTTGCTGCTGGCCTTGGATCCCGATGGAGGACTGCATTATGGTGATATGGAACCCTCCATGCCTGACCAGGATATCCTGGGAAATATCCCCTTCCCTAAGCCAGAAGAAGAAAACAGGACCCTTGGTTGGCATGTTTGCCAGCAGTTTATCTTTAAACTCTGGATAGGGGACACCCTTCGCGATCCCTGGTCGCCCCTTCAGATCAGCGAAGATGATGTGATTAAACTAAGAAATCATAAAAAGGCAGTATTGCCTTTGCCCCAGACGCAGGCGCTCATGTACCGCTCGACGGGTGAGCACCTGATCATCGAAAGTTCGGGAGGTGTCACTGCCACTTCGCTGATTGGAAGGTTTTCCTGCTTCAGTGATTCGGTACACCAGTTTTGCTTTGAGCTTGCCGCAAAGGAAAGTACTTCAAACCCGGAAGTTGTTTTTGCCGACATCGCCCAGCAATCCGATAGCCACGTTGACAACATCAATCGTCGTAAGCCCATTTATTCATTCGAGATACCCCTGAATGTATTTTCTTCACAGCCAGTTGAAAACCTGGTACTGCCAAGCGAACTCATGCTTTCTCTTTCAGGAGGGGAATTGATATTAGAGTCGTCTAAGCTTAACAAAAGAGTCATTCCACGTCTAGCGACAGCTTATAACTTTCGAAATAACCATTCGCCGGTTTTCCGGCTGTTGTGTGATCTGCAATTCCAGGGCATACAGGCAGGACTTTCATTTAGCCTGGAAAATTTTTTTCCGGGACTGACTTTTTATCCTCGGGTCTGCTATGGAAAGGTGATTTTCTGTCTTGCGAAATGGAATTTTAAGGAATCAGACCTAGCGCTTTTATCTGATGGGGATAATGCTGATTCCATTAAAGCCTTGGATGAGTTTCGCAAAAAACACCACCTGCCCCGGCATATCACGATAGGGGCAACAGACCAACAGTTGGTTTTTGATTTGGCCAATACCAGCGAGGCAAGGTTTTTCCTGCAATGCATTCACGGTTTGAAGCGGGTAACCATTCATGAATATTTATTGCCTGACCGGTCCGTACTGTCTGGTAAAAAACCACTTGCGGGGCAAATGATTGCCTTTCTTGCCCATGAAAATATTGTTTATAAAGCTTCACAAAAGGAAAGTACCAATGTGTATGTTGAAAAGCAACGCGACTTTTTAATGGGGAGTAACTGGCTTTACCTTAAAATTTTCTGCATTCCGCGCGCTTCGGATGAAATCCTAAGCAAGGTTATTTTTCCGTTCATTAAAGGGCAGAAAAAGCGGATAAAAAAGTGGTTTTTCATCCGCTACACCGATAAAGGCTATCACCTGCGTCTGCGCATACAGGCGGAAGAATGTGATCTTGGCGCGATACTCGTAGCTTTTCGTAAAAAGATTGAATCATCCGGACATGACAAGTTCATCCGGGATCTCCAGGGAGATACCTACCGGAGAGAAATCGAACGCTATGGGGCGGGTCTCATTTCGCATGTTGAGGAACTTTTCTGTGCGGGAAGCCATCTTGCTGCCTTTGCATTAACTTTAAAAGGGAACCATTCCTTCCAACTTAGCGAGTTTGAACTGGGCTTACTAACTGCTTATCGCATGGTCAGCAGCTTTTTCCCATCTCTAGCTGATTCCCATGATTACCTTGGTAATGTGACCGATCAGTTTATGGCGGAGTTTAAGGCAGATAAATCGCTGAAGGTCGCAATGGATGAGAAATACAGGGAGAATAAATTATTGATAGCGGACTTGCTGGAAAGTAACAGATTATCAAAGCATCTCTCGCCGCTGTTAAAGTACATGTTAGTTTTAAACGAGCTTACCAAAAGCTATTCAAAAGGTAAAAAAATGGAGCTATTGGCAGACCTGGTGCATATGCAACTGAACCGAACTTTTTCCTCTAGACAAAGGCAACAGGAATTGCTCGTTTACTATTGCCTGCAAAAATTTGCTGGTTCAAGTTTGGCCCGCGAGAAATCTTCAGTCTAGTGATCACTTTTGTCTCTTTTGCTAATGAGTAAAGTCGGCTGTATTTTTTCCCGGAAGGCAGTGCGGAAAGTCCCGCCAATCGGAATACTCACCTCGCTTAGCCTTATCTGCGCATATTCTAACGAATGAATAGCTGCATGGTTGACGATATAAGACTGATGAATCCTGGAAAAACTCTCAATAGGCAGCTTGGAAAGGACTTCAGTTAAAGTGAGGTAAGTGGTTACTTTTTCATCATTCATATGGATGATGATGTAGTTGCCAATATTTTCTATATACAGAATATCTGCGATAGTGATCCGGTTAAATTTTCCTTTAATGTTGCTCTTGACGAAAAAGAAGGGGCTAGCTGTGACTTGATTAATCTTACTGGTGAGATTTGAGCGTACTTTGGTAACTGCCTTTAAAAACCTGGCGTAATTGATGGGCTTTAGCAGGTAATCGACTGCATTTTTTTCAAATGCCTCAGGTGCATACTCCCGGTAGGAAGTTGTGAAAACAATATTACTCGCTGAGCCTATAAGGTCTGCTACATCGAGACCATTGAGTTGGGGCATATCGACATCTAGAAGTACAATGTCGGGAGTTGGAATAGTGCATAATTCTTCCAGTGCTAAAAGTGGGTTGGTGGAGCTGCCGACAAGTTCCAGGCCTGGAGTTTGATGGACGTACTTATCGAGTACTTCAACTGAATGATATTCATCATCAATGATATAGCAAGTTAAGCTCATAATTTAAGGGTTAAAGTGAGTTCGTAAAATTCCCCGGACTCGATGATTTCCAGCTTGTAATTGCCTTTATAAAATGAATCCATGCGGAGCCGGATGTTTTGTAGACCTAATGCTTTTCGCTGACGGGGACGTCCGTTCTTTGATTTATTTAAGTTCCTGCTGTAAAAAGTTAGTTTTCCAGTTTCATCCATCGTTAATATTAGTACAGCTGTAGACGTAACTTCGGTCAGGTTCCCATGTTTGAACAGGTTTTCTGTCAGCGTGAGCAGGATCAGCGGAATTATTTTATAACGGCTGAAATCACCATGCACTTCCAGCTTAAGGTATAGAGGTTCTGTAAACCGGTAGCGGTTGATTGCGATGAGGTTTTCAATCTGCTCAACTTCTCTATCAAGTTTTATTTTCCCATCGGAATTTGCTTCTTCCAGACTAAAACGCATAATCTCAGAAAGGAGCCAGATGCAATGAGCGGCGTCATCGGAATATTTTTGTGCGCTGTTGTACACGAAATTCAGCGCGTTGAAGAGCATGTGCGGATTGATTTGTTGTTGCAGGTAGGCATTTCGGGACTTGGTAAGCTGTGCTTCTAACTCTGCCTTTTCCTTTTCTATGATTAATTGTCGCTTTTCAGCTTCTGTAGCCTGGCTCCTGTAATTAGCAATATGTTTTGCAGACCAGTAAAATGTTCCCAGTAAAATGAAGTAGAAAGCCCGTGCAATATTTCTTGGAAAAAATGTTCTAATGAAAATTAAAGGATCATAGGGCATAGGTTGCGGATTGCCCAAGAAATAATCCGCGATACATTTAACTACAAGAAAGAGTACTATTAAGCTCACAAATGCTAAAAAGCCCGTAACGTATCTCAATTTTGCACCATTAAACGTGAAGTTTAACAATCTGATATATAAATAAAACAGAGATAGATTTATTGAATAAAATACAAAATAAATATAGGGTCTTTCTAACGATCCAAGATGATAGTAGATGAACGTTAATTCATAGGTAATGAAAAGTATCCAGCAGGTAACATGAACAATAAATAACTTTCGAGCTATTGGGCTTAGTTTCGCTTTTATCAAATTCATTATCATTCCTATAGTTTTAACTCCCAAATCAATCGAATCTGTAATAAATTACTTGATTAATATATACAATCTTAAATTAACATAAAAATTAAATTATGATGAAATCAAAAAAACTTCCGCAAAAAAGCACACAGCTTCTTAACCACTACAGATCTTTTAAAAGTGAGAATAGATGGACTCAAACTGATACCACTACGGTAAATACCACAGTCATTTCAAGTAGTCATATTTTCAACCGATAGAAGAACATGAATAATGCACCAGGAAAATTTTTTGGGTATGCTTAAGAATGAGCTGAAGGATATAGAAGAATTTTTAATTGAGCAAGAATGCTGCTATAGCAATTATTCAGCTTTAATTAATCTTGAAACTCGCTTTGGTCAAATCTATAAAGCATGGGAAGAAGCAATATTTTGCAATACGCCAGAGGAAACCCTGGTGCGTTATTTTCATTATCATCTTGATATTATATCAACCATCTCCAATACATTATCTCATTCCCACGATGCTGAAACAAATATACTTCTCCAAAATGAACTTTTAGTACTTATAGACCATCTGCGAAAATACTATTCCAGTTATTTCAATGAAGATGCGATTGTCCCTATGACTTATCATCAACGTTTAGTTTCCCAGCTTACCGGAGATATTTGTGCTATACGGAAAACGCTGAAGTCAATCGACTTAGATCCTTCTCTTATGGGCTGCCTGTTAGAATGGTTCAATGTAATGTATGAGAGTAGTGGAGAAGTAAGATTTACCTTTCGATCATTACATTATTTCGGATATATTATTCACCAATTAGGTTCACTCGATTATGATTCGGATGAGGCGGAAAAATTACTGGTTTCTCTACTAATTCGCTCAAATTTCAATAACCTATCTTTTTTTGTTTATTACCAGAATACAATCAGGAATGCCCTTTGCGATTTTAGAGATACCCACGAAAGACTTAATTATTTGGTTGAGCAGAAAGTAGAAACTGTATCATCTCCTGAAATTAAAAACATAGCTTATGACCCCTCATGGCCTTCAATAAAAACCATGTTAGGAGATTGGTTGACCGAAGAAATTCTGATGACAGAAAAATCTTTGTGCAAGGGGAGTAATGTTACTGTTCCTAAGGTACCGCTGGAAATGTCAGTTGCTCACCTGTCCTGCCTGATTCGTTTACTGTACGAAGAAAGTGTTTTTGCTACTCAAAATCTTCAGTTCATTTTCAAATGTTTCGCTGGTCACTATCAAAGTAAAAGACAAGCTGTCATTTCCCCTGGAAGCCTTAGCAAAGAATTTTATAGTATTGACCAGCACACTGCTGCGCGCGTGCGGGATTTGTTACAGCGGATGGTTCTGCGGATCAACCGTAATTTTTTTCCTATGGCCGTTGCAATAAATACAACAGTCCTCTCTTATCTAAGTATGCGCTGAGTTCCCCCAGCCAGTTATAGCTAAATCCTTCTTTTTTTATCAGTCGTTCAGGCACAACAGATGTGATGTCTTTTAGTGTGCTGAAATGCATTGAACTACAAGCTTTACAGAATTCAGTACTAAAACCGAGTCTGTCAATAGGGGTCTGTAATAATTCCTCTTTTTCCATATTTTTTTTATATCCGCAGCTTTATAAAGATAATAAATTTGTTTCTAATAAGATGTATCTGTTGAGATGTTTCTTTTTAGAGGTACCTCTCGCGCATCATTTTGGTTTACTTTACGTTATGAGTAGAGCCAAAAACGACGAGGATAGCGAAAAAGCAAAGCAAGTTTTGAAATTGGTTGGAGAACGAATTCGTTCTCTCAGGGAAGCGAAAGGGGAACGGAACTATGAAAAATTTGCTTTTAAACATGACCTTAACCGTACCCAGCTCTGGCGCTATGAAAACGGGGAAGATTTGTATTTCTCATCTTTGCTGAAAGTGCTTTTAGCATTGGATATTACCCTTGCTGAGTTCTTTAGCGAAGGGTTTGATCAATCTGCTAAGTCGTAGCATAGAGAGATATAAGCCTACAACAATAAAAGACCGAAACTAATCTATCTTATTAATTTTATTCTTTTAATATCTTTGCTTATCCAGTGTTTAAGTGGTAATTCTAATTGCTCGCAATGACTAATCATTCACCTGCACCCCTTTTCCAAAAACCTAAATGGTTTATTGGTTCATCAACGTTACCCAAATTTTAAAGCCAGTCTTTGAAAACGGAACTAGCGGCCATTTTTTATGAAATACCCAAGGTTATCTCCATAATTAAGGGTAAACTCAGCAACTTCCTCGTAGTCATAATAATTTACCTGCTTGCAAAAATTGATTATATCTTCATTTAGGCTTCTTTTAAGGTAATCAGTTCCAGAACGATCAATGTGATCCATGGTTTAGAATTTCGGGCGATCTCGGTAATTAAACCTTTTTCTAAAGAATATTTAGCAAACGTGGGTTTTCTATCACAAAAGAAGTGATTGACCACTCCTTTATGTGACGCTACAGATCCTAGAAACAAAGGAATAAAGCACGGCGGGCGGGGATACCAATAATCTGATAAACTGTTATAATCATCCAAGTTTGGAATTTTAACTTTTTGATAAATTAATTTCTTCAAATCGCATCGATAATGCTTAGCGTATTGATAATCTTGTTGATTTCCCTCATTATTCAAATATCAATTAAATTAATTTTATTGTATTGACTCCGCAGGAAGTTAACTGATGTGTAAATTTTTAATTTAAAATATGCCTTTGCATAGTTTAGATAGGTATACCTGCGGCTTTTGTGTAAAATTTAAGCTTCCCGTTTTATTCAATTCGCTCATGCCTGTATTTTTGCGGAAATCATTCCTCTCACATTAGGATATTTAAATTAACGATGAAAAAATTAACACTCTTTAAAGGCAGAGCCAGAGCTTGCCTAATCTTATTGTGCCTTTTTCTGGCGCAAGGTTGTAAAAAGGATTTACTTCAGCCAAACTCTAACATTTTAGAAAAATCGATTTCCATTGAGGAGGCAAAGACCTATTTTGATACTCATCTACGTACTGCTAACAGACCGCAAAAGCTAATGTCAACCTCGGCGCCTGGTAGAGTATTTACAATGGAGGCAATGATCCAAAATAAACAGCCGCTTTGGGATTAACTTCCGCTACCTCCATGCTGTGGTCCGGATGGATCTCCTCCTACGCCATCATAGTATCCGCCTCCGCCACCGCTGCCACTGTCATCGAAATACGTGGTAGAGCAGACTTTGGTGGAGTGTACGGTAAAGTCTCCTTCTGCATCGATATAGTAGTCTTGTAGCCAGTTGCAGGTTGCCGGTGCGTAGAGCATGAGTTTTCCCTGTGCTCCGCTAAATGGATTGACTTCTTTTAGTGTTTGGTTTGCCTGGGTAATTTGGTCTTGCTGTGAAAACTGCTGAATGCTTCCAACCGGTTTGCCTTCGCTGTACAGCCTGCCGCCGGTTAATTTATAGTTCAGGTTATATTCGAATACCCGGCCGGTAAAATCGGATGTTTTGGCTATTTGTTTTTTCTGCAGGTGAATGGCATCAGGGATTATTTCCAGTATTTTGGCTTCGATTTTTTCGGTTTTCTGGTTTCTCAATATGATGAGTTGTCTATAACCTTGTTTAATGTTTTGATAGGTGGGCTGTCCTTTAAGCAAGATGGTAAATTTATTGCCTTCTTTTGTAGATTCGCTTTTCGCAAGTTCCCAGTCGATCTTGATTTTCGCAATTGCCTTGCCGCTATCGGGATCAATGCCGGTAATAAATTCTTTTGCATCATGCAGGGGCAGGGTAATTTTTTTAGCTGGGTTTGTTGATAATGGATCGTCGCTGATTTGTTCCTTATGGCATGCTGATATCAGGAGTATGAATGCGATTATTATTTTAAGTTTTGAGCTCATATTGTTAATTTCTTACTTAAGAATGAATGACGGATTTTGCGCTTTTTGTGTCTGGTGACACATTTTTAGTTTTTTACGCTTGATCCTGCTCAGGGTTTCCCGGGAAATTCCGAGGTAGGAGGCGATATTATGTTGACTGGTTTGCTGCTGGATATCCGGATGCTGTTCGAGCAGTTTTTCGTAGCGCAGGATTGGGGTCTGGGTACGCAGAAAAATCGCTCTTTCCTCGCTCATGATGTAGTATTTCTGCGTCACGATCCTGCCCAATAGGTTTCCTTGTGGGAAGTCCGCATAGTAGGCATTTAACTGTTGCCAGCTTATTGATTGCAGTTTGCATTCCTGAAGGACTTCAATATACTCATGGGCGGGTTTTTGGGTGAAAAAGCTGTAAACAGAGATCATCAGGTCACCTTTTCCCATGAACCAGGTGGTGCATTCTTTTCCATTCTCGTCTAAGAAAAAGGCACGTAAAAAACCGTTGCGGATAAAATATAATCTTCTTGAAATTTCACCCGGCCTGAGCAGGAGGTGTTTGCGGCTAAAATTCTCGGTGATTGCTTCCTGGTTGACCCGGTGCTGCAAGGGTGCGGGAAGGGGTGCGATAAAGCTGAGCGTTTCGAGTAAATCGGCTTCATCAATGATTTGTTTGTGCATAGGTTGTCGATTGTGTCACAAATCAACTTTTTAGCGCACTTACCTTGATAATATTGTCCCGTCGGAAGGATATTATTTTAAACGGCCTTTGTGTCCTTTTATTATCTTCTGTTGGATTGACGCTTTTTTATTTTATTTCTTAACTAAAAAAAATGTTATGGGCGGTATTAAAAAAAATGAGGTGTTGCGCTTGGTGGAGCAGATGGATAAAGATGTCAGGAGGGTTTATGTGGCGGAAATTACGCCGCTTAGCCGGATGAGGGCGGTGGTGCTTTTGGTAAGGAATGGTTTGGCGCAGCTTTCCCAGGTGGTGGAAAATGGTTTTGCGGATAGTGGAGAGGAGATTTATTTCTTTAAAACGTTGTGGCCCTCGGTGATGGGCTGGCAGTTTTATGCGGCGGACCGTTTTGCTATTGAGCTGGCCAGGCCGGAGGATGTGGTGGAAAAGGTGTTGGGTTATCTAAAAGGGGAACTGGGGCTGGCCCAGCAGTTGTTTTCGCGGTATCCTTTGCAGTATGCTTATTTCTGCCAGGGGATGGATGAGCTGGACGGTAGGTATTTTGTGCATTCAGGTGAGGGTGGGGGTATGCTTTTAGGGGTTGGGTTTGATGCTGGTGATGGTCTTGCCCCGCCCTGTACTGATCTGTGGGCAAGGTTTATGGCGGCGGAAAGGTTGAGGGATTATCTGCTTGCGGAGCTGATGCGCTTAGAGCTAGGTAAAGGCGAGACGGCGGGGTCACCGGATCAAGGTAAGCTTGCCGTAAAGGCTTGTGAGAATGCGATGGACGGGGGAGAAGGTGAACCTAATTGAGCTGGCGTATTCGCTTTTTTGTGTCGGGCCAGATTGAGAACGGTAAGGTGGGGATTACGGAGTTTTTTGAGCGGATGGGGAGGTGTTTTGAGATTGATTTGGGGATTCCCAAGCGTGGTTTTGATGACTTGAGTACGAGGAAGCGGCTGAGCAGGACTCATTTCCTGGAGTTGTAGCAGAACGGGCTGAACAGTAAATTTGATGATGCGGATGCTTTCGATCCTGGGAAAGGCAGGTTTTAATGGATGAAAAAAGGGATAATCAGATTAATGATTACCCCAATTTAAATTAACGCTCTCCTGGCTTTCGCCGGATGTAAGGCTCTCACCCCTTACTTATACAAGTATAAAGAAAAAAACTTTTTGAATTTTATTTAACTTATGATTCTCTGAATATTCTTTTTTATCTTACGAATACAAGTCCATCACTAGGCATTTATAAGATGCCCGCTAAATATTGAGCTTATCAAATGATTAACCGCCTGTTTCATTTTTTATCATTGACTAAACCTCGTTAAGGGAATTGTTAACATTCGTTTTAACCATGTTCTTGCTGATATCCTTCAGTTGGGCCAGCTGGTTTTTAAATTGACGCTTCTCATATTGACAGATTATCGATTTACATACCATGATGGAAATTTCTGTTATGGCTAACCAATTATTGTGCTGATATGATCAAAAAACTATCTTCTGCGCTTTATACCAAAATGAAAGCAGAACTTGAAAAATTCAATGATGACCAGATGGACAAAATGGATATGCTAAAAAATGCTGTACTAACTGTCCATCGCTACCTCGATGAGCTAAAGCAGATCATCGAAAAATATCCGTTTGCTGATGAAGATGAAGAAATCTGGTTTTTTAAAACAGAAAAACCAATGTTTTACCGTTGGCTGATCTTTTACACCGAACTGCTGAATATCGATTCCACTAGGCCACTAGGTGAGGGTAAGCGTCTAAATGATCATTACCGTGAACAGGTGCGCTACATCAACCGTTTTCTCCGCTCGCATGAATTTCAGTATCAATATTTCCGGCTGGGTAACGACGAACTTGACCACCTCTTTTTTTTACGTGGCGCATCATCAAAAGACATTCGCCTGAGTTCGGTGCCTACTGTTGATCCCTCCTTCGGTACCGGCCATGAATACCTATTTTCAAAGTTCCGGGCCTGCGAGCTCCTACAGGATTATTTAAAAAGAAAGTTGTCGGCTCGCAAGGGGTTAACAGCAGAAAATGCTGTCGTGGGCAAAGCCCGGATGAAGTGGACAGGGGAAAGCCTTAACCTGATAGAAATCCTTTATGCACTACATGGTTCGGGACAGATCAATAATGGCAGGGTAGAGCTTTCCGAGATTGCAGCTGCCTTTCAACAGCTTTTTCAGGTTAATTTAAGCCGGTATTTCAGGCGTTTTGCGGAGATCAAACAGCGCAAAGGAATGAGCAAGACCAGGTTTTTGGACCAGATGCGTGAAGTGTTGATTAAAAAAATAGAAGAAGCGGACGCCTATAGGCCTTAGTAGGGATGTTCAGCTAAATTTTTAAACTGAGACCTTTAGCCGATTATTTTTATTGAAGATGTAGCGGAAGGTATAATCTGTCCGTTTATAGCCATAAGACCAATACCTAACCAATTCAATGAAAAAACTATTACCGATGATGTTATTGCTGATTGTCATATCGGCATGTAAAAAGGAAAAGCAGGGCGATTATTCTGAATCGATTACTATGGGGGAAAAATGGGGTATCAAGATCGGCAGTACCCAAGCTGAGGTATATGCACAGCTACAAAAAGCTGGTTCAACGCTTGATTTTCAAAACGTTGCCATTTATGGCCGCAAACCTTACAGTACCCCTGAAAAAGTAGCAGAAATTATTCCATTTTACTATGCCTTGACTATTTACAGTAATAGTGGGACTTTAGATCGTGTGGTATTTCTGTTTAGTGCTGATAAAATTCAGGAGATTGCCACCGGCAGTGGACTGACTACAGGGGTTGCTAAATGGCCGGATGGCGCTGCTGATGATACAGCGATCAAGGTAGATGACCCGGTTAGTGCAATAGGGGCTAAACTGTTGAAGATTCACCAGTTGCCGGCTTATGCCAGCTATGGTTTTGTACTTTCTGATAAGCCGTTAAACAAACCTTATGATGTTGATCTGAATAACTATAATGACTGGCAATTTGTATTTTCAGATTTTGTGAGCTCAAGTGTTAGCGGAACATCAACGGTAAAACTGCATTTTAATGCAGGCAGGCTCGAAAGGATGGATCACGACTACCGTGAAGCGCAGATTTTTAATTGATAAATCAAAAAAAAATAAAAATGAAAAGGCGGCAAAACTTATATTTTGCCGCCTTTTATATATCAGTGAATAAATTATTTTGCCAACGATGCGATTTGCAACGATTGAGGAGTGTTCATCTCTGTTTTTAAAGCTGCAAAACGATCCAGATTAAGTTTTTGTGTTTTTCCCATTACCAGAATGTGGTTTTGCGTAGCACCTTTCAACTTTAAATCAGAATTACCTTCGATTACGGTATAGATACTCTCGGTATTTGAGTTGATTTCCACCATTGCATTTTCTTTTAAGAATACCTGAAGGTATTTGGTGTCCAGTTTACCTGTTGTTTTTACGACTGCGTTTTCAGATGCCTGAACCCTGTAAATATTTTTCACATAAACAGTAACTTTTGCAACCTCTTTACTTTCTGAGGAAATTTTTAGAGTATATCCATCCTGGATTGCTTTTACCTTTCCGGCATTATCATCATTATAACTTATACCTTCTCTCGGACCCTGCACCAATGTTACCTCCACATTTCCACTTACTGAAACTTTACTGAAGTTACTAGGCACTGAAACTTTTGTTGGTTGTTTCTCATCGGCCAGTACGTTTGTAGTAAAGATGGATGATGTTAAAACCATTGCTGCTAAAAGAGATTTTGTTAGGATTTTGATTGAGGTTTTCATAATGCTGTTATTTATATGTTTAATAATATTTTGTTTCTGTTTTTGTAGATAAGACGCCGTCGAAGTCAAAACGTTGCACCCAAAAACAGGGAATTATACCAACACATAGAAATTCTCGACCAATGGCCATTTAAATCGGCCGAATGGTGGAATTATTTTTTACATGTTTATATATAGTGTTGGGTACAGGCTTTTATTTACCGGAATTGAATTGAGGGTAATGACCAGCAGGAATATTAATCTGCTATTGGTTTATAACCTCAGGACAGTTTTGCTCAAGAGGGAATTGATGGATACACGCTCTTAATAGTGAGCCTTCCGGTTGATGTATATACCGTTTATCCTCCTTGTGAACAGTATGTTGGAGATCTTTAAAAACCTCAACACGCAACCGGCTTTCACTTTTTAGTTTGCCGCAGGTACCAGCAGGGATTCCGCGGAATAAGGAATTAACCTTTAGCGTCCCTTGGGATAATAAGGTTTATTTTAATTTTCCACCTTGAGAATATCACTTAGGCGCTCGCATTTATTACTGTAGGGACTGTCTGGATACAAAAAAGAAGGTCATGATTTGCAATGCGTACGCTGATAAAGGGAATTGAAATAATTTTTAAAGGCCTGGTCATCTTGAATTTATCGTCACCGGGGAATTTAGGATATGCATAATCCTGTTGCCTCAGCCGATCAATTGATTTCTATCACGTAAAAATTCAACGCCATTTTGTTCTTTGGCCTATATGTCGAATCGTCACTCACTGCCTTATCAAGGAATTGCGCTTTATTATATGCTACTATGGTATTATTCAAGGAATCTTTGATCTGGAGTTTGAAGTCCTCGGGAAAATAAATGCTATCTCCCGTTGATATTGGTAGCATATACTCAGATGAGTGATAAGCCCCGGTTGTAACATTTAGTGTATCGCTGATTTTTTTTAACTCTTTTCCATCTTTAAACCTGAAGGAAATGATAGCCAGATGGCTATATGGGGTGAGGTTCTTTATTGAAAGCCACTTGCTCCGCGCAGCCTCTTCTGCGGCCCTTTCCCTTGGATCAGTTGAGTTGTAAAACAGAAAAGCAGCAATTGCGATTAAAAGCCCAAATGCCCCTAATACCAGTGCTATTGAAGCTAATATTTTTACCTTTAGTGATTTATTCCTTAAAAAAATGAAATTAAAAAGGAAAATTATAATTAAAACGCTGATTAGAAAAGCACCGGTCATTGCATTAGGTTTTATCTGTTAAATTCAATTAGGCTGTCTTTAGGCAGGTCATATTCATATAGCTTATCCTGCCCGTTATCGTAATAAAGCCATTGTATGGTATTGCTGTGGTGCGCTGATATCCCCGAAATCCCGATAAGTACATATTCCCTACCTTCCCTGGTCTGGGGCTCTATGGAATAATCTATTTCTTCACCATTTTTAATCAATAACTCAAGCAGTTGGTTTTTCGAACCTGCCACATAATATTCAACCACCATATAAAGTTTATCCAGATAGGATTTAGTGTAATTTTCTTCCTGCGGCCAGTGGTACTTCAGGATCTTATTATAGGTTTTTCTGAATCTGGAAACCTTTCCATCCTGCAGTTTTTTGACTGAAATAATCTTTTCTGCCAGTTGTGGTGTGTCACCATCACCAGCGATATAAATGGTATCGGTCTTCCATACAATCGAGATTAGATCCCCCCTTAACAAGCCTCTATCATCATTGCTCTCATTAATAAAAGACAAGGTTTCATTCTTTGTGCGGGCCATGAGCTGAAAATAATCACCATCATCATTATAACCCACAAATTCTGCAATGGTTATGTTCGCTAGCTGCATTTTAGCTGCCTTTGTTCGCTCAACTGCTTTTTTTGCGGTACCGCCAGTGATGGGCTTATTCTTTTTTTCCTTATCGGAATGGCATGCAACAAAAGTGAGTACAAATAAAATTGTGCAGAGGTTTTTCATTATTCGGGAACGCTAGTTTCTTTTCCGGTTGATTTGTAAATATATGTTTTGAAAACGAAAAATCAGCGTATAAAAAAAGCGACAGAACTTTGTCGCCTTTAAGATATGAAAAGAGGGTTTCTATTTGGACAAAGCTGCAGTTTGAACAATGCTTGTCGGTGGTGTGCTGACCTCTGTTTTAGAGGCGGCAAATTTATCCAGGTTCAATTTTGGGGTATTTCCCATTACCAGATTGTGGCTTAGGGTAGCACCGCTTAATTTTAAATCAGCATTGCCTTCTAATACAGTAAACAAACTTTCGGTTTTCGAATTGATTTTCGCCACCGCGTTACCGGTTAAAAATACCTGGAGGTATTTTACATCAAGTTTACCACTGGTATTTACTTGAGCTTGGTCAGATGCCTGAACACGATAGATGTTTTTTACATACACTGTGATTTTTGCCAAGTGGTTGTCGGTTGAAGTAATTTTCAATGCCGATCCATCTTGCACTACTTTTACTTTTCCGGTATTGTTCTCCGAGTAGGCCACACCCTCGGTTCCGTTCTGGATCAGGGTAACTTCTACATTTCCACTTACCAATACCTTATCGAAGTTTTTTGGGGCGGAGGTTTTAACAGGCTCCTTTTCAACTGCCATCACGTTTGTGGTAAAGATTGAGGCGCCTAAAAGTAAAGCTGCCATTAAAGATTTTGCTGAGGTTGAGAATAAATTTTTCATAATATTTTTGTTTATATCTTAATTAATAACTTGTGATTGTTTGATAATGAGACGCGCTCATCTGTCAAACGTTTCACCCTTTCCCACCATATTATACCAACTCAGGGAAATTCTCGACCAACAGGTTTTAATACCGGCCGAAAAACAGTTCATTCTCAGATCCAATAGGCTCTTAAGGGCTTATCCTAGCCATGATCTTGTGAAAAAATAAATTCCTGTATGCTTCTCTTTGCAGGTTTAAAGCTCGTTTTTAAGTTAATCGTTGGGTATTGTCATGGGTATTGTCAAAGAAAAATCCACAGAAGTCAAACCTTTGTCCATCCGCTCCGCCGCCTTTGAGCTACAGAGCGAGGGCAGAGCTCTTTGACGTATGGGAATGAAACATTATCCTGCTAGCGCAGGAAATTTTGCGAAGCTTTGAGATAACCTCAAAAAGGCGAAAACGCATTGGCAGGTCCATGGGGCCCGTTTTGTATAAAATGACGTTGGTAGTTCCGAAAAATAAATATCCCCATGAGCTTGTCTTTTTGGGGAACCGGGCAGGCGCTTTTGCGTTGTGCCCTTTTTTTTGTCGTTTTTTTTAGCGCTGTTATGCCCTTTGGTACCTGCCCGCTTTTTTCTGGTAATAATAAAACGCACCTGGAATTCCTCCCAAAATTACTAATAGCATATGCAAGAGAACAAAATTGACCTTCAAGCACTAAAGGAAGAGACCAACCTGGTTCTGCTCCTCTCAAACCTAGGTTTTCAACCCAGTAAACGTTCGGGCGGAGAACTTTTTTATCTCTCCATGCTCAGGGAGAACGATACCTCGCCATCCTTCTGCGTCAATGAGAAGTTGGGCATCTGGTATGATCACGGGCTTGCAAAGGGAGGGACCGTGGTCGATTTCGCGCTTGCCTATTGGCCCGGGCTTGATTTCCGCCAGGCAATGGAAAAGCTCATTTCCCATGCCGGGGGCACCGGGGGGCAGCCGATAATGGTACTTCCCCAGCAGACCGAGCTGCCCATGCGACACCCTTCATATCTTATCCGGCAAACAAGGCCGATTGGTAGTAAGGCTGCAATCAGTGATTTTCTCTTCAGCAGGGGGATCCTCAAGGTCGCAGCACCCTATATCAGGGAGGTATACTATAGCGTCAAAAAAGAAGGTGGAAAACGTATGGAGCTCTTTGCTGCAGGTTGGCAGAATGAGCTGGGGGGATGGGAGGTGAGGAACAAAAACTTTAAAGGCTGCCTGGGCAGAAAGTCAATGAGTTTTATCCAAGGCAGCAGTACTTCTCTGTCTGTTTTCGAGGGCATGATGGATTTTCTGAGCTGGAAGACAGACTATCCACAGGCGACTTCCAGCGCATTGATCCTGAACTCGGTTGCCTTTTTAAATCCTGCTATTGAATTGGCCGGGAATTATGCCAACCTGGAAATATATTTCGACCATGATCTTTCGGGAAGAAAAGCCAGTGACGAATTTCTCAAAAAACATCCCCATACCATTGACCGTTCGCAAATCTACCGGGGATACAACGACTATAACGAACTGATCCAGCACACCAGTAGCCAAAGAAGGGCAGCGCCAGGGCAGATGGAAAATTTCCACTTGAAAAAGAAATCCAGGTAGCCTGCCATTCCTTCAACCAGCAGAAAGTAAACTTTACATTCATTAACCATTAAAAAAACTAGTTATGGCGAAAAGAAAAGAAGGAGGGCACCGGGCAAACCTTGTCAGGTGTTACCTGAATGATAATGAGTATCGAAAGTTCCGTGCCTTAGCCGCAGCGCTTAACCTCAACTCATCAGACCTCATCAGAAGGGAGGTCGTTCATGGCGGCCTGATCGAAGCAGATCCAGGCAAGCTGCTGGCCCTTTTTGGGTGTATCGGCACCGAGCTTGGCGCTATCCGTGCGCTGCTGGGCGAAATCAGAGAAGGTTCAGGCCTGTTAACAGGGATGGACTCAGGCTCTCTGCTGCGCCTGGAAAATTCCATGGAAACCTTTCACGCCTCGCAGGAATCCCTTTTAAGGCAAGTCAGGTCAATCATGCAGCGGCTGGACCTTAAATCAAAACCCCTATAAGCGCAATGATTGTAAGACTTTTTACCACCTCAAAGGGATTTCCCGCCATCCGCTATAACATGGAGAAGGTATCAAGGGGGGAGGCCGAGCTGCTGTGCTGTAAAAACCTTGAAATCCTTGACGGCTTCGATCGGTTAAAGACCGCTGACCTGGAACATTATTTTGGCGCGGTGGCCTCGCTGAATTCCAGAAGCCGGTATGACCAGTTCCATGTGGTGCTTTCTGCCCGCGGGGAGAGCATGGACCGTGCGGGCTTTGCCCAAGTATCACATGCCTGGATGGAAGCGATGGGGTATGCCAGCCAGCCTTACCTGGTTTTTTTTCATAGTGATACCCATAACGCTCATGTGCATATCCTATCAACCGATGTGCGACTAGACGGCTCAAAGATCTCAGATCAGTTTGACCGCGTGCGGGCGATCGGGCATCTCAACAAGATCTGCGGGATAGATGAGCAGGAAAGTTTTAAAAGAGACCTTTCACGCCTTCTGGCATACCGTTGCAGCTCTACCGGTCAGCTAAAGACTCTATTGGGAAATTGCGGATACCGTTTTTTCCCCTACCGGGGCAATTTTCTGATCCGCCGTTACGGAAAAACGCTCATGCGCATCAATGCCTCCGCCCTGCAGGCCCGTCTGGACGAATCTTTCCGGGACCTGCAGGGCAGCGCGCGGATCAAAAGTGTCATTTTACGCGCGATGGATACCCATAGCGCAAAGCCGGAGCCCATCTATCAGCAGACAAGCGGAAAACAGTGGCGCAGGATTTCGGGATACCGCTCGGACCTTGCAGATTTTCTGCTGGACAGCGAGGGACTTGAAATCTGTTACCATTTTTCAAGGACCGGGGTTACCGGCCTAAGCCTGATCGACCACCGGGACCGCCGGCTGTTAGATGCAGAGGAAATTATGCCCCTATCCCTGTTTCTGGACATAGGCCTGCCCTCAAATCAACATTCCCGGCCGATTTTTTCGGGCAGGTAGATACAGTACCGGTAAGATTTTAGCCGTAAGGGACACTTAAAAAACAACATTTTTTTATGGTTATAGGGATTGGAAACACTAAGGCCGGCACGGGCAAAAGTACCCTGGCACTGCTGCTTGCCAGCTACCTGGCAGAAAAACAAAAAATGAGCGTTTATCTTTCCGGCAGGGAAGACCGCTGGACACTTGGATGGTTCGGGGAACGCTCGGCCCTTTTGGAGCACGCCCCCCCTTTTGAATACCTGCCCTGTGAGATAAGGCTGATGGGTGCACTAAGAGAAAAGCTGGGCGCGGGCAATGACAGCTATATCCTTATTGATCTGCCTTCGGATTTGCAGCACACCGAACTGATAGCGGTCATTGCAGGACTGGAATTACTCATCTGTCCATTCTGTTATGATGGTCCCACACTTAATGCGAGTATCTATTTTGCCAGCCTGGCCCTGCGGATCAGGCCTTCACTGCGCCTGTTGTTTGTCCCCAACCGTATCATCCAGGGTGCGGGCTATCCTTTAAAGGAACAGGCTGATAAGGTCCTGCGGCAAATCGGCTCATTATCCACGGCGATCCCTTCGCTTATCGGTTTCCAACGGATCAGCTCAATGCTGCTTCCCGCCGGACTTCTGGAAAGCTGTGGCGCAACCTTGGATCTTATCCATTCACAATACCTGTGTAAAAGTAAAAAACGGTAAACCCTAAACTTATTTTATATGATCAACCCAACCCACTTTTTCTATGGCATTTCTGTCCTTTATTTTTTTTATTATTTTTTTAACCTGCTTTTTGACCTGTTGGTTTCCAGCTCCCAGGCCTCCAGGGCGGATGCCGTGCTGATCGATCTCCCCTCATTTGAAGAACCTATAGATGCCTCGGCGATAGATCCCGGTGGGGCAGAGCCCGAGGCCGAGGAGCCTGAGCGTTACCTTAGCTCGGGATCCATTAGCACAAGCGGAGGGGTTTCCATCGAGGAGATTATCGGACTTGCAGAAGGGGATGCCATTTTACTGACCAACCAGATCTCATCATGAAGTTTACGCGAAAGGCTAAGCGGGGCAGCAGGGCTGCCGCGATGTTGTTGTCGATGCTCTGCCCACTGCAGTGCATCGCGCAGAGCCCACCGGGGATCGGGGAATTTTATCAGGCGGGCAAGGAGATACAGGGTTTTTACTACAGCTTTTCCGACCTAAGTATGGTGCTGGGGGCCATCATGGGGCTGCTGGGTGGACTCAGGGTCTACCTTAACTGGCAGACTGCCAGGCACCATATCGATGCCCAGGTTATGGGCTGGTTATTCGCCAGTCTTTTTCTTTTGCTCACCGGGGTCTTTCTGCGTGGGCTCTTTGGCCTTTAGGGGCTTATTTTTTTACTATAAACCATTCTATCATGAAAAATAAACAAAAACGGGGCTTCCTTCTGGCGGCCATGTTGCCGCTTTGCCTGTCCCTTTATGCACAAGGGGGCGGGACTACTGGTATCAATGCTGCCACCTCCTCACTGTCCAGTTATGTCGATCCGGTCAGTAACCTAATTCTGGGGATCGGAGCAGTCGTGGGGTTAATCGGTGGGGTAATGGTATACATCAAGTGGAATTCGGGGGACCGGGACATCAGTAAAGAGGTGATGAGCTGGGGCGGTTCCTGCATTTTTCTAGTACTGGTATCGGTGGTGATCAAGGCTTTCTTCGGTGTATGAATGACCCTCGCCGTTACCAGCTTTACAAAGGGCTCCAGAAACCCTTAAGCTATAAAGGGCTCAAAGGCAAGTTCATCGGCTGGGGTGCCTCGGCCCTGGTGGGTGGGCTGATCAGCGGCGGGCTGATCGGTGCAATGCTCAACATGTACTTTGGTGCACTGTTCAGCCTGGTAGTGATCAGCTCGATGTTTATGCTGATCCTTTCCCGCCAGCGAAAAGGCCTGCATACCAAAACACGCCACCGCGGAATTTTTATCCAACCCTCAAGACTTAAAATCAGTTATGGCAACAAAAAACAGAACTTTTGATCTTCCCTATTGCGGTATTGCCCCCTGGGGCAGCACCGAGCTGCTTTATTCCGACCGCGGGGATTTTTCGCTCATCATCAAGATTACCAATCCCGCCCTGCAGTACTGCGGAGATCCCCAGCCCTATGAACACTTCCACGGCGTGATGCTCAACCTGATCAAGGTCATGGGTGAGGGACATATCATCCATAAGCAGGATATCTTTTCAAAAAAGAACTATCAAAGAGAAGGTGGGGAATCTTTTCTGGAGCAGTGCTACCATGATCATTTTAAAGGCCGGTATTATACCTCTACCCAGACTTATCTCACCCTGACGCGCCAGATTAAAAAAGGTGCCTTTTATGTCTATGATGAGCGCGCCCGGACAGATTTTCTTTCCAGGTCAGATAAGGTGATGGACCTGCTGACCCAGAGCGGTCTTTTGCCGCAGAAGTTATCAGCAAGGGAGATCCGGCAGCTCACCCAAGGGATCCTGTCGATGGATTTTTCCTCGCCACACATCTGTCATAACAACCTGAAAGCTGATGATACAGGGCTTGAGATAGGGGATAGGGAAATCAAAATACTTTCTTTGATTGATACCGGAGCCATCGATCTGCCTTCATCGTTGAGCACATACCGCCAGGTGGACGATGGACATGCCTTTAACGGCTTTGCAATGGACAACTTGTCCTTTTTATATCAGACGCCCCATTATCACTGCATGGTCTACAACCAGTTTGTTGAGATTCCCTCACAGGAGGCTACCCTTCGCAAGCTCAGGCTAAAGGCCAAACGCCACTCGGGCCTGGCTGATCCTGCCAACCAGATGTGCGCATCGGATATCAGTGAACTGCTTACCTGCGTAGCCAGGGACAATGAGCTTCTTGTGAACGCACATTATAACCTTTTGATCTGTGCCGGCAAAGGGCAGCTGTCTCCGGCTGTGAACTTTGTGGAGTCCTCACTTTTCCAGCAGGGTATCATCTGTTCGAGAAATGCCTATAACCAGTTCGAGCTTTTCCGCTCAGCACTTCCCGGGAACGGGATTTCGCTCAAAAGCTACGACTGGTATCTACTGAGCTGCGAGGCGGCAATCTGCCTGATGTTCAGGGAAAGGCTCATGGAAAGCGAGCAATCCGGGTTTCTAGTCTATTTTACTGACCGCCAGGGTATTCCGGTAGGCATTGATCCAGCGGACCTGCCTATCAATCAAGGGAGAATCGCCAACCGGTCAAAGTTTGTGCTCGGGGGATCCGGATCGGGTAAGTCATTTTTTATGAACTCGCTCATCGAGCAGTATATGCGCTATAACATGGACGTGGTTATCGTTGATACCGGGCATTCCTACAGCGGGCTGTGCAGCTACTTTGGGGGACGTTATCTCACTTATTCAGAACAGCAGCCCATCACGATGAACCCTTTTAAGATATCCAGGGAAGAATACAACCTGGAAAAAAAGGATTTTTTAAAGACGCTGATCTGTCTGCTTTTCCGAGGCAGCGGGGGGGAGGTCTCGCAGCTCGAGGACACGCTGATCTCCAGCGTGATCACTGCTTATTACCTGGATTTTTTCTCATCAGACCTCGAGGAAAGGCAGCTTTGCTTTGATTCCTTTTACCATTTTTCCCTTTCCGAGATTTCACGAGTCATGGCCTGCGATCAGGTGGGCTTTGATTTGGAAGAGTACCGTTATGTACTCAAAAAGTTCTGCAGCGGTGGCGAGTTCGGTCAGTTGCTTAACCAGGATGTGGACAGCTCACTGTTTTCAGAGCGTCTGGTCATCTTTGAGATCGACGCTATCCGCGAGCATAAGGTGCTCTTTCCCATCGTCACGCTGATCATCATGGATGTATTCCTGCAGAAAATGAGGCACAGGACCCACCAGCGCAAGGCGCTGATTTTGGAAGAGGCCTGGAAGGCGGTAGCCTCCCCGATAATGGCCTCTTACCTGCTTTATATGTACAAAACGGTCAGGAAATTCTGGGGAGAGGCGATCGTGGTCACCCAGGAACTCAGCGACATTATCGGTAACCCGGTCATCAAGGACAGCATCATCAGCAACTCCGATACCATATGCCTGCTCGACCAGGGTAAGTTCAGGGACAATTACGGCCAGATTGCCTCCCTTTTATCCCTGTCTGAGACCGAACAGAATAAAATTTTTACCATCAACCGCCTGGATAACCGGCAGGGTCGATCAAGGTTTAAGGAAGTGTACATCAAAAGGGGGGCAAGCGGGGAAGTATACGGGGTCGAGGTCTCGCTTGCCCAGTATCTGGTTTTCTCTACCGAGAAACCTGAAAAACTTGCGCTTGAGAGTTACATATCCCGTTATGGGTCCCTGCGTGAAGGACTGGATACCTTTATCTCGGAGCTGAAGTCCTCATCGCTTTCCCTGGAAGAATTTGTCCTCAGGGTTAATACCGCAAACCAAAACCATTAATGTTATGAAAACAGTTTATTTCACCTTCGCTTTTCTCATCTGCGCAGTTTTCTTCTCCAGTGCGCAGATTTATGTGGATCCTGCAACCTCGGCAGCTGTTGCCGCAGGCTCGGGCATGATCAATTCCCAACTGGATAAAACCAATTCACGGCTATCGCTTATCGAAAAGGCCCAGCTCTCGGTCACCGGCCAGCTGGGCATCGTAAACTCCCTGCAGGCAGATATCTACCGCGGCCTTAGCGAGGTATCTGCTGTGATGGGATCACTGCTTTCGGTTAGGGATATCTATGAGATTTCTCAGGACATTTTTTCTGATGTTAAAAAGACGGCCCTACTGGCAAAAAACAGCCCCCAGTTCCTGCTGTTCGCAGAAGAGGGCGGCCGTGAGTTTTCCTTGCGTGCATCTGCCCTTGCCGCAGAGGTTTCCGCCTTTGTGCTCAAGGGCGGAAAAGGGAACCTGATGGATTCCGGGGAACGGGCAAGGCTGCTCAATGCCATCACCGTGAAACTCGGAGTGCTTAGAGGCGTGAGTTATGGCATCTACCGCTCGGTATACTGGGCCTTGCAGCGGGGCTTTTTCAATTCAATCAATCCTTACCGGGGCTTTATCAATATCGATAAGCGCATAGCTGGCGAGGTAATCCTGCACGCAAAAATACTAAAACCATGAAAATCTATCTTTTTTTATCCTTTCTGACCTTTTTTCCTTTTTTCTGTCCTGCCCAGATCAATATTGCCCTGCTCCACCAGCTCATTTCCCAAAGTAAAAGCGAACATGGCTTGCAATCTTCCGCCCGAGATAGGCAGGGGGTTCTGCTCGTGGGGGAAAGTCTGAACCGCGGGGGTATGAAAAGCCTCAAGGAAGGTTATGTAAAGATCAGCTCACAGCTTTCGGTGCTGGGGGGCGCTATCGATGCCCTGCAGATAGGCATCGAATCTTCCCCCCTTTTGGATGATATTTATCTCCAGCAATCGGCCATCATTTCCCTTTGCAGCTCGGAACCTTTGCTCATCCCTCTGGCGCTTTCCGCTCAGGCGGATCTTGCCGATCAGGCGCAGTTGCTCCTGCGATACCTCTATGGGCTCGCCCTGAGCATCGCAGACCTCAACCAGATGCGCCAGAGCGAGCGAAAGCTTCTTTTTTTTCAGGTCATATCCCAGCTGCGCTCGATCAGCAGCGCTTTACACGGGATCTGTCTGGCTCTGCGTGCACCATTACAGCGAAGGCAGGGAAGACAGGTGAGTTTTTCTGATTTTGGGAAACGTGACCAGGTGCTCACCGGTGAAATCCTGCAGAAATTGCGAATGCTAAGGACGGTGCCATGAAAATATGGCCTCTTTTGCTGTTACTCATTGCCCAGGCTGCATCCGCTCAGCGCATCATCATCGACCGGGGACACCTCAAAGCTGTTCTGGAAAACAATGCCGCCAGGCTTTCCGCCGAACAGGGATACCAGCACGGCCTTGGTGAAACCGGCAGCGCGCTCAAAGATATACAGCTAAACTTAAGCGCGGTGATCCTTACCGAGCAACTTATCTATAATTCCCTAGCGCAGGTAGATCAGGGACTTAAAAGTGCGCTGGCGGTAAGGCAGATCGGCTCGCTGACACTAGAAATCCTCTCCGCGGGAAGGCAGGTGGTCTCCCAAGCTGCATCATCCCCGCAGCTACTGCCTTTCGCCGAGCAGACCTGCAGGCAGCTGGCCGGCAGGGGCATCAGGCTGGCCGATGAGGTATCGGCCCTGGTGCTTAAGGAAGGGGAGAACGTGCTAATGGATTTTGGCAAGCGTGATGCCCTGTTGAAAAAGATCTCCCTGGAACTCAAAACAATCCGTGCGCTGCTCTATAGTATGCAGAAATGCATGTACTGGGCCGCCCGCCGGGGACTGTTGCGTTTGGTGAATCCTTTTTCCGGCTTTGTAAATACCGATAAACGGATGGTAGAAAATCTGCTATTGAACTATAAAACCATAAGAAAGAAATGAAGAAAGTTATTTTAATACTATTGATGGGGTTAAGGGCCGTATGCTGCCCTGCCCAGCGTATGGTCAATGATGAACACATCAAAAACCAACAGGAGCGCATGGTATTCAAGCAGTGGGACAGGGATAAATTCACCCCTAAACCGGGCTTTTTGGGCCTAAACCCCTACTACTGGCTCACCTGGGCACTACACCCCAATTATCCCGGCAACGACCTGCGTCCGCTGGGTCCACAGGGGCCGCAGACCAGGCGTATAGCCCTAGCGGTAGCCATGTCGCAGGCCGATCAGGCCTACAAGCTGCACAGCGATACGCTCAAAGACCAAGCACTGAGGAAGGCCAGCGCATTTTCAGGACTGCTGAGTGATATGGACCCGCTGTGGCAGCTGTATTACCGGTATGCCTTCGCCCCCCTTTTAAGCCCCCAAAAAAATGAACTGGAGAATATAGGAGCAAAAGAGCGGACTTACCTGCTCTCCTCAGGCCTCTACAGCTGGTTCATTGAGGAAAGGGAAAGCCTGCTTGAGCGTTTGCAGACTGCAAGGAAAACCACTCTTTCCAGAGGAGAACGCCTGCTGAGCTACCAGCGCATGCTGGAGGAATACCGCAGGCTGGAGGCGGTGTGGATGGAAAAAAAACGCCTGGCATGGAAACATATTTCCATTTCAAATGCTGCCGGCATCCTCCGTAAGACCGTACCAAAACTTTCCTCTGCTGCAAGTAGAGACATTGCCATCGCGGATGAAATTTTAAAACATTCAAAATTATAGCCATGAACACAATAAGTATGATTACCGTAACGACCGGCCTTTTGGTACAGTCAGGCCCCGGTGGGGTGCCGGACTCCTTTAAGGAAACCTTTAATTTTCTTCAGGGGAACGGGGTGTACGAAGAGGGGATGATGCATTTCCTGAAGGAACTGAAATCCACCATATGGACCCATTATGATGCCTTTATCGCTGATGCACAGGCGTTATGCGCGATTTTTATGCTCATCTTTTTTGCTATTAAAAGTTATGAGATGATCTCTGGGGATAAGCGCCTGGAAATTATGCCCCTGCTGCGTCCTTTCGGGCTTTCTATGGTCATTTTATGGTGGCCTGTCTTCACCCGGGTGGTGGCCTTTCCCGCAGAGATCGTTGAAAACCGTACTTCAGCGCTTTTTGAGGGGAGCCAGCAGGATATCAATGCCCTACGACTGCAACGTGCGAAACTGATGACCGAGGTTGCAGATGCACTTTTCAAGGTACAGGCTGAGACCGAGGTGGCCGCAAGAGAGGCCGACAGCTGGTATGAACATGCCTGGGAATCGGTCAAAAGCTCTGTCAAAGAAGGCTTTTCGCAGGTGTGGAACCCAGTTGTGGAAATGCGAAACCGGCTGCAAATAGGTCTGCAACTGCTGGCTACTTCCCTGCTGGAGACCCTTGCAGTATGGATTCTGCGCATCAGTGTATATGTTATTTTTACCGTGCAGATCATATTTTCTACCATACTGATTATTTTAGGTCCTTTCTCTGTTGCGATCAGTATCCTGCCTGCCTTCCGTGATTCCTTTTCTACCTGGATCGCACGTTTCATATCGGTCAACCTGTATTCGGGGATCGGTTTTCTGGTGATGTACGTGGCATCCCTTTTCCAGCATTATGCCCTGGAGGCCGAAATCTCCCGCTACACTGAGCTTTTGGGCAGCGCAGGACCAGATATAGAAAAATTGGGCTGGTTTGCCTCAAACGGTGTACTTTCCTTCGGAATGGTCATCATCACCTTTATCATCGGAGCGCTCACCATGTTTACCGTCCCCAGCATTTCAACCTGGATTGTCTCCACCTCTGGAGTCAGCTCTGCGGCAAGCGCCATGGGATCCGGGGCAGGCACGATGGGAAGCATGGCCAGCAAAGCAATAGGAGGATAGGTATGCTGATCAAAAATATAGAAAGCAAAATCCGCTTGGCAACTTTCCTTTGCGCCTCAAGCTTCCTCCTCTGCCTGCTGGTCTGTTCGGTGGTCTCGTTTTTTGCCTACCGGCAGTTCGAGCTTTCCACAAAACGAATCTACCTGCTCGATAACGGATCGGTTCCCCTGGCGGCAAAAAGAACAGCGCTCGAGGTGAACAGAGGCGCGGAATACCGGGCCCACATTGCAAGGTTCCATAACCTGTTTTTTTCGCTTATCCCGGATGAAAAATACATCGAGGGACAGATGAGGCAGGCGATGTACCTGATCGATGAAAGCGGGGCCAGGGAATACAATAATTTAAAGGAACGCAGTTTTTTCTCCTCGGTATTGTCTTCTTCGGCAGTACTCACCATTCAGACCGACTCGATCTTTTTGGATGAAAAGGCAAAATATTTCCGCTATTACGGCACCCAGAGAATCGACCGCAGAAGTACGGTAGCGACCCGCTCGCTGGTCACCGAAGGGCATTTAAGTGATCTTTCCGCCCGCTCGGAAAACAATCCCCATGCAGTGCTGATCACCAGCTGGAAGACCCTTGAAAACAGGGATCTCTCCACAATATCGAAAAACCCTTTTTAAACCATAAAAAAGTATGATTAAGGAAAAACGCAATATTATCTTATCGCCATTTGCATTAAAATGGCTTTCCTCCCGCCTTGCAGGGATATCCCAATGGTCTGCCCGCAATCCAAGGCGTGTCTTCCTGTTAATGGTGTCCTTATTGGCATGTTCGGCCATTCTCTGCTTTACCCTGTTCAGGACAGAACCGAAAATGGCCGGGACCAGGCAGCAGGGCTTAAAGGAGAAAGCCGGGGCCGGGATCCTTGGACTATCGCAGTCCGCGGGAAATCTCATGCAGGTCTTGCAGATGCAGGCTGAACTAAATGGACTTTTATCCACAAAACAGCTGAGCCCCGGCGATAGCCTCAAAATAGCAGCCATGCTGCAAAGAATAAGACAGCTTCAGACCAACATCACCAACCATGAAAAAAATCAACTTTAAAAACCCGCGCTATGTCCTGCCGGTTCTCTGCCTGCCCTTTATCATACTCTTGTTTTTTATCTTCCGGGCTTACGCCGCTAAAGGGGATAAAATGGCAGAGAGGGAAAAAGGTGGACTGCAGAGTGGCCTGGCAGGGGTATCCGCTGAAGTCAGTGGTCAAAAACTCCAAGATAAACTCCAGGCCTTTGAAGAGCGCTACCGCAAATCCGATGCCCCTTCTGCGCTGAGCCAGCTGGGCGCTGAAGAACCGCTGGATGCTCCTCTGGTGACAGACCAGCACCTGAACAGTCAGAAAATGCTCGATTCCATTGAATCGGTTATTCGTAACCGTTACGGGCAGTCCGGCGCCGCTCCGGATATCCTACAGTTCGCTCAAAAGGGAGAAAGAATCAGGGATGCGCAGAAGAGAAGTAAAAGTGCCCTCCAAGGGGACCGGGCGATCGCCAAAACCCTTGAAGAGATGGGCCGATCAGCCACATCACCGGAAAATCGCGACCTCGGGCAGGATCCCATGGCCGTCTTTAGGGCCCAGATGGCCATTGTGGACAGTATCGGCAGAGCAGGCGGTTCCTCTATGCAGACCGGTCTGGAAAGGCCGGGCCTGCTACCCGGGGCCGCGAAAAAGCAGGCACTGCCCCAAGCCCTTCGGGTAAGGATGGACAGCATTCCCCAAGGCCCGGGAACTGCCCCTGGGAAACTGCCCGGAGCGGTGAATATCCCAGTCATGATAGATGAACAGATTACCGGACGACTGGGGTCTCGAATGCGCATGCGGCTGCTCGCAGACATTAGGGCTGGAAAATTACTGATAAAAAAAGGGACCACGCTTTTTGGGAACATATCTTCTTTTTCTGCCCAACGAATTGGTATATCGGTCAGTTCAGTGCTTCTGGGCGGTGAAATCCTGCCGCTAAACCTTGAAGCCTATGATCTCGATGGTATGAAGGGGATCTATGTCCCCTCATCAGCATTCCGCGACCTTGGGCGGGAGATTGGCAGTTCTTCCTCTCAGGGACTTACCATCGATGGAGCCATGGGGGAAAACAAGCAGCTCATGAGCGTAATGGGGAGGGTTTTCCAATCCGCTTCAGGTGCCTTTACCCGCCTGGTCCGTCAGAACAAGGCCAAAATCAAATATGGCACACTGCTTTATCTCGTCGATCCCAATGAGCTCTCCTCCCGTCAGAAAAACCTTTAAAACCATAAACAATGAAAACATTATTTCTTTTTGCCCTGCTCGCTTTAGCCAAACTGAGCCTTGTTGCGCAGGAGCCTGTTGGCAGACCAATTTCCAGTCTGCCAAGGATCGATATTATACTGGGGGTACCCCTACACTTCCGCTCCCCTGAGCCCATCCGTTATGTTGATATTTCAAGCCCAGCAATCACTTATGAGCTTACCGGGGAGAATATCCTCTGCATCCGTCCCGGTTCTCTGCCGGAAGGAAAACCAGCGGATCAGCCTGCCGTGGTAACTATCATAGCTGAGACTTTTATGGCCCAGTATAGCCTGCATCTTGGCTGTGAACTCCCTGCTTGGGAAGCGGTCACTGATATCGAAATCCTGCCAGAGCACATGGTTCCGGTAAATCTTCCCACAGCGGGCACCTGCATCCCTCAAATCAGAAAAAATGCGCTGGACATACTTGCCATGCGGTTTCAGAAGCCCATATCGAAGGTATCTTCCCATGGGCTATCGCTGGCAGTCAGGCAGCTTTACAGCATCGGTGAGCTGATCTTTTTGGATCTTTATATTGAAAACAGTTCATCCCTGCCCTATAATACAGATGTATTCAGCCTTAGCCTGGAGGATAAGAAGATCAGCAGGGCCACCAACCACCAGTCTATTCCGGTCCCGATAGTTTGGCAGCTTTACCCTTTTCAAGCTTTTACCAGGCGCATGCGCAATATCCTGGTTATCGATAAGCTGAGCTTTTCCCCAGATAAGCGCCTTGTGCTGACCCTGGCAGAAAAGCAGCTTTCTAATCGCAAGGTTTCTTTGAGCATAAGATATGGGGATATTCTGCGGGCTGATACCTTTTAATCCAAGGGCTTATGGAAGAGAGCAGAGAACAGCAGGGGCTTCATCATTTTATGCGCTTTTGCATCTACCTTTCGGTATCCCTGGATATCTTTATTTTCATCTGCCTGCCCAAAATTTGTGAAGTTGATGTTCCCGGCGGTGTTTTTCTTGTACAAATCCTTTTGCAGATTTCCAAAATCGGCATTTATTTCAATCCCTTATACTCCAGGGGTTTTATACTGATGCTGACGGTACTGGTTTCCATTGGTACTCTGAGCAAAAAGGAAAAAGAATTTGATTACCGTACAGCGGTTTTATATCCTTTATCTTCAGGCCTTGCACTCTTTTTTTTAGGCACCCTGTTTTATCCCCCAGGTGGGCCTGAGGTAATAATGCACCTAAGCTGGGCAGAGCTCCTTTATTGCCTGACACTGATCTCTGGGACGTTACTGATACATACCGCCATGGACAATATCTCCAAAATCATTAGTTCGCACCTTGGCAAAGACCGTTGGAATATAGAACAGGAATCCTTTATGCAAGCCACCCAGGAAATCCGCGGACCAGCCTGCGTAAGTATACCAAGCCTGTTTTATTTTCGTAAAAAAGTCAGGAAAGGGTATATCAATATCGAAAACATCTTCCGTGGCACCCTTTTAATCGGCACCCCCGGATCGGGAAAGAGTTTCGGGGTGGTCATGCCTTTCATACGCCAGTTGATGGCTAAGGAATTCTGCCTATGCATTTACGATTTTAAGTTCTTTGACCTAGCGCAGCTGGCCTATTATCATTTTTTGCTCGGTAAAAAGCAGGGACGCCTGAAAAACCACCGTTTTCATGTGATCAACCTGAACACTGTAGAAATGTCCAGGCGTATCAATGTACTGCGTGCGGATTATATCCTTACCCTTGCAGATGCCTCGGAAACTGCCGAAGCTTTAGTGGAGGCACTGAAAAAAGGGGATAAATCCTCGGGTAGTGACCAATTTTTCACCCAGAGTGCGGTAAATTTCCTATCGGCATGCATTTATTTTTTCTCGCGTTACCAGAACGGACGGTATTCCACTCTTCCCCATGTGCTTTCTTTTCTTAACAGTCCCTATGAGCGCATCTTTGCTACGCTGCTGAGCAATCCCGAGCTTGCATCACTCCTTTCCCCTTTTATGAGTGCATACCGGGCTAAGGCTTTTGACCAGTTGGAGGGGCAGGTGGGCACGCTGAAAATATTTATATCCAGACTGGCCACTAAAGAGACATATTGGGTGTTTTCCGGAGATGACTTCTCTCTGAAGATTAGTGATCCCTCCTCACCAGGAACGCTCATCCTGGCAAATGACCCCAATACCCAGAATATCAATTCTGCCTGTTATTCCGTTGTGCTCAACCGGCTGACTAGGCTGATCAATTCCAAGGGCAACCTGCCCAGCGCACTGGTGCTTGATGAGCTGCCTACCATCTACGTGCACCGGATCGAGAACCTCATCGCAACAGCGCGTTCAAACCGGGTAGGAGTTTTAATGGGCCTGCAGGAACTCCCTCAGTTCCAGCAGCAGTTCGGCAAAGAAGTGGCCACAACGATCTGCTCGGTGGTGGGCAATGTGCTTTCAGGATCGGTGAGGAACAAAGAAACCCTGGACTGGCTGGAGAAGCTTTTCGGGAAAGTAAAACAGCTCAGTGAAAGCCTTTCCATCGACAGGGGCAAAACCTCACTTTCCTTTAGTGAACGCCTTGAGCACCTCATTCCCTCGGGCAAGATTGCATCTTTAAAAGCCGGGGAACTGGTTGGGATGCTTGCCGGGGATACGGTAAGTTCATTTAACGGCTCCTTTTCACCACCAGTGATCAACTGCCGGGTCAATTTAGACCTGAAAGCTGTTTCTGAAGAAGAGAAAAACTATCCGGCCATGCCCGTCTATTACGATTTCAAGGGCAAAAAAGAGCAGGTCCTCACCGAAAACTTCGAACGTATCAACAGGGAAGTTACCGGCATTACTGCCAGCTTCCCGGTAAACTGATCACCGGTTTTTGATACCGGGGGCGGTTTCAAAAATCCTTTCACCGATCACAAAAAATAATTATGGAAAAATATCTCTCTAACCTGGCTTTGGTGGAAAACCCACATGAGCATAACAGGGATAACAATATTAAACTTGGCGTGATCAGCCACATCGATCAGCTCACAGGGGCAGTCCTGGTCAGTTTTGGGGACCTCACTTTATCCGGCCATGAGGCAGGTGAGGTAAAGCTGCTCAAAGACAGGAACACCCTTTATCGAGAACTGCTCAGCAGCGCCAGGGTGATGGAAATGCAGACCTTCAAAGTACTCCTAAGGGTCAGTATGCTACAGGATAGGGGAAGTTCCGCCTCTTTGCTCGAAGCGATGCAGCTCCTCAGAAAAAATCCAGATGCCATGAAGTATGCCACGGTAAGCCTCTCGGTACTGATGGGCTTTTCGCAGCTGCGCGAGAGGGAAAAGCCGGAAAGGAATGGCAGGTGAAAAACATCGTTATCCTTTCTGTTTTGTTCCAGCTCTGTTTTTATACCTCCTATTCCCAGGCTGTCTCGCTTCCCATTTTCCCGTTCAGGCCTACAAGCCCGTTCGGTCCACGGGTCCATCCCATTACAGGCCGCATGGATTTTCACCGAGGCGTTGACCTTATGGCAAGGCGCTCGATCATCCGCGCTGTCCTTCCGGGAAGGATCTGTGCTTGTGGTCATGACCGCTTTTTGGGAAACTTTGTCCGCATCTGCCATGGAAAGACAGAAAGTATATATGGACATCTTTCCGCAGTATTGGTCTATCCCGGTAAAAAGGTGAGCGCAGGGGACATGATCGGGATTTCCGGCCATAGTGGGAGGGCCACAGGTGAGCACCTCCATTTTTCAGTACGCTCGGGGGGCGAGACCGTGAATCCTTTAAAATTTCTTTTATCCCTTCAGGTTATCCTGGCAAAAAAACAGAACCATGAAAAACAAAGACCAACAACAGCCCCAGTCCATTCAGGAAATCCTGGAGGCGATCGCTCGGACAGATAAACTTGAGCTCAGCCTGGTACAGGCGGAAATATATGGTGCGGCCCAAGCCGATGAACTTTTAGAGGAGGAAGGAGGGGAAGATGGATAGCAAACACAAACCCCTATACCTTCAGGTTGCCCAGCGCCTGATCGAGCAGCTCAGGGCAGGCACTTCCCCCTGGCAAAAGCCCTGGAGTGGTAGTGGCATACCCACTTTTTCAATGCCCTATAACCAGCAGACCCTTAAGCGTTATAAGGGAATAAATGCGATAAATCTTTTGCTGTCAGCTAGGGAGGATCCCAGGTGGATGACCTTCAAGCAGGCTGAGCTTGCCGGGTATAGGGTCAACAGGAACGAAAAGGGTACTTTAATCCAGTTTGTCAAGACCCAGGAGCGCAGCCAGGTTTTAGATGATAGTGGGAGTCCGGTCCTTGACGCAGAAGGAAACCCACTGCTGGAATTCCGGCCGCTGACCAGGCCCGTTGTCAGCAATGCCTGGGTATTCAACGCCTCGCAGATCAGCGGGATTCCATCCCTCAGCGAGCAGCCGGGGAGGAAGATCGACTGGGATCCTATTGAAAGGGCCGAAGAGCTCATCCGCCACAGTGGGGCCCGTATCCACCATCAGTTCATCGACCGCGCCTATTATCAGATCAGTTTCGATCTGATTACCCTTCCCGACCGCAGTCAGTTCAGCTCCCCGGCAGGATACTACGCCACTCTGCTCCATGAGATGGCGCACTGGACCGGGCATCCCTCAAGGCTAGACCGTGAAAGTTTGATGAAAAACGGAATCGAAGCGTATGCCAGGGAGGAGCTCAGGGCTGAAATCGCTTCCATGCTGCTGGGCGATGAGCTGAATATCGGCCACGACCCTTCCCAGCATGCCGCTTATGTGGAAAGCTGGGTATCGATTCTGGAAAACAGTCCTGTTGAGATCCACTCGGCAGCAATGGATGCAGAAAAGATATTTTCATTTCTCATCGGAATAGAGCTTGAGCTGCAAAAGAAAATTGAGCTGCAAACCAGGAGTGCAGAAATACCGGAGAGGGATGGAAGTATCAATATCAAATACCTTACCACCGGGGATGAACTTGGGTATAAAGGAAATCTTTACCAGATCCAGGGGCATCTAAAGCAAGGCCGGTTGCGGGTGGTACAGCAGCCTTCCGGACTCCACTTTACTCTTTCCATGAATGACGGACTGTATCAGTCACTGCTCAAGGTCAAGTCGGCCCAAAAAAACTCAGTTGACTTTTCAGCCACTCCGCTCATTTCGGTGATGCCGGATGTGGCTGTGAACAAAGAAAAAAACAGACGATAAAATCCTCACAAATATGAAAAACCTATTTGATCAGAGTGAACTGCCCCTCAAGGAGTTGGAAAACCTGGGCGTTTACCACAAGGATCAGCTGCTGCTTGATCCGCATAATATCCGGGCCCTGTTGGCCGGCCGCAGGACCGAACTGCTCTCTCTGGAAGGGCTGAGGGCAGAGAACTTCTCCATTGACCGGCTAGATGCCAAACTTTCCCTTGCTCGAAGTCCTGGAGGCGAAGTTCAGGTACTGATCCACCCGATCTATAAACAATACAGGCCCCATCCATTGCTTACCGAAGAACAGATGTCCAGTCTTATCGACGGAAAGTCTACCTATATCGGCAAGAGTATCCAAATGGAGGAAGGGAAATATTCGATGCTCAATATAGAGTATGACAAGGAAACCAAAGAATTCATTTCCTATGAAGTATCCAGTGTACAGGTGCCCGACCTGATCAACGGGATGTTCCTTTCCCAGGAAGAAAAATCCGCATATCAAAGAGGCGAACAGATCGAACTTGCCGATGGCACACTGGTACAGCACCGCGCCTCGGAACCTTTGGGGATACTCTCGGACAGGAAAGCACTGATCTTCTCGGTATTGTTGGATGGGG
Organism: Pedobacter miscanthi; assembly: GCF_032678605.1. Lineage (GTDB taxonomy): Bacteria > Bacteroidota > Bacteroidia > Sphingobacteriales > Sphingobacteriaceae > Pedobacter > Pedobacter miscanthi_A. The sequence goes on from NZ_JAVTSU010000003.1 coordinate 174,003, forward strand.
GCATTTCTTACCTGCTGCTGCGTGGGATCAAATCCCTGATGGATAATGCCCGGCAGGCCAATTACTCAACACCATCCTTCAACAGCGCCTATGAACAGATGGAAGGCCAAAAGTACAGCGCCCATAAGATGGTAGAAATAGGGCAAAATCCCGCCATATCCAACCCTCTCAGGGGGCTATCCAGATAAACGGATAATATCAAAGCGTGGATAAAGCGTATGTGAATGATATCAGATAAAATAAAATTAGAATGTTATGGATGAGAATAATTTAGCCTACCTACAGAAAACACTCGATTATCTCGGTTTTGGAACACGCCTCAACGAAGTTCTGGCCTCCTCGATATACCGAAGGCCTGAGAAATTCTCCCTTGGAATTAACCAGCGTTACATTCCCTGGGAGTTCAGGTCCGATCCTGGTCAAGGGGTTGACCACATGCATTTTGAACTTAATTTTTCAAAAGCAAAAGATGCAGATGTTTACTTCCTAAATAGCTACCGGGCAGAACTGCGGCGGTATAATAGCGCTGATGCAGTTGTCCAGAACTTTGAACTTGAACGGGACAATAGGATGAGTGCTCTCCAGAGTTATAAACTGCTCTGTGGGCTTTCCCTGCAAAAAGAGATATTCATTAAAAATAATGCTCAGGGGGGAAATGAACAGCGTAGTAAAGTGCCGGTATGGTTTAAGCTTGATCTATCGGTAAGCGATGACAGTGGAAATCATCCCATGAACCGGTTTTTCCCTGGATATGGCTACGACCTTGACAGGGCAGTTGATAAATATGCTTTTTCCGGGCTTGAAGACCCTGAAAAAAAAGAGGCCGTCATCAAGGCGCTCCGTTATGGAAACCTTGTTGAACTTCCGCTCAAAATCGGTGAAAAAGAAGAACCTGTCTATTTAGCGGCAAATCCAAAGGCCAAAACCCTCGATCTTTACTCCAGGGACATGAAAGCGATCAGGGATGAGCATATCTTGGGTACCGGACAGTCTAAAGTAGAAAATCCCCCGCCGGAGAAAAAAAGGTCTTTTGAGGGGGTACTTCCCCCGCCGAGAGTGGCAAAGCAGTTTCCCTGGCAGCATCAGGGCGGGGATAAGGGAAACAGGACCGGGCGCTGAACTTCCTTTTTGCCGCTCTGCCTCAGGTGTTGCTTTTGTACCTTTGTATTGATCGCGTTGAACGCAAAAAAGAGCGGTGGATAGCCATCGCTCTTTTCACTTTTTCGTATGGCTTATTTAGCCAGTGCTGCAGTCTGAACAGTAGCAGTTACTGGAGAGGTCATTTCTGTTTTTAAGGCAGCAAATTTATCCAGGTTTAATTTTGGAGTGCTGCCCATTACCAAATTGTGGCTTTGAGTGGCTCCGCTCAATTTTAAATCTGCATAACCTTCCATCACAGTGTATAAACTTTCTGTTTTTGAATTGATTTTGGCTACAGCATTTCCGGTTAAAAATACCTGAAGATATTTTACATTAAGTTTGCCTTCTGTTGTTACCGTTGCATTGTCAGAAGCCTGTACCCTGTAGATATTTTTTACATAAACGGTAATTTTTGCAGGATTAAGATTCGTTGAGGTAATCTTTAACGCTGATCCATCTTGTACTACTTTTACATTTCCGGTATTTTCATCTGCATAACTTACACCTTCCGTACCATTTTGGATCAGGGTAACCTGAACATTTCCGCTTACCACTACTTTATCGAAGTTTTTTGCTGCCGACATTTTAACTGGTTGTTTTTCGCCAGCCATTACATTTGAACTGAAAATTGTTGCGCTTAAAACTAAAGCTGCCATTAAAGATTTTGCTGAGGTTGAGAATAGAGTTTTCATAATGCTTTTATTTATATTTTTAATTAATATTTTGTGATTGTTTGATAATGAGACGCAAGGATTTGAGAAACGTTTCAGCACAAATGGCCGTATTATACCAACGCTGGTAATTTCTCGACGAACGGGATGTTAAATCGGGCGAAAAACAGTTCGTTTTTTAATAAAATCTGTAACCGGTTAAATTCAGAAATTTCAAATGTTGGCATTTAAGTATTAACAGTCTCTTAATACTTCGAGGTAACAAGTAGGCAGCACCATTAAATTAAATATTAGCCTGAATCTCCCGATTTTCATTGGGACGGTGTCGATAATCCTATTTTTTATTTTCTCTTTAATGCTACAACATTGCCTCATCATAATTTTTTGAGAGAAAATGCACAGATAATTATTTTTTTGTAACTATGCTAAATATTGTTTGCCAGGGTTTTAATCCCGATCACGTCAATTTTAAATAATTTTAATCAACGGCTCAATGAAAAGAATAACCACCAGTATTTTATCGCTTTTATTTGCCACTTCGCTTTTCGCTCAAATCAAAAACAAGGATTTCGAAACGGGTAAAAATAATAATTCATTGGTTCCGGCAGATTGGAACCTCCCACTGGTAAAAGGTTATTCTTCGGTATTAGACCATTCAGAGAAATATTCGGGGGATGTTTCCTTCAGCATTTCAAATGCGGATAGTACCGTTAAAGGTTTTCAGACTTTTTCGCAGGTCATTCCAATAACGGTAAATAACTTAAAAAAAATAGCAATCAGCGTTTATATCAAAACAAAGGATGTTAAAGGTGAAGTGGCAACCTGGTGCCAGCTTTGGGATAAAAATGACAAACAGGTCGGGTTTCAAAATCTATCGATGCAAGAGGGGAGCGTTTCAGGAACGCGTGAGTGGAAAAAGTACAGATTAAACTTAACGGTAGATCAGGACATCAAAAAATTGTTTTTTGGTTCATATCTTGCGGGTACCGGAAAGGTATGGTTCGATGATTTCGAAGTGGAAGAAGTGGCCGTAGCAGACCTTCCGCCAAGTGTTGAAGCCGCTAAGTACATCAGCGAATTCAATTCGATCATCAAGAAAAATTCCATTTATAAAGATTCGCTAAATTGGACCGCTATTGATGAAAGTGTTACCCTGCTTTCCAAAGGCATAAAAAGTATAGACGAAGCTAAAATCGTAACCAATTATGTGTTGGGCAAGTTACACCAGGCAGGTGATAACCATTCTTTTATCCAACCACCAGCAGTTGCTAAAGCCTATTCAAAAGGAAATACAAATCCCCGAAGAACTTCTTCAAAACTGATAGAAAATAATATCGGTTATATTTCGGTTCCCGGCTTTGGTTCTGTTGATCAAAAAACTAAAGATGATTTCGCAAAAGATATACAGGATCGAATCAGGACTTTAGATACCGAAAATAAACTTGCTTACTGGATTGTGGATTTAAGAAGTAACAACGGAGGGAACATGTACCCCATGATTGCAGGTTTGGGGCCTCTTACCGGTGAGGGAATCCTTGGTTATTTTGTCAATGGTGGAGCTAAAAAGAATTATAATGCCTGGTCTTATAATCCCAAAAAAGGGAAAAAAGGCTCTGGTTTAGGTGTAAATATTGAACAACCTTATCAGTTAAGAAAACCTGACAGCAAAATCGCCGTACTTGTTGGCCCGGGAACCGGAAGTTCGGGCGAAATGACTGCTATTTCCTTTATAGGCAAGGCAAACACCAAATTTTTCGGACAAGCCACCGGAGGTTACACTTCTGCAAATGCGCAATACAATCTATCTGATGGATCTGCATTGCTTTTGGCTGTGAGTTATACTGCCGATCGCAATAAAAAAGAATATAGAGGGAAAATTCAGCCCGATGTTTTGGTTAAAGAAACCGAAGGCGACGATGTAACTTTAAAAGCTGCCCAAAACTGGTTGCAGCAAAAGTAGGGTTTACCTGTTAAAGATTGACCAAGGTAAGCATGAGAAGTCATTACCGATGTTGAATGATATCGGCAAATGGATCCTTTAATAAATCAAGATAACATTGCCCAAAAGCCATATTGGCAAGGCAAGGGCCTATGCTTATGCAAGATGAGATGCCTTAAGTGCATACCTTTATGATAGCACGCTCCAAATCGACAATAACCTGGTAGGAAATGCAATAAGACCGGTGAGCCTGAGCAGAAAAAGCTATCTCTTCGCTGGAAGCCACCAGGCAGCGCAAAGATTAGCAATGATCTATTCTTTCTTTGCAATCTGCAAAAAAAACATGAGGTTAATCCCTACAAGTGGCTTAAATACATATTGGAAAATATAATGTCAATAAACCACAAGAAAATTAAAAACCTGTTTCCACAGAACTTTAAAAGTATAATAGGTTAATTAAATATGCACTTTATGGGCTGCATACAAAAACTCATCTCCTGTAGCCATGCTTATTATATTTAATGGAAAATCGAAGGGGGATATTCTGTCTGGATGGGATGAAATAAATCCCGAATTATTTTAAACAATTTTCTTTCTTCTTAGTTTATTGTACTATGCGAACGCTTCCCGTCTTTTTACTCGTTATTCTTATAATTTTTTCAAATGCTAAATCTGTATATGGAGCTGATGATTTTCCCTACGGATGCCTTTTGTCCTCTGGTGGCCCATTTAGAATATATACCAACCATGTTTCAACCGAAACAAATGGCACCCGGGACTACTCACCAGACAATCCTTATTTTGTTGGCACTCAATCTTGCCAAGTTACCTTCAATTACGGTGGTGCACCATTTTCTGGTGGCTGCAAAGTTGACGGCATAACAACTGGATCATACGTCACGATTACTTCCGTAGTCGATTGCCCATTGGATGAATATGCTCTTTATCTTTTAATTGTGGTTGGAATGTTTGGTTATTTAATTATTACACGGCAAAATCCAAAAACACTGAATTATAACATTATCATCTCCTAACATTATAAGAAAAGGACACTTGGGAATTTGAAAATGACTGGTCTTCACTCATGTCCACGTAGAAATTACTGAGAGTTGTTATTTTTTAACAAAATCAGAAACTCTAGTGCAGCTAGGCAAGTATACGGAGGATGGGTAACCCTAACAAAATTTGGAGCAGCTTTTTTTCGTTTGTTGCGCGATACCCAATTGGCAAAAGTGATACGTTTAACCTCAAGGGTCTTGCAATATTCATTCTGGCTAAGCCCACTAGTGCGCCAAGCCTCAACTGCTAACATTTTTTCTTCTGATGTTCTCATAGATTTCTTTTATGCAAAGAAAAACATCGCGAAAGTTATTTAAAAGATGTACTTGGTAGGCTGCTTACAATTAAAGGAGAACCCGGTTGAAGCTCGTATGGTGCTTTTCCAGGTTCAAAAATCCTGGTTTCCCGGCTTCCTTCTGTCGTGATTTTATCACCTAATACCCTAATCCAGTTGCCTTCACGCAAGCCAACCACTTTTAACTTGTTCTGCGTTAAAAATTCCATAATCCTTGTTTCCCTGGTTTCTCCGTTATGTTTCAATTCAGGATTCGGATCCAGGTAATGAGGATTGAGGTTAAAGGGTACCAATCCCATACAATCAAAAGATGGCGGATAAACAATAGGCATATCATTAGTGGTTTTCATGTTGATGCCACCAATGTTACTGCCTGCGCTACAGCCTAAATAGGTTTTCCCTTGTTTAATATTTTCACTCAAAATCTTCATCAGGCCAAGCTCGTGTAGTGTTTTTACCAAAAGGAAAGTGTTTCCTCCACCGGTAAAAAATCCTTTGGCTTTATTTAGGCCTTCAACAGGATCGGCAAATTCATGCAAGCCTTTTACTTTAATATTTAATGATGAAAAAAAATCTTTGGCTTTTAAGGTATACTCTTCATGTGAAATTCCCCCAGGTCTTGCGAATGGTATAAATATGATTTCGTCTATCCCATCAAATAAAGTAATGAGCTCGTTTTTTAAGTATTCCAGGTAATTTCCACCAAAAAGGGTAGAGGTTGAAGCCAGTATAATATTCATTCTAGTAAAATTTCTGATCCTGATTTAAAGCAATAATACGTACAAAGCTAAAAAACAAATAGATTTTTTTGACCAATAGTAATCCACTATGAATACTAAATACAGCATTTTGGCCTTTATATTTTGAAAAACATACAAATATATTCAGGTGCCGCTAAGCCAGCATTTTTAAATCCTGATCAACCGCCCTGTTTCTAATCCGGCTCAGGGTTTCTAAGCGCATGCCTAAATAACTGGCTAAATAACGTTGTGGTACCCGGTCAATATCAAAAGCTGTACTTTCTAATTTGAGGTACCTCCCTAACGCATTTGGTATTCTGGCTATTATTGATCTTTCGGCTGCCTGATAATATTGTGTCTCAAGTATTTTTCTTGCAATAACGTTCGCCTCCGGATAGTTTGCATGTAAAAAATCTGTAGCTGCGTACGGAATGCGGATCAGGTCGCAATCTTCCAGGGCCTGAAGGTATTCTACTGAATGGTTTGATTGCTGATCTGGATGACGAATGGCCTCAATAATTTGGTTTTCGAAGCCAAACCAGGTACTAATGTCTTTCTTTTTGTCTTTAATAAAACCCCTCACCACGCCTTTAACTAAAAAGTACATAGCATTGTTAGAGTCTAGGGGTGAAAGTATATGCTTATGTTTTCGTATCGTAATGAGTTGGCAATTTGTTTCGTAATAAGTAAAAACTTCCTTGGGTAGGGGATGAAGCTTTTCCAAATAGTTGAAAAATGGCTTCATAAAAAGACGATTCTCAAAATCAATTATCATGACTATTACTTGGGATAGGTTAAATAAAATAGTAAATTTTCAGGGCAATGCAGGGTAACCCAAAAACTACTCTTCAAAAGTATTGGCTATTCACAAAAAAAGGCAAGCTAAAGGAGGGATTGGTCTCTAATGATTCAATCGTTAGAGCAAAATAGGGCTAAAACAGGTCTTGGGCCTTTAATTCTTGAGAAAAATAGGCTGTTGGCATAATACCTTTTTCTTTTTTGAAGGCGTTGTAAAAAGTAGCCTGATTTTTAAAACCAGCTTCCTGGGCAATTGCTTCTATGGTGATTTTATCGGCAAGAATAGGATATTGCTGTAAAAAATGTGCAATGCGGTAACTGTTGATCCAGTCGCGAAAATTTTTTCCGATATGGTTATTGATCACAAAAGAGCATTGGTGAACAGGGATATTGACACGGATGGCGAGGTCTATAATTTGTAAATCCTGATTAAGATATAAACAATTATCTTCCATTTCCTTTTTAATCAGGCCGGAATAAGATAAAACCTGCTCTTCTGAAAGGTTAAACTTTTTGATCGAAAGTGATAAGGCTCCGGGTACTTTAATTATTTCTGAAATGTCGAAATCATCTGGAGTGGTGATGTGATCGGAGACCAGTTTCTCTTTCCATTCATTTTTATTCCAATCAATGGCAACCAATAAAAAGCCATAAAAAATACTGGGTTTATGTAAGGAATATAAAATGATCATTAACAGGCAAACACAATTAATGACGACAAAAACGGAATTATCAATGGGTAGGGACAAGTTTCTTAATATGCGTGGAAGGAGGCCTAAAAGTTGAAAGAACGTTGCAATTTTTAGTAAAAAAAGTGCCCAACTGCGTGTAGCAGGATCTATGGTTTGTTTCCATAAAATTTTAGATTTAACCACTGCAAACCAGGTTAAACCTAAATAAACAACCGTGAGTACCGGCCGTAATACAAAATGAATGGAAGAGGGGAATAAACCACTTTTTGCTACTAAAGAGTGGTATCCATCAGCGTGCAGTTGTGTAACGATTAAATTCCAATCCAAAACTGCTGATCCCGGCCATGGAATAACATGTATTAAAGCTATGGCAGCAGGAATGAAATGTAAAAAGTCTCTTTTTTCAATTGTTTTTTTCTCCTGTACAAAACCGGTAATGTAAAGATAAAAACAGGCAGGCGCTGCAAAATAAAGAGGGGTAAAAAACTGAAAAGATATAGAAAGAGGTGCTGCACTTCCTGTTGTAATAAACAGAGAGTTAAGCATTTGTCCAAAACGGGAAAATAATAAAATTGACAGCAAGATATTTTGCTTTCTATTCCCGTTTTTTGCAAAAAACAAATGAAGGGAGATCAAAAGCAAGAAAAAACAAGTGGTACCAGCTAGAAAATTTACAAACTGCATATATTGATACCAAGATAAAGCTTTATTGTTAATTAAAGTGAAATTTAGTCTTATTTTTAATACAAAATTTTAGGAAAAATAACTTTTAGAAACCTGGCGATTGGTTATCGAAGAAAATTTGGTTTTATGGTATAGTTGCAATTTAGCGCTATAGGATTAGGCTACCTGAACAAAAAATCCATGGCATATTAATCATTCTTTATAAAGTTTAACAGTATGAAATTAATAGGACCTGCAGTAGGTGATTTAGAAGGGTATTAGTGTTGTGGATTAGATACCCTTGGAGCTGCGATATATTTTCTTTTATCGTTTATCCATTCTCTCAGCTTTGGGAAAACGATAAGGATTCCAAATGCCAGTAAAGAAATAATCAGCTGAAGAGTAAGGTTTATTTTGGTAACAGGGTTAACATCCATGTCGCCCATAACAGTATATAATCGGTAAATACTCCTTAAAATAATGAGTACCAGCAAATATTTGCTCCATTCAAACCTCCGTTTAATAAGGATAAAAAGCAAATAACGCATAGTTAGTATGGATATAAAAACAATAGTTTCCTGCGTACTCTCATAATCGTAGAAAAATAAATTTACTATCCCGATTAAAAAAGTAATTAAAATAAGATTGGAAGACAAGGAATACTTGTTCCTCATTAACTTAAAATTCACCAACTTAAATAGTTTTATGACGACAGACAATGCAAATGTCAAAATAATTTTCAATATCAGGTAATTTACAGCGTAAAAGAACTGTAAAGCTTTTGATAATTGTCATTATAATTTTGTGAATTGAAAGATAAAACAAACGGACTGCCGTTTAGCAGTCCGTTTACAATACTTTTGAAGCCTAAAATTTTATTCCTTTATGGTACGTTCTTTAATTTTTATTGCAGGGTTACCCTGATAAATGTTATAGGGCATTAAGTTTTTCGTTGCAACACTTCCTAAGGTTAATACAGCGTGGCTATGCAGGGTTACACCAGGGCAAACCCTGGCTGCCGCACCAATCCATGCCCCATCTTCAAGAGTAATTGGGGCGGTGAGCAAGTCGAAAGCGCTGCTCTTGTAGTTGTGATTACCAGTAATAAGTATTGCTTGTTGAGAAATACAGCAATTTTCCCCGATTTTAACCTCATCCAGGTTATCGATATAACAATCGGCAAGCCAGCTGTAATTGCCCACTTCAAGTTTCCATGGGTATTTAATGTGGATACCAGGTTTTATACGTACCTGTTTGCCAATTTTAGCCCCAAATAATTTTAGGAAAAAAACCAGTACACTGCTAATAGGCATCACCCTACTTTTGAAGAAAAATACATCTGTAAAATACCACAAAAACTGCTTCATTACAGAAGCCCCTATTTTAAAGTTTCCGGTATCAAAATCCTTATGTAACTGTGTTTTTAACAAAACTAGCTTATTATTTATTTATGGGTAATAAGGATATTAGGCAATAGTTAATTTGCTGCTTTTTTTAATCCAGAAGTATAACATGGTAAAAATGCAGATATACACAATGATATTAAAAATCTCGTGGTGGTAGGTGAAATTATTACGTTGCGACTTAAAAAAACCGAGTAATATGCCCAGGCCTGCGATGCGGCATACATTTAATACGTAAATGGCAATAAAGCCGATAATCAGCATTTTAAATGTTGATTTCCAGGATGCTGGAAATGCCAGGACAAATGCCGCCAGAAAACTCATTACACCCAAGCCCAGGCAAGAATAGTTAATGCGCAGATATGGTCCTGATACCACCATTACATCCATTTCATTGTAAATGGCATAAAATCCAAATGCTTTAATGATCCATACTGCAGGTACAATTAAAGCCGACTTTAAGCCCTGAATATAATCAAAATGCTGGGAGATAAAAGGGTTGTAAAATCTCGAACCTGGTGTCATCACACTGTTCATAAACAGGTTTCCCTGGCTAAACAGCACGTAAAGAATAAATAGTGCGACAACAAATTTGATGGCCTTTTTATTGGCTTGCTTTTTTGCTTCTTCCTGAGTCATATGTTAACGGCATTTATAATTTAACAGTTCTTTTTTGTATGGCTTTAATTTTTTTATCTACTAGTTTTCTAAACCAAAAGCCCTGGAGATAGTGAAATTTAATACCTGTGCGGCCATCAAATATACCGAGTTTAAAAAACATCCGGTAACCAAAATAAAGGTATGGGCGAAAACCGAGTGGAAGCTCCCACCATAAACGTTTTAGCCATGCCCGTTTTTCGTCAGGGCTACCCAATAAATTAGGTTTTAAGCTTTGATTTCTTAATTTCAGTATTCTCTCTATCTCTTCCTGCGCAACCAGATCACTATAACGTTCGTGTTTAGCTTTCCAAAAGGTAATGTCATTTTCCTTTAGGTTTTCTTCCAGGATCCAGCCCTTTTTCCAGATTTTGGTTTTGCCAGGAGCAATAAAACGGTGGTCCATATTTTCGTTCAAATCAGAGAAACCGATGCCTGTTCTGAACATTTTTAAGAGATAAAAGGGGTAAAATGTACCAAACCTAATCCAAGTTCCCTGAAAAAAGTTTTTGCGGTTAAAGTAAATGCCGTTAATATCCTGATGTTCTTCCTCTTTAAAATTAGCAAGTATATCGAACAATTCAGGTGTAACCGTATGGTCGGCATCCAGTCCAATGGTCCATGGAGTTTCTACCTTAAAATTTTTTAAGGCAAAATCCCATTGTTTTGGGTGGTTTTCGAATGGGTTTTCTTTTACCACGACGCCGTAATTCTCTGCAATTTTCAAAGTAGCATCGGTACTGCCGCTATCCAAAATAAATGTTTTAGCATTTAAATTTTTAATAGACTCTAATAATCTTGGCAGGTGAATTTCTTCATTAAAGGTTAATATGATAAAACTGAAATCTTTGTTCATTTTACTTTTTAAAGCTTAGCACTAGCCTGAACTAAGATATCCTTATAAAATTTAACATATTTTTTAATGAGTGCATCATCATTAAAATCATGACTAATTATTTTGAGAGCCGAAGTTCTGATTTCATTCCTTTTTTTAATGTCCTGATAAGCTGAAACAATTCCTATTCTGATTTCTTCAATACCCAGGCCCGTAACCCATCCCAGGTTTTTATCGGCTACATAATCAGCTAAACCAACATTCTTGCTTATTAAAACTGGTGTGCCTACACTTAAACTTTCGACTACTACATTGGCAAAATTTTCATTGTAAGAAGTGAGAACAGTTAAATCGTGATCTGCCATTAAATTAAATTTATCTTCCTTACTCACCAGGCCAAACCATTTGATCTTGTTACTAAGCTTAAGCTTTTCGGCTTTACGTTTCAGGTTTTCTACATATTCCTCTTTTCCCATACCGGCGATGATTAATTGCCATGGAACCTCAATCAGACTCAAAGCTTCAAAAAGTAATTCAAGTCCCTTTTTTTCTTCAATGCGGGAAAGAAAGATTAACCGAAATATATTATCGGTTGATGATTGCAAACTGGAAATGGATAAGGGGAAATTGACCAGATTAGGGACGATAGTGATGCTTTTAGGCGTAATTATTTTGAGGATATCTTGTTTCTCTTGTTCACTTGTGGCGTGGATATGGCAATATTTTAATAAACGTTTTCCTAATAATTTGTGTATGAGCTTTTTTGAAAACGAATTCCGGTTACCAAAAGAGTAGGAGGTAAGCATGCCACGAGGAGATAGAATCACAGGTATTTTATACCATTTAGCGATCAGGCAACTCAATACCGAAACCAAATTCCACCAGGCATGGATGTGGATAATGAGTTTAGAGTTTGAAATTTCAATATGTTTGTCATCCTGAACGTAACGACGGACCTTTCTCCTTAACGTCCACAATAATTGTGGCGAAAAATGGCTGTGATCTTTTGTCCAGCGCTTAAAATAGGTAACAGATACACCGTCCATTGAAACCGGCTTACCAGTTTTTACGTCGAGTTCTTTTTTCCCGTTAGCTGTTGTCGTTAATACCTGAATGTTATTTACAATAATCTCATTACCGCCAACTGCTAATTGCTTGTCACTAAGCCCTGTTAGCGCTTCGCACAGTTTGGCGACACTTTGTATCGGCCCTCCGTAAATGTAGGCCGGTTTATAAGACGCTGTGATGTGTATGACTTTCAATTTTTAGAATTAGTCGAATGTGGGTTTTAATACTTTAATGGTTCTGAGCAGGTAAAACAGAAACCACATAATTACATAACCCCAAAAAATATTATTGAACATAAATTCAAAGTTGTTCCCTCTCCAGAGTCCCTGAAAAATACTATTGAACATAATTACACAGCCGAGTTCGTAGCCGCCGAATAAACTTTCTGCCAGATCAGAAAAATGTTGTACAAGCATCCCATATAGGAGCATGAATAAAAATACACCTATAATACCAAAGCTTAAGTATGCATCTACCACCGGGCGGGTTTTTGCCGAAACTGTTGACATTTGATGTGCCACACCTGCATCATACACTCTTTGCATCGATACCGTTTCCATGTTGGGCTTTCCTGCCCAAAAAATCCTGGGAACCAGCCCTTCCAATGAATTTTCTACAATTTCCCAATCATAATAAGGATGATGATTGGGTACGAAATCTACAAATTGCGTAAACATTTCAATTTCACTTAACCTTCTGGTGAGAAAGCCCCAATTGGTATCTTCTATTTGTTCTTCGTTTTTAGAATTTAAATTTTCAAATGCCTGATTTTGTGCTTCTTCAGCGCTTACCTCACCGCTCCAGCTCTGTCTTACGGTATTGTTATAGGTTGGCAAAAAGTAAAGCAAAACATAAGCTACAGGGATTGCTGCGTAGAGTATTAATTTCTTGTAATAAGGAAAAAATACACAGGCAATTACGATAATGTTGATGATAATTGGTTCCTTATAGCCAGATAATGATGCGTGTATGAAGTTGAGTATGAAAATTGTGGCACCTATACCGAGATATTTAATGTTTTTGGTATTGAAGCCTTTAACAAATAATACTGCAGCACAAGAGATTCCGACCAAAGTAAGTGGGAGGGCAATTTGGCTAAGTCCTGAAAAACGTTGAGCTAATGAACCAATCCCGAAAACGATAATGCCGAGCCAGATTAAAAAATCGTCATCTTCAAAAGTTTTTACACTCTTAATAATGATGTTATTTTTTTGAACCAATAGCATACCAGTAACAAGTGCTGCGTGGGCTAGTAAACTCATACGCTGGCAACTGGCAATGAGTGCGGTTTGTTCACTTTCTTTAAATTGTGCCCCATAATTAACTTCAGTTAAATACCGATAACCCAAATGATCCATAAAATAGAATATAGAGGTGGTGCACATAAAGCCGGCAAAAATAAGCTGTGTAAGAAATATAGGCCGCATAATTTGCTTGTGGATAGGCAAATCCTGATTAATAATGGCAGCAGGAGATAGTATAGTAGTATAAAAGATGAAGAGTGAGCCGAACCAGGCTACAAAATATGATATAATTGGACTATTGATTAATAAATAACAAACCAGAACAGGAACGTACAGGGTTAAAATAAGTCTGGTTGGGGTATTATTTTGCATTTTTATTATAAAAAGTATTTACAATGGCTTCCACTTGTTTTTCGAATGACCAGTTTTGGATGATCTGTTGGGACTGGATTCCCATTTTTGTTAATTTTTCTTTACTTTCTGCTAATTCTGTTAATTTTTGCATAAGATCGTCCAAATCATTCGATTTAAATACCTCTCCATTTATTCCTGGTTTAACCAAATCTACTGCACAGCCCACCTTTGTAGAAACCAAAATCGCTTTTCCGGCTGCCATGGCTTCATTAACAGCTAAGCCCCAAGTTTCATTCGGACCTTTAGAAGGCAAACAAAATAAGTCGCAGGCTTGATAAATGGCAGGCATTTTACTTTGATTTTGAAAATCCATGAAATGGATATTAGAAAAATTACCAGCAGTTGTTTTTAATTCTTTTTGCAATTGTCCATTACCTACAAATAACAGTTGAAGATTAGGATTTGCAAGTTTTTTTAAAGCTTTTAATAATAAGTCAGGTGCTTTTTTAGGTTCTAATTTGCCTGCAAAAAGAATAAGGATACTGTCTGCTCCAATGGATAGTTTTTTTCTTATTTTGATCGTTTCCTGCTGATCAATTTTTTCAAATCTGTTATTGTCTATAGCATGCGGTGCAAAAATCAACTGTTTTTCTTTTAAACCAAATTGACTATAATAATTTTTATTAGTACTACCTACATAAAAAGCTTTATCAACATGGCTGTAAATCCATTTAAGAAAAATTTTCCTCAACAAGTTTTTAAAGTTATTCTGCTGATCGAGTAAGGTAGAATCGCCCCTGAAATAGATTGGGATTTTACCTTTAAAAAACCGCAAAGCTTTTAAATGACTTTTCCAGGCCCAACCGTAAATTAAGATTGCATTTGGCTCAAAATCTTGAACTGCACTTACCAAACCCGGGTTAATAATGCCATTGAAATGGTGTGTTCCAGGATCTTTTGAAGTATTTGCTAAAAACTGATAGTCATATCCATCTAACAAAGGTATATCCCATTCTATTTGTTTGGCAAACCCCTTGTCGTATTTAACCATCGATTGTTCACCCCAGGTATAAAATACTTTTAGTTGTGTTTTTTTGGCCAACAGTTTAAAAACCGGTGCATAATATTGGATTGGATGGGTAGTAATGATGGCTAGTTTTTTCAAGCTAGTTAGTCGATATTATACTATTAAAAAGATTAACTTGTTTTTTGGTCAAATAGTCTGACCTATATTTTTCAAATTCCTGCCATTTAGTTGATGGTGTAACTTTCAGTTTTACTTTGTTAAGATAAGATTTAAGTGCATCAAACGCTCGATCTGCATCGCTATCTAAAGGAATTAATAAGCCGGCATTGCATTCTTCAAGTATTTGGGCAGCACTACTTTTTAGATGTAAAATAGCCAATAAGTTTTTTTTTGCTAAAATGTAAGGATAAAGCTTGGAGGCTGTATAATCAGGATCATTTGACCCTAAAACAATTAAACCATCAGCATGTAGTAAATGATCTATACTTTGATAATAGCCAATTCGATCTGTATATTCAGTAACATAATCTGTAAGTCCTAAATTCTTTGCAATAGGCATAAGTGTTGGTATACCACTTCCTTTTGGTGCATAGCTGGTCCCAATAAAATGAAAATGGATATTTTTAAATCCATCTGCATTTTGATCTATTCCTTTTTTAAAGACTTTTAATAATAAACTCACTGATTGTTGCATATCAAAGCCACCCCGGCCAATATAAACCAGATTAATTTTTCCATTGTCCCTATTGTATACAGACTCAGATAAAGATGAATTTTGTTTTGCAATATTAAAATCGAGTTGGTGTGCGCCAAATGTTATAGTGCTGCATGGTTTGTTAACCAACTTAGGGTATCTGGTTTTTAATGTGTTAATGTATGCTTCTGACACACTGATTAAACCATCTACATTTCGCATGGCTATTGGCTCTAAATATTTATTTAGCCGATAAGAGAACCAATATTTTTTAGGGCGTTCGGATTTTGGTTTATCCTGATAATACTCCGAATGCCATTGATCTTGAATATCAATTACATAAGGAATGCCGAATTTTTTTTTCCAAAATGGCCCCAAAATGCAGACTGGAAATTGGGTTGTTGAAAAGTAGATTAGATCAAAATGTTTATCTCTTAAAAGTTCATTTACCTTTTTTCTATAAAAAAATAAAGACCTTAAAGCAATGCTTCCTAATCCAAATTTGCTGGTCCATTTTTTTGAAAAAGCTTTTACTTGATGCACTTGTATATCTTTTGGGATAGAATCCAAAAGTAGCGAATCCTTAATCATATCACTATAAATTTCTTCGGCAACAACCAGTTCTGGCTCCCAGCCATATTCCTTAAAATAGGGCAAACTCATCCTTACGCGTTGCATATCTGCGGCATTTGACGGTGGGAAGTATGGAGAAATGATAAGAACCTTTTTCAATTTTATTTCTCTTTTTTTATTACACTAATAGCGGAGTAATAACTGAAGATTTTAAGCATCAAGTGTTTTTTTAATGACGGATAGAAATTTTTCTTTTTCAACTTCCCAGTTAAGTATTTTTTCTGCGTATTGATAAGCTTGTTGCTGATGCTTTAATAATAAAGCCTGGTCATTAATATAAGCTTGAAGTACCTGGGCCAGAGAATCAGGATTGTTTTTTTTATAGACCATACCCATATCTGGGTATTCTTCTAATAATTGTTTTTGAGCGGTTGTGTCTGAAACGATTAGGGAAAGGCCAGATTGTATATATGTGAAAATTTTGTTTGTTAAGCAGATATCCCGGTTTAACGGTACACCTGTTTCGGTTGCTAAACCAATATCAAATTGGGATGCTAGTTTAATTATTTCATCTGGAGGTATTGGATTATAATAAAAAATGTTCTCCGACTTATAGAAATTTTTTTTAGCAAGCTGATTGAAATATTGCTGTGTTGATACTTCACTATAGCCAAGGAGGTGGAGCTCTATATTATCTTGATAGGCTAAAGAACTGATGATCTGTTCTAGCCCCCTATTTCCCCCAATCGTTTGAGAAAACCAAAATAGTTTGAGCTTTTCTCCATTTTTTTCTAATAAGTTTTTTTCATAAGGGAAGACATTCAGAATCGTTTTTGGATTGATTAAAGGATAAAGTCTCTCATACTTTTCGGTTATTAAGGGACTTGCAGTAGTCAGATAATCAATTTTGGGAAAGTATTTATCTTCAATAAACTTTTTAAGTTTAAAATCCCATGCATTATTATCGTTGGTAACCTCTTGTCTGTGAAAATCTTCAGCATCAAAACCACATTTGCCATGATACTTTTTAGCTGCCAATACAGCTGCTGGTAGCGCTCCGAGATTATGTGCGATATATAAATCAGCTTTTAGTTTTTTTGCCTTACAAATAAGATTTACGCAGCCTCTTGTAATACTTTGCTCAGCCAAAGCATAATTATAACCAAACCTGGCTGCTAGTATATTGGCAATTTTATGCATTATTCTGCTTTTCCAATATATCAATTTGTTTGTTTTTGGATTTCCCCCAATTCTAATTGAATTCCATTTTTTTTGTTTTAATAATTCTATGTCCAATTGGGTTCCCCAATCATTCCAATACTGATAAATAACAAGAACTTCATAGCCAGCATGGGCAAGTGCATCAGCTTCTTTTACCAAACGAGGGTTGAGCGAAGGCTGGCCGGAGGTAACAAGCACAATTTTTTGTACTAGGCCCATCTGGTTGATGTCCTCAGGTAAAAATCTTTCTGTAAAAAAAGAAAATCTGATTGGAATAATGCTTTATCATAAGGCCGTCTCATCAGTGAACAAATATCATAAATCACAAAATTATTTTTTTCCATGAAAGCAATTATTTCAGCTGCCAGGGGTGCGCCTTTATAGATATTGAGAAATGATACTTCTAAAAGAACGGCCTTGGTAAATTGTAGTGTTTTTGCAGCTTGTTTAAGAATTTCCAGTTCAAATCCCTGAGTATCTATCTTGATGAAGTCTGGTTTATAAAAAGCAGTGGGCGACAAAATATCATCTAGAAGCTGTAGTTCTATCTCTTGTATTGACGCTCCTGTTTCATTATCTTCCTTAAATACAGAACTGGCTGTCTCGTATATATTGAATTCAACAGACTTATTTTCAGCACCTAATAACGCAATTTTAACTTCTGAGTTTGGCAGCTGTTTTTTCCTTTGCAATAATATTTCCTGTTTTTGAAGTTGACCTTCAATCATCATGATTTTAGAGTCAGGAAATATTTGATTGAATTCTATTGCCCAGTTTCCTTCATAAGCTCCGATTTCTAGAACATAATTGGGAGAAAAGCCCAGTTTTTTGAGCGATTGTAAACTTTTTCTTTGCGAAGGTACCCCTAAATCATCCTTTAGCTTTTGAATAAACTTTGCAGGCATCAATTTGGATACTAGCTTTTTAAACATATTATAGATTTAAATAGTGTTTGGCAATAATTGATACATCGAACTTGCTAAGGGTAAATGTTCTGCAAGCAGGTCGATCAATAGCTATAATTTTTTGAAGGGTCTGAATCATCGCTTCTTTGTTTTCTACAATAAAGCCATTTTTGCCATTGGTAATTACTTCATTTACTGAACCTCTTTTAAATCCGATAACGGGAGTGCCGCAAGCCATGGCTTCTACCATCACCATGCCGAAAGGCTCGTCCCATTCAATTGGGAATAGCAGCGCTTTTGCCTGGCCCAAATAATGATTTTTCTGCTCATCATTTAGTGGACCAAGATAAATAATTTGTTTGCCATCAAATTTTGGTTCGACATGCTCTTTGAAATAATTCAAATTATCGGCAGTATTTGGAATGTTTCCTCCAATTAAAAGTATATTTTCCGTTTCAAGTGCAACTTCTATAGCTGTATGCAAGCCTTTGATCTTATCCATTCTTCCTAAGAATATCAGTGGGGCATCACGATTCACTTGTTGAACCAGATTGTATTTTGAAAAATCTATAGCGTTATAAACAGTTTCCCAGCGTCCTGCTACATTACCTGTTGAAACACAATAATTACTGCAGGCTGTAAAAATCAGATTTTGGTTCGGAAGAGCGGTGACTATTTTAATTCCTTTTTTAGAAACAGGTCTTCCATAAGTCATTATCTTTTTTGCTGGACTGTTTAAAATGGGAATCAAATAAGCTAGGCGTCCAAAATTATGAATTAACTCAAAGTTGTTTCGATTGCTAAAAAGATATTTCCAAGCCTTAAATAATTCTTTAAGTTTTTGGAATTTAGAACGTTGCAGGTTATTAATGCCAAATGTAATCGTTTGACCAGAGATTTTAGAATCTGGCCCGGCAAGTAATGTTACTTCATGCCCTAATCTAGTATATTCTTCGGCAAACATGTGTACCAATCTCTCATGCCCTCCGTAATTAGGGGGAGGTACAGCAATTCCCGGATCCATAATTAAGAGAATTCTCATGGATTTACCGCATTAAAAATGTCCAGATATTTTTTAGCACAAATTTCTAATGTTAAATTTTCGAGAATAAAAGATCTCGGGGCAAAAGTATTGTTTTTGTTCTCTATGATGAAGGTATTTAATGCTGATTCAAAGTCGTCAATTCCATTAAACTTTAAACCACATTGATTATTCCAATAGGGTACGGCACTTACAGGGCTAAACTTTACTTTATCAGGGAAATAATGTGGATCTTGCCAAAATCCTCCTCTATCCCAAGCTAAAATTGGTGTGCCTGTAGCTAAGATTTGCTGATAAGCCAATCCTTGAGTTTCGTGTTCACACAGAAATATAACAGCCTTGCACCTCGATAATTTATCTTTTAATTCGGCATGATTATAATGGCCATATCTAATCTTTTCAAAAGACAAGCCCTTATCTGATAGTATAGTTCTTATGGGATGAATTAAACTTTTTTCAAACTCGTCATGCAACCACCGAACTTTATCGTAGATTAAAAAATCAGTGCTCAATTCGGATGTCTTTAATGCCATACTCCATTGATCTGTGTCAATTCCAACAGGCCAAGAAACTACTTTATCTTCGCCAAAGAAAGGATCAAATGCTTTTTTCATCCATTTGCCGGGAACAACTATTTTTTTTATACCCGGATAAAGACTTAATAAATTCGGGCAATCGATTGGGTGCGAAAAAATTCCGGCGCCGAATATAATTGGATTCTTCCATTTGAATTTGTCTAAAACCTGAGGTTTGCCAATGATACAGGCAATTTCTTCGGGATGTTTTTTGATGTATGCGAAATCATTAAATCTATAGGGAATTCCTATTTTATCAAACCCCTTCATTAGATGGAGGGCTACCATCATTACACCGCCAGGCTTATGTTTACCTCTAAAAATCCTTCTAATGAATTTTCTGGGATAATGGTCGTATTTAATCCACCTATCAGGATCTGGTTCCTGATAAAAAATGTTTAAAGGTTTAATTTGCATCGTGTATCAACAAATCTCCGTTGGCAAAAGTATCCTGCGCAATAATCTCACTAAAATCTTCTAAACGGATTGATTCGTCATTATGTTTAATGAATTTTAAAGGGACATTTCCATAATAAGAGGCCCACATAGAATAAGTACTCGGCGGTCCGATAATATAATTGCAGCAACTTAAGGCATAAAGATCTGCGATTGAATTCGGTTCTGAAATCTGGAAAATATCAATATCATTATATAAATTTAATTCTAACTCCTCATTTGAACATAATAAAAAAACTACCTTTTTATTTCTATTATCTGATTGATTTTTAATTGCTTTAATAGCTCTTATATATACTTTATCATCAAAATAATAAATTCCATCTAAAAAGTTTTTATAATCCCCACGCCTGATATGCACCCCAACAATTGTATCGAAGTTTTTAAATTTTTCGCGAAATTCATTATCGACCTTTTGCTTATATATTTTTTTTGGCTCAAAAATTTGGGTAATTTCAGAATGATATTTTGTTAAAAACAAATTATTTTTTTTGTGGCAACCAGCTCCAAGAAAAATGATGCTATTTTTTTTACTGATTAAATTATCTTCCCAGTTTTCCGCTTTCCAATTCACTTTATCTATATGAATATTGAAGATTTTGAGGACACGATCAGGAATAATGCGAATATATCTTAGAAGGATTTTCCTTAAATAAACATCAATTTTCCCTATTCTAAACCAACCGAATTTTATATTTTCAAAACGATTCAAATCCTCGAACAAATAAAAATTATCTTCAAAGTAAAGTGTAATAAAAGTATTTTTATTTTCTAAACTAGTAGCTATAAACGGTGCATAAGACCATAGTTGATTACAAAGTTGTCCGGGTTTGTCATTTATTATTATCACTTATTCTGATATAAAGGTTAAAGTTTTTGATCCGGCTACAAATCCTTCAATATTAATTTTTTCTATAAGCTTGTAATTACCTTTTATATTTAAAACCCTTGCAAAAGCATTCTCAATTGAGATTTGAAAGGGACTGCCGATTTGTGGTGTAAACATTGTTTTTAATGCCCTAAACCAGCCTCTAAAACCGTTAATCCCCCTGCTATAAGCAATCATTTCTTGTATAACTAATACCAGAATGATCTCTAAATGTTTTTTGTTATTTACCAGGTAAGCCCGTGTATTAAAATATGAATCGGCACTTTTTCCAATGCTGCCAATGCCTAAGATTTCCTTTTCGGCTAAATCTGATAAAAGAAGTGCTGCATTAAACTGATTGGTGGGAGAGTAACGGCCACTGATTTTAAATATAGGCTGATGATCAGGAAGATGGATTAAATTATTTAGAATGAGCAAGGCCTCGTTTAATCCTTTGTTGTCGAAGTTATATTGACAAGAAGAGATGATATTGATTTTATTGGCTAAACTCGATTTTAATCGATTTTGATCTATCCTGGAAACAGAATTGTCTATTAGATAAATATGCTCAAAACCAACGCTTCTTAAATTATTTATGGTATCAATGGTTTGATTATAACGCTCTTCTACACTGAAAAAAGAATGGGCTTCCGGAATTAATGTACTCGTAATTAACGCAATCATTTTATTAATGATTTAATATTTTGAATGTATCTGACTAATTTCCAGCTAATGTTGTTGGCAAGATAATTAGAAATTCTGCCTCCAATGTACTGTTGGTTGTTTTTATAATTTTTATCCAACAATATTGCCTGATTGATACATAGCCTGCTTAGCGTTTTGTAGGTGGGATAGCATTGTATACCGAGCTTGTAATATGATGCGGCAAATGTTTTTGCATAAAAATCTGTTTTTTTAACCATGCTAAAGTAATTCTGTTTTAGCATTAAGGTTTTATACGCACTTTGTAAAGCTTTAAACGAATTCTGAGCAGATAAACTTTTATTTGATTTATATTTCCTATAATAGGCAATGGTATTTTCTAAATATACTACCTCTTTAGCAGCTAAAACAACGCGACAAAAGTATTCACCATCATCATCAAGGCTAAGGCTTTCGTCCCAATATCCTGCTTTATTTAATAGTGCTCTTGGTGTAAGCCATGCATGAATGGGAACAATGCCGCCATTACCTGTCCGGCCAAATAAATTCAATAGAAAATCTGATGGATTTTTGCTACTTTTAAACAACTCCATATCGGCCTTAGTTGGGGAAGAATCAAGAGGATCGGAATCTTCAAAAAAATGTACAGCGTTTGATAATGAAATTTTTTCAGAAAATCCGCAAATTTCGGTCATTTGTAACTCAATCTTATCAGCACTTAAAAGGTCATCAGCATCTAAAAACTGAATAAAATTGCCGTTAGCATTTTTTAACCCGGTATTTCTGGCTGCAGCAGCACCACTGTTTTTTTGCCTTATGATGGTAAGGCGGCTTTCAGAAAATTTATTGGCAATATCAAAAGAATGATCAGTTGAGCCATCATCTACAATAATAATTTCCTTGCTTTTCCAGGTTTGATCAATTGCTGATTTAATGGTCTCAGCCACGTATTTTTCTGAGTTATACATCGGAATAATTATCGAAACCAAATCTTGATGCATTATGAGCTAATCTTAATTTTCTTAGATAACTTAATAGAAGGTTTTTCAATTAAAAAGTAAAATAAATAAGCCACCGCAATTGAAAATATCAATTGCATCATAAGTACTATTAATTGATAAGACAATAAATGAGGCAAAAACCTTCTGGTTATGCCGTTTAAATAAAGCAATACCAATGGATGTATCAAATACAATGAATAAGAAATATTTCCGAAAAAAATTAATATCAAATACTTCTTTTTGTTTAAAACAACAACTGCTGCTGATGCCAGGATGAGTGCGAGTGTTAGCAGATCAAAATGCAGGTAAGTCAAAATCCCACAAACTATAAAACAGATGGCATAAATGTTTTTCTTAGTCATTTGATATTCAATCAGCGCAATCCCCATTGCAAAAATTGGGGCGTAATTGATTAGCAAATAATATGAGTTGGGCACATTTATAAAGCAGCAAAGGCTAAAAGCTATAATAAAGATTGCTTTAAAGGGCCATTTATTGACTACGAAATAAAGTGTACCAATTAAAATGTAAAACTGAAATTCAATGCACAAGGTCCAAAATACGTGATTGTAAAAGGGCCATTTTGTAAATGGAACTATATAAATCAAATGTGCTGCAAACTGCTGAAAGATAAATGGAATGGCTTTTCCCTTAAAAGTAGGAAAGAAACTAAATACCCAAAAACTAGCCAATGTTAAAAAAATAGTCAGAATGTACATTGGGTCTATTCTAATACTTCTCTTGGCCAGAAAGTGAAAAAAATATTTAACGGAATATTTATTTTTCAATAATGAATAGATAACGAT
This sequence comes from Pedobacter miscanthi, assembly GCF_032678605.1. Taxonomy (GTDB): domain Bacteria; phylum Bacteroidota; class Bacteroidia; order Sphingobacteriales; family Sphingobacteriaceae; genus Pedobacter; species Pedobacter miscanthi_A. The sequence continues at coordinate 197,392 of NZ_JAVTSU010000003.1, forward strand.
ATAGCCACTAATAAAGAAAAAAATATGGATGCCCAATTGGCCATTCATTAAAAAACCAGATAGAGCGGGGTAAGCCGTTAGCGCAAAAGATGCATGGCACAGTACTACGGCTAATGATGCTAATCCCCTTAGAATCTGTATACCAGAAATTTCTTTCTTATTTATTATGTCCATTAAAAATTTCTAACCAGCGGTTTTTTAAAGAAAGATGCTCTGAAACCTTGTTATGGTTTAACCAGGGGCTTTTAAGGTATTTGATGTATAAATCCTGATTTTGATCTATTTCAATAATGCGCTCTATTACAGGTTGGAAATTTAACCGGTTAAACCGAAGTTGCATTTTTAGCTTTCTTGCAATGGATTTTACTTTTCTTGTAGCCTTGTTTTTTAGGTTGTTATGAAACTGAGGCAGAATATCAGTGAGTGTCATTTGGGCATTTTTTTCTATGTAATCAATCCAGAAACTGTTTGAAAGGTTTAAGTAATCAGGTATGTTTACAAAGCTATCGGTATTAAAAACTGCTCCAACAAATGGATCTCCGCAATAAATAGGCAAGCTATTGCAAAGCATAGAATCGTATAGTTTTTCGGTTTGGTAGCCTGGGTAAACATAGTTTTCGAATGCTATTGTAAATTTATATTGACTTAAAAATTCTCTTTTGCGTTCCCACATGTTTCCGCTGTATTTTTTGTCAATAGAAGGCATGTTATTCATCGATTTTCCGGGAGCATCTATTTTTTTGTATTTTGAAAGTTCTTTAAAAAAATGTGTCCGATAAGCAACCGGGTGTGAATAGATAAAATTGCAGAAGTGCTGTTTTTGATTTATAATAAAATCAATATCGTTATCTGATAAGTTTTTTACCAATGTATCTGGCTTTAAACCATGCCACTGAATCCTTTTGTATCGTGGGTTGTTTATTTCTTCTTCTCTTGGTATTCCAAATCCCCATTCGCAAATAGAAAGATCGGGAATTATATTTTCGCAAAAGTAGCCGATTCTTATGTACTTGCCTTTTGGCGGGAAATGATTTCCGTAGGGGCCAAAAAGAATAAAATCAGGGGCATCGCTTTCAATAAATTCAATCTGGTCTTCAATTTCATTGAAAATATCTTTGATAGCGATATTAAAATCTATCCCATTTTGACATTTTATATAAACTTTAGGCCTTTTTTGCACGCTATTTTGAATTTAATTTATGTGCCAGCAATTCTTTCACAAAAGCTAAATGATTTATTAAAGAGAAATTTTTAAAATAATTCCATTTGATGAACTGGGTGATGATTTGCCTGTATGGATATTTGAGAATATTCATTCTGTAAAAGAAAGCCTTTTTATTTTTCCATTCCAGCGCCATTATTTTGTTCTTACTTAGGTTTCCTAAAGGAAGTAGATGTTTCCATTTTTCAGATAAGCGGATAGAAGCCTCCGCCCAGTCTTCATTGAGGCTCCCATTACTAAAGTGTTCTAAAAGTATAGTATAAGCTACATAATTTTTTTTCGACTGACTTACCTGTATGCAAAAATCCAAATCATAACAATGGAATTTAGCCAGGGTTTCATCAAATTTATTTGCTGCCCAGGTTTCCTTTTTCGTAAAAAGAAATACACCGTCAAGAGTTTTAACCTCTATATAGTCTTCATTTGTGTTTTTAAACTGTAAATGGGCAGAAGTATTAGTTTTATTGTAATACTGTATGAAATTATAATAATCTGTATCAAACAATCCGTTGGCCCAAATGCTAGGCGTTAGGGTTTTTACTGTAGCACCCGCAATGCCAACTACTCCGGCCTGAGGAGTAGTTTTTAAAAATGAAGTTAGTTCGATGCCCCAGTTTTCATTCCTGAACAATACATCTTCATGCACAAAACATAAAAATGGATAAGAGGCACGCTCAGCCCCAATATTGTAAGCCTTAGCCAGCGAATAATCGGTTATTGAATTTTCGATTCTTATAATTTCGTGTGCTATACCAATTGTATTCTTTAAGCTGGTTTCGAAAGCAATAAAGTGCTGATCGTTAATTGAACAAACTATAACAGAAATCATATTTTTAAAAAATCATTACATTAACCGACTTTATGCTTAACTGTTACACCTGCTAAGTTATACCTGCTTATAAATTTATCTTTAAGTTTTAAGAATGGCTTTTCCCACAAATTGTAAGAGATAAATGATATCACATATATGGTTAATAAATTATAAGGAAATCTGTTAAGAAAATGGATATTCTGAAAAATAAAAAACTGTTGCCATATATAAATGCTATAAGACAATACACCAATGTGGATAAATATCTTGCTATTTAGAATTTTAAATAGATAATTTTCTTTGGGTTCAACATAGCTTAACAACAAATACATTATTGATATTGAAACTATTGTATTGCCAAATGGTAAGGCAATAATTCCAAGTTTGCCGTGGGCCGAACTATAAACAAACAATGCAATGAGTAGAATAGCTACAATTTGTAAGCTATAATTGACCATTGTTTTTTTTAAGAAAAATGGGAGTCTTTTTAAATTTAAAAGTGCGGCTAATGCCCCAATCATAATGGCATCAGATTTTACAAAGAAGCCATAAAGTACAAAAAGTGTATCAGGATGGAATTTATAAACTATAACCCTTATTATGCAAGAGTATAGAATGAGTAGAACAACTATAAGTTTTATATTTTTGTTGAAAAGAAAGAAAAACGCCGGCCAGAAAAGGTAAAACTGCTCCTCTATCGAGAGTGTCCAAAAATGTCCCAAATACCAACTAGGCATTGGGTCGAAATTAGCTGTAAATGTTATTGCATAGAGAAAATTTGTTGTTGTAACACCTAATTGCAAACTGTTATTTACTGATAACACAAAGCATACGTAAAGAAAAAAAACGGGTATTATCCTAAATGCTCTCCTTATAAAAAAGGCTTTGATATTAATTTTACCTGTATTTTTATATTCACGTATAAGCAAAGAAGTTATTAAATAACCACTAATTACGAAAAAAACGGTTACACCAACATCACATTGTCGTGCAAAATCAAATAGGTAAGCCGGAAAGTCTTTAAAAAATCTACAATGACTGAATACTACCAGAATGATGGAAATAGCTCTAAATCCGTCTAAAGAAGGTATTCGATTACTCATTGGCTATTTTAGAGCTTGCAGAGGCGTTAATCAGATTTATTTGTCCGATATAAAAATCGTTTTCAGGTGGCATGATAATTGGCTTCTCATTTTGAAACCGTGTAATAACATCATTAACAAACATATCATTAAGGTGTTGTTTATAAATAGTTTCTAGAAAGTATAAATCACTTCCGTATCTGTTTTGCATGTTGTAAGCTAACATCTTTTTTTTAATGCCATAAATAACCTCATGTCTTTTCATACCCCAAATTCCACCCATTATCTTAAAGCAATGCAACTCGTGATCTCTGATAATATGAAGGTTTTTATCAGATGCTAACCATAAATCGACCATTATTTTCTCTCTATTCGAGGCTAGGGAATCAATGTCACGAATAATAACATGTGATACATTTTTATCATCCAACGGTAAGAAACGCCAGTACATATATCGAAAATCTATACCAATACCTTTCATAATTATAATCTCACAATGGTAATATCGGAGCACATCAATCACACTGTCTGGCAGATCGGATGCGATATACACCCTTATCACCCAATCCGGAAATATTTTATTGTAGCTCTTAATGCATAGCTCAAGATTATCAAAATATCTTTTATCATAACCATAGAGTGAAAAAGAAATGACCTTAGTATCTGTATCAGATCTTTTTGAGACTTTAACCTCAGAAAACAAAGTGTTACGGATTATAAAGTTGGATATTTTCCAATATATAGAAGTAAATAATTTTCTAATATGGCGAAGCATAGAACTGGTTAGGCTGACTGTGTTAAGCTATAAATTTACCTTCGTTCTGATTGTTTATTTCTTCAATCTTTAAATAGAAATCGGCATAAACCTCTGATATGTTTATTTTGTGCGCCGGATACTTTTCTGTATTACTTTTAGCATATAATATCTTTCCTATTTTGATTTTCAATTTCGACCATAAAGTGATTTCTCTGTCATCGCCTGCATAATTGTATATTAACCTGGCTCTTTCACCTTGCTGGTACACTAGCTTAGCATTTTTATTGGCCGATATAGATTCTTCGTGCCCTACTGAGAGTGCATTGTAGCCGGTAAAATATACGATTTTTGTTTTTAGAAAACTTATTCTCAGTGCATATTCCCAATCCATCATCACAAAGCTGGTATTGTATAAGCCGATATAGGGCAGTACAGATTTCCTGATTAAAATATGTACATCACTAAAAGTAAAAGATTCTGTTTTTTGCTCTTTCCATGCCATAAACTGTATAAGCCTTGTCGATTTCGAAATTTGATTATGATTGCTTAAAGAAGCATTTAATTCATTTGAGATTATTATATTAACTGTAGGGTTAACCAACATGTATTCTGCACATCTACGGATGGTCGAATAATCGAAAACGTCATCATCAATAATCTTTTTGATTATTTTTCCCTTTGCCATCAACATGGCCTTGTTCCAACCATGTGCCTGGTTTTGGTCTGGTTCGCTTATGAATTGATGGATTTTTCCGGCGTTAAAAAGATCTAAAAGATACTCTTTTGATCCGTCATTGCTATTTCCATCCACTACAACTATTTCTTCTCCTGTTTTGAGATTTTGGATAAGCCTTGTTAGTGTAATTTTAAGAAAATCTAAACGATTTCTGGTAACTATAATAAAAGAAAGATGAATATCTAATTCTCCCATGTTTTACGAATAGTTATAATTTTTAAAAGTGCTATTTCTAAACACCTCATCGCATTATCAATGCTAAATGTATTTAATTTGTATTTTCGCTCCGTAGGATCTTCGATAGCCATCAGGAGTTTATGTTTTAGTGTTTCAACATCACCAGGTGGAAAATATTCGGCATAATCGCCCATAATTTCTCTATGTCCTTCAAGGTCGCTTATAATAACAGGACAGCCTAAATTTGCGGCCTCTAAGGGAGGCATATTAGAGGGGCCAAGGTAAGTTGGCATAACCAGGGCAGAGGCGTTTTTATATAATATGTATAATTCTTCGTTTGATACGAAACCCAAAAATATGACGGATTGCTCCAGATTATGCTCTAGTACATACTTTTTGATGTAAGAAAGATTTCCTTTATCACTGCCGGTAAAAACCAGCTTTATTCCAAAATCATTAAATGGAATTTTATTAAAAGCATCTATTAAAAGTGTATGGTTTTTATGTGCCCAGAACTGAGCTGGATATAAAAAGTATTTTTTTTGCGAAACTGAAATTTTATTTAGAAACGCTTGTTGGATTTTTGTATCTAAATTTATGTTTATAACAGAACTTGCAAATATTGGCATCACGCTAATTTTGCTTTCATTAAGTGTAGTATACCTTAATAGTTCCTTTTTTCCTGTTTCCGTTTCTGTCAAAATGTACAGTGCTTTTTTAAGGGCATTTTCGTAAAAAAAATCTCTCGACTCAAGCGATTCTACAAACTCCGGGAACATAAAGGTTGATCTATGGCCAATATCCCAATGAATAGTTATGAATGGGAAATTATACTCATTGCCACCAGGGGTTATGTTAAATAACAATTTTACATCATTGTCTTCTAATTTTTTTTTAATATTCCTATTTCTTTTTGCTGAGTGTATTGTTTCAAGTTTTACTAAATAAGCCTGAAAAATTTTCAGGCTTTTAAGCATTTCCAATATCGTTTTTCTTAAAAAATCTTTAAAACCAAGATTCTTAAACGGATGGAAACTTAAAAATTTTTTTTTGAACAGATTTTCTTTTTTTCCTGTAAAATCAACAAATACAATTTCTATCTGATCGTTAAATTCATAGTTATCTACTGCGTTAATTAACTGAGTAGGGTAAGAAAAACTTCCTCCTCCATGTAGATCATAATCGGCGATGGGAATCCCTATTTTTAGTTTATACATTTAATTACAACCTTTTGATCTTCGTTACTTAATCCTAATCCACTTGGAAGGTAAAAGCCATTTCTTGCCAACCTTTCGGCAACAGGATAACTTTCATTTTTAAACAGGCCCATTTTTTGAAACACAGGCTGCTCGTGCATACACCAAAAAAAAGGACGTGTGCCGATTTTACTTGCAGTTAAAAGATCAACTATTCTATTTTTCTCTTCTATACTTGGGGAAACAAGGCCAAACACCCAATAAATATTCTCGCTAAAATCGGTTTTTTCGAGAGGTAACTGATAACCCCGGGTGCGTAATGAAGAAAGCGCTGCTTGATAAAAAGCACCCATGGCTCTTTTTTTCTTTATAAAATGATCAATTTGTTCTAGTTGGGCTAGGCCCAATGCTGCCTGTAGATTGGTCATCCGATAATTCCAACCAATTTCATGGTGAATGAAGCGAGGTCCATTTGGTTCAAAACAAAGATTTCTTAATTTCCTGCATCTTTCTGCCAATTCAACGTTGTTAGTAAGTAACATACCTCCTTCGCCAGTAGTAATGTGTTTATTAGGGTAAAAACTGAAGATACTGATATCTCCGAAACTGCCACACATTTTACCTTTATAAGTTTGCCCGTGCATTTCAGCTGCATCTTCTATTATCTTCAGATTATATTTTTTTGCCAGTTCAATTACGGGATCCATATCAACCGGTAAGCCATAAATATGTACCACTAAAATTGCCCTTGTTCTGGAGGTTATTTTGGCTTCAATCTGTGTAATGTCTATATTCCAGGTTAATGAATCACTATCTACCAAAACTGGTAGCGCTCCGGCAGTTATTATTGATTGGGCGGGGGAGATAATTGTAAATGCAGGTATAATTACCTCATCTCCCTTAGTTATATTTAATGCTTTAATAGCTATATCTAAGGCTGCAGAACCATTGCTAACGGCAATGCCATGTTGCATTCCGATGTAATTGCTAAAACCCACTTCAAACTTTGAGATAAAGGGACCTTCACTAGAAATCCAGCCTGTTTTGATACATTCTGTAACGTATTTCAATTCATTTCCATTAAGCAGGGGGGTATTTACCGGAATAGGCTTAGACATCTTTATTTTTTTTTAACGCATAACAAACGCCCCATGTTTCTTTTGAAGGTTCTGTTTTGCTTAAGAACTCTTCAGAATGCAGGATTTCAAACCCTGTTGCGTAAGCAAGTAATTCAATTTCTGGTTTACTGAAATGACGCATTGGATGCGTTTCTGTAAGCTTTAATATTTCTCCCGTGACTTTCGATTTTACCTCTATGTAGTATATTACTTCAACAATATTGGTTTCTGTATTGATTACAGGAGATGCTTTTCGGCTCACTTCAATCACTTTATTACTAAGCTTTTTTTCTCTTTTTTGGGGAACCTGGTGGTATACAGCCGGGCTGTGCCAAACATCAAATATAAAAATGCCACCTTGTTTTAAATGATTGTTGACATTTTCGAATGTTCTGATTAGTGTGCTGCTTTCTGTTAAATAACTGATTACATGGAATAAAGATAATGCAGTATCGAATTTGTCTTTTACCCTAAACACACTTATATCTTCTATTAAAAAGCTTGTATTATTACCCGCACTTTTCCGGGCAATTTCGGCCATTTCCGCACTCTGCTCAATACCTAAAATACTATACCCAAGATTTGAAAACAATTTGGCATGTTTTCCCGTTCCAGAACCTAATTCCAGAATTTTTTTTGTTTTTGGGGCATAACTTTGGATCAGGTTATGTATATAAAAAGCTTCCTTTTCATAATCCTTATCCTGATAGAGTAAATCGTAATATTGACTGTATAATTTAAAGTTCTTTGTCAAATTTTTCTTGTTATAGTTTTTCTATTTGATTGCTAACAATATTTAGGATGTTTAATCCAGAAATAATATTTAATCTGTCGTCTTCCCTTAAATAAGATAATGATCCATCTTCATTTCTGCTTTCTCTATAAAGACTTTTATTGTAGGCAGATTTTAAAGATACTTCCCTTACTTTTTCATTTAATAAATTTTCTCTTATGAAATAGGCATTATTACCTGCTAAATTGCAACCAACTAATTTATAACCTTTAGTATTGGCCAAATGTGCTATTGCGGGTAACGAAGCACCCCAATAAAGATTGCTATAATGTGCTTTAGATCTGCTAAAATCTTTTCTGTAAGGAACCGTTATTTTCCGCTCGTCGCCGAATACGCTATTATATTCCATTATGAGAATTGAAGGGTTTAGTACAGATAACTCAATTTCCTCCAGAATATGGTAATCATTCCCGTCTAAATCAATGTGCAGAATACCAATGTTTGCAAATCCAAAATGTGCTAAAATTTCATTTATATTATTTTTTTCTATAAAAACAGCCTTACACTGGAGATCATATTTCCAAAACCAGGTTTGAGCTTTTAACCTATTTATTGATGTTTCCGAGCCATCCATTACCAAACCGCTCCAATTATTATTTACCATTAAAAACCGCGTATTGGATTCTAAAAAATCTTCTACCCCAAATTCGATAAAAATTTTATTACCGATATTAACGTTCTTAATCAAATACTGAATAATTCCATCATCACCAAACTGACTGAATATTTTGAATTCAAAATCATTTAAATGAGATGAATTTATTAAAGCCTGCTGATTGGATAATAATGATCCCATCGCAGTCATATAATTTTCATGATTTTTGCTGCCATTATCATCAATAGCAGTTGCCAAAAACTTAGCTAAAGACTTTATGCGATTTTTAAACATTTATGATTATTTATTAAAGCCTCTGTTATTAAAATTTAATCTTATCCTCGTCCCCAAAGTAAGGTCCTTGCTTTACCTCTATAATTTCACTGTCTTCAATCATTTCAAAGCCATGTCCTCCGGCTGCCAATAAAATAACATCTCCGGTTTCAACAATCCTATTTTCGAGATACAGTTTTTCATCGGTGTAAAAGTTTACCACTACCTTGCCCGATTTTATATATAATACTTCTTGTGTTAAAGTAACTTTGCGCTCTATGATATTATGTATGTGTGGCTCAATTACATAGCCTTTAGGTCTATTCATATAGCCTAATTGTTGAGAAAAATCTCCCGGAGTAAAGAAAGAGATCCCTTCTTTTTGATAGTTTGATCTTATTATAATAGCCAGGATTTGGTTTTTGTGAAGTATTCTTTCTATCATATATTATTGTGGAGATGAAATTAAAGTTTAGTTGATTGGCAATTATTATTTAAATCATTATCAAACCAATTATTTTTCAAAACTAATTTTCTCAAACCTGGACTATAAAAAAGTTTAATATCATAAAGAATTCGGTTTCGATGATAAAAAGACTGTGCTAAGCTCAGCCTCCATTTATCCCTAAAGTTTAACATGTACCATACCGTAGCTAAACATTTATTGATTAAGTTTTTAGCATTTCTGGCAATGTTTTTTAATAGTTCTGATTTTTTCATACCATTGGTAGCTTTGTAAATTGTGTAGCTATCGCAATTACCATGATTTGCCAAACGCTTATTTAGGTATGATTGTGTCATTCTGCTTTTAGGTATGATATGATAAATAATGGACGAGCCATTATAAGCCTGTTTATAGCCTAATTTCAAAATCTTTATTGATAAACCTGTTTCGCCATCTCCAATCCATGTTCCTTTAGTATTTTCTGGATTAAACCCTCCAGATTTTAAAAATGCTTCTCTTTTTATTGCTTCATGACAGCTAAAAACATTAATCATTTTATCTGAAATTATTAAGTCAGTATCGTCAGGATTTAAGCTAAGAAAAGTATTGACGCAGTATTTTAAAACCCATTCGGGAGGAGGAACTTCCCAGTTGGGTAAAACCTTGCCACCAACTACAGCAATGTTAGGATCTAAATCGAAAGTTTTAACCAAAGTTGCTAATAACTCCGGATCGGCAATCATATCATCATCAGTGTAATATAATATTTCGCTTTTTGCATATTTTACAGCCGAGTTACGAGCATAATGAACACCTTGCCTTGGCTCTTCGTAATATTTTATAATGGGGTATTTTACCATCAGCTCTTTAACAATTCTTGCTGTATTATCAGTCGAATTGTTGTTCATTACAATAATTTCAAAACATTCATTGGGATAGTTTTGTCGTGCAAAGCTTTCTAAAGTAATGGATATTAGGTTAGATCTGTTATAAGTTGGAATAATTACTGAAATGGTTTTCATTATTACTTTTGATTGTGAAAATTGCGTTACTGATTCCAGTATTGATTATTTATAACTTCCTGATCATTTTTATTAATTTCCTTAATTTATTAGTTGCTAAGTTCATTAGCTTTTTCGATAGGGAAGAGACGTGCTTTTTTTTGTAAATTTTTTTATATTTTTTTTGCGCCCAAATTAACTCCTTTTCAGCTTTATGCTTATTCCAATCAGTTAACTTGAATTTGTATTGATTTAGCGCATCAGAATCAACTTCGAAAACTTTATTAGTCATATCACCATGAGTTCCTGACCCATCAAGTCCGATATTTTCGATAAAACTGTACTTTGGAAAAATCCCTTTCCTATGTTTTAAGACATTAAAGCCATGCCATTGTACATCCCATGTATCGATTTTTTTTGCTATTTGCAAATTCAGTAGATTTAAATGTGGGCCGTATTCAAATTCTTTTAGTTTGTTAGTTTTAAATAGTTCGTCTTTTATTAACTTCGGATCTAGTGTAAATCCTTCCCACCTATCTTTCCATGTAGCCCAACCCCAACAGTCAGCACCATCTAACAAAAAATATTCAGGAAATTTATGCGACTTTAAAAATAATTCTGCATGGGCATTAATTGAACCCACTTGTTTGTCGGCTTCAAAAAGAGCTAACCCTTCATTCATGTATTCTAAAAAATAGGGGCTGGTAATCAGGTCATCTTCTAAAATTATTGCTTTTCCTTTTATTGAAATAATTTCAGTTACACCAGAAAAAATAGAATTTGCTAAACCTAAATTGGTTTCTCTCTCGAAAACCGTAACCGATTTAAATCCTTTTGCATTTGCTGCTAATAATCTTACAGCACTTATTTTTTCTTGATCGGCGGCACCAGCTTTTGGTTTTGGCCCATCCGCGTAAATGTATAAATCAGATCGTTTTGCAAGCTCATTCGATGCAAGTGCAATTAGTGTTAATTGAGTATGCCTGGGCCTGTTATATATGAATAATACTATAGGTGCGTAACTCATTTTGCTTATGTGGCAATTAAGTCCCAATTATCTAAAATTACACCCATGGGGCACTCTTTCTTTTCTTTTAAACCAAGCCAGTATCTTGGTGCAATCACTTTTGGTTTTTTTTTATTTAAATATGCTCCCCACCAACTAAATGAGCTATTCGATAAAATACAAATATCGGCATGTATCAAAAATTGTAAATCTATTATTTCCGAATGGCTTGAAATGTATTTGTTTGGAAGATAATTAAATTCAATTTTTGCAAATTCGGGATCATCGGAAATTATGATGTAAAAATTTTCACTATTGTGAATTAAAGAAATTGCATTGTGATAGTACCTACCTGGAAGATGGATGTCTAGGCTTAAATAATCACCTCTTCTCAAGTGAATTACAACTACCTTTGATGAAATCTCTAACTTAAAATATATTTCCTCAAAAAGATCAATGTATTTTTTTTTCAATCTTAATTTTTCTAAAATCTCTGCTTTATATGCTTCAAAATATTCTTCTGACTGGAAGAAACCTTTAAAAATACTTTGACGTGAGATTTTATTCAGTTGAATTTTTGGCATTATAGTGTCAGAAAATTCTATATCCTTTAAGTTATAAATTCTTCTAATTAAATAATAAAAATAGATTCTTAAATAGTAAGTGAAGAAGTTCTTAAAGCCGCTAATACTGAAAACGTATTGGTCGAGTAGGTTAAATCTATTATAAAGAACAAAATATTTTGTTAATAATATGGGTTGTATACTTTTGTCTAAATAGAAATTTGTTTTTAGTTTTTTAGAAGTTGCGTAGGCGAAAGCATATTGGAATAATTGATTGCCCAGGCGACCTTCTAATATAACCGCAATCATTTAAGTTTAGTAAGTTTATTTTTGATTCTATGATATAGAGTTGATTTTAGAGGGCTAAGCTGATTTTGTGAAGCCAATCCCTGAAGAAACAAATCAAACTCATCCTTTGCAATTATGGGTATTGCAATAATTATATCATTATAAACATAGACATGTCTGTTTTTCAATCTTAAAATATCAATTAATGAAAGCAAGTCGGGATAGAATTTGATATGGTTTGGCTCTGGTGGTGGAGCCAAAAATAACCTGGCATCATCAATTAGTATAAAAAAATTTTTTGTGTGCTCGTTTATAATTTCTAGTTCCTGCATTAGTGGGCATTGATCATCTTCGCCTGACGAATTGTCGGCACACCAATGAGCATCGAGCCATAATATTGCACTATCAACAACAGACAGTATTTTTGGAAGAAATTCTCTTGTATCACCGAAATATAGTTTAATGTTTTTTCTATCAATAAGCCTATTGCGTGTATGGTTATACCAATATTCAGAAAGTTCAATTGAATGTACATCCTTAAATAACGTCGAAGCCCATTCTGTAGTGCCGCCATAGTATGTGCCGGTTTCTATAAAGTTTTGAATGCCGTATTTGTTTTTAATAAATTCTACAAGCCTTTTATCGGGCCCCATTGTTATTGATCCCATTTTAGTTTTCTAATTTCCAGTTAAATTTGTTTGCGAGAATTCCTGGTCTCTTTTCTGTCCAAAAATTTGAAAAATCAAAACCCCCGTTAATTTCAAAAAAAATTCTATCGTTGTTGTTATCAGGATCTATTATCCAAAACTGGTTAAATATTGCCACTCCCAGAGAAATATAATATTTCCCCTCGTTTAATAAATAAGGAATAATGGATGTGGTGAGTTCAATTTTACCTGATGAAAAATTATTTTGAGTTATTGTGTCAGTATGAAATGACCATAATAATTTATGACCTTCTCCATCATATAATGCAAATCCTATTTGTAACGAACTGTTAGGTTCTAAAACCTCTCCCAAAATTGAAATTTTAATCTCTTCTTTTAAACTATACGAAGTTTTCGTAGTATGCATCATCAGAGGGGTAAAATATTGATTTTTATATCTTTTGTCATCTATATTGAGGATGTTTGACAATTCTTTGTCTTCTGAAGCAAGGTATTTGTTAATGACTTCAGAAATAGTACCAGATTGGTAGTTCATTAGTCCATTTTTAAGTACTATCCCACTATTGCAGAGTTGTTTTACCGCACCCATATTATGGCTCACAAACAACACTGTCCTACCTTCACCTTTACTCACTTCACCCATCTTGCCCAAACATTTTTTTTGAAACTCCGCATCGCCCACTGCCAGTACCTCATCTACAATTAATATTTCGCTTTCTAAATGCGCAGCTACGGCAAAGGCTAATCGTACATACATGCCGCTGCTATATCTTTTTACCGGCGTATCTAAATACCGCTCTATCCCTGCAAAATCAACAATCTCATCCAATTTTCGCTGGATTTCTTTCTTGCGCATGCCCAAAATAGCACCATTTAAAAAAATGTTCTCACGACCGCTCAGCTCTGGGTGGAAACCAGTGCCTACTTCTAATAAACTTGCAATGCGACCACGACCAGAAATCTTACCGGTAGTAGGAGCGGTAACCTTGCTCAGTATTTTAAGCAAAGTGCTTTTCCCAGCACCATTTCTGCCAATAATACCTACTGCATCGCCTTGCTCAATTTCAAAATTAATGTCTTTTAAACTCCATACCACATCGCTTGTGCTTTTGGTATTTTGATCATTGCTTTCACCTATGCGTAAGAAGGGATCTTCTTTACCTCGAATCCGTGCGTACCAACGCTCTAAATCGCGACTGATGGTTCCGGTTCCAATCTGTCCTAGCTGATAAGCTTTGCTTAAATTTTCTACTTTAATAGCAATGTTTTTTGACATACTTATATTCCATTATCCATCTCACATTTTCCATTATCAATCTAAACTGTATCAACAAAATTCCGTTCTACTTTATTAAAAATTACAGTACCAATGATCAGTAGGATTAATGTAATCATCGTTGCATAACCTAAACTAAACCAGTTAAAACTTCCTTCTCCTAAAAAGCCGTATCTAAAGGTTTCGATAATAGGAGTCATTGGATTGTATTCGATTATCCAGGCGTAGGCTGGGTATTTTTTTACAGCTTCTGATAGGGGATAAATTACAGTGGTGGCATACATGAGCAGTTGCACACCAAAACTGATCAAAAAAGCCAGATCCCTATATTTTGTAGTCATGGCAGAAATGATCATGCCTGCCCCTAAGCCCAATAAAGCCATTAAGATTACAATAACAGGAAACAGGCAAATTGCCCAGCTGATGTTAAAATTGGCGCCAGCAAAATAATAGTAAGCCATTAAAATGATAAACAAAACCATTTGTACAGCAAAGCGTACGAGATTGCTCACGACAATACTCAATGGCATAATTAACCTTGGAAAGTATACCTTGCCAAAAATACCTGCATTATCTTTAAAAACAGAAGATGTTTTTGTCAAACAATCGGCAAAGTAATTCCAGGCGGTGATGCCTGCCATATAAAATAAGGGTTTCGGCAAGCCATCAGTAGAGATCCCTGCCAAATTGCCAAATATAAATGTGAAGATAATGGTGGTAAATAAAGGTTGGATAAAAAACCAGAGTGGGCCTAAAATAGTCTGTTTATAAAAAGAAACGAAATCTCTTCTCACCAATAAAACCAACAAATCCCGGTAGGCCCAAACCTCATTCAGTTTTAGATCGAGCAAAGAAGATTTTGCCTCAATGGTCCACTGTTGCTCTTCTTTAACCATAAATGCTTGGTTTGTTCATTTGTACAATTGTTTCGTTATGATTAATCACACCATCTAAAAGCAAGTTTTTTACCGATTGCAGATATGTAGCATAACCAAATACCTGCATGCATTTTTCCTGGAGGTTTTTTTTCTCACTTTCGGTTTGCGTATGTTTTAATAAATTGCAGATACTGGTTTGGATGCCATCCTGATCGTCAGGATCGACGAGTACACCCAGCGCTCCTCCTTGAAGTGCATCTACACTGCCATCTTTATTACCCGCAATTACCCTGAGCCCGCTGGCCAGCGCCTCTATAAATACAATCCCAAAACCTTCCTTTTTGCTTGGTAGGATAAAAATATCAGACAGTAAAAAGTGTTCGGTAATTTCTGTTTCATCGATAAAACCGACCATCCTGATGTGATCCTGGAGCTTGTTTTTAATGATCAGTTCATCCAGTCTTTTCTTTTCAATAGCATCCCACTTGCCGCCCAATAAATAAACTAATGTTGGGTATTTTTCTAAAAGTTTAGGTAAAAGCTCAATGGTATGGTCGTATCCTTTGTATTTTTCAGAAGAAGATAAGCGTGATAATGAAAACAGAATGATATTTTCATCATTTAAACTGTACCTATTCAATAATTCCTTCGGTTTTTCAAACTGTGTAGAGAGGTAATAAAATGGGTCTAGGCAATTATTCAATACTTCAATTTTATCAGCTGGAATATGGTGCATATCCATTATTTTTTGTGCAGTAAAATGGCTGACGCAAATTATTTTATCCAATTGGTTTAAAATCTTGAGCTTAGAATCCGATAATTTTTTCCAGATCTCAATTCCGTGTGCCAGCAGATATATTTTTTTATTCGGATGTATTTTTTTAATGAAATATACAATATTGATTAAATGGATATGGCTTAGCAAAATAACGTCGGCCTTTAACCCGCTTAAAAAAGAGTGAACTACAAACCGCTCTTTTTTCCCTCCGAAACCCTGAAATTGTTGTTTACTCAGGTATCTGGAATCGCGGTCGGTATTTTTATCATACATGGAATATACGGTAGATTGAACAATTTCTTCTTCGCTCAGATCGTATAAAACACGTGATAAACTTCGGCATACTTTTTCAATGCCACCGGTTAAACTAAAAGTTTTAAGCGTTAAAAATAATACTTTAACTGGCATGGTAAGTTCGGTATAACGCCAAGGCTGAGCTCCAGTGCAGTTTGTTTGCTCCAAAACTCTTGATGAGCGATTTTGCCCGTTTATTATGGTAGCGTGATGGATCTGCAATATCGCTGTTTTTTCTCATCCACTCCTGAAAAGGGAAAGTGAACCCCATTTTTGATCTTTTCCATGTTTCAACAGGCAAATCTTCCTTATAAGCTTCTACCAGCAGTTTCTTTTTTTGTTCATAGCTGAATTTGATCTCTGTCGAGATAGAAAGCACCAGGTCAACAAAATTGCGATCGAGAAAGGGTACCCTTACTTCAACACCATGGCTCATGCTCATAAAATCAGTATCTTTTAATAACTGGTTCTGCATGTACATGTTAAACTCGAACCAGCTTGCCCGCGTTTCGTTACTGGTTTTTTTGATGCCGGGCTGCAGGGGAATTTCTTCGAGGCAATCGATCACGGTTCTCATATCGATATCCAACAACTCTGCTATTACATCTGGAGAATAAACGCCCCTTAAACATAAATACTCACCAATGGGAGAATTTAAGCTGAGGTAATATAAACGCTTAAATTTGGTGTTATTAGAAAAACGCATGCTTCGTAACACACTTTTACTTAGCCAGTTTAAATTCTGAATCTTATGGATCCTGTCAAAAGAAGGATATCCACCAAAGAGTTCATCGGCCCCTAAACCTGATAACACAACTTTTATTCCCTGCTCTTTTGCCGCTTTACATACAAACCAGGTATTAATACCATCATTTGTAGGCTGATCCATGCTGGCTAAAACCGTATCGAAGTTATGTACAAAATCGCGGTAGGTGATCAGTTGCTCTATTTTGCGGCCATCTATTTTTTTGAGCAGGCTGCTGCGTTGTTTTTTTTCGGAAAAATCTATCTCGTTAAAGTTGGCTGAAATGAAAGACAGCCGTTTGTTATTGTATTGATTGGCTAAAATGGTAATAATACTAGAGTCAAGACCGCCACTAAACAGAACACCTATTTCTACATCAGAAATCATCTGCTGCTTGATGGAGTTACCCAATTGTTCACGAATACGTTCGATGGCATAGGCCTCATTTCTGATATAAGACGTACTTTCAAATTCATGATAAGATTGAATAAAATGTTCCGTGCTTCTAATATTGTATTTGAGAAAACAGCCTTTGCCTAAACTGCAAACATTTTTTAATGTGGTGTAAGGTTCAGGAATATGACCGAATGCGAGGTAATAAATCCGCCAATTTTCATTTTCTTGAGAGATTTCGGCATATTTAAATGCTTTTACTTCGGAAGCAAAGGTTAAAGTGTGGTTATCAAAATGGTAGTAGAGCGGCTTTATTCCATTCTGGTCGCGAACGAGGTATACACATTGTTGTCGTTTGTCGTAAATAGAAAAGGCAAAAATTCCATCCAGTTTTTCGAAAGCAGTTTCTCCCCAATGTTGATAAGCATAAAGTATTACTTCTGTATCGGTTTGTGTTTTGAATATATAACCTAAATTGATTAATTCGATTCTGATTTTCTGATAGTTGTAAATCTCTCCATTATAGGTAATTACAATGTCCTCCTTATGGTTTACCATAGGCTGGTGACCGTTGCTGCTAAGATCTAAAATGGCTAATCTGCGGTTACCGAAACATACAGATGCGTTTTCATCACTATAAATACCATAATCATCAGGCCCACCATGCTGCATACTATCACACATGGCTTTCACCTGTTGAGTAGTTTTTTCTGATGAATTTTTGCTGTTGATAATGCCAGCTATACGGCACATAAATATTTAAACTTTGACAGAATTTGAACCATTTGAGCTGCGCTGGATACAGCTTCGCCCTTTCAGTCACATTTTGTTTTTCAAAATGAACCGATTATATTTTTTTATGAATAAAGCTGATCCAAAAGTATCAGCTTTTTATTGAGCATTAATCTCTTTTCGTATCCCTATAATGGCTCTACAAAAGCAATTGATGTATTGATGTTAATCGAATACCCCATATTTTGTAAACGTAAAATAATACGCTGTTTGTTTTGTGCCGAAACCAGTTCAGCAATTATTCCTTTAAAAGGCCCGGCCTTAATCAATACCCTTTCTCCTGGTTTAATATCATAATCAATAAGCTCAAGATCGGCATCAGTAGCCAGTAAGAGTTTAAGATCATTAATTTGTTGGTCAGGGATAGAGGCGATTTGACTGGAGAAATAAATAAACCTGGCAACACCATTGGTCATTAAAACTTCTGCATATTCTTTAGCCGAAATATACGCAAAGAGATAGGATTTAATCAAGGGCTCCTCGACGATTTTTTTACGGTCGCTCCATTGTTTAACTGTCTTTTTTAGAGGTAAATAACTTAAAATCCCTTTTCTGTCTAATTCTTCGTGGGCTTTTTTTTCTGCCCTCGACCGCGTATAAACCGGATACCACCTGTAATTTTGATCAATCATAAGGCTTAATCTCTAAACTGAATTGCTTTTCCATCTCCCGTCATCCTTCTTACCTTTTCCATTTATTTCCTTTTCCAAAACTCCCACCAGCTCTTCTCATCATCGTAATAACCGCTTTTTCCATAGCCGGTATAATTCGAATAATAATAAGTTCCGGTATTGCTATGGGCGTAATTAGTGGTGTAGATATTGGCATGTAATTTTTCATCACCAAATGAATTTAATATAATGGCAATGTTGTTAAGCCCGTATTCTTTTGATAAACGATCAGGGATGGTTGCAGCCCTGAATTTCGAAACACCCGAACGGATAATGAAAAGGTTAACATCTGCTTTTCTAATCAGCGGGATTGAATCTGATACCAATCCAACAGGAGCTGTATCTATAATGATATACTCATAGGTTTCCCGCAATTTTTCGATGAGCGTTTCCATGGCTTTGTGGTGTAAAAGCTCCGACGGATTTGGCGGTACCGGCCCTGAAGTGATGTAATCGATATGGTGTTTCTCATCGGTAAAGATAATGTCGGATAAGCCGACCTGTTTGGATAAATAAGTACTCAAACCAATGCGGTTATCAGAACCGAAAGCATGGTGAAGCCTGGATTTTCGCAAATCGGCGGCGATAATGATTACCTTTTTCTCAATAATAGAAAGTGTACCAGCAAGGTTTAAACTCACAAAGGATTTTCCTTCGCCCGAAACTTCAGAAGTAATGCAGATTACCTTGGTATCCTGATCGCTGGCCATAAAACTCAGATTGGTTCTTACTGACCTGACCGATTCGGCAAATATGGATTTTGGGCGCTCTATCGATAAAACACTTTCTCCCGGTTCTACTTTTTTAGGATATTTTAAAATAACCCCAATAATTGGCGTTGCGGTTAAACCCTCGATGGTTTCGATATCATATAAATAAGGATTTAATATTCTAACCAATAAAATTAATCCTAAACCAGAAAATAAACCCATAAACAGGTATGAAGAATAAATCTTTTTTGGAACCGGAGAAATAGGGTAGAAGGAAGGCTGTGCCACGCTAATTATGGTAGCGCCGGATATTACTGCCGCGGAGCTGATCTGTGCTGAAAGTTTTCTTTCAAACAACATCGAGAACATGCGTTGATTAATATCGAAATTGCTCTGTAACTTGGCGAAATCATTTTGTTTAGCCGGTATGCTTCCGAGTTCCTGATTGGCCTGACCAATCTGGTTATTAATATAACTAATGGTTTTTTGGTTGCGCTCGTGCAATAAGCGGATATTGGTTACAATGGCTTGTTTAACTTCATTGATCTGCCTGTTTATATCCTGTATAGGCTGCGCGTCGGCATTAAAATTTTGGAGTTTATTCTCTCTGCTTAAAATAAGGGAGTTTAGTTGCGTAATTAAACCCGTTAAAAGTGTACTATTGGTACCCTCCAGGTTGAGATTAAATTGAATCCGGTCTTTATTGTTTTTAACCTGACTTTCCAGTTGTTGGATACCAAGCTCCTGTAATTGTAGTTCCGCAATCTGGTTTTGCAGATTACCCAATTTCGAAGTGCCTATTTGGCGGTCACTATTAGGATCAATGAGTTTATTGCTGCTTTGAAAACTAGAAAGTTTATTGCCCGATTTATTTACCTGTGCGTCAAGAAAAGCAATCTGACTATCTAAATAATCTATGGTTTGCTTAGCTGATCTTTTTTTTAGCGTTGCATCATTTTTTACATATTGTTTAATAATTTCATTGAGTATATTAGCGGAGAAAACAGGATTGCTATCGGTATGGGTAACGCCCATAATATTGGTGTTTTTTTCCTGTTCAAATACATTTAATCCTCCTGCAGCCCTTCCATATAAATCCCTGGTTCCGTTAAATTTGAAACTGTAATTGCCCGCAGGTGGGACTTCTGTTTTTACAGTGAACACCATATTGCCAGCATTAATTGCTTGGCCATAACGGTACTTTTTCGGGTTCTTGTTGTCGTCACTGCTGGATAACTCAAAGGTTTTGCTATCAATCGGTTTAACTGAATAGGTTGCCCTGCTGAAATTAACCGAATCCTGTGTTAAAATATCAACCTGGAAAGGTTGTTTCGGATAAAGTTCAGTTACGCGCACCCTTCCTTCTAAATAGTAACTGATTTTATAATCAAGATTTTTTAAGGCATTTAGAATTACATCTTCAGATCGCATAATGATCCCTTCAGTTTGTATCTGATTTTGATTAAAAGGACGATAGTTCATCTGCGAACCTGGCAGCGAAGCCATTTGTTGCTGCTGATCGCCATCTAACTTTAGCGAAGCGGAAGTAATGTAGATAGGGGTAATGCTACGTACATACAACCAGGCTAGTATAAAACTAATCAGTACCGTTGCGGCAACCCAATACCATCTGCTCAGGAAAATTAAGGCAATTTTCCAGTAATTGATGGTTTGGCTGGCTAACTTCTTGTGCTCTGTCGTTATTGTGTTATCCATTAGCGCGTGAGGGTAAAGATTAATACAGCCAAATTGACTACAACAAGAAAGGGTTGTACAATATTATTTACGCTCGTTAATTTTTCGCTAAGCGCAGCACTTTTGGTTTGCTGAAGTACAATGATGTCGTTATTCTGAAGAACAAGTTTTTTACTTGCCAAACTATTGATATCATTCAGGTTAACATAAATAATTTCAGGATGGCTTCTATCACCACGGATAATTTTAAGCGTTTTAGGATCGGCGGTTTTGTTTATGCCCCCCGCTTCACCAATAATATCAATAAGGGTAGTATTCTCCCTTTCCAATAAAAAATTGCCCTGCCTGCCAAATTCGCCTAATAAA
Source organism: Pedobacter miscanthi (assembly GCF_032678605.1). GTDB lineage: Bacteria > Bacteroidota > Bacteroidia > Sphingobacteriales > Sphingobacteriaceae > Pedobacter > Pedobacter miscanthi_A. The sequence goes on from NZ_JAVTSU010000003.1 coordinate 218,721, forward strand.
GTAACCTTTAAATTTACCACACTAAGTTCTATAATCGGATCGCGAAGCAATTGTTTGGCGTATAAATCCTGTATTTTTATTGCAGCATCTCTTCTGCTCAGGCCTAATACTTCAACTTTTCCAATCGCCGGCAAATTTACTTTACCATCTATGTCCACTAAATATGAAAGGGTATTATTGATGGTTCCACCTGCTGTTTGATTAACACTTGTGCCGCTGCTGGCAACTGCCGTAGCACCAAATTCTTTATTTTGTAAGTTCCGGATGGCCAGCTGATCATTCACCTTTATTTTATAATAAGCATCACTAATACCCTGATCATTTACCACATATACCTGTTTAATGGTATCGGTAACAATATCACTAGGCGCATTAAACAAACTGTGTTCTTTCCGTGAGGCACAACTTAAAAACATTGCGCAAACAGATAGGATACAAAGAAATTTAATAATTGCTTTTGTTGGGATCATAATCAAGAATCGGGATGTACAGTGACTGCTAATGGGCAATACACGCAAAATATGGGTTAAAGATGCTTAAAAAAAAATTAATGGGAAAATGATTTTTAAGCTTGATCTGGTATTGAGCCATCGTTAAGCTTATTAAGTTAAGTATTAAATGCTTATATTCATATACTATCCCGCTTATAATGTAGGAATACATGGTTACGACGATTTTTTGATTTTATCAAAAATTGTCAAGTATCATGTTTACAACTCAAGGTTGTATTTGATGAAACATTATACACTATGCGGACATTTAAATTATTCATTTTATTCTTTTTTATCTTTGCCTCGTCGAGAAAATCTGCCTTGAGTCAAACATATACTTGTCCCGGCAATAATATTGCTGGAATCTCGCCCTGTACTTTAAGTGGTGGATGCATTTATGATGGGGTTGTTTTGATTACTTGTGGAGACAACTCTCATTATTATGTAAATAATTTTGATGGTGGGGTATTTGGTCAAAGAACATTCAGTTATTTCACCTTACCAATCGATGATTACATTTTTTTGTTTGGTTTAGTTCCGGTTATTTATTCGGTTTATCATTTAAGACGATATTCTGTACATCAAAGAAAATAAGTTAATATCAATCACAAATAATTAGATTTCGTGTTACCATTTACTAAATTGAATATAGTTCAGTTTAGTCCCTGTAAGTATAAATAATACCTGATGTTATAAAATTGTAGTTGATAAAACGCAATTAATGCACCTCCTTGGGGTGGTTTACAGGAGGTTTTTGATCTATACGAGGTAAATTTGTCAAACGGAATTATCCCGCCGTCGTCCCTAAGTATGTTTAATAAGTATAAGACTTATCTCTTTACTGTGATGCTATGCAGTAATTTTTTTTTCTGTTTTGCTGATGGTCCTGGTTGTTACATAGGAGGTACTTATGGACCTGGATTTTACATTACAGACACAGGTACCGATCACAGTGGAGGCAATGTTTATACGAATTCATTCCCACTAAACACATCTTCTAGCTGCCCCAGAGTTGGTAGCTTTAGCAGCCCTGGGGCAACTTGTTATGTTTTCTTATCAGGTGATTACAGGGCTGGAGCTGAATATACTTACACCCCAACAGACTGCCCTATTGATGATTATATGCCGCTAATGTTATGCGCAACCGGGTTTTTGGCTATTTATCGGATCCAAAAAAGTACAAAACAAAATTCTTTTAGTTCTTAACTCAGTCTCTGGTTGCTTATAAATTATTTGGAGCCGAAAGCTTTTAACAAAGCATAACTACTCATTAATAATAAGCAAAATTATCTTTTTTGTATGATTTCGTTTGCATTTTGGTATTTCTATGATGCTTTTTATAATCTTTGTAGCAAATTTTCCGGGAGATGTTAAAAATTCTATTCTTGCTTTTTATTTCACTATCCATTTCTATCGGTGCTTCTGCTGCAACAGGGTGCCTGGTGTTAAATTTCGATACTTATAATAAGGTTTTTAACAATCCCGAAACAAGTACACAGTTTTATACAGGGAACGGAAATAATTTTGTATGGTGGGAAGGGGTGTGTGGTCCACATACTTATCTTGCAACCTCTGGTGCCTCGCTAGGACCTTGTACATTAAATGGTTCAACCAAAACAGGACAGATTTATTCAATTTCTGAAACTTTTATGGCTCCTTGTGGTTTGCCGCTAGATAGCCATGAAATATTTCTTTTATTTTTTTCAGCCTTTATGGGAGTATTTGTACTTAGATACCATTACCAGCTTAATAACAAATCGCTTATTAAGGTGCATAATTTTGTAGGGTAAAAGGGTGTATTTTTGTACAACTTAATCTGTCTAAAAAACTCAATAGACATTTCAAAAATTGCCTCAGGTATTGTAACAGAGCTAGCCAGGCTGCGCATGTATTTTTACCTGGAAATTTAAGGGTGGTAAACGTAAATTGGTGTTAATGCACTTAATCACCTATCTTTTGACAATTTGATGTTCATTTTGTTCATGATAATTATCAATGCTTCAACAGGCCTAATTTTAAATCGAAACCCTGGCGAAATAGGCTTTAGAGAGCTTGGTGAATGTTTTTTATCAAATAATATTTACTAATGCATCTTCTTTTTGTTTTTTGATTGTCTTTTTTGAAATCCAAGGAATAAACAGACTCGTATCTAATTTATTTATTTGCAATATTTGCAAATATTGTAGTTTTTAAACTACATAGAAAGTCGTCTTATTCATGAAAGTTTTATTTTTAGTTTTAGCCCTGTTTTTTTTGAAAATTTCCAGCTCATCAGCGGATGTAGGTTGCAATCTCGGTGACAACATTTATCCTGATCTTACAGCGGAAATTTATAGAGATTGTCCAGGCTGTATCGGAATTCCTGTATACAGCACTTCAAATCCTGTTCATCTTGTAAATAATATGGAACAGGCTTGTGGAGTTCCTCGAAATAGTGTTAATACAACATCTTTAGGGTCATGTAAAGTGAAAACTGGGCCATCAACATATACTCCGGGTAGCTTAAATTCCTATGATCCATCCTTAAATGACTGCCCGATTGATAGTGGAGCTTTGATTCTCCTGGTTGTTTTTTCAATAATAGGCGTATTTAAAATGAAGAATGTTTTAATCCTTTCTTCTATAGTTTAATAATTGTATACATGACTTGAACAAAACGAATGTAGTTTCTAGCCTGGTCTTGCTATAATTTTACAATTATATCAATTCCTTTCGTTATGAGATGTATATGCGGTTTTGTGATTGTACTGCTATTTGTATGTTATAGTGGTATTTCCAATGCCGCAGTAGGTTGTAAAGTGCCGGGAGGAAATTCGATTTACACAAGTTATACAACCTATTTATTAGGCGTTAAAATAAGTTCTGGATTAACAATCGGAATTGGTGCTAATATTTATGAAGCCTCTAATCCTTTATTTACGGATGTTTCTTGTTCAACAAGTTGGGTTAATAGCTATACTGTTATAGGTTCCTGTATATATGGGCACCCCACCGGAATTCCAATTGTGTTAGGGGTTTGTAATGATTGTCTTGGCGATGGGGAATTAGTTAATTATACAACAACCCTAGAATGCAACCTGGACGATTACTCCTTACCCCTTGCCGCCGCGGCAAGCTTCCTCGGCATATTCGTAATCAGAAGAAGAAATAAACTATAATTACTTTTTGATCGAATTAACATTAGGCTATTTCTTATCTTTAGCATAATTTTTTGCCTTCATCCCAACTAGTAAGCCAAAGAATCCCATTTGGTACATATGAAAATATCCCTTATCACCGTTGTTTACAATGGAGAAAAATTTTTGCAAGACTGTTTTAATTCAGTAATTGCCCAAACGTATCCAAATGTTGAGTATTTGGTGATTGATGGAGCATCGACAGATAAAACACTGAACATCATTCAGCAGAACCAATCGCATATTGATTATTTGATTTCAGAAAAAGATCAGGGTCTTTACGATGCGATAAATAAAGGCATTCAGCAAGCTACAGGTGATATCATCGGAATTTTAAATGCAGATGATAAGTTTGCAACCATTGATGTGTTATCTTCTGTGGCAGAAGTTTTTATGGCTAATCCTGCAATAAATGGCTTGTATGGCAATTTGGATTATATCCATGCAACTTCAGATAAAATAGTCAGGAAATGGAGATCCAAACCGGCAATTCCAGAAGATATGGAAAAAGGCTGGATGCCTGCCCATCCCACTTTATATTTAAAGCGTACTTTGTTTGAAGAATATGGGAATTATGCCCTCGATTTAGGGACCGCTGCCGATTACGAATTGATATTGCGTTATTTTTATACCCATAAAATAAAAACCATGTACATGCCGCTATTAATGGTGAAGATGCGGGTAGGAGGAGTAAGCAATCAGTCGCTAAAAAGTAGATACTATGCCTTCATTAATGATTACAAAGCATTAAAAAGGAACAAAGTGCCAAATCCTCTTTTTGTTTTGGTAAGAAAGAAACTCAGTAAACTTGGTCAGTTTTAATCTTCCAAGAAGATGCTTGTATGAGCGTATTTAATAAAATAGATAAGCCTTTTTTTTAGGCATAAAGTTGAATGTTTACTTCATTCGCCTATGTTTCTATTTGATTAATATCATGTTAAACATTTGGTATTACCTTTTACTTTATCTTTGTATGTTTATCTTTGCTTCTAAGTCCCGAAAATTTTGTTTGAGCATATCCTGCATACAAGTCCCATTTATTTTTATTTGGCCATTTTTATACTGGCCTTTTCTATTGTAATATTAAGTATCCCAAGTGTAATTTATACTTCCTTAAAATACGGGCTTTTCGATAAAAACGACCTGCACCGAAAAACCCATAAGCGTAATATTTCCCGTTTAGGTGGTTTAGCCATTGTGGGAAGTTTTACCATCAGTATTCTCCTGTTTTCGTCGATTATTAACTTTAAAGAAGCCAATTTTTTAATTGCATCCTGTATTATTCTTGCCGCCCTTGGTTTAAAAGATGATGTGTATGGAACCAATACCAGTACAAAATTTGTGCTGCAAATTGTAGTGGCCTTTATCCTTGTTTTTTTTGGCGCTTTCCGCTTAACAAGTTTGTATGGTGTACTCGGTATCGGGGATATGGTAGCCATTTGGGGAGGTCTTTTTTCCATTGCCCTGATCATTTTCCTAAACAACGCATTTAATCTGATTGATGGTATTGATGGCCTGGCCGCAGGAATAGGTATTTTTACCAGTTTAACCTTCGGCGTGCTGTTTTCGCTAATGGGAGAGATTCCTTATGCGTTTATAGCATTTGCACTGACAGGAGCTGTAGGTGGGTTTTTGAAATATAATTGGTTTCCCGCAAAGATTTTTATGGGCGATACCGGAGCCCTGATTATCGGGCTTATTTCAGCAGCACTGGCAATCAAATTTATCGAGCTTAATAAGTTTACCGGCGAAAACCATCCTGCCTTTTATTCAGCACCCGCAATTGCTGTTTCGATATTGATTGTACCCATATTCGATTCTTTAAGGGTTTTTACCATAAGGATATTAAAGGGAGGATCGCCGTTTAGGGGTGACCGCAACCATATCCACCATCGTTTAGAGCGGCTAGGATTAAGGCCAAGCTTAATTGTAATTTCAACTATAGGATTTAACATCATTATTCTTGCAGCAACCATTTTACTTCAGAACTTAGGAAACTTTGTTTTAATTCTGATCATTATTTGCATTTGTATGTTATTTAATGCCCTGCTCACCCTAAGTTTGTTGCGAAACGCAAAGAAATAGCAATCATCTCAAATTAAGCGCTTTAAATTCCCTTTTATCATGCCTTTTCCATCTTATATGATAAGGGCTTCGCTTTCATAAATAAATACTAATTTTGCGCTCTAATTTTTATAGAAAATGAGGCTGGCAATAAATGGTTTTGGTAGAATAGGAAGAACATTTTTACGTTTAGCATTGGCTGAGGGTTTCGAGGTAGTCGCAATCAACGATCTGGCAGATGCAAAAACAATGGCCCATTTATTTAAATACGATACTGTTCACGGTGTATTTGCCGGTAAAGTTTCGGCTAAACCCGATGCAGTGGTCATTGGTCAACTCTCCATTCCCGTATTTGCCATAAAAGAGGCTGATGAATTACCCTGGTCCGCATTGAGGGTAGATGTAGTAATCGACTGTACAGGTAAAAACCTAACCAAACAGGCTGCCGAAAAACACATTACAGCAGGAGCAAAACAGGTGCTGATTTCTGCACCAGCTGCAGATGATATTCCAATGGTGGTACTGGGGGTTAACGATGATCAGATTGATCTGAAAAGCCCAATACTGTCTAATGCAAGCTGTACCACCAATAACATTGCCCCTATGATCAAAATCCTGAACGATAACTGGGGTGTAGAGGAAGGTTATATTACCACCATCCACTCAATGACGGGTGATCAGAACCTGCACGATGCCAACCATAAAGACCTCCGCAGGGCAAGAGCGGCATCTTCTTCTATTATTCCAACTACAACAGGGGCAGCTAAAGCCATCACCCACATTTTTCCGGAGCTGGATGGCCGGTTAGGCGGTGCAGGTATCAGGGTTCCGGTTTTAAACGGATCGCTGACGGATTTTACCTGTCTGTTAAAAAAGAAAACAACTATCGAAGAAATTAATGCCGCTTTTAAATTAGCTGCAGAAAACGAACTTAAAGACCTGCTCGAGTATACCGAAGATCCAATTGTATCCGTTGATATTATTGATAATCCACACTCTTGTATATTCGATTCACTATTAACTTCTATCGTTGGCGATCTGGTTAAGGTGGTTGGGTGGTATGATAATGAATACGGTTACAGCAACCGTTTAATTGATGTGGTGAAAAAGATAGATATACTTTCTAAAGCTTAATTTTAGCTTTTTGTGTAGATTTTAATGCCCAATAAACCAGTACGGGTTGAAAAAACAGGCGTAAAAATCGTTTGCTGTCGGTATTAAGCCCAAAGGCACTTCGTTTATGGGTATATTGTGAAATATTGCCTGGAAATACGCCGACAAATAAACCTGCGGCAATTTTGCCTACTATATCTTCATATTTCTGCGGACTCAGCACCAGGGCTGTACCTAATGCAATTTCAACAAAACCCGAATACACAACGGTATCATCCTTTTTTAAAGGCACCCAATCTGGTACCTGTGCCTGAAAAGGTTTACGGGCAAAAGTTAAATGACCAATTCCTGCGGTAATTAAACCTGCTCCTAATAATATTCTTGCTGCGGTTTTAATATTTTCTTCTTTCACTTTAAGCTGGTTTAGGTTATACCATTTGCACATATTATTTATCAACAAGTAAACCGGAAGTCTGTTTGCTATTATCAAAATTTTGGCTCTCTATGCCAATATAACATTATGATCGGATTGCTTATCTATCTAAAATGTTAGCACTTTCTATCCGATATTATTACCTCGTTTCAATTGCTTTATTAACTTTGCAAACGTTTGCGGCGCATCCTGATAGCCATATTCTGGTAGCAGGCATGAGCTAAGTGATAAAATAAATATGGTCAAATTCATCCTTCCAGAAGAAGTTCTGCCTTTAAGAAGCCTGGTTTTACGAAACGGTAAACCATTTGACGCATGTGTTTTTGATGGCGACCTGGCCTACGATACTTTTCATCTTGGCTTTTTAAAAGATGGAGAGATAAAATCAATCGCAACCTTTATGCGTAATGATTTCTTCCCCGAAGAAGGTGAAGGTTATCAACTCCGTGGCATGGCTACACATCCCGATGCCGGTGGAAATGGCTATGGCGCTGCATTGGTTACTTTTGCCATCGAATACCTAAAAGAATACAATACCGATTATTTGTGGTGCAATGCACGTTCTACGGCAGCAGCGTTCTATAAAAAAATTGGCTTTACTACCGAATCTCCAGAATTTGATATCCCGGGAATCGGTTTCCATTACGAGATGAAATTAAACTTAAAATCAAAATAATTAAACATGAATACAATTGACCAGTTTGACTTTAAAGATAAAAAAGCCTTAATCAGGGTAGATTTTAATGTACCATTAAATGATGAATTTAAAATCACTGATGATAAAAGAATCAGGGCTGCTTTACCAACCATTTCTAAAATTTTAAAAGATGGTGGTTCAGTTATTTTAATGTCGCACTTAGGCCGTCCCAAAGATGGACCAACCGATAAATATTCTTTAAAACACATTTTAACTGATTTATCTGCCTTGGTTGGTGTTGAAGTTAAATTTGCTGATGATTGTATTGGTGAAAGTGCAGTAAAACAATCAGCTGATTTAAAACCAGGTGAAGTATTATTGTTAGAAAACCTTCGTTTTTACAAAGAAGAAGAAAAAGGTGATGTTGCCTTTGCAGAGAAATTATCGAAATTAGGAGATGTTTATGTAAACGATGCTTTTGGTACGGCGCACCGTGCACATGCTTCAACTTCAATTATTGCACAGTTTTTCCCTGATGCAAAATACTTCGGTTATTTAATGGCTTCGGAAGTAGAAAATGCAGAAAAAATCTTAAACCACGCAGAAAGGCCTTTCACTGCAATTATGGGTGGTGCGAAAGTATCTGATAAAATTCTTTTGATCGAGAAATTATTAGATAAGGTAGATAACCTGATTATTGGTGGAGGTATGGCCTACACCTTTGCAAAAGCACAGGGAGGCGAAATCGGTACCTCATTGTTAGAGGCTGATAAGCAAGAACTTTCTTTAGAACTGATTGAAAAAGCAAAAGCTAAAGGAGTAAACCTGATTTTACCTGTTGATACCGTAATTGCTGATCGTTTTGCAAATGATGCAGATAAAAAAGATGTAAACTCAGGTCAGATTCCTGCAGATTGGATGGGGTTAGATATCGGTCCAAAATCGGTTGAATTATTTCAGGAAGTGATTAAAAACTCTAAAACCTTATTATGGAATGGCCCGATGGGTGTTTTCGAAATGGAAAGTTTCCAGGTAGGTACCAAAGCGGTTGCAGAAGCAGTTGTAGCGGCAACTAAAGATAATGGTGCCTTCTCATTAATCGGTGGTGGCGATTCGGCTGCGGCGATTGCTAAATTCGGTTTAGAAGATGAGGTAAGCTACGTTTCTACAGGCGGTGGTGCTTTATTAGAATATATGGAAGGTAAAGAATTGCCAGGTGTGAAAGCCATTAATGGATAAATCATAATACAAATGAAAAAGGGCCTTGCAAATCATTTGCAAGGCCCTTTTTCATTTCAAAACACGCTTGTCAGCTTTTTTGAGCGCTTGTGAGTCTATGTGTTTTGATCTGCGTTGCCCTTATGATCTTTTTGCGCTTTGTTTTCTGTGCGGAATGGTGGAGCCTGGTAGTCGCCGGGAAGATAATCCAGAGGAATCGTAGTCGCATTACCATCCCTTAATGCTTTATAATGTGGCGACATAATCTCTACTCCGGCCTCGTTAAAATGATCCTGGATGTTGGCATGTAAGCCTGAATAAATAACGGCTTGTTTATTTGGCGATTTCGTATAAGCATTTAACCGGTAGCTTACATAATAATCGTCGAGGCTGGTTTGTAACACATAGGGTTTTGGTTCAGCCTCAATAAGTGAAGTGGCAAGGGCTGCATCAATAAGAAGTTGGTGTACCTGTCGCCACGGAACATCATAACCTATCGTAACCGTGGTATTCACAATTAAACCCTTATCTGCCGCCTCTATACTAAAATTTACCGTATGGTTATTCATTACGGTAGAATTGGGGATCGACACAATTTCATTCTGAATAGTACGTACACGGGTTACCAACAATGTTTTTTCAGTAATATCACCCGTAACCTCACCAATTTTTACCCTATCGCCGATTTTAAATGCACGCATATACGTCAGTACAAGTCCTGCAACCACATTGCCTAGTGCCCCGGCCGATCCGAAAGTAAACAGCACGCCCATAAATACCGATACACCCTTAAAAACGCCCGAATCGGAACCCGGAAGATAAGGGAAGATGACGATAAGCATAAAAGCCAAAATCAGCACCCTGATAATTTGATAGGTTGGATTTGCCCAGTCTTTATAAAAGCCCGGGATGGTGAGTTTTCCCCGCTCAATCTCCGTTTTAACAAAACGCACCAGCTTAATCACGTAGCGGAAAACCACCAGTAACACCAATATCGTCATCAAATCGGGGATATAGTTCCATACCGCTATTCCGATTTTCTTTAAAGGGCTGAGGATGTAACTCAACAGGTTAACCGATAGATCACGCGTAAACGGGAAAATGCCAAATAATACCGGGAAAGCAAGGTAAATAACCAGTAGAATAACCGCATAACGGATGATTTTCAGGATAAAGGTGATCGCGTTCTGTTGATGCGCCGCATCTAACAGTTCGTAATTTCTGATCTTAATTCCTACCCTGGGTTCTCCGTTTGCAGAAATTATTCTTTTTGATATTTTTTTGAAGAGTTTATTAATGAGGTAAATAAGGGTAATCACTACTGCAATAACCAGCAGGGTGAGCAAGATTTCTTCTAAAATAACCCGCCAGCCGTTATCATTCCTGTATTGCAGAAGAGCAGCCGATACTTTTTTTCTGATGTATTCCGTATAGCCGGCACGGTCTTTTCTCGCCCATAGTGCATCCTGATCGGTAATGGATAACAGCAGGCTGTTGCCATAAAGTAAATCAGTAGATTGTTCGGATAAACTGAGCCGGAGTGAATCTCCTGAGTATCCGGGAGCATCCCCAATACGCTCTAGCCTTTCTACAACAGCGCGTGCACGATCGCTGGCGCTGAAACTTCCCAGTTTGGCATAAAGATAATAAAGGGTATCCGAATGGAAAACTACCGGAACGCCTTTAATAATTGCCCGAAGCGAATCAATTTGGTGTTGCTGCCGTGAAAGGTGTGCAGAATCTCTTTTTTTTAGAGAGGAAAGTTCTGCCATTAATGTTGCACGTTCAGATTTATCAGCAGCACCCAATGTACTCACACGCCTTTCCAGTTCAGATCTTTTAAGAGAATCAGAAAGTCGCTCGGCCGATAACTGATTAACTTTGTCAAGATCGTTATCAAACCTTTTAATAGCAGTACTATCAGTTTTTTTACCAGTGGTATCCTGTTTTGCAATACAGTTAAAGGTAGAAATACATACAATAAGGGCGAGGGACGCGAAAAATCTGATCATATTTTATTCACTTTACCTAAAGTAATAAAATTACCTCATAATTAGATAAATCGTGTTGAGTTGACCTTTCTTTCACAAATATAATGGAGTATCCGCGTTCCTTTAATAACAAGCATTTGCAGCTAAAACAAATAAGTATTACCTTTCCTAAGGCTTGCAATAGCCTCGATTATACATACAAACTTATGAGAAAAAAAATCTTTTTATTTAGCGTAGGCTGTCTGCTCCTTGCAGGTTTGTCTGAAAAAGCGCTTGCTGCAGCCACTACAAACCGTGATTATATTTCGTTGACTGCTGAGCCAAAAGAATTAATAGGCCGGTGGGATATCACTGTTGATATAAACGGGAAACCGGCACCAGCCTGGCTGGAAGTAAAACTTTCGGGAGTAAAAACATTAGTAGGTTATTTTGTATCTACTGCGGGTAGTGCACGCCCCGTTGCCGAAGTTAAATTTGCTAATGGAAAGTTCAGTTTTGAAATTCCGCCACAATGGGAGAGTGGTACCGCGAATTTGGTGATCGAAGGAAATCTGACCGATGCCGGAATTCAGGGAACGATGCTTGATTGTAATGGTAAACAATATAGCTGGAAAGGGGTGAAAGCACCATACCTAAAAAGAACGGCAGCGCCTGCATGGGGCAAGCCGATAAATCTGTTCAATGGAAAGGACTTAGCTGGCTGGAAAACCACCGGACAAAACCAGTGGGTAGTAAAAAATGGCATTTTAACAAGCCCAAGGCCAGGTTCAAATTTAATTACCGAACAAAAGTATAACGATTTTAAACTTCATGTCGAATTTAAGTACGCAAAAGGAGGAAATAGTGGTGTTTATTTAAGAGGCCGTTATGAAGTACAGATTGAAGACAGTAATAAGGATGCACACCCTAATAGCGTATTGTTTGGTGGTATTTATGGCTTTTTAACCGCCAATGAAATGGTTACCCTTGGTCCGGATGAATGGCAGAGTTACGATATTACCCTCGTTGGCCGTTTGGTAACTGTGGTGGCCAATGGCAAAACCATTATCAGTAACCAGGAAATTCCGGGCATTACAGGAGGAGCGTTAGACAGTAATGAAGGAGAGCCAGGGCCTATTTACCTTCAGGGAGATCATGCACCTATCGAATTCAGAAAAATTGTAATTACACCAACAAAATAATTCAACGCCAGGTTTGGTGTCAGATGGCAACATCTGGCACCAAGGGTTGGTCGTCATTCCCGCGTATACGGGAACCTTAATGCAAGCTGCAAAGCCTATATCTGGTATTACTGTCAACTAAAAAACTTCCAGCCCCGTATTCAGTAATACTATATATACAGTTAAATAACAGATAAAGAAGGCGGCCGATAATGCGAAATATCGCGTAACTTTATGACTTCCTTTTCTAAATGGAACTAAAAAAAGAATATTGAATATTTCAGACAACAACGCACATATAAAATTCAGGCAGACCATTACACAACTAAAAGCAACAACAAAAATAGCTGGTTGAATCACTATCCCAGATGGTAAGCCATACAATGCACCCATAATAGAACTGATCGCAAGAATAATGGCCGCATATTTAAAACCCGATTTAAAATTGATCAGGAAATATCGGCCTAATTTCGGAAGTGGCGCTTTAATTACTTCTGCTTTTCCATCTTTTACCAATGTCGGGCTTTGGGCCTGCTCATCCAACTTTGACTCTTTTGTTTTATGTTTTTTGCCCTTCTTTTGTTTTTTATAACGCGGCCACCAAATGATAAATCCAGTAATAAAGAGTGCAAACGGCATTAAACCGGCAATAATGGCGATTACCTGCGTTGGCCTGCCGCCAAAACTTCCATAGTGGATTGGCGTTAACCAGCTTAAATAAGCATTACCTACATTCGGAAAATCCTTACGGCTATTCAATAATGTTTTGCCGGTGTACTGATCCACAACCAACATTTCCCTTTTCCCAACTTTAGGGAGATTTCCACTTACTACATCCAGGCGGTAAGTACCCATTTTATCTGCCGGAAAAGCAATACCACCAATGTAACCATCAGGCATTTTTTCTTTCACTGCAGCTACAATATCTTTTAAAGGTAGCGGATTTGCCTGTGCATGCCAGGCAGATTTTGCGCCCAATAATTTGGCAACACCTTGCGGCGATTTACCACTTAGCAAAAATAACAAGGGGATTACCAGCGTAGAAAAAGTAATCGAAAATCCAGTTAAACTTAATATAGCCACAAAGGGTGAGGAGTAAAAACCCAGTGAATTATGCCAATCGTAATTTTGTCTTTTAAACGATCCGCTAAACCTTACTGTTAGTACTGTTTTTAACTGTTTCCATTTTTTTGGGATCCATAAACGCAGGCCTGATATGGTTAAAATTAAAAGACAAAGCGAAGCCAGCCCACAAATGTACCGTCCCGCAACCGGAATAAGTAAGGTTCGGTGCAGTTCGGTAACCACACGGATAAAAGAACTGGTGTAAATCCTTTTTCCGGTTATTTTTCCATTATATGGATTGATAAAAGTTTGTTCGTTTGTTTTTAAATTGGTGATGCTATACGCCTCATTTGGATTTTTGACATCATTAAGCAGCAGGTAATCTATTTTTATCTTGGGGTAATTCTTTTTAATGAGGGGTACAATGTCCTCAACCGGTAATTTTTGTTTTTGCGCAATAACTTCAAAAAGGTTCGGGTTTAATGCACGATCGATATCATCCTGAAAAACCAGGATACTACCTGTTAAACCCACGAAAGCAACTATTGCTCCAGCGATGATGCCCACATATAAATGCCATTTGCCAAACCAGCGTTTTTGATGTTTTGCCCAGTTTAAACTTTTAGCTTGTTGTTCTGAATTCATTTTTGAGCGTAGTTGTCACCTGTTTATTAATTAAGAATGGTTTACGCCTACAAAGAAATCGTTTTAATTGTTCTTGTGCAAATTATATTTAATAAGTCTAAATAAGATAATAATCTTATCTTTTAGATGAAGTCCCGATTATCACTTGGTGCTACGTTTGCGTTTCTTTTAAACTAAGGCAAAAAAATGCCGAAAAGTGGGAGGACTTCCCACTTTTTGAATGCTATAAATGAGCGCTTTTAATTAAAAAATCTTAAAGTATGGGCAAAAATGGGCGGACGTAACACTTTATGTGGAATTAATTTTAATTGGCTTATTATCAGTGTGTAATGGCTTTCTCGGTATGTGAATAGGCATATTTTAACTATATTGTGGGATCGATTCTGTAACAAAAACGATGTGGAAAACTTTTTTGTGGTAAAAAGTGGTAAAAAGTGGTAGAACTCTTTACTTTTACACTAGATAAAAAGTGTAGATACCACTATGACCCAACTTTTAGGAGAATTCGATTGTAAACTTGACGCAAAGGGCCGCCTTATGGTACCTGCTGCGCTTAAGAAACAATTGCCTGATGCCGAGAACGATGGGCTTATCATTAACCGCGGTTTCGAGAAAAATCTGGTCATCTATCCTAAAAATGTTTGGGATGCTGTTGTAGCCGATCTTGCCAAGCTTAATATTTACGATCAGGAAAACCGTGCCTTTGTTAGGGCTTTTACGCGTGGGGCAACCGAGCTTTCGCTTGATGCTGCTGGCCGGGTATTGTTACCGAAATCTTTAGTAGAGTATGCTGGCATAGGTAGCGATCTTGTGCTGGCTTGTCAGTTGGATCGTATCGAAGTTTGGGATAAAAAATCTTACGAAGATATTTTTGACGATGTTCCTGTCAACTTTGCAAACCTTGCTCAAAAAGTAATGGGTGATAAGAAAGGAGGCGCGGATGGCGAATAATTACCATGTTCCTGTAATGTTGCAGCCTTGTATTGATGGTTTGAATATCAACCCTGATGGCGTATATGTGGATGTTACTTTTGGTGGCGGTGGTCATTCGAAAGAGATTTTAAAGCATTTGAGTCCAAAAGGAAGGTTGATTGCTTTTGATCAGGATCCTGATGCTCAGGCTAATATTCCTGCTGATGAGCGTTTTATCTTTATTGATCAGAATTTTGGTTTCTTAAAAAATAACCTCCGTTTAAAAGGTTTCAGACAGGTAGATGGGATTCTGGCTGATCTTGGAGTGTCTTCACATCAGTTTGATGTGCCGAAACGTGGTTTTTCTATCCGTCATAACGCTGATCTCGATATGCGTATGGATCAGCACCGCGATTTAACTGCTGCCCAAATCCTGAATACCTATACAGAAGATAAATTGCATAAAATCTTTGGGATTTATGGGGAAGTTAAAAATGCGAAGTCATTAGCGCGTGCTATTGTTACTGCTCGTTTGGAGCAACCTTTTACTGATATCGACAGTTTGAAATCGGCCATTTCAGGTTATATCCCAAAAGGAAAAGAAAATAAATACCTGGCGCAGGTTTTTCAGGCGCTACGTATAGAGGTTAATGCCGAAATCCAGGTGCTTGAAGATTTTTTACAACAAGCTGCTGAGGTGTTAAAACCTGGTGGTCATTTAGTGGTGATGTCTTACCATTCACTGGAAGACAGGCCGGTTAAAAATTTTATGGCTAAGGGGAAATTTCAGGGTGAGGTGGAAAAAGATTTCTTTGGAAACCAGCAAAAGCCATTTAATGTAATTACACGAAAAGCGATAATTGCCACTGATGAGGAAATTGCCCAGAACAACCGGGCCCGCAGTGCGAAACTAAGAATTGCAGAAAAGATATGAACAGGTTTAGGGAAGAGATAGAGGAAGAAGAGATTGGGCCCGAACCTGAGCTAAAAGTTGCGCCCAAACGGCCAAAAACTGCTGAAGAAAAAATGGATAGCAATTCATTTATCAGCAAGCTTTTTAATGATGGATTAGTAACTAAAGAGGCGGCAACTGATGCTCTGCCTTATTTGTGTTTTTTGGCCCTTTTGGGGATGGTATACATTGCTAATAGCCATTTTGCGGTAAACAACGTTCGCCGCATTGATAAATTAAATAAAGAAGTAAAAGAATTAAGATGGGAGTATAAATCGTTAAAGGCCGACCTGATGTTTAAAAGCAAATTAACAGAGGTTGCCAAAAAGGTTGATACCCTTGGGATAAAAGAACTGATTGAACCACCAAAAAAAATAATTGTTAAAAGCGATGAATATTAGAGCAAACATCTTGCTTCGTGTATATCTGGCATTTGGCTTAATTGTGCTTTTTGCTTTCGCGGTGTTTTTGCGCCTCGGTCAGGTGCAGTTTGTGCAAGGAAAAAAATGGAAAGCTATGGCAGATAGTCTTTCTACTCGCTACGTCAATGTAGAGGCTACCCGTGGCAATATTTATTCTAACGATGGCAGCTTGTTGGCTACTTCGGTACCTGAGTACGAATTGCGTATGGATATGTTTGCCGGTGGCATTGCTGAGGATAAGGTTTTTAACGAAAAGGTAGACTCGCTGGGTTATAAACTTTCGTTGCTTTTCAAAGATAAAACACCTAAAGAATATGCCCGTTACCTGCGTTTAGGTCGTCAGGATAGTGCCCGTTATTTACTGATTCACCGTAAAGTGGGTTATGCTGATCTTAAAACCATCAGAACTTTTCCATTATATAACATTGGTAAATTTAGTGGTGGTTTGATTGCTGTTCAGCAAAACAAACGGATTCTTCCTTTTCAGGCTTTGGCTGCCCGTACCATTGGTTACAAAAATGAGAATGTTAAAAACGGTGTAGGTTTAGAGGGTGCTTATAAAGAATATATCAACGGCGAGACAGGAAAGAGGTTAATGCAGCGTATTGCTGGTGGTGTTTACATTCCGGTGAATGAAGAAGCTGAAGTAGCGCCAAAAGATGGAGCGGATATTATTTCGACCATCGATGTAAATATGCAGGATTTAGCGCAAAGTGCTTTAGAAAAACAACTGATTATATCGCAGGCCGATCATGGTACGGTGATTTTAATGGAGGTGGCAACCGGAGAAATCCGTGCAGTGGCCAATTTTTCTAAAGTGGAAGAAGGCGTATATAAAGAGAAGTTTAATTACGCCATTGCCGGTAACCAGGATCCGGGATCAACTTTTAAGCTAGCCTCCTACATGGCGCTTTTAGAGGATAAGCTGATTGATACCAATACCATGATTGGTACGGGGTACTATCAGATTCCAGGCAAACTGATTACGGATTCACATCCAAAAATTGAAACGGTTACCGCAAAAAAAGCCTTTGAAACGTCTTCCAACGCTGCAATTGCAAAGCTGATCAATACGCACTATGGAAATGATCCTATGAAATTTACCGATCATTTATATGATTGGCAGTTGAATAAAAAATTAGAGTTGCAGATTCCTGGAGAAGCCATGCCGGTGGTTAAAAATCCAAAAACGAATAGAAGCTGGAACAAAAACATGACCCTTCCTCAAATGGCATATGGTTATGAAATGCAGTTAACACCATTGAAAATGCTCACCATGTATAATGCGGTGGCCAACAATGGTAAAATGGTAGCGCCAATTTTTGTAAAAGAGATCAGAAGGTTAGGTAACCCGATTGAGCAGTTTAAAGCAAGGGTGATCAATGATAAGATCTGTTCGGATGTAACCTTAAGCAAAATCAAAAAAATGCTCGAAGGTGTGGTTACCGAGGGCAGTGGTAAACGGATTGTATATAATCCACTTTATCCAATTGCAGGTAAAACGGGTACTGCCCAGGTGGCTGATGCGAATAAGGGATATAAAGCAAAGAAACAGTACCAAGCTTCTTTTGTGGGTTATTTTCCTGCTGATAAGCCTAAGTATTCTTTGATTGTGGTAATCAACGATCCAAAAGGCGATTATTATGGGGCATCAGTTTCAGGACCTGTTTTCAGGGAAATTGCCGATCGTATTTATGCCAGCGACATGCAGATGTATAACGATGTGCCAACCCGTTTAGTAGGGAATACCGGTAATCCGCCAACAAAAGCTGGACAGAGTAAAGCGACTCAAAAAGTATATAAAGCATTTGGGTTTAAACCACTTTTTGCTTCAAAATCGGAGTATTACAATATTATAGATACCAGTGCAGGAACTATTTTTCAGGAAAATAACGAGCGTAAAGGCGTAATGCCAAACGTTTCGGGGATGGGCCTGAAAGATGCATTATACCTTTTGGGTAATGCAGGTTTAAAAACAAAAGTTAATGGCTCCGGCAAAGTAATCAGCCAGTCCATTATCGCCGGAACAAAGGTGGGTAAAGGAGTTGGTGTACAAATAGAGTTGAATTAAGATAGCAGGCTGAGGGTAGAAAGGTTTAAGGTCTCACTACTCTTTACTTGATAATAAAAGAATAGACAATAAAATGCAATTACAGGATTTACTTTATGGCGTAACGATTAAAGAATTGGTTGGTAAAACCGATAGGGAAATCAATGCGCTTAATTTCGATTCGCGTAAAGTGGCTAAAGATGATGTTTTCTTTGCTGTAGTTGGTACGGTTGCGGATGGACATCAATTTATCGATCAAACTGTAAAACAGGGAGCAGGAGTAATTATCTGTGAGAGCTTGCCAGAGATTGACGATTTTACCGTTACCTATGTTAAAGTAGAAAATACTTCGGTTGCATTGGGTATTATGGCCGGTAATTATTTCGGAAATCCATCGGCTGATTTAAAACTGATTGGCATTACCGGAACCAACGGAAAAACAACCATTGCCACCATTCTTTTTAAATTATTTAAAGATTTAGGGTATAAAACCGGGCTTTTATCAACGGTAGAAAATTATATTAATGATGCTGTAGTTGTAGCTACGCATACCACACCAAATCCGATTGCATTAAACGAACTGTTAAGGCAGATGGTTGATGCAGGTTGTGATTATTGTTTTATGGAGGTGAGCTCCCATGCCGTATCGCAACACCGTATTGAGGGTTTAACATTTGCAGGCGGTGTATTTTCGAATATCACACATGATCATTTGGATTTTCATAAAACCTTTGACGCTTATTTAAAAGCTAAAAAGGCCTTTTTCGATGGTTTACCTAAATCAGCATTTGCGCTCACCAATATCGACGATAAAAATGGTATGGTGATGTTGCAGAACACAAAAGCGCATAAAAAAACTTATGCACTGAAACAACTGGCCGATTTTAAAGCAAAAATTATCGAAAACCAGTTCAGCGGTTTGCATTTAGATATTGATAATGAAGATGTATTCTTCAAACTGGTTGGTTCTTTTAACGCCTATAACCTTTTGGCCGTTTATGGCACGGCAGTCTTGCTTGAACAGGATAAATTAAAGGTTTTGACTTTGTTGAGCCGTTTATCAGGTGCAGAGGGGAGATTTGATTATATCACTTCCGAAAATAAGATTATTGGTATTGTAGATTATGCACACACGCCAGATGCTGTTCAGAATGTATTGAGTACCATCGCTAATATCCGTAAAGGAACCGAACAGGTAATTACGGTGCTCGGTTGTGGTGGTGATCGTGATAAAACCAAACGTCCGATTATGGCACAGGTGGCCTGCGATTGGAGTGATAAAGTGATTTTAACTTCTGATAACCCACGTACCGAAGATCCGCAAACGATCATCAACGAAATGGAAGAAGGGGTTTCGCCAACCAACAAACGTAAAACCTTATCCATTTTAGATAGAAGAGAAGCTATAAAAACAGCCTGTCATTTGGCAAAACCAGGAGATATTATTCTGGTGGCTGGTAAAGGACATGAGAAATACCAGGAAATTAATGGCGTAAGGAACCACTTTGATGATAAAGAAATTTTACTTGAACAATTAAAACCAATCAGCTAATGTTATATTTATTATTCGAATACCTGCATAAGCACTACGATATTCCCGGGTTGAGGTTGTTCCAGTACATCACTTTCCGTGCTTCCATTTCTATTATTTTGTCGCTGATTATCACTACTGTATATGGTCGCAGACTGATTGATTTTTTGCATAAGAAACAGGTAGGCGAAACGGTAAGGAATTTAGGTTTAGAAGGTCAGATGCAAAAACAGGGTACGCCCACCATGGGTGGTATCATCATCCTGTTGGGTATTTTGATTCCTACCTTATTATTCGCCAATATTTCTAATATCTATGTGATTTTGATGATCATCACCACAATTTGGATGGGCGCAATTGGCTTTTTAGATGATTATATCAAAGTTTTCAAAAAGAATAAAGAAGGTTTAGCGGGGCGTTTTAAAGTGGTTGGTCAAGTGGGTTTGGGATTAATTGTAGGCACTACTATGTATTTCCACCCGAATATAGTTGTAAGGGAAACCGTTCAGGATAATGTGAAAAATACTTCAAGTGTGCCAATGGTATTGCGCCAAAAAGGAGAAACATTTTATTATACCCAGGATGTGAAATCGACCAAAACCAACATGCCTTTTTATAAGAACAATGAGTTCGATTATGCTAAGGTATTGAAGTTTTTAGGTGGCGATTATCAGAAATATGCATTTATCATATTCCTGGCATTTACGGTATTTATTATTACAGCCGTTTCTAATGGTGCAAATATCACTGATGGTATTGATGGCCTGGCAACGGGAACTTCGGCAGTGATTGGGATCACCCTGGGTATTTTGGCTTATGTATCAGGTAACACCATTATGGCCGATTACCTTAATATTATGTACATCCCCAATTCCGCCGAGCTGATGATTTTTGCTGGTGCTTTTGTGGGTGCATGTGTGGGTTTTCTGTGGTACAACTCTTACCCAGCTCAGATTTTTATGGGCGATACCGGAAGTTTGGCCATCGGCGGTATTATTGCTGCTTTTGCCTTAATGATCCGCAAAGAATTATTGATCCCGATTTTATGCGGAATCTTCCTGGTAGAACTGGTGTCGGTAATTATGCAGGTATCGTATTTTAAATATACCAAGAAGAAATTTGGCGAGGGGCGTCGGATTTTCCTGATGTCGCCTTTACACCACCATTACCAAAAGAAAGGTTATCACGAAGCCAAAATTGTAACACGTTTCTGGATCATCGGAATCATGCTGGCTATTATGACCATTGTAACATTGAAATTAAGATAGGTAAAAGGCTAAAGTTGAAAGACAGATAACAGAAATAGTAAAAAAATAATTAGGTAGAATAATGAGCACCAATAACATCACATCAAGCAAAACTAAGTCAGTAATGACTGGGCAAAGCCGTGTGGTTATTCTTGGTGCCGGCGAAAGCGGCGTTGGTGCCGCAAAATTGGCTCAGGCAAAAGGCTTTGATGTTTTTGTATCTGATTTCGGTGTAATTACCGATAAATACAAAGCCGCTTTAGAAAAATTGGCTATCCCTTTCGAGTCTGAAAAACATACCGAAGAGCTGATTTTAAATGCTGGCGAAGTAATTAAAAGCCCTGGTATTCCACCAACTGCGCCGATTATTAAAAAATTGGTAGCTAAAGGAATCTCAGTGGTTTCAGAAATTGAGTTTGCTAAAAGATACACCAATGCAAAAACCATCTGTATTACCGGTTCAAATGGCAAATCGACCACCAGTTTATTAACCTATCACATTTTAAAAAATGCAGGTTTAAATGTGGGTTTAGCAGGTAATATTGGTCAGAGCTTTGCTGCGCAGGTGGCTACCGAAGATTACGAGTACTATGTGCTGGAAATCTCAAGTTTCATGCTTGATGATATGTTCAAATTTAAAGCCGATATCGCAGTTTTGCTGAACATTACACCAGATCACTTAGATCGTTACGAATATAAACTGGAGAATTATGCAGCATCAAAAATGCGTATTGTTCAAAACCAGACGGCAGAAGACGTTTTCATTTACTGTGCAGATGACGAAGAGAGCTTAAAAGCGATTGCTTTAACCAATCCCTTAGCCAAAACTTTTCCATTTTCAATTACTAAAAAAGTTGAAACTGGTGCTTATTTAGAAGAAACTACTATACATATCCTTACAGAACCAAATAACTCCCTAACCATGACGATTTCAGATTTAGCCTTGCAGGGCAAGCACAATATTTATAATTCTATGGCGTCGGGCATTGTGTCGAAAGTTTTAGAGTTAAGAAATGAGACCATCCGGGAGAGTATGACCAATTTCAAAAATATTGAGCATAGGTTAGAGCATGTGGCCAAAATTTCTGGAATAGATTTCATCAACGACAGTAAGGCCACCAATGTAAACTCTACCTGGTATGCTTTAGAAAGTATGACCAGCGATGTAGTGCTGATTATGGGCGGCGTTGATAAAGGTAACGATTACAACATGCTTAAAGACTTGGTTAAAAGTAAAGTTAAGGCTATTGTGTGTTTGGGTAAAGATAACAAGCGCATTCACGATGCTTTCGAGGATGATGTTGAGGTAATCGTAAATACTTTTTCGGCAGATGAGGCAGCGCAAATTGCTTTCCATTTAGCCAAACGCGGTGATGCGGTTTTATTATCGCCCGCTTGTGCAAGTTTCGATTTGTTTAAAAATTATGAAGACCGCGGCAACCAGTTTAAAGCGGCAGTTAGAGAATTATAATAGGAGGCTTAAATATGTTTCAGGCGTTACTTAATAAAACAAAAGGCGACAGGTGGATCTGGTTGATCATCATCCTGCTTTCGCTTATATCAGTAATGGCTGTGTATAGTGCAACAGGTACCCTGGCTTATAAGAAAGGCGAAGCAGTAGAAAAACTTTTGCTCACCAAACACCTTATTTTTGTGTTGATGGGGATAGGTATGATCTATATCGCCCATTTGCTCGATTATCGGTATTATGCAGGGATCTCTAAAATATTAATGATTATTACCATCCCACTTCTGGTTTATACATTAATTTTTGGAACAAACCTGAACGATGCATCACGGTGGGTAAAAATTCCGGTTATCGGATTGACTTTTCAAACCTCCGATTTGGCAAAACTGGCACTGATTACATTTTTAGCAAGGATGCTGACTAAAAAGCAGGAAAATATTAAAGATTTAAGAGAATCATTTATCCCGATCATGGCTTCAGTTTGTACCGTTTTCGTGCTTATTGCACTGGCAAACATGTCAACTGCCTTAATGTTATTTGGTGTAAGTATTCTGCTGTTAATTATTGGCCGGATCAGTATCAAACAGATTTCGATCGTTTGTGCCGGTGGTTTAGTGTTATTATTAATTGTTGGTTTTTTAGGGCCAAGGAGAGAAACTTATAAATCACGTATAAAAACATTTATGCATCCTGAGTTGGTGCATTCTGACAAAACTTTCCAGGCAGATCAGGCAAAAATTGCCTTAGCTACTGGTGGTGTTTTTGGTAAAGGACCAGGTAATAGTACGCAGCGCAATTTCCTGCCACACCCATATTCCGATTTTATTTTCGCCATTATTATTGAAGAATGGGGAACCTTGGGAGGAATTGTAATTATGGTGCTTTACCTGGTGCTTTTATATCGATGTATCAAGATCGTAACCCGGGCGCCCAAGGCCTTCGGGGCTTTGTTGGCTGCAGGACTAAGTTTTAGCCTCACGATACAAGCTTTTGCAAACATGGCCGTAGCGGTAGGTTTAGGCCCGGTAACGGGGGTTCCGCTCCCATTAGTGAGTATGGGTGGTACCTCGATGATTTTTACCAGTGTGGCCTTCGGAATCATTTTGAGCGTAAGCCGTGATGTAGAAGAAAATGCAAAACTGACTTCGAAAGAAGAAAAAACAAATAATAAAATAATCGTTGGAGAGATTCCGGCGATAGCATAGAGGGGTTGAAAAGCCGAGGGATTGGAAAGTTGAAATGTTTGACCAGTTGTCCAATCTCTAATAAACTCGGTATAAAAACACTTTGTGTCTTAGTGCCTTCATGGTGAAAATATAAGCTCTGTGCGCTTTGAGAAAAACCCAGGGCTCTTTGCAGTTAAAAATAAAAAACTCGGTGCACTCTGTAAGAACATAGTGCCCTTGGCGGTAAAAGCATAAAATGCTTAGTGTGCTCTGCGAAAAACTTAGCACTCTTTGCGGTTAAAAATAGAGAACTTGGTGCCCTCTGTGAAAACTCAGTGCACTCGGTGGTAAAAAATAGACAAATATTAAAAATGAATAATTCCCCAAAAATTATCATATCAGGTGGTGGCACCGGCGGGCACATTTTTCCCGCCGTAGCCATAGCCAACGCGCTTAAGCGTTTGGTGCCTGCTTGTGAAATTTTATTTGTGGGCGCAAATGGCCGTATGGAAATGGAAAAAGTTCCTGCTGCCGGATATAAAATAATTGGTTTAAACATCAGTGGGATGCAGCGCGGCTCGATCGTAAAAAATCTTGCCCTTCCATTCAAAGTAATTGGCAGTGTGCGCAGGGCCTTGCAGATTATTAACGATTTTAAACCCGATGCAGTTGTGGGAGTTGGGGGCTATGCTTCCGGACCATTGTTGTATGCAGCCTCATTAAAAGGAATTCCATACCTCATCCAGGAACAGAATTCTTATGCGGGGGTAACCAATAAATGGCTGGGTAAAAAAGCGGCAAAAATATGTGTCTCTTTTGATGAAATGGACCAGTTTTTTCCTGCTGACAGGATTTTAAAAACCGGAAATCCAGTACGTAAAGAGGTGGTGGATATTCAGGGAAAACACTTTCAAGGTGCCGAACTGTTAAAACTCGATCCTTTAAAAAAAACCATCATGGTTACCGGAGGGAGTTTAGGTGCGGGTACACTGAATAAGGCAGTAGAAAAACATTTGCCAGAAATTATTGCGCAGGATGTGCAGGTAATCTGGCAAACAGGAAAATATTATTACCAGGGAATTATTGAAAGGTTGGGACTCGAGTATCATCCTAATGTTCGCATCCTGGAGTTTTTAAATAAAATGGATCTCGCTTATGCTGCTGCCGACGTAATTGTAAGCAGGGCTGGGGCCGGAACCATTGCTGAGCTTTGTTTGATTAAAAAACCGGTTATTTTGGTGCCTTCGCCCAATGTTGCAGAAGACCATCAAACCAAAAACGCAACGGCGCTGGTAAAAAATGGTGCTGCACTTTTAATTAACGACCGCTCCGCAGAAGATACCTTAGTTAATGAAGCACTGGCACTGTTAAACAACAAAGAGCAAAGTGAAAAGCTTGCAGAAAATATAGGTAAAATGGCACTGCCTGAAGCCGACGAAATTATTGCAGGCGAAGTATTGAAACTAATGAAGCTGAAGGACTAAAGCTGAAAGGCCAAAGACTAAAGCTAAGAATAAATAGTAAACAAAATAAAAATATAACTGGAAGATGGGAGAGGAAGCTTTAAGCTTTGGTCTTTCAACTTCATATTTAAAATTAAACGGTAGAAAGACAGCTTTAAGCTTTAGTCTTTCCGCTTTTAGCTAAAAACATGGAATTAAGTAAAATAAATAGGGTTTTCTTTGTAGGTATCGGTGGTATCGGCATGAGTGCGCTTGCCCGTTATTTTGCTAAACGCGGACAGGTCGTTTGTGGTTACGATAAAACCCGGACAAAGCTTACCGAGACTTTGGAGCAGGAGGGGATTTCTATTACCTATCTTGATGAAGCCTTTTCAGTACCGGCTGCGTTTTTAGATCATCACGAAGATACACTGGTAGTTTATACGCCCGCAATTCCAAAAGATTCGAAAATTTTAAATCACTTTATTGATAAAGGTTTTTCGCTTAAAAAACGTTCAGAGGTTTTAGGGATTATCAGTAAAGGCATGTTCTGCATCGCAGTTGCCGGTACACATGGTAAAACCACTACATCATCAATTGTAGCACATATTTTAAAAAATACCGGTTACAATTGTACCGCGTTTTTGGGGGGCATCACCAGTAACTACAATAGTAATGTGCTTTTCGGTAATAATAACGTGGTGGTGGTTGAGGCCGATGAATATGATCGCTCTTTCTTAACCCTGCACCCCGATATAGCAGTTGTAACTTCTATGGATGCCGATCATTTAGATATCTATGGAGATAAAAGCCACCTCGAAGAATCGTTCAGGTTATTTGCCGGGCAGCTTAAAGCCGAAGGTACATTGTATGCACACGAAGGATTGCCTTTAGAAAATAATATCAGTTATGCAGCAAGCTCAACAGCAAAAGCAAAAGCAGAGAATTTGAGGGTAGAAGGATCAAAATTTGTATTCGATTATGCAGATGCCACACAAAGCATAAAAGATATTAGTTTAATGCTTCCTGGTAAACACAATGTAGAAAATACAACTGTTGCCATCGCCATCGCTTTACAATTGGGTATCGATGCTGAAAAGGTAAAACAGGCAGTTGCAAACTTTAAAGGGGTTAAACGCCGGTTCGAATATATTGTGAATAATGGTGATCAGATTTACATTGATGATTATGCACATCACCCTGAAGAACTGAAAGCTTGCTTTGATGCGGTAAGGCAGTTATATCCTGATAAAAAGTTAACGGTGATTTTTCAACCGCATTTGTTTACGCGTACAAGAGATTTTGCAGATGAATTTGCAAGAGTTTTAAGCACTGCCGATGAACTGTTGTTACTGGAAATTTACCCGGCGAGAGAATTGCCTTTAGAAGGGATAAATTCACAGTTTTTACTCGATAAGATTACCTTAAACGATAAAAAAGTATGTGGAAAAGATTTTGTGGTTCAGTATGTTAAAGACACAAAACCTGAATTAATTTTAACAGTAGGTGCAGGCGATATTGATACGATTATCGAGCCTTTAAAAAACACAATAAACAATGCTTAAACGGATAAACTGGAGCGCAATTTTTACTGGCTTTGCCTGGCTGATCAGCCTGGCAGGGGTGGTGGTGCTTTTGAGTTTTATCAATGTGAAAAAGCAGACTGTTAAATGTACTGATATTAAAATCCTGATTCCTGGTGCCGATAATTTTATCGAGCGCGAAGAAATTGATGCGATTTTAAAAGAAGATCAGGGGGTATTATTGGGTCGTAACCTCGAAAATATCAATATCCATAAGATCGAGAAAAAACTGCAATCTAACCCTTACATCGGCTTTGCAAAGGTATATGTAGATATGGATGGTGTACTGCACATTGAAGTAAAACAACGTCAACCTATTCTTCGTATTTTAAATGAGAACGGACAGGATTTTTACATCGATAACGATGGATTGAAAATGCCAATTTCATCAAACTTCACCGCAAATGTATTGGTGGCAACCGGCCACATCAGCGAGGTTTTTGGAAGCAGGGTTGATACTTTACACACACAACTGGCAAGAGATCTTTACAAAACAGCTCAGTATATAAAAAAGGATACGCTTTGGGATGCACAGATCGAACAGATTGTGGTGGATCAGAAAAACGATATCGAATTGGTGCCAAGGGTAGGCAATCAGCGCATTATTTTAGGCGATGCAGATTCGCTCGAAAAGAAAATGAAAAACCTGCTGTTATTCTATAAAAAAGCAATGCCGCAGGTAGGTTGGGATACTTATAAAACAATCAATATTAAATATACCAACCAGATTGTTTGCGAAAAAAGAGATTCAACAGGTTTAGGGAAAAAAGCCAAAACATTTTCGGCAGCTGATAGTTTGAGGATACAACGAAGTGTAACCGATTCATTAATCAGAAATACAATTGGTTCGGTGATGGACGATCGGCCTGAAGCCGATCCGCCAGCAGCAGCAGTAGTACCTAAAAAACCAGAACCGAAAAAGGAAGAAATAAAAAAGGTAGAGCAAAAGAAAGTTGAGCCTAAAAAGGCGGAGCCCAAAAAAGCCGAACCAGTTAAAACAGAAACAAAAAAACCGGTAGTTGTGCCGGCTGCCAAACCGAAGGAAACAAAGCCTGCGGATAAAAAGGAAAAACCGAAACAAACCGGAACAACACAGCCAAAGCCGGCAAAATCTGAGGCCCAGTTGAAAAAAGAAAAAGAAGCAAGAGAAAAAGAAATCAAAGCCCTGGAAAAACAGTATAAAACTCAGCAAAATTAACGAATATGGACAAGGCAAAATTTACCAGTCAGTCGCCCATTGTAGTAGGATTAGATATCGGTACTACAAAAATTTGTGTTATCGTTGGTCGTAGAACACAACACGGTAAGATAGAAATATTAGGAATAGGCAAGGCAGAATCGGCGGGTGTAACACGTGGAGTGGTTTCTAACATTCAAAAAACCGTGCAGGGCATTGCTCAAGCAGTTGAAGTAGCAAGCGGACAATCCAATGTAGAAATACAGGTGGTAAATGTGGGTATTGCTGGTCAGCACATTAAGAGCTTACAGCACAGGGGAATTTTAACAAGAAGAGAATTAAACAACGAAATCGGTAAAAAAGACATCGATAAGTTGATTGATGATATGTTTAAACTGGTAATGCCACCGGGTGAGGAGATCATCCATGTATTACCACAAGAATTTACCATCGATAACGAACCGGGAATCAAAGATCCGATTGGTATGGCAGGCGTGCGCCTTGAAGCTAACTTCCATATCATTTCTGGTCAGGTTACTGCGGTAAAAAATATTATCAAATGTGTAAACAATGCAGGTTTACAAACCCAGGATTTAATCCTTGAGCCATTGGCTTCTTCCGAATCGGTGTTGAGCGAGGAAGAAAAAGAAGCTGGTATTGCATTGGTTGATATTGGTGGTGGTACTACAGATATTGCCATTTTTCACGAGGGTATTATTCGCCACACGGCCGTAATTCCTTTTGGTGGCAATAGTGTTACCGAAGATATCAGGGAAGGTTGTTCAGTGATGCGTAACCAGGCTGAGTTATTAAAAACGCGTTTCGGTTCTGCACTTGCTGAGGAGAACAAAGAAAATGAAATCATTTGCGTTCCTGGTCTTCGTGGCCGCGAACCAAAAGAAATTTCGGTTAAAAACCTGGCTTATGTAATCCAGGCCCGTATGGAAGAAATTATTGAGCACGTATACTACGAGATCAAATCTTCCGGATACGAGAAAAAACTGATTGGTGGTATCGTAATTACCGGCGGTGGTGCCTTGCTGAAACACTTATCGCAGGCGGTAGAATATGTAACCGGTTTAGATTGCCGTATCGGTTACCCGAACGAGCATTTATCTAAATACGAAGATATGCCTAAAGCCATTTATGATGACCTTAAAAGCCCGATGTATGCAACCAGTGTTGGTTTGTTAATTAAAGGAATCCAGAAGGCAGAAGAGCTGATCGAAGAGATGAAACAACCGGGTGTTTTTGTAGAAAAACCAAAAACAGCAAAAGAAAAAGAAAAACGCGGACCAGGTTTATTCGATAAATTATTGGCAAAAACAAGAACATTCATTCAGGATGATATGAATGTAAGTGATGAAGATTACTTAAAAAGTTAATTATTTTTCCACAAAAGAAGAGTTTTCCACATTATCAACACTTGTGGAAAACGTCTGTTGAAAAAGTGTTAATATTACATTGAGTAATGAACAGAATTTAAAAATTTTTAAACAACTGATTCATAAAGATATGCAGTTCGAAATGTTAAAAGATAAGTCTTCAATCATCAAGGTAATTGGTGTTGGAGGCGGTGGCGGCAACGCAGTGAACCATATGTACCTTTCAGGTATCACTGGTGTGGATTTTATTATTTGTAATACAGATGCCCAAGCTTTGGAATCTAGCCCGATACCTAACAAGGTACAATTAGGCGCTAGTTTAACCGAAGGTATGGGAGCTGGCTCTATCCCTGAGGTTGGTAAAAACTCAGCAATAGAAAATATAGATGATATTAAAGCGATGTTAGGTAGTACCACTAAAATGCTTTTTATTACAGCAGGAATGGGTGGTGGTACCGGTACAGGAGCTTCTCCAATTATCGCCAAAGCCGCTAAAGAACTTGATATTTTAACCGTTGCCATCATTACCACGCCATTTTCTTTCGAAGGAAAAAGACGTAGGTTACAGGCCGACGAGGGAATGGAAGAGTTGAAGAAATACGTAGATTCTTACCTGGTGATCTCTAACGACCGCTTGCGCGAAATCTTCGGAAACTTAACCTTAGGTTCTGCTTTTGGTCAGGCTGATGATATTTTAACAACTGCAGCAAAAGGTATCGCAGAAATCATTACTGTTCCGGGTTATATCAACGTGGATTTTAAAGATGTGCGTACCGTAATGAAAGATAGTGGCGTAGCCATTATGGGTAGTTTTGCCGCTGAGGGCGAAGACCGTGCATTACAGGCTGTAGAAGGCGCTTTAGCTTCTCCATTGTTAAAAGACAATGAAATCGAAGGAGCCCGTTATATTTTATTGAATATCAGTTCTGGTTTACGTGAAGTAACCATGGATGAAGTTTCGATCATTACCGATTACATCCAGGAAAAAGCAGGTTTATCTGCCGATTTAATCTGGGGTAACTGTACCGATGAATCTTTAAGCGATAAACTTTCGGTAACCATTATTGCCACCGGTTTCCAAACTTCGGAAGAACGCGTAAAAGAAGAAAAAAATAAAAAGAAAATATCACTTTTAACACCAGAAGAAGCACCGTTGGTTCGCCCTGTTGAGCCGGTAAATTCTTTTATGCAACCAAAAGAAGTTCATTCATACGAACCTGTTTTAAAAAGTAAAGAAGAAGTATCGCAAGCAGATCTTTTTGGTGGAATGTTCAACAAATCAGAAGTTCAGAAAATTCAGGAGCCTGAAAATAATGTAGTTCGTCATACCCTAATGGAAGAAGAGCCGCAGGTTGAAGAAGCACAGGATACAGGATTTGAATTCGAGGTGAAATTGGCTGAAACCAATTTTGTGTTCGAAACTCCGGTAGCCCAGATGCCGCCAATGCCAGAGCCTGAACCAGAAATCGAAATGCCGGTTGTTGGTTTAGATGATGATAAAAGCGACGAATCGATGGAAGAGCAGTTGAAAAAATCTAAAGAACGTATTTTACGTTTAAAAGATTTAAGCATGAAACTGCGGACCACCAATGGCTTACAGGAATTGGAAAACGAACCTGCTTACAAACGCAAACAAATGCAGTTGCAACAGGTACAGCATTCATCTGAATCGCAGGTGAGCCGCTTTACTTTAAGCAACGATCAGGACGGTGGTACAGAGATCAGACCGAACAATTCTTTCTTACACGATAACGTTGATTAGATCAAACCAAATATAATTTTAAAGCCCCGATGTAAAACCGGGGCTTTTTTGGCATTAAATTAGCGTGTTAAAAAATCTTAATTAACACCTAAAAAATCAAGTTGGTTGATTTTAAGACGAATAAAGCTTAAATTCGCAAAATTTTTATTATAAAAAACAGATAATACATTGGATATATTTGATAAAATAGCAAAACACATGGGGCCGCTGGGGCAACACCAGAAATGGTCTCATGGGTATTTCTCTTTTCCAAAATTAGAGGGAGAAATTGCACCTCACATGCAGTTTCGCGGAAAAGAGCATTTGGTTTGGAGCTTAAACAATTACTTAGGCTTAGCCAATCACCCAGAGGTTAGAAAAGCAGATGAAGAAGCTGCAGCTAAATTTGGTATGGCTTACCCGATGGGTGCCCGTATGATGAGCGGTAACTCTAACTATCACGAACAGTTAGAGCAGGAACTGGCAGAATTTGTGGGCAAACCCGATGCATTTTTATTAAACTATGGTTATCAGGGTATGGTATCCATTATCGATACTTTGGTTGACCGCAATGATGTAGTGGTGTATGATGCAGAATCGCATGCCTGTATTGTAGATGGCTTACGCCTGCACATGGGTAAACGTTTTGTATACAAACACAACGATATAGAAAGTGCCCGCAAACAATTGGAGCGTGCTACCAAATTAGTTGAAGAAACTGGCGGTGGTATTCTTTTAATTACAGAAGGTGTTTTTGGAATGAGCGGTGCCCAGGGAAAATTAAAGGAAATTGTTGAACTTAAAAAAGAGTTTAACTTTCGTATCCTGGTTGATGATGCTCATGGTTTCGGTACAATGGGTAAAACCGGTGCCGGTACGCACGAAGCGCAGGATTGTATTGACGGGATTGATGTTTATTTCGGAACTTTTGCCAAATCTATGGCAGGTATTGGTGCTTTTGTTGCATCAACCGAACAGATTACCAATTTCTTAAGGTATAACATGCGTTCTCAGACTTTTGCCAAGGCTTTGCCAATGCCAATGGTAATTGGATTATTAAAGCGCTTAGAGCTATTAAAAAGCCAACCTGAATTAAAAGACAAACTTTGGGAAATTGCCATGACCTTACAAAAAGGTTTGCGCGAACGTGGTTTCGATTTAGGTGTTACCGATTCGGTAGTTACACCGGTTTTCTTAAAAGGTGAACTTTCGGATGCAACCGCTATTACTTACGATTTACGTGAAAACTATAGTATTTTCTGCTCGATAGTGGTGTACCCGGTAATTCCAAAGGGAATGATTGAGTTACGCTTAATTCCTACTGCTGTTCATACTTTGGAAGATGTACAACGTACATTGGATGCTTTTAGCGAAGTAGCAGAAAAATTGGAAAACGGATATTATAAAGAGAATCTTTTCGCAACCGTTTAAGATCTATTAAAATTTTACAAAGCCCTTTAAACCTGTTTAGAGGGCTTTTTTATTTTTAAATAATTTTTAACATGTTGTTTTTCAGTTGTTTAGCTGTTGTTTCTCAGTCCTGTATGTGTATAAATACCATAAATGTGGAAAAATACGCTAAAGAAGCCTGTTTTTTATTCTTCCAAAAATTTTTTTATTTAACCAAACCCTTTAAATTAGAGTAACGTAATTAAAATCAAACCTTAAAAGAACCATAAATTAATTAAAATGAAAAAATTTGAAGAAGTAAAAAGTTTAGTGACAGCTTTGGAAGCTGATGCAGACAAATTTTATAACAAAGGTAATAGCGCTGCCGGTACCCGTATACGTAAAGGGATGCAGGATCTGAAAAATTTAGCCCAGGCAATCCGTTTAGAAGTACAGGATACCAAAAACAAAGCTTAAGCGATCAAAATATTTTATATTGAAGCCTCAGAATAGTTTTCTGAGGCTTTTTTATGCCCAATAATTTTCTTTTACACTGCTTTATGCTCCAATATCTTAAGTACTGTAAAATATATAAGACAAATTATCATTCATTGCGCAAGTTTTTTTAGTTTTCTTCTTTTAAAAAAGGTATATTCATTTCAGGTAACCTGATAAACCAATAGCAATATTGACTTTCACTATTCTGTGGCTTATTAACGCTTGCTAATGAATTGTAAAAAACAAACAAAAACACTAAATCCGCTCTCAAAAAGATATCCGGTTTATCTTCTATTTGGATAAACAGATATTAAATAATTTACATTATTAACGGTATCAGTGTTAGAACCTTTGCAATATATCCCCGCGAACAGCGAAGATGTCAGGCTTGTCTTGGATGTCATGCATACCGTGCACCCCATAGATCATAAATTAACCGAAGCATTCGAAAAGCACCTCTTACAGGTTAAGGTAAAAAAGGGGCAGATCCTGTTTAATGAAAACGAAGTTTGCCAATACATGTATTTTATTGTGAAGGGGGCGCTAATGGGCTGTACCAGCCACAACATGCAAAAAATCACCACTTATATATCTGTAGAAAATGATTTTGTAAGTTCTATATCAGGGCTTCATGGTTCCCAATATTCACAGGAATATGTGGTAGCTGTAGAGGATACAGAGCTGTTGGCCATGCATAATGATGAGCTAAACCTTCTTTTTGCCCATCATTTCGAGTTAAATTATATTTTCAGGGTAGTTTTAGAAAAATATTATAAAGACGCCCAGCAGCGGGCACATATTATACGCGTAGGAAATGCCAAAGAAAGATATTTATATTATGCAAAAACCAATCCGGGTTATTTAGATCGCCTGCCTTTAGAATTAATTGCCTCTCTTTTAAATATCAAACCTTCGACCCTTTTATTCATTAAAAAAAGTTTTTCTATTTCTAAAAATCAAAATGAAGAATTGAAAGCATGTGGGCAGAAGTTAGAATCGTATGTCAACAAGCACCAATCCTTTCGGAACAAAGATATCAGGCTCCATTCCCTTGCATTAGAGATTGGCATCAGTAGCCATCGGCTTTCTATTATATTAAACAACTATTTTAACAAGAGTTTTATCGATTACATTAATCAGTATCGTGTTAACTGGATTAAGGAAAGGATCAGAAATCCAGATATTATGCACAATTTTACTTTAGAGGCTCTGGCTTATAGTTCAGGCTTTTCATCCCGTAGTGCCTTTTATAATGCCTTTAAAAAACTGGTCGGCATGAGCCCTGTAGAATACCTAAAAACGTCGACGAAATAAAACGTCAGTTTAACGTTTTTGTTACAAAAGCAGCTTGTTTTGGTACTCTTGATATATGGTTGTGTTGATTTATAATACAGGACAAACTTGTTTCTGTGTAAAACGTTCCGTTTCGTTAATTTAGTAAATCAAATATAAACTATAGATTTTATAGGTTATAAAATCAGCCAAAATTGATTAAACTATGATTAGAATGATGCGCTCAACAGATTGGGAAGAGGTCAGTGCTATCTATCGGGAAGGGATCGAAACAGGTACTGCAAGTTTTAGAACTCCGGAAATTTCCTGGAAAGACTGGGATTCAGCACATCTTAAAGCCTGTAGGTTTGTGGCTGTTCAAGGTAAAGAAATTACAGGATGGAGTGCCCTTTTACCAGTATTGGCAAATTACGACGCAGCAGGTGTTGGAGAAATTGAAGTATACGTTAAACACGGTTACAAAGGGCAAGGTATTGGCTCTTCTTTGTTAAGTGCTTTGATTACAGAAAGTGAAAACAAAGGTATTTGGATGCTTCAGGCGGGTATCTTTTTGCAAAATTCTGCTTTATTAAAAATCCATGAAAAAGCTGGTTTCAGGGTGGTTGGTTTTCGGGAGAAAATAGGGAAAACTAAAGGGGTATGGCAGGATAATCTGCTGATGGAACGGAGAAATAAATTAATTGCCTGATAGAATAAAATGGCCTCGAAGATCATTCGAAGCCTTTTTGTTAGTATCTCAATAGCTGATAATCATCTGCATTTTTCCCTTTTTCGAACCGTACAAGTTTTTCATTACGGAAGAAGAAAAATTTGAAATCCGTAGAGGCATGATAAGTACTGTAAATTCTGGTTCCATCTTCATTAGCAGCAACCAGTTCTGGCTTGTTTTTCTTTTTAAAATCAGATTCCGACATGCCCATTGTAAAAGTAGGTTCGAAGCCAACAAAAGCCCTGCAGCTCAGCATAACCAATGCCAGGCCAATTAAAATTAATTTTCTCATTGTGTGTTTATTTGTGTGTGTAGAAACGCAATTCAATAATAATGCCCCTGAACATCACTAAAACATCTATTGAGCTGAAATTTTTATTTTTGGCTCTAATGTATTGATTTTGAGCTTGTTTATTTTAGTAATTTTTTATTTACACAGAAAAAAACAGACTGCTATGTTTTGCATTTTTAGCAAAATCAAACAGTCTGTTCCTGAATATTATTGTTTATAGGGGATTAAGCTACTACACTTAATTTTTCTACTTCTGCAATGATTAATTGCTCTAAAGCTGAAGAAGCCTTAACCAGTGGCAGGCGTACCGTATCTCCACAGATACCGATATGTTTTAAGGCTGCCTTAACCCCAGCCGGATTACCTTCTGCAAAAGCCAAACGGGTAAACTCAATTAGGCTTAAATGTGCAGGTAAAGCTGCCTTGTAATCGCCGGCTAAACATAGGTTTACCATATCGGTAAATTGTTTAGGTAAAGCGTTTCCTATTACCGAAATAATACCGGCTGCACCCAATGCAATCATCGGTAAGGTAACAGGATCATCACCAGAGATTAAAAGGAAATCTTTAGGTTTATCCCTCATAATCTGGTTAAACTGATCGAAACTGCCTGATGCTTCCTTTGTTGCAATGATGTTTTTAAAATCATGTGCTAACCTACAGGTGGTTTCCGGGCTCATGTTGCTCCCAGTACGACCTGGTACGTTGTACAAAATCAAATCCAGAGGAGAAATTTCAGCTAAATATTTATAATGCTGGTAAATGCCTTCCTGAGTAGGTTTGTTATAATATGGACTAACTGATAAAATGGCGCTATAGCCTGTGGCATCAAATGTTTTAATATCTTCGGCAACGGCTAATGTGTTATTGCCACCTATGCCAGCAACTAAAGGTAATCTGTTATTGTTAATTTCAGCAGTATAGGCCCACACCTTCTTCTTCTCGTCCTTGGTCATTGTAGCGGTTTCGCCGGTTGTACCTAAAGAAACGAGGTAATCTATCCCTCCGTCTACCAAATGATTAATCAGGTTTTTTAAACCGTTATAATCAACTGATCCATCTGTGTTGAAAGGCGTAACCAATGCTACACCAGTACCCTGAAATTTGTTCATTTTTAATTTATAATTATTGAATTTTGAATTAGTGAATGATAGCATATCTGCTAAATGGTATCATTCACTAATTCAATCATGCTCTCATTTTATTTTATCATTTCCAACAGCTCAGCATCGCTGATAATCGGAACATTTAACTTGTTCGCTTTTTCCAGCTTCGATGGGCCCATATTATCTCCAGCAACCAGGTAATTCAATTTACCCGAAATACTGCTCAGCATTTTGCCTCCATTGGCCTCAATCATGTCCTTTAGCTCATCGCGGCTATAGTTTTCAAAAACGCCCGAAATTACGAATGTTTTTCCAATAAGTTTATCACTATCAAGTGTAATTACTTTTTCTTCAATTTGAAACTGTAATCCTGCTAATTTTAATAATTCTACCTGCTGTAAATGCTCCGATTTTCCAAAATACTCAACAATACTCTCCGCAATCCGTTGGCCGATCTCGTCAATGGCGATTAATTCTTCTACAGTAGCATGAGAAAGGTTCTCGATGTTCTTTACACCTGCTGCTGTTTTTTTAGCAACGGTTTCGCCAACATAACGGATGCCCAAACCAAAAAGCACTTTCTCGAAAGGCATTTCCTTCGATTTTTCAATTCCGGCAAGCATATTTTCAATCGAACGTTCTCCAAAACGGTCTAAGGTTTTAAGCTGATCCGATTTTTGGTATAAAGTGTATAAATCGCTAATGTGGTTAACCAATCCATGTTTATAAAAGGTTTCGATGGTTTCATCACCCAGTCCATCAATGTTCATGGCTTTGCGTGAAATGAAGTGCTGAATTTTACCTACAATCTGCGGTGGACAACCTTCATCGTTAGGACAGTAGTGTACTGCTTCACCTTCTTTTCTGATCAGTTCAGTACCGCACTCAGGACAATTGTGCAGGTAATGTACCTTTGCTGCTCCCGGTAAACGTTTATCCAGATTTACCTTAATGATTTTTGGGATAATTTCTCCACCCTTTTCTACATAAACGGTATCGCCTTCGTGAAGATCTAAACGCTCAATTTCGTTAGCATTATGTAAAGTTGCACGCTTAACAGTAGTTCCGGCCAGTAAAACGGGATTTAAATTGGCAACAGGAGTAACCGCACCGGTTCTGCCTACCTGGTATGTCACTTTTTCTAAAACGGTTTCTACTTCAGCCGCTTTATATTTATAAGAAATTGCCCAGCGTGGTGATTTGGAAGTGAAACCCAGTTCCTGTTGTTGTGCATAACTGTTTACCTTAATTACAATTCCATCAATATCATAGCTCAGTTTAAAACGTTCGTTTTCCCAATAGTGGATAAATTCGAGAACAGCATCTATACCCGAAACCAGTTTTGTATGCTCACAAACATGAAATCCCCATTCTTTTACTGCATTTAAACTATCCCAATGAGTTTTGAATTCGTTTTTATCGGTATATAAAAAGTAGATAAAACCATCCAAAGGCCTTTTGGCTACTTCCTTGCTATCCTGCATTTTTATGGTACCCGAAGCAAAATTCCGTGGGTTGGCGTACTGGATTTCTCCTAATTCTTCACGTGCTGCATTTAATCTTAAAAAGGCAGCTTTGTGCATAAAAATTTCTCCACGGATTTCGAAGTGTGCTGGTGCAACTGCTGATTTAATCTGATGTGGGATGGTATGGATGGTTTTTACGTTACTGGTCACCTCATCACCTTTGGTACCATCGCCACGGGTAACGGCACGTAAAAGTTTGCCATTTTCGTAAGTAAGGCTAATAGACAAACCATCAAACTTCAATTCGCAAACATATTCGAAATTATCGCCAATGGCTTTACGAATCCGTTCATCAAAATCGCGAAGATCCTGTTCGTTATAGGTATTCCCCAGCGATAACATGGGGTATTTATGATTTACACTAATAAAATTTTTGGTAATATCTCCTCCTACGCGCTGGGTAGGCGAATTGGGATCTGCAAAATCGGGGTTTGCTTTTTCCAGTTCTACTAAATGCTTTAATTTTTTATCAAACTCATAATCGCCGATGGTTGGCATGGCCAGCACGTAATAATTATAATTGTGCTGGTTTAACTCGGCCACAAGGGCATCCATTTCTTTTTGTATTGCAGTTAGGGGCATGTACAAATATAAAAAAAGGATGAAAGGGTTTTATGGTGTGAGAAAAAAAACAGCTCTATTTAATCTTTTTTATGACGTTTGGGAGAAATAGTCATTGCGAGAAGGCTTTTTTAGCCGGCGAAGCAATCTCCTACCGTGTGTTATAGCGATTGTTGTAAGATTGCTTCGTTGTTCCTCCTCGCAATAACGACTTTTTTAGATCTCTCCATTCCGCTGCATTTCAGGAGATGACAATTTCTCTTACAAGTCTAATTCCCCCTCAATCTCTTCAAAAATATCCATAAAATCCTTTTCAAGAATAGTTTTAAAAATCCCCAGTTCAAAAGTAAGTTGCTGTAATTGTTTTTCGTTCAGTGTTTCGGGCCATAAGCGCATGCAAATCCGGTTCAGTGCATAACTAATGTTTTCGAGTTTCTGGTAGCTAAACAAATATTTGCTGCTAATGAACTTCTCTAAAAAGTTGAAGAATATTACCGGTTCTTTCATTTTACAATGCTCCAGAAAATCGCTTAACGATTCTTTTTTAACGGCACTCAGGTTGTCATAAAAATGATCTATCTGAATTAAATTGTGTTCAACAAGTAGATGATCCAATAAAAGTTCTAACCCAATATGTGCAAGAAATGACGGCCGTACTGCAGTATTTTCTACAATAGGCTTGATAAGCTGTTTAAGTTCTGTGGTTTTTTCCAGAAAAAAATTGGACGAATGAAAAAACAAGTCGACAGCCAAATGCCTTTTCCAGCCGGCAAGCAGGTTTTCCTCATCAGGATTTCCTTTAAACAGAAATTCATTTTTCTGAGGGTACAAATTGGCTTCTTTTACTGCATTTTTAATCAGGTCAGGTAAAACCGTTCCCATTACCACATTGGCATCTTTATTTGCTCGGTCGAAATAATAATGGGATAAAAAGTTCATGCTGCAAGGTAATGTTTTCTGTTAACCTGATAAACCAGAAAGCCAAATTAATGCCAAAGAAGCTTGTATTGTTTTCTGTACCAATTATGCTTAAATTTATCGTCATAATCTTCTTACGATGCCTGATGATAAAACTTACAGGGTGTTATCGCTTGATGGCGGTGGATCCTGGGCGCTTATCCAAGTAAAATGTTTACGCAAATTATTTGCCGAAACATTTAATAATCCCGATCCGGGTGGACATGAGGTTTTGGCACAGTTCGATCTCGTATCTGCCAATAGTGGGGGCAGTTTAGTGGCGGCTGCCATGGCCGAAAACATGAAACTTTCTGAAATCGAAAAGATATTTGAAGATAAAGCACTTCGGAACAAGGTTTTTTCGAAACTGAGTTTTTTTGAAAAAAGTTTACTGGCAAGCGTTGCCAGGATATTTAAGATTGGCGCAAAATATGCAACCAAACGAAAACATACCGCGCTGAAAGAAATTTTACCGGGTATTGCAAAAGTTGATATGACGGATATTCCGGCTTATGTTGCAATCAATAACGAGATCAAAACACAGTTTCTGATTATTGGCTATGATTATTACCGGAACAGGGCCGAACTTTTCCGGTCTGATTGCGATAGTATGGCCTCAACCTCAGCTATAGAACGAAAAATTAACAACCAGC
Organism: Pedobacter miscanthi; assembly: GCF_032678605.1. Taxonomy (GTDB): domain Bacteria; phylum Bacteroidota; class Bacteroidia; order Sphingobacteriales; family Sphingobacteriaceae; genus Pedobacter; species Pedobacter miscanthi_A. Next base: position 258,774 of record NZ_JAVTSU010000003.1, read on the forward strand.
ATGTACAGGCTGAAACCACGACAGATTGTATGGTGACCTTGGTAGATGCCATTCATGCTTCCAGTACGGCACCTGTTAATTATTTTAATGAACCTGCCACCTTTATTGTGAATAATAAACCGAAGTATTATTGGGATGGAGGTGTTACCGGTAATAATAATCCTGTTCTGGTTGCGGTAACAGAGGCCATATGCAACAAGGCCCAATACCAGATCGAAAACGTACAGGTGCTTTCAATCGGTACAGGTACGGTTTCTCAACTGCAGTATGATGAAGATATCCCCGTGAAATATGAAGAACTTAAAGCCAGGCAGGAGGCTCCTGGTTTGATCAGGGATATTCAGAAACTGAGTAAAAGTATTTTAAACGATCCGCCTGATACTGCTGCTTTTGTAGCTTACATGATCTTAAATCCTGATATGCCAGCTAAACCCGTAGATTTTATCCGCATGAACCCTGCATTAAGGCCTATGCTGGCTGGTGATGTCACAAGTAAATATTGGGACCTGCCTGCCGGAATAACTGAGGCTGAATACCTAAAACTGCATACCATGGATATGGACGCGGTAGAAGATGAAGAAGTGGCTTTAATTGGAAAACTGTGCGATAACTGGCTAAATGGTTCAGGTGTTCCTAACCAGTCGATCCGGAACAATAGCAGCCTGAATTGCCTGATTGGGCACGCTGATTTTGAAGCTGCAAAAACCGATTTTAAAAGCTGGTTTACAAAACCAACTAATTTGCTTTAAACTAAGCTAAAATTTTATCTTTGCACGCACATTATTAAAGTGTTTGTACAATGACGAATTTTGTTGAAGAGTTAAGATGGCGTGGCATGCTGCATGATATTATGCCGAATACTGAAGAAAAGTTAAACGAGGGTATGACATCGGGTTATATCGGTTTCGACCCTACTGCAGATTCGTTGCATGTTGGGCACTTAACGCAGATCATGACGCTGATCCATTTTCAGAACGCTGGTCACAAACCGTTTGCCCTGGTTGGTGGTGCTACAGGTATGGTAGGCGATCCTTCAGGTAAATCTGATGAGCGTAACCTGCAAACGCCAGAAATGATTGAGCACAACCTGAAGGGAATGAAAAAGCAACTGGCTAAATTCCTGCAATTTGAAGAAGGTGGCAATGGTGCGGTAATGGTTAATAATGCTGATTGGTTTAAGGATATGAATCTTTTTACCTTCATCCGCGATGTGGGTAAACACATTACCGTAAACTACATGATGGCGAAAGACAGCGTTAAAAGACGTTTAGAAGGCGATTCTGGATTATCTTTTACCGAGTTCTGTTACCAGTTAATCCAGGGTTACGATTTTTACCATTTATGGAAAAACGAAAACTGTTTGGTGCAAATGGGTGGATCTGATCAGTGGGGCAATATTGTTACCGGTACTGAATTGATTAGAAGGAAAGATGCCGGAACAGCATATGCCATCACCACCCAGCTGATTAAAAAAGCAGATGGAACCAAATTTGGTAAAACCGAAAGTGGAGCCGTTTGGTTAGATCCTGAAAAAACTTCTCCATATAAATTTTACCAGTTTTGGTTAAACGCGTCGGATGATGATGTGAAAAAATGGATCCGCATTTTTACCTTAAAAAATAAAGAAGAAATTGAAGCTTTAGAAAAAGAACATGATGCTGCACCGCATTTGCGTATTCTTCAAAAAGCTTTAGCCGAAGATATCACCGTTAAAACCCACTCAGCAGAAGCATTGGAAACCGCCATTAAAACATCTGAGTTTTTATTCGGAAATGGATCTCTTGAATTTTTAAGGGGTTTATCTGATAAAGAAGTATTAGATATTTTTGATGGTATACCACAATACAAGATTTTAATTGAAGAACTTGGAGCTGGAATTGATGCCGCAAGTTTGCTGGCAGAAAAATCGGCTATCTTCCCATCAAAGGGAGAGGCTAAGAAAACCATTCAGGGGGGAGGTGTTTCGGTAAATAAAGAAAAGGTAGCCGAAATGGCCCAGATCTTTAATGCAGATCACCTGATTAATGATAAATTCATTGTAGTGCAAAAAGGAAAGAAAAACTATTTCCTTTTAATTGCTGAATAATATTTACCGGCCCAATGAAATTAAAGGTAAAAGATTTTTTCATTGGGCTTGAATTTAAGACAGGTGATGTGCAGTGATCGTTTTTAGGCACAAAAAAAGCCACTTTTGCAATGGCTTTAATGAGTGTGCTAATTTGCAGACGACTATTTAAAAACGTAAAATTTATTAAAACATTTGTAGCATTTGTATCGCTTAATTGATACCCATGGCATTAATGTTTTAAATATAAAACCTCTCGGTACCCTATAGGTCTCAAAATTTTTGCATTTGGGACATGATGGGCAGGTTGAAACCACGGTTAATTCCTTCGGCGTTATCATAATAAGTATAGTTGTTTGGGAAACCAAATCTAAACAAAATAAATGCAAATAATGTAGTAGAAAAACTACCATTTTATTCATTTCGTCGACTATTTTGACCCAATCTAGAAGATTACCGCTTCAAAAGGGTTTTTAAACCATATTTGCGCTTTATAATCTTCAACTTCGTTAGGTGTTAATAAACATGTAGTTAGCGATTTTTTTAGTTCATCACTATCCATTTCCTGACCGATAAAAACCAGTTCATTCTTTCGATCGCCAAAATCGTTATCCCAATTAGCCTGTATCTCTGTCTGGTTTTCTACATAATCGCTGTATTGTTCCCGCTCCTGGAGGTTCATGCTTGCCCACCAAACTCCGGCAGGATCTATACGTAATGAGCCGCCCGCCTGCGAAAAATTAATGGCCTGCTCCGGCATCGCAGCAAGATAGAATATGCCCTTTGAGCGGATAATGTTTTGAGGGAATTCTTTGTTGATGTAATTCCAGAATCTTTCGGGGTGGAAGGGTTTATTGGAACGGAATACCGTCGAACTGATCCCGTATTCTTCTGTTTCGGGCTGGTGAATTTCTTCCAGTTCTTTTTTCCAGCCAGCACCTTCTGATGCTGATTCGAAATCAAACAATCCGGTATTTAAAATCAGAGCAGGATCTATTTCACTAAAAAGGGTCTCATAAATTTTAGCACCAGGATTTAATTTGGTAATGAGCGCCTTTAATACCTTAATATCGTTATCACTTACCAAATCGGCCTTGTTCAATAAAATTACGTTGGCAAATTCAATCTGGTCAGTAAGCAGGTTTACAATGGTACGCCTGTCTGCTGCATCGTCCACCATATTCCGGTCGGCCAGTTTTTCGGCCGAGCCAAAATCTTTATAAAAATTATAGGCATCCACCACGGTTACCATGGTATCCAGCTGGCTAAACCTGCTAAGATCGATACCCGAAGTTTCATCAATAAAGGAAAAGGTTTGCGCCACGGGAATTGGTTCTGATATTCCCGTGCTTTCAATCAGCAGGTAATCAAAACGGTTTTCTTTCGCCAGTTTTTCAACCGCTATCATCAGGTCTTCACGCAGGGTGCAGCAAATGCAGCCATTGCTCATCTCTACCAGTTTTTCTTCTGTTTTAGATAGTGTATGTTGGTTTTTAACTAATGACGCATCAATGTTTACCTCGCTCATATCGTTCACAATTACGGCTACTTTTAAATCCTGTTTGTTCCTCAAAATAGCGTTCAATAAAGTGGTTTTGCCACTGCCTAAGAAACCGCTTAGTACAGTTACCGGTAATTTTTTTATCATGTTAATGCAATTATGTTGCAAATATAGGCTTGAATATTTTAAATGCAACTGTATTGCTTTTATATTTGTGCATAAATTTATCTTAATGAAATTACGGAGCTATAAAATCAACCTCGATCGGATCGGAATTACCGCCTCAACACTTTGTGCCATACATTGCGCGGCCTTACCTTTTTTAATTACCGTTTTGCCCATGTGGGGCATGGGTTTTCTGGCCAATGAAGCGGTTGAAATTACCATGATTGTAGTTTCATTGATTCTTGGTATCTGGAGCTTAAGTTCGGCTTACCGCAAACAACATAAACGCATTACTCCAATTTCGGTGCTTATTGCAGGTTTTGCCTGTATAGCATTTGGGCATTTCTCAGGAATTGAGCTGCTTGAGCCAGTGCTGGTCCCATTAGGCGGCTTTACCATTGCTACTGCCCATTTTATTAACCTGCGGATGCTTAAATCCTGTCCGCTGGATCACCAACACTAAAATATCCCCATGTTTAAAAATCATAAAATACTTTTTATCCCTTCCCTGCTTTTTATTACGATGTTGAATCCTGCTTGTAAGCATGGTACAAATGATGCTATAGAACTTTACAGGCGTTATGCCATTAAAAATATAATGGTTAAAAAAGTGCAAAAAACGGTATATCATGATTAACATCAAATCATTATCCCATGTTTACGAACAGGGAAGAAGAATAAAATTTCCCGATTGGGAAATTGCAGACATGGACCAATGGCTTTTGCTCGGGGCATCGGGCTGCGGTAAAAGCACTTTATTAAATATTATTTCAGGTTTGTTAAAGCCAACACAAGGAGAAATTCTGATCAACGATACCAACCTCTACAGTTTAACCGCACGGAATATGGACCGTTTCAGGGGAAGGCATATCGGTATTATTTTTCAAAGGCCACACTTGATTCGTTCGCTTAATGTGCTCGATAACCTGGAGCTTGCTGCGGTAATGGCTGGTTTGCCAACTGACCATGAACGTAACCTTTTGCTTTTAAAAGAACTTGATATTGCGGAGCTGCCCAAAAGATATCCTGATGAGTTGAGCCAGGGACAGTTGCAAAGGGTTTCGGTGGCCAGGGCATTGGTAAATAAACCCGATCTGCTAATCGCCGATGAACCAACCTCGAGCTTAGATGACGAAAATGCAGCACAGGTGATCCGGATGCTCACAGCCCAGGCGAAAGATAATGGTGCAGCACTGATTATTGCCACGCACGATCAAAGGGTGCGGGAACATATTGCTAAAACCTATCTACTCTAATGAATATTTTTAAAATCAGCAGCAAAAACCTCGTCAGAAATAAACTGACGACTATCCTCAACATTATTTTAGTCGCCTTTGGTGTCGGCATCCTGTCTATTTTATTTCTGGCATCTAACCAGATTGGAAATAAACTCGAAAGGAACGCTAAAGATATCGATCTTGTGGTGGGGGCGAAGGGAAGCCCGCTGCAATTAATATTAAGCAGTATTTATCATATTGATTACCCAACAGGAAATATTCCGGCTAAGGATGCTTATCAACTGGCACATCACCCCATGGTTAAAAGGGCCGTTCCGTTGGCATTGGGCGATAATTATAACGGTTACCGAATTGTAGGTACCGATACCACTTTCAGTCATCTTTATAGTTTATCCATTGAGAAAGGTAATTTCTGGCAAAAAGATTTAGAAGTAACCCTAGGTAGTACAGTCGCCACTGCGTCAAAACTAAAAATCGGCGATTCTTTTTTTGGTGCACATGGCTTAACCGGTAATGGAGATATTCATAAGCAGCATGCTTATGTGGTGAAAGGGATTTTAAAGCCACAGGGAAATATTACTGATAACCTGATCCTCACCAACATTGGCAGCGTGTATAAAATGCACGAAGAAAAGCATGAAGAAGCTGTCCATAACCATGCTTCATCAGAAGCCAAAGAAATTAACGATAAACAGATTACCGCATTATTGATCCAGTATAAATCGCCGATGTCGGTTATTCTTTTTCCGAGGATGGTAAACCAAAGCACCAACATGCAGGCGGCCTCGCCAGCGATGGAAAGTGCAAGGTTGTTTTCGCTAATCGGGGTTGGGATTGATACCTTACAGTGGTTCGCGGTATTTATTATGGCCATTGCAGCGCTGAGTATTTTCATCAGCCTGTATAATGCCATGAAAGAGCGTAAATACGACCTGGCCATTATGCGTTGTCTTGGCGCTTCAAAATCAAAATTGTTTTTCCTTGTATTATTCGAAGGGATTTTGGTAACGCTGATCGGTGCTTGTTTTGGCTTACTGCTGGGCCATTTGGCGCTTGAAGTAATCGGAGCCAACCAGGAATCATCACAGGCAAAATTAACCGGATTTATTGCTGTGCCGCAAGAGGTTTATTTAATCTGGATTGGATTATTGATCGGCACGCTGGCATCCCTGATTCCGGCCATGCAGATTTACAAGGTAGATATTGCAGCAACTTTAACGAAAGACCGTTAATGTGATGAAGAAATTGATTTTTTGGGTTGTTTTATGTTTAGGTGTCCAGTTATCGGCGGCGCAGGTTCGGGTACATACCGACATGCGCACGCCAACCTGGAATGTAATCGGTTTGAGGTACGATGCCGAACTAGCACCTGGTAAATGGGGAAGTATTTTTCCGCCAGCGTTAAAAGCCTTAAATAATAAGGTAATCGAACTGCCGGGTTATATTATTCCCACCAAAGTAGGTTCGAAATTTAGTGAGTTTATGTTCTCTATTGTGCCCATTGCCTCCTGTCCGTACTGTGGCTCGGGCGATATCCCAGCCATGATCCAGGTGAAAATGTTGAGTGCCATTCCCATTACCGAAAAACCGGTTAAACTTAAGGGAATATTCATTATTAACGATTCAGGAGATGACCGGAGTGAGTTTTTCCTTTTAAATGCAAAACAGTTATGATGAAAAAATATATTTCATTTTTATTGGTGCTTTTCTCTTTTACGGCTATTGCGCAGGTAAATGTACATACCGATATGCGCACGCCAACCTGGAACCTCATCGGGCTTAAATACGATAAACAGGTTAAACCCCTGGTTTGGCAGGCCATCTTTCCACCGGCGTTAAAGGCAATTAATAATAAGATCGTTGAACTGCCTGGTTTTATCATTCCAACTAAGGTGGGCAATAGTTTTACCGAGTTTATGTTCTCCATTGTACCGGTTGCTTCGTGTCCGTATTGTGGTACCGGCGATATTCCATCGATGATAGAGGTGAAAACGTTAAAACCCATAACCTGGACGGAAGAGCCCATAATCCTTACAGGCAAACTTGTAATCAACGATTCGGGTGATAGCCGGTCTGCCTTTTTCCTGTTAGATGCTGTAAAAAAATGAAAAAACTCTGTTTTATTTCCTTTCTGTTTTGGAGCGTTACTGCGCTGGCACAAGTACAGAAACACAATCCTAACGATCAGTTGCGCTCTTTGAACTGGGATGTAATCGGTTCGGTAAAATTTGAACTGACCGATAAAAATGAACTTTTCCCAATGTTCTCTGAATCGATCAAACGTTTTGAAAACCGTGAATTTGATTTAACCGGTTACCTTATCCCAATAAAAAGCGGACAGAAACAACAGAAATTCTTGCTGGCCACACTGCCCATTAACCAATGTTATTTTTGTGGACAAAATGGTGTTCCGGTGATGATTATGATTGAAATGGAAAGTGCCACAGCTTACAGCGAAAAGCCGATCCATGTAAAAGGAATTTTAAAATTGGAACAAAAGGATGCAAGTTATGCACCACCAATCACCATCAAAAATGCCAAACTCATTAATTAATTGCTTATTTTTGTATTGCTATGGAAAATAACACAGAGCGTTTCGAAAAACTTTTGGTTAAAAACGGATTAAAAAGAACTGCCCCACGTTTGCAGGTGCTGGAAATTTTGAGTGGAAGAGATTCTGCAACTTCTCAGCCCTATTTAGAGCAGGTAATGGGTAAGGATGCCGATCGCGTTACTTTATACCGTGTATTGCAGGCTTTTGAAGAAAAAGGAATTATCCATAAGGTTTTAGATCAGCAGGGAACTGCCAATTACGCCATTTGTTCGGATAGCTGCAGTGCACACGAACATCACGATGAGCATGTGCATTTTAACTGCGATAACTGTCATAAAATTTATTGCTTGGATGCCGTTAAAATTCCGGCATTAAAAGTGCCTGCTGGTTTTAAAGTAGAGCGTTTAAACCTGATTGCTACCGGCCTTTGCGCAAACTGCTCAGATAAGGTAAATTAATTACTGTACCAAAAGGTTACAGCCCCTGATATCGGCATTGTCGAACCTGCCCAGCACTTCGAAACTTTGATCGGGATTGATTCTGCCTAGATCCTGCGTAGCAATAAATGAACAAGAATTGATATTCGCCAGATCGATTACGTTGATGCCGCCAGTCCTGCCGTTTGGCATCAAACTTAAAGGATCATTGGTATCGCGTATGAGCACCTGCATCCATTCCGGACAGTTGAAAACACCTTCGCCTAAAGAATAAGCCTGAGAAAGTAATTCTGTCATCCCATATTCACTGTGGATGGCTTTTACACCAAAACCTTTAGTTAATTGCTCATGCAGTTCTTCACGCACCATTTCTTTACGTTTCCCTTTCATGCCACCGGTTTCCATTACAATCAGTTCAGGGAAGTCAATATCAAAATTTTCAATAAAATCGAGCAGGGCATAAGTAACACCAATTAGAACAGTTTTCTGTTTTTTCGATTTGAGATTGAGTAGGGTACGTAAAAGCTCATCATGGTTATACAAGAAATAACCACTTTGTGGATGTGCGCTTTTTTCAATCAGGTCGTTCACCATATAGATTAAGGATGAACCAGCGCGTTGCTGGTAGGACGGAAGAAGTGCCAAAAAGCAATATTCTGTAACCGCTCCATAAAACTGGGTAAAAGCCTGGAGATAACTCTGCTCATAAAGTTTTACATCGGTTACATGGTGGCTGCTCTGTGCCATACCCGTCGTACCCGAACTGCTGAAAGTAACCTCAACTGGAGCCGTATTACTCAATACCGAATGACTTTTAAAAAAGCTGATCGGCAGGAATGGAATCTGTTCTACGGCTGTTATTTCATCGGCATCGATACCCAAATGAAAAATATATTCGCGGTAAACATTACAGTTTTCGGCCTGTAACTTAAAAATATTTAAGGCCAGCGCATTAAAATCACCGGCACTTTTTATAGAAAATATATCCTCAGCTGTTAAATTCACGCTGCAAAAGTACGAAGCATTATGCTATTTTCTCGTCAGTTTTTTTTGCCAGCATCGCCATACGGAACTGGTAGCCACAATAACCACTGATCCCGGCAACCAAACCACTTAAAATACCGGTAACCAGTAACAAAGCCCACCAGATTTTTATACCTGTCATCACCGCTACACGCCCGGCAAGTACATTATCGTTAGGCAGGCTCTTAAAAAGTGCATAACCTATCCAAAGTAAAAAGATGGCCAGAAATGATTGCCAGAAGGCAATTTTGCCGGTTTTGCCGATAATACCACAAGTTGCAAAAGAAATAACAATGATGATCCACCAGGGAGCGATCATTTGCAAGAAAAAACAGATTATTACGATAACAATGAAAACCATTTTAGCCTATTTAGAAATTTTTAAACGAGAGATAATTGTACCCGACTTATCATCAGGACTTTGCATATAAAACAGATCGTATAATTTACCATTTGCCCAGGTATCGATCATGTTATCATAAAATTTACTTCCGGGATTGCCTGACTGGCCGCCAGGATAAACGCCATGTCCTTTTGGTGTTTTACCCAATTCAATCACCATCCTCCATGATGGACCGTTGCTTTCGCCCAGTGCATTAATGGTCGATTTTGCTCCGCCAATCTGTAAAATCTTTGATCCAAATCCGGGTATTTTGGCCAGGTGAGGTACGTTGCTCTGTTTTACATTTGCCCAGTCCCAATCTTTATTTATCGGACCAAAACGCCGCTCCAAACTATCGCAGCTATATTTAAAAGATTCATTTACCAGATCAGCAAGTGTTTCTTTTTTAGGGGTATTGATGTTGTCGTACCAGGTTGCGTTGGGTTCCTTCAAGATCATTTCTACTGTGCGGTCTCTTGATGGATAACGCATCGGGATACCTTTAACTTCAAATTCATCCGCCCAGATATCATAAGTTAAACGTTTGGTCCATATCTCGAATACACTGGCGGCAATTTCATGTGCATCGTAACGTTTGTTCCATTTGTTGAGGTAAGAAAGTGCTTCCTTTTGTGTAGCATTTAACTGCTCATTGTTTAATAAAGGCAACAATGCCGGTACCAGGTTTTGTGCTAAAATGCTGTAATTATCAGTCTGCATCAAACGGATACTATCCATTGTGGCTTTGTTCATGGCCGATAAGCGGTCGTTAATTCTCTTGCCACGTTCATAGGGTGAAAATTCCCAGTTGATATAATAGGGATAAGTTTTATCCGTTGAAGATTGATTGGCTGAACTGACAAAACCACGCGGCGGATTTTTTACCGTTGGGTTCTGTGCATTTGGAATCCAGCCCTGCCAATCGTAAGCCGGATCGGTACCATCAAGGATAAATTTACCCTGATCTTTCCATTTTAAAGGAAATTTACCGTTTGGCGTAATGGCGATATCATTATCCACGCTGGCAAAAACAAAATTCTGTGCCGGAGCGGTATAAAAAGTTAAAGCTTTGCGGTAATCGGTATAATTTTTTCCACGATTGAGGTAGTAGAAAGTCATCAGTTCATTCGATTCCTCATGCGCTATCCACCTTAAAGCATCGCCAACAGGTACATTATCGGCCCTGCCGTATTTTGGTTTCTGGAAATAAACCACTGGCCCGTGGTGGGTATAATAAACTGTATCTATTTCATCTTTTGCGCCGCGGATTTTGATGGTTTCCAATCTTTTCTTGGTGGCTTTCCACTGGTTGTTGTACCAATACTCATTGTGTGATGAATCCTTAAATTTAATCTGATAGAAATCCAGTACATCAGCAGCAACATTGGTTACACCCCAGGCAATTTTCTGGTTAAAACCAATAATAACGCCGGGTGCACCTGGCAAAGAAACACCATAGGTATTCACCCCTGGTGCATGCAATTGAATCTGGTACCAGATGGATGGAAGCGTTAAGTCCAAATGCGGATCGTTTGCCAAAATTGGGTAACCTGAAGCAGTTTTAGCACCTGATAGCGCCCAGTTATTACTACCGATGCCTTCTACTTTTTCTTTTGTTTTTACCTCGCCGGTTTGTGCCTGTGTAAAACTTTCTGGTGTTTTAGGGATTGGCAGCGGTGAGAAATTCCATTTGGTGCCTACAGGGATAATAGGATCTTCACGGAAAGGATAATCAGGGAAAAGATCTTTGGTAACCTCAGGACCGAATTTTTTCAGGATATTGGTCATGTAAAACTCGTCTGATCCCATGGCTAAAACGGCCGACATCTGTTTGAGCAACAAGGCACATTTTACAGGCGTCCAGTCTTCTGGTTTAAAATCGAGTATTTTATATTCCAGCGGGTAATTGGCATGCGAAAGTGTTTTGATGTAAGCATTAATCCCTTCGGTATAGGCTAAAATCATTTCTTTGGCCTTTGGATCGGCCATCATGCCCTTTAAAGAGTTTTCTGCACCATAAACCATACCCATTCTGCGTTGGTAACGGTCAACCTCAATGGCTTTGCTCCCCACTACTTCACTAATTCTGCCCGCTGCAAAACGGGTTTGAAAATCCATCTGCCAAAGGCGGTGCATGGCCGTTACATAACCCTGCGCCAGGTAAAGATCGTGATCGTTCTGTGCAAAAATATGTGGGATCATGCGGTCGTCAAAAACGATTTCAATTTTATCTATTGCCCCTTTAATTTTCGCTTTATGGTTAAACATAAAGTGATTGTTCTCTGCATTTTGCCAGAAGCCCATAAATGGGTTGAGGAATTTTAACAAAGGAGGCGTACTACCTAATTTGGTATTAAATAAAAAAGCTAATGCTATCGGAATGACGATGCAGAATAAGGCCTTAATTTTATTCATAATGGTTAGCTAACAAGTCTTTTACTAAGATAGCGCAAAATGACGGTTTATGTTTCATGCAAAATACAACAAACTGTATATCAATCAAAATTATAATTTGAATTGAGATTATTATGCTGACATAATTTGTTTAATTCAAAAAAAGGATTTAAGTTTATATAACTAATAATACAAACAACCGAATTAACTAATCACTCCATAACCAAATTAACAATCTTTTATGAGCAGAATTTTTACACAGATCTTCTACGTGTTATTATTGATGTGCACAATTAATATTGTGGCTCAGGCACAAAGCATTACGGTGAGTGGTACCGTAAAAGATAAGCAATCAAAAGAGGGCCTTGCAGGCGTAAGTTTAACCATTAAAGGCCAATCTGGCGGTACAGCTTCTACCAGCAATGGCAGTTTCAGCTTTACCACAACAGCAAAAGTCCCTTTTACTTTAGTAGCCTCTTATGTGGGTTATGGTGCTGTAGAACAGCAGATTACCGGAAATACTACAGGTATTAACTTCGAAATTGAAACAGCTGTTGTATTGGGTGGAGATGTGGTGGTTTCGGCTTCACGTACGCCAGAACGGATTTTAGAATCGCCGGTTTCTATCGAGCGCATGAGTGCAGCCTCGATCAGGGAAATAGCAGCTCCTTCATTCTATGACGCCTTAAATAATATGAAAGGTGTAGAAAGCAGTACGCAGAGTTTAACTTTTAAATCCATCAATACCCGTGGTTTCAATTCAAACGGTAATACCCGTTTTAACCAATATATTGATGGAATGGATAACCAGGCACCGGGCCTGAATTTCTCGGTAGGTAATATTGTGGGTATAACCGAATTGGATGTAGATAATGTAGAATTATTGCCAGGTGCTTCCTCAGCGCTTTATGGTGCTGGCGGTATAAATGGTACTTTATTAATGACATCTAAAGACCCTTTTAAATATCCGGGGAATAGTTTTCAGTTTAAAACCGGTATCAACCATGTTAACGATGATAACAGCAAGGTACAGCCGTTTAAACAACTGGATGTACGTGTGGCAAGATCGTGGAACAATAAGTTTGGGGTAAAAGCAGCATTCTCATTTTTACAGGCCAAAGATTGGTTTGGTAACAACTATTCAAACTTCGACAGGGTTGCGAGAGCAGCAAAATCCGGCGACAGAAGCAGCGATCCTAATTACGATGGTATCAACGTGTATGGTGATGAAGTAAGCCAGAATATGCGTAATGTGGCCATTAGTGTTCAGAATGGAACTATAGCCGGGATTAATGCTGCTACAGGTGGTTTAATTCCAAATATTAAATCATCATTAGATGGTGTCTTTGGAAATGCCATTCCAAATGCTGCACAGCAGGCAGGTTTTTTAGCTGGTTTACCAGCAGGGGTAAGGCCTGCGGTGCAAAGTTATCTGCCTTTTTATGTAGGTTTAAAAGCTGGTTTAATTCCTGATCAAAATATTTCCAGAACTGGTTATAACGAAGAAAATCTGGTTGATTATGATACCAAATCGTTAAAAGCATCCGGAGCATTATATTACAATATTAGCAATACGGTACAAATAGTAGGACAAGCCAACTGGGGTACAGGTACCTCAGTATATACTGGATCTGACCGTTATTCGCTTCGTAATTTTAATATCGGCCAATATAAATTGGAATTAAAAGGGGAAGACTTTTTCTTAAAAGCCTATACCACGCAGGAACGGTCAGGTGATTCTTATATTTCTTCGATTTTGGGCAGTTACATCAATGAGGTTTCTAAACCATCAACCACGTGGTTTCCGCAGTATATTGGCAATTATGTAGGTGCAAGGGCTGCAGGACAAACTGATGCGCAAGCACAGGCCTTTGCCAGAGGTATTGCAGATCAGGGCCGTTTTGTACCGGGCAGCGCACAGTATGAGGTGGCAAAAGATAAAATTTTAAACACCACCATCAGCGCAACCAATATTAATTCAGTTGATCCTTCTAAAAGTGTTTACGGTGCAAAATTCGACGACAAATCTAACCTTTACCATTACGAAGGCATGTACAACTTTACCAACCTTTTTAATAAAGTAGTCGAGTTTCAGGTAGGTGCATCATACCGTTTATACGATTTAAATTCAGCAGGAACCATTTTTAACGATTTAAACGAGTCAATCGATATTAAAGAATATGGCGCTTTTGCACAAATCGGTAAAAAACTTTTTAACGATAAAGTTAAGTTTACTTTTGCCGGCCGTTACGATAAAAGCCAGAATTTTGAAGGCAGGTTTACCCCAAGGATAACAGGTGTATTCACCGTGGCAAAAAACAATAACATCAGGGTTTCTTATCAAACGGGTTATCGTAATCCAACCACTCAAAACCAGTATATCGACCTTTCTGTAGGAGGCGGATCTCAGCGCCTGATTGGTGGTTTGCCAGAAGTTATGTTCAGTAAATACCATCTTGATAGCAATAAACCATTTACAGATGTGAGTTACCGTGCATTTTTAGCTTCGGCAGCAACCGGTACCCCTAACCAAGCACTTTTACAGCAATATACTTTTGATGCAAAAGGTGTCCGTCCTGAAAGTGTTCAGTCTTATGAAGTGGGTTATAAAGGTTTAATCTTACCTAATTTATTGATTGATGCCTATGGTTATTACAACATCTATAAAGATTTTATCACTGCAGTTGATGTGTATCAGAATGTAAACGGCAGTTTTGTGAAATTCGGCGTTCCCGTAAATGCAGCTGGCAAAGTAACCTCGTACGGTGCTGCTTTAGGTTTAGATTACCTGGTTGGTAAATATGCCATTAGTGGAAACGTTTCTTACAACCAGATCGGCGATTTACCTGAAAATTACATTAACGATTTCAATACACCGAAAATCCGTTATAACCTGGGTTTAGGTAATAAAGAGATTATTAAAAACTTTGGTTTCAACGTTTCTTACCGCTGGCAGGATCAGTTCTACTGGAATTCTTCTTTCGCCTCAGGTCAGGTGCCGGCATACAGCTCGCTTGATGCACAGGTTAGCTTAAGAATTCCTTCAGTACAATCGGTAATTAAACTCGGTGGCTCAAACGTATTGAATAAATATTATTTCACTTCTTATGGCAATCCATCAGCAGGAGCAATTTATTATATAGCTTATAGCTTTAATCCATAAGCTTCTGGTTATACTCAAAAAGCCCTTCTTACTTTAAAGTATGAAGGGCTTTTTTATGTACGATGAAAGAATATTTTTTAACAGTTTCAGTCCGTGGTATATTTTGATATTACAAATTTTCTTTCAGGAATTCTTTTAACCCAACTGGAGTAAGTCCGGTAGCCACAATTTTACCTTGCTGGTTAACCAACAAGCTCGTTGGAAAAATATGGATATTGTATTTGCTGGTTTCAATGCCATTTAAATCTAAATATTGCGGCCAGGTTAGTTTATACTTATCAATGGCAAGCTTCCAATCTTCTATGTACTTGGTTTTATCTGTTGAAATTCCAATTATTTCGAAGCCTTTATCAAGGTATGTATTTCTGATTCCTTTTAAGTCTTCAAACTGAGCGATACAGGGCATACAATGACTATACCACAGATCTATTAAGGTTAGTTTATTGGAATTGTATACATTATCTGCAATTTTTACTCCTCTTAAGTCCACGACATTAAATTTGGGGAGTATTTCGCCAACAGCAATCTGTTTCGAAGATAAAATCCGCTCCAACGTAGCCTGGCCAAGTCTTGAATCTTTAAGTGTTGTTGAAAAACGTTCGAACGTGTTGCCTAAAGTAGCATTATAACCAAAATTTAAAAGCGCATATAACTGATAAAGTGCATAATAAGAATTTGGATTTTCTTTAGCGAATGATAAAATTGCAGCATCATTAGCCTCATAAGTTGCTTTCAGTTCCTTCATTGATTTCAGGTCAATTTCTTCAGGGAATTTTCTGCCATAGATACTAAACAAACTATCGTAATGTAATCGGTATTGTTTGCGTAATGCATCTGCAGGAATAAGTGACTGATCATAACTTTTAGCATCCTTCATCACTAAATTATCATTGATTGGCCCTTTATAATTCAATGCGGTATCGATCGAAATATGCTGCTCTCCAGGGCTTATAGCTGTGCCTGCAGATTGATATTTATCGCCAATTTTGAAATACATCCACACTGGTCCATCTATTTGCCCGTTAAATTTGAACTTTCCTTTATTTATTTTGGCACTTACCGGTTTAAAACCAGTTGGATAAAGGGCTGTGTTTAATTCATTAGGGAGAAGTTGAACAGTTCCTGTATCAAGGTTTACCTCTCCTGAAATGGTAAAGTTTTTTAAGCTGTTTGTTTGCCCGAGGGTAAATAGTGGAAACGACGAGGCAAAGATTAAGGCGACGGCAATTTTTTTCATGTTAGCGCTATTGGTAAAGCTATTAATGAGCATTGTTAAAATTGCAATATAGGTTTTAATGAAAAGTTTTTTGCGGTAACAGATGTTATCTTATGTTAAAATTTGGCTTGATTTTTTTTAACGCTATGTTTTAGGTGATTCGGTTAATTTTATTTATCCATTGCTTCGGTTAAATCTTCCTTAATAAATTACCAGATTTTTCCTTTTAGACAGTTGGATCAAAATCATTACCTGCCTGATGAAAATTAGTGAAGTTTTTCCTGATTTGAAATTCATCGTGCGTCCATTCAAAACGTT
Organism: Pedobacter miscanthi; assembly: GCF_032678605.1. Taxonomy (GTDB): domain Bacteria; phylum Bacteroidota; class Bacteroidia; order Sphingobacteriales; family Sphingobacteriaceae; genus Pedobacter; species Pedobacter miscanthi_A. The sequence goes on from NZ_JAVTSU010000003.1 coordinate 275,230, forward strand.
TTTTATGCATCTCGATCATTGCTGTTGGGGTATAAATATCTAAAAGTTCGTGCAGATCCCAAAAGTCTTTTTTCTCCCGCCTCTTAGTACAATATCCATTTTCATTGCAATAATTTCTGGTATGGATGCCATCCCGGTTTTTTCTTGATATACGGGTTTTTCAAAAAATGGATCCATACTCTAAAAGAGGTCAAGTTTTATAACATTGTCTTTTTCTGTGCCAACAAGGTAGGATTTTCCTAAACCGGCAAATAGTCCGAAATCGCCTTGAACATAATTGAACTTTTTTCTTAACAGTTTTTCAATGCGTTCAAAATCAATTGATCCATACTTTGCATCAGTAAAAAGGTCTATGTCAACTGATAAACGATGACCAAGATAAAAATTCAGTGCAGTTCCACCGACCAGTCTAAACTCTGCTAATTCGGGAACCTGCATCAGCTCAAGTAAAGTAGAAACATCGTGCCTTCTTCCAAGCCAAGCCTCTGGTCAAATTTAATCCAAAGAGAGGCTGTTATCCCTCTTTTGCCTTTTGTAATGTCATTTAGAGTTTGTGGATATTCATTCAGTGAAAGTGCAAACGGACCTTTTTTTAATCCTTTCCTTTTAAGTTCCCGTTCCAAAATAATCCCTGGATGGATTCCTTTAAATTTACTGATCAATTTTTCCATAATCAAAAATGTTTATATTTAAGTTTTGGTTTCTCAAATGCCTTAACTGATTTTTAGTTTTTCAACCAAATCATGGAAATACTGTGTTGACCATATTTCAAGTTTTTTAGGGTCCTTAATAAAACGTGAGATATCTGCCTTAACAAAATCTAATTTTACATGATTAATCTTTTCGCTTAATAAAACCCTGAATTCTGCTTCACTGATTTTATCCTTTTTCCAGTCGCCACTATCTATCGCTCGCAGGAGGAAGTGATTGAGGTTAAGTTTATAACCTTTTTTAATATACCATTCCATGTCGTACCAATCGCGCCCTTTAACATTGGTGCCCCATTTGCGGAATAAAAGTGCGTGCATTTTTCCAGCGAAAAGATCAGGAAGTGAAAGACACTTTACATAAAACGAAAAGGGTTGTAACAATAGTTTTTCTTCTGTTGCAAAACCCAGTGGCGGTTCTATGTCTACCTCGATTTTGATTTTGATATTTGCCACTTCTTTAAGCCCGTTTTGAGGAATAATCTCTTTCAAAACGAGTTCTTTCCAGATGGTTTCCGATTTTAAAAATGCTGAATTGATATTATTCTTTATTGTTTTCTTCTTTTCAGTAATGGATACCTGCATACCCAGTGCCGCAAATTCGTTTACAACAGCATCCTGGTATTTTTCTAAGGAAAAATCAGGATTTTGAGCGAGCAGGGAAAAATCCAGGTCTTCTGAAAAACGGTCTAAACCATAAAATATCCTTAGTGCTGTTTCTCCGTAAAATGCTGCCTTTTCAAAAAAACCGGCCCGGTTTAGTCCGGCAAGGGCAATTTGCTGCATAATTTCCCTTAATGCATCTTTTGCCTCATCTCTGTTAGCTGGATGATAGCTATCTAGCCAGTCTTTTATCATATTGTTGCGATCATTTTAGTTAGCATTTCCAGGCTTGTACTTTTAGGGGCATGTTCAAGCCAGCTATTTATAGCTGATACATCAAATTTTGCAATTTCAATTTCTTCCATCCGAAGATTCCTGAATACATAATCTTTTGCTGAGGAAACGCTCCTTAAATTAATACCTGCTGTTGTGACAATTTTATCACATAAGGCTTTTTCCGGGGTTGCAACCATCGCTTTCTGATCTTTGGAAAAGTTTATCATGGCCAAGCCGAAAGCATAGTATGGCAAAGGAAGGTTTGTATAGGTGAATAACCCTATTTGAGTTTCGAATTTTCTGGACGCCTTTGTTGTCATTGAGGTAACTGCATAAACTTTTTCCGGGATGAGCCCGTAATGCGACAGTGCGCTCTCCATCGAAAGATAACTCGGCCCGAGTATATGGTTAGCCAATAATGCGTTTTCAGGCCTCTCCGGTCCGACAGATCTCCCCACAATATAAAGTCCTTTTTTTATGGGTTCGATCAATCCATCAGCCTTTAATGCCAGTATTTTATCATTTGGTCTTTTATAATCTTTTAACAAATCGACTAGCAGCTGATGGGTTATCGGTTGATGAGATTTACTTATAAGAGCTGTCTGAATATTCATAATGTAAAAAATAAGTAAGATAAACGAATTTAAATCGTTTATCTTGTGTTAAAATTACATTTAATAATTTATACTGCCAAATTTAAATAGGATAAACGGTTATTTTTAGTTTATCCTATGCTAAATTTACATCTTTCATGCCCTCGCCAATAATAAATTTTCATTCATCTCAGTCATATCTTACTTAAATAACCTAGCTTAGTGTAAAACTTACACTATTAAATGCATCTTTTGTAAAAAACCTACATCCCTTTTATAAAATATTTGTATTATAGTACTTTCTTAAGCACGTCCCGGTTTAAGAGCTATGAATTTAAAAAATTGAATAAATAAGGATGGAAGCGCAAAACGAAAAACCGAATGACACAAATGACCTGATCGAAAAAGAGCAGGAAATACAGCATTTAAACAATCCGGTTGATATATCGGTAAAACCAATCGTTAAACAATACCTCGGAGAAGTTAAAAAAGTAAAGAAAGAAGGTAACCGTTTTTATTTTTCAGATGGCGATGCGAGGGTAGAAGTACGGGTAGTAAGTGATGATATCATCCGGGTACGCCTTGCACCACATGGTGTTTTTTTGGAGGATTTCTCTTATGCCGTACCAGAGGTAGATCAAAAAGTTTCTGTTTTTAAAATGCAGGAGCATGATGACCATTATACCGTTTCTACACATGCCGTAACCTGTAAAATAGAGAAAGCAAATTTTCATATTTCTTTCCACGATAATATTACCAATGTAATGATGGTGGATGAAGCCAACTCCATGCACTGGGAAGAAAATGTAGATTTTGGTGGATATTATATTTATGCAACCAAAAAATGCCATCCTGAAGAGAACTTTTTTGGGTTAGGCGATAAATCTGGTAATTTTAACCTGCGTGGCCGCCGTTTCGAAAACTGGAATACCGATGCGTATTCTTTCGGCTGGAACCAGGATCCACTTTACCGTACCATACCTTTTTATATTGGTTTGCACAACCAGGCGGCTTATGGTATATTTTTCGATAATACCTTTAAGTCGTATTTCGATTTTGGGGGCGAAGATGTAAACAAAACCAGTTTCTGGGCTGATGGCGGCGAATTGCAATATTATTATATCCACGGGCCACACATTATGGATGTGGTAAAACGTTACGCAACCTTAACCGGAACGCATCCGATGCCACCAAAATGGACATTGGGCTATCAACAATGCCGTTGGAGTTATTATCCTGAAACAAAGGTTAAAGAAATAGCCAAACAATTCAGGGACCGTAAAATTCCTTGTGATGCCATTTATCTCGACATCGATTATATGGATGGGTACCGCTGTTTTACCTGGAATAAAAAATATTTTCCTGATCCACGGCGGATGATTAAAGAACTTTCTGATGATGGTTTTAAAACCGTTGTAATGATCGACCCGGGAATTAAAGTAGATGATGATTACTGGGTTTTTAAAGAAGGTAAAGAAAAAAGATTTTTCTGTCGACGCAGCGACGATTATTATATGGAAGGGCACGTTTGGCCGGGCCGTTGTCAGTTTCCCGATTTTACCAACCCAAAAGTACGTACCTGGTGGGGTAACCTTTACAAAGAACTGGTAGATATGGGCGTGGCTGGTTTCTGGAACGATATGAATGAACCTGCTGTATTTGGTTCAGGCACTTTCCCTAACGATGTACGCCATAATTACGATGGTTACCGCGGTTCGCACCGTAAAGCACATAATGTTTATGGTATGCAGATGGTACGTTCTACTTACGAAGGACTTAAAAAACTAATGCGTAATAAACGTCCCTTTACCATTACAAGGGCAGGTTATGCAGGTATGCAGCGTTATGCCAGCGTTTGGACAGGTGATAACATCGCTACCTGGGAACATTTAAAAATAGGCAATATCCAGTGTCAGCGTTTATCTGTTTCTGGTGTGCCTTTCTGTGGAACCGATATTGGCGGCTTTAGCGGCGAACCAGATGGTGAATTATTTACCCGCTGGATCCAGTTAGGTACGTTTTCTCCGTTTATGCGGGCACACTCTGCCGGCGATACTGCTGAGCGCGAACCCTGGAGTTTTGGCGAATTTTTTGAAAATATCAACCGCAAGTTTATTGAATTAAGGTATCGTTTAATGCCTTACCTATATTCTGTTTTCTGGGAACATCACCGTTATGGCTTTCCAATTTTAAGGCCATTGGTTATGCTCGAGCAGGAAAATATCAGTAACAGTTTTCGCCAGGATGAATTTTGTTATGGCGATAAGTTATTGATCTGCCCGGTTTTAGAACAAGGCGCAATATCGAGAAGGGTTTACCTGCCAAAAGGCACCTGGTACAATTTCTGGACGAACGAAATCCTGGATGGTGGCAACGAATATACCGTTGATGCGAAGATAGACAGTATGCCGATGTTTGTGCGTGCGGGTTCTGTTTTGCCAGAGTATCCGGTAATGCAATATGTAGATGAAAAATCGATTACCGAGGTAACCCTGAATATCTACCACAGTGATTACGAAGTGAACTCGTACATGTACGAAGATCATGGCGATACTTTTGCCTACGAACAGGATATTTACCTGGAAAAGAAATTTACCGTAAAAGGCGATCATCAGGCCATTAAAGTAAATCAACGTAGCGAAGGCTTATATACACCAAATTACGAATTTTATCTTTGCAATATTATTGGCGTAAAATTCCAGGTTAAAAAGATCATTGTTGATAATAAAGAAGTTGAAGACTTTTACACCGACGATCAGAACATCCTGCATTTCAAGTGCAATAAAAATTTCCTGGAAATTCAGATTTTAAGTCTGTAACATTTAGCCCCAAATGCTGTTTAGTGTTTGGGGCTTCATTTATCTAGCCAAAATATCTATGTCAGCAAAAAAAGTTCCTGCAAAAAAAGCAGCGTTACCTAAAATCGATAAAAAGAAATCCGTTTGGGTACACAGTTTATTTACCGATTACGACATTGATCTTTTCCTTGTTGGAAAACATTTTAGGCTGTATGAAAAAATGGGTTCTCATCTCATTAGTGTTGAGGAAACCGCTGGAACTTATTTCTCGGTTTGGGCACCAAATGCCACTAAGGTAAGCGTTGTTGGTAATTTTAACGATTGGGATAACGAATCACATCCGCTGTACAAACGTTGGGATAAATCAGGTATCTGGGAAGGTTTTATTCCCGGCATTGCCAAAGGCGAAGTATATAAATATTTTGTTAAGGGCTTTGATGAATCTGAACACCTTAAAGGAGATCCTTATGCCCGCCGATGGGAGCATCCGCCACAAACGGCCTGTATTGTTTGGGATACCGATTACACCTGGAAAGACAAAACCTGGCTCAATAAAAGAGCCAAATTAAATGCTTTAGATCAACCAATATCCGTTTACGAAATACATTTAGGTTCATGGGAGCGCGATCCTGATAATCCGGAAAGGGTATTGAACTGCAGGGAAGTAGCCCACAGGCTCGTACCTTATGTTAAAGAAATGGGTTTTACCCACGTAGAACTGATGCCGGTAATGGAATTTCCATACTTCCCAAGCTGGGGATATCAGATTACCGGATACTTTGGCGCAAGTTCGCGTTATGGCTCACCACAGGATTTAATGTACCTGATCGATGAATTGCATAAAGCCAATATTGCTGTAATATTGGATTGGGTTCCTTCCCATTTTCCGGGCGACAGGCACGGTTTGTATGAGTTTGATGGAACGCATTTGTACGAGCATGCTGATATGAAGAAAGGTTTTCACCCCGATTGGAAATCATATATCTTCAATTACGACCGTAACGAAGTACGCTCTTTCCTGATCAGTAATGCCATATTTTGGCTTGATCAGTACCATGCAGACGGATTAAGGGTTGATGCTGTAGCCTCGATGTTATACTTTAACTTTTCGAGAGAAGATGGTGATGCCGCAACCAACGAATATGGAGGCAGTGAAAATTTTGGCGCAATTCAGTTTTTGCAAGACCTGAATGTAGCAGTATATGGTGAATTTGATGGTGTACAAACCATTGCCGAAGAAAGCAGTACCTATCCGGGCGTAACCCACCCGGTGCATAATGGTGGCCTGGGTTTTGGCATGAAATGGATGATGGGCTGGATGAACGACACCTTGAAGTATTTCAAAATAGATACCCTTGGCCGGAAACACCACCACCACCAGTTAAGCTTTAGCATGACTTATGCCTTTACCGAAAACTTTATGCTGCCTTTTTCGCATGATGAAGTGGTGCATGGTAAATCGCCTATGTTATATAAAATGCCTGGAGATGACTGGCAGAAATTTGCCAACTTAAGAGCGCTTTATGGTTATATGTTTACCCATCCGGGAGCAAAACTTTTGTTTATGGGGAACGAATTTGGCCAAACCAACGAATGGAACTTTACCCAGTCGTTAGATTGGCATTTACTCCAATATCCACCACACAAAGGCATGCAGGAAACGGTTAAAGCCTTAAACTTCCTGTACCGCAAAGAACCTGCATTGTATCATTTTAATTTTAGTTACGAAGGTTTTCAATGGCTTGATGCTGATAATGCAAACGAATCGGTGTTTACCTATATGCGCAAAGGCCCGAAAGCAAAAGATACTTTGATCATTGCCGTTAACCTTACCCCTGTTGTTCGCGAAAATTATAAAATTGGTGTTCCTTTTAAAACCAAGTGGACAGAAATTTTTAATACCGACGATATTGTATATTACGGTGGCGGAATTAATAACCGTGGCGATATAGTACCTCATTTGGAGGGCTATAACGGGCAGGAATATGCCATCGTTGTTGACCTGCCACCCTTAGCAGTGGTTATTTTCAAGAGTAAATAAAACACTTTTTTTATTTCTATATCACGCCAAAACCATCAATAAAAACATAGTTTTGGCGTAGTATAGCTTTTTATATCACGCCAAAACCATCATTAAAAATATAGTTTTGGCGTGATATAGCTTTTTATATTGCGCCAAAACTCATAAATTTGTTATCTTTGTGATTATAAATTGATGGCTTATGGAGCAGGTTGTAGGCAGGGCCGACGAGAAATTGCTGTTAAATAAGATTGAAAAGTCTGGTGACGCTGAACTGATTGCCATGTATGGGCGCAGGCGGGTCGGAAAAACTTATTTAATCAGAAATGGCTTTAGTAAAGATATTGCATTCGAATTCTCAGGAATCCATAATGCAACCTTAAGCCAGCAACTGGAAAACTTTAGCCTGGTGCTGACCAAAGTAACAGGTGGCCTTCCACTTGCCAGGCCCGAAAGCTGGATCGCCGCTTTCCAAATGCTCACTCAATACCTTACGCCTTTAGTCAAAAAAGAAAGGACCATCATATTTATCGACGAATTTCCGTGGATCAATACGGCACGATCAGGGTTTTTGCCTGCCTTCGAAAACTTCTGGAACAGCTGGGCTTCCAGGGAAAAGAAACTTATTGTAGTGATCTGCGGTTCGGCCGCCTCCTGGATGATCAATAAAGTGATCAATAATCGTGGGGGTTTACATAACCGTGTTACCAGAAGAATCAGGCTTTTGCCATTTACTATTGGCGAAACAGCAGCATACCTTAAATACAGGAAAATAAAACTCGATAAATACCAGCTTTTGCAGGTTTACATGGCTATGGGTGGCATACCGCAATACCTTAAGGAGATAGAACCTGGAGAAAGTGTTGCGCAGATTATAGACAGGTTATTTTTTACCAAGGATGGCTTACTGCTCGAAGAATTTAAGAATCTATATTATTCCTTATTCGATAAGGCCGAAAACCACATCGATATTGTGCAGGCTCTGGCTAAAAAAAGCAAAGGTTTAACACGCACCGAAATTATCAATGCCTGTAAGCTGAGCAGTGGTGGTTATGCCACACAATTGCTGGCTGAACTAGCCGAATCTGGTTTTATCACTCCATATATTCCTTTCGATAAAACGACCAAAGATGCCCTATACAAACTCACCGATGAGTATTCGATTTTTTACCTCAAATTTATTAATGGCAATAAAGCCATGGGCACAGGTACCTGGTTAAAATTCTATTCGGGCACCTCGTGGAAAAGCTGGAGTGGATATGCTTTCGAAAGTATTTGCATGAAACATATTGCGCAGATTAAAAAGGCAATAGGAATAGAAAATGTTTATGCCGAAATATCAGTATGGCGATATCTGCCTAAAAACAAAGAGGAGCAAGGAGCGCAGATTGATCTTTTGATTGATCGTAACGATTCCTGCATCAATATCTGCGAAATGAAGTTTTCAGTTGCACCTTTTGAAATCAGCAAGTCTTACGAAAAAGAGTTAAATAACAAACTAAAGGTGTTTCAATCGCAAACCAGAACAAGAAAAGTATTGTTTTTAAGCATGATTACAACTTATGGGGTGAAAAACGGAGAGAACTATCCGGGGTTGGTGCAAAAAGAGATTACGATGGATATATTGTTTAATCATTAGTGGCCAATGATTCTCAACCCTGTTTAAATAAGAAAAGCCTCCCATTGCTGGAAAGCTTTCTTAAACTCTGGAGTGGAAGCTTCCAGAGAGGGTGCAAAGATACGATAACTCTTTTCTCTTGCAAATATTATTTACTAAATAATTTGTTTCGATCAATCGGTAGGCCCAAATTCCTTTTTTTATCAAGGGAAATACAGCATCCATCCTGTGGTTGCGCTAACTTTTATTCAACCTTACAGAAGGTTAATTTACCATTAAGCCTAAATTTTGTGTTCTTAACCGAAAAATGTCAGTTTTGTTGATAAATATCAATAAAACAGCATGTTACGTATTCTGAAAAGTTTTAATGAATAAAGTGAACGGCTAATCTCCTGCTGGCCAACCCTACTTTTGCATTAACAAACAAACTGTTTTACGTCACATCCCGAATACATTGAAAAGGCGCTCTTGTCTATCCTTCCTGGTATTTGTACTTGGTTTTATGCCTGTATATTTATATGCGCAGGTTACCACACCATGTGAAAATACGAAGCGTACTTACGCCGATTTTCAGGGTTCGATTCAGTATGGCTTTAAAATATTGGGTGGTTCTTTAATTATGGGAACCATTTCTGATGCACCAAATGCGGTTAACGGGCAGGTTAAAGATGCATCAACCTTAGGGGTTGGGCTTGGTTTGGCAGGTTTAGCTTCTTCAACTCAATTTTTGCAATTTAGCGATGTAAGTGGTACCGGCCCGCGGTCTATCCCTGCAAATACCCCGGTTACCATTAAAATTTCATTACCAACAGAGGTTTTAAGCGTATTAAGCGGGGTAGAAATAGGAAGTTTTACCGGCCTACAAACCATTGGTGCGGATTGGCCTTTCTTGGGGATAATCGGGCCCGGGCATGATGCAGGATATACGGCAAGCAGTATGACGCCCATTTATAATTCCACCAATATTGCGGGTGTAATCAGTGGTTCGGGTGAGGTAGAGATTACACTTACGCCAGGCCAGCTATACAATGGGATTTACGTTAAAGTTTCAGGTAATTTACTTTCTGTGGCCTTATCCGCAAAACTGTTCCATGCTTATATTATGGAAACGACAACGGCGAAAATCGATTGTGATGAAGTAATTGATGTATTATCTGGTGTGCAGCCCACTATTATAGGCGGAGTATTAAATGCTACCGGAAAGGTAACTGACCCTTTCAATGCAATTGATAGCGATAAGGACAGTTACGCCCTGATGGATGTTGGCGCATCTGTTTTAAATAAAATTTTCCTCACGGCAATATTTAATAAACCTTCACAACCGCGTGATTCGGTAAGTATTATTCTCGGCAAACCCGGAGGAGGTTTATTAAGCCTGAACCTGCTGACCGGCTTTACCATACAACCTTATTTAAATGGTGCAAAAGCTGGTGCTGCCTTTGATAATACCGGAACTTTTCTAAACCTGAAACTTTTTCCAGGTGCAACAGATCAATATGTGTTAACCTTTCCGATTAGCCAGGTGTACGACCGCTTAGAAATTACTACCGGAGGCCTGGCTGGCGTATTGGGTTCGCTCAGGGTTTATGATATCAAGAGAAAATTAGCAAAACCACGTACCTTGATCGATCCTGTTGCGGAAGATAGCAGAGTAATTTGTGAAGGAGGAAGTACCACTTTTGAGGTAAATAATCCTCAGGATTGTACCGAATACAAATGGTACGATGCTGAAACGGGTGGTAATCTCTTACATACGGGTTTAGCCTATACGCCAACAGGTTTGGTTGCAGGTAATTATAATTATTATGTGCAATCCAGCAGGACCTATTGTATTACGGCAGTATCAGAGCGTTTAAGGGTAAAACTTAAGGTTAATCCATTGCCAACACTTACCGTTGCGGGAGCAACTATTTGTAATGGATCTTCTACTGTACTTGCTGTTACCAGTCCGGATGCCGGCTTTACCTATAACTGGTATACGTCATCTTCCGGTGGAGCGCCATTTAACGTGGGTACATCCTATACCACACCAGCACTCACAACTACCACCACTTATTATGTTGAAGCAGTTAATACTTTCTCCGGATGCAAAAATGCAGGAGGAGCCAGGGCAGTAGAGGTTAAAGTAAAACAATACGCGCCCGTGCCTGCTATTACCGGTGTTACAACCATGTGCGGAGGAACAAGTACAACATTAACAAATGTTTATCCCAACGGAACATGGAGCAGCAGTGATGCAGGTATTGCAACGGTAAATGCTGGGGGCCTGGTAAACGCGGTTTCTGCCGGCAATGTAGTAATCAGTTATACTGTTGCCGACGATGTTACTTATTGTGCTAAAAAGGTAGATTTTAATTTAACCGTAAATCCACAGCCAAACTTAACCCTAATGACTGACCCTGGAATCTGTGAAGGGTTAAGCACAACAAAAATTACGTACACCAATCCGGTTTTTAATCCCATCACTTATAGCATCTCATGGATGGGCGGGCTTTTACCGGCAGTTTCAAATCAAACTTTACCGGCAAACGAAATTACCATCACCATACCTTCCAGCACACCTGTTGCGGTGTACCAGGGAATTTTAACCATAAAAAATGCAAACGGCTGTGAGCAGGCTATCCCTTTCAATTTTAGGGTAAAGCTGGTGCCGCATAAACCTACAGTATCCATCAATTAAAAAAAATAAACCATAAATCCCTAACAGATTAAAATCATGACAAAAAAATCTACAAAACGCAATTTAAGGATCTTCGTATTCTTAATGTTCTTATTACCAATAAGTGCATTTGCACAAACACCGAACGTATACTTATGCGGAACGGGTACGGTTAAGTTAAACCCAACCTTTACAGGTTATGCACCTGTTACTGGAGACAAAATTGTGTGGACCGTTGATGGTGTTGCTGAGGCTGCGGTTGTGTACAATGGAAGTAACGCCTTTTATCAAATTGCAGCAGGTTTAGCCGCAGGTACCCACACATATTCAGTTCAGGTCCAGCCTGCTGATGCCAACTTATGTCCTAGTGATGCATCAGATAATACCGTGGTAGAGAAATTACCTACACCGTTAATTGCTGTATCTGCGCCAGGGAGCATTTACTGTACTGATCAAACTGCATCAACTGTGTTTACGGCAAGTAAAGATGCTTCAATTACGTTGCCAACAGGTGTAACCATGGCTTACACATGGTCGGCAACCCTTGCAGGTACTGCAGTAGCAGATATTACAACTTTGGGTGCTGCCTCTGCATCAGGAGATACTTTTACACTTAAAGCTGGTGTAGCTGCAGGTGCTTATAATTTTACTGCTGTTGGAAGTTATGCAACAGGTGCTGTTCCGATTGTACCTGCCACAACCTGTACTGCAACTGCCTCAAAAGCCATCACTGTTACGCTTAAACCGGGCAAAGCAACCATTGCCGTAGCACCTTAAATTGTTGGTTTAAGCCTCATGAAGTTTAACAGGTTAGGAATAATTACGTTCGGCGTGCTGCTGTTTCCGGCGGCAGCATGCTTTGCGCAATCTGGAAATCCGAACGCTGTGAATATTAAACCTGGTACTACTGTTAAACTCAGGGCCAATGCAACCGGGGCATCCAGTTACCAATGGTTCAGAAATGGTGACGCCATTTTTGGAGCTACCGGACAAGATTATGTCGTAAAAACCGCAGGGAAATATACGGTAATAACCTTTAGTTTAGGCGGCTGCAACTCTGATCTATCAGAAGAAATGGAAGTAGTGATGTTAACTGCTGTATCTGCAGATGTTTCGATCATGAAAAGATCAGAAAGCCGGCAGGTTGTTAATACAGAGGTGTTTAAATACAATTTATTGGTCAGAAATAATGGGTTAGGTGAAGCTACCAATATACAGGTGAAAGACGAACTTCCGGAAAACCTCCAGATGGTAAGCATCGATCAGCCTATGGTTGGTGTGGCAACTTATAACGAAACCGGTAAAATCCTTTCGTGGGTAATACCTACTTTGGCAAATGGCAGTTTTGTAGAACTAACGATTAACGTGAGGGCCATGAAACCAGGTAAGGTGGTAAATAGTGCTACCGTAACCATCAATGAAATCGATCCGGATCCTGCCAATAACATCTCGGTAGATACCAAAGAAATTACCGGTCTTAAAATCCCGAATGTATTTACGCCAAACGGCGATGGGAAAAATGAAACCTTCTTTATTGAACGCCTCGACCGTTACAGTGAAAACCAACTAACCATTATTAACCGCTGGGGAAGTACAGTATATGAAAAAAGCGGCTATTTAAACGATTGGGCGGCCAATGGACTGGTAGATGGAACGTATTTCTACATCCTGAAAGTGAAAGCCACGAATGGCCAGTGGCAAGAATTTAAAGGTTATGTTACCGTAATCAGATAAATGAAAGTTAAGGTGAGGATATGAAAAAGATAATTTTAACGGCATTATTTAATTTACTCTGGCTGTGTTTGTTCGCTCAGCAGAATGCACAGTTCGGGCAATACGTTTTTAATGGTCTTTACATCAATCCGGCTTATGCAGGTTATAAAGAAGAATTGTATATGCAGGCTTTTGTACGTACGCAATGGACTGGTGTTCAGGGAGCGCCGCAAACGCTTTCCATATCTGTTGATGAAGCGGTTAAAGAAGAAAGCCTGGGTTTGGGACTCTTGGTTTCAAAAGATAAAATCGGTGCACAGAGTTCACTTAACTTATCGGGTAATTTCGCATACCGCATCAAGCTCGATCGTACGGAAACCAATGTACTGGCCTTTGGTATTGGTGTTGGGGTAATGCAGATGGGGCTGAACGGAAACCTTTTAGATCCTACCGAAATAAGCGATAACAAAATTCCTACCGGTTATGAAAGCCGGATTGTACCCGATATCAGGGCGGGTGTACATTATTCAAACGAAAAGTTTTTTATTGGTTTCTCTGCCAATAACCTGCTTACCCAATATCTCCCGGTTTTTAGGGATAACAATTTACTCAGCATTACGGCCAAACCACATTTTTACCTCACCGCAGGTATGGTATTTCCGATGAACAACGATTTTATGTTCAAACCTACCTTTTTGATTAAAGATGACCTGAATGGGCCAACTTCTTTGGATCTGAATGCTTTTTTAATGATCAAAGAAAAACTTTGGCTGGGCGGGGTGTACAGGACTTCTGTAAAAATTTATCCTAAACCCGAATTACAGGCTGATTTAAGGGCAAGAAGTGCTATCGGTTTAATTGCCGAATTCTTTGTGCGCGAAAACCTTCGAATTGGTTATGCCTATGATTATAGCTTAAATAAATTAGGAAGCTACGATTATGGTTCTCACGAAATATCAATAGGTTACTACCTTCAAACGGCCAAAAGCAGAAGGCCTAAATGTTACTTTTAGCGGTAATCTCCCTAAAATCGTATTAATATTCCTGATTTGTTTGCTTTTTATGTTCGACAGAATGTTTTCTTAACATGGGCTAAATGGGCGTTGTTTAGTTTTGTTGCGGTTAAAAAATGAATAAAATGAATGTTTCAAAAAACCGTTCGTTTCATTTTTACGTAACCAAAAGATAACCCTGAATTTTTGCTCTCCCAAACAAATTGAAGCGGTTTTTTTGTCTATTCTTATTATTAGGACTATTGTTAGTCCTTGCAGGACCTTTGTATGCACAATTGTGTACGAACAAAAGCCGCGTATACGCCAGTTTTCAGGATTCGCAGAAGGCTAAAGCCGGATTTGGATCAGCATCTGTGAGCAATGATGCAAAAGCTATTGATACAGATCCTTCAACAGCATCTACCTTATCTTTAACCAATGTGCTGGCCACTTCAACCGTTACGCAATACCTTGAGTTTAGTACCGACGGTACGCACGACAACAAGCGATTGCTGCCTGCAGGTACCCCGGTTGTGGTTAAGGTATCTATTCCCGCTTCTTTTTTATCCGTTGATGCCACTATCGAGATTGGATCTTTCGTTGATCTCAATACCACAACCAAATTAGCTGTAAGAAGCTCACTTTACTCCAGCTCAAATTTGGCGCTTCTCAGCGGATCCAATGCGATCGAAGTTCCGTTAACACCTGCACAGGCCTACAATGGGGTTTATATTAAGCTTTCAGCACCACTAGTCTCCCTAGGGGCAGGAGCACAGGTGTATGGTGCATATATACTGGAAGACAATCCTTCGGATATAGAATGTGATAAGGGTATTGATGTACTTGCAGGTGTAAATGGCGCGGGTTTGCTCAACGGAACGGCTGCGATAAGCAATCCTTATGCTGCAATAGATGCAGATCCTGCTTATGCTACTTACGCTACCATTAATACCGGGTTACAGGCAGTTAATGAAGCATTTATCACAGCTATATTCGCAAAAGAAGGTCAACCGCTTGATTCCGTTAAAGTGGTTTATGATGGCGGCGGAGGGCTTAGTCTGCTTAGTGGCTTTAATATACAGCCGTATTTGGGCGGTGCTCTTGCTGGTGGTGCTTTTAACAACGGAAATGTAACGATTAAACCTATTCCAGGCACCACAAAATTTGAAGCATCATTTCCCGTTTCAGTAGTTTTCGACCGGGTGAAAATATCCTGGGGTGGCCTTTTGGCCATCGGTACCGAACTCCATGTTTACAATGTAACCAAAGTAATCCCTAAACCTATACCACTAATTGATGGATTGCCGCTTTATACGGCCAATGTATGTTCTGGCCATGCCACTACTTTATCCATCAGTAACCTGCAAGATTGTACCACATATAACTGGTATGCAGATAAAACCACTTTAACACCACTGTTTACAGGCAGTACCTATAGTTTAGGCGTATTACCAGTTGGCGATTATGTTTATTATGTAGAATCGAGGCGTAATAACTGTATTTCTTCTATTTCCGAAAGGGTAAAAGTAACGTTAAAGGTTAATCCGTTACCAACGGTTTCGGTAAGCAATGTAATTTCTTGTAGCGGTTCGGTGCTTAACCTTTCTGTAGATAACCCATTAACTGGAATCACTTACAACTGGTACGATGCATTAACAGGCGGTAATTTAAAGCATAGTGGAAATACCTATACCACACCTGCGCTTACTGCAAACACCACTTACTATGCAGAGGCGGTAAACCAGGCTACAGGTTGTGTGAGTGCTAGCCGTGCAGCGCTTGCCATCCAGGTAAAACCGATTGCTGTTGTGGGTACCACAACAGGTGCAAATAAAATTTGTATTGGTTCTTCAACTACATTAAATAATTTAAATGCTGGCGGAACATGGTCGAGCGCTAATCCGCTCATTGCAACCGTAAATCCCGGTACGGGTGAGGTAACAGGTGTGGCTGCGGGTTCAACAATTATCCGCTATGCGATTGCTGATGGACCAACTGTTTGTACAAATGCTACCGATTTTAACCTGACAGTTGCGGCGCCACCAAGTTTAACGTTGGGACCAGAGCCTGAAATTTGCTCGGGTTTTACTGTTTCATCATTAAGTTATACTAATCCGGTAAACAGTCCGACAACTTACAGCATCAGTTGGGCCACAGCAGGATTTACTCCCATAAACAACCAGGTTTTACCTTCAGGCAATATTCCTTTTACCGTGCCTTTTGATGCCACAACGGGTATTCATTCGGGCACGCTTACCATTAAAAATACCGATGGCTGCAGCAGCCAGATCAATTTCAATATTCAAATAAACCCTAAACCATCCGCACCGCATGTGCTGGTGCCCATCACATCTCAATATTAATTAAACAAATTTAAAATCCCCATCCCCATGAACAGTACCATTAAAAAAAGCTTATTTGTGATCGCATTATTGCTGATCTGTAACTTCTTACGCGTTTCGGCGCAGGTTACACCAACCACAACTGGTGTTAGTCTATTTTGCCAGGGTTCCGACCTTACCCTGCCTGCAGCCCCTACTGGCCAGGACTGGATAGTAAGGTTTAGTACAAACATTACAACCACGCCATCTACCGTAATTCCTTTGGCAGGCGGAAATAAAATTGCCGCTGCAGATTTGCAGAACGGTTATTATTATTTAAGCTCAAAAGCCGCCACAGCAGGGGCCTGCGAATCGGATATGCAGCAAATCCCGGTTTATGTACTCAAACCTCTGGTGCCCAATTTCGCAGCCGCTGATTTTTGTATAGAAACCCCAATTGCCCAGGTTGGAACGATTATTAACCCCGAAGATCCTGCTATAACTTCATTGGCTTATCAATGGTATACCGTTGCTGGTACCACTGAAACTGCAATTGCTGGTGCAAACCAAAAAGATTATACACCAGCCTCACCTACGGTAGGTACTACAAAATACCGCCTAAAAGTAGGTTATGTCATTAATGGCAATAAATATTGTGCGCAAACAGTAGATCATGATGTAACGGTAACCGCCAAACCAACCAAACCAACCATTACACCAGCACAAATTTTAGGAACAGCCAATGCAGTTACTTTTTAGTAGCATTTAATACATTTTTTACTGCTTTTAAATCTATAAATGAGGCTTAGGTTTTATACCTTCCTGTTTATGGCTTTTCTGTTGTGTTTATCTATAACAGGATTTAGCCAGACCGTACCCAATGGGCGGCAGAAGATCGCGATCAAAAAAGGATCGTCGGTTTCTTTGCGTGCAAATTCGGGAGGGGCTACTACGTACATCTGGTTTAAAGATGGCGTACTCGTGCCCGGTCAGCACAAGCAGAACCTCATTACTGCAACAGCCGGTATTTATAAAGTAGCTGCAATCAATAGTTTCGGCTGTACATCCGATCTTTCTGATGAGATAGAGGTTGAAATAATCAGCATTCCGCAGGCCGATGTAGCCATTACCAAACGATCCGAAAACAAAAAAGTGCTCAGTAACCAGGTATTCGATTATTATCTCGATGTGCGGAATAATGGTGCAGATGATGCTTCGCTGGTTAAGGTGAAGGATGTTTTGCCTGATAACCTTATTTTCGAAAGTCTGGCGCAGCCAACAGATGGAGTTGCCAGTTATGATCCGGCCACCAGGACTATCCAATGGGGGATAGAGCTTTTAAATAACGGAAAATTTGCGGAGCTTGTGGTGCATGTGAGGGCCAAACAGCCAGGTATGGTAAGCAACACTGCAACAGTAACAGCCACCGAACACGATCCTATACTTTCAAACAATACCTCAACCGATTTAAAAGAAATTTCGGGTTTAAGGGTGCCAAATGTATTTACACCCAATGGGGATGGGAAAAACGATACATTTTACCTGGAAAATCTTGAATCTTTTGAGTTTAACGAGCTTACCGTAATTAACAGATGGGGAAGTACCGTATATCAATCAAACCGTTATTTAAACGACTGGACTGCTCCGGGATTAAGTGATGGGACTTATTTCTATGTAGTTAAAGTGAAGAACGGTAATTCCGATTGGTTAGAATATAAAGGATATATCACCATCATTAGATAAATGAACAATTAAATTGTAATGAGGAGTTTAAAGAAGATCATTTTTGTTTTGGTTATCTGTTTGGCATGTAAAACATTGCACGCGCAGCAGAATGCACAATTTGGTCAGTATGTTTTTAACGGGATGTATATTAATCCGGCCTATACAGGTTATAAAGAAGAACTTTATCTCCAGGCTTTTGCGCGGGCACAGTGGACAGGGGTAAAAGGTGCGCCGCAAACCCTGTCCATTTCGGCTGATGAAGCCATTAATGATGAAAGCCTGGGTATAGGCGCCATAATCACCAAAGATAAAATCGGTGCGCAGAGTACCTTAAACGCTTCGGCCAATTTTGCTTATCGGATTAAATTAGATCGTACCGAAACGAATATCCTGGCTTTTGGTTTAGGGGTGGGTGTAATACAAACCGGGTTAAACGGAAACCTGCTCGATCCGATTGAACAGGGGGATAGCCGCATCCCAACCGGAAGCATTAGTCAGGTAATGCCCGATATCCGTGCAGGAATCCATTACTCTAATGAGAAATTTTTTATCGGTTTCTCCGCAGATAACCTTTTATCTAAGTCTTTATCTGTTTTTACTGATTATAACCTGCTTAATGTTAAAATACAACCTCATTTTTATTTAAGTTCCGGCCTGGCGCTCCCGATAAATGACGAGTTTGTATTTAAACCTGCTTTTTTGATTAAAGATGACCTGCATGGACCAACATCTTTAGATTTAAATGCATTTTTACTCGTAAAAGAACGTTTTTGGCTGGGGGCTGTGTACCGTACTTCAGTAAAAATATACCCCAAGCAAAATTTAGAAAGTAATCTTCGTGATCGTGCTGCCATTGGCTTTATAACCGAATTGTTTCTGCAAGAAAACCTGCGTTTGGGCTATGGTTACGATTACAGTTTAAATAAACTAGGTAATTACGACTATGGCTCGCATGAAATTTCTGTTGGTTATTACTTGGTAACCAAAAAAAGCAGGAGACCAAAATGTTACTTTTAGTTTAACACTTTCAGGCATATTCCATTTGGTTGTTTGATAATCATTAGTCAGCTAAACAAATTAAGTACGTTCATGTTCTCTTAATAATACCAATTTATCATGAATGTGTCAGTTAATAGGATTGTAGATCAGGATGTTAACCTAAAAGTATGGTTGTCTGACCAGGAGATGCTTTTTAATAGGTTAAGGGATCAGGATGCCGCTGCTTTCAAAGTTCTTTATCAGCAATATGCCGGAGCCATTTACGGTGCAATTACACGGCAGGTAAGTGATGAAGAAAAGGCAAATTCAATTTTAACGCAAACCTTTTGCGAGGTATGGCAATCTATTGCCAGCTACGATGAAACCAAATTGCGGATATTCACCTGGATTAATCAGATCGCAGCACAAAACATTAAAAAAACAACCGTTTAATAAGTTTTCAGCAGCACAATCGTATCAATAATCTACTTTATTTTTATGTTCCGGTTGGATTCGCTATAATTAAGGGTCTAAAGTCTATCCCTATATTGTATGCTCGAATCCCGCAAGGTATTTTTAGTTAATGCTGTATTGAATTATTTCAGCAGTTTAAGCCCGATAACGCCGGGTTTTATTCAGGAAATTGAAAAAAATCTCCAGCCTATTCAGGTTAAAAAGAATAAATATATTCTCTCACCAATTGATAATAACGATGATGTTTTTTTTGTGGTAAATGGTTTAGTAAGGGGTTTTATAAAAGATGATGGTAAAGAAATTACCACCTGGATTAGTTTAGGGACCGAATTTATCGGAGCCATCCAGCATCCCGATCAGGATATGGAGCCTTCAATTGAATATTTGCAGGCGCTTGAAAATTCTGAACTGGTGCCTATGCCACGTACATTGATTGATAAGTTATACGATAATTATCCGGAAACTAATGTAATTGGGCGGAAAATCCTTGCCTTACAGTACCATGCCGCTTCAGAAAGATCGATACTTGCCCGCATTCCTTCGGCCGAAAGGCGCTACGAAAAATTTCTGGAGTTAAATCCTTTTGATCTGTCTAAAGTCCCCCTGCGTTGTATTGCCAGTTATTTAGGCATGCGCCTTGAAACCCTGAGCAGGATCCGCAGCAAACTCATAAAAGAGCTGGTATAGTACTGTTGCTTAAATCCTTATTTAGTAATATATTTAGGGTATGGAAATATTGCTCGGATTATTGTTCATGCTGCTTTCTATACCATGGAAAAAGATAGAGAAGTGGCTGGAAACTGAAAAATAATACAAATGGTTATGAATGAAGCGCTCTGGAATAAGATCCTTCAATTTGAACTTGATCATGCATCAGGCGAATATTCTTTTTCGATCAGGCTGGCGGGCGAAAACCGGTGGACCAAAGATTTTACAGAAAAAACCATTCTGGAATATAAAAAATTTATGTACCTCGCGGCTATTTCTGATGTAATGGTTTCGCCTTCTGCCATTGTTGATGTGGTTTGGCACCAGCACCTCATTTTTAGTCAATCTTATCAGGATTTTTGCGCTTTACTGGGAAAAAACATCCAGCATGTACCATCAACCCATAATAAAGCCCAATTTGAACAGTTTAAAAAAGCTGCAGGGCAAACCCAAAAACTTTACACAGCGCATTTTGGAGCACAACCTGAAAACATTTGGCATAACGATCACATATTAGATAGTTTAAATTTAAAGCCTGCTAAACTTACAACCGGTTTTTTTACACTTTATGGTATACTGGCCCTTATCTTGCTTACAATTCCCTTTTACCTTCTGCTCAGGCCCATTTATATCCATATTAACAATCCGTATTTTATTCTGGGTTTTCTTGCCTTAGCGGTTGCAGCGCATGTAATCCTTAAATTATATACCCAGGATAGGTTTAAGCGGATAATTGATAATTTCGGGAAGCAGTCTTTCATATATCATCTTAAACCGTTCGAACTCATTTATCTCAGAAGTCAGAAATTGGACGAGGTAATCAATGGCACCATAAGCGAGTTGATACATGCTGGTGTTGTGAGGGTAGGTGCTGATCAGCGGATGTCTATTTCAGGTGAAACAGATCATCTTTCAGACGAACAGCTTCAGGTGGTAGCCATTTTAAAAGATAAGGGTAATATTTTTTACCATGAGTTGTTACAGCAATTACGTACTAAACACGTTTTTAGGAATACATTAAGAAGTATGGATCAGATAAGGTTTCATTTTAAGCAATCTCAGCAATTTACAAGACTGTTTTACCTGAATTTTGTGGTTTTTGCGGCGCTTATGATGTTACCGTTAATCCGCCTGATCACTGGTATTTCGAGAGACAAACCCATTTTTCAGGTTGCGATTTTGTTAGGACTATTCTTTGTTTTTATAATTAACCATCTATACAGTCTTAATCAGCAGTTTTTTAGTCGTACAATCCCCAATCTTTACAAAAAAGCTATTCTGCCTACCATAAATGAAAAGCAGGATTGGCGCTGGGATTACTTTTTGCATGGTTCCACTGTGTTAACAGCCAGCCTGATTCCTTTGGTAAATTACGAACGCAGCAGGAGAGGTTATGGCGGCGGCGGCGATGGGAGCAGTTCTTGCGGTTCATCCTGTGGAAGTTCTTGCGGAAGTTGTGGTGGCTGCGGCGGAGATTAATTGAAAAATTAGCAACAATAATTTAAAATCTTCATCAAATCTTAATCTTTCTGCCGTAATATTGTGGACATAAGGGGTGAGAGCCTTATATCAACTTCATAGTTGAGAGCGTTAATTTAGATAGAGGGTGTAGCCAGTGGCTACATCCTTTTTTTTATTGAGGAGGGTTTCACTAATGCCAGTTTTTCCTCTTCCAGTTGTTTCAACAATCCGGGTACTTCGTTCCAATGATTAATTCTTTGGTGATGGTCTTTCTCTACATTGTGGAATGCGGTAAACATTAGTGGCTTTCCTTTACAGAAATCGAGGTTTTTACAGTGATCGTCAATTAAATAATCGGTGTCGATAATGCTTTTATCGCCACAAAAAATAATATTTCTCCAGCTGATGAAAGGGAAATGTTCGGCAAGCCATTCGTGCTTTTCAAAAAGTGATAAAGGGAATTCCATAGCAGCCGAAACGATATAAATTTCGTAATCTTCCATTAACTGTTTTACCGTTTCAACCGCTCCCTCCATAACCGGTAAATTCCTGAAAAAACCCACCCTGTTACAGATATTCATCACCACAGCCCTGTCCGGAAAAAGTTCTTCTTCCGATTTGCCTTTAATATCTTCCCGGCTAAGTAAAATACCAGTTTCTGCGTGGTAAGTTTGTAATATATGATCTTCTATGTCGGCCAGTACGCCGTCCATATCAATGCCGATTGTCTTTTTCATTTTTTTTTGCTATATTTCGCAACAAATGTATTTAATATTGCAATATTTTGCAAAATTAAATTCAATTAAAACATTATATTTGCACTATATTGCATTTTTATGGTAAAGGAAGAACGTTTACAGGTCATAATTGACACCCTCGAAAAGGACAGTAGGGTAAGACTGGATGAATTGAGTACATTGCTCAATGTATCGGAAGATACCGTTCGTCGTGATATTAAAGAGCTTGATTCGCAGGGGTTGCTGCGCGCTGTTAGGGGTGGTGCAATTTCACATTCACCCGTTCCACAGCACTATAGAGAGCGCGAAAAATACAACCAGCAGCACAAACAAGTAATTGCAAACAAAGCCTTACAGTTTTTAAAAGATGGCCAGGTAGTGTTTTTCGATGGCGGTACCTCGGTGGTAGCACTGGCAGCCGCATTACCGAAAGACCTGAAGATCACGATTGTTACCAACAGCTTTCCGGTAGCCAATATTCTGGAAGATCACCCAAGTGCCGAAGTAATATTTGCCGGCGGAAGATTGCATAAAACTGCATTTACTACTATGGGACCGGAAACCATTGATACCTTTAGGAAAATTAGGGCCGACATTTGTATGTTAGGGATTTGCAGTTTGCACCATAGCATGGGCATTACTTCCATTATTTATGAAGATGCGCAGTTAAACAACATTATGATTAACCAGGCACAGAAAACCATCGCACTTTCGGCACTCGAAAAAATAAATACCGTAGAACCTTATTATGTTTGTCCGGTTACGGATGTAGATGTAATCATCACCGAAACCGATCCTGATGATGCTGATCTGGCACCTTACAAACATTTGGGGATTGAAGTGGTTTAGAATTGTGAATCGATTATTCACTAGCAATGGCTAAATAGAAAATAATAATAGATGACGTTTTTATATACCGCACGTGGAACATACGATGAAAATTTTGACCAGGACGGGATGTCTTGGGATGAATATATCGAATGGGCTAAGTTGCCCCATTTAACCGAGCTTATTTCGCTTGATGGAATGCTAAATGAGGTGTTAGTTGAACCAGATTACAGCAATGGCGAAGATTGGGATTTTATCCATGTTGCAGGATTGTATCAGACTAACTTTTTTACAACAGTCGATTACGTTTTCAGACGGATGGTTCCTAGGAATAAATTTAATCTCTTGACTGTTGTTGTAGAACCAGATCGGTCATGTAGCGATATCTTGGTTGATGAGTACGAATTTGTAGGTTATGAACTGTTGGATCAGGAATTTGATATTAGTGCTTTAACCAATTGCGGAGGTTTTGATGAATCATTTCTGCCGTCAGATTTAAACGATAAAGGGCTTATTTATGACTTTAATAAAGCATATGAAATAAAGAAACTTCTATTGGAAAATAATCCTGAAGAACACCATGCTGATACCAACGTGATTGCTGTTTGGAGGCACAAAACAATTGGGAGATAAACAGAATAAATGAAAATACAGGTAATTAGTGATCTGCATCAAGAGTTTGGGATTTCGGAATTAAATTTCCAAAATGCAGATCTGGTTATTCTGGCAGGCGATATTAACCTCGGAACAAAAGGTATTGAGTGGATTAAGGAAAATATTCCCGATAAACCTGTAATTTATGTTTTAGGTAATCACGAGTATTATAAAGGCTCATATCCTAACACCCTTCGTAAAATAGTAGAACTGTCTAAAGATTCAAATGTCCATGTACTGGAAAATAATTTTGTCGAGTTTGAAGGTGTCAGGTTTCACGGAGCAACTTTATGGACCGATTTTTCCCTGTTTGGCAATCCGGTAGAATATGGGATCATCTGTCAGGGTAAGATGAATGATTATAAGCTGATCAGGCGGGATCCATCCTATTCAAAGTTAAGAACGGTCGATACGTATAAAATCCATCAGATTTCTAAAAAATGGCTGCAAAAAAGTCTCGAAGAATCAGAGGCTTATAGAAATGTTGTTATTAGTCATCATGCTCCAAGTATAAGATCTGTGCCTGAGGAATATAGAAAGGATCCGGTCGCTTCTGCATACGCTTCAAACCTTGAAGATGTGATTGGACAATACAAGCCTGCATATTGGATACATGGGCATATTCATACACCGGTAAGGTATAAGATAGGAGAAACTGAAGTTGTTTGTAATTCACATGGATATATTAGCGAAAAGTATAACGGTTATCAAAAAGAACTGATCATTGAAATCTAAAAGATTTTCCAGGTGTAGGAATGTTTAGCAGGGCCTTAAATAAGATTTTGTATTCGGGAATTTTTAATACTATGATATTACAAATACCCTTTAAATAAGAAAAGGGACAACTTATCCAAGCTTGTCCCTTTTTTCTAACCAAATATAAACCTGTTATGAGCCAGGCTTTGTCTTTAATCTTCTATCTAAACCGAAGTTTTTTAAGAAAATGATTTATCTTTTTTTATTGGTAATAAACATCGTTCCGTTTATTACTCTACAAATATAGTAAAAAATTTGATAGTGTAAAAAATACACTAAGAAAAATTTAAGTATTTTTTTTGTCATTTTTTATTTACTGATCCTTTTCTGAAAGGTTTTGCTGTTTAAAATGACTGTATTGCAAATATAGCTCAAAAATATGTTAAGTAATTGTTAAATATTATCTATTTATGGTACAATTTAGTCAAACGTTTGTCTAGTTCTTGGTTTGAAAAGCATTTTGGTGAAATTTTTCCTTAATTTTTTGTCTTTTTGGTGTTGTTAAGTGGAATTTTGATGTGAAAATCAAATAAAATTAATTTTTTGTGTGATTTTGATATGAAAATTTATAGGTGAAAATTATGTTTAAAAGAAAAAGGCAACATTAAATCAATAATGTTGCCTTTTATAAGGTTTAAAAAATCGCTTAAAGCTTTTTTTTATTATAAACTAGCGTAATATTCTACGAATTTAGCTAATGCAGAAGAATATCCCCACTCGTTATCGTACCAAGATACCACTTTAACGAAATTATCGTTCAATGAAATACCAGCTTTTGCATCAAAAATAGAAGCATGGTCATCACCAATGAAGTCAGAAGAAACAACTTCGTCTTCAGTATAAGCCAATACGCCTTTTAATTCACCTTCTGAAGCTGCTTTCATAGCCGCTTTAATTTGCTCATAAGTAGCTGGTTTTTCTAAACGTACAGTTAAATCTACAACAGATACGTCAGCAACAGGAACGCGGAATGACATACCAGTTAATTTACCTTTTAATTCAGGTAAAACCATACCTACTGCTTTAGCAGCACCTGTAGAAGAAGGGATAATGTTAGAGAAACCACCACGGCCACCTCTCCAGTCTTTAGCCGAAGGACCATCAACTGTTTTTTGAGTTGCAGTTACGGCGTGGATAGTGCTCATTAAACCTTCAACAATACCGAAGTTATCGTTTAAAACTTTAGCAATTGGTGCTAAACAGTTTGTAGTACAAGATGCATTAGAAACGATAGTTTGATCTGCTGTTAATTTATGGTGGTTAACACCCATTACATAAGTAGGGATATCGCCATCTTTTGCAGGAGCAGAGAAAACTACTTTTTTAGCACCTGCAGCAATGTGTTTCTCCGCATCAGCACGGGTTAAGAATAAACCTGTTGATTCGATTACTACTTCAACACCTACAGCATCCCATTTTAAATCAGCCGGGTTTCTTTCAGCAGTTACACGGATTGTTTTGCCATTCACTACTAAATTACCGTCAACAACTTCGATGGTGCCATCAAATTTACCGTGGGTAGTATCATATTTTAACATGTATGCCATATAATCTGGCTCGATCAAATCATTGATTGCAACTATATCTAATCCTCTTTTTAATGCGGCTCTGAAAACCAGTCGGCCAATACGGCCAAAGCCGTTTATTCCAATTTTGCTCATTGTTTTTGTTAATTAGTGTAATGTTTTAATAAATTTTGTATTGGTTCTTTAATAATGCTTTTAATTTCTAAATCATATTTACCGGCCACCAGCCTTAAACGGCTTTCGAGTTCGGCTCCTACTTTACCTACAATATGTACTTCGCGCATTTTATATTTTTCTACCATTGGCAAAACATAGGTTTCTATATATTTTTCAAATCCTTCATCAATCAGCTTACAGATATATTCGTGTTTGCTGTTTTGGGTAATGAAATCGAAAAATGAGGTTAGAAATATATTAGCCTGGGGCTTGTTGTAAATGCGTTCTAATATTTGAGGGCGGTCTAGATTGTATGTTAATGTGAACTTGGTTTCAATATCTTTTGGCATTTTAAGGCTCAAAAACTCTTTAAGCAGTATTTTTCCAAAATAATTTGAAGAACCTTCATCTCCAAGAATATAACCTAATCCAAAGTTATTGTTCAGCGGTTTTTTCCCGTCGAAGTAAGCACAATGTGCGCCACTACCCAACATGCCAACAATACCTGGCTGATCGTAACAAGCGGCTTTAGCTGCCCCGAACAAATCATTTTCGACTACTATTTTACTGTATTTGAAAAATGATGCAAGGGTTTTTGCTAACTCCTCTTTTCTGTCTGCTGATGATGCCCCGGCTGCAAAGAAGTAAATCTTCTTGATGTTTTCAGCGTTATTAACAAGGGCAACTTTTTTATTTAAAATCTGTAAAATCGTTTTTGGATCAACAAAGCATGGATTTAAGCCGGTAGTATTGCAATGTGCCACTACCTGTCCGTTTTGGGTTATTTTCCAAAATGCTGTTTTCGATCCGCTATAAACAACTGCTACCATATTATATCGAAAGTACCTCGGTCATTTCCATTAAATCGGGTTCGAGTTTAAAAGAATGAGCCGTTAAGGCCTCTCTTATGCTGGTTAATTTTATTTCGTTTCCTTTTAAACCGACCATTTGTTCTGTTTCGCCTGCAATTAACGCATTTACTGCGGCAAAACCTAAACGACTGCCCAAAATTCTGTCGAAACTGCTTGGGCTTCCACCACGTTGCAGGTGGCCAAGGATGGTTACCTTGGTGTCATAATGATCGAAAGTTTCTTTTACTTTTTTGGCAATATCGTAAGCACCACCTTGTTTATGTCCTTCGGCTACAATTACAATGCTCGATGATTTTTTAGTTGCTGCCCCTAAGGCCAGTTTATTAATCAATTCGGTTACGCTGGTTTCCCTTTCAGGTAACAGCACTGCCTCGGCTCCACTGGCAATCGAGCTTCTTAAAGCTATACATCCCGAGTCGCGGCCCATTACCTCTACAAAGAATAAACGGTCGTGCGCATCGGCAGTATCCCTGATTTTATCAATCGCTTCTATAACGGTATTAATCGCGGTATCGTAACCTAAGGTAAAATCAGATCCAACCAGGTCATTATCAATGGTACCCGGTATACCGATTACTTTAACACCAAAAGTTTCAGAAAAACGTTTGGCACCAGTAAAGGTTCCATCGCCACCGATAACCACTAAGCCATCGATGTTGTTTTTCTTTAAATTGTTATAAGCAATTTGCTGACCTTCGTCTGTTTTAAATTCTAAACAACGTGCAGTTTTTAATATAGTCCCCCCTAAGTGTAAAATATTACTTACCGAACGGGCGTCCATTGGTTTTATGTTGTCGGTTATTAACCCCTGGTAACCTTGCATTACACCAAACATATTAATGCCATGGTAAATTCCGGTACGAACAACAGCTCTAATTGCAGCATTCATTCCTGGGGCATCGCCTCCAGAAGTAAGTACAGCTATATTTTTTATATTTGGCTCCATCTTTATAATACGAATATAGTGTGTATTTTTTACACTAAGTAATTTATTTTATTTTTTTTACTTAATATTGAAAGTCATACCTTTATCTGCTTAAAATAACTAAATTTTACTTTGGAACAAATTTTACCTCATTTAGATTCTGTATTCTCGATAGATTGCGTTTTGTTTGGATTTGATGGTAAGGAACTCAAAATCTTACTCATTGAAAGGAATGAAGAACCATTTAAGGATTGGTGGGCGTTGCCCGGTAACATTGTTGGTCCTGATGAAAGTTTAGATCAGTCTGCCTCACGGATTTTGTACGAACTTACCGGATTACGCGGTATTTATATGGAGCAGTATTATGCTTTTGGCGATCCACACAGGCACCCGCAGGGCAGGGTAATTACGCTGGCCTATTATGCTTTAATCCGTTTGGGCGGTGATAAAGAACTGCGCCCGATTAGTACCTATGCAAAACGTGCCAACTGGTTACCGATTTCTGATCTGCCTAAACTGGCTTTCGACCACCAGAAGATTTACGATAAAGGTTTAGAAAAAATAAAACGCCGGATTAAACACCAGCCGATTGCTTTTGAGCTTTTACCTGAGAAATTTACTTTAACGCAGTTGCAGCATGTATATGAACTGGTTTTGGGTAAAAAATTAGATAAACGAAATTTTAGAAAGAAGATCGTCAGTTTTGGTGTGTTAAAAGAACTTGATGAGAAACAAAAAGGTGTATCGTATCGTGCGGCTACTTTGTATCGTTTTGATAAGCGCAAGTATGCGAAGCTTTTTGGTAAGGAGATTTCGTTTTAGCGGGTTTAGATTTGAGGTGTTAGATTTGAGACGTGAGATAGCAGAAGAGCTGAAAGACCAAAGCAGAAAGCAACTGAATCGATTATAAAAAAAAATCCCCGGTTTGAAATTTCAAACCGGGGATTTTTTTGCTTTGGTGAATTATTTAATATTTATACCTGATATGGCTCCAGACTTAGGACTCAGCACTGGGAACTCCAAACTGAAAACTCCCAACTCCAAACTAAGCTTTCGGTGCTAACTCTAAGTGATAGTGAACCAAATCATCTATAGGTGAGCGGATAATTTTACCCACGCCCATTTCGTAACGGTCGGCTACAATGCTTAAAATATCGCGGAAACTATAACCTACAGAACCTACACAGTTTAATTTATGGTCTTTGTAGTTAGGGTAGTGGATCACCAAAGCTTCGAAAAATGCGGTGAAAGCATAATCGATGGTAGCAAAGGCATAATCCTCATAGTTATCTTTAAAATCGTATAAAAATTTACTAAAACTTGCACAGAAACGGTTTGGCAATGGTTTGTTGTAAATGTTATCGAAAATATCTTCGTTGGTTAAAGCATAGTTATCGTAAAAAGCTTCACGTAAACCTTTTGGCATATAACCTTTCATGTAATCGCTCAAAATACGTTTACCGATGTACGAACCGCTACCTTCATCACCTAAGAAATAACCTAATGAATCGATATTCATGGTAATTTCAGTTCCATCGTAAAGGCATGAATTTGTACCTGTACCTAAGATAGCAGCAAATCCCGGCTCGTTTCCAAGAAGCGCCCTCGAAGAGGCAAGTAAATCATGACCGACAAAAATGGTTGCATTGGTAAAAATCTGTTGCATGGCATCAGCCACAATCTTTACATTTGCAGGTGTAGAACAGCCGGCACCGTAGTAATAAACTGCTGTTAATTTTTCTCTTTCCAAGTGGTCTGGAAGAGTGTCATTCAAAGACTTTACAATATACTCTCCTTTGGAAAAATATGGATTGTAACCTTCGGTGTTAAAGTAAATTTTTCTGCCGGCCTCGTTAATCAAGCACCAATTTGTTTTGGTAGATCCGCCGTCTGCAATTACTATCATTTTATTTATTTTTGGTTTTAGCACGATAAAAGTATAAAAACTCTTATATTTTGTATCCTTTTTTTTAATAATTTTTTAACAATTTGTTGTTGTCGAAAATTAAGTGTGTAAAAAATACACTATATAGGGCGTTTAATCGACGAAAAACCTTAAAATTATACCAGAAAAGGCATTGGTCTTTTTTTTTAACATCAAGAATATTTTACAATCCGATAGCGAAATGAATAACAGATTTTTAGATTTCAGGAGTGATACTGTAACCAAACCAACAGCCGGAATGTTGGATGCCATGATGAGCGCAAAGGTAGGTGATGACGTTTTTGGTGAAGACGAAACGGTGCATGCATTGGAGACAAAACTGGCCTCAACTTTTAATATGGAAGCCGGGCTATTTTGCCCTTCGGGAACGATGACCAACCAGATTGCGATTAAGTGTTTTACCCAACCTATGGACGAGGTAATCTGCGATCAAACGGCACATGTTTACCGTTACGAAATCGGTGGTATTGCCTTCCACTCCGGGGCATCGGTAAGGTTGTTGCATGGCGAACGGGGCATCTTAACTCCTGAATTAATCGAACCTGAAATTAATGAAGATAATATCCATTATCCCAACTCGAGTTTGGTGGTTTTAGAAAATACCGTAAATAAAGGTGGGGGTAGTTGCTATACTTTATCCCAAATTGCCCCCATCCATCATCTTTGTAATATAAAAGGATTAAAACTGCACTTAGATGGTGCCCGTATTTTTAATGCACTTACTGCAACCGGCGATCAGGCCGGCGAATATGGTAAATATTTCGATGGCATTTCGGTGTGTTTATCCAAAGGGTTGGGGGCACCGGTTGGCTCTGTGCTTTTGGGTACGAAACAGATGATTAATAAAGCACGTAAAATAAGGAAAGCCTTTGGTGGAGGCATGCGCCAGGCGGGCTTTTTGGCAGCTGCAGGTATTTATGCGCTCGATAACCATGTAACGCGTTTAAAAGAAGATCATGCCCATGCCCAGGCTTTGACCAATGCTTTGGCTTCGGCAAAATATGTAAAATCGGTAATGCCGGTAGAAACCAATATTGTGATTTTCGAAGTGGAAAAAGGATCAGCAGAGAAAATTGTAAACCAATTAAAGGAAAAAGGATTACATTGTAATACCACCAGCGCAAGTACAATTCGTTTAGTAACGCATTTAGATTTAAGCGCTGAAATGATCGATGAGGCAATTGAAATAATATTACATTTGTATTAGTCGGCGGTCCGGAGACGGGAGTCCGAAGTTAAATAGTTTCATAGTTCATGGTCAATAATCAGGTAGTAATTTACTATTTGCATATACACAAAGTCTAACCAAAATGCCCAATAACTCCAAAGCCCTAACTCCCATCTCCAAACTTTTAATCGCAAACCGTGGCGAAATTGCTTTACGTATTATGCGTTCGGCAAAGGAAATGGGGATTAAAACGGTAGCTGTTTTTTCTGAAGCCGACCGCAATGCATTGCACGTACGTTATGCCGATGAAGCTGTTTTTATCGGGCCGGCACCTTCCAGCCAAAGTTATCTGGTGGGGGAGAAAATTATCGAGGCCTGTAAATTAACAGGTGCCGAAGCCATTCACCCGGGTTATGGTTTCTTATCCGAGAATGCTGGTTTTGCACAGAAAGTTGCTGATGCAGGTTTGATTTTAGTAGGCCCTTCGCCACAAGCTATGGAAACCATGGGTAATAAATTATCCGCAAAAGCCGCCGCATTAAAATATAATATCCCAATGGTACCCGGAACCGAAGAGGCGATACAGGATGTAAATGAAGCCAAACAGCGTGCCATCGAAGTCGGTTTCCCGATTTTAATTAAAGCGGCCGCTGGTGGTGGTGGCAAAGGGATGCGCATAGTGGAAAAGGCAGATGATTTTGAAGAACAGATGCAACTTGCCGTAAGCGAAGCTACTTCAGCCTTTGGCGATGGGGCGGTTTTTATCGAACGTTATGTTACTTCGCCCAGGCACATTGAAATACAGGTTTTAGGCGATACGCATGGTAATATTGTACATCTTTTTGAACGCGAATGTTCTGTGCAGCGCCGTCACCAAAAGGTGGTAGAAGAAGCGCCTTCATCGGTTTTAACAGCAGAAATTAGGCAGCAGATGGGGAAATGTGCGGTAGATGTGGCCCGTTCGGTTAATTATACCGGAGCTGGTACCGTAGAGTTTATCCTGGATGAAAACCTCGATTTCTTTTTCCTCGAAATGAATACCCGTTTGCAGGTAGAACATCCGGTAAGCGAACTGATCACCGGAATCGATTTGGTAAAGGAGCAGATTAAAATCGCTTCAGGCGAAAAACTGAGTTTTAACCAGGAGGATTTAAAAATAAGCGGACATGCCATCGAACTTCGGGTTTATGCAGAAGATCCGGCCAATAATTTCCTTCCTGATATCGGTACTTTACAAACTTATAATACCCCTAAAGGCAATGGGGTAAGGGTTGATGATGGCTTTGAACAAGGGATGGAAATACCGATTTATTACGATCCGATGATCGCCAAACTGATCACTTATGGGAAAGACAGGGAAGAAGCCATCGAAAGGATGATAAGGGCCATTGAAGAATATGATATTACGGGGATAGAAACTACTTTGGCTTTTGGTAAATTTGTAATGCAGCACGAGGCTTTTAAAACGGGTAATTTTGATACCCATTTTGTAGGTAAATACTTTAAACCCGAAAGTTTGAAGGTTCAGGATGAGACGGAAGCATTGATTGCCGCGGTAATAGCCGCGAAACTTTTCCAAAATAAGGAATTGAAATTGAGCGATAAAGCTGTTAAAAGTTCTTCGGAGTGGAGAAAGAATAGATTGAAATATTAAAATATATAATATAAGTCGTCATTGCGAGAAGGCTTTTTCAGCCGACGAAGCAATCTTACAACGATCGCTACCAGCTTGCACTTTAGACTACTTTATTTATTTATCGGTCGGTGTCACTCCGGCCGAAATTTTAATTGATTTTTCCCCTTGGGGCTTATCCTTGCCGGGTCGGAAAAATCCAATTATAAAATATGTTAAGTTTTAGCCTAATACTTTAATAAATATAAAATGTTCACAGGAATTATAGAAACACTTGGCGAAGTTACTGCCATCAAAAACGATCATACCAATATCCATTTTACCATTTCATCGGCCATCAGCCATGAATTAAAAATCGATCAAAGCGTTGCCCATAATGGGGTTTGCTTAACTGTGGTGGCTTTAAACGATGGAACACATACCGTTACTGCTATAGATGAAACCCTGAATAAAACCAATTTGGATGGCTTAAAAGTGGGCAGTAAAATCAACCTGGAACGCTGTATGCAGATGAATGCCCGTTTGGATGGCCACATTGTGCAAGGGCATGTAGACCAGACCGCGGTTTGCATTAAACGCGAAGAACTGGATGGCAGCTGGGAATACCGCTTTAAATATGATGCTTCGGCTGGAAATGTGACGGTAGAAAAAGGTTCGGCCTGCTTAAATGGCATCAGCTTAACCGTGGTAAACTCCGCCGCAAACGAATTTTCGGTGTTTATTATCCCTTACACCTTTGAGCATACCAATCTGCAAGAGGTAGAAGTGGGTGATACCGTAAATTTAGAATTCGATATCATTGGCAAATACGTTGCCCGTTTGATGACACGATAAATTTATTTTTTTTCATCTTTTTTATTTTTAATTATCTTATTATTAAATTGTTATGTGTTTATTAGCGTTTGTGTAACGCTTAATTTTTCATGACAGTGCAGGATGGTTGCTTGAATTATATTGCTGAATATAGTGCTGTTAAGAATAAAAAATTTAACGCTAACCATTTATGAACAAGATCTCCCGAATCTCAAGTGCAATGTTTACAGTTGCCTTGCTATTTTTATTTACAACAACTGTTTCAGCTCAAAAAATCGCTTTAAAAGATTTAACCGTTGAGCATTTGGTAAATCCTTTTAGTATTGATAACCCTAAGCCCAGGTTTAGCTGGAAAATCGTTTCGGCGGCAAAAAATACTAAGCAGAGTAATTATGAAATCAGGTTGGGTACAACGCCAAAAATTGATAAAGTTTTATGGAAAGCAACAGTAAATAACGATCAATCGGTGTTAATTGCTTATGATGGACCACAATTATCATCAAAAACTAAATATTACTGGCAGGTTAGGGTAAAAGATAATCACAGCAATACCTCAGCATGGTCGGAAGTGCAATACTTTCAAACCGGTTTAAAGCCGGAGGATTGGAATGCAAAATGGATCGCGGTAGAAGGAAAAGATACCTCTCTAGCTAGTCCGCTGTTTAGAAAAGAGTTTAATTTAAAAAAAGAAGTCCGTGTTGCCAAAGCTTACATTACAGCAAAAGGTTTATACGAAGCCAGTATTAATGGCGAACGTGTGAGTGATGCTTATTTTGCACCCGGCTGGACGAGTTATAAAAATCATATCCAGTACCAGGTTTACGAACTGAACAAAACATTAAAAAAAGGGACAAATGTAATCGGTGTTTCATTGGGCGATGGCTGGTATAAGGGAAGGATTGGTTTTGGTTCGCAAAAAGAGTTTTATGGCAATACCCGTGCCTTATTGTTGCAACTGGAAGTTGAATATACCGATGGCAGTAAAGAAACCATCATATCTGATAATAGCTGGAAAACGAGTTATGGAGCAATTAGGTCATCTAATATCTATGACGGTGATACTTATGATGCCCGGTTGGAGCAAAACGGTTGGAACAACATCAATTTTAAAGAAAATGCCAGTTGGAAACCTGTACAGGAACTGGCCAATGGACCAGAAAAACTGGTTGGGATGAGTGGTCCGCAGGTAAGCAAACACGAAGAATTTAAGGCATTAAAAATATTTAAAACACCTTTAGGTGAGACCGTTGTCGATTTTGGGCAGAACTTAGTAGGTTGGGTAATGTTAAAAGCAAAAGGTGCAGCTGGTACAAAAATTACCATCAGCCATGCTGAGGTGTTAACCAAAGAAGGGAATTTTTACACCACCAACCTCCGTACCGCCAAACAGCAAAACAATTATATTTTAAAAGGCGAAACCGAGCAGATATTCGAGCCGCATTTTTCTTTTCAGGGTTTCAGGTATGTAAAAATAGATGGTTATCCGGGTGAACTTAAATTAGCAGATCTGACGGCTGTTGCTGTTTATTCGGATATGAAAACGAGCGGAAAATTTAGCACTTCGAATCCTTTGTTAAACCAATTGCAGCATAACATTTCGTGGGGGCAGAAAGGAAATTTTGTTGATGTGCCAACAGATTGCCCGCAAAGAGACGAACGTTTGGGCTGGACAGGTGATGCGCAGGCATTTGCTTCAACCGCAGCATACAATATGGATGTATCGGGCTTCTTTACCAAATGGTTAAAAGATGTTTCGGCCGATCAGCTTCCTAATGGGAGTGTGCCTTTTGTGGTACCGAATGTATTAAACCAAAATGATGCAGGTTCTGCAGGCTGGGCAGATGTAGCCACCATTATTCCATGGGATATGTATGTGTTATATGGTGATAAAGGCTTGTTGGAAACACAGTACAGCAGTATGAAAAAGTGGGTTGATTACATGTCTTCAAAATCCAAAAACAACCTTTGGAATACAGGTTTCCATTTTGGAGATTGGTTATTCTACCGCCCGAATGATGATAATGATGGCCGGGCCGCAGTAACAGATAAATACATGATTGCGCAAACATTTTATGCCCATTCTACGCAATTGCTTTTAAATGCAGCTAAAGTATTGGGTAAAACAGAAGACGTAACCACCTATACCGATCTGTTAGAAAAAATAAAGGAAGCATATATTAAAGAAAATATGACCCCAAGTGGTAAACTGATCTCCAATACACAAACGGCTTATGTTTTGGCTTTACAGTTTGATATGCTGCCAGAAAATTTACGTGCGCAGGCTGCACAGAGGTTAGTAGATAATGTTCGTGATTATGGAAACCACCTTACTACGGGCTTTTTGGGCACACCTTACCTTTGCCATGTATTAAGCAGGTTTGGGCATGAAAATGTAGCCTATGACCTGTTAATGCAAGAAAGTTATCCTTCATGGCTTTACCCCGTAAAAATGGGCGCTACTACCATCTGGGAGCGTTGGGATGGTATTAAACAGGATGGATCTTTTCAAACGGCAGATATGAATTCTTTTAACCATTATGCTTATGGGGCAATTGGTGACTGGATGTATAAAAATATTGCAGGGATTAACCCAGTTGCTGCACAACCCGGTTATAAAGCCATTTTAATTGCACCAAGACCAGGCGGAAAACTAACAAATGCCACTGCTGAATTGGAAACTGCCTATGGTACGGTAAAATCATCATGGACGATTGCAGGTGGTGTATTTAAGCTCGATGTAACCGTTCCGGCCAATGCTACTGCTACTGTAATTTTGCCTAAAACGGATAAAAAGGAAGAAATTGGCTCCGGGAGCTATCATTTTGAATATAAATATTAATCGCTTATAATTGCAGCGTTGTAAAAAGAGCTGTCTTATTAATAGATTTTGCGACGGTCGTCACTCCCAACTTGATTGGGAATCTTAAAGCTGATGGTATTAAGATTTCCGCCTACGCGTGAATGACGATTTAGTGTAATGATGATAAGGCCTCTACCCAATGCTAAAAAAATTAAATGTACAGTAAAGAAGAATCAGCTCGTTTACGTCAACAGTTTTGGATCAGTTTCGGGCAATACATGAAACCCGTTCCTTCAGCCAGCGGTTCTACCGTAAACTGGACCAACTATAAAACAGGGGTAAAAAACATCTTCTTTAAAATGGATGTTGACAGTAAAAAAGCTTTTGTCAGTATTCAGCTGTCGCATCCCGATGCTGATATCAGGCACCTTATATTTGAGCAATTCGAAGAATTTAAGCTCATGTTTACCAATACCGTAAACGAGGAATGGGACTGGATTAAAGATGCAACTGATGAGTTTGGCAAAACGGTTTCTCTAATTTCCATCAGCATTAGTGGTGTAAGCATATTTAACCAGCAGCACTGGCCAGAGTTGATTTCCTTTTTTAAACCACGTATTATTGCCCTTGATGAATTTTGGGATAATGTAAAGCCCGTTTTTGAAGATCTGGTTTAATCAGTGAGATTGAGCTGTGCGATCCTGTCTTTCGTGAATTTAATTTCTTCCTTGTCGTTTAGCAAACTCGGCTTACTTTTTAAATAAAGCATATAATATTTGAGCGCATTACCAGGATGTTTCATTTTAGTGTCGTAAAATACCGCCATCCGATAATACAAGGCCGGAACAACTTTAAACTGAAGTCCTTTTTTATAAGCCGCACTCGCAAGCGTTAACTGGTTATTTTCTTCATAAACCAGTCCCAGTAAAGAATAATAACTAGAAGTATTGGGCGAAATGGCCTCATCTATCGTTCTCCTGGTATATGTAGCGGCCTGGGGATAATTTTTCAATGCCCGGTAGCTAAGTGATGTGTAATATAAAGTAGCTTCATTCTGCATGGCAGCCGCTTCGAGCATCTTGAAAAGATCGATGGCTTTCTGATATTTCTTATTGTAGTAATAGGCCTTGGCTACCTCTTTTATCACACCTGCATCGGCACCATCCTTTAATAACTTCTCTCCGGAGGCAATTACTTCGGCATATTTTTTTAGCTGGTTAGCTATCGGGAGTTTTGCTCTTTGCAACACCAGGTTATCGCTATCACCTTTAATGGCAATATCAAGCACATCATAAGCTTTTTCATATTGCTGGTAATCAGAATGTACTTCGGCAAGATCAACAGCAACATCGCCCTCTAAAGGATTAATTTTATTGGCCTTTAACAGGTAAATTATTTTTACCGAATCTTCCTTAGGCGAGCTATACATATTGGCCAACTGCTTATACACATTAAAGTTATTACTGTCTATTTTTACTATTTCGCTATAATAGCGTTTGGCTTTTTCGGTATTTCCCCTTTTGGTATTGATACTGGCCAAACTAAAAAGGATAGGCAGATTTAGTGGCTGAAGTGTGTAGGCCTTACTATAAAATTTTTCTGCTTCAACATTATTGCCGGCCATTAAAAAACAGTAACCAATCTGGCTTAAAGTTTTAAAATCATCAACTTCTTCGCCGTAAATATTTTTCAGGTATTGGGCGGCATCGGCATAACGCTGGCTCTGGTAAAAATCAAAAAGTTTTTCCTTGTCCAATGCATTGCCGTTTTGGGCGTAAAGTGTTAAACTGAAACTGAATAATGCCAGCAAAGTGAGTAGATTTTTCATGGCTAATAATTTTAAACTAATTTATTAGTTAATTTTGAAATTTCCAAATCGGTTTGTTAAAAGAAAGGCAAAATAAAACAAAATAAGAGCGAAAGGGTTTATATTGAATAGTTGAACTAAAATATAAGACCTATGAACACTTTAAAGAAGTTTGAATTAATGGAAAAGATTGTGCGTGAATTAGAAGATTTACAAAACTCTCAACAGGCACTCATTCAGAAAATTGGTAAAATTGAAGTAGATAATATTGAACTAAGCGATAGCCGCCTTGAAAAGGATCTGCCGGATATACATCAAAATTTAGCAGATAACTTAGATACTATTTCAGGAATTTTAGATTACTTTGCAGGTAAAACACAAAACTTTGGTGATAAAAACAATGTTGATGCTTTAAAAGAACAAGAAGCGATTAACAATGCCACCAGCTAAATTAACCGTATATGAAATTTTTATCTTTAAC
The DNA here is from genome assembly GCF_032678605.1 of Pedobacter miscanthi. Lineage (GTDB taxonomy): Bacteria > Bacteroidota > Bacteroidia > Sphingobacteriales > Sphingobacteriaceae > Pedobacter > Pedobacter miscanthi_A. Next base: position 313,977 of record NZ_JAVTSU010000003.1, read on the forward strand.
CGTTGCATTTTTACTGGCAGGCTTATTTGCCAGTGCGCAAGTATTGCCAACTTTCCAGCTGGGCGTTAAAGCTGGTGCAAATTTATCAAAATTTGATAGTGATAACACTTTTAGCAGTAAAAACCGCGCAGGTTTTTATGGTGGACTTTGGGCCAGAATAGGCGCAGCAGGTATTCATTTCCAGCCGGAACTTTATGTTTCAGGCAAAAAAGCAAACCTGGTGAGCGATGCAACTGGCGAGGTAAATAAGGTGAATTTCACTAGTTTAGATGTGCCATTATTGGTGGGTACCAAATTTGGTGCTGCCGGTGTGGGCCTTCGTTTAAATACCGGACCAATGTTTTCATTGATTTTAGATGAAAATCAGAGTTTCAGTCAGGCTGCAGGAAGTGTTTTTAAAGCCGACTTTAAAAATCAAGCCCTGGCATGGCAGTTTGGCGCAGGCTTAGACATTAAAAAGCTAAGTTTCGATGCCCGTTACGAACTAGGATTATCTAAAATTAATAAAGCAGGTTATCCGGGTACCAAGCTAAATTTATTTACAATTGGTTTGGGATATAGAATTTTGTAATACTTAATATAATTTTCTAACCGCGAATCGTCATCTCGACTGAAGCGTAGCGAAATGGAGAGATCTACAATAGATTTCTCAACTCCGTTGCACTCCGCTCGAAATGACGATTTTTTTGTTATCAGATGTTAATTGTCTTTCTGTACTGTCGGGATGTTACCATCTGACAATAAATTCATTTACCCAAAAGTTTTTACTCTTCTTTTTCGAGTTCAACTTCCGTAAGCTCATAAGCAAACGATCCGTTTTTTGGTATAATTGGTGTAGCCCTGCCTACACTGAGTGCTTTAATAAATGAAGCCCCGAAATAGAAGATCAGTGAAGAATAAAATACAAAAAGCATAATTACGATAATAGATCCGGCAGATCCGTAAATATTGCTGATGTTGCTGAGGGGCAATAAAATCCTTAAAATATATTTACCAGCAGTAAACAGGCATCCGGTTAACAAACCGCCAGAAATGGCTGCACGCCAGGTAGGCCGGCCATTGGTGAGGTACCTGAATAAGATGGTGAACCATGTGGTTACAATTACCACAAATACCAGTTGATTAATGACAGAGGTTATAATTAAACCGACTGAAGGTGCTCCATTTTTTAAATATGCACCAATATAAGCCTGCACACTATCGGCCAGTAAACCAATAAAAAATAATATGCCTGCCAATAATATTATGGTAACTGATATGGCCCTTGATTTAAGGGTACTGATAATGCCTTTTTTATCTTTCTGACCAATATTCCAGATTTGTTCTAAAGAGTTTTTAATTACGTTGAACAAAGTTGTGGCTACAAAAAGAAAAAATATAAAACTAAAGAGGGTTACATACCATGCCTGATCGATGCCCCTGATATTTCTTAGGGTTGTTCTGATTTGTGTAATACTGGCACTGTCGAGAATACTGGCCAAACGTTCGAAAAGGTGGGTTGCCAATAATCTTCTGTCGGTAAACATTCCGAAAAGCCTGATGAGGATAATTAAAATCGGTGGAAGGGCAAAATTGGTAAAAAAGGCAGTTGCACCGGCAAGGCGTAAAGGATCATTCTGTTGAAATAAATTAAATGCATTCTTTACGGTTGAGAAAAAGAACTTCAGATCTTCTGTTATCGATGGCATTACTCCTGCGTTAAACTCAAAAGGCCGAAAATAGTAAAAATACTTTATTCAGCCTTTTTTATGATTGTAAAGATTCTAATTCGTTTTGGTGTAAACCAGTAATGTTTTGTCGCCATTTAAAAGATAAAGCTTATTATCTGTTATTTTAGCTCCATTTACCTGATTTAAGGCATGCAGGTAAGAACGTTCTGCGGCATCAGTTTCCTGGCAAAACATTCGGGTGCCGAAAACATTTTTAACAGTTATCTTATTATTTGCAATTTCCGCTTGTCCACCATAGTTGTTACAGAAAGATTTTCCACTGATTTTAAGGCTATCAGCAAAATTAAGGGTTGCTTTTGCTGCTGTTGGCAAAGTTAAACCAGGCAATTCTGTTAATTCCCATTTGGTATTGGTAAAACTTGCAGGGTCTAATTTTTCTTTACATGAACTCAATAAAAAGAGTAACATGCCGCAGAGCATAAGTTGTTTCATGATTATAAGGTTTAATGATTTGTCTTTTTATCATCAAAAACTAAACCAATAAAATTTAAACTGGCTTTTCAACCCGCATCCAATGGTGATTAACGCCGTGGTAATCGAAAATAGATACCTTTTTTAAGCCTGTTTTTTCTAAAACATGGATAGAACCGAGGTTGTTAATGTCTGCTATACCTATAATTTCATCTAGATTCAGTTCCTTAAAACCATAATCTCTCGTTGCTATTGCAGCTTCTGTAGCATAACCCTCGCCCCAAAACCTTTTACTGAAACGGTAACCCAAATCATAATAATTGCTATGGTTATTACAGGTCTCCGTCATTAACTTTAAACCGGCCCAGCCGATAAAATGGTTGTTTTCTTTTTCGATAACTGCCCATCTGCCAATTCCGTTATCCAGGTATTGTTTCCTGATAAATTCGATATCGGCCTTACTCTGTTCGATTGATAAAACGGGTTTATTGCCCAGAAAAAGATGTACTTCCGGATCGCCATCCATTTCAAACATGCCTTCAGCATCTTCAGGTAACAGCTCTCGCAATATTAAACGTTCTGTTTCGGCAAAAATCTTAATCTCCATTTGATTAAATATCTTTTGGCTTTAAAAAACTACCATCAATAATTAAAAGTTTTACACCTTCTTTCGATACTGAGCGATGTGAACTTAAATCGTCGGAAACTACATAAGTCATCCCTGTGCTAAGTCCGAATGTTGTTCCATCTTCCATTTCACTTACAAAACTACCTGCTAAGCAATGTACAATATGACCTTTTTGACACCAATGATCGGCAAGGTAGCCCTCCGAATAGGTTACAATCCTCATCCTCAAACCATCAAAGTTTAAGGTTTGCCAGGTTGCAGTGCCTGTTTCGCCAGGATATTCTTCTTTTTCTACCTGGTTCCAGTCTATATTGTTAAAAGTAATGTTATACATATTTTAAGTGGTTAGTGGTGTTCATTTTTCTTTTTAAAAAGAGTGCCGCTATTAGTGAAACCAAAATACCCACAGGCAAAATTTCCATATAAGTAAATAATATAACCATTATTGGGTTTTGTTAATTTTAAGGCCAGCCAAATACCCAGGGGCGTAAATATAATGGCGATTGAACCGGCGTAAATTTCTAAAGCATTGTTAATAATGATAAAACGAAGCTCCAGCCATTTCAATAATAAAAGTAATACGGCCAAAGAAATCCCGCATAAGATGATACTTTTATTTTTAGTGAGAAAGGTTGTTTTGCCTGCCATTTAGATAACGCTTTAGTCAAAAATAGGGAATTTAGATTTAAGTCTTTAGTTGGGGAGGGCAGGAATGGAAAATGTAAGATGGATAAATTCCAACTCTGTGCGTTTTCTTTGTGGTCTCGGTGGTGAAAAATGAGCAATCAGCGTTTGGAACTAAAACCAACTTTGCGGTTAAAAACGCCACCAATCCATTAAAAATCAAAATTTTAATCAAGAGCGGTAATTTTCTGGTGACTTTAATAAAAGAAAAGCAATAAAGGTTATAAATTAGCAAAAAAAATAAATAACTATACCTATGAAAATTACGCTTTATGCACTCTTTCTTTCCGTTGTTTTATTTGGCTGCGGTGGTAATTCAGAAAAAACTTACAAAGCACGCGCATTTGCGGTGAGTGATGATTTTAATGTATTCCCAAAATCAACAAAAGATGTATTAACAATTGTAAAAACGGATTCAGGAAAACTAGCTGCTACCGATCGATTTGCTATTAATGTAAAAGATACCACCATTACCATTGAGGATGCGCCTAATGCTGCAACAAAGAAATTTAAGGTTGCTTCTTTTATCAATACACAAAAAACAGCTGTTTTAGTTCAGAGTGCTAATGAAAAAGATAAAATGGATCCATTTTATATCATTTATGTAAGCGGTGGTAAAATAGAAGTAGTGAGTTTGAACATCCCATCAAAAGGTGCTGACGATAAAAAATATACCAATGGATTGGAAGAATTAACCCGTAGCAATTTATTGGTTAACAACGATTTCTTTATTACTACAATCAACTCCAGGGTTTATCCAATTAAACGCCAAAATCCAGACGAACGTATTCAAGGCAAATTCTTTATGTATTCGAGTGATAAAACCACTTTGGCATTTTTAACAGCTAATTCTTTGTTCCAGGTGAATACTAAAACCGGAGAAACGTTTAATCTTCCATTACCTGCATCATTAACCAGTCAGCCTGAAACCCTTGTGGGAAATATCCAGAGAGATTATACCTGGGTGGCCAATGCGCATGGAACATCTTTCTTAAAGAAAAATGCTGATGACGATCGTATTGTTGACATTAAAGAGTTCCAACATTAAAGGAAATACCTTGGTTCGTGGGCACACGAACCAAGGCTTCTGAAATTTAAGCATTAATCAGTTATTAAACATAATGCGCCGTGGTAAGTATCCTCACGAAACACTTCAAAGATTTTTAATCAGCCAGGATTAAACCACCATCGTTCTAAAGGTTAGGTTTACCCTTGGCTGATTTACTTTTTTGGTAGGAGGGAGCCGATGCAGCCAGTTCTTTTGCGTTTCATCTTTCATCACCAGTAAACTTCCGTGTTCCAAAAGTAAAGTAACCGTTTCCTTACTTTGTTTATGTTTGAAAAGAAATCGCCTTTCGGCACCAAAACTTAAGGATGCAATGGCAGAATCTTTTGCCAAAGCTTTTTCGTCGTCGCTATGGTAAGCCATACCTTCATCGCCGTTGTGGTATAAATTAAGCAGGCAGGAGTTGTAGGTTACACCTGTTTGTTCTTCCGATATTTTTTTCAATTCCAGCAGTTCTTTCGTCCAGGGTAAGGCCAGCTTTGATTTGTTCGAATAGGTGTAAGAATAATTTTCGTCTCCGTACCAGGCTACTTTTCTTTTGGTAATGATGTGTTTACCCATAATAAAAGCTTCGTCGTTTTTCCATTCAATCGTATCCATCAGTATGTCGAAATATTGACCGGCTTCTGCTGGCGAAAATAATTTACCGAAATAATTTACTGTTCCATCATATGGAAGCAGGTTTTGACCCGGGTTTATCGTTGTACCGAATAAATCCAGTGTTTGAGTGTTGTGTTTGCTCATTACAATTCAGGGTTTGTTTGTGCTGCCTCCCAACCAATCATCGCCGTTTTTCTGTTCAGTCCCCAATGGTATCCGCCCAAAGCACCACTGGTTTGTATCACCCGGTGACAGGGAATTAAGAAGGCAACCGGATTATCGCCAATAGCGGTACCAACTGCCCTTGAGGCGTTAGGGTTTTGCAATTTTTTGGCTATGCTGCCATAGGTGCTTAATTTACCCATCGGGATTTTGAGCAATGCTTCCCAAACTTTTAATTGAAAATCTGTTCCCTTTAAATGTAGCTTAACCTGGTTAAGTTTGCTCCAGTCGTTACTGAAGATATACAATGCATTTTGTTGTTCTTTATCCAGTATCAATTGATACTTAGCAGCTGGAAATTGTTTTTGAAGATTGGTTAAAGCCGGCTTTTCATCATCATAAAAAGCAATGTGGCAAATCCCTTTAGGTGTGCTTGCTACAATAATATTCCCAAACGGACTTTCTGCAAAGCTGTAATTGATGTGGAGGTTTTCGCCTCCGTTTTTATATTCACCCGGTGTCATGCCTTCAATGTTTACGAAGAGATCATGCAGCCTGCTTGCACCCGATAAACCGGTTTCTAAAGCGGTATCAAACAAACTATGGTTTTCTTTAAGCATTTCTTTGGCATAACCAATGCTGATATACTGCAAAAAACGTTTTGGAGTGGTACCAGCCCATTCGCTAAATAACCGCTGGAAATGAAAAGGACTTAAATTTACTTTTTCGGCAATTTCTTCCAAACCTGGCTGTGTTTTAAAATTAGCCTGGATATAATTAATGGCTTCAGTTATCCTGTTAAAATTAATTTCTTCTTGTGCTTTCATGGTCTTGAATAATTTATATTCAAAAGTAGTATGGAAAGAAAAGGTAAACCACCCGAAACTTGCTCAGTTTAATATTTACTATTGATTAATTTCTTTGCCAGTGCAAGATCTGGATTTTCATTGATACCGATCTTAAGAAAATATGGTATTTGCCATTTTTGGGTTTTTTCTGCCTGTTTACTGGTTACGGGATCCCATGGAGGGTATATTCTGATGCCTCTTTTCCCTTCTATGTCGTTTTTGGTAATTATTTTATGATCAGATAATGTGGCCTTCGAAAAGATAAACTGACCAAAATGATTTTCGGTTTTTGTAGATATCATTAACAAATCAAAACCATCCTGTTCATTAAATGGGATGGTAATTCCTGCTTCGTTCCGTTTCCAAATGGTTACAAATTGGCCGGTTTTAGTTGGTGTAATTTTAGATTGGCGGTGTATAATTTTTAATCCGTTTAATTCAAAAGTACAGGCGGTGTATTCACGGCTTTCGGGTTCTATATGCAGGTTGTTAATTAGATAATTTAATGGTTGGTAAACTAAATTCTGGGCGGCGGCGAGTATGCTAGGTATTTCATTAACTGGGTTTTCTTTTGAGGACATCATTGGCTGACAAAGAAACTAACTTATTTTATTAAAATTTAGGTTTTAAGGACATAATATTTTACCAGCATTGAAACATTACATTGCAATAATCGGCCAGCCAAACTTACCTGCCTGGCGAAAGTTGGACAATTATTGAAATAGAATTTTTGAGCACTAAGGCGTTAAACAGATTATGAAAATTGCAGCTAATACCTTGAGGTTGTTTATTAATCAAAATTTAATGATTTAGATACCTCATCAGAACTCAAAAATCAAATCCAGTTATGCCAGCCAAAGATTTTCTTCTCTTTTAAGCAGTAATACCTTTTCGTCGCTTAGAGTCAGATAACCATATTCGTAACAGAAAATATAGCAATTTCCACTTTGTGTTTCGTAGCTATAGGTATGGTAATCAAAATTGAAACCTGCAGAAAGTAATTTTTTTCGGTGCAGAGGCACAGATTAAAAAAGGTACAGGTTTAACAATAGAAGGAAGGTTGCAAACCAATAGTTATGATGCTAAGGACGGAACAAAGCGTTCTAGTTTCGATATCATTGTTAACGAAGTGGTAATAAGAGAAAACGAAAAACAAAACGCCGTTTAATCAGCGCTCAACCGCATCCTGTAAAATTAGGCTTTATAGGTGCGGTTTTTAATCCTTATAATTTAACCGAAAGCCCCGTATAAAAATTGATTCCTGCTGCAGGATTAAAATACCTTCCGTTTGCAGCGTTTAAATCGTTACCCAAGCTGTAATTTACGTTAAACAAATTGTTTACCCCGGCAAATAGATCTAAATGGGTTTTACTTACCCTTAAATTTCTGATGCCAAGTTTACCCTCTACAAGATGATACCTCCTCGCGAAAACAGTATTCGCATCATTTAAAGGTATGGAAGAAGTATAATTGTGCTGAATAAACAGGTAAAATGTTTTTGGGAAATCAAAAGCTAAGCTATTGACCAAAATACTTTCCGGAACGCCGGTAAGTTTATTGCCACTAAAAGCAGTAGTACCGCTTAAAAAGTTTTCAAACCTAAAATGGCTAAAGGTGTAATTGCTTCTCAGTTGAAGGCCTTTTAAAAAGGAAGCATCATTTCTGACAATCCAGATTGTGGTTTCCAATTCAATGCCTTGTTGTTTGGTTCCTCCTGCATTGATGAAATATTCAGCATCATTTTGATTTAACCTTCTTACAATAGCGTCTTTCAAATGGTAGCTGAATATACTTCCATTGGCATAAAACCGGTTGTTTTTGCTTTTGTAACGTAAACCTAATTCGTAATTCCAACCAAGTTCTGCCTGCAAATCATTGTTAATCATATTATCGGATGACCTTACTTCTGCAATGGTTGGTGGAGAATAACCTTTGCTAACCGAAGCTCTGGCCGAAAAATCAGAAGTAATCAGGTAAGATACTGCCGCTTTAGGCATAAACTGGGCGTCAAATTTTCGCTGTTTAGAAGCAATAACTACAGGAAAAAAACTTTCGTAATTATACTTGTAGAAATTTAAACTCGAAGCGAGTTCGATCAGGAATTTATTAGTGATATCGAAATTTAACCGTAGATAAGCAAAATCCTGACTTGCTTTTAAGCGATCTGAGGCCTGCATTGCCGCGGCTTCACCTGCATTATTATTGAAATTTTTGATCTGGCTTTTTGTTGCCGAACCCTCCAGCCCGATTTGTGCATTGAATTTAAAATCTTCTTTTGCCTGATTATAGTCTAAAAATGTTCTTAAGCCCAAAGTGCTTTCGTAACGTTTTTCATAATTGGTAATAAAAGGGTTTTTGAAATCGGTATAGGTGGTAAATAAAGCAATAACGTGTTTTAGATGCGCATTAAACTGATAGGAATTAGATAAACCACCAAAAACGGTTTTATTGTAGATGGCAGCTTGCTGCGAAATGGCACCAGGGATAGTTGGTGTAGCTGGTCGTGCCAGTTTAGGATCCTGATCCAGCTGAGTGGCTGTTAATCCCCCCGGAGTACTATAGTCTAAATCGCTATAAAGTACAAATGCTTTTAAGCTACCCGCAGCACTATAGTTCCATTGATGAAAAGTTTGAAAATATTTTCTTTCCATCGCACTATTTTGGCGGTAACCATCACTTTTTTGATAACCTTCTGTAAAGCTGAAACTGTAATTTTTGAACTGGCGTTTAATATCAGCAGTTTGATGAAACAAACCATATGAGCCTGTACTGGCCGAAACATTAATTTCGTTATGACTTAAATTTGGTGGCGAGATCAAAAGCGCACCTCCTGTATTTGCTCCAAATATGCTGGCCTCCGGTCCTTTGTAAACTTCTATTGTACCCACTGCAGCTATATCCAGGGCATTTAAATAGGTATTGCCACCCGCATCGGTTAAAGGGAAATCATCAATGTAAATTTTAACGTTCCTTATGCCAAAAGGCGAGCGCAATAAACTTCCGCGAAGCGATAAACGGTAACTTCCGGGAGAGCGCTCTTCCATTCTTACTCCGGGAGTAGCATTTAGCGTGCTTACCAACGAACTGTTTTGCTGGTTTTGGATTAAGCTGCTATCAATCAAGCTTACTGCTGATACCGATCTTAATAGAGACTGCTGGTTGTAATAACCTTTTACGGTAATATCTTCGAGTTTTTTTGTCGAATCTTGTTTAACGGTCTGGGCTAAACCAGTAACTGCAAATAAAGTGAATAGGAGGGTAAGATTTGATTTCAAGGGTACAAGGTTTGATGTTTAACCACAGATTGGCAGGATAAAATTACTGTATATTCTGCTAACCTGTGGCTGATTGGTAAACTATTTTGCGGCTACCTTCCAAATTACCCCGCTTACATCATCGGCTACCAATAAGGCGCCATCTGGGGTCAACGTAACACCAACCGGACGACCATAAACCTCTGCTTTATCTGCATTTGAAACAAAACCGGTTAAAAAATCTTCAGGTTTTCCTGTTGGCTTTCCATCTTTAAATGGCACGAAAGCTACTTTATAGCCAGAAATTGCCGACCGGTTCCATGAGCCATGCTGACCGATAAATGCACCACCCTGGTATTTTTGAGGAAATTTTGTGGCTTTATAAAAAGCTAAACCCAAAGAAGCAGTATGCGCACCAACTGCTACATCAGGAGCTATCGCTTTTTTAACCATTTCAGGATTTTTACCTTTTAAGCGCGGATCTTCATTTTGGCCGTAATAAGAAAATGGCCAGCCATAAAATGCGCCTTGTCTAACGCTGGTAATATAATCAGGTACAAGGTCATCGCCCAAGCCATCGCGTTCGTTAACAGCTGTCCACAACATATTGGTTGATGGCGCCCAATCAATCCCTACGGGATTACGTAAACCACTGGCATAAATTTTTTCACCAGTTCCATCCGGGTTAATTTCTAATATATTGGCTCTGCGAATTTCATTTTCCATGCCGTTTTCGCCTACATTACTACCCGATCCAACGGTTACATAAATTTTGCTTTTATCCGCATTGGTAATCAGGTTTCTTGTCCAATGGTTGTTATAACCACCGGCTGGCAGACTTAAAATCTTTTTACCCGTAGCAGTTATTTTCGTGTCACCAGTCTTATAAGGATATTGCCACAAACCATCGGTATTGGCTACATAAAACGAATTGCCAATAATGAGCATGCCGAATGGCTGGTTAAGTCCATTTAAAAAGGTCGTTACTGTTTCGGGTTTGCCATCTTTATTGTCGTCGCGGTAAAGCAAAATGGTATTTGCACTTTTTCCCGGAACTTCAGATTTAGCTTTACCGGTAACTGTATTGGCAACCGATTCTGCCGCGCTTCTTTCAGAGTTTGAGAGGGCGACTAATACATCGCCGTTTGGCGCGATATAAGTATTACGCGGACTTTTGATGTTGGACGCAAATTTGGTCACCACAAATCCCTCGGGTGCAACAGGTGTTTTTCCTTCCGGCCAGCCAATTACCTTGCTGAATTTGCTTTTGGCGGCATTGGTATCCGGTGCAGGTAAATCTACTGCCCCGGTTTTGGTGGTTACGGTGGTATCTTCGCCCTGAGGTTGCTTATCAGAATTGGATTGGCATCCAAAAAGAACCGACGTTGACAGGATTGCTGTGTAGAAAATTTTATTTTTCATGTTAACTGGTTTTATTAGTTTTCATAAAAATAAACATCGAAATGGGGGAGATGTTTTCGTTTCCGCTATAATTGCCACAACCAAAAAAATGAAAATGGAAAGTACCCGAAAGCACCTTCCATAGGAGAGCGCGCCTTATTTTCCTTTAAAAATATTCAGTTTATACTGATAGGTAACAAGGAAGTATCGTTTTAATATTTCTCTATCGGATATATTAACAGCATTGTTGTAAGCATACCTGCTTACCGAAATATTCTGATCGAAAAGATCGTAAACCGAGATTTTTAACTGCCCACGGTCTTTTTTAAGCATTTGTAGCGATAAGGCAAGGTTTAAAAGATGTGAACTTCTGGGAAAACCTTCTGCAATCTGGGGATTGTAGTTATAAGAATAATTGGCGTCCAGAATTATTTTTTTAGGCCAGCGCAGGCTAAAATCAGATCCTATGGTATGCGAATAGGTATTTACATTGTTGAAATTTACATCCTTATACCTGGTCATTTGTTTGGTGAAATTATATCTGGCATTGATGCTTAACAACTCATTGTAGTTGAAACTGATATTTTCACCCAAGGTGGTGTAAAAACTGTTTTCGAAACCTTCATCTGTATTAAGGATAAACGGTCTTCTGTTTAAATTCAGGTTTACATTGGTATTAAAACCAACCTGCCATTTTTGGGATTTTTTTAGTTGTTTGCCAAAATTTAAACCCATATACCCGTTGGCACCACCATTCCGGTTTACATAGGTGGTGGTATTTGCGCCTGCACTGCTTAATATGGTTTGCTGGATCACTATATTATTGCTGAAATTTAGCCCGGAGTAAACATTAAAATTGATCTGTTTGCTATGGTTATATTTATAAAGGTTAAAATTTAAATTCCTTACCCTTGATGGTGCAAGGTTAGGATTACCGGTTGTTTTATATAATGAATTATACTCCCGTACTATGGGTTGCATCTGTGAGATACTAGGTAAATCTATCCTTTCATCGTAACTGAATGACAAGCTTGGGCCATCAAAGCGTATAGTTGGAAAAAAATTATAAAACTTTTGGTTAATATCATCATAACCATAATTGAAGTTGTTTTTCACATCATTCAGTTCGGCCTTAACGCCCAGTCTTATACTGTAATTTTTATTTATTTTATACAATAGCTGAGGACGGATGTTCTGCGTAAAAATATTACGCTGTAAATCGTTGCTGAGGTTTACCTGTAGCAAATCGTAATTTCCTGTGAGCGGATTGTTTTCTAAAATACTCAACTGGTCTTTATTGGCCGAATATTTAGCATAAACATTCATTTCTAAAATCATTTTATCTATAATAATCGGGTAATTATAGGTAAGTGATAAATCAACCGAACTCGATTTTCTCCAGCTATCTTCATAACGGTCCTGCCTTTCCGATTTTACGTCAGCAGTGTAGGAAATGATGTTATAAAGGGAGAATTTATCTCCGCCGTTATTGTTTAATTGAGCAGAGTGTGTAATATTCAGCGATTCGCCTTTTTTCTTTAACCTGCGGTAGTAATTAAAATTATGCGAAAAACTGGTGTTATTTGCATGGTATCCCGAATCAAAATTGGTTTCTCTTAATTTGGGAAAAGCCGTGTTTGAACTGTTACCGAAACTTCCGTTTACATTGTTATCACTGCCAAAATTAAACTTTGGTTCGTACCTAATCCTGTTAATGGTATCGGGCACCCACTCAATAAGACCACTGATGGCATGTTTATCGTTTTTGTTATTGCTGTTGTTTTGCGAAATGGATACAAGTTTGGTATCAGGCAGAAATTGTTCGTTATAATTGTTTCCGTTAAATATTCGCTCGGTATGGGTATAAAAATAAACTAAATTGAGTTTTAGTTTTTTGCCATAATTGTTGTTGATGTTAAAACCCCCTGAAGCTACATTTTCCATCCCACCATAACCCCGGCCGCCAAATGTTCCATCGTATACCTGCGATCCGCCTGAACGATCGAAACCACCCATAGAATATAAATCCTGACCGGAAAAGCCTGTTTTATTGAGGTTATTGGCCAAACCAATTAAACTTACCTGTAAAGTATCCCTAAAATTACTGAGGATACCTGCAGCCTCATAACGATCGCGGCTGCCTCCACCGCCATAAATTTTACCCAGTGTACTTTTCTTGATTTTACTCTTCATCTTCAGGTTGATGATTTTGGCTACCTGGGTTTCACTAACCAGATGATCGGGATCATTCTCGCGGTCATCATAAACCTGGATTTTATCTACCATATCGGCATCAAGGTTTTTGGTGGCTACTTTTGGGTCGTTACCAAAAAATTCTTTGCCATCAATTAAGAGTTTACTGATTGATTTGCCGTTTACCAGGATAGAACCATCTACATTTACCTGTACACCAGGTAATTTTCGAAGCAATTCTTCTACAACGGCGTTTGGCCGGGTTTTAAAAGCTTCAGTATTAAATTCGATGGTATCTTTTTTGATCACAATTGGTGATCTTTCGCCTTTTATTACTACCTCTTCAAGGTTATGGCCTGCCAATAAAATTGTGCCGAAATCTTTAACCACATCCTTTTTCAGATCGAGCATCCGCCTGAATGTGGTATAGCCAACATAAGAGATAATCAGTTTGGTAGGTTTTTCAACCGGAATCCCGGATAACTTGAAAACACCATTTTTATCGGTAAGTGTATAAGAAACCAAACTGGTATCTTTCGCATTTACAATGGCTACGGTAGCAAATTCTACTGGTGCTTTGGAAGATGAATCGGCAACAATACCTTTTACAGTAGTTTTATTTTGCGCCATCAGGTTAAAACCTATAAAAATAAATAGGAGTGTAGAGAGAAGCTTGAGCATTTAGGTATTTGGTTGAGCTATAATTTGTAACGATTAGTGGAAACTAAATTACAGCATAATAACCAAAGATTTAGTTAAAGAATTGTTAAATCGATTTAAAAATATCAATAACAGCCTTTAAAGCTACTTCACCAGGTTTTCCAGTAATTTTTTTTGAATATCTCCGGCAGTTAATAGCAATGCAGAAAATTGTGGATCAGATTTAACAAGCAAGAATTTTCCGTCAGGAAGTATAATTGCAGCTGTACCACAAGTGGTTATTTCCTTAAATAATAACTTTTTTAAAAATCCCGGATCGGTTTCTATTTCTAAACCTTTTGATTTAATCTGACTAAACCGCTCTCCAACTTCGCGGTATTGGTATATGGCTACTTTAGGACGGGCCTCTGCTTTTTCTAATATGTTTTTTTGGAATGTCCACCTTACATTGTTCAAAAACTCCGAGTTCTGGTATTTTAGGTCATCCCAGCAAGCATCCTGGTTAAAATCGTATTTAATAATAATGGTATCTTTTAATGCAAGCCTTTCGTTTTGTTTCAAAAAAGTATGTAGCGAATCGATCTGTGCATTGGTTAAGGTGCCGGCCTGGTAACGCTTTTCTTCATCTACATATAACTTTGGAGAGCAGGCGTAGATGATTATGGAAAGAAAGAGAAGTATAAATAACTGGGTTTTAATTTTCGAGGTATTTTTCATTGTGTCAGCGTTAATATAGCAGGTTTCCTGATCGGATTTACGATAGTTGACCAGAGAATTGTAAAGATAAATTTATAACTAAAATTTTATCGGGCAATATATTAATATCATTTCTCCATGCCAATGTTAACAGATTTAAATAAAAGCATTGTCATCTCAACTGAAATGTAGTGGAATGGAGAGATCTGTCTGGATAGATCGCTCGGCTGCGCTGCAATAAGCTCGAAATGACGGTTCGGGGGGGGAGCTCCGGTAATGATATCAAATTTTAAAAAAGTGTCGTCATCTCGACCGAAACACAGTGGAGTGGAGAGATCTGCCTAGATAGATTTCTCGGCTGCGCTCGAAATGACGACGATATAAAGATTTATGCTTTCAAAATCTTAGCCTTCTCCGCATCAAATTCCTCCTGCGATAAAATTCCTGCATCCAATAATTCTTTTAAATCTAACAAAGCCTGTTTTTTAGCTGCCATATCGTTTTTTGGCGTTTCGGCATTACTTCCTGTTGGTACAGCATTCGTACTTTGTGGGCTCGAATTACTTGCCGGACCGTATTTTAGCAAGAGTTCAGTAATTTCATTAAAACCTTTAATATTTGAATAATCTATTGCCTTTTGCTCTTTCACATTCACAATAGATGGGTCAGCGGATTTTTCGAGCAAAAACTTTACGGCATCTTTTTTACCATTTGCAGCAGCATAGTGTAAGGCTGTGTTACCGCTTTCATCCTGAATGTTAACGTTGGCACCTTTTTCCAATAATAACTTTAACATGCTTAAATGACCGCTTTTTGCCGCAACATGTAACATGCTTTCGCCACCATAGTTATAATCATTATCGAAAGAAAAGCTGGCTGAAATGGAAATATTATTAGCCGTTTCTACCCATTCGAGGTACGAATACATCGAATCATCATTGCCCGAAAGTGGTTTTGCGTAATTTACGTCTACACCATTGGCCAAAAATAAATCAACAATTTCTTTCTGGTTATTGGCGCAGGCATACCATATTGGTGATAAACCGCTTTTTGAAGCTACAAATACATCAGCTCCTTTTTCTACCAGTGTTTTGGTGAGCATGCGGTTGGCATCGTAACAGGCAAGTAATAAGGCTGATTCGCCTGCGTGATTAACATGGTTAATGTTAGCACCTTTATCAATAAGCAATTCGGCCATCGGCGAATTTTTTGATTTGACAGCAAAAATCAATGACGAATCACCATGTTTATTGGTGGTGTTGATATTGGCACCAAAGTCCAGTAATTTTTGAACAACCTCTTTATTTCTCCAGGCTGATGCGATTAGGAGCGGTGTTTCTGCCTCATTGTTTTCGCCATCAACTTCTAATCCTTTATCAAGCAGTTTTTCCAAAACCTCCATCTGTCCATTTTGTGCTGTTAAGTGGAGCAAACTGTTTCCTTTCAGGTCTTTAATATCAACCCTGGCGCCTTTATCTAATAGATATAATGCTGTCTGTTTCTGCTTTTGCAGGCAGGCAAAATAAAAGGGGGTTTCGCCAGCATGATCCTCATAATCTAAATCTGAACCGCGATCAATTAATATTTTTACCAGGTCTAAATACCCATGGTGGGCAGCATAGTGTAAAGCGGTGCGGCCTTTTTCGTCGGTGTATCCTACTTCTACTTCGTTATTGGCCAATAAAAGTTCGGCTATTTTTCGTTTACCGCTTTCGCAGGCAATTATAAATGACATCGACATATATTAAGGTTGTTTCATTAGTAATTCAACAGTTTTTATTTTCAGGTTATCGTCAGAAGCCAGCATTAAAGCCGTTTGATCTTTATCGTTGCTAATTGAAACATCTGCTCCATTTTCGATCAAAAGTTTAACCTTCCTGTAGGTTTCCTTTGCTTTTTCTGCTTCGTAATTTACATTATAAGCGCAAACCTTATGCAGTAAGGTGTTTCCTTCATCGTCTGTTCTGTTAATATCTACCTGTCCACTTTCTAAAACAGCGGCTAAAATACCGGCCTGTTTTTCGGCAATTACATCCAACGGGGTTTTATCTGCACTGTACCATGTGCTGGTTTGATACAAGTCGGCACCATCCTCAAGCAGTTTTTTAAGAAAATTAATACCACTTTCGCTGTTAGACATCATGCGCACATATTCGAACAATAAAGTTTCTCCTTTTTTGCTCACCTGATCAAACTCGGGCGAGGCAAAATTGCGGAGCGTATCGTAAATGTTTTCACTTTGCGAATGCGCCACAGCATAAAAGAAAGCCGAATTGCCTTCCCGATCGATTTGGTTCGGATCTGCACCATTTTCGAGCAGGTGGGCAATTAAATTTTTCTTATTAAATTTTATCGTGGTAATTAAAGGCGTTTCCTGTACAATATTGCCTTCGTTTATGTCAATTCCTTCGTTAATCAGGATGTCGATATAACCTTTAAGCAGATCGGTGGTTTGCTCATCGTTGAGGTTATATTTACGAAAGTTGCTTTTTGCCACCTGATGTAGGTAATTTTCCTCGGCATTATTTTTAAAATTTGTTGTGCATCCCGCATCGATACAAGCCTTGATTACTTCTAAGTTCATCCCATTTTCGAAGAGATAACCCAATAAAGTTTTAGCGTTTACTTCGTCATTCAGGTTCTCGAAATGGGTAATAAATGCTGCAAAAAAGGCAATGTCTTCAGCATCATTGCCCAGGTGGTATACGATACCCTGAAAAATGCTTTTATCAAAATTGTCGAATTCGTAAATATCGGTCTCGATGGTTTTATCCTTTACCATCATATTTAATATTTCGTACTGTTTTCCCTTAATAAGGTTGTCTAAAATAGACGATTTCTGGTAATCCTGTAAGTTTTTAGAGAGTTTTTCGCCGTTTTGCATTAAGCTTTTCGCTTCATCAAATTTGCGGGCATTTAACTGCTGATCTAAGGTAGTTTCGGTCATTTCAATTAAAATATTTAAAATAGATAGATATATGTGCCCTGGATCCTACAAAAGTTTAGCCAAAATATTAAGGTGGTAGCGTTTATTTACTTTGAAAGCTTCCCACAATGGGTGGCAACAAATTATAGTATCATGAAGTTTTAGTTGCTTGCTTTTGGAAAGCAGTTGTAGTGTGCCATAGGTTAATTTCTTCCTGCTCTGCCTGCTGCCGTGAAAAATGGCATTCGTTCGATCAGGTTTAGTTTAGGTAGTTTTCTGCTACTATGTCGGTTTTCCGTACCACAGGCCTAAGTTTATAGCCCTGATCGGAGCGGGCATCCCCGATATTTCATCGGGGTAAAGCAATGAGCAGGAGTAAATTAAAAAAAGCGAGTGACGCTGCGCTCCAACATAATATTATTTTTTATAGAAATCTGACTTAATAAGTATATGATAAAGATTCAATTATTTAATACTGCTATAAATGAATATTTTTTTTCCGCTCTATGCCGCGGGGGCATGCTACTTTGGAGCGCCAAAGTAGCCAAAGCGCTTTGTCAATCCGGCAATGTGGCTTCTCACCGCCCCGCGCTCATCAAAAAAACAGCGGCACTTCATTTTGTGTTCGATTCCTTAATAACTTTTGAATTATCGTTTACGAACACAAAACCACTGCGTTTCAGGTTTGGTAGTGCCGTTTGTTTTATACTGCAACTGTTTTTTTGATTCCCCTGCCACTTGGGATTGACGGCGTCCTTCGGTAAGGATTGTAGGTTTTGGATGGAAACCAGCAAAATGCCTAAACTAATCTTAAATATTTGTGTCGACACGGTATGATAAGAAATCGTAACCAGCTGATCAGATTTAGTTTAGGTAGTTTTCTGCTACTATGTCGGTTTTCCGTGTCACAGGCCTAAGTTTCTAGCCCTGATCGGAGCGGGCATCCCCGATATTTCATCGGGATAAAGCGCAGGGCAGGACTAAATTAAAAAAAGCGAGTGACAAGCGCTCCAAAGTTTTATTATTATATGAGAAGCTGATTTTAAGCATCCAGAAGTAATAATCAATTATTTTATGCTTCTGTAAATAAAAATTCTTCTCCGATAAAATAACTTTCACCAAAAGTCAGGAGCTTTAATTTATGTTCAGGTTTAGGCGAGCTTCCTACAAAATTTGATTGGATGTTATGCTTGGCAAGGCAAACCTGATATTTTTCTAAAACCTCCTTCGGGCCACGTGCGAACATTCCTGATCCGTCTTTACACAATTTAAAAATATCCATAGCAGCATTTATCCCATAAGCAAAGGGAAAGTCGCCATAGTAGGTTTTTAAATGGTTCTTATAAAGATCTATAAAAAGTTTTTCCGAATTTTTTGCTTTTCCGTTGTAATAAAGATCACCGTGAGCGTCTGTTAATCCATAAAGTAAAAAATGTTCAGAATAGAAAGAGAAATGTGTCGTCCATGATCTCGAAAAATTTTCGGCCGCGATATTAATAACTTTTAACTCCCAAATCTGCTTAGTTTGTCTGTTAGAATTTGGGTAGAGGTTAACAGTTAAAATGAGATCTTTATCTTGATAAGCCAGTCCTGAAATAACCATACCTCCGTCCTGGTAATAATCATCACTGGTAAGTATTTTTTCTAATGTTTCTGGAAGCGGATATTTGAGTGTTTTCAAAGTAGGTAATTTAGTTTTAAGTTTTTACGAAACTAAAATAAATAAAATGTAACTATATTTTTAAGTATTTAGATGTTTACCCAACCATAAATAACATTACGATGTTCCTTAATTCATTCGATTATTTTATCTTTAGGCGATTTTAAAAAGATTGGTTTACAAAGCCATAAACCGATCGAATAATTAACCTTAATCAGTAAAATCAATATAAATATGTCAAATACATCAAAAATTATCTACACCAAAACCGATGAGGCGCCCATGTTGGCTACTTATTCACTTTTACCTATTGTACAAGCTTTTACCGCATCAGCAGGTATTGATGTAGAAACCAGAGATATTTCTTTAGCAGGAAGAATTTTGGCAAACTTTCCTGAGTATTTAAAAGACGAACAAAAAATTGGTGATGCTTTAGCAGAGCTTGGTACTTTGGCTACCGCTCCAGAGGCAAATATCATCAAATTACCAAATATCTCTGCTTCTATTCCACAATTGGTAGCTGCAATTACAGAGTTACAGGCTCAGGGTTTTGCCATTCCTAATTACCCTGATAATGCGCAGAGCGAAGAAGAAAAAGCAATTAAAACTAAATATGCAAAAGTTTTAGGTTCGGCAGTAAATCCTGTTTTACGCGAAGGTAACTCTGATCGTAGAGCACCTAAAGCGGTTAAAAACTACGCAAAACAAAACCCACATTCGATGGGGAAATGGTCTGCTGACTCAAAAACTAAAGTAGTAAGCATGACTGAAGGCGATTTTTACGGTTCGGAAAAATCTACTACTGTTGCAGAAGCAAGTCAGTTTAAAATTGAATTTGTTGCTGCAGATGGTGCGGTAACCGAATTAAAAGGTTTATCGCCATTAAAAGCAGGAGAGGTGATTGATAGCTCTGCATTGAGTTTATCAGCATTGAAAACTTTCGTAGCTAAAGAAATTGCTGAGGCTAAAGCAGAAGGCGTTTTATTATCAGCGCATTTAAAAGCAACCATGATGAAAGTATCGGACCCGATTATTTTCGGTGCCATTGTTGAGGTTTATTTTGCAGATGTATTTACTAAATATGCTGATCTTTTCGCAGCACTTAACATCGATACCCGCAATGGTTTAGGTGATGTTTATGCAAAAATTGCAGGCAACCCTAAACAGGCAGAAGTTGAAGCCGCTTTGGCACAAGCCATAGAAAACGGACCAGCTTTGGCGATGGTAAACTCTGATAAAGGAATTACCAACCTGCATGTGCCAAGTGACGTGATTGTTGATGCTTCGATGCCTGCAATGATCCGTACCTCGGGCCAGATGTGGAATAAAGAAGGTAAACCTGAAGATACGATTGCTTTAATTCCAGATCGTTCTTATGCGGGTGTATATACTGCAACTATCGATGACTGTAAAGTACACGGTGCTTTTGATGTAACGACGATTGGTTCAGTACCAAATGTGGGTTTAATGGCACAAAAAGCCGAAGAATATGGTTCGCACGATAAAACTTTCCAGGCTACTGGTTCTGGTATTATTCGTGTAACTGATGCTGACGGTAAAGTGTTTTTCGATCAGAAAGTAGAAAAAGGCGATATTTTCCGCATGTGTCAAACCAAAGATGCTCCGATTCAGGATTGGGTTAAATTAGCGGTTAACAGGGCGCGTTTATCTGAAACACCTGCGGTTTTCTGGTTAGACGAAAAAAGAGCACATGATAGAGAAATCATTGCAAAAGTAAATAGTTACTTAAAAGATCACGATACTACAGGTTTAGATATCCGTATTTTGGCCCCGATCGAAGCTACTAAGTTTACTTTAGCGCGCATCCGTAAAGGTTTAGATACCATTTCGGTTACCGGTAATGTATTGCGTGATTATTTAACCGATTTATTCCCGATTTTAGAATTAGGAACTTCTGCGAAAATGTTATCAATTGTTCCTTTAATGAATGGTGGTGGTTTGTTCGAAACCGGTGCCGGTGGTTCTGCTCCGAAACACATTGAGCAGTTTATCGAAGAAGGTTATTTACGTTGGGATTCGCTTGGTGAGTTTTTAGCACTTCAAGCTTCTTTAGAGCATTTATCTCAAACTCAAAACAATACAAAAGCACAGGTATTGGCCGATGCTTTGGATGAGGCTAATGCTAAATTCTTGGCAACCGATAAATCTCCGGGTAGAAAGTTAGGAACAATCGATAACCGTGGTTCGCACTTCTATTTGGCTTTATACTGGGCTGAAGCTTTGGCTGCTCAAACTAAAGATGCTGATCTGCAAGCCAGATTTGCGCCATTGGCTAAAACTTTGTTAGAAAACGAAGCGAAAATTAATGAAGAGTTGATTGGTTCGCAAGGCAAACCTCAAAACATTGGTGGTTATTACAATCCTAATGATGAATTGGCGAGCAAAGCCATGCGCCCTAGTGAGACATTAAATACCTCTTTGGCTAGTTTGTAATTAAAACCAAGTGGTCAACTTTAATATGCTTTTAGTATAGAGGTTGGCAAATTTTAACATATTTAGCGTTCTGATGTAAAAATCGGGACGCTTTTTTTATGATGGATTTTTTAGCTTTAATAGCTATTTGTTAGAAATTAATGAATCTTTTGCATTTGGAAAGCAGCTGCAAAAGCATTTGGGTTGCAGCAGTCCCGCTCCCGCTTCTGCTCCCGATGAAGGATCGGTAGCATCCCGGTTTGATCGGGTTTAGGGTGGATTATTCAGTGATACTATTTCTAACCCCTCGGGTCTGTGTCCCCACAGATCAATAGCAGAATGATATACTTTCAAAATGGATTTTAGGCATTTTGCCTGCGTGAGGGATAGCAACGGAAAGCCCGCAGCCGTGAGGAACGAGTGGCGAGGACTTGTAGTGCATAGCCCGACCCTTGCGTAGCTTGGTGCACGCTCAAATAATAATAAAATTATATGGCTAAAGAAAAACCTTATCTACACCGCTTTGTTATAACATTATAAATTATAGGAGACCCATACCATGGCAATTAACGAAAACAAAGGATCGCAGGATAAAATACACAGTACCACAGAAAATAGTGAAATCAATAAAGAAAATTTATCGTACGATAAAAATAAAGAAAGTTACGAGCTTGATGTAAAAGGAACGGATAGTGAATACGATCATCCGATGGGATATGAAACGGTTGCTGCCGGTGCCAAAGATGATGATTCTACCTATGATGAAGCAAATCCGTATGTTGGCAATGAATATGCACGCAACGAAGAAATTGCCGAAGATAACTTAGAAGAGTTAGGCATGCATGTAGATAACGGAGAAAGTGTAAAACTGAACGCAGAGGATGAAATACTTGCCCGTACCCCTGAAGATAACCGAGACGATTTGGACGAAGAAGGTTATCCGGTTAACGATACGCCCCAAAAATAGTCAGGAGATTGCCATCCGGAAAATGGTAATTTGACGAAACAATCATAAATGGAAAAGCAGGGTTATACATTTGTAAAATGATGTGTAATCCTGCTTTTTGTTTTAATTATATTTAATAGCGTAGATGCAAACAGGACGTTATATTTTTGTTAATCTTCTTATATTGTGGGAAAATTAATCGTTCTCAATGATGAAAATATTACGCTTGTGTTTTGTGCTCTCCCTCTCATTTTTTACTTTTTGTTCGTGCAAAACGCTTCTAATAAACCACGCAGTTAACAAATTCAATAAAAAAAATGGGTTAGAGGTGCCGCAAATGGCACTCGAAGACCTGTCAGGAAAAATAGTTCAGCTATCTGATTTTGATGATAATACTGTATTATTAAACTCTTGGGGTACATGGTGTAAGCCTTGCATTAATGAGATGCCCGGCATTAACATGATTGCGGCTAAACTTAAAGAAAACCCAAAAATAATTGTACTTAATATAGGCGTTGATAGCAAAAAAGAGGAATGGAAAAAGGTTGTTGAACGTGAAAAGTTAAGCGGCGTAAATCTCTTTCTTCCGGATAGCCTTTACAAAAAATACATGGATGTGTTACATGTAGATATGGAAGGACTGCCATATAATATTATTTTGGGGAAGGGCAGGAAAGTGTTGGGTGGCGGCATGGGAGTAGATTTAGGTAGTGAGGGCACGATAGCCATGTATATGTTGCTACAGGCAGAAAAAGGCATTGATGCAACTGCCAGCTTGAAACAATTTATAAAACTTTATAATGATGCCGGAAAAAATAAATCGGGAGTTGAAGTAGAAAATTTTAAGCTATTTCTTGAAAAGTACGTCCAGAAGATTTAAATACGCCGAAATTTCAATCAATTAAATGATTAGGGGTTAATATCTAAATTGAATCTTCTGCGTAATTCATCAAGCTTTGGGTTTTTATTTACCAGGTAATCGTATTTTTCGCGGTTACCGTAAAGCCTGTTTTCTATTTTACGCTCTACCAGTTTATATACAACCTCTACCCCAAAATTGCGGAGTTCATTCCGTAGGAAATTCAAGAGATCAACTGATTCTTGTTGGATCAGGTGTTCCTGTGTTTTACTTTCCACCGAAATTTCAATCAGTTGAGGATTTAATAATGTAGGGGCGAAATTATTTAAAATCGTAAATAGATTAATTTTATCGGTGGCCTTAAGCCGTTGAGTGTATATGCTCCAAATTTCCAATAAGCGGTCGTAACTAAAAGTTTCGCGGGCCTCACCGGTTGCTTTTTTCGGTCCTTTATCTTCCTCCTCCTGGGCAATACGATCGAAATCGTTTAGCGAAGGAATAAGCATGCTGGCTGCCCCAGCTTTTGATATATTGATATTAATGGAAGTAGTAGATGGCGGAGGACTGCTTACCCTTGGTATTTCCTTTGTTTTTTCTTCTAAAGGAATGCTGGGTAAAACAGGGGGATTAACAACGGGTGCAGCAGTTTGAACCGTATTTACGCTTTCGGCTTTTGGCTTTTGGCTTTCAGGCTGTTCGGCTACGACATTAGTTTTTTTTTTATCCTGATCTCCGTCAGTTGCTGTGTTATTGGTATTTAAAGGCTGTTGTGCTAAATTGACGACTGACCGGATGTGGCACATTTTAATCAATGCCAATTCTACCTGTAAACGCTGGTTTTTAGAGTTTTTGTAATTTAAATCGCAGGTATTGGCCAGGTTTAATGCGGTTAACAGGAACGAAAGTTCTGTTTGACGGCACTGATCGAGGTATTTTTGCTTAATGTTTTCGCTCACCTCTAAAAGTTTAATGGTAGCGGCATCTTTACCCACTAACAGGTTACGGAAGTGACTGGCTAAACCATTAATAAAATTATTGCCATCAAAGCCATTGTTCAGAATTTCATCGAACAAAAGCAAAGTCTGGCTTACTTCAGCTGCAGTTAAATAAGAAGTAAGTTTAAAAAAGTAATCGTAATCTAAAATATTCAGGTTATCAATTACCGCTTTATAAGTAATGTTCTTGTTGGCATAACTGGCAATCTGATCGAACATCGAAAGTGCATCACGCAAACCGCCATCAGCCTTTTGGGCAATAATATGTAAACCATCACTTTCGAAAGCAATGTTTTCGCGTTGGGCAATGGTTGATAGGTGACTTGCAATATCATCTACCTGGATACGGTTGAAATCGAAAATCTGACAACGTGATAGAATAGTTGGCAGGATTTTATGTTTCTCAGTAGTAGCCAGAATAAAAATGGCATAAGAAGGTGGTTCTTCCAGAGTTTTCAGAAAGGCATTAAATGCACTTTGAGATAACATGTGAACCTCATCTATAATATAGATCTTGTACTTTCCGGCTTGTGGTGGTATGCGCACCTGCTCAATTAAACTACGGATATCATCAACAGAGTTGTTCGATGCCGCATCTAACTCGTGTACATTAAAAGAATGTCCGTTCTGGAAAGAAAGGCAGTTGTCGCATTGTCCGCAGGCTTCCATTTCTGCTGTAGGATTGGTACAGTTAATGGTTTTGGCCAGAATACGTGCGCAGGTTGTTTTACCCACCCCGCGTGGCCCGCAAAATAAAAAGGCCTGGGCAAGCTGATTGTTTTTGATGGCATTTTTTAACGTACCGGTAATATGCTGCTGGCCAACTACGGTTTCGAAGGTGGCTGGGCGGTACTTACGGGCAGAAACAATAAAATTTTCCATCGGCACGAAAATAGGAAAAATTTAGGTGTTGTGAGGTTGAAAAGTTGGAATGTTGAAAAGTTGGGTGTGGAGTTTAATGTTTGAAGGTTTTAATGTTGGTAAGCCATTGTTAATTGCTTTATTGTTGAATTGCTTTGTTAATGAATGTTGGAACGTTTTTAATGTTGTAAAGTTGACATGTTTTAAGGGTTAGACTTAACGCATATATTTACTCATTCAAAATTCAATCATTTGTTCATTGTTTAAGGATGCAGGTTGTAAAACTGTTTATAACTTCTTTCAAATGCATTAAAACTACCATAAGTAACTTCAATGGCTTTTTCGGTATCGTAGCCTTGTGCAGTTAGTTTGATGATGTTTTTTAAAGCTGCTGTTCTTTTGTTTTTGACAAAATAATAGATAATGCTGTAAGCCGTATTGTAATTGTCATCCACGCCATGCCCGTAAAAAGTACCATCGTATATTCTGAAAAAGGTTTTTAACCTGTCGGTATCTTTAAAATCCAAACCAGCTTTAATACTTTTAATCCGGTCGCTTTGCGGGTAAGAATATAAATTTCCTTCACTGTCAAAATCCAGTGTTTCGAAGAATTCGGCTAAACCTTCATTTAACCATTTTGGTGCTTTTTGGTAATTAAACTGAAAAATACTGTGACTGGCTTCATGTAATACCACCGCTATAAAATTGCTTCCTTTCATGATAAAAGCCTCATTTATAGTTGGTATATAAAAGCCAGTGGTTGATGGTGCGTTGTATTTGGCTTTTTCTACACGGTAATCTTTAGATTTTCCATAAAGATTTATTTTAACAGGTACAGTTACGTTTTCGCTGGTTTCAAAAATTTCATTGCAGAACATCCGTTCGTAAGCAATCAGTTTTTCGATTTTCTTCTGCTCGTTATCGTTTATTTTACAGTTGACCGGATTAATCTCAACATACTGGGCATAAAGGCTTACGCTGATCAGATTGACAAATATTAATAGGAAAAGCTTGTTCATATTTTTTAAAAAAACTATCCTAATATATTATTTAATCACCGATTTCAGCTCATGTCTATATTCTGAAGCACTTTTACCTGTAAATTCCTTAAATAATTTATTAAAATGGCTAAAGTTGTTAAAACCGCTTTCGTAAGAGATATTGGCTATACTCGTCGGTTTTTCTGCTAAAAGTTTCGAAGCATGTACCACACGGTATTCGTTTACGAAATGCGTAAAGGTTTTTTTGGTAATTTTTTTAAAGTAACGACAAAATGAAGGAACGGTCATGCTCGACATTTCTGCCACATGCTGTAAACTGATCTGATCCTGAAAGTGGTCTTTTACATAGTTAAAAATCATGTTGATGCGGTCGTTATCCTGTACCTGCATTTCCATCGAAAAACCATCTGCATTTAAGATTTTATAATCTCCGGCCAGTTCCAGTTCTTTTAAAATACTGAGCAAAGTCAACAACCTTTCAAAAGGTGGCTGATCATCCATCATTTCAATTCTATCTCCAACTTTGCGCATGGTTTCGGCTCCAAAAGCAATGCCTGCCTTTGCCTTATCAAATAATTCGGAGATACCTTTAATTTCCAGTAAACCTAAAAAAGTATCACCCAAAAATTCTGGTTTCATCTGGATCACTGTTTCGTTTTTATTACCTGTGTTGGTGTCGGTAAACCCGCAGTGGGGTAGGTTGCTGCCGATCAGGATCAGATCGCCATCTGTATAATAGGAAACGTGACTGCCGATCTGCCGTTTTCCGGCGCCACCATTTACAAATACCATTTCGATTTCCGGATGGTAATGCCAGAGGTGCGCCATATTATTGGCATTTTCTACATACTTCGAATAATAGAATGAACTTCCGAAAGAAGGTTCAACAACTTCGAAACTTGGTTTCATATGCTGTAAATTATTTTACCAAAATACATAAAAATATGCTTTATTATAGCTTTTTGTCAAATTGCTGTATTGTTGGGGTAATATAGCATAGAAAGTGGAAAATATGCAACTCACTATATCCCAATTAGCGCCCTACCTTAGTACCATCATATAATGATTAACTCTTAAAAAATATTGGTTATGAAAAAGTTCTTAAAAATCGGTTTAATAGCAGCTTTGTTTTTTACTGCTACGGGTGTTCACGCTAACGATGATGATTTTACTTTAAAAGTAAAAAGCGAAAAGGAAAAATATATCCGTTTTACTGCTGATAAAGCAGAAAATGTGAATTTATCACTTCTTGGTTCTGATGATGAGGTTTTATTTGAGGAAACTATTCATGCAACAGCATTTTCAAGCAAAATCTACGATTTAAACGCACTTCCTGATGGAAACTATGTGCTTAAAGTAGAGTCTGAAGCAAAATTGGCAAAATATGCCGTGACCATTAAAGATGGTGAGGCAGTAGTTTCGGAGCCAACAATTTCTAACATATCAAAACCTGTTTATACTCAAAATGATAAAGTAATCACACTTAGCCTCGATAACCTGGATAAAAATCCGATCGAAGTTAAAGTGTACAACGAATACAATGATGAGGTTTACAACGAGGTATTTAAAGATAAAGCACAGTTGACTAAAAAATTCAACATCAGCAAAACAGACTCAAGAGAATTAACCTTTGTGGTTAAGTTTAAAGATGAGTGTTTTGTTAAAACTGTGCAAACGTACTAACAATAACAGCTAATAGATGTAGGGGGATTGTCTTGATAGATAATTCCCCTTTTTTTGTTTAAATGGAAGATGTAGGATGGATGAGGTAGTGCCCATAGTTTCAATTGTCCATTTCACCTTATTACATCTTCCATCTTACTTTATTCTATCATAATTTCTGACTAATCCTTTGATTTAAAGAAAAATATTGTTACTTTTGCATCCCCGTAATATACCTCGGGATTAAAAAATTAAAAACATAATTTATAACAATGAATCAGTACGAAACTGTTATCGTTCTAACCCCGTTGTTATCAGAAGAGGCTGCAAAAGAGGCATTAGCTAAATTTAAAGCAGTTCTAACTGACAACAGTGCCGAAATTATCCAGGAAGATAATTGGGGTTTGAGAA
Source organism: Pedobacter miscanthi (assembly GCF_032678605.1). Lineage (GTDB taxonomy): Bacteria > Bacteroidota > Bacteroidia > Sphingobacteriales > Sphingobacteriaceae > Pedobacter > Pedobacter miscanthi_A. The sequence continues at coordinate 342,064 of NZ_JAVTSU010000003.1, forward strand.
AATTAGCGTATCCAATTGACAAAAAATCAAACGGATTCTTCAACTTAACTGAATACAAAGCTTCAGGAGATTTGATCGCAAAATTAGAGCTTGAATTAAAACGCGATGAGCGTGTGTTACGTTTCTTAACTATCCGTTTAGACAAACACGCAATTGCTTACAATGAGAAAAAGCGTAGTGGTGCTTTTAACAAAAAAACTAAGGAGGTTGCAGCGTAATGGCAAGAGAACAAATACAATACGTAACTGCCCCTAAAGTAGAGGATAACCGTAAAAAATATTGCCGTTTCAAGAAAAACGGAATTAAATACATCGATTACAAGGATGCAAACTTCTTGTTGAAATTTATCAACGATCAAGGTAAATTATTACCACGCCGTTTAACTGGTACTTCGTTAAAATTCCAACGTAAAGTGGCTCAGGCAGTTAAACGTGCCCGTCATATCGGTTTGTTACCTTTCGTTGCTGATCAATTAAAATAGGAGGCTAGAGATATGGAAATTATTTTAAAACAAGATATTAAAGGCCTTGGTGAGAAAGATGATGTAGTTACAGTAAAGCCAGGTTATGGCCGTAACTATTTAATCCCTCAAGGATTTGGAGCATTGGCTACTTCTTCTGCTAAAAAAGTTTTAGCTGAAAACTTAAAGCAAGCTGCTTTTAAACAAGATAAAATTAAGAAAGATGCTGAAGGTGTTGCTGAGCGTTTAACTGATGTTAAACTTTCAATCGGTGCTAAAGCAGGCGAAAGCGGAAAAATCTTCGGAGCGGTTAACACCATCCAGATTGCTGAAGCATTAAAAGCACAAGGCTTTGATGTAGACCGTCGTCGCATCACTTTCGAAACTGAACCTAAATTTGTTGGCGAATATGTTGCTAACTTAAACTTACACAAAGAAGTTAAAGTTCAGGTTCCTTTCGAAGTAATCGCTGAATAAGCATTCTTTAAAGAATCAATAAAAAGTCCCGGTGAAAATCGGGACTTTTTTTATGCGCAAAAAAAAATTATGTGTTCACTTTTTATAAAAATATGAACATGTTGGCTTTATATGTTCAGTTATATTCGTAAATTCGTGATATGTTCAGTATTTCGGATATAATGAACATGACTTAATAATATGTTCATTATTTGAAACTAATTATAAAACGTGTTCAAATAATACATAAAAAATGAACGCTTATGGCATACGATAGATTACAACCTTACAACCAGCTGCCAAATCTGCCACCGCTAAATGATGTAGAGCAGGATGTTGATATCCTTAAAAAATTAGTAACGGCATCAAGAGTACTAGCAACAACCAACAGCAGCTTTCAGCGCTTACCTAACCCTACTATGCTGGTAAATACCATTGCGTTGCAGGAAGCGCAAACCTCAACCGCGATCGAAAATATATTTACAACTGAAGACGAATTATACAAAGCGGTATCTGAAACCTTGAATGAAGAAAATATTAAGCCCGCAACCAAGGAAGTATTACGCTACAGGGAAGCACTTTGGGAAGGGTATAAACTAATCCGTTCAAATGGAAAAATAGATACAGGTTGTGTTATTAACACATTCAGGCAGGTTAAAAATTCAACTGCAGGTTTTAGACCTCCGCAAAGTTTAACCGTAATCAAAAAAGGGCAAAGCGAATTTAAATCAGGGGAAGTTATATACACCCCTCCGAGGGGGACAGGTATAATTGAAGAAAAAATAGGGAATTTAATAGATTACCTGAACAACGATATTAAGTATCCAACCGATCCGCTTATCAAAATGTGTATCGCGCACTATCAGTTTGAGGCAATACATCCGTTTTTTGATGGGAATGGAAGAACCGGAAGGATTTTAAATTTGTTGTACCTGGTAAGTAAGCATTTATTGGATCAGCCTATACTATATCTTTCTAAATACATTATCCTTAACAAAGATGATTATTATTATCATTTAGGCACAGTAACACAAAGAGGTTTGTGGAAACCGTGGGTATTATATATGCTTGATGCAATAGAGAAGACCGCTGTGCTTACCAATCAATTGATTTTAAGTATTCTTAGTCAGATGGAAGCCACTTTGGTCCATGGTAAATCAAAAATGAAGTGGTACAGTAAAGAAGTTAATGAAGCTATCTTTAGTCAACCATATATCAAGCCAAAACTTATTGGCAATTTATTAGGAATTAGTTCAAGAACAACCCTTACCAAATATTTTAATGAACTAATGGATGCCAAAATATTAAGCAACATTAAAGACGGGAAAGAGGTATTCTACATTAATGATGATCTTATTCAGATCTTAAGAGGGTAATGGTGATGTTATGGATAATTAATTCTGTAAGTAGCTATTTCCAAGAAAAAGCCAAATTTTTCGGATGATGATCTTTTCAGTTGAAGAAGAAACCTATTATAGCATCAAATTAGCGTAAATCTCTGGGAAATCATTATTGATCTCCCAGAGGTATAGGTAATAATGAAATTGAGTTAACCCGTCTTCCATTATCCATCTCACATCATCCATCTCACTAGCCTTTAGGCGTAGTTGGTCTGATTTCTACCTTACTTGGTAAAGTTCTGGCTGGCATGGCTAAAAGATCAACAATCAGTTTACCCATGTCTTCCGGCTGGATTTTCCAGGCATCACTTTCGCTATCCGGTTGGTGATCATTAAAATGGCTTGCTACTGAACCAGGCATAATGGTACTCACTTTTACACCATACTTTCTTAAATCAAGCATCACAGATTGGGTAAATCCTGTTAAACCGAATTTACTTGCATTATAGGCCGAGCCTCCTGCGAAGAAATTAGTGCCCGCCAAGCTGGATATCGTAAAAATATGCCCTTGAGTTCTTTTTAGTTCGTCGACTGTGGCTTTGATGCTGTAAAAAACACCTGTTAAATTGGTATCAATGGTTTCCTTCCACAAATCAATATCTAACTCGTCAATAGGTGCAAAATGACCAATGCCTGCATTGGCAATCAATACATCCAATTGTCCCCATTTTTCCAGAATCAGCTTTACGGCATCCTGTTGAGAGTTAAAATTGGCAACATTGGCTTCAATGGCCAATACATCGCCATGAGCCACCAAATTGGCCGCTGCCTGGTTTGCACTCTCGATTGTTCTGCTGGTGATGGCTACTTTGTAACCTGCTTTTAAAAGGGCCTCGGCAATACCGTAACCTATTCCTTTACTTCCTCCTGTAATTAATGCAACTTTCATGTTCTTGTAACGTATGATATCGAAAAATGTTTATTTTGATTTTTGCTTGCCATTATGCGGCAGCTCCATGATCTGGATATCCTTAAAATCTACCGGCTGACCTTCACTTTGCAAGGCAATAAAACCTTCGGTAAGCGCTTTTCCATCGATTTTGATTTTTGGATCGTAGCGGTTGGCTACACCACCGCCGATCTGTGGTTTGCTATATTGTAAAACGGTATCACCATTGATAATGTGCGTAACCAGCGAATCGCCCATTACAATCAGCTCGGCTGATACCCATTGATCGCCATCATATGTTTTTGATTTAGAGTCTAAACAATGTCCATCATATAGTTTACCCTGATAAAAAATATCCGTACCTGGTGAACACATGTTACCTGTAGGCCGCGGGCGGCCATCGCTCAGGCCACCTAAAAACTGCATTTCGATCGAAATTGGCCAATCTTGTTCTTTCGGCATTGTTTTCGGATCCTGCGAATGGAACATTACACCGCTATTGCGCAGGGTATAACTTGGAGCACCTTTTTGCAGTTCGCCAACAAAGCGGTATTTCAGTTTAAGGTGATAATAAGAAAAGGGCGTTTTGTAATAAAGGTGGCCAAACTGGTCATTAAAATCACCGTATTGTTCATAACGCACTTGTATTGTACCATCAACCACCCTGAAAGTGTTTCCATAATTCACATTATAATCATGGTGATGGATTTTTACATTCCAATCTTTAATGTCCTTCCCGTTAAAAAGTGTAATCCATTTTTCTGAATTGTTATTGATGTTTTTCGTGCTGCTGCAGCCCCATAAAGTAAGAGCGAGAAGTAAATAGCTTAGTTTTTTCATTTGGTTAAAGTTGATTTTCCGGTCCGTTTAAAACGCTGAATCACAAAATACATAAACAAAGTGATTTTACTACACATTAAGGGTTTACCACGAGAATTTTGCATTTTAACTTTTTTAGAACGATATTTTTGATCAAAAAAAGAAATTATTCCTGCTAGCTGTATTTCCCATCTTCCATCCCTTTAATTATCTTTGGCCTATGGCGAAAACCGGGACAACCAGAACGAAAAGTAAAGCAAAACATCCGCTTTTAAAAAAAATCACCAATATTGCTACTAAGGTATTTTTATACTTTTTGCTGGTGTCTGTATTTTGGGTAATTGCACTGCGTTTCATTAACCCACCAATCACACTTTTAATGGTATTGCGTAACATTGAGCGTAAAGCCGATGGAAAGCCCTTTAAAACAGAGAAAAAGTGGGTGAAATTTGATGATATGTCCGACAATATGAAAAGGGCTGCGGTATCTGCCGAAGATCAGCTTTTTTTAAAACACATCGGCTTTGACATGAAAGCGATCGAGAAAGCCTTTGCAAGTAATGCTAAAGGCAAGAAAGTGAAAGGCGGAAGTACCATTTCGCAGCAAACAGCTAAAAACGTTTTTTTATGGCCCGGCCGGTCATGGATCAGGAAAGGCTTTGAAGCTTATTTTACTTTGCTGATCGAACTTTTCTGGAGCAAAGAAAGGATTCTGGAAGTTTATTTAAATGTAATTGAAATGGGCGATGGTATTTATGGTGCAGAAGCGGCTTCTCAGGAATATTATGGTAAATCGTGCACCAAACTCACTAAAAAACAGGCCGCTTTAATTGCATCCTGTTTTCCAAATCCAAGAAGATGGACGCCTAAAAATGCCACACCATACATCAGGCACCGCCAATACCTGATTTTAAGGAACATGAACAGGTTAGGACCGCTTGATTTTTAGTCAGCAGTCCAAAGTCCTTAGTCTATTATATTTATAAGCAGTAGACTTGGGACTCAAGACTAATCATGGTCTTTATTCCATCTGATCTTAATCCCGCCTTTTTCATCATCAACGGCCTTCAGGTGTAACACAATACCACGCATACGGGCTTCTCTTTTTTCAGCCTTGGTGAGGTTTTCATCGCCTTTAGGGTTTCTCAATGGAATATCCATCGCTACATTGGTTCCGGTGCCTAAAGCATAAGTTCCTTTAACGTTAAAGTTTAAAGCACTTGAGTTAACCTGCATCGGACTGATATCAACCTTATCACCTCTGATGTTAAGTGTTCCATCCAGGTTTTTGATTTCTACGTTTGATAAGTTTCTATTAGCAAAGGCAAATTTACCAACCTTTACCATTGGGTCGAAATTAACAAGGGCTGCATTGTTCAGGTTAAATACCACTTTTCCATTTATCGAGCGGGGAAGAATTTTACCGGTATGGGATATTCTGCCAGAAATGTTGACCAGTGAAGACAGGTAGCCTTTTATGTTCTTATTCGTGATGGTATTCTGTCCAAAATTATCAAAAGAATAAAAGAAATCCTTCACGCTTACATGGCTGATTTTCGAATTGATTTTAAAGCTGTTAGAAGCAGCTTCCTGCATGATATTCCCATCTAAAGATAACAAACCACCCGCATGGGCCACGCTTATTTTATTGAAAAATATTCCGCCGCCACGTAATGAAATATCTGCATCGAGGTTTTTGGCAGTAAAATTATCATAGATTGCTTTATCTACGGTTAAACGAATATTCATTTTGGAAAGTTCGAGTACATTGCTCAGTTCTTTTGAAACTACCCGTTTATTTCCACTTGATTTAGGTTTATTGCTAGATCTTGGACCTAAAAAAGGTAAAAATTCTTTTAAATACAACTGTGGACTAGTCATTTTTAAATTCACCAATATTTTGTCGGGTGCGGTATAATATAAATTGGCAAAGTTGGCGATGCTACAGCTTACATTCAGCTCGCTTTTACCCAGTTGGAAATGTCCGTTCTGGATCGATAAATCATTTTGGTTAAAGTTGATATTCAAGGCACTTTTTACCAAATGAAGTTTCCTTGGAATATAAAGAATATCAGCATCGGCAATCTGTATTTTACCTGAAACCACCGGTTTGGTGAACCTGAAATTATCGATATCGGCCTTGCAGTATAACCTTAAGTTGGCGGTTCCGTTTTTAAATTCGAAATCGTTGGTACCTAATGAATTGTTTAAGTTAGATAAGGGGAATTGAGAAGTTACCAGTCCTGTTGCGATGGGTTGGGAGAGGTTATTTACGGTAAAAGTATCGATTTTGAGGGGTGCATTAAAATATTTTGCGGTGAGTTTGTGAAATTTGATCGAAGAATTTTCATCACCGATAATGCCGCCAACAGTATCCCGGTTGGTAAATGATCCATCAAAATTACAGGCCGTTAATTTACCTGCGGGAATAGAAACGATATTATCGCGTACCATAATGCCCACTTTGATTAGCGGATCTCCGTATTTGCCAGATCCATCGTCAATGATATTTCCACGGATACTGATCGGTTTTTCAATGCCAAATTTTAAAAGTTTGGAAGAAATATTGGGCGAAAGCAGTAAAGCCACATCCCTGAATAAAATATCATCAACAGCGATGCTAATGGCAAAGGCAGATTTAGAAAGGTCTATCTTTGCACCTATTTTAAAAGGGTGACCACCGATATTTAATACTTCTGGTTTTAAAATTACGGCATCCGAATCGCGGCTATAATGTGCCAGTAAAGTCCCATTCAGGGTTTTGTCTTTCAAAAAGCTTCCTTTACGGGTATTAAAAGCAAAGCTGTTTACTTTAGTTGCCAGTTTGATTTTACCTGTCCAGCCGCTATCCGGATATTCCATCCTGCCCTGGATCTGGTCGATATCAAAATTGAACAGCTTAAACCTTTTTTTATTATCGAGTATTAAACTTACCTTATTAAAGTCTATTTTCTTTACCTCTAATGCGGAAGATTTCGGCGATGATTTTTTATCGGTTTTAGGTTTACTTTTAAAAATACTGGTGTTGCTGTAACCTGTAGAATCGGTATAGATGTATATCGCAGCATTGTTAATGGCGATCTGTTTGATATTAATGTTGCCTACAATAAGTGAGAGGACGTTTAATGATACATCAATATCCTGCGCTTTTAAAAGATCGTGTTTGTGCTGAGCCCATAAGCTATCCCTTAATAAAACGCCATTTAATGATACCGAAACGCCAGGAAAACTTTTTAAAAGTGTAGGCTCCATGCTGGTGGCCGTAATTTTTCCGTTTAAATTTTTATTGAGTTGCGAGAGGATAGAAGCCAGCACTTCTTTCTTATTACGGCTAATGTAAAATGCACCCGCCAGCCAGGTTAATATAATCAGGACAACTAAAACCGATACGATTTTTAAAGAGATTTTAAGCCAGCGCTTCATACACATTAGTTTGATTTAACCAATATAATGTTTTTTAAAGGCTAATTGTTTGGTTAGTAGTGAAAAATATCAGTATTAGCACCTTAAGTTTTAAAAGCCAGTTATTTTAAAAGTAATTCGAGATCGGGATGGTATTTTGAAGTTAAAAACTGTGAGCTGGTGAAATCGGCGAGGCGGTGTTTGTAGAAAGGGTTCTTCAGTTTGCTTTTAACCACAGATAAACACGGATTTATATCTGTGCGCATCCTTTTTATCTGTGGTTAAATTATATTTTACAACAGGTGCGCAAAAACAGTAGAATGCCAGCTGTTTTGAAAAGGAACTTCCCATTTGGTTTCCAGTTCAGCCAGGTTTTGTACCATGTTGTTAAACACAATGGTTTCTGGAGTTACCTGTTTAATATTAACCAAAGTTTCAAAATCTTCTTTGCTATTTACCACAACCTCATCGTTTACCTTATAAGCCATATTAAAACGGTTAAAAAGATCAACATGGTATTCTTGCTCAATTTCTTTAATTAACCGTACAGAGCTATCGATAGAGCAACCGGTTACGCCTGCCCGACTTTCATCAACGGTAAGAATAATGAAAAAACCATATCTGATTTCTGCTTTTGCAAGCAATTCGTTTCCGTGTGCTTTCCATTGATTGGTAAAAGCCGCTAATTTGTTCAGGATCTCATTTTCTTCTGTAGAAGTAAATTTGCGATCGCTTTGGTATATCCAAACTCTTGATTGTGGAGAAAAACTCATATACAAATTTATGATTTTAATTAATTTGCTGTGTTTAAAACGCTAACCTGATGAAAAAGTTTACATTCTGCTTGAAAATATCCCTTGTTTCGGCTTTTTGTGTGTTTTTATACGCTTTTTCCGATCCCGAACCTATGGAACAATATGTAGGCTACCTGCAAAAATCGCTCACTGATCATTACGATCCCGGTCAGGAAAGTGCTCAGATTAAACGTTATGAACTAAATGTTACCAACAATGGTTTTTGCCGTTACAAACGTTACTTTAATAATGGTAAAACGGAGTATTTCGCGTTTAAACTATCGAAATTTAAGGATATGGATTATTATGGTACGACGAATTCGGGTAAACTATATATCCACACCAAAGGCGACGATGTAATTGTGCAAACTTATAAGGATAGGGGAGGCGATGTAGACTCTATGGCTACGCAGATCATTATTCCGCTAAAAAATATGGAGGCAGAAGATTTAAACCTGATCAGGGATAACCTGGAGAAGATTGTTAAGCTGCCGCCAGCTGAAGTATCTAAAGCAGAAGTAAAATCTGAAGATTAGTTGCTGTTTATCTTCATCCCGACTGGAGCATCGCGGAATGGAGAGATCTATATATGTAGATCTCTCGACTACGTTTCACTCCACTCGAAATGACGAAACCGTAAGGGGATTTTCGTAAAAAAAAAATTACAACCCATTAGCCCTTGCCGTTATTTCAGCAATATCGAGCACTTTTACTTCCTGTTCTTTATCTTTTAATTTAATACCATCGCTTAGCATGGTCATGCAGAATGGACAGCCGGCTGCAATTACCTCTGGATTAGTTTCCAACGCTTCGTCAATGCGCTCTACATTGATGTCTTTATTTCCTTTTTCAGGTTCTTTAAACATCTGGGCACCACCAGCGCCACAACATAAGCCATTGCTTTTACAGCGTTTCATTTCGACCAGCTGTGCATCTAAAACTTCTAACGCTTTTCTTGGTGCTTCGTAAATGCCGTTTCCGCGGCCTAAATAACAAGGATCGTGGTAGGTGATTTTTTTGCCCTTAAAGCTTTCACCACCTTCAGCCTTTAGTTTGCCCTCGTTAATCAGGTCCTGGATTAATTGGGTATGGTGAATCACTTCATAAGTGCCGCCTAAGCCCGGATATTCGTTTTTAATGGTATTAAAACAGTGCGGACAGCCGGTTACTATTTTTTTAATGTTATAGGCATTCAGAACCTCAATATTGGTCATGGCCTGCATCTGAAAAAGGAATTCGTTACCAGCCCTTTTTGCCGGATCGCCGGTGCAGCTTTCTTCTGTTCCTAAAACAGCGTATTTTATACCTACATGATGTAAGATTTTACAGATGTCGCGGGTAATTTTTTGTGCCCGTTCGTCGTAACTTCCTGCACATCCAACCCAAAATAATATTTCCGGTTCTTCACCTGCGGCCATTAATTCGGCCATTGTAGGGACTTTAAATTCCATTTGTGTCGTATCTAGTACAAGTCTTTGGTGTTAAGTATCAAGACCTGCTGTCATTATTATTTTAATTCAATGCCAACTGAAAACTGTCAATTGCTAACTTTCCTGCGCCCAGTTAAAACGATCGGCTGGCGAGTATTTCCAGGGTGCCTGGTTGTTCTCTATGTTTCCTAACATGGCGTTTATACTGCCTGGCGCCTGCGATTCTTCCATCACGGCGTAACGGCGTAATTCCATAATGATTTGTAAAGGATCGATATTTACCGGACAGGCTTCCACGCAGGCATTACAGCTGGTACAGGCCCAGATTTCTTCTCTGGTAATATAATCGTCTAATAAGGCTTTGCCATCCTGATGTTCTGCGCCGTGTTTATCAATATTCTGGCCCACTTCTGTGATGCGATCGCGGGTATCCATCATAATTTTGCGTGGTGATAAAAGTTTGCCTGTAATATTTGCCGGACATACAGAAGTACACCGTCCACATTCGGTACAGGTATAAGCATTCATCAGGTTTACCCAGCTCAAATCAGTCACATCTTTTGCTCCAAATTTGCCAGGTTCGGTTTCTGCCGGAACAAATGAAGGATCGAGCATGGCTTTTACTTCATTGGTTACCGAAGCCATATTGGTAAACTCACCCTTTGGCTCCAGGTTAGAAAAATAAGTGTTTGGAAAGGCAAAAAGAATATGAAAATGTTTTGAATAAGGCAGGTAATTTAAGAAAGCCAGAATGCCAATAATGTGAAACCACCAGCAGCTTCGTTCTACAATTACCAGTGCGCCCTCTGTTGAAGGAAGGATGTTCATTAAATACTGGCTCACCGGGAAAGCGCCTGCGTTTACATAGTGGCTAACGCCTAAAAGCTGTAGTTTAGCATCGGCGGCATTCATGAGCAGGAAAGCACTCATTAATAAAATTTCGGTGATCAGGATGTAATTGGCATCAGATTTTGGCCAGCTTTTCATCTCTACCCCGCTGAAACGTTTAAGTTTAAGTATATTTCTGCGGATAAGAAAAATGGCGCAAGAAACCCAAACGGTAAAGGCGAGAATTTCAAAAGAAGCGATCAGGAAATTATATAGTCCACCTAAACCATTAAAAATGCGGTGTGTGCCAAATAAACCATCAATCATAATCTCCAATACTTCGATGTTTATGATTACAAAACCGATATAAACGAAAAAGTGAAGGAAGGCCGGGATAGGGCGCACCACCATTTTAGATTGACCAAAAGCCACACGAAGCATGGTGATTAACCTTTTTTGAGGCTGATCTTTACGATCAACGGCTTTGCCTAGCCGGATATTGCGAATTATTTTACGCAGGTTAACTGTAAACAGCGCACTTGCTGCAAGTGTAAGTACTAGAAAGAGGATCTGTGCCACCATGCAATATTAGATTGTTTACGCTAAATTAGGATATTAATCTTAAAAAAATACTATGCATGCATAAAAAAAACTATAAAATTATTTGTTTGTATTCATTCTAAGCAACAATTGAAGCGTATTTAGTGCTTGATAAAAAATTAATTAATTGATAATCAGAGTAACACTGAAATAATTAAAAAAAAGTTTTGCTTTTGAAAAAAGAACACTACATTTGCAATCCCAAACGGATGGTGCCATAGCTCAGTCGGTAGAGCAAAGGACTGAAAATCCTTGTGTCCCTGGTTCGAATCCAGGTGGCACCACTTCCAAAAGCCTTACAGAAATGTGAGGCTTTTTTGGTTTTATGGCATTTTTGCTGGAACCACATGAGCTGAATCTATCTGAAACAGTTTAGCATGGTTTAGATATTGTTCATCACCTAAGATCATCTAAGTTGCATGGTGTGGTTAGAAGCCTTAATAATTTATAGCAGCGTAAAAAGCAAGTAGTGAGATGCCTTATTTACAAACGATATCAAATAAAATGAAAATATTTTTCTAATATATCTTTCTGCTTATCAAAAAGATGGCCTTGTTTGGTTGCATTTGAAGGAAAAAAACTGAAATCCTTTTTTGGAATTGAGAAAAAGAACACTACATTTGCAATCCCAAACGGATGGTGCCATAGCTCAGTCGGTAGAGCAAAGGACTGAAAATCCTTGTGTCCCTGGTTCGAATCCAGGTGGCACCACTTCCAAAAGCCTTTCAGAAATGAAAGGCTTTTTTGGTTTAAGATATTTTCTTTAAGAAAATGTGGGTTCTATTTAGGATCAGTTACAAAATCTTTGGACTAAGCAAATAATCTTGTTAACCTAAAGAGGAAAAAATTAATATCTCCAACTCCTCTATTTACAGATCTTATGTTTCAATATGGTCATGTGCTTTTTCTGCCATTTCTTTTACTTTATCCAAAGCCTTTGGCCAGGTTTTTTCGAAATATTCAAGCCATTCCTTGGTAATATCCATATCGATTAAAAGTTCGGTTTTACCTTCTTTTTCGTGTAGCGTATAGTTCTCGAGCGATTCGCCCCAATCGTGCAGGTTTTCTTTTCCGTCTTTTATCTCGCCAATATGTTTAACAGACATGTAATAGTTAGGGATGTTTTCTTTAATAACGGCAACCATTCCATCTCCTTTGCCATCATGAAACAGGGCTCTGCTTCCCTTTTGCCAGTCGGTATCTACCTGCGATCCTTCCGCAAAAACAGTTGTCCATTGAGGGTAGGTTTTTACTCCGAAAAGTACATTCCATACTTTTTCTGCTGAGGCATTAATGGTTGTTTTAAATTCAATTTTTTCCATGTTTCCTTTTATTTAGTTTTCCATTAGGTTTACCCAGGCTTTAACAGCCTTTTTTAGTCCTGTTGCGTGTTGATCTACATCTGCCATATTATAAAATTTGGCATAAGCTTTTCCTTTGGTCTGTTCTTCCAAAAATCCGAAACCATCATTTAATAACGATGCTTTATGGAAAACAACCATTACATAATTTTTGATTTTTGGGTTTATGCTGGCCATATCTTCCTTAAATTTAAAACTTGGCCCTCCCCATTTAATATCACTTTCTATTTTTGGGTCGGCAGCAGTAATAATGGAAATTACTTTCTCCATTTCTTTTTTTAGGGGATGCTCTAACTTATCCATAAAGGTGTTCATTTTGCTAATGCTCATAAGGCCTGAATTTTATAAAGTAAAATTGCAAAGTGTACCAATATATAAAGCGGTGTAAAGGCGACAACTTACAGGGGCTGGAAGGACTAATTTTTTTATGATTTTTTAATATAATTAAAGTAATTTAATCGATAGATTTACCTGATTGGACGGTACATCTATATGCCTGCACAATATTTTACCTTATATTTAGTTGAATGGTAAATAAAAGTTTATTTTCAAACAACTTAACCTTTAATCTACACGTATATAAGTACATAATGCCACAAAACCTATGAAAAATAACAGATTTACCCACCTGATCTTGTTGGGTTTTTTAATTTTGGGTGTAATTCCTGCCTGCAAAAAAAACAGCATAACGCCCGAAGAACCGGTTACGCCAACTACCCCAAGTGGCACCCGGGATGAACTAACGAAGGATTCGATCTTTTTATACGGTAAGGAACTGTATTACTGGAATACCTCATTACCAACTTATGAGGGTTTTAATCCGCGTAATTTTAGTTCGAACGAGGCAGAGCTTTATGCCATGACGCAGTATTCTAATGATCCGTTAACAGGTAAGCCCTACGAATATGTAAGCAGCACACCTGGAGAACCTAAATATTCGTTTTTTGATTATTCCGCAGCTGCCACAGGTAAAACCGGTGCGTTAAAAGCTGATGTGAACGGCTCGGCCAATGATTATGGTTTTTCGGTAAGTTATAATACAGAAACAGATTTAAGGGTAAAATATGTATATCCAAATTCACCTGCAGCCCAACAAGGTTTAACGCGTGGCTGTAGGATAACGAGTGTAAACGGAAGGGGAGACCTCACTTATAATAAAACCAGTATTGATTTTTTAAATAATGCCATTTTTGGTAGCAATCCGAGTATCAACCTGGCATTTAATGATATCAATGGTAATCCGAAAACAGCTGTTGTGATCAGTAAACTTTATACGGTTAATCCTATTTTATATACCAATACTTATACGGTTGGTACAAAAAAGGTGGGTTATATTGTTTTTAACAGTTTTACCAATAACGCATCTGCAGCTTTGAATACGGCCTTTGCTAACTTTGCCACGGCGGGTGTAACCGAACTGGTTGTTGATTTACGTTACAATGGTGGTGGTTATGTATCAACAGCCACACAGATTATCAATTTGGCAGCTCCGGCAGCACAAACGGGTAATACCATGTTTACTTCTTATTATAACAATTACCTGCAATCGATTACTACGGCGCAGCGTAAAGCCTCTGTATTAGCCCACCAGCCATTGCTTGATGATGAAGGAAAACTGCAAACTTTTACCAATGGGGTAAATAAAAAATATGCCACCTATGCAGATTATGATTATTCGCCTACAGCGAAAGATAATGTTGAAAAATTTGCAAAATCAGGTACGTTGACCCTTAGCAGAATTTATTTTCTGGTTACAGGATCTACCGCATCAGCAAGTGAGCTAACGATTAACAGTTTGAAACCGGTAATGGATGTAAAGTTGATTGGTAGCACCACTTACGGGAAACCGGTTGGCTTTTTCCCGATCAGGATTGATAAAGTGGACATGTATATTCCGGAGTTTGAAACCAAAAACCAAAACGGAGTTGGTGGTTATTATGCAGGTTTAACTGTTGATAAATCATCATTCGAGGATTTGACCAAGGCTTTTGGAGATGAGACTGAAACCCTTTTGGGTTATGCATTATTATATGCCAGAACAGGAAGTTTTATCACTACAGCAGCGAAAACAGCAAGTTTAAGCGCAACCTCCACCATTATGCCTGCAAAATTATCGGCAGAAGAACTTAAATCAGTTGGTGAACGTTTAGATCCTCATGGATTTAAAGGAATGGTGATGACGCCGAATAAAAAGTTTTAGTAAAATTGATATCAAAAAAGCCCGGTCAACACCATTAAGTTGATCGGGCTTTTTTTTGTGAAGGGAGGAATGTAAATCCCGAATTGCGGTATTTAATCTTCTCTAACTGCGTCGACCATTGCTTTACAACAATATTTTGCTGCTAATATCTTTATTGATGGTAATATAACCTGGGTATTTTACCGGTGTATTGCCCAGCATAAAGGTTGGTTTAATTTTTATGGTTAATAAGCCTAATTTTTCATCTTTGGATGATGAACCTTTTTGGGCTGCTTTAATAATATCGTTAAAAACATTTCCGTTTGATATCAATCCATAAATATTACTCACCAGCTGTACCGGAACGGTTACCGTTTGACCTTGTGCAATGCTTACATTCTGGTTAACTAATCCTTCGGCCAGATCGGTATTATTTACCAGTATTTTATATTCAAACTGATTGATTGCCGCTAAAGAGCTGGATGGATTGGTGATTTCTAAATTTAAATTGGCCCTTAACGGAATATCTTTTCTTAACAAACCTAAAGCTACACCTGGCAAACTGGTTAAGCTAAAGCTCTGCTGATCCATTAATTTTTTTACATCTGTACCTGCAATAGAGATATTTTGAACGTTAGTAATCTTATAAGTGCAATTTTCTAAAGCCTTTATCTGTTGCGCCTGTTTGTTAATGCCACAACCAAATATGGTTGTTACGGTAAATAGGCAAATCATTAGTGTGTTTTTCATGTTAATCATAACGCCAAATTACTAAAACTATTTCAGATGGGTAGGGTTAATTGTTCCATTGCTAAATTGTTGAGCATGGTTAATCGGTAATTGTTTAAACTGGTTAACTGGAGATAAGAACCTATTGTTGAATTGTTAATATACTAATCCGCAATTAACCAGTTAACCAACTCTACCCAATTTATACATTTAACCTTTATCCTTATCTTTGGCAAAAAAATAAATCAACATGGCCCTTACCGTTAGAAAGATAGAAAAAGCAGATAATAAAGCGACCGCAGAGATGATCAGGACAATTTTAAGGGAGTTTAAAATTGATAAACCAGGCACCGTTTATACCGACCCGACAACTGATGATTTATTTACGCTTTTCGAACATTCGGGATCAACCTATTGGCTTGCTGAAGAAGACGGAGTAATTATTGGTGGCTGCGGCATTTACCCTACCGAAGGTTTGCCTGAAGGTTGTGTGGAGCTGGTAAAGCTTTATACCTCTGCAGCCTCTCGTGGAAAAGGCATTGGTAAATTATTAATGGAGAAAAGTATCGAATCGGCTCAGCATTTTGGGTATAATGAAATGTATTTAGAATCGTTTCCCGAACTTACTACGGCAATTTCTATGTATGAAAAAGCAGGGTTTAAAAAACTTTCGGCGCCATTGGGCAATTCAGGCCATTTTGCTTGTAACGTTTGGATGTTGTTGGTATTGTAATCAAATTAATTACCCATGATGAGAAATTTAATCGCAGCGTAAGTTTAGTGTAGGTTAAACGTCATATCAACTTTAATAAAGTAGAGTTGGAGTTAATAAAGATAATTTTGCAGCATAAATTTTATCCCGTTAGTGTATGGCTGATCAATCATTAAAAAATATACCTTATTCTGTACTCGATCTTGCAACTGTTTTAGATGGTTATACCGCAGCTGATACCTTTAAAACCAGCCTGGATTTAGCCCAACAATCTGAAAGTTTAGGTTATAAGCGTTATTGGTTTGCAGAACACCATAATATGGCAGGTGTGGCCAGTTCGGCTACTGCTGTGCTTATCGGTTTCATTGCCGGGGGTACAAAAAGTATCCGTGTAGGTTCTGGTGGTATTATGTTACCAAACCATGCACCTTTAATTGTTGCCGAGCAGTTTGGTACATTGGCTTCACTTTACCCTAATCGTATTGATTTGGGTTTGGGCAGGGCACCAGGAACGGATCAGGTTACAGCGATGGCTATTCGTGGTGAAAATTTTAATGCCGCGCATAATTTTCCAAAAGATATAGAAAGGTTACAACAGCTGTTTTCGGCTTCCAATAATCGTGCAAGCGTAAGGGCCATTCCGGGTGAAGGATTGGATATTCCAATCTGGGTTTTAGGTTCGAGTACGGATAGTGCCCGTTTAGCTGCAGAAAAAGGCTTGCCTTATGCTTTTGCGAGTCATTTTGCACCTACCTATTTCGAGCAGGCCATTTCCATTTACCGGAATAACTTTAAGCCATCAGCCTTTTTACAGGAACCTTATGTAATGGCCTGTGTAAATGTGGTTGCTGCTGATACAGATGAAGAAGCCGAACGTTTGTCGAGTTCTGTAAAACGTATGTTTTTAGGCGTAATTACAGGTAAAAGAGAATTGTTAAAACCCGCAATAGATGATATTAACCTGTATTGGGACCGCATGGAAAAAGAAGCGGTAGAGCAGATGTTGTATTACTCATTCATCGGCAGCGCCGAAACCATTAAAGAAAATTTAACTGCTTTTGTTGATACTTATGGGGTAAATGAGGTAATGAGCACTTCGCATATTTACGATCATCAGGCTAAATTGCATTCGAATAAGATTTTTGCAGGGCTGTTTGGGTAAACGATGGGCTTTAATTGTTAAATAATGCTACCCAATTTGTCGTCATTATAAGGAATAATTTATTGAATAAAAGTCAATATTATTGAAAGAAGAATCCTAGCGCAACGGTTAGGCGTCCAAATTCGTCATTGCGAGGACGAAGCAATCTTACGATCGCTACCTTGCGTGCACATTAAGATTGCTTCGTGCCTCGCAATGACGAAACTTTTTATCGATAATTTGTTTCCCGCGGATATCGCTGATGGGCGCAGAATCGAGTCCATTTTCCATTATTAACCACTGAGTTCACAGAGAAAAGATCACAGAGAAACACAGAGCCCTTTTGATATAAAATTTGTGGCAATCTCTTTAAATCAGCGGAACACTAATTGCTTAATTTTCTCCCGCAGATATCGTTGATCACCGCAGAATTTGATTCCATCTTCGATTTTACATTTTCCCTCTACCATCATTAATTATCGCTTATTTTTTACCACCCAAACCTCCGACTTCAGACCTCTGACTTTCGGACTTATTCCACATCCATTACCTACTCTTTAAGATTTATTAATAATAAGGGAATATTGGGCTGCTAGCTTTGCGGCGAATAAAACAGCATCCCTTGAGCGAAACCCTACTTTCATCTTTACAGTGCGGAAGCCACCAGGCTATGGAAGAAATTTACCAGGTTTATTGGGAAGGTGTTTTTGACGCTGCGCTGAAAAAAACCGGTGATGAAGCCATTGCGCAGGATATTACACAGGAGATTTTTATTTCCCTTTGGGAAAACCATAAAACGATTAAGCTATCCGGAAGTCTTGTTGCCTACCTGCATGGTGCGGTAAAATATAAGGTAATTAATTATTTCAGGTCCGGGAACCTTAAAGAGCAGCATCAAACTGCCCTCACTGCTTTAATGGACGAACAACATAGCGCCGCTGCAGATGATAAACTTATTTTAAAAGAACTTCATCTTGAAGTAGACGCTGCCATTGCCTTATTACCTGAAAAAATGCAACAGGTTTTCTCCATGAGCAGAAAACAGGAAAAATCCATCAAAGAAATAGCCTCAGAACTGGATATTTCGGTGCAAACGGTGAAAAACCAGATCTCTGCAGCGCTAAAAATCCTCAAAAAAAGTCTTTCCTACATCCTGTTAATTGCTGCTTTGATCGGCTTAACATAAAGTTAATTTACAGATAACATTTTTGGTTAGTACCTCTTTGCTTTTAAACTGACATGTATTTAAATGACAGAAGAACAGGCAAAGGAACTGCTGCAGAAATATCTCGATCAGCAGGCAAATCCCGAAGAACAAAAAATAGTTGAGGAGTGGTATGCCACGCTCCAGGCAAAGAATATTGTATTGCCGGCCGATCAAAAAGCGGAAATAGGACAACAGATGTTTATTCAACTGAAGGCCGCAATGTACAAGGAGCCAAAGAGGATTAAGGTAATTAAACTTCAAACTTTTGGTAAGATTGCAGCGGCGGTACTCATTGTAATAAGTATGGGACTATCGGTATGGAAAATCAGCAATCAGACAAAACCTGCAGGAAATCAGGTTACCATCATTACCGGAGTAAAAGAGCAGAAACGCATCACCTTATCTGATGGTTCGGTAGTATTGCTTGGTCCGGCTGCAAAATTGTGCTATCCAAAAGCATTTGCTTCAAATAACCGGCAGATTGAGTTAAAAGAGGGAGAAGCCTTTTTTGATATTGCGCACCAGGAGAAAAGACCTTTTACGGTGCATACAGCCTCAGGAATAGATATCAGGGTTTTAGGAACTTCTTTTAAGGTTAAATCTTACCGGGCCAGTAAACAGTTCGAAGTGGCCGTAGTTACGGGTAAAGTTGCCGTGAGCAACAAGAATGGGAAGCTGGGGACGCTGGTTAAAGATGAAATTTTAACTTATGATAAAAGCGTTGGCCGTGCTGCCATTGGTAAAATAAAAGCGCTTGCTTTTGTTGAGTTTGCTTTTGATGGCGCAACGCTGGAGCAGGTTATCAACAAGCTTCAATATACCTATAGCATTAAAATTTTGCTGAATGATGTTACGCTGGCTAAACTTAAAACCACTGCTTCTTTCAGCAGCAGGCAATCGCCTGAGGAGATTCTGGATATTATCTGCAGTCTCCACCACCTCAAGTTCAATACCTCAAAAAATCCTAAAACATTTAATATATACAGATGAGATAAGGATATGATATAGAATCATCTGCGGTACCGGTCAGACCGGCTACCGTAATCTTTCTTTCTGGCAATAAAAGCCAGTATAATTAAAGCTTTACAAAAAAAAATCAAACAAATTAAGCAATGAAAACAACCTCCGCTAAGAGGACACCAGCTCTTTATAAGATCATGAAATACTCATGTTTAACATTTACAATCCTCTGCATTTTTTGCAGCTCAATCCTCGCTTCGGCAGGCATGGCGCAAAAATTAGAGAAAACCACGGTTAGCATTACGATAAACAAAGGCCGTAAAATGACCGAGATCATCAAAGAAATAGAGTCGCGTACCGGACTTAGCTTTGTGTACAACCCGGATCAGTTACAACAAAAAAATACGTTTGTAAGTGGCGATTTCACTACAGAACCGGTAAGATCACTTTTAGACAGACTGGGATTACAGGTTTTGGAAAAAGGCGAGTATATTATTTTAAACAATGTTGTTTTAAATAAACCAGACCGTATTATTACCGGGGTAGTAAGAGATACTACAGGTTCAGTGCTGCCGGGAGTTTCGGTAAAAGTATTGGGCACACAAAGTGGTACCATTACTGATAGCAATGGTGCTTACCGGATTGAAGTTGGGGCTGAAGCTGTGCTTTCTTTCTCGATGATTGGTTACCAGACTAAAGAAGCTAAAGCAGGCGAAAACCAGGTGATCAATATGGTTTTGAAAGAAGAACGTTCTACACTTGCCGATGTGGTGGTAGTGGGTTACGGTACACAGAAAAAAGAGACTTTAACCGGAGCAATTAGCATTGTGGGCATGGATAAACTTTCTTCGCGATCGTTAAACAGCGTGGGAGAGGTACTCGCGGGAAAAACCCCGGGAGTAATTGTAACCAACGAAGGGGGCGATCCTACATCAATGCCGCGTATCAATGTTCGCGGTTCAGGCGGTATCAATGGCGAAAATGCGCTTTATGTAATCGACGGATCAATCTTTTCGGGTACTCCGCAACTAAATCCTAACGATATCGAATCTATATCGGTATTAAAAGATGGATCAGCAGCCATTTATGGCGCAAGGGCTTCGGGTGGTGTAATATTGATTACCACCAAAAAAGGTAAAAGCGGCAAAATGCAAATCAGTTTTGATGCCAAAGTTGGGCAACAAAGTGCCTGGAAAAAACTAGAACCATTAAATGCGCAACAACGTGCACAGGTAGCAGCAACTGCAGCTAAAAATGGCGGTACCAACCTATTGCCGGCTTTTGATGCGTCAAAATATCCCGACGGTCAGATCACACGTACCAACTGGATGGATGAAGTGTTTAGAGATGGTTTATTGCAGGATTATAATGCAGCCATAAATGGTGGCAGCGAAAAATCTAATTATTACCTAAGTTTTAATTACCGCAATGCGGAAGGGATTGTGTTAAATACCAAAACCAAACGTTACAATTTCAGGATCAATACCGAACATGAAGTTACCAATTGGTTAAAAATTGGTGAAAACCTATCATACAGCAGCACCAATGGAAACGGTGCCAATACCAGCAGCGATTATACAGGTGCTTTACTTTCTGCCATTTACTATCCAACCAACGGAACACCTTACAATGCCGATGGCAGTTTTGCAGGTTTGCCGGGCCCATATGCCGGAGATTATGGCGATATTGTTAATCCTGTTGCTGAGTTGAAGCGTATCGATATCAATAACCCTATAAACGTTTTGGTCGTTAATCCTTATGCTAATATTAAACTGGCCAAAGGTTTAACCTTTAGGTCTAACTTAAGTATCACCAAAACAGATGCTTCGTTTAAAAGCTTTACCCCTAAAAGACCTGAGGTAGGAAAACCGGTGTTAAGTAATAGTTTAGTAGAAAGCAGTAACCGCAACAGCGATTTCCTTGCTGAGCAGGTTTTAAATTACAAAGCTACCTTTGGTAACCATCAGCTCGATATTACCGGTGGTTATTCGTTTCAAAAGAAACAAGACAGAAATTTGTATACTTCTGGATCTGGTTTTGATGATGAATCGCCACAGTACAGGTATTTGATGAATGCTACAGTAGTACAGCCTTCTTCGAGCGGTTATACGGCGCAGGCACTGTCCTCATTGTTTTTTAGAGCAAATTATAACTATCGTGAAAAATACCTGGTATCCTTAATTGGTCGCCGTGATGGATCATCGTTACTGCCTAAAAATAACCGAACCAGGAATTATGGTTCAGCTTCTATTGGATGGTTAATGAGCAAAGAAGATTTTCTTAAAGATGTAAGCTGGTTAAATGAACTAAAACTAAGAGGAAGCTATGGTTTCCTTGGTAATTTAGCTTCGCTTACTACTGATGCGGTTAACCCATTGTTAACGCCAACGCAAAGTTATTTCGGACAAACACCAACTTTGCAAAATGGTTATATCCAAACGGTTTTAGCCAATCCAAATTTAGAATGGGCAGAATCAAAACAAACAAACTTTGGTATCGATGCAACAGTATTGGGCCGGTTAAGCCTTACCGCTGATTATTTTATTAAAGAAATCGATAAAATGATCCTAATCAGAACATTGCCTGGAACGGCAGGTTTAAGCACACAAACCATTAACGCAGGTAAGGTAAAAGATAAAGGTATTGAGTTAGGCTTAACTTACAACAGTGATAAAAATGCAGCTTTTACTTACTCTGTAAATGCTACTTTAACTAAAATAAACAACAATATAGAGGAGCTTATACCGGGAATAGAAAACCAGGTTGTACCGACTAATTTCAGGAATGAAGTTGCTCCGCTTACCAATAGGGTAGGACAGCCGTTATATAGTTATTTTGTATTAAAAACGGATGGTATTTTCCAGAGTCAGGCAGAGGCCGATAATTACAAAAATGCTAAAGGCACTAAAATTCAGCCAAATGCAAAAGCGGGTGATTTTAAATTCGTAGATATTAATGGCGATGGATCAATTGATGGTAACGACCGTTATTTTGCAGGCAGTGCTTACCCTGATTTTTCTTATGGGTTAAGTTTTAATGCAAGTTATAAAAATTTCGACTTCAACATTTTTGCACAGGGTGTACAAGGAAACAAGTTGTTTAACGCTGTAAAACGTACTACTTACAGTGCTGCCGGACCTTCTTATAACAAATTGGTGGGAATTTTAGATGCCTGGTCGCCGGAGAATCCAGGTGGTAAAGTGCCGGTTATTTCGACCAGCGATGCCAACGGAAACTTTGCCGCTTCTGATTTTTATGTAGAAAATGGCTCTTACCTGCGTATCCGTAATGTAACGCTGGGTTACAGTTTACCAAAATCGGTTGCCAGTAAACTAAAAACGGGTGGTGTTAGGATTTATGCCACTGCAAACAACCTTTTTACCATTACTAAATATTCAGGTTT
Organism: Pedobacter miscanthi; assembly: GCF_032678605.1. Classification (GTDB taxonomy): domain Bacteria; phylum Bacteroidota; class Bacteroidia; order Sphingobacteriales; family Sphingobacteriaceae; genus Pedobacter; species Pedobacter miscanthi_A. The sequence continues at coordinate 364,834 of NZ_JAVTSU010000003.1, forward strand.
TGATCCCGAAATCGGAATGGATAACAACGGAGTGGATGTTGGGCGTTATCCGCAGGCACGAAGTTTTATCCTTGGTTTAAGTGTAAACCTATAATCACAACAACAATGAAAAAGAATTTAAAATATATCGCATTTGCAGCTATTGCTGTTTTTTCTTCATGCACAAAAGAGCTTGATATCGTACCTGAAGGATCTCCTTCTGCACAGAATTTCTGGAAAACAAAAGAAGATGCACTGAAAGCCGAAGGCGGGATGTACGAAAACTACAATGCAGAAGATTTTTACGGTCGTGGCATGTTCTGGTTTATTAATGCCAGCGATGATATGGTTACCGGCCGTAATAAACCAGAAGCCGACAACATTAAAAACTTTAACCGCACTTATGTAGGCGGTGGTTATACCGAAACGCAATGGAGTATGCGTTATGCCATTATTAAGCGCGCCAACGATATTATTATCAATGTGCCAGCCATCTCAATGGATGAAGCCCTGAAGAAACAAATTATTGGCGATGCCTATTTTAACGCTGGTTTGGTTTATTTTCAGTTGGCTGCAAACTATGGAAACGATAAAGCAGGTGTTCCAATTGTTACGCCTGAAACCGATGCTTCTAAACCAATTCCCCGTGCAAAAAACGTAAATGAAAACTATGATTATATCATTTCGCTTTTATTAAAAGCTGCTGATAACCTTCCTTTGTTTTCGGCAATGAAAGCTGCTGATTATGGCAAAGCACATAAAACAGCTGCCTGGGCTTATTTATCTAAAGTTTATCTGTACAAAAAAGATTATGCCAATGCTGCAAAGTATGCCGATATGGTTATTAGCTCCAGTCAGCACGATTTAATTAACACGGGTTTTGCAGATGTTTTTAAAGCTTCAAATAACTGGTCTAAAGAGTATATCTGGTCGGTGGTTTGTACCCCGAGCGGTGGTGGTACAGGCTGGGGCAGCAAGTTACCGGGGGTAATGTTAACCAATAAGGCCTGGGGTATTTATAACGGTTGGGGTTATTATCTGCCAACCAAAGAGCTTTACGATTCTTACGAAACTGGCGATCAGCGCAGGGAAGCCACTATTTTAAAACCTGGCGATAAATTTATGTTCTTCGGTGCCGAACGCAGCTTTACCAAAGATGCAGGAGCAACCTCAAACTACCAGTTTAAAAAATACATGGAGCCTTTTTCTTACGCTAACCCGATTCCAACACATGTTAACCCTAACGGAGATAATGGAACAACCGATTTAAACGTACCTTTAATGAGGTATGCAGAAGTATTGTTGATTAAAGCAGAAGCTGCCATTAACTTAAGTGGTGCTGGTGCAGGCGATACCGAACTGAACAAAATCAGGGTACGTGCAGGTTTAGGTACGAAGAGTGGAATGACAATTGACGACCTTAAACGCGAACGCCGTAACGAACTGGCAGGCGAGTGGGCCGACCGTCACCGCGATTTAGTAAGATGGGGCGATGCGCAAGCAGCTTATGCCAAACCGTTGCACGATTTTGATGGAAGCGTAATCTGGCCGGCAAGAGCCTTCAACCCACAGGTGCATGATGTTTGGGCAGTGCCACAAAGAGAAATCGATAACAGTGCGGGCGTAATTAAACAAAACGTAGGATGGTAAAATCAAATAAACTGATTCTATTTTTATTATTGGGATTAGGTGTACATTCAGTTTCTGCCCAGCAGAAACTGAATGCCGGTAACGGGCATAGTCATAATGATTATAAGCAACAAATCCCTCTATTAGAGGCTTATTATGCCGGTATGGGCTCTATTGAGGCAGATGTATTTTACCGCAACGGAGAGTTGTTTGTTGCCCACGAAAGCAGTGAAATTGCGGCAGGAAAAACATTGAAAAAATTATACATCGATCCATTGGTGGCGTTTTATAAAGAACATGCCAACCATCCTTATCCCGATCCAAAACAAAAGCTTCAGTTGGTGATTGATATAAAAGAGGATTATGAACACGTAATTCCGAAGTTACTGGCCGATTTAAAAGGTAACGAATCTGTTTTCGATCAGCAAACCAATCCTTCGGCCATTAAAATTGTAATGAGCGGGGCTGTTCCGCCAGCAGAAAAATTTAAGGATTATCCATCAATCATCAGTTTTGATGGCCGTCCGGCAAATCCGTACACAGCAGAACAATTAACGCACATCGGGATGATCAGCGATGACCTTTCCCATTATTCAGTATGGAATGGAAAAGGCACGCCAACGCCTGCCGATTTAGAAAAAATGAAGGCGGTGATTGCCAAAGTGCATGCAATGGGTAAACCGTTCCGGTTTTGGGCAACTAAAGATAGTCCGAACAGCTGGAAAGAACTGGAACATATGGGGGTTGATTGGATCGGAACCGATCATCCTGCCTGGTTAAAAGATTTTTACCAAAACAGGGTTAAGCTTGAGTACAGCAGCCCGAAGGCTTATCAATCTTATCAGCCAACTTACAAAAGCGACGGATTAAAAACCAAAGCCAAAAATGTAATCCTGCTCATCGGGGATGGCATGGGGTTGGCGCAGATCCAGGCAGGTTTGAGCGCCAATTTTGGTCAATCCAATATGATCACCATTAAACACCTTGGCCTGTCGCGTACCGAAGCTTCAAATTCAGATTTTACGGATTCTGCTGCGGGTGCAACAGCCATGGCCACCGGGCATAAAACCAATAACCGCTACATCAGCGTCGATTCTACAGGTAAACCCCTTCCGTCCATTCCTGATATTTTGGCTCCTTATGGTATTACCAGCGGCATTATTAGTAGTGGCGACATTACCGATGCTACACCTGCTGCATTTTATGCCCATCAGCTGGAGCGGTCCATGACAAAGGAAATTGCAGCTGATTTTCAGACCAGTCATGTTAATATCCTGGTTGGTTCCAAACGCAAAAGTTTTACCGAAAATCCGGATCAGAAATTGATAGATAAAATCTTGGACAAAGGTTATACACTACAGAAAGACCTGAAAAGTTTTGTGGCCTCCAATGCAGGTAAACAAGTGGTACTTTTAGATGATTCTGCTACAAGGAAAATATTGGAGGGCCGCGGAGAAATGCTGAAAACATCGTTTTTAAAAACGGTTGAATTGCTCTCGAAAAATAAAAAAGGATTTTTCATCATGGCAGAAGGGGCACAGATTGATCATGGCGGACATGCCAACGACCTGCCTTTCGCGGTAACTGAACAACAGGATTTTGACCGTTTGGTTGGTGAAGCCTTAAAGTTTGCCGATCGGGATGGTGAAACATTGGTTATTGTAACTGCCGATCATGAAACCGGCGGACTGTCGCTTTTGGATGCAGCTTACAGAAAAGGAACCGTTCGCGGCAATTTCAGTACCGATGATCATACCAATATCATGGTACCGGTATTTGCCTACGGGCCAGGTTCGGAAGCCTTTATAGGCGTATATCCTAACCACCAGATTTTTTATAAAATTATCGAAGCTTATCGTTTAAAGAAAGCGCAATAAATTAAAATAATAAACCAAACAAATCCCCACGGCGGTGTCTGTACGTTCTACAGCACCGCTTTTTTCTTAATATTAAGGCAACATTGCAATGTTAATTTTAAGCCTGTAAAGCATCAATAATGGAAAGAAGATCTGCACTCAAAAATATCGGTGGCCTGTTTTTGTTGCCTGCCCTGTCTAACGTTTCGTTAGCAAGCGATAAAAAACCTGTTTTAAGGGTGGCTCATATTACTGATGTTCACCTGAAGAACCAATTTAACGCACCAGCCGGGTTTGCCAAATGCCTGCATCACTTACAGGCACAATCGCCAAAAGTAAACCTGATTTTAAACGGTGGTGATATTGTTTTCGATATGAATAAGGAAAATATTGATAGCATTAACGATCAATGGAAACTGGCACAGGAAACCATCAAAAACGAATGTAGCATCCCGGTACGCTACTGTTTAGGTAACCACGATATCTGGTGGAATGAGGCTTCTAAAGGGGATGTTTTTTATGGTAAAAAATATGCCATGGATAAATTGCAACTGGCTAAACCTTATTACAGTTTGGTGCAGAATGGCTGGAAAATTATTGTGTTAGACAGCACCCACCTCGATATCGACAATACCTGGTACATTGGCAAATTGGGTGATGAGCAATTGAACTGGGTAAAAAATGAATTGGAAAATACCAGTAAAACAATGCCTGTAATGGTAATGTCGCATATTCCTATCCTCACTGCCCTTTTAATGATAGAAGATGATATTGTAAACAAATGGACCATGCTGGGGGGCGATATGCATACCGATACGGCTAAAATTATCAATCTTTTTTATCAGCATCCAAATGTTAAACTCTGCCTGAGCGGACATTTGCACATGCGCGATAAAGTAGTTTACAATGGTGTTACCTACCTCTGTAATGGTGCCGTTTCTGGCGCCTGGTGGGAAGGAAATAGAAGGGAAACCGCACCGGGTTATGGTTTGATCGATTTGTATGAGGATGGGCGTTTTGAAGAGCAATATGTGAATTATTAGGTTAATGGAAGATGGGAAATGTATAATGGATGATGTGTAGGTCCTGCGTTGATCAGCGATATCAGCGGGAAACATTAGGCAACTGGTTTCCCGCAGATTTAAGAAGATTACCGCAGAATTTATAAAACCTTAATGTTCTTAATGGTCAACAGCAATAAATGAAAATTACTTTATGGCCAGACCAACTGATCTGCTAAAACTATTATTGTTATTGCCTTAACATTACCTTCATATCCAGATCCTTGCTTTGTTGAAAAAAAGAATAAATGAAAAGAGATCTACTCACTTTAATAACTGCCGTATCTATCGGCATGGTATCCTGCAAAAAGAACCACGATGAAACACCAACAGATTTTGCTTACCCTGCCATGGCAGAGGTTTCCGATCCTTCTGTACTGTTTACCGCTGCTGGAGGCGTAAAAGTATATAACGGAGGTTTCGGTTCGGCCGTAGCTGCAGATCCCAACTCGCCGGATGTTTTTTACATGATGACCGATAGGGGATCGAACGTTGCCGGACAGCTTGCAAATTCCATCATCATCGGAAAACCGGACTTTGATCCACAGATCGGTAAATTCAGGTTAAAAGATGGTAAACTGGTGCTCGAGCAAACCATCGAGCTTAAAAATGCAAGTGGAGGTAAACTGAATGGATTACCTAATCCTGACGGTATGGGTGCATCTGGTGAAACTGCCTACGATTTAAACGGACAAATCATTACCCCAAGTGCCGATGGTATAGATTCGGAAGGTTTGGTAAGGGCAGCCGATGGGTCATTCTGGATCAGCGATGAATATGGGCCGCACATTGTACACGTTGATGCAACGGGTAAAACGATAGAACGCATAAACCCATTCGGAACAGGAACCGGCGGACGAAAAATCCCGGCAGTGTTTGCCAATAGAAGGGCAAACCGTGGCATGGAAGGCCTGGCCATTACCCCTGATGGTAAAACATTGGTGGGCATGATGCAGTCGCCCATGTACAATCCATCTAAAACTGCCGTTGCAAATTCGGTTGTATTAAGGATTTTAACTTTTGATATTGCCACGGGTGCTACCAAACAATATGCCTATTTAATGGATAATGTAACCTTAACTGGCGTAAGTGATATTGTGGCCGTAAACAGCACTACCTTTTTAACCATTGAACGTGATGGTTTGTATGGGGGTGCTGCAACTAACCCAGCAGCATTTAAAAAAGTTTTCAAAATCGACATCAGCGGTGCAACTGATATTTCTGATGCGAACAATGGCGCTACAGGTAAACTTTATGGTACTAAAACCGTAGAAGAACTGAATAATGCGGCTGGTTTAAGCGGAGCCGGAATTACGCCTGTAAGCAAAACTGTGGTGTTGGATCTTTTAAAAGATCTTCCTTCCATTTATCCGCATGATAAAGCAGAAGGTTTAGCTTTATTGCCAGGCAATATTCTGGTGATTTCTAACGATGATGATTTTGGTGTGGTAGATAATGGTGCAAGTGGTTTTGCGCAGAAAATTTTGCCTTTAACCAACTCGGTTGATCGCAACCGATTGTATTTTGTGAAAATTAAGCTTTAATTAATATATATCGTCATTATAAGGTACGAAGCAATCTTAATGCGAACGCTGGTAGCGATCGTTGTAAGATTGCTTCATCGGCTGAAAAAGCCTCCTCACAATGACGACCTCTTGAGTTTTAATTCTTCCCAACCCTGTTTTCTTCATCACTTGTTCCAGTATTTCTTTTTCGTGCAGTTTTAATTTTCATATTACCGAATTTATAGTTGAAACTTAAATTTACCCTGCGGCTTTCCCATTCGTTTTTCCAATAGGTTTTAATGTTGTTGTACTCCAGGTTTGCCCTGAATGCACTGGTATTAAATACATCGTTAACTTTTAAAGCCAGTGTTGCATTTTTGTTCCAGAAGGTTTTCTTTGCACCAATATTAAGCTGGTAACTTCCTAAACTACGGAACAGGCCCGAAACAGAAGGAGAATCGTAATAAGCATAGGTGCTGATGCTGTAGTTCTTAGGCAAAGTAAAGGTATTATCCATCATAACCGACCAGTTCCATGAGAAAGCATGGTAACCATTGCCTTGTACGGCCGATTGGGTACGGTTAAATCCGGCAGAAACTTCGGTATTGTTATTCCACCATTTGGTAATGTCGAAAGGACTTCCCGTAGCCATGTAAAAGTTTGTGGTGCGGCTCAGGTTTTCCGGTCTCGAGATACTTTCTTTTGTAACATCATTCTGATACACCACTTCCCATATCGATCCATTGTTAACCGAATAACTCAAGGTTAACACCCTGAAATTTTTGAGCGAGTAATTAAATTCGAAGCTGTTGGCATACGATGGTTGTAACAATGGATTTCCCTGCAAGGCGGTGTAAGGATCGCTATAAAAGGTGAAAGGGTTTAAACTGCTGTACGATGGACGGTTAATGCTTTTGCGGTAGGCGGCGGTGATCAGGTTGTTCGAATCGAGTTTTAAAGAAACAAACAGTGTTGGGAAAAGCTTCCAGTATTTTCTGTCGATCACGGTATTGGTGCCTGATGAACTGCCATTACCCAATGTTTGTTCGGCACGTAATCCGGCTTTAATTTGTAAGTTTTTAAAGCTTTGATCTAACGACAGGTAGCCCGCATTAATGTTCTCGTTGTATAGAAACTCGTTAGTCCTCCGTGGATCGTTAATCCATCCTGCTGTTTTTAGCGAATCAAAACGGACATCGCTTTCAGATCTTACCCAACTGCTTTTCCAACCGGTTTCCATTTTTAATTTTTTGTTCAGGTTTAAGGTATAATCAGCCTTGATCGAATAGATGGATACCTTGCCCATGCCATTATTGCGCAGATCAACCGGTGTACCAATCAACTGGTCGTTTGCATCCAGGTAATTGTTGGTAAAAGTTTCATTCCTGCTGTTATCGTAACGAACATAATCTGCATCAAAACCCAGTTCCCCGCCCAGGGTATCTGTTTTTAAGCGGTAATTCAGGTTTATTGCATGGTTTTTTTCGGTATTGCTTTGAGGGTTAAACATACTTGTGCCACCTGTTTTTGTTCCGGCTGCATTATAATTTACCGAGTTGCTGTTCACCTTCGTGTCTTCGGGTGCGGTATAACCTTTCACCATTACCGCTAATGTATTTTTATCATTAATAAAATAATCAGCACCTGTAGAGTAATTTAAGCTGTTGGTAATCGGGTGCCAGAAATTAAGCTGGTTATATTGTTCATCGCCGATGGTCCGGTTTAAAGTTAACCTGTTGTATGAGTTATAATGGCCGGCATCTAAACGTAAATAAGTGCTTACTTTACCAATATTGTAGTTGAGATTGGTACCGCCGTAAACTTTCTCGTAACGGCCATAACCACCACCCAGATTCATGTTGCCATTAAATCCCTGCATTTTATTTCTTTTCAGTTTAATGTTGATGATGCCTGCAGTACCTGCAGCATCAAACGAAGATGGTGGATTCGAAATCAATTCGATTTTACTCAGTACCGAGCCTGGTAACGATTTAAGGTAAGTGGTGAGTTCGAGCCCTGTCATATAGCTCATTTTACCATCAATCATTACATTGATTCCTTTCTTGCCTTTCAACACAATATTATCATCCTTATCCAGTTTTACACCCGGCGATCTGCTGATTACTTCCAGTGCGTTGTCGCCAGCGGTATTCATTTGTTCTACATTTACAATCACGCGGTCGGCTTTTTGGTCGATTACCGGCATTTTAGAGATAATGTTTACTTCTTTCAGGTTTTGCGAACGATCCGTCAACACAATTGAAGCCATTTTTATAGCTGCATCCTTTACTTCGAAAGCTGCAGAATGGTTTTTATCATACCCCATCATCAAGGCTTTGATCAAATATTTGCCAGGTTTAACGTTACTAAACTCGTATAAACCTTGTTGGTTAGTTGCCTGTAGCGCAACCGAAGCAGAATCGGGCAGGTGGATCAGCGCTACAGAAGCATAATCAAGTGCTTTATTGTTTTTATCGGTAACTGTTCCGGATATTTTGGTGTTTTGAGCAAAAACGGTTTTCATACCGAAAAGGAAAAAGAAAAAAATGGCAGGTTTTATTAAGCGGTTCATCTTTATGTTTGTTTTATAATTGATGTTTCAAAGATGATAAGCCTGCCCCGACCTATAAATTATATGATCCCAACCCTTTAAAATATTATCCCAATGCGTTTTTGCGTAATAAAAGGTGTTAATCCTTAAAAACTGTAGGTTGGGATAATTATTTGGAGGTATGGAATAAGAAAATAGGCTGTTAAAAAAGCTTTGTATAGTTTTATGGCATGAAAACAATTAAAATTATTTCTATACATATACTATGCTGGGTACTTGTTCTGGGTTATTTCTACGGAGGCGATTTAATTCAGGGCACAACTTTTATTAAGTCTGCCTTTAACATTTCTATGAATTTTGTCCAGATTGTGGAGTTTTATATCTGTTACCTCTGGGTTTATCCAAATTTTTTGAAAAGGAGTAAAACGCTTCAGTTAATTGGTGGTATTTTGTTTACTGTAGCCATCTTTATCGCCCTTAGGTATTTAATAGAAGAAGTGCTTTATTTAAAATGGTTTGGTTTTCATAATTATAGCGATGGCACAACTGCATGGCACTATATATCTGATAATATTTACTGGAGCATTGCTTTTATTGTAGTACCCGCTGCGGTTTATGGTATTGAGCAGAGTTTTAAATCCGAGCAGGTGAACCTAAAACTTAAAGAAGAAGTGGTAAAAGCCGAACTCTCATTTCTGAAATCGCAGATCAATCCACACTTTTTGTACAATACCTTAAATTATGTGTATTCTTTGGCTATTCCCGTTTCTGATAAACTGGCTAATGCCGTTTTACGCTTGTCAGACCTGATGCGTTATACTTTAAACGATAGTCCGGATGGTAAAGTGAGTTTAGATAAAGAAGTAGAATACCTGGAAAGTTACGTAGAATTGTTTAAAATGCGTTTTGAGCCGAAATTTTATGTCGATTTTGTAACCGAAGGCATCAGTGATCAGAAAATAGCTTCACTCATCTTGATTCCTTTTGTCGAAAATGCTTTTAAACATGGTGTAGTGAATGATGAAGCCCAACCCGTGCGCATTAAACTGAAAGTGCAGCATAAACGTTTAAGTTTTGAGGTGAGCAACAAGATCAGCCATGCGCAAAAAGACCATTCGAGTGGGGTAGGAATGGTGAATATTCACCGTAGGTTAGACCTCATTTATCCTGACAAACATGAGCTGTTGATTTCGAACAATGGAAATACCTACAAAAGCACTTTGATTTTAAATCTGTAATGGATAATTTGTATCATTGAAGTACATTAATTTACCCTACTGCCAAACCCTAATCGCTACCCATTATGATCCGTTGCCTTGCTGTTGACGATGAATCTTACGCTTCAGACATTATTGCTGCCTTTATCAATAAAACCCCATTTTTAGAGTTGGTAGGAACCACTACCAATGCCTTTGAAGCGCTAAATCTGGTACAGGAAGGTAAAGTAGACCTGGTATTTCTGGATATCCAGATGCCTGAACTTACCGGGATTCAGTTTCTAAAAATTTGTGGAGGTAAATGTAAAGTAATCCTTACTACCGCCTATCCCGAATATGCTTTAGAAGGTTTTGATCTGGATGTGGTAGATTATTTGCTAAAACCAATCTCATACGAGCGTTTTTACAAAGCAGCAACCAAGGCCCAACAGCTTTTGGCGCCTGTAGCGCCCGTTCAGCAAGAAGTAATTGTACAGCAGCCAATCCAGGGGAACGATTTTATTTTCATAAAAGGCGATACCAAGAACAAATTTATCAAGGTTAATTACGAAGATATCCTCTATATTGAAGGATTAAAAAACTATGTTTCGGTTTACACCGCTACGCAGAGGATCATTACTTATCAATCGCTGCGCGAACTCGAAACCGAGCTGCCACAACCACCTTTTTACCGCATCCATAAATCGTACATCATCTCGCTCGAGAAAATTAAAATGATCGATGGTAATACGGTTTTTATTAACGATCAGGCAATTCCGATTGGCGAGACTTATAAGGAAGAGTTTTTTAAAGTGGTAAGGGAGGGAAAGAAGGGCTAATTGCTTAGGGTTTCATTGTTTTATTGCTGGATTGTTTAAGTGTTGGTTAACTGGCTAATTGAGGCATAGTTTGTTAAGTGTATAAATTGGTTAACTGGCTAATTGTGAGATTAGCCGCTATCAAGAATTAACCGATTAACCGATCTTGTGCATAAATTCTCCGTATTATTTCTCCCGATTTTTTTAAGTTTGCTGCCGTAAAGATTAAAATTAAAAAATGGCCATACAAGAAACCAATTCGCTCAATCAGGTTGCAGAATTTCATACTACCTTTAAACATCCTATTCTCGAAAATCCAATTATTCCTTCAAAACAAAGGGCTAACTTGCGTATTTCACTTTTGGCCGAAGAACTGAAAGAATTACAGGAAGCAGTAGAAAATGATGACCTGGTAGAAGTGGCTGATGCCCTTTGCGATCTGCAGTATGTTTTGGCCGGTGCCATCCATGAATTTGGTTTAGGTGCAAAATTTAAAACCCTTTTTGATGAGGTTCACCGTTCTAACATGAGCAAAGCTTGTAAAACAGTTGAAGAAGCCGAGCAAACCATTCAGTTTTATTTAGATAAAGATCAAACTGAATCTTATTATAAAGAAATCGACGGATTATTCCTGGTTTTTAGGAAATCGGACGATAAAACTTTAAAATCGGTCAATTATTCTCCTGCTGATTTAAAATCTCACTTAGTTTAAGTTCAATTGAAAAGGTTAAAACAGATTGCAACCGACCTGAAACTATCTCAGGTAGCTCCCGATGCAGCTTTAATGCGCGAGTTTATTTTTTACTCGCCCAAAATGCCATTACGCCTGCATCAGGAACAGCTTATTGCAGCTTCAAAACAGTTTAGCCTCCCGGTTTTTGATACTTATTTTACCCGTGCAGAAGTAAATATTAACTGTTTTAGTTGGGGTAATGGAAAACGTAAAGTCTTGCTTACACATGGCTGGGCTTCAAAAGCGCTCGATTTTTACGAACTGATAATAGAACTGCAGAAAATCGGTGACATCGAGATTATTGCTTTTGATGCACCTGGAAACGGAAGTTCGGTTTCTGAGTTTTCCAACCTGATGTTGTATGCCGATTCGGTAAAAGCTATTGCGCAAAATTATGCACAGCCTGATGTACTCATCGGTCATTCGCTCGGAGGTATGGCCAATGTAATTGCTTTACAGGAGCTGGGAATAACTCCCGATCTGCTTATCAGCATTGCACCATTGATCCGCTTGAAAGAAAACTTTGAGCAAAGTTTAGATTCGGTAGGCATTGGCACCAAAGATCAGGATATCTTTTTTGCCAATTTTGCCAAAGAGTTTCCTGTACCGGCCAGCCACTTTAACCTAACTGAACTTTACAGTTTGCGTCCAGATATAAATCATTTTCTGGCCTTCGATCCTGAGGATCATATTTCGCCATATCCATATCTGAAAGAATTTCTGGATAAAAACCCTGCAATAAATGCAAAATCATTTGAAGGTGTAGGACATTACAAAATCCTTAAATCGCTGGATCTAATTGAGGATGTTGCGGGAAGGATTCTGGGCTAATTTTCTGTTTTTACAATGATTTGCCGCCACCTACGGTGGAAGCTTTCCAAGTTACTTTGATTGGTCGCTGCACACTGCAGTAAGGTTTCAAAGTAACTTTGCGCTAAATCTTTAAAGTATCGTCATTGCGAGAAGGAACGACGAAGCAATCTTTCATGCCCGCGATCCTTGCTATCAAGATTGCTTCGTCGGCTGAAAAAGCCTTCTCGCAATGACGATTCTAAGCAAGCTATCAATCTGCATAACAATGTTTTTCTAAAAAACTAAACTTCTAGATAACATTTATTTTATAAATAGCCTTTTTTAATATAACGCTCTAATCTGTGTTTATCCTATTCATCTGTGGTTAAAATTCTAAGCGATCATCTCCAATCCATAACAGTGCATAACAGTTAAAGCTGCTGCAAATTCTATTTTAGGGCAACCAAATATTAAATTAGAGCATGCAGGCAATTTTAGGTGTTATCTTTCATTTTTTCGGCGGTTTCGCCTCCGGAAGTTTTTATATCCCTTACAAAAAAGTTAAAGGCTGGGCCTGGGAAAGTTATTGGATTGTTGGTGGAATTTTCTCCTGGTTAATCGTTCCTCCACTGGCTGCTTATTTAACCATACCAAACTTTACCGAAATTATCAGCAGTACCAATGGTGGTATTCTTTGGCTTACTTATTTCTTTGGGATCCTTTGGGGTATAGGTGGTTTAACTTACGGTTTAGGCGTTCGTTATCTGGGTGTATCATTGGGCAGCAGTATCATTTTAGGCCTCTGTATGGTTTTAGGATCGATTCTGCCATCCATTTACTTCGATTTTTTTCCTCAGGCAGGTAAAGATACTTTCAGTATGTTTTTGCATACCGATTGGGGCCGAATGGTATTATTGGGCCTCTTGGTTTGTGTGGTGGGCATTATCATCTGCGGTAAGGCAGGTACGATGAAAGAAAAGGAAATGAAAGCTGCTGTTACCGACCCGCATGGAATGGAGGTAAAAACAGAATATAAATTTGGCCTGGGTTTATTTGTCGGGATTGTTTCAGGCGTGTTAAGTGCTTGTTTTAATTTCGGTATCGAAGCCGGAAAACCAATGGCCGATGCTGCAAATGCCATCTGGAAAGCAGCAAATCCTGCAGAAAACGGAAATTTCCTGTTCTCAAACAACGTAACCTATATCATTGTGCTTTGGGGTGGCTTAACAACCAACTTTATCTGGTGTATGGTGCTTAATGCACGCAACAAAACATTTGGCGATTATACCAATGCCAAAACACCACTGTTAAAAAATTACATCTTTTCTGCACTTGCGGGTACCACCTGGTTTTTACAGTTCTTTTTCTACGGTATGGGCGAAAGCAAAATGGGTAACGGAGCAAGCTCGTGGATCCTGCATATGGCCTTTATTATCCTGATTGCCAATGTTTGGGGGTTGATATTAAAAGAGTGGAAAGGCGTATCTAAAAAAACTTTCGTTACCGTTTTAGCAGGCATCTTAACCATTATCATTTCAGTACTTATTGTAGGATACGGTAATTCAATAAAAGCTTAATCAATAAAAAATTAAAATAGAATATAACAATGTCGATCGATACGAAAAATTATAAGCATGTAAGCTACTTGTGGGATGAAGAAGAAGCCGCAAAACTGGCTGGTGATGAAGTGGCCCTCTTAATTTATCGCTCTAATTTATTGGGTGCAGATTTACGCTTAACCAATTATGGCGGTGGAAATACCTCGTGTAAAGTATTGGAAAAAGATCCGCTTACCGGTTTAGAAACTGAGGTAATGTGGGTTAAAGGTTCAGGTGGCGATTTAGGCACATTAAAGAAAAGTGGCCTAGCAGCATTATATGTTGATCGTTTGCGCAGCCTGAAAAATATTTACCGTGGCGTAGCAAATGAAGATGAAATGGTTGAACTTTTTAACCACTGCATTTTCGACTTAAGCTCTAAGGCACCTTCAATCGACACACCTTTGCATGGTTTCCTCCCATTTGCGCATATCGATCATTTACACCCTGATGCAGCCATTGCCATTGCAGCCGCAAAAGATGGTAAACGCATTACCCAGGAGTTATTCGGTGGCACGATCGGCTGGGTAGAATGGAAAAAGCCCGGTTTCGAACTCGGCTTACAATTAAAACAATGTTTGGATGAAAATCCGGGCATTCGTGGTATTATGTTAGGCTCACACGGTTTGTTTACCTGGGGCGATACCGCTTACGAAAGTTACCTGAATACTTTGGAAGTAATTGAAATCTGTTCGGAGTACCTGAACCAGAATTATGGTACAAAAGGCCCTGTTTTTGGCGGACAGAAAATAGAAAGTGCAGCAGCAGATCAGCGTAGAAAGCAAGCGGCTGCATTAGCACCTGTTTTACGTGGTTTATGTTCTTCTAAACAACCCATGATCGGTCATTTTACCGATGATAGCCGTGTGCTGGAATTTATCAACTCAAATGACCTCGATCGACTTGCCCCAATGGGAACCAGCTGTCCCGATCACTTTTTACGCACCAAGATAAGTCCATTGGTTTTAACCCTAACCAGCGATGCCGATTTATCGGATGTTAAAGCTTTAAAAGAAACTTTAACGCCTGCGTTTGAAGCTTACAGGGAAATGTATACGGCGTATTACGAGGCTTGTAAACATCCGGACAGTCCTGCTATACGCGATACCAATCCCGTAGTAATTTTATATCCAGGGATTGGCATGTTCACTTTCTCAAAGGATAAGCAAACAGCAAGGGTTGCGGCAGAGTTTTATATCAATGCCATTAATGTAATGAAAGGTGCCGAAGCGGTTTCCGAATATACTTCGTTGCCACATCAGGAAGCTTTTAATATCGAATACTGGTTGCTGGAAGAAGCGAAATTACAGCGTATGCCAAAGCCTAAACCTTTAACCGGTAAAATTGCACTCATTACGGGCAGTGCGGGTGGCATTGGCAAAGCGATTGCCAAAAAGTTCGTGGCAGAAGGTGGTGTGGTAATCTTAAACGACATGAATGCGGAGCGTTTAGAAGAAGCAGGTAAAGAATTTGCAGGCTTATACGGTAAAGATTCTTACAGCACCGCCATTCTGGATGTAACCAGCCAAACAGATATTCAAAACGCATTTGATTCTGCAGCACTTGCTTTCGGTGGAGTCGATATTATTGTAAATAACGCAGGATTGTCAATTTCTAAAACCATTGGCGGTCATACCGAAAAGGATTGGGACCTGTTATACGATGTTTTAGTAAAAGGCCAGTTTTTTATTACCCAGGCTGCAACAAATACGATGCAAAAGCAGGATATTGGAGGCGATATCATTAATATTGTAAGTAAGAATGCCCTGGTAAGCGGACCGAATAATGCTGGTTATGGCAGTGCAAAAGCAGCACAGTTACATTTAAGCAGGTTAAACGCTGCCGAACTGGGAGCTGATAATATTCGTGTAAATGTGGTTAATCCAGATGCTGTGATCAGCGATAGCAATATCTGGGCGGGTGGCTGGGCCGAAGGTCGCGCAAAAGCTTACGGAATTACCGTTGCCGAATTGCCAGCTTATTATGCAAAGCGTACCTTATTGAACCAAATTATATTGCCAGATGATATTGCCAATGCTTGTTTCGCCTTTGTGGGTGGCCTGCTACAAAAATCAACCGGAAACGTTTTAAATGTTGATGGCGGAGTAGCCATGGCATTTGTAAGATAGAAAATAAGCCAGGTGGTCTGTGAGGACACAGACCACGGCAGATAATGATTAACCACAGGTAAAAAGGATACACACAGATATAAAAATCCGTGTGTATCTGTGTAAATCCGTGGCTAAAAAAAATAGTAGTCAGTGGAGAAACAAACTACGGTGAAAAATTCAGTTTTAGTAAGTTGTTTAACCGGTCTGTGCCTGGCGCAGACCGAAAATGACTTTTAAAATTTAGTAAATATGATCATCTCCCTCTTTTGTAGCGGGGATGAACGGGAACGGCGATTGTATCGTCACAAAGATTAACCTAACAAAACCAAATATCCTCATGAATATCGAGCAGAACCAAATAGAAAAGCATAACGACTCCCTTTTAACTTCACATCAACGCAAACTTGCTTTTTTAAAAGAAGATTGGTCACACGTTGATTTGGAAAGCGTAATCCAAAAACTGGTCGATTTTCAGATTGCCATTCCAAGCTGGGCTTTAGGTACAGGTGGAACACGTTTTGGCCGTTTTGCCATTACCGGGGGGGAGCCGCGTACCATTGAAGAAAAAATTGAAGATGTTGGTTTACTTCATGCCCTTAACGGCGCAAGTGGTGCCATTTCGCTGCACATCCCATGGGACATTCCTCAAAATGCCGAAGCGTTGAAGACCCTTGCTGCAGATTATGGCTTAAAGTTCGATGCCATGAACTCCAACACTTTTCAGGATCAGAAAGGTTCTGCACATAGCTATAAATTTGGTTCATTACAAAATGTGAATAAAGCTATCCGCAAGCAAGCGATAGCGCATAATATAGAAGTAATTAAACACGGCATTGCACTGGGTTCTGATGCCTTAACCGTTTGGCTTGCCGATGGTTCTTGTTTCCCTGGCCAGCTTAATTTCCGTAAAGCTTTCGAAAATACTTTAGAAAGTTTGCAGGAGATTTATGCTGCACTGCCTGAAGATTGGAAAATGTTTGTGGAGTACAAAGCTTTTGAACCTAACTTTTACTCAACCACGGTTGGCGATTGGGGACAATCGTTATTGTATGCGAGCAAATTGGGTAAAAAGGCTTATACTTTGGTTGATTTGGGCCATCATTTGCCTAACGCCAATATTGAGCAGATTGTTGCTTTATTATTAATGGAGGAGAAATTAGGGGGTTTCCATTTCAACGATTCAAAATATGGTGATGATGATTTAACTGCAGGAAGCATTAAACCTTACCAGTTATTCCTGATCTTTAACGAGCTGGTAGAAGGTATGGATGCAAAAGGCATGAACCACGCAAAAGACCTGGGCTGGATGATCGATGCTTCTCACAACGTGAAAGATCCTTTGGAGGATTTATTGCAATCTGTTGAAGCAATAATGATCGCTTATGCACAAGCACTTTTAGTCGATAGAAAAGCATTAAACGAAGCGCAGGATAATAATGATGTGGCCAAAGCCCAGGAAATTTTACAGCATACTTTTCGCAGTGATTTAAGGGCATTGGTAGCCGAAGCCAGGTTAAGGGCAAGTGCAGCTTTATCACCTATCTCATTATATCGCGGTTTAGAAGTTAGAAGTAAATTAGTTAATCACCGCGGAAATACTGTTGCAACAGGTTTATAAATAGGAGAACAAAAATGTCAAAACCTGTTATTGCCATATTTGATGTTGGGAAAACGAATAAAAAACTGTTCCTTATCGACGAGAATTACCAGATTGTTTACGAACGTTCTGCCCGTTTTGTAGAAACTGTAGACGAAGATGGCGAGCCTTGCGAAAACCTCGAGAGCCTGCGTTCTTCCGTTTACGATTCCCTGCATCAGGTTTTGCTGTTAAAAGAATTTGATGTTAAGGCGATCAATTTTTCTACCTATGGTGCCAGTTTTGTGTATCTTGATGAAAACGGAGAACCACTAACTCCGCTCTATAACTATTTAAAAGAATACCCCGAAGGACTTAAAAAAGCCTTTTATGCCGAATATGGTGGTGAAGAGAAGATTTCTTTAGAAACCGCTTCACCGATTTTGGGCAGCTTAAATTCGGGCATGCAATTGTACCGGTTAAAGCACGAAAAACCTGAAATATTCCAAAAGGTGAAATGGGCTTTACACCTGCCGCAATATTTAAGTTATTTAATTACCGGCAAAGCCGTGGCCGATATTACCAGTATCGGTTGTCATACCCAGCTTTGGGATTTTGGTAAAAATCAATACCACCATTGGGTTTCAGCGGAGAAAATCGAGGAGAAATTTGGAGCGTTTAGCCCTGCAGATTCAAACCTGGCGACCAATTTTGAAGGCAAGACCGTAAATGTTGGCGTTGGCCTGCATGATAGTTCTGCAGCATTGATTCCTTACCTGGCTAATTTTAATACGCCATTTGTACTCATTTCTACCGGAACCTGGTGTATCAGCTTAAATCCTTTCAACCAGGAGACTTTAACCGCCGGGGAGCTTAAACAGGATTGTTTGTGTTACATGCACTACAAAGGCAAAGCAGTTAAAGCCTCGCGTATTTTTGCCGGTTACGAGCATGAAGTGCAGCTTAAACGCATCGCAGAACATTTCGACCGTGCGGCATATCTGTTTAAACACCTGAAGTTTAATCCTTCAATGATCCTGAAACTGGCGAATAAAATTCCCGAAAACCAGCAGGAGCAACAGGGATTTTCAGCAAATTCTGCCTTTCCAAACCGTGATCTGAATCTTTTTCAGACTGCAGAAGAAGCTTATCACCAATTAATCTTCGACCTGATTAAACAGCAGATTTATTCGCTAAAACTGATTTTAAACGCTGGTGTGAGAAGAATTTTTGTGGATGGAGGCTTTGGTAAAAATGCCATTTACATGCATTTGTTAGCTACATCTATTCCAGATATTGAAGTTTATGCGTCATCCGTTTCGCAGGCAACGGCAATAGGTACGGCACTGGCTATAAACGATGCCTGGAACGAAAACCCTGCGCCAAGCGATATCATCCAGTTAAAATATTATTCTGCCATTCAACGTAGCCTGGATTTTTAAGAATTTCCCTATATTCGAAATCCCTACACCCATGTAACCACTTTGAAACCAGAAGATTTAATTCCTTACATCATCGTCGACGAATATTCATCGACGCCAAAATACAAGCAGTTAACCAATGCGATTTTGGCCGCTATCGAAAGTGGTAAACTGCTTAAAAACAGTTTACTGCCCTCTATAAATGAGTTGAGTTTCAGTTTGGAAATGTCGAGGGATACAGCCGAAAAAGGTTACCGCAACCTCAGGAAATTGGGCGTGGTAGATTCTGTGCCCGGCAAGGGATACTTTATCGTAAACACCGATTTTTCGCGGAAATTGAAAGTCTGTTTGCTTTTTAACAAACTCAGTACCCATAAAAAGATCATTTATGATTCTTTTACCAAAACTTTGGGAGAACGTGCTGCAATAGATTTTTACATTTATAATAACGATTTTGCGCTGTTCAAAAAGATGATTGTAGCCAAACGCGACGATTATTCTCATTTTGTCATCATACCGCATTTTTTAGAAGGTGGCGAAAATGCCCACGAAATCATCAACACCATCCCAAAAGAAAAACTGGTGATTTTGGATAAACTCCTGCCAGGGATAACTGGCGATTATGCTGCGGCCTACGAAAACTTTGCCCAGGATATTTACGCGGCTTTGGAACAGGCCCTGGATCGTCTTTCGAATTATCGCACCCTCAAAATTATCTTTCCCAAAAATAGTTATTTTCCCCACGAGATATTAACAGGTTTTTATCGTTTCTGTCAGCAATATGCCTTCGATCACAAAGTGATCCACAATATTAAAGACGAAGAAATCAGCCCTGGAGAAGTGTATATCAACCTCATGGAAGATGATTTGGTGATGCTTATTGAACGTTTAATCGCCCAGAAACTCAAAATCGGGAAAGATGTTGGCGTGATTTCTTACAACGAAACCCCGTTAAAAAGGATTATTTTAGATGGAATTACCACTATTTCTACTGATTTTAGCAAATTGGGTGCACTGGCGGCAGAATTTATCCTTACCGGAAAAACAGAAAAAATAGAAGTGCCTTTTTATCTGAATCTGCGTAAGTCGCTTTAATATAGGAAATCCGTCATTTCGAGCGCAGCCGAGTAATCTATTAGATGCGGTTCGTCACCACTTGTCCTAAACTATGCTATTTAGTTAAGCACTGTAGTTGTCCGTCTGAGCGTAGTCGAAGACTTCTAGAGGTGGATAAATTAAACGAGATGCCCTTCGACTACGCTCAGGGTGACACCTTCTTTCGATTTTTTCCTAACTTAATAGCATTGGTGTCTTTTCTTATGAATAAACTTTGCTTTGTGCATAAAAACCCAAAATGGAGTTTTACCTAAAACTTATTAATGATTACTTTTATCACTTAGCTATTTTAGTTTAAATGAGTGAACAGGTAACAGCATATCAGGTTTCAGATCAAAATCCGTACGACTATATTTTAAAGGATTTTAACCTGAAAAACCTTAGTCAGATTGTTATCCTCAAACATTTAAACGGATTGGTACATACCGATGTTAAAGGTTTTTATCAGCTTTTTCCGGAGCAGCTGGAAATTGATTATGCCGCTTTTAGCGATGAATCTTCAGGATTGCCCTTTCCGATTGTTCAGGTGCAACAGCATTCAAATTCAGTAAAACTTTCCTGCCGTTGCGCTACACCAAAAAACAAACTTTGCGAGCATCAGGCCCGGGTTTTATACAATATTCTTCAACGACAGGATTTACTTATTTTTTTTGACGGTAACCTCCGTCAACGAAAACTGGCCAAAATTGCGCTGGATTATGGTTTGGAAAAAGAACAAAACCTTGATCTTCTTTTTAATTTAAAGTACGGGCACGGACAGCTGGAGATCAAACCTAAAATGGATGCCTTGCAGCCCTTCAATAAAGAAGCGCAGCAACAATTGCAAGAACTTTTATTGCCAGCCGTAAAGCCTAAACCAAAAGTAGAAGCTAAAAATATCCAGGATAAAATGATTTTGGTGCTAGGCCAGCACCGTTACTACAATAATTTAACGGTAGAATTATTCGAGGCCGAGACTACTAAAAGCGGGAAAATTAAAAATCCGTTAAAAGGCATCAATCCGGCAGATCTGCTTTTTAAAACCGATGATCATGAGCTGTTAAAGTTCTATAGCGGGATTGGGACTTTTCAGCAGAATTACAATAACGACCAAAGCGAAGCTGAAATAGAAGCCTTAAGGGCTATCGTAAAAAATCCACAACAGGTTCCGTTTTACCTGCAGGATAACAAGCAATCATCTGCCATTCAGGCGTCGACTATCATTCCTGTAAAAGCTCATTTATTGGAGGTAGATTTAAGGCTCTCCGTAAACCAGCGTGATGATTATTATGAAATCACAGGCCGCTTGATCATAGAAGGGAAATCTTACGAACTCGATAATATCGTGTTGGTTCATCAATATTTTGTTAAACTTAAAGATCAGCTTTATTTAATCGGCAGACTTGATTTTTTACGTGTTATTGGTTTTTTCAAAAAGCAGAGCAATCGTTTAATCTTACATAAAACGAAATATCCGGAATTCCAAAAAACAATACTCATTCAATTGGAAGGCAGTATCCATGTAGATTATTCTTATTTAAAACCTGCCACCCAAAGCCAGATCGAAGAAAAAGGTTTTGACCTCGAAAATGAACAATTGATTTACCTTTCCGAATCGGAAGATTATATCCTCCTTACACCTGTAATGCGTTATGGAAACCTCGAAATTCCGGTGCTGTCGAAAAAGCAGATCCAGGCGAAGGATAAACTGGGGAATGTTTTTAAACTTGATCGTGATGAAAAGGCCGAACTTCAGTTTATTTCGAATGTGATCAGGTCGCACCCGTACTTCTATGAGCAAATGGAAAACGATTTCCTGTTTGAGCAAAATAGCTATGATTCCTTTTACCTGCACCGAAAACGCTTTTTAGAAGAAGGTTGGTTTCTCGAAGCTTTTGAAGTATGGCGAAATAAAGGCATTCATATTTTAGGCTTCAATCAGCTTAAAAACAATAAATTGAGTCAATTTCAGGCGAAAATCAATATCGAAGTTTTAAGTGGAACCGATTGGTTCGAAACCAAAGTAAAAGTGAAATTCGGGAAGCAGGAAGTTGCGTTAAAACTCCTGCATAAATCCATCAGGAACAAAAGCAAATTTGTAACGCTCGATGATGGTACACAGGGCATTTTACCATTGGAGTGGATCGAAAAATTTACAGCTTATTTCAGCGCAGGTGAAATAACTGAAGATACCATACTAACACCAAAAATTAAATTTGCTACCATAAACGAACTTTATGAAGATGCTTTATTGGATGGTGAGGTGAAAAATGAACTTAAACTGTATAAACAGAAATTTGAAGGAACAGATTCTATTCAGGAAGTTGAAGTGCCCAGGGGTTTAACGGCAACTTTACGCCATTACCAGAAAGATGGATTAAACTGGCTGAACTTTTTGGATGATTTTAATTTTGGCTCCTGTTTGGCTGATGATATGGGTTTGGGTAAAACCATCCAGGTTTTGGCTTTCATTTTATCGCAGCGGGAAAAAGTAAAACACAATACCAACCTGGTTGTTGTTCCGGCTTCATTAATCTTTAACTGGAAAGCGGAAGTGCAGAAATTTGCTCCATCCATAAAAGTGAAAACCATTTATGCTGGCGAACGCACAAAAACTACCGATAGTTTTGATGGCTATGAGATTATATTAACCTCTTACGGAACATTGTTATCGGATATCCGTTTCTTAAAAGATTACCGTTTTAACTATATCTTTTTAGATGAGTCTCAACTGATTAAAAACCCAGATTCGCAACGTTACAAAGCCGTTCGCATGTTACAATCGCGAAACAAAGTGGTGATGACGGGAACGCCGATTGAGAACAATACCTTCGATCTGTACGGGCAGCTGTCATTTGCTTGTCCGGGTTTGTTCGGTAGTAAACAGCAGTTTGCTGATTTATATTCAACCCCGATCGATCAGTTTAAGGATAGCAGAAGGGCAGAAGAACTGCAGAAAAAAATCAGGCCTTTCATTCTCCGCAGAACAAAAGAACAGGTGGCTAAAGAACTTCCCGATAAAACAGAGATTGTATTGTATTGCGAAATGGGAGCCGAGCAGCGCGAAGTTTATGAGGCCAATAAAAAGGAAATCCAGGATTTTATTCTGGGCAAACAGGAAGATGAGCTGCCAAAAAGTTCAATGCATGTACTGAAAAGTATTACCACTTTACGGCAAATCTGTAATTCGGCCGCATTGTTAGCCGATGGAAAGTCGTATTTACAGGCTTCATCAAAAATAGATGTGCTGATGGAACAAATAGAAAGTAAGGCCGGAATGCATAAAATACTGGTTTTTTCTCAATTTGTAACCATGCTCGATCTGATTAAAAAACAGTTGGAAAACCGTGGAATCCGGTACGAATACCTCACCGGGCAAACGCGTAAAAGAGCAGAAGCTGTTGCTTCGTTCCAGGAGAATGCGGATATTCCGGTTTTCCTGATCAGTTTAAAAGCTGGCGGAACCGGACTCAATTTAACAGAAGCCGATTATGTTTTCCTGGTAGATCCATGGTGGAACCCTGCGGTAGAAAACCAGGCCATAGATCGTGCTTATCGCATTGGCCAGCACAAAAATGTAATGGCAGTGCGTTTAATCTGCCCTGATACCATCGAAGAGAAAATTATGAAGCTTCAGGCCACTAAAAAAGACTTGGTGAAGGATTTAATCCAAACGGATGGTAGTTTGTTTAAAAACCTAACTAAGAAAGAATTATTGGGCTTGTTGAGTTAAATATTCGCTATTAGTTCATGGAGGCATTACCATCGTGCCAAAAGTAGATTCAAAAATTGTCCGTCATTCCCACGCAGGTGGGAATCGTAGTGCAATAAGCTTTAAGATTCCCAATCGAGTTGGGAATGACGATGCAGCTAATCAATGCAACTCAAAATAAGGTAAATAACTAAATCGCTACCTCAAACTCATAACCCAGAAATTCAGGCACATTCAAACTCTCTACAATTTTCCAATCCTTCTTTTCGGCAATAAAATTGGGTTCAGCAAGGCCGGTAGATTTAGCGGCTCTGGTGTAAAAATCCATTTTTGCAGGATGCTTTGGCGAGCAGGCATTGTAAGTTCTCCCGAAAGCTTGTTTCTCCAGAATCTTAACCGCAATCCCTACTGCGTCGGTCTGGTGTATCAAATTTACGGGTGCCAAACCATTCGGTACATTGCTTTTTTCGGCAAAAAATCTTCCTGGGTTACGATCTGGACCAATCAAACCTGCAAAGCGGATGATGGTACAGTTTTCAGGGAATAGCTCTTTAAAAAGAATTTCTGCAGCTAAAACAACCCTGCCCGAATCTGTATCAGGTTTGGTCTCGCTATTTTCATTAACGGCTTTGTTCTCATCAGTATAAACACTGGTGGAGCTGATGAGTACCACATGTTTGGCTTTATCTTTCGAAGCTGCAAGTATCGATTTTATCTTTTGGGGATAATCTAATAGTTCAGTGGAGTTCCGCTTCGGTGGGATACAGATAAATAAGGTATCCGCTTCAAAAAATGCTTCCTCTGCTACAATTGCATCTGCAGTAAAATTGATTAAATAAGGTTGTATATTTTCAGCCTGAAGTATGGCTAATTTGTCCTTACTGGTGGTAGAACCTTTAACCGTATAATTTAATGAGACCAGTTTTTTGGCCAAAGCCAATCCAAACCAGCCACAGCCTAATATAGATATGTTTTTTATTTTCATGATATATGTTTAGCGGTGAGCGCTTGGCGCCCGGATATTGAATGTTCAATAATCAATTACCAGCAGACCAATTCTCAGTTGGCAATTTTCAGTTACCAGTAAACCAATCACCATTGATGAATGAGCAAATAATCCGTTAACCGATTAAACCAATTTATACCATTAGCCGGTTAACCAAATGAACCAATGATGAATGAACTATTGAACCTTATTATCCCTTCTCCAAATTATAACAAGCCCTGCAGCGTGGCTCATAACTTTCCTTTTCGCCCAATAAAACCGTGGCTTCATCGGCAGCTGTGCGGTAGCTGTAAAGTGCCGGATTGCCACAGCAAACGCAAACTGCATTTACCTTGGTTACGTGCTCGGCAATGGCCATTAAAGCTGGCATCGGACCGAAAGGCCTGCCTGTAAAATCCATATCCAAACCGGCTACAATTACGCGGATTCCCCTCAGGGCAAGTTTATTGCAAACATCAGGTAATTCATCATCGAAAAACTGTGCTTCATCTATGCCAACCACTTGCGTATTGGTGCCAAGTAATAAAATGGCCGATGCGCTATCAACAGGAGTGGAGTTGATGGAGTTTAAATCATGCGATACCACTGCGGTTTCGTGGTATCGGGTATCGGTGCGCGGTTTAAAAATTTCGACATTCAATTTAGCAATCTGGGCTCTTTTTAGCCTTCTAATCAGTTCTTCGGTTTTGCCAGAAAACATAGAGCCACATACCACTTCTATACTCCCTGAAAATTCGCCTCTTCTTCTAAAATTTTGTTCGCTAAATAACATGCCCGATTTTTTATTCCCCTATGTTCGCTCTATAATTTTTAAACCGAACAAATATGAGAATTATGTGTTATTTTTGGACACATAGTTACCAACATAAATCGGCTAAAAATTCGTTTTAACTTTATGATGAACCAACAGGATATTTTCAGAAAGATCGGCAATATTTTAACAGAATTAAATGAGCAATACCAGTTCCTTGCTCAAAACCCTCAACAATTACATGATTTAGAGCTAGAGCTTTTTCTCGCTAATGCCCATTTTCTTTCCGACCACGTTAATATCGTTAAAAAGTTAAATACGGTAGCAGAAGAGAGAGCACCTGAAACCGGAAGTCATGCTTTGTTGGCAGAACAGAATACGATCATCTTACCTGAAACTGAAGAAAGCCTCGTAGAAGATCGGCAAAGCTTTGAACCGCAGGAGTTGGAAGATGTAGCTATTGCTGAAGAAGAAGAACGAGTTGACATAAGGGCTGAACAGGAAATACTGGACGATGAAATTATTGAAGAAGAAAAGGCAGAATCGCTTTTGAACAAAGATTTTTTCAAACCCGATCAGGATGATCATACTTTCGAATTCGTACTGGGTAATCATGATGAAAATGCGCAGTTCGATTATGAAGCTAAATCTGTTGAGGAAATTTTTGATCGCCCCTTAAGTAAAGAAGAAGCAGAAATTTTAGCACAAAAGAAGAAAATTCACGAAAAAGAATCCTTATCAGTACAAGAAGAGGTATTGCCGGCAGAAGATGATGAAATTGGTCCTGAACCATTTTTAATTCCACATGAAGAAGAAAAGCCAGAGGAGGTTGTAAAGCAAGAACCTGTTGTTGAAGCAAAAAGAGAAGAACCAATAGTTGAAGTTAAGAGAGAAGAAGCCGTTAATATACCTGCTGAACCTATCGAAGCGCTAAAAGATGTAAAACTGGATGAACCAATTATTTCGCCTCCGGTAGAACAGGAGCGCCCGTTATTTACCCCGGAAGCAGTTCCGGTAAAGCCAGCACCACAACCGGTAACAGCCAGGCCAGCACCTAGTTTAAACGATTTATTGGCGAAAACTAATAGTCAAAATAATGAACCTGTTAAAGCACCAATTGCTGATTTAAAACAGGCCATCAGCTTAAATGAAAAATTACTTTTTATCAGAGAACTTTTTAATGGCTACAACCTGGCCTATTCGGAAGTGATAGATATTATCAATAGAATGGCCAGTTTCGAGGCCGCTGACAGCTATCTTCAGCACAATTATGCTGCAAAAAATAACTGGGCAGCTAAACAGGCTACGGTTGATCAGTTTTATGAGTTGCTAAATAGAAGGTTTAGTAAGTAAGGCAGTGCCGGATTGGCGTTTGGAAGATAACACAATATTGTGCTCCTTATATTACTGATTTGGTCGTCATTTCGACTGAAGCGTAGCGAAATGGAGAAATCTGTTCATATAGATTTCTCGGCTGCGTTGCACTCCGCTCGAAATGACGTATCTTAATTTAAGCGGACTACCGACTCCGGACTAAAGACTCCGGACTCCCGACTTTTAAATAAATCCCATCCGGTTAGAATCCAGCTTTAAAAAGATAAACAGGAGAATGGTAAAACTCCAAAGTGATGATCCGCCATAACTGATGAAGGGTAAAGGAATTCCAATCACCGGAATAATCCCAATCGTCATACCGATGTTAATAAATACGTGGAAAAAGAGAATACAGGCTACACTATAACCGTAAACCCTGGAGAAAGTAGAACGCTGCCTTTCTGCCAGATTGATCAACCTGAGCAATAGGAATATGTACAAGCCAATCACAACCGAGCAACCCATAAATCCCCACTCTTCACCAATTGTAGAGAAAATAAAATCCGTACTCTGTGCCGGTACATAACCATATTTAGTTTGGGTACCTTGTAAAAAACCACGACCAGTTGCCTGCCCTGAACCAATGGCAATCTGCGATTGAATTACATTATAACCCGCACCTTTATTATCGGCTTTAAGTCCTAACATTAATTCGATACGGCTACGCTGGTGCGGGGCTAAAACTTTTTCGTAAGCAATTTTAACTACAAAAAGATAAGCAATAGCAATTAAAGTTACCAATACGGTAGAGATCACGATTTTTTGTTTCTTCCGGTTATTGTAAATGAAAAGCCCGCCAATGGTGCTGAGGATAAAGATTAATACATAAGTTGGTACCAGGAAATCGGCAACAAATAACACGATCATTCCTAAGAAAATAAGGAGAAAATAACCTGATAAACCTTCGCGGTATAGTGGAAACATAAAAGCCAGGAAAACCAGGGCAGAGCCCGTATCTGGCTGTAACATGATTAATAATAGTGGGGCAAGCACAATTAATGCCGCAATCACGATTGATTTAATATCCCTGAATTTTGGGTTAAAAGTGCTTACATACCTTGCCAGGAGCAGGGCTGTACCAAATTTGGCAAACTCAGAGGGTTGTAACCTAAAGGAACCAATAGGGATCCAGGCCTGGTTTCCGCCTACATTCCGGCCTACAAATAATACTACAATGAGCAAAAAGAGGGTAGCGCCGTAAATAAATGGTGCAAATACGTTAAATAGCCTACCATCAAACAATAAGAGCGATAAGCCTAAAATTAGTCCGGTTATCACATAAATTAACTGCTTGCCATAACTGCTTGCAAAATCGAAACCTGCAGCTTTATCCGGGTTATAGATAGAAGCGTATACATTGATAAAACCCACTGCACATAAAGCAATGTAGATTAAAACGGTAATCCAATCTACGTTAAAAAAGAAACGGTTTCCCTGTTGTTGCATTGTTATTTATTGGTTACAGGTTTATGGTTTACAATAGGTTGGTTTACTTTTGGCTTTGTGGCAACGGTTTGCTTTAATATGGCCGGTTTTATTTTTAAACTGTCTTTAATCCTTTTAAGCGAATCGGCTTTTTTGATGTTTAAACTATCTAATTTAGTCAATTTAACCTTTTTTGTTTTATCAATCAATGCTGGTAAAAGATTGGTTTCGGAGAAGGCTCTGACCGTATAACCGTTCGAACGTGGTTTAATGGTATCCGTTAAATATTTTTCGACAATGAAACTTGATATTGGAGCGGCATACGAACCACCAAAACCACCATTTTCAACAATCACCGCAATGGCAATTTTAGGATTGTCCATTGGGGCAAAACCAATAAAAACGGAGTGGTTTTTACCATGAGGGTTTTGTACCGTTCCGGTTTTACCGCACATTACGATATTGGGTATTTGCGACTCTTTCGCTGTTCCCCACGGACTGTTAACGGCATCACGCATGCCATCGATTACAATCGGGAAATATTTCTCATCAACACCTACATAGTTTTTAACCACGTATTCTTTCTTCACTACATTTTTATCGCCAATCCCTTTAATTAAGTGTGGTTTTAAATAATAACCACGGTTGGCAATGGCAGCCATTACGTTTGCCATTTGTAATGGGGTAGAGGTAATCTCGCCCTGACCAATTGCCTGTGAAATTACTGTGGTATAACCCCAGCGTTTGCCATAAATTTTATCATAATGTTCAGAATGGTAAAATATTCCTGCTTTTTCGAATGGCATATCAATACCCAATTTCTCGCCAAAACCCCATTTAGCAATCTGCTCACGCCAATTGGCGTAAGTTTGACGCTGGTTTTTCATGCCGTTTTTGGTGATGATGCTCTGAAAAACATGGCAGAAATAGGTGTTGCAGGAACGGGCGATACCGCGCTGCATGTTAATGGTACCATCTACGTGTTCGCACTTTACTTTATGGTTTCCGGCCATATAATAACCCGGACAAAAGAAAGTTGTGTTTGGATCAATAGCGCCATCTTGCAAGGCCACAAGTGCATCAACAGGTTTAAATGAAGATCCTGGTGAATACTGACCGGCAATGGGGCGCACAATCTGCGGACGGTAAGGATTTGCAATCAAACTCATGTAGTTTTTGCCCCAATCTTTACCCACCAATTGGTTAGGATCATAACCCGGGCTACTTACAAAGGCCAATATTTCACCCGTTGAAGGCTCAATGGCTACAATTGCACCTACTTTATTCTTCATCAGTTCTTCGCCGAGGCGCTGAATGCGAATATCTAAAGAAGAAATCAAACGATCGCCGGATACCGCATTAACATCGTATTTTCCATTGGCGTAACTGCCCTGGGCAATATTTTTAGCATCGTAAAGGATCCTGGTTTCGCCCTTTTCTCCACGTAAAAAATCTTCGTAAGAACGCTCTAAGCCACTTTTTCCAATAAAATCACCTGGTTTATAATAACCTTCTGAATTTTCAATATCATTCGGGCTTACTTCCTTAACATAACCAAAAAGCTGTCCGGCAATGCTATCGGGATAATGCCTGATGGTTCTGTCCTGCGTTCTGAAACCCGGAAAACGATACATAATTTCCTGTAAACGGGCATAACTTTGTACAGATATCTGCCTTTCGAAAAACGTAGCCTGGTAATTGGATTGTGCCCTTGCTTTTTTCAATTTTTTACGCACATCCTCCATGGTAATTTCCAAAGCACTGGCGAGTGCCAAAGTATCGAAAGGTTTAACCTCGTTTGGGGTTACCATTAAATCGTAAACAGGTTCGTTTTGTACGATCACCTTCATGTTCCGGTCGAGGATGGCTCCACGGGCCGGATATTTATAAATTTTACGTAGTACGTTGCTTTCGGCAGAGCTAAAGGCCTTGTCGCTAATGATCTGGATATAGAATAACTTTCCCAATAAAATCAGGGCGATTACAATAAATAATCCTTGAACGATATATTTTCGGTTAAATAACTGATCCATTAACGTGGTGTTCTTCTATAGAATATAAACTCTACCAATAAAATAATAAGCAGTGTAAAGATACAACTTAAGCCGCATCTCATTAAGGTATAACCGATTTCTGTTAACCTGAATGTTTCTAAAAAGAACAACACCAAATGGTGTGCGATAACGCAGAGAAAAGCATAAAGAGAAAACCATTGGAAACCCATGTAACTTAATGAAGGTTCGGGATCGTCGATTGCGTCGCGGTTTAAACTTATTGATATAAAAGATATTCTTACAAATGCTAAAACAACACAGGCTGTAGCGTGTACGCCCATGGTATCGTAAAAGGCATCAAGGGTTAATCCTGTTCCGAAAGCCAATAAATACAATACAATATTTGGAATGCCAAAAGGCAGCAGAAGCAAAAATAATACGTAGATAAATGGGGTAGAAAGATCATAAAAGCCCATATTCTTGAGCAGAAATATCTGCACAAAGAGTAGTAAAAACCACCTGATCACATTTACAATTATGATTCTACTATTCATTCGGTTTAATCATGCTTTCCAGCGCTTTTTGCTCGTCAGCTTTTTTATATTTAACCACATATACATATTGCAATGTGCTAAAATCTGTAAATAAATTCAGTTCTCCTGATAAGAAATTATCATTGGTGGCAACGTTTGGCTTGGTGATTCTTCCCACTAAAATTCCGGCAGGAAATTCACTATAAGCCGAAGTAACTACCGTATCGCCAACGTACATTTTAATGTGGTTGGGAACTTCTTTGATAAAAGCCTTTTTGATATCGAAATTGCCATCACCCCAAACCAAAGAGCCCAATGCATTATTCTTTTTTAAGGTTACACTAATTCTGGTGTTTTTATGCAATAAAGATTGAATAGTGGCCAGGTGTTCCGAAACATCCCGGATAAAACCGACAACGCCTCTTTGTGGCGCAATAACAGCCATTCCATTTTTAATCCCATCAACAGATCCTTTATTGATCGTCATGATGTTATTCCGTAAGGTAATGGAGTTTTTAACCACTTTAGCCGCAAGATAGGTGTAATCCTGATTGGTAATGGTATCAACAACCTTTACATCTTTAGCTGTATCTACGGTGGTTAAACCCAGTAATTGGCTTTTAAGTTTTGCATTTTCTGCAGCAAGGCTATCATTTACAATCCCCAGGTTTAAATAACGCTTAAAAACATTTAACCGCTCGTAAGCAGTACCCACAACTCCATTAGTAGAATTTAAGGTTACGCTGCGCTGATAGGAATTGTTCTTCACCGTGAGGTATATCCCAATGGTAAAAAAAATGATAAATAGGAAAAATGCGTTGTATCTGCTGATGAAAATCCAAAGGTTACGCATTTGAGTTTGGAGTTAAAAGTTCGGAGTTGGGAGTTAATGGTTTGGCGTATGAGTGGAAAACCCCAAGCTCACAACCCCAAACTCCAAACTAAATGTTATTGCATTAAGAATTTATATCCGCCAATGTTTTTAAGGGCGATGCCTGTTCCACGAACGACCGCACGAAGTGGATCTTCTGCAACGTGAACCGGTAATTTAGTTTTAGCTGCTACACGCTTATCCAAACCTCTTAATAAAGCACCACCACCGGTTAAATAAATCCCCGTTTGGTAAATATCTGCCGAAAGTTCTGGTGGGGTAATCTCTAAAGCTTTTAAAATCGCTTCTTCAATTTTAGAGATCGATTTATCTAAACAGTGTGCAATTTCAGTATAAGAAACAGTAATCTGTTTTGGAACACCAGTCATTAAATCACGACCCTGAACCGCAAAATCAGCAGGAGCATCCTGTAATTCAGGTAAAGCTGCACCCACTTCGATTTTAATTTTTTCTGCAGTACGGTCACCGATCATAATGTTGTGCTGACGGCGGATGTAGTTAACAATATCAGAGTCGAAGTTATCTCCGGCCACGCGGATCGATTGATCGCAAACAATACCCGATAAAGCGATAACCGCGATCTCAGTGGTACCACCACCTATATCAATGATCATGTTACCCATTGGCTCTTCCACATCGATTCCGATACCTACAGCAGCTGCCATTGGCTCGTGGATCAGGTATACTTCTTTTGCTCCGGCAATCTCCGCTGAATCGCGTACTGCACGTTTTTCTACCTCCGTAATGCCTGATGGAATACAGATTACCATACGTAAAGAAGGGAACATCCATCCCTTACCGCCATTAAGCATACGGATCATCCCTTTAATCATCGCTTCAGCAGCGTTGAAATCGGCAATTACTCCATCCTTTAATGGACGAACAGTTTTAATATTATCGTGGGTTTTACCCTCCATTTGCATTGCCTGACGACCTATAGCAATGACTTTGTTTGTAGTACGATCAAAAGCAACAATAGATGGCTCATCTACAACTACTTTGTCGTTATGTATAATCAGGGTATTCGCTGTGCCTAAATCGATGGCAACTTCTTGCGTAAACCAGTTAAATAATCCCATGTATAAGGTATGTTTTCTTTATTTTGTCAAATCTATACTATTCCTAATGTAAAAATAGCTTTTTTATTGTTTTAAGTTTTATTTTCTTTACTTATTGAATTGTTTTTAAGGCAATTAAAATGTTTAGAAAATAAAAGGTTAAAAGACCAAAGCTAAAAGACCAAAGTTTTAAGCCCCTTAAATTTAATAATGACCTTCGCTTTAAGCTTTAGTCTTTAGATATTAAGCTTAGTTAGTGTTTAAAGTGTCTTACCCCAGTGGTTACCATGGCAATACCTTTTTCGTTTGCTTTGGCAACAGAATCAGCATCTTTAATCGATCCACCCGGTTGTAACACAGCGCTAATTCCGGCATCTGCAGCAATTTCAACACAATCAGGGAAAGGGAAGAAAGCATCAGAAGCCATGGCTGCACCTTTAACGCTGAAACCAAATGAAGCTGCTTTTTCAATCGCTTGTTTTAACGCATCAACACGTGACGTTTGTCCAACACCGCTTGCAATCAACACATCATCCTTAACCAATACGATGGTGTTAGATTTGGTGTGTTTTACAATTTTGTTGGCGAAGAATAAATCTTTCAGTTCTTGTGCTGTTGGTGCTTTATCGGTAACGGTAGTCATTTGCTCCGGACCTTCGATAATTAAATCTTTATCCTGCTCAATTACCCCGTTTAATAAGGTTTTAAATTGTTTTTTGCTCAATTCAACCTCGTTGCGTTGTAAAATAACGCGGTTTTTCTTTTTGCTGAACAATTCTACAGCTTCTGGTTGGTAAGAAGGTGCGATTAATACTTCGAAAAACAGGTTGTTAATTTCTTGTGCCGTTTCCAGGTCAACTTCCACATTGGTAATCAATACTCCACCAAAAGCCGAAACCGGATCGCATGCTAAGGCATCAATCCAGGCTTGTTTAACGGTAGGGCGTGAGGCAATACCACAGGCATTGGTATGTTTTAAGATCGCAAAAGTTGGATCTTTGAATTCGTCGATCAAAGCAACAGCCGCATCCACATCAACCAGGTTGTTGTAAGAAAGCTCTTTGCCGTTCAATTTGGTAAACATGGCATCTAAATCGCCATAAAATACACCACCCTGGTGAGGGTTTTCGCCATAACGTAAAGTTTTGGCTTCAGTTACACTCTGTTTAAAAACATCAAGAGGTTCTTCTGTATTAAAATAGTTAAAAATTGCAGTATCGTAGTGAGAAGAAGTATGGAAAGCTGTTTTAGCGAACGATTTACGCTGTGCTAAGGTAGTTTCGCCATTTTGTGCTTCTAATTGGGCTTGTAAAGTAGGGTAGTCGTTTTTCGAAGCGATAATTACCACATCATTAAAGTTTTTCGCAGCGGCACGGATTAAAGAAATACCGCCGATGTCGATTTTCTCGATAATCTCTTCTGGTGTTCCTCCTGCTTTTACGGTTTCTTCAAATGGGTATAAATCAACAATTACCAAATCAATTTCAGGGATCTCATATTCAGCAATCTGCTCCTGATCACCCGCTAACGCCCTGCGGTTTAAAATGCCACCAAATACTTTCGGGTGTAAAGTTTTAACTCGTCCGCCCAAAATAGAAGGGTAACCGGTTAAATCTTCAACCGCCGTAACCGGAAGGTTTAAATCTTTGATGAATTGTTCTGTTCCACCGGTAGAAAATAACTTTACACCTTGTGCGGCTAACAATTTTACCAATGGCTCCAAACCATCTTTATAATATACTGAGATTAAAGCGTTTTTGATTTTAATGGATTGACTCATTCTACTGAAAATTTTGAGCCGCAAAGGTAGTAAAACAGAGGCATTTATTTAGGTGGTGAAACCAATAAAAATGAAATTATTTACAGATTTTTCTTTACCCCGTATTTTTTGTCTTTCAATGATGTTTTTAGGTTTTAACACTAGTTGTAAAATTTGTGCTACCGCTTTGTTTTTCATTACTTTATCCAAAATTTTTAATGTTTAACATTGCTTTGGAAACTGGCATACCAATCTTCTAAAACAGCTATAACGGGAAGGAGTGTTTTTCCTAAATCGGTAAGTTTGTATTCAACACGTGGGGGAGATTCTGCAAAAGCCTCGCGTAGGATAAGTCCATCGCGCTCCATTTCTTTAAGTTGCGTGGTCAAAGTACCCTGACTTAAGAAAATTGTTTCGCGTTTAAGTTCGCCAAACCTTTTAGGGCATTTAGCAGCAATGGCCTTAATGAGCATAATTTTCCATTTCCCGCCAATTACCTTAAATACACCCGTCAATGGAGAGTCATTTAAAAATAAATCTCCATTGGTAACTACTTTATACTCATTATTGGTACTGTTTTGCATACTTGGTATGGTTTACATGACTACTTGATTGCTGCTTAAGCCTTTTCTTCCTTTGAATTTTAAAGATAAGAAAAGCATGAAAAAAAACAGAAAGTGGTTCTTGTTCCTCATTATTTGTTCGGCCATATTTTTATCCGTATTAGACCTGTTCATAGTAAATGTGGCACTGCCATCTATTAAGGCCGGGGTTAAAGGTACGGATGCTGATATGCAATTTGTAATGGTTATGTATATTGTAGGGTATGCCTCTTTTTTGATTACCGGAGGTCGTGCAGGCGAGTATTTTGGAAAGAAAAAAGTGTTTTTATCCGGAATGCTGATTTTTACCATCGCTTCTTTATGCTGTGGGTTTTCTCAATCGGCTACCCAGTTAAATATCGCACGTTTTATACAAGGTATAAGCGCGGCGTTTATGGTGCCACAAGGCATGGCCTTTATTCCTGATTTATTTCCTGATCCAAAAGAGCGGATAAGGATTTTAGGGATTTATGGGAGTATTGCCGGAATTGCTTCCGTTGCCGGACAGTTTTTAGGCGGATTGATTCCTGATCTCCAAATCATTCCGCAAAGCTGGCGTTTGATTTTTTTAATCAACGTACCCATTGGTTTAATGGCTGTTATACTCGGAATTAAGTGTCTTAAAGAATTGCCCTTAAAAATTACGGAAAAGTTTGATTTTAAAGGTGGCTTATTGCTGATGTTAACCTTAACCGCTTTTATTTATCCTTTGATTCAGGGTAGGGAACTGGGTTGGCCAATTTGGAGCATTATTTTATTGCTCGTATCAATGGTTTTGTTTGTTGTATTTATTTATGGCCAGCAGCTAAATATTAGAACAGGAAAAAATCCTTTAATCAATATTTCCCTTTTCAAAAACTTCGATTTCAGGATGGGGCTTTTAGTTTCCCTGTTTTATTACCTCGTTCAGGATTCTTACTTTTTAATCAATACCGTTAATTTACAAAGTGGGATGAACGTAAGTTCTGCCCGTACCGGAATGTACTTTGTTTGCCAGGGAATCGGTTACGTGATGGCCTCGATATTTTTTACGCCACTGGTAGCCCGTTACGGCAAATATATATCGCTCGCCGGATCTGTAATGATGATCATGGCGCTCGTTTTTCATTTGATGTTATTTAATTCTAATGATGCGCCACAATTATATATCGTTATCGTATTATTTATTTATGGTTTTGGCTGTGGTACCATTTTACCTTCTTTAATGACAGTTGCTTTAAAAAGTATTGCTGAAGATAAAATGGGTGCTTCATCAGGGATTTATTTAACCCTGCAACAAATTTCGGTTGCCATTGGGGTTGCTATAGTTGGAGGGGTGTTTTTTAGTCAGCTTCATCATTCAACTATAGTAACGCGTTTCGCAGTAGCCTACCAAAAGGCAACTTTATTAAATATCGGATTCCTGGTTGTAGTGAGTTTGTTATTGTTGATAATGTCAAAAACGAAGCAGGATAATGGTTAATAAACCCTTTTAGGGCTGTAGGTATTGATGATGAACAGAATGTTATGATTTTTATTATTTTAGCCCCTTCATAACTAACCAAAGCAATGTTTCAGTCAAAACGTAAAACAATCTGGTCTTATATAATCGTATTGTTCCTTCTTATATGTTGCTATGTTGGCATTTACCATTCTCATCGTTATTTCGGGTTTAACTGGGTAATGTGGCTGAGCATTTCAAGTATTTTGGCGCTGCTTTATTTAGGCGATTTATGGTTGGGTGATGGTGGCAGGTGGGATAAATTAAAGTCATTTCTGTTTTTTCTATTTGTTGGTGGACCAATAGGTGTTTTTGTGTTTCTGATGCATCAATCTTTTATGAAAAGGCAGCTGGCCGAGTATGGAGTCCCTGTTCACGGGGTTGTGACCAAACTATACACGCAAAGAAATAGAAACAGCCGAACGCCTTACGCTATATTTACCTATAAAGTAAATAATAAAACCTGGAAGCAGGAAGTAATCAATAGAAACGACTTTTTACAGGTTGGCGATACCCTAAAGTTGTGGTGCGCTAAAACTGACCCTGAAATTTTTAAGGTAGAATAGGAATGTCCCTTAGTTTTACTTTTTGATTTTTTTAACCAGCGTTTCTACTATGCGTGGGTAATGTTGGTGCTCTAACTGCTGACCTTTAAATTTTACCATTTCCAGGTTGTCGTTTTTATCGATCTTATAGCGGGCCTGGTAAATGTATTCTCCCTCATCGTAATTTTCATCAACGTAATGAATGGTTATGCCGCCTTCCGCTTCGCCTGCTGCCATTACGGCGTTGTGCACGTGGTCGCCATACATGCCTTTGCCGCCAAATTTAGGAAGGATAGCCGGGTGGATATTCACAATCCGGCCCGGATAGGCGTGGATGAGGCTTTTGGGGATTAGCCAAAGGAAACCAGCGAGTACAATAAAATCAATCTCCAGGTTTTTGAGTAGATCTACTACCTCATCGGTTTTGTAAAACTCGTTTTTGTCGAAAATATGAGTGGGGATTTCAAAATTATCAGCTCTTTGCAATACATAAGCTTCAGCGTTGTTGGTTAACACTAAAGAAATCTCAATTTCGTTACTCCGTTTAAAATGCTCCATCAGTTTTTGGGCATTAGAACCAGAACCTGATGCAAATATGGCTATTCGTTTTTTCACTCAAAAATCGTTTTGCCCAAAAATAGTATTTTTAAGGCTGTTTTTTCAATCGAAAAGAAATTTTATTCAATTAAGTTAAAGTATTATTAATGAATAATTTTAATGTATTTTTGCAGTTGGGAAACGGGGTTAAATTTTAACGAAAAAAAAGTTAAAAGTGTTTTGCATTTTAAAAACATTAATCCTATATTTGCAACCCGAATTATAGGAAACGAATAAGAAAAATAAAAGGCTAAATAGAAATGGCAAATCATAAATCTTCATTAAAAAGAATTAGAGCAAACGCAACAAAACGTTTACGTAACAGATATCAGGCAAAAACTACACGTACCTTTATTAAAAGACTACGTGCTGCAGAAGATAAAAAAACTGCATCTGATTTATTGCCAAAAGTAATCTCTATGTTAGATCGTTTAGCAAAAAAGAATGTTATCCACAAAAACAAAGCGGCAAACAATAAATCAAAATTAACGAAATTCGTTAACGGTTTAAAATAAGCCATTTTTTTTACGATATTAGTGGAAGGCATCCCAACCAAAAAGTTGGGATGCCTTTTTTTTGTCAAAAAAAATGGAACAATACGAACAAAAACTCGGAGTTAAGTTATGGGCTGAAGAAGACCGCCCACGTGAAAAACTTTTATTACATGGCCGCAGGCATTTAACCGATGCCGAACTCATTGCAATTTAATTGGTTCAGGCAGTAAAACTGAAACCGTTGTTGATCTGAGTAAAAGGATCCTGGCTTTTTACGATCACAATTTAACCAGGCTGGGCAAGGCATCCATTCAGGATTTATCCCGGTTTAAAGGCATTGGTGTAGCAAAGGCGCTAACCATTATGGCAGCGCTGGAACTCGGTTTGCGGCGGAAAGAAACTGCTGAAGAAGATACTGTCCAGATTACCACCTCTGGAGACGTGTACAGGTACATGCACCACACTTTTGCCAACCTCAATCACGAAGAATTCTGGATTTTGTTGCTCAACAGGTCTAACCGCATCATCGGTAAATTCCTGATCAGTAAAGGAGGACAGGCAGGTACGATAGCCGATCCGAAAATTATTTTTAAAACCGCTTTAGAAAATAATGCGGCAAATATTGTGCTCACGCATAATCACCCTTCCGGAAATTTAAAACCCAGTGAAAGCGATGATAAACTGACAAAAAATATGGTGGCCTCGGGTAACCTGCTTACGCTCCATGTGGTAGATCATGTCATTTTTGCCAACAACCGCTATTATAGTTATAGAGATGAAGATTTAATTTAAAAGATGTTTGATTGTTAAAATACAATTAACCTTAATTTAGTATCATCGCAGTTTATTTATAAGCTTCCGGAATAGCGGAATTAAAATTATAGTTATGATGAATTTTTTAAAAATTATCCCTGTTTTTCTTTTATTAACGGTTTTTGCCTTCGCTCAGAAAGTTACTGTGCCCATTAATATCATTACCTATAACGTTCGCTTAAATGTAGCTTCTGATGGTGTTAATGCCTGGCCAAACCGAAAAGATAACGTAAAGGCCTTGGTGAAATTCCATGATGCCGATATTCTTTGTGTACAGGAAGCATTGCCTGAACAGTTCGATGCGCTATTGGAAAATTCTAATTTCGATGTAGTAGGTGTTGGCCGTGATGATGGCAAAAGAAAAGGCGAATTTTCTGCTGTATATTTTGATAAAGACCGTTTCACCAAAAAAGACGGCGGCACTTTTTGGCTGTCGCAAACCCCAGATGTACCTTCCAAAGGATGGGATGCAGCTTTAAACCGTGTTTGCAGCTGGGTTAAATTGTACGATAAACTGAATAAAAAAGAATTTATTGTTTTCAATACACACTACGATCATATTGGCGTGCAGGCGAGGATCGAATCAGCCAAATTGCTCAAACAAAAAATACAGCAAATTGCACCGACGCTACCGGTTGTTTTTACAGGCGACTTAAACGTAACGCCAGAAACAGAGGCGATTGCCACCATTAAATCTTTTCTTACAGATGCAAAAGAGATTTCTGTAGAGCCGCCTTACGGCCCGGCAGGTACCTTTAACGGTTTTCATTTCGATAGCGACCTGAAAGATCGTATCGACTATATTTTTGTAAATAAAGGTTTTAAAGTGCAGAAATTTGCAGTGCTAACCGATAGTAAAGATAAAAGGTATTATTCAGATCACCTTCCGGTTTTCTGCAGA
This sequence comes from Pedobacter miscanthi, assembly GCF_032678605.1. Classification (GTDB taxonomy): domain Bacteria; phylum Bacteroidota; class Bacteroidia; order Sphingobacteriales; family Sphingobacteriaceae; genus Pedobacter; species Pedobacter miscanthi_A. Next base: position 404,691 of record NZ_JAVTSU010000003.1, read on the forward strand.
CTTTGGTTTTAGCAGGCCGGCCAGTCTCACGAAGTCTTGCAAGGGTAAGAAGGCAGAAAGATTTCGTGAGTCTCGCAGCGTGTTTTGTGAGGACAAACCGCTGAACTTTTATTACGATTCCGTCATCCATCATACCTCTTCCATTTTCCATCATTTATTCCTGTTTAACTTTCTCCTTTGGGCTTTAAATAATATCTTTGCGTTTTATGAAATTAGAGTGCCCTTCGGGATTTGTCTTGATATTGGACACTCACTACTTGATACTCCAAAATGAAAATATCATATAACTGGTTAAAACAATTCGTACAGATCGATAAAACACCTCAGGAACTTTCATTAATCCTTACCAATGTGGGTTTGGAGGTAGAAAGTGTAGAAAAGGTACAGCCTGTAGTAGGTGGTCTTGAAGGTTTGGTAATTGGTGAAGTATTAACCTGTGTTCAGCATCCCAATGCTGATCGTTTGCGCATTACCACCGTTAACGTTGGCGGTGCCGAAAATCTTCAGATTGTTTGTGGTGCTCCAAATGTAGGCGCTGGACAAAAAGTGGTGGTGGCTACAGTAGGTACAACTGTATATCCTTTAGAGGGTGAGCCTTTTAAAATCAAAGAATCAAAAATCAGGGGAGAGCTTTCACAAGGCATGATCTGTGCTGAAGATGAAATTGGTTTGGGCAAATCACATGATGGCATTATGGTTTTGGCGGCAGATACCGAAATTGGGATCCGTGCTAAAGATCATTTCAAAATGGATGATGATTTTGTTTTCGAAATTGGATTAACGCCAAACCGTGCCGATGCCGCTTCACATTTAGGCGTGGCCAGGGATTTAGCTGCTTATTTCAGAAGTGAATACGAAATGCCTGATCTTTCTGCTTTCAAAACAGATAACGAAAACCTGGTTATTCCGGTAGAGATAGAAGATTTGGCGGCCTGCCCACGTTATAGCAGTGTAACCATTTCCGGCGTTACCGTACAAGAATCGCCTGAATGGTTAAAAGATAAATTAAAGGTAATCGGCTTACGTCCGATTAATAACATTGTGGATATTACCAATTATGTGTTACATGGTTTAGGTCAGCCACTACACGCTTTCGATGCCGATAAAATTACCGGCGGAAAAGTAATGGTAAAAAAAGTGGCAGAAGGTACGCCTTTTGTAACCCTTGATGAGGTAGAACGTAAATTAAATGCAGATGATTTAATGATCTGTAATGCCGAAGCACCAATGTGTATTGCAGGCGTTTTTGGCGGGAAATCATCAGGTGTTGATACCCATACCAAAAATATTTTCTTAGAAAGTGCCTATTTCAATTCAGTGTCTGTGCGTAAAACTTCTAAAAGACATGGTTTAAAAACCGATGCATCTTTCCGTTATGAGCGTGGTACCGACCCTGAAATTACCGTTACTGCTTTAAAATATGCGGCTTTATTAATTAAGGAATTGGCAGGAGGAGAAATTTCTTCATCAGTTTCTGATAACTACCCAAGCCACATCAAGCCATTTGAATTTGAGGTGAGTTATACCAATATCAATAAATTAATCGGTGCAAATATTCCTTCGGCCGAAATTAAACATATCATTACCGCTTTGGGCATTTCAGCAACCAATACTTCTGATGATACACTGGCTTTGCGTGTACCATCATTTAAAGTGGATGTGACCCGCGAATGTGATATTACCGAAGAGGTATTGCGTATTTACGGGTATGATAATGTCGAAATTCCTGCAAAAGTAAATGCATCGCTTTCGTATAGCGTTAAGCCAGAGAAAGAAAATACCCATAATGTAATTGCAGATATGCTGACTTCAAACGGATATGCTGAAATTATGTGTAACTCTTTAACCAAATCGGCTTATTCGAAAAATTTGGATGAGGCTGTATTTATTTTGAATCCTTTAAGTAGTGATTTGAATGTAATGCGTCAGAATTTATTGATGCCAGCATTGGAAAGTGTAGCCTACAACCAGAACCGTAAAAATGCTGACGTGAAATTTTACGAGTTTGGTAAAACCTATCATTTAATCAACGAGAAGTACGTAGAGCGTTCCAGGTTGTTGTTATTGGTTTCGGGAGCAAAACAAAGCGAACAGTGGAACCATAACGCTAAACCGGCAACTTTTTACAATTTAAAATCAGCAGTTGATGCGATTATCTCACGTTTAGGGATCGCAAGCTATCAAAGTGATGCTTTGAACGATGAAAATTTTGCCTATGGCATTAAATATTTCCGTGGGGATAAAACTTTGGTAAGTTTCGGAGCCGCTTCAAAAGCCGACCGTAAAGTAGCTGATGTAAATGCAGAAGTATTTTATGCCGATTTTGATTGGGTCACCTTGTTGGATATTGTAAAGAAAAACAGAATCATCAATAAAGAAGTTTCTAAGTACCCTCAGGTGCGTAGAGATTTATCCTTATTGATCGATCAAAATGTAACTTTCGATACTTTAAAAGGCATTGCTTTCAAAACCGATAAAAAACTTATTAAAGAGGTTGGTGTTTTTGATGTGTATGTGGGTGATAAACTGCCTGAAGGTAAAAAATCTTATGCGCTTAATTTTATTTTGCAGGATGAGGAACAAACCCTTACTGATAAGCAGATTGAAAATACCATGCAGAAGTTAATCGCGAATTTAACGGCACAAGCTGGTGCAGAAATTAGGAAATAAAATATAAATTCGTATTTTTAGAAATAAATTCATGACTTCTGTTGCAGATCAATTAGATAAGGTATTACAAAAAACGGCTCAGGTAATTGAGTTATGTAATGCGCTACAGGAAGAAAATGATTTATTAAAGCTTGAAAATCAATCGTTAAAAGTCGCACTCGATACATCTAAGGGCAAAAATGTAGAACTTGATGAAAAACTCAGGGTTACAAAATTGGCCAAAAGTATAGAGGGAACAAGCGAAAAATCGCTTGACATTAAGCAAAAAATTAACGATTTTGTGCGGGAGATTGATAAGAGTATCGCATTGTTGAAGAAATAATGATGCGAAAAAATCAGAAACTAAGCTAAACAAATGGGAGAAATCTCGATTAAAATAACCATTTCCGACCGTATCTATCCTTTAAAGGTGAATATGGAAGAGGAAGAAATTGTGAGACGGGCAGCAAAAATGATCAACGAACGCATAAAAGATTATCAGGATAATTATGCGGTTAGAGATAAGCAGGATCTTCTTTCTATGGCAGTATTGCACTATGCAACCGCCGTATTAAGAACAGAAAATAAAGTACAAAACCAGGATACTGCTGTTGCCGATAAAGTTGAAGAATTGGATGTTTTACTCAATAATTTCTTTTCAAAATAAGGTTCGTTCTTTATATTTTTTGTCACAATGAATGCAATGAAGAGTCTAGGAAATAAATCCTGGATACTAGACATTTAGCCTATCAGGCTTTCGGCTCTATGCGCTCTGCTTCAGGACAGGACACGATATTAGCACAAAAATATAGCCGCAGCTAGTTTTTGAGTTTCAAATTTTATAAAACTTAACACTTCAATATCTATAGGGTTAAGAGGGCGTATTTCATCTGCTATGGCACCTGAAAATGGCTTAAACCCTAATTATGCTTAGTTGAGGTTTAAAATGTATGAGACTTTAAAAATTAGTTGCGGTTTTTTTTTACTTAAAAAACAAAATGGAAATAGTTGAAATATTAGGATACGTATTTGCCGTAATAGCAGGTATAGCTATCGGAGTAGTGGTAGGAAGATTCCTCCTGCGTAACTTGCTTAAACAGCAGGAAGTTGCTGCACAGAATAAGGTGAAAAAGATTTTAAAAGACGCAGAAAATAATGCCGAAATTTTAAAAAAGAATAAACTTTTAGAAGCCAAAGAGAAATTTTTACAGTTAAAAGCTGAGCATGAACAAGAGGTGAATGCTAAGAATAACAACATTAACCAGCGCGAAAACACCATGAAGCAGAAAGAGCAGTCGGTGAACCAGCGCATGGAAAACTTTAACAAAAAAGAGCAAGAACTCGATAAACAAAAGAGCCAGCTCGAAAAACAGACAGAACTTGCCGTTAAAAAGCAGGAAGAAGTAGAAGTTTTAAAAAATCAACATTTAACACAATTAGAAACCATTGCAGGTTTATCAGCCGACGAAGCTAAAAACCAGCTGGTAGAAAACTTAAAGGAAGTAGCCCGTACACAGGCCATGATCCAGATTAAGGACATTGTAGACGAAGCAAAACTTACTGCCAGCAAAGAGGCTAAAAAAGTGGTTATCCAAACCATTCAGCGTACCGCTACCGAAGCGGCCATCGAAAATTCTGTATCTATTTTTCACATTGAAAGCGATGAAATTAAAGGTCGTGTAATTGGTAGAGAAGGTAGAAATATCCGTGCTTTAGAAGCTGCTACTGGTATCGAGATTATCGTTGATGATACCCCTGAAGCCATTATTTTATCAGGCTTCGATCCGGTAAGAAGAGAAATTGCCCGTTTGGCTTTACACCGTTTGGTAACCGACGGTCGTATCCATCCGGCACGTATCGAAGAAATTGTAGCGAAAACCAAAAAACAGATTGAAGACGAAATCGTAGAGATTGGTGAGCGTACAGTGATCGATTTAGGTATCCATGGTTTACACCCTGAGTTAATCCGTATGGTTGGCCGTATGCGTTACCGTTCATCTTATGGCCAAAACTTGTTGCATCACTCGCGTGAGGTAGCAAATTTCTGTGCTACCATGGCTGCAGAGCTTGGTTTGAATGCTAAAATGGCCAAACGTGCAGGTTTATTACACGATATAGGTAAAGTGCCTGATGATAATCCTGAACTGCCACACGCAATTTTAGGGATGCAGCTGGCCGAAAAATATAAAGAACATCCAGAGATTTGTAACGCAATTGGAGCCCACCACGATGAAATCGAAATGACTTCAATGATTTCGCCGATCATTCAGGCTTGTGATGCCATTTCTGGTGCACGTCCGGGTGCCCGTCGTGAGGTAGTAGAAAGTTACATTAAACGTTTAAAAGATCTTGAAGAACTTGCTTTATCTTATCCCGGTGTAGAAAAAACTTTTGCTATCCAGGCTGGAAGAGAATTACGTGTAATTGTAGAAAGCGAACGCATAACCGATGCGCAGGCGGAACTTTTAGCAGCTGATATTTCTACCCGTATTCAAACCGAAATGACTTACCCAGGGCAGATTAAGGTAACCGTAATCAGGGAAACCCGTTCTGTAGCCTTTGCTAAATAAAGAAGGTAATTTTACCGATTTAGTGATTGCACCGGATCAAAATTTATCTCACTAGCCTTGGTTCGTGTCTCCACGAACCGAAATAGCGAAACAAAATATAAAGCGATGGATATTCCATCGCTTTTTTTTATTTTTACATAATGAGCAAGCAAACCATCCAACTCGAACCAAAACGGCCGGTAGATGTACTTTTTGATAAGTACGCCGAAAGTCACCAAAATCCGACTAATAAATTGGTACACTGGATCTGTGTTCCATTAATTGTGTTCAGTTTACTGGGTTTGATCTGGCAAATTCCTTTTCCACATATCGGGTTTTTAGGGAGTTATAATGGTTTCTTCAATTGGGCATCGTTCCTTTTGGCCTTTAGCTTGTATTATTATTTTACCTTATCACCTGTATTGTTTTTCTTAATGATCTGGGTGGTTGGTTTAATGAGTTATATCATCGTAAAAATTGAACAAGCCGTTGGTTTGGGCAGTGGGACTGCATATGCCATTTATGCCGCAATATTTGTTGCTGCCTGGGTTGGTCAGTTTATCGGTCATAAAATTGAAGGGAAAAAGCCCTCGTTTCTTGATGATATTAAATTCCTGTTAATTGGTCCGATCTGGTTATTGCACTTCATTTGCAAGAAAGTAGGTATTAGGTACTAACCAAAAAAGAGGTTAACCTTGGGTTAACTTTAAGGTAAAGGAATATTAATTAACACCTAACTTGCTGTTAACAATGCGGTAATACTTTTGTCTTTATCAAATAAAGGCAAATTGGATTTACTAAACTCTTTTAAAAGAGCGGCACTTACTGTGTTCGCTTTGACGATCAGCGTACTCTCGTATGCGCAAACCGGAAAAATTTCTGGTAAAATTTCTGATCAAAAAACTGGCGAAACCCTAATTGGTGTAACGGTAAAAATTAAAGGTACAACAAAGGGTACTTCAACTGATATTGAGGGCAGGTATGTAGTTGCAGGCCTAACTTCAGGAAAATACGCTATTGAAGTTTCTTATGTAGGTTATGCAACTAAAAATGTTGTTGATGTAGAGGTAAAAGATAATGCTTCTACTAATTTAGATATTCTGCTTAATGAATCGAATTCACAAAAGTTAAATGATGTCGTAATTACAGGTAGTGCAAGTAAAGAATCGGTTAATACCTTATACGCCAATCAGAAATCGAGTATCAGTATTTCGAGTGGGATATCAGCTGAATTGATTAGAAGAAGCCCTGACCGTAATACATCTGAAGTTTTAAAACGTGTAAGCGGGGCAAGTATCCAAGATAATAAGTTTGTTATTGTTCGTGGTTTATCAGATCGGTATAACTCTGCAATGTTAAATAACTCTATGCTTCCAAATACCGAAGTAGATAAAAGAGCATTTTCATTTGATATTCTTCCATCCAACCTGATCGATGCTATTGTAATTAACAAAACGGCTTCTGCCGATATTCCTGCCGACTTTTCTGGAGGGGTAGTACAGGTAACTACAAAAGATTTCCCTGTTAATACTTTTTTTAACGCCTCTTTAGGAACTTCTTACAATACTCAATCTACCTTTAAAGATTTCCTTTCCTCTCCTAAAAGTGGCAATGAAATTTTTGGGTTTTATAATAAAGACCGGGATATTCCTGCTGGATTTCCTTCTTCAAAAGATTACCGCGCATTGCCAAACGGCGCCAGCGAAACTTTTACTTTATCTAAATTATTCAAAAACAATTGGGGATATAGCTCTGGCAAATCAACCATAGGACCGAATTTTCAGGTAAACTATGGATCCAGTAAGGTTTTTGAGGATAAATCGAAATTTGGGGCGGTATTGTCATTAACTTATAGATATGATGAACGTTTAAAAACCAGCGATCAAAAAGCTTATGTTGGGCAGGCATTGGGAGATGTATATCATGATGACATGTATAATTTTAACACCAATATTGGTGCGTTAGCCAATTTTGCCTACTCATGGGGCAATAATAAAATTTCACTAAAAAACTTATACAACAGGGTTTTAGAAAATCAGTTTACGTATCGCGTTGGTAAAGATGATGCTGGTGGTGAATTTATCAGAACAGGCGATTATTTGCTTCAAAGATCTTTAATGTCTAACCAGTTAACAGGTGAACATTTATTATCTCCCGAAAGTAAAATCAAAATAGACTGGAATTTAAATTATGCAAATACCGATAGGAAAGAACCAGGTTATAAACGTATGGATTATTCTAAAGATGGCATTGCCTCTATTCAATCAGGATCTGCGGTGGCTGGTTTAGCAGGTAATTTTTCATCAGTACTTAATGAAAATGCATATGGTGGCGCAGCGAATTTAACCATCCCGGTTAAGTTGTTCAGAGATAATAATAAGATCAAAGCGGGTTATTTCGGTCAATACCGTAAACGCGACTTTAGCGCAAGGGTAATCGGTTTTATCAGAAATGGAAATTTTGATACTTCATTGTTGACCCTTCCTCAGGATCAGATATTTTCACCGGAAAATATCCGTGCCAATGGTTTTGTGTTAAATGAAATTACAAACGGAAGCGATCAATATCAGGCCAACTCTTTATTAAATGCCGGTTATGTAATGTTTGATGGTTATTTAACCGAAAAACTGCGGTTGGGTATTGGTGCAAGGTTAGAATCTTATAAACTTTCATTAACCAGTGAAGATAACGGAAAACCTGTAAATATTGATTCAACTGCAACTAATCTACTTCCTTCCGCTAATTTAATCTATAATTTAAGTGATAAAGCAAACATCCGTTTGTCTGGTTCACAAACTATCGGAAGAGCAGAGTTTAGAGAATTAGCACCATTTCCTTTCTACGATTTTAATAAAAACGTTAACGTAAGGGGTAATGCAGGATTAAAGCAATCTAAAACAACAAATATCGATTTAGGTTACGCGATATATCCCTCATCAGGCGAAACGTTCTCGGTATCTACCTTTTACAAATATTTTGATTCTCCTATAGAACAAACACTTCAGTTAGGTACTTCAGGCAGATCTTTAAGTTACGCAAACTCAGCTTCGGCTACCGTTTATGGTGCAGAAGTCGAAATAAGAAAATCATTGAAATTTATCGATAACAGTTTAAAAAACTTCACATTTAATGCAAACGGTTCTTATATCAAATCAAAAGTTCAGGTATCCAGATTGGTAAATGCACAAGGTTCAAGACCATTACAAGGACAATCTCCTTATTTAATTAATGCAGGTTTATCATACGCATCTGCGGTAGAAAATTCTACAGGTGTAACCATATTATACAATAGGGTAGGACCAAGAATCTGGGCAATTGGTAATGTGGAAGATCCTGACATTTATGAGTATTCAAGAAATATCATGGATTTACAGGTTTCACAAAAATTCGCGAAATCAAGAGGTGAATTAAAAGTTAACTACAGCGATATCTTTAATAACAAGGCTTATTTCTATCAAAAAGTTAAAGGCTCTGATCCGAATGCCAGTTTCGATAAAAAGACTGATAATATCAACATCGCAGATCGTTTTGGATCAACAATCTCGCTAACACTATCTTATAAATTTAAATAGTATCATAAATTTTTAACATAAAAACGCTGTTCATTTAATGCTGAATTGATTTTGGCATAATCTACAGAAAATACATTTGTACAAATCATAAAAGGAAAAGGAAAATCAAAATGAAAATGAAAAACAAATTAAACTTGGGCTTACTTGCAATTTTGGTTGCAGGTGCTGCAGTAGTTTCTGGTTGTAAAAAAGATGGTACTCCAGTTGAGGAGCCTACAAAACAAGATTCTAGCGAATCATTAGCAGACGCATTTTTTGATAAAGTATCTTACAAAGGCGCATTTGGTTCTACAGATTGGACTGCAAGCTGGACCAATTTTACACCTAAAGTAACGGTGTACGCAGAGGCAACTGAAACTTTACAAGGATCCATCGATGCAAACAGAACATTAGATGCAACTAAAGTTTACAAATTAGTTGGATTTGTATATGTTAAAGAAGGTGTTACATTAACTATTCCTGCCGGAACAGTTATCCGTGGCGATAAAGATTCAAAAGCTACTTTGGTAGTAACCCGTGGTGGTAAATTAATTGCAGATGGAACTGCTGCAAAACCAATTGTATTTACTTCAAACCAGGCCGTTGGATCAAGAGCTCCGGGTGATTGGGGTGGAATTATCATTTTAGGTAGATCAACTAATAATATCCCTGGTGGTACTGGCTTAATTGAAGGTGGATTAACACTTCCTGAAGGAAACCACGGTGGTAATGTCCCTGCAGATAACTCTGGTACACTTAAATATGTGCGTGTAGAATTCCCAGGTATTGCTTATGCTACCAATAATGAAATTAACGGTGTTACTTTCGGATCTGTTGGTTCTGGTACTACAGTAGATTATGTACAGGTTTCTTATTCTGGTGATGATTCGTTCGAATGGTTCGGTGGTACTGTAAATGCAAAACACCTGGTTTCTATCGCTAACGTTGATGATGTTTTCGATTTTGATAACGGTTTCTCTGGTAAATTACAGTTTTTAGTAGCTCAAAGAGATCCATCTTTAGCTGATCAGGCTGGTCAATCAAATGGCATTGAGTCTGATAACTCAGAAAAAGTATTCGATTCTAGTCCACGTACACGTCCAATTATTTCAAATATGACGTTAATTGGTCCTGGAAACGTAGCTGTTGATGCTAAACATGAATATGCCAACCTATGGAGAAGAGGATCAAAAATGATTTTAGCTAACTCAATCTTTATCGGTTTTAAATTCGGAATCGATATCCGTGATAAAGAAACTGGTGATGCCTTAACAGATGGAACTTCATTAATCAAAAACAATATTTATCAATCATTTACTGCTGGTAAAGATGTAGTTGCTGATGGTGCTACACTTTCATTCTCAAGTGCTGATCTGTTAAAAACCTATTTAACAGGTAAAGGAAATACAATCATTGATGAAACTGCAGCTGCAGCTTTATTAAACGCTCCGTTTAGCTTAACCGCTCCTAACTTCACTGTTAAAGCTGGTTCTGCTGCTGCAACTGGTGCAACTTTCTAGAAATTATAATCATCAGGCCTTATTAAACACAGGTTGAATATAAAAAGTCCTTATCAAAATTGATAAGGACTTTTTTATGCGGGGTATATTGCCAGAGGCAAATCTTTTGGTAAACTTTGCCCAATTAACCTTCGGTTTTTTCAGTTGCCAACTCCTTTTTAGGTGTTTTTACAGCAACAGTTTTAGCTGCTTTCGCTTTTGGAGCCGCAAGTGCAATTTTTTCTTCTTTAATAAATGGAGTTATCGAATCTTGCGAAGCTGAAATGGTCACCTTTTTAGCCAGTTGTCTGGCAAATTTTCCGATTACTTTGTCTGCCTTTTTCGCTTTGCCATAAGCTGATACCACTTCGCTAAAAGCTGTAGCTAATTTTGTTTCTAATTCTTTACGTACTTTCTTGCCTGCCGAATGGTTTCTTGATTTTGATTTATTCTTTTTCATCTGAAATAAAATGGGATTTCATCAAAGATATGTTATCAAAAAATTAAATCAATATTATGATTTTGTTAACTCTTGTATTTTGAGTTAACATGTAAAACATTTTGCTATAATTTATGTGATTAGAAATTGGTGCCTTCGGCTACATGGCCACCGAGATCTATCGTATTCTGAAACTCTTCCAGGTACTGAAGCAGGTGTCTTTCTGCATTGGCATAAGAAGTAAATGTAGAGGCAGGCTGATTTGGATCAGAATTGCTTTTACTTTTATAGTATAAACTGGTTTGAAAAACGAATACATTGTTATCGTTAATTGGCGACATAATCCTGGCCTTAACATGATGTTGATGGATCTCAACAAAAAACTCTTTTAAAATGGTATAAATTATTGCAGACATAAGGACCCTTTTTAAATTTTAAACATCAGTTAAAAAATAAAAGTAATGCAAATAGCCATTTATTCAGCGTGTTTTTAATAAGATAACATTGATTAAACAATTGCTTAACATTAATTTAACTTAAGTAACGTCGATATTATCATTTAACCGGCTCATAAGCATATACTACCTCGTACTTACTATTTTTCAAGTTTGAAGAAAGCTGTCCGATTTTTAGGTTTTGGGACTGGGGAGTAGGTTCGCAATAAGAGTATTTTTTACCTTTATAGGTAATGGCTTCACCAACAGGCTTGTCAAACTGTACCGCAATGGTTAAATGTTTAGGATATAACAATGCAATCATGGGCAAATTATATATTTCCTTTACCAGGTAAAAAAATAAAGCTGCCCTGTCGTCGCAATCACTGTAGGTACTTAATAGTGTTTGTTCAGGCGAGAAACGTTTCTCTTTGCCGAAATTTTCATCATCATCCTCATATAAAAAGCTGTAACGTGTAAATTTCATTAAATAATCCACTCCTTTTTTCTGATCCATGTGTTTCAGGTTTTCTTTTAATGTGGGAATAAGCGAACTGTAAGTTTCCCGGCTTAAAGGAATATTAAAATAGGTTTCAAAATCAACCACAGGATAGTTTTTGAATATAGTTTCAACATCTTCGTTCACTTTGAGTTTAAAGTGATGAACTTTTTGACGATAACTAAATTCGATGTCTTTTTCCTGATAGTTTTCCGGTTTAAAATCGGGCATGCGCGTAACTTTATACGAGAAAGGATTTTTAGCCTCGGGGATTAAAATTTTAACGGGTTGATAAACATCTGCCTGTTTAAACAGTTTACCATAATCGTGATAATTCAGGCACATGTATTTTTTACCATCAATCATAAAAAATGGAACATCGCTGATGTCTTCCTCATTTCTTACATAAAATATAACCTGCTTATCGCCCACAGCCAGCCGGGCATCGTAACCACATTTGCTAAGTAAAAACCATTTATATAAAGTATAGCGAAAGTAATTATCCGCTTTGGGACTGATTTGCTCTGCAGTTTTGCGGATCAGTTGATAATAGATCCAGTCGTTTAAATGATATTTCTCCTGGTATTGTTTAAGAGAAGAAACCAGCGGCAGATAATTACCTGAATCCATTTTGGTGTAAAATTTTGAAACTTCAGTTGCTTCTGCTGTTTTTGATACCCGTAAATTTATGGTAGAGTCGGTGCTGAAATTGAAGGTTCCGTTATAAAAATCGAAAGAATAGTTTTGTCCCCTCGCAATGGTGGTAGCCATTATCAGGCAAGTGAACAATGCATATATGTAAATCCCTCTTTTCAAACTGCAGCATATTTGGTTGTATTAAATTTACCCATTATTAACACAAAAGCAACAATTTGTTTATGTTAACAAAGTTCAAATTGATGATATTAATTTAATACAGATATTTACTGAAGGGGATGTTGATTGTGTTTTTAAACTCTATTGGATTTAGTTTTAATTTACCACTAACTTTTTTGTGGTTTTGAGTGTATATACAGAAGTTCTTAAAAATTTTAAGAGCGATACATTACATTTTCTACAATCAATGTCGTTAATTACAATCGGTTTTCCTATTTTAATTTTAAGCACATGGCCCTTTTTATTAAACATTTCGGAAATTAATTTGGCCGTTTGTAGGGTAGGGTGGATCAGTTTCAATAAGCTAAAGAATAATCCGTTGTTTCCTTCAAAATAAATGGGTAAAATGGGCACATTAGCCTTCGAAATAATTTTACCCACCACCGGATGCCACTCTCTGTCGGTAATCTGATTTTTTTTGAATTTATATGATGAAACTTCGCCTGCCGGGAAAATGGCAATAGGAGTACCCTCTTTTAAGGTTTGTAAAGTGATTTTTAATCCACTGATACTTGAAGCGTCAATTACTTTTTCGAATGGATTTACGGCAATGATACATTTTTCAAGATTTGGGATTTTTTTTAATAAAAAATTGCCCATAAACATAGTATCCCTGCGCATCCTTTGCAAGGTGCTGAGCAAAGCCAATGATTCTATTCCACCATAAGGATGGTTCGCAATGGCAATAAATGCACCTTCTTCCGGAATATTGGCAAGGTCTTCATCGCTGATCTCGATAGTAACACCCAGTACATTTAATATATGGTTGGCAAATTTTTCGCCTTCTAAAGTATTCGCATCTTTAATAATTCCATTAAAGTCATCAATCTTCAAAAACCGCATTAAAAAAGCCGCTAGGCCTGGAATAGGGATGTTGCCGATTCCCGTTGCTTTCGAGAAATTTTCTTTAGAAATGAGTGTCATAAGTGATGCTTCAAAACTGATTTCATTGTTGAAACCAGTTCGATAAATGATTTTTTATTTGAGCTAAATATAAGAGAGGGGAAACATCCTGTTGTTGAAAAAAAAATGTTTATCATAGCTCATACAGAGTACCTAAAGATAACAGAATTAGATGAACAACCGGCTATTTATCTATTAAGAAATTGTGATGGGAGAAATTTTATAAATAACATTTCATTAATACCAATTTAACAAGCTAACTATACTTTTGTGGCATAAATATTTGGTTAGTATTTATAAAGTTTAGGTTAGTTGATAATAAAAAACCCAGATGGATGTCTGGGTTTTTTTATTGCCTTAATTATAGGTTCTTGCCAAGTTTTTCCAACATTTCTGGTGGAATATTATGTGTATCTACCACTAAGAAACCATCCAGACAGTCTGAAAATTTAGGGTCGATGTTAAAAGAAATAATCTTTGCATTCAGGTTCATGTACTGCCTTAACAATACCGGAATTTTAATGTGCGAGTTTTCGATATCACCAATAATACTGTCTAAATCTTTAAAAGATTCACTGCTATCTACCAGGGTATCAGTTGAAATAGGTAATAAATCAGCCTTAAATTTGTTTCTCGGTTTAACATATTTCGCCATCTCATAATCGAAATGGTTTTTGGTAATGTAATCAACAATTAAAGCCTTGCTAAATTTCGAAAAATTGTTGCTGATACTTACCGGTCCGAACATGTAACGATACTGAGGATTATCGATCAGGTATTTTAAAATTCCTTTCCAGAGTAAGAATAAGGGGAGCGGTTTGCCTTGGTACTCTTTTCTTATCCACGACCGACCAAGCTCAATCCCCTGCCTTAGCATCGGGTAAAACTGGTCTTTCATTTTGAAAAGCTCCGAAAGGTAAAAACCACGGCGGCCCATGCTTTCTAAAATCTCATCACCTTTACCAATGCGGTAAGCCCCTACAATGTTTTCTAAATCCCTATCCCAGATAAATAAATGGTTGTAATAGATGTCGTAATTGTCGAGATCGATTTTTTTGTTTGTTCCTTCACCAACTTCACGGAAGGTAATTTCTCTCAAACGGCCAATCTCTCTTAAAATATTAGGGATTTTCAAGGTCGGAACGATGTATACTTCGTAATTTTTCTCCGTCCAAACTTTAAAATCTTCTAATTTTTCTACTTCCTCTTTGATCAAAATCCTCGAAGTTTCTTCGATTATCTCAACAGGTTTCTTTTTAATCTTAAATAAATTCAGCGGATTGAAAAGTTTTTTCTCCGTGTCTAATCCAACACCCAGAGCATAAGTACGGGCCCTTAAAAAGTCCATTAACTTATTACTGCTGTTCATGTGGGAGATTTCGGAAATCGCAATCGGTTTCCCGATCCTTACCCTAATCGTGCGTCCGTGTTTATTTAAAAACTCAGAAGGAAGTTTTGCGGTACGTAAAGTTGGGTGTATAAAACTTAAAATATTAAAGAAAACACCATTATTACCATGGAAATAGATGGGTACAACCGGCACTTTTGCTTTTGCAATCAGTTTTCCAACCACCGGATGCCACATCCTGTCGGTCACCTGTTGTGCATCCAGTTTAAAAGTAGAAACCTCACCAGCGGGAAAAATACCAATCGGTGTTCCGTTTCTAAGCAGATCGAAAGTCGTTTTTAGGCCACTGATGCTTGACGAATGCTGAACGTTTTCGAAAGGATTTACCGCTACAAAAAACTCATCAAGATTTGGTATTTTTTTCAGGATAAAATTTACCATCACCTTTGCATCAGGCCTAACCGTACATAAAAGCTTAACCAAAGCCAAACCTTCTACACCACCATAAGGGTGGTTTGCGATGGCAATAAATGGTCCTGTTTTAGGGATGCTATTTAAATCATCATCATCAAATTCGATCGAAACGCCAATGGTTTCTAATATTTTATCTACAAATTCTAAACCTTTAAAGTGTTGATTTTGAGCGAATACGTCGTTAATATCATTCAGTTTCATGATCTCCATCATCAAACCTGCCAAACCCGGTACACCTAGCTTATCTATCTTCGTTGCTTTAGCAAATTCAGACGTTGTTATGATCTTCATATATAATTCTTAGGTTGTTGATAGGCAAAACCTGCTCAGTTTTGCAATCCCAAAAATAAGATTTATATTTATAATACACATGTCATATCGTATCAATGAGAATTTGGCTGAATAAATATTTCGGTTTTAGTAAAGGGGAGTTCAACGGATTGTTGTTGTTGATATTGATTATTGTTGTGCTTAAGGCAATACCTTTTATATATGGTTATATCCGGCCAGTAGAAAAAGATGACCCTGGTTTTTTAGCGAAAATGCAGAAAATAACAGTTGCTGATGAGAAATACGCCAGTAATCTACGCGATCGGATTGAAAATTCATACCCTGAAAAAACAACTAAACTGTTTAATTTCGATCCCAATACCTTAAATGCCGAAGGTTGGCAAACTTTAGGTTTATCGCCAAAACAGGCAAAAGCAATTGTTAATTATACCGGTAAAGGGGGAAAGTTTTATAAACCTGAGGATTTACAGAAAATGTACACCATTTCGCCCGAAATGTATAAAAAGATTTTGCCTTATGTTAAAATTGCAAATCAGAATGTAAATGCCTCAAAAAAATATCTTCCTTTTGAGAAAAAAGAATACGTTAAAAAAGCACCTGTAATTATTGATATTAACCAGGCAGACTCTGCGCAGCTTGATGAAATTAAAGGAATTGGTGCTGCTTTTGCTAAAAGAATTCTTAAATACCGTGAACGTTTAGGTGGCTTTTTACAAAAAAGAACAGCTCATGGAAGTTTATGGTTTAGATTCAGTTAAGTATGCTGAAATTAAAGACCAGGTTTCAATAAGTAATGCGCCTTTAAAAACAATTAATGTTAATACTGCAGTTTTTGATGATTTAAAACGGAACCCATACCTTTCATATAAGCAAATCAATGCCATTATTCAGTACCGTAAACAACATGGTAACTATTCCGGCATAGCTGATTTAAAAAAAATAGCCATCCTGAATCAACAGACGATTGATAAAATTGCACCTTACATTTCTTTTTAAAGGTAAAATGCTTTATACAGATTTCTCTGCTGCGTCGTTCACTAACTCGGATAACAATCTTGCTTTCAGAATTATGAATGTTTGCCCTCCCACATGGACGATTCCCGGTAGCAAATAACCCTAGGTTATTGCGTTTCGTTCCGTAGGGACGTTTCTTGTAATTTCCACCATATTAATCAAAATTACCACCTTCCTAATTGTAAATAGATTTTTATAAAAAAAAAATAAAAAAAAACTTTCCCAATCAATTGCAGGGTTTAAAATTAACCGATAAACTAATTGAACCAAATACCATTTCATTCTGTAATTGCACGAATATTTAATGGTAACTAACTATCAAATAATTGTTTATAATTGCCTCCAACTAACTTAAAATATAAAATTTAATGAGCGTAAGCTTCGATTTTTCAGAAACAGAAACTCAGCAGAATGTAAAGGCTATGGTCCGCGATTTTGCAGAGAAAAACATTCGTCCAAATATTATGGAGTGGGATGAAGCACAGCATTTTCCGGTAGAATTGTTTAAGCAATTAGGAGAATTAGGCTTGATGGGCGTTTTGGTTCCCGAAGAATATGGTGGTTCAGGTTTGGGCTATCAGGAATATGTTGATGTAATTGTAGAAGTAGCCCGTGTTTGTGGTTCTATTGGTTTATCAGTAGCGGCGCACAACTCTTTGTGTACTGGTCATATTTTAGCCTTTGCCAATGAAGAGCAAAAACAAAGGTGGTTACCTAAACTGGCAACGGCCGAGTGGATCGGTGCCTGGGGTTTAACTGAGGCAAATACAGGTTCGGACGCTTTGCGCATGATGACCACCGCAGTTGAAGATGGCGACGACTATATTATTAACGGTGCCAAAAACTGGATTACCCATGGTAAAAGCGGCGATATTGCCGTTCTAATGGTAAGGACAGGTGAGCAGGGAAGTTCGAAAGGCATTTCGGCTATTGTAGTAGAGCGGGGTACACCTGGTTTTACCGCAGGAAAAAAAGAAAATAAATTGGGCATGCGTGCATCAGAAACCACTGAAATGATTTTTGATAACTGCAGGGTGCCTAAAGCCAATCTGTTAGGTAATGTTGGCGAAGGTTTTAAACAGGCAATGAAGGTATTGGATGGTGGAAGAATTTCTATTGCTGCTTTGGCTTTAGGTATTGCAAAAGGCGCTTTTGATGCTGCGGTTGCTTATTCGAAACAACGCCAGCAATTTGGACAGCCAATATCGAGCTTTCAGGCCATTAGTTTTAAACTGGCCGATATGGCAACTGAAATTGAGGCGGCTGAATTATTGATCCGTCAGGCTGCAGATTTAAAAAACAGGCATTTGCCAATGACAAAAGAATCTGCCATGGCTAAATATTTTGCTTCAGAGGTTTCAGTAAGAGTAGCCACAGATGCCGTTCAGATATTTGGCGGTTATGGTTATACCAAAGATTTTCCGGTAGAGAAATTTTACCGCGACAGTAAATTATGTACGATAGGCGAGGGCACTTCCGAAATCCAGAAGATTGTAATCGCCAGAGAAATATTAGCTTAATCTAAAAGACTAAGGCTGAAAGCTTGCTTAACGCAGAAACAACAAACCAAATATATTATGAGTAATCCGGATGGTTTAACCGCCTCCGGATTTTTTTAATTTAAAAATTTTCAAAACCGCTTAGCTGGAATGAATGTTTTAACTAAAGACTAAAGACTAAAGACTAAAGACTAAAGACTAAAGTTATGGCAAAGTATTCAGAAAAAGCTGGTGAAAAAGTAGAAAAAACCATGTACGAAATGAAAGAGGGCAAGCTTAAAAGCGGCTCAGGGAAAAAAGTGACATCCAAAAAACAGGCGGTAGCCATTGGATTGTCTGAAGCAAGAAAAGAAGGTGCGAAGGTACCGAAGAAGAAAGGTTAAAAGGCGAAAGGTTTATGGTGTAAGGTTTTAAAAACAAATCTTCAAAATAAGAATTTTCCCTAAACCCTAAACCCTAAACCCTAAACCCTAAACCCTTATTGCGGTATATCCTTCGTAGTCAAAATACTATCCACTACGTAAACACTAAATCCGCGCCATGGCAGGGTATGTTTATATTCCTTATAGTGCAATTCGTAAAATTTGCCGCTATTGGCCATCATTTTATCAGCAATTTCCTTGTTGGCGATAGAAAATTCAAATTCGTTGTTTTGTAGTGTACCCGTTTGTCGGGATTTTATGCCACTTTGGATCAATTTACCTTCGTAGGTTTTAAATACGTATCCTTTTTTTACTACGTAGTTTAATTCGCCGGCTTTAACACCTTCTCCAAAAACAAAGAAATAACGGTAATAGCAGATAGCAACGACTATAATAAAAACTATAACTGCGATAATTGAGCCTACTTTTTTGCCTGTTGTCATATATGATAAATGTATATATAAATGTAGCTAAACAACAGATAAGTTTAGCGAATGATTTAAATAAAATTTCTTTTATAAAATCTTTCTCATTTTCAATATTTTGCTTACATTTGCAGCCCGTTAACACGGGAAAATTTAAAAAACCACGAGAGGAGGTATTTCAGCGTTATGATCATTATCAACATTAAAGACGGCGAATCATTAGATAAAGCCCTTAAACGTTTCAAGAAAAAGTTTGAAAAAACTGGTGTATTGAGAGAACTACGTAGTCGCCAAGCATACGAGAAAAAATCCGTTGCTCGCCGTACTGAAATTAAACATGCTGTTTACATTCAGAATATGAATCTAGATACAACTTCTTAGTTGTTCACGATATAAATGTATTAAGGCCCTCCCGATGTAAAATCGAGAGGGCTTTTTTGTTTTTGTACTATCCAAAACTTTACAATAAACAATTAATTAATGATTTCTTTATATCAAAACAATTTGTAACTTCATATCAATGCCCCGCAAAAAGATATTGAATGTTGCTAAAAAGTTTTATCACATATTTAACCCACGAGAAGCGCTATTCGCAGCATACCGTTACTTCTTATCAAACCGATTTAGATCAGTTTGAAGTATTTATTAAGGCATTAGAACTGGATTTTCTTGAAGTTAAACATGCTCAACTGAGAAGTTATATGGTTGAGCTGATGGAAAAAGGGAATTCAGAAAATAGCATCAACAGAAAAATTTCCACTTTAAGAAGTTTTTATAAGTTTTTGCACCACTCTGGTAAGATTGATCAAAATCCTAGTGCCTTAATTAAAGCACCTAAAATCCCCAAAAGACTTCCTGTATTTGTTGAAGCCCAGAAAATGGATCATTTGTTGGATTCGGAGCATTATTTCGATGATGGTTTCCCGTCGCGTCGCGATCACCTGGTAATCGAATTGCTTTTCGGAACTGGTATGCGTTTAACAGAACTCCTGCAGTTAAAAGATACCGACATCGATATTTATTCCGGCACCATTAAAGTGCTGGGTAAAAGAAATAAAGAACGAATTATCCCCATAAATAAACAGCTTATCAATCAGGTAAATACCTATATCGAGCTAAAAAAGTTGCAAAACTTTAATAACAATTTACTTATATTAATCGTTACCAATACAGGTGCAGCAGCATATCCTAAATTGATATACCGTATTGTTACCTCATACCTAAACCATATATCAACCAATGAAAAGAAAAGTCCCCACGTGTTGCGGCATAGCTATGCCACCAGCCTGCTAAATGCAGGAGCAGATTTAAATGCGATCAAAGAACTTTTGGGGCATGCCAGTTTAGCGGCAACCCAGGTTTATACCCACAATTCGATCGAAAGATTAAAAACAATTTATAAACAAGCCCATCCAAAGGCGTAAAAAAAGGAGGAAAAATGAAAATCGGAGTTCAATCAATCCACTTCAGTGCAGACAGTAAGTTGTTAGATTTTATACAGAAGAAAGCAAATAAGCTTGATCAGTTTTTTGACCAGATCATTAGCGGCGAAGTGTATTTAAAGTTAGAGAACGTAGAGGACGAGGCCAACAAAATCAGTGAGATTAAACTCATTGTGCCGGGAGGTACCCTGTTTGCTAAAGAACAATGTAAATCATTTGAAGAAGCCACTGATCTGGCCATCGAATCGTTAAGGAAACAAATCACTAAACATAAAGATAAAACGCGTGCAAAATTAAGCGAGCATAAAGCAATTTTAAGCGAAAGCGAAGCTGCTGATTACTAAAATAGCACAAAAAATATAAATGCAGAAGAGCGGTACAAATAAAATGTATCGCTCTTTTTTTTCTGGCTTTAGCATAAATTTTAAAATATTGAATTAAATTTCTGCTTCAGGTTAAGCTCTTTTTGTTCGATTCTCCATAAATCAATTTCATTTTTTTTATGTAATTCTTACAAAAAAATATTCTTGATGACCTAATTTTAACTTTTATTGAAATTTATTTCTCCCTTGTTTTTTATTGCTTATTGTGGTTATAGATCCTGAAGCTGTTTTTTAAGGGGATAGGCTTGAAAAAAAAGAAAAAAAATATTCGATTTTAAGAGATTGATTATTAAGCTCCTTGAGGTGTGTAAAGCTGCTTAACTAAAATAACTTTATCATTTTTTTTCAAAATAATTTTGAAGTGAAATATAAGTGTGTATATTTGCATTCCCTTTCGGAAACGGTGTTAAGCCAGAAAGAAAAGGGTTGTTCTTTAAAAAGATAAAAGTTTTAAAAAAACACGTTAATAGTATGAAAAATGAAGATTTTTCGTATCATTGCACAAAATTTAAAGCCTCCTTAGCTCAGCTGGTAGAGCAACTGACTTGTAATCAGTAGGTCATTGGTTCGATTCCGATAGGAGGCTCTTTTTATGTTAAAGTGTTAGCATTTTAAAGTAAAAAATGGGGAGATTCCAGAGCGGCCAAATGGGACAGACTGTAACTCTGTTATCGCAAGATTTCGAAGGTTCGAATCCTTCTCTCCCCACACTTTAAATGAATGACCAAATGTTTTAATGATAGAATAAATCTCTCATTCTTTCATTCAATCAATCACTAATTTTAAAAGCGGAAGTAGCTCAGTTGGTAGAGCGATAGCCTTCCAAGCTATAGGTCGCGAGTTCGAACCTCGTCTTCCGCTCCAGTAAAATTAGAAAAGTGGGCAGTTATTGGTTGCGGTTTTAATTTAGTTAAAAACAAAAGGCTGAAACTGGAAACTAAAAGCCGACTTAGCTCAGCGGTAGAGCACTTCCTTGGTAAGGAAGAGGTCATGGGTTCAATTCCCATAGTTGGCTCAGGATAATAAAGCTTTGTTAAATCTGTTTAATATGCAGGGTAGACAAGGTTTTTTGTGTTGCATTGTATCAAAACAATAAATAAAAAATTAATAAAAAGTTAACCTACTAATTAGTTATAAATAAAATGGCAAAAGAAAAATTTGACCGTAGTAAACCGCACTTAAACATCGGTACAATCGGTCACGTCGATCACGGTAAAACAACTTTAACAGCAGCTATTACAAAAGTTTTAGCTGATGCAGGTTTATCTGAGGCACGTTCATTCGATTCAATTGACTCAGCTCCTGAGGAAAAAGAAAGAGGTATTACTATTAATACTGCGCACGTTGAGTATTCAACTGCAAACCGTCACTACGCACACGTAGATTGTCCAGGTCACGCGGATTATGTTAAAAACATGGTTACAGGTGCGGCTCAAATGGATGGTGCTATTATCGTTGTTGCTGCTACTGATGGTCCAATGCCACAAACTCGTGAGCACATCTTATTGGCTCGTCAGGTTGGTGTACCTTCATTGGTTGTATTCATGAACAAAGTGGATATGGTTGATGATCCTGAATTATTAGAATTAGTAGAAATGGAAGTTCGTGAATTATTATCGTTCTACGATTTCCCTGGTGATGATATTCCTGTTATTCAAGGTTCTGCTTTAGGTGGTTTGAACGGA
The DNA here is from genome assembly GCF_032678605.1 of Pedobacter miscanthi. Taxonomy (GTDB): domain Bacteria; phylum Bacteroidota; class Bacteroidia; order Sphingobacteriales; family Sphingobacteriaceae; genus Pedobacter; species Pedobacter miscanthi_A. Next base: position 427,073 of record NZ_JAVTSU010000003.1, read on the forward strand.
GATGCTAAATGGGTAGCAAAAATTATGGAATTAATGGATGCTGTAGATAGCTACATTCCAATTCCTCCACGTTTAACTGAGCTTCCATTCTTGATGCCTGTTGAAGATGTATTCTCGATCACTGGTCGTGGTACTGTAGCAACTGGTCGTATTGAGCGTGGTGTAATCAACTCTGGAGATCCGGTTGAAATCTTAGGTATGGGTGCTGAGAACTTAAAATCTACAGTAACTGGTGTTGAGATGTTCCGTAAGATCTTAGATTATGGTGAAGCTGGTGATAACGTAGGTTTATTGTTACGTGGTATTGAGAAAACTGATATCCGTCGTGGTATGGTAATCTGTAAACCAGGTTCAGTAACTCCTCACACTGATTTCAAAGCTGAGATCTATGTATTATCAAAAGCAGAAGGTGGTCGTCACACGCCATTCTTCAACAAATATCGTCCTCAATTCTATTTCCGTACTACAGATGTAACTGGTGAGATCTCACTAGCTGAAGGAACTGAAATGGTAATGCCAGGTGATAACGTTACAATCACTGTTAAATTAATTAACGCGATTGCAATGGAAAAAGGTCTACGTTTCGCTATCCGTGAAGGTGGTAGAACAGTAGGTGCTGGTCAGGTAACTGAAATCTTAGCTTAATTTTAAGCTGTAACAATATAAAAAGAGCTAGTTTAGGCTAGCTCTTTTTTATACACACGGGAATAGTTCAACGGTAGAATAGAGGTCTCCAAAACCTTTGATCAGGGTTCGAATCCTTGTTCCCGTGCTTAATATAATGATTGAGTATTTTGAATGAGTGAATGATTGCATTTGAAAGGTAACTTTCGGATATTATCATTCACTCATTTAGGCATTCATTCATTTAACAATTTTAATATGGCTAAAGTAGTTGAGTTTATAAAAGAATCGTACGATGAGATGACCAATAAGGTTACATGGCCTACTTGGGGCGAACTTCAAAGTTCTGCAATTCTTGTTTTGGTAGCTTCCTTGATTATTGCATTGGTAATTTTTGCAATGGATAAAGGATCTACGTTTGTATTGGATACTTTTTATAAATCACTTTCTAATTAATATTATCTAATGAGCGATCTAAAGTGGTACGTTGTAAGGGCTGTTAGCGGTAAAGAAAAGAAAGTAAAACAGTACATAGATGCTGAGATCAGCCGTTTAGGTTTCTCTCATTTGGTTCCCCAGGTATTAATACCGATGGAGAAATATTACCAGATGAAAGATGGTAAAAAAATTGCTAAAGAGCGTAACTTTTATCCTGGTTATGTGCTAATCGAAGCTACATTAGATGGAGAGTTAGAGCACATTATTAAAGGCATTAACAGTGTTATCGGTTTCTTAGGCGATAAAGCTGGTAACCCAATCCCAATGCGCCAGGCAGAAGTTAACCGTATTTTAGGTGTGGTTGATGAAATGAGCGAGCAGGGAGAAACAATGAATGTTCCTTATTACGTTGGCGAAGGCATTAAAGTAATGGACGGACCTTTCAATGGTTTCTCAGGTATTATCGAAGAGGTAAACGAAGAGAAGAAAAAGCTGAAAGTTATGGTTAAAATCTTCGGTCGTAAAACCCCACTAGAGCTTAACTACATGCAAGTAGAAAAAGAGTAATAAATTATTCATGATATTAAAGGCCTTAGAATTTATTTTCTAGGGCCTTTTGTTTTAGATCAATTTAGGCCTGACCATTTAAGGTTTAGTTTATCTTTAGTAAGATAATAGTGTTTAAAAATCGTTATAACTATGAAAGTACTTATTGTATTTTTGGTCTGTATATTTTGTTATGCTTTTGACGGTTTCAGTATGCATCACCGTTCCATAAAAATATCGATAGATACGCCCACTATCATCAAAAAAATACAATCAGACTTTTCTACAATCAATAAATATTTAAGGTTTTATAAAAAGAAATTTAAGAATGCGCCAGACATGTCGGCAGAAGGCGGAGAGGTAACCGGCTATTATGATAAAAGTGGGCTAAAAAAGATTTATGCTGTTTTCTATGGTGAAACAGGAAGAGCTGAAGCTGATTATTACCTTAATAAGAATGAGTTATTCTTTGTATTCAGGAAGGAGATATTTTATGATAAGCCAATGTACTTGAAGGATTCTAAGATAAAAAATACTGTCGAAACGCGTTATTATTTGCATGGTAATAAAGTGATAAAAAGTATTGCCCAGCCTAAAACATCAACAATATTGTCTGATAAAGAAATAGTGGATGCCTTAAATCAAATCTTAGAGATATTGAATGCGAAATAGGAATGGCTTAATTTAATAATCTGGTTAGCACCCAGTGGCTAATTGATTGAGATATGTTATTAACGCATTAGATATAATAAAAATATATTTTTCTCAAACTATTGTGCGTCTGCAAGATTATCCATATCTTTGCAGTCCTTTAAGCTTTATAGGAGCCCTAAGGAAAATAAATGTTACATGCTTCCAATATTTAACATTGAGTTTTAAATAAACAAAAAACACAAAATGGCAAAAGAAGTCAGTGCAATGATCAAATTACAGATCAAAGGCGGAGCTGCAAATCCATCGCCACCAGTAGGGCCTGCATTAGGTGCTAAGGGGGTGAACATTATGGAGTTTTGCAAACAGTACAACGCTCGTACCCAAGATAAAGCAGGTAAAGTATTGCCAGTTGTAATTACTGTTTATGCTGATAAGTCATTCGATTTCATCATCAAAACCCCTCCTGTAGCTATCCAGTTAAAAGATGCTACTAAATTACAGAGTGGTTCTGCTGAGCCTAACCGTAAAAAAGTTGGATCGGTGACCTGGGACCAGATTAAAGTTATTGCTGAGGATAAAATGCCTGATTTAAATGCATTTACAATCGAATCTGCAATGAGTATGGTTGCCGGTACAGCACGCAGTATGGGGATCACCGTTTCTGGTGACGCACCCTGGAACAATTAATTAAAAAACAGTTTACAACAGTGGCGAAATTAACTAAAAATCAAAAAAAGGCACATGCTAAAATAGAAGCTGGTAAAGCTTATACTTTACAGGCTGCTGCTGCTTTGGTAAAAGAAATCACTACCACTAAATTCGATGCATCAGTTGATATTGATGTATCTTTAGGTGTTGATCCGCGTAAAGCGAATCAAATGGTGCGTGGTATTGCTACTTTACCGCACGGAACAGGTAAAACTGTACGTGTTTTAGCTTTGGTAACTCCTGATAAGGAAGAAGAAGCAAGAGCAGCTGGTGCAGACTTCGTAGGTTTAGACGAGTATGTAGCTAAAATTGAAGGTGGTTGGACCGATGTAGACATTATTATCACTACACCAGCTTGTATGGCTAAGGTAGGTAAATTGGGCCGTGTTTTAGGTCCAAGGAACTTAATGCCTAACCCAAAATCTGGAACAGTAACCAACGAAGTTGGTAAAGCTGTAACAGAGGTTAAAGCAGGTAAGATTGATTTTAAAGTAGACAAAACGGGTATCATACACGCCTCGATAGGAAAAGTATCATTCCCAGCAGATAAAATTTATGAGAATGCACTTGAAATCATTCAGGTAATTTCTAAATTAAAACCATCTGCTGCTAAAGGAACTTATTTTAAAAGCATTCACGTGTCTTCTACAATGAGTCCTGGAATTGCAATTGAAACAAAATCAGTAGCGGGGATTTAATCATGAACAGAGAAGAAAAAAACGAAGTAGTTTTAGAACTACAAGGACAAATGCAAGAGTATGGCAATTTTTACATTGCTGATACTTCTAGCCTTTCTGTTGAGCAGATCAATAATATCCGTCGCAAATGTTTTGAAGGTGATATCATCATGAAAGTTGCTAAAAACTCTTTAATCCGCAAAGCGATTGAAGGTTTAGATGGCGATGCTTCTGAGATATACGAAGCCCTTAAAGGTTCATCATCATTATTATTCTCAAAAACAGCAAACGCTCCGGCGAAGTTGATTAAAGCTTTGAGAAGAACATCTGATAAACCATTGCTTAAAGCAGCATTTATAGATTCATCAGTATATGTTGGCGATGACCAATTGAATAACTTAGTAAGCTTGAAATCAAGAGAAGAGCTTATCGGAGATATCGTTGGATTATTACAATCACCAGCTAAGAATGTTATATCTGCGCTTAAATCAAGCGGAGGCAAAATTGCAGGAATTGTTAAAACTCTACAAGAGAGAGAAGGTTAACGAACACCTTAAGTTCGCAATAAAACAAAATTATTTTTACGTAAATTTTTAAAATCTTAATAAAATGGCAGATTTAAAATCGTTTGCTGAGCAATTAGTAAACTTAACCGTTAAAGAAGTTAACGAATTAGCTCAAATCTTAAAAGACGAGTATGGTATCGAGCCTGCAGCTGCTGCTGTAGTTGCTGGTCCTGCTGCTGGTGGTGATGCACCTGCTGCTGCTGCAGAAAAAACATCATTTGATGTAATCTTAAAAGAAGCTGGTGGCGCTAAATTAGCAGTTGTGAAACTTGTTAAAGACTTAACTGGCCTTGGTTTGAAAGAAGCAAAAGACTTAGTTGACGGAGCACCAAAAGAATTAAAAGCTGGTGTTACTAAAGACGAAGCAGAAGCTCTTAAAAAACAATTAGAAGAAGCTGGAGCAGTAGTTGAGATTAAGTAATCACTTAACTTAGCTAAGCTAAAAATGTATTAGACACCGACTGAAAATGTCGGTGTCTTTACCTGTTTATAAACATCTCATTTTGTTTGGTTAATGAGCATGCTTGGAAACGAAACCAAACAAATAGTTTATTCTTAAACTAAAATCTTTTAGTCCATTGGCAAAGACAGTCGAACAAAGAGTAAATTTTGCAACTAGTAAGCACATTATAGACTATCCGGATTTTCTGGATGTGCAATTGCAATCATTCAGAGAATTTTTCCAGATAGATACTACATCAGACGATCGCTCAAGCGAAGGTTTGTTTAAAGTGTTTGCTGAAAACTTTCCAATAACAGATTCAAGAAATATCTTCGTATTAGAGTTTCTTGATTATTTTGTTGATCCGCCACGTTACGATATACACGAGTGTATTGAGCGTGGATTAACCTACAATGTTCCATTAAAAGCAAAGCTAAAGCTTTCTTGTAATGATGTAGAACATGAAGATTTTGAAACCATTATCCAGGATGTGTACTTAGGTACGATCCCGTATATGACACCAAAAGGTACATTTGTTATCAACGGTGCAGAACGTGTTATCGTTTCGCAATTACACCGTTCTCCAGGTGTGTTCTTCGGCCAAAGCCGTCACACTAACGGAACCAAATTGTATTCGGCACGTGTTATTCCTTTCAAAGGTTCATGGATCGAGTTTGCTACAGACGTTAACAACGTAATGTATGCTTACATCGATCGTAAGAAAAAATTCCCGGTTACCACTTTATTACGTGCTATCGGTTACGATTCTGATAAAGATATCTTAGAACTTTTTGATCTTGCCGACGAAGTAAAAGTTAGCAAATCAGGTTTAAAGAAATACATCGGTCGTAAACTCGCTGCAAGGGTATTGAAAAAATGGGTTGAAGATTTTGTTGATGAAGATACTGGTGAGGTAGTTTCTATCGACCGTAATGAAGTGATTCTTGAAAGAGAAACCGTTTTAGAAGACGAACACATTGATATGGTTATCGAAGCTGGCGTAAAAAGCATCATCTTATCAAAAGAAGATGGCGCAAGTCAGGCTGATTATACCATTATATATAATACATTACAGAAAGATACATCAAACTCAGAAAAAGAAGCTGTTGAGAACATCTATCGTGCTTTGCGTAATGCAGAACCACCTGATGAGGAAACTGCTCGTGGTATCATTGATCGTTTGTTCTTCTCGGATAAACGTTACGATTTAGGTGATGTTGGTCGTTACCGCATTAACCGTAAATTGAAAATGAATACCCCTGATGAGGTAAAAGTATTAACAAAAGCAGATATTATTGCGATTGTGAAATACCTGATCAAACTGATCAACTCAAAAGAAGAGGTAGATGATATCGATCACTTATCTAACCGTCGTGTACGTACGGTAGGTGAGCAATTGTACGCACAATTTGGTGTTGGTTTAGCCCGTATGGCCAGAACAATCCGTGAGCGTATGAACATTCGCGATAATGAGGTGTTTACACCAACTGATTTGATTAACGCCCGTACGTTATCATCGGTTATCAACTCGTTCTTTGGTACCAACCAGTTGTCTCAGTTCATGGATCAAACGAATCCATTGGCAGAGATCACACACAAACGCCGTTTATCGGCCCTAGGTCCAGGTGGTTTATCACGTGAGCGTGCCGGTTTCGAGGTACGTGACGTTCACTATACGCACTATGGTCGTTTATGTACGATTGAAACTCCAGAGGGACCGAACATTGGTTTAATTTCATCACTTTGTGTGCATGCTAAAATCAATAATTTAGGTTTCATTGAAACACCATACAAACGTGTTGAAGATGGTAAAGTAGTTGTAGATTCAGACGTTATTTATTTATCTGCAGAAGATGAAGATGGTAAAACCATCGCTCAGGCCAATGCAGAGTATGATGATAAAGGTGTATTTACCACGCCACGCGTTAAAGCGCGTTACGAGGGTGACTTCCCGATTATTGAGCCTGAGAAATTAGACTTAATGGACGTTGCGCCTAACCAGATTACTTCAATCGCTGCTTCGTTAATTCCGTTCTTAGAACATGATGATGCGAACAGGGCTTTGATGGGATCGAACATGCAACGTCAGGCCGTGCCTTTGTTACGTCCTGAAGCGCCAATCGTTGGTACAGGTTTAGAAGGTCGAGTTGCACGTGACTCGAGAACTTTGATCAATGCAGAAGGTGATGGTGTTGTAGAATATGTGGATGCTAATGAAATTACCATTAAATATGAGCGCAACGAAGATGATCGTTTAGTTTCATTTGAAGGTGATAGCAAAACTTACCGTTTAATTAAGTTCAAAAAAACCAACCAGAATACTTGTATCAACTTAAAACCAATTGTAAGAAAAGGTCAGAAAGTTACTAAAGGACAAGTGCTTTGCGAAGGTTATGCAACTCAAAACGGTGAATTGGCATTAGGTAGAAACTTGAAAGTGGCGTTCATGCCTTGGCAAGGTTTCAACTTTGAGGATGCGATTGTAATCAACGAGCGTATTGTTCGTGATGACATTTTCACTTCATTGCATATCGAAGAGTTTGAATTAGAAGTACGTGATACTAAACGTGGAGAAGAGGAATTAACACCAGATATCCCTAACGTTTCTGAAGAGGCTACTAAAGACCTTGATGAAAATGGTATTATCCGTATTGGTGCTGATGTAAAAGAAGGTGATATTTTAATTGGTAAGATCACTCCAAAAGGAGAATCTGATCCTTCACCGGAAGAGAAATTACTACGTGCAATTTTTGGTGATAAAGCAGGTGATGTTAAAGATGCGTCTTTAAAAACTCCTCCTTCAATCCAGGGTGTGGTAATTGATACTAAATTATTCAGCCGTGCTAAGAAAACTACAAAAGCTGAAGAAAAATCGGCAATTGAGAAATTAGACAAAGGATATAACAATATCACTGAAAAATTAAAAGCAGAATTAGTTGATAAATTATTCACTATCGTAAACGGAAAAACATCTCAGGGTGTATTTAACATTTACAAAGAATTATTGGTTGCTAAAGGCGCTAAATTTACTCAGAAAATTTTAGCAGAACTTGATTATAACCACATTAGCCCTAACAAATGGACTACTGATGAGGACAAAAACGAGTTGATTAAAATGTTGCTTCACAACTACGGTATCCGTGTTAACGAAGAACTTGGTGCTTACAAACGCGATAAATTCGCGATCAGTGTAGGTGATGAGCTTCCTTCGGGAATCGTACAAATGGCAAAAGTTTATGTTGCTAAAAAACGTAAATTAAAAGTAGGTGATAAAATGGCAGGTCGTCACGGTAACAAAGGTATTGTTGCACGTATTGTACGTGATGAAGATATGCCTTTCTTAGCTGATGGTAGTCCGGTTGATATCGTGTTGAACCCACTGGGTGTACCTTCACGTATGAACCTTGGTCAGATCTACGAAACTATTTTGGCATGGGCAGGACAGGAATTGGGTGTTAAATTTGCAACGCCGATTTTTGATGGTGCTACCCACCAGGAGGTTGAAGAGTGGATTGCTAAAGCCGGTGTTCCTGCTTCAGGAAAAACCTACTTATACAATGGTTTAACAGGTGAGCGTTTCGATCAGACTACAACAGTAGGTATTATTTACATGCTGAAACTAGGTCACATGGTTGATGATAAAATGCACGCCCGTTCAATCGGACCATACTCATTAATTACACAACAACCATTGGGTGGTAAAGCCCAGTTCGGTGGTCAGCGTTTTGGTGAGATGGAGGTTTGGGCATTAGAGGCATTCGGTGCAGCTAATATCCTTCAGGAGATCTTAACCGTTAAATCGGATGATGTGATCGGAAGGGCCAAAACTTACGAAGCCATTGTTAAAGGTGAAAACCTACCAACTCCAGGTGTACCAGAATCGTTTAACGTATTGGTACATGAGTTACGCGGTTTAGGTTTAGATATTACGTTAGACTAAGTATCGAGTATTAAATATCAAGTATCAAGATGTATAATCCAATCTTGATACTTGATACTAAGTACTTGCTACTAAAAACAAAAAGATATGTCTTACAAAAAGGATAATAAATTAAAAAGCAATTTCACATCAATCACGATTAGCTTATCGTCTCCAGAAATTATTTTGGAACGTTCAAGCGGTGAGGTGTTGAAACCAGAAACCATTAACTACCGTACTTACAAACCTGAGCGTGATGGTTTGTTCTGTGAGCGTATTTTTGGTCCGGTAAAAGATTACGAATGTCATTGCGGTAAATACAAACGTATCCGTTATAAAGGTATTGTTTGCGATCGTTGTGGTGTTGAAGTAACGGAGAAAAAAGTACGTCGTGAGCGTATGGGACACATTGCTTTAGTGGTTCCTGTTGCACACATCTGGTACTTCCGCTCTTTACCAAACAAAATCGGTTATTTATTAGGTTTACCTACTAAAAAATTAGATTTAATTATCTATTATGAGCGTTACGTAGTTATTCAGTCAGGCTTAATGGCTGAAGAGGGTATCAACTATATGGACTTCTTAACAGAGGAAGAATATTTAGATATCTTAGATAAATTACCTAAAGAAAACCAATATTTAGACGATAAAGATCCTAATAAATTCATCGCCAAAATGGGTGCTGAAGCATTAGAAGATTTATTAAAACGTATTGATTTAGATACTTTATCTTATGATTTACGTCACCAGGCTGCTAACGAAACTTCTCAACAACGTAAAAATGAGGCTTTAAAACGTCTTCAGGTTGTTGAAGCTTTCCGTGGTGCTAATACACGTATTGAGAATCGCCCTGAGTGGATGATTGTTAAAATCGTTCCGGTTATTCCACCAGAATTACGTCCGTTGGTTCCATTAGAAGGTGGTCGTTTCGCTACTTCAGATTTAAATGATTTATACCGTCGTGTAATTATCCGTAACAACCGTTTAAAACGTTTGATCGAGATTAAAGCACCAGAGGTAATTTTACGTAATGAGAAACGTATGTTACAGGAAGCTGTAGATTCGTTATTCGATAACTCACGTAAAGTTAACGCGGTAAAAACTGAAGGTAACCGTGCTTTGAAATCACTTTCAGATATCCTGAAAGGTAAACAAGGTCGTTTCCGTCAGAACTTATTAGGTAAACGTGTGGATTATTCAGCTCGTTCGGTAATTGTTGTAGGGCCTAGCCTTAAATTACACGAGTGCGGTATTCCTAAAGATATGGCTGCTGAGCTTTACAAACCATTCATTATTCGCAAGATGATTGAGCGTGGTGTGGTAAAAACAGTTAAATCTGCTAAGAAAATCGTTGATAGAAAAGATCCATTAGTTTGGGATATCTTAGAAAATGTATTAAAAGGTCACCCGGTATTATTAAACCGTGCACCTACCTTACACAGATTAGGTATTCAGGCTTTCCAGCCAAAATTAATTGAAGGAAAAGCCATACAGTTACACCCATTAGTTTGTACTGCATTCAACGCCGATTTTGATGGTGACCAGATGGCTGTCCACTTACCGTTAGGTAACGCAGCAATTTTGGAAGCCCAAGTATTAATGTTGGCAGCACACAACATTTTAAACCCTGCAAATGGTACTCCAATAACCGTTCCGAGTCAAGATATGGTACTAGGATTGTACTATATTACCAAGGGAAGACGTACAGATGAAACTAGAGTTGTAAAAGGACAGGATTCGAATTTCTATTCTCCGGAAGAAGTGATCATCGCTTATAACGAGAAAGAATTAGATCTTCACGCTTTTATCAAAGTAAGGGTAAATGTTAAGCAAAATGACGGTTCTATCGTTAATAAATTAACTGAAACTACTGTTGGTAGGGTGTTGTTTAACCAAATGGTTCCTGAAGAAGTTGGTTATATCAACGAGTTATTAACTAAAAAATCGTTAAGAGATATTATCGGTGAAGTTGTTAAAATGACTGGTATGGCACGTTCTTCTCAATTCTTGGATGATATCAAAGAATTAGGTTTCCGTATGGCATTCCAGGGAGGTTTATCGTTCAACTTACAAGACGTTAACATTCCGGTTGAAAAACATACTTTATTAGAGCAGGCTGCTAACGAAGTTGAAGAGGTAAGAAACAACTATAACATGGGTTTCATTACCAACAACGAGCGTTACAACCAAATCATCGATATCTGGACACGTATCAATAACAGGTTAACTACATTCGTAATGAACCAGTTATCAAGCGATAACCAAGGTTTTAACTCGGTGTATATGATGCTTGATTCTGGAGCACGTGGATCTAAAGAGCAGATTCGTCAGCTTTGCGGAATGCGTGGTTTGATGGCGAAACCTCAAAAATCTGGTTCAGGTGGTGATATCATTGAAAACCCGATCTTATCAAACTTTAAAGAAGGCTTATCGGTATTAGAGTACTTTATCTCTACTCACGGTGCACGTAAAGGTTTGGCGGATACGGCGTTAAAAACAGCTGATGCGGGTTACTTAACCCGTCGTTTACATGATGTTGCACAAGATATGATTGTTAACTCTGTTGATTGTGGTACTTTAAGAGGTATGTACACAACTGCGTTAAAAGATCAGGAAGATATCGTTGAGCCATTATACGACAGGATTTTAGGCCGTACTTCATTACATGATGTGTACAATCCTTTGGATAACTCATTATTAGTAAGTGCTGGTGAAGATATCAACGAAGAAGTTGCTAAACTGATCGAAGAATCTCCGTTAGAAGGTATCGAAATTCGTTCGGTATTAACTTGCGAGAACAAACGTGGTGTTTGCGCATTATGTTACGGTCGTAACTTAGCATCTGGTAAACGTGTTCAAAGAGGTGAGGCAGTTGGTGTAATTGCAGCACAATCAATCGGTGAGCCGGGTACACAGTTAACACTTCGTACTTTCCACGTGGGTGGTACTGCATCAAACATTGCTGCAGAATCAAACATCGTAGCTAAGTTTGATGGTGTAATCGAATTCGAAAATATCCGTACTGTTGATACACAAACAGAAGAAGGAACAGTTCAGGTAGTATTGGGTCGTTCAGGTGAGTTCAAAATTGTTGAGCCAGGAACCGGACGTATCATTGTAACCAACAACATTCCTTACGGTGCATTCTTATTCGTAAAAGAAGGTGATAAACTTGCAAAAGGTGATAAAATCTGTTCATGGGATCCGTACAACGCGGTTATTCTTTCAGAATTTGCCGGTAAAGCACAATTTGATGCCATCATTGAAGGTGTTACCTTCCGTGAAGAATCAGATGAGCAAACTGGTCACCGTGAAAAAGTAATTATCGATACACGTGATAAAACAAAAAACCCTTCAGTTCAGATCGTTGATAAGAAAGGTGAATTCATTAAAGGTTATAACATTCCGGTAGGAGCCCACGTTTCAGTTGATGAAGGTGAAGCTATCCAAACTGGACAGATTATCGCTAAGATTCCTCGTGCAACTGGTAAAACCCGAGATATTACGGGAGGTTTACCTCGTGTAACGGAACTATTTGAAGCACGTAACCCATCTAACCCAGCTGTAGTAACTGAGATTGATGGTGTGGTAACTTTAGGTGGCGTTAAACGTGGTAACCGTGAAATCACAATCGAATCGAAAGATGGTGAAGTTAAAAAATACCTTGTTCCATTGTCGAAACACATTCTTGTACAGGATAATGACTTTGTAAAAGCAGGTATGCCTTTATCAGATGGATCAATTTCTCCGGCAGATATCTTATCAATTAAAGGCCCTGCAGCGGTTCAAGAATACTTAGTAAATGGTATTCAAGAGGTTTACCGTTTACAAGGTGTAAAAATTAACGATAAGCACTTCGAGGTAATTGTTCACCAGATGATGCAGAAAGTTCACATTGAAGATCCAGGTGATACTATCTTCTTAGAAAACAATGCTGTTGACCGTTGGGATTTTGCCGACGAGAACGATGCAATGTACGACAAGAAAGTAGTAGAAGATGCAGGTGATTCGACAGATATCAAACCAGGTCAGATTGTTTCATTACGTAAATTGAGAGACGAAAATTCTCAGTTGAAACGTAAAGATTTAAAACAGATCACGGTTAGAGATGCAAGACCAGCAACTGCAAGTTCTATCTTACAAGGTATTACACGTGCATCATTAGGTACTAAATCGTTCATTTCTGCGGCTTCGTTTCAGGAAACTACGAAAGTATTAAATGAGGCGGCGATTGCAGGTAAACGCGATAATATGTTAGGCTTGAAAGAAAACGTGATCGTTGGTCACTTAATTCCTTCAGGTACTGGTGTACGTGGTTACGAAAGAATCATCGTTGGTTCTCAGGAAGAATACGATAAATTATTGGCTTCGAAACAAGAAGAAGTAGAAGTTTAGATTTTAATCTAAATAATTTGAAACCCCGGCATTTTGTCGGGGTTTTTTTGTTTGGAATAGATTTTGTAACTTTAATAATTAAAAAATAAACACATGAGTGTTACAGAAATTCAACTTTTCCAGATTCTAAAGGCTAAACTCGGAGAGCAAGAGGCTGAGCAGTTGGTTTCTTTTGTAAAAGCCGAGGTTAAATCTGAATTTGATAATAAACGTGAGGTTTTAGCTACTAAAGAAGATATAGCTAGTATGCAGAAAACAATATATGTTGTAGGGTTAATTCAATTTTTAGCCATTATTGGATCTGTAATAGGAATTGTAAATTTTATGATTAAATAATTCTTTTTATTTTACTATCGATATCTTATCTATCCATATCGTTACAATCCATCAAACGTTTGCGTAAAGGCAGCTTCCCAAACTCTTAACCTTATTCTGACCGGTTTCATTAACTTAGGTTTATGAAGTTTTTATCAGTGATATTAATAATGGGTTTAGGCTTAACAAGTGCCGCGCAGGATGTAAGTTTAGACCTTCAGAAGCCAAAACTACCAAACAGCGAAACCCTAAACAAACAATGGGAAAACACCGCAAACGCGTTAAATATTAGCTTCGCCAATAGCAATCAAAGGTTTGCGAAAGAAGTACCCCCAACGGTCTCCATTCAAAACTCATGGAATACCTCAGCCTGGAAAGGTGAAAAAATACACACCCAAATACTACTTTGGACCAAAAGCAACAGGGCTAATGTAAGTATACAACTGTTTGATCTCAAAGATCCAAAAGGCAACAGCATTAAAAAAGAAAACCTTAGCGCCGGTATCATTAAATATGTCATTACCGATGAGTTTAGAAATGGTTGCGGCTACCGTAAAGCTGCAGATTTTGATTCATCGTATGTTGCTGATCTGATCGATACAAAAACAACTAACATAACCATAAATGCTAAAAATACACAACCAGTTTGGTTAAGTATAAAAGTTCCATTTGCTACAAAAGCCGGAATTTACGCTGGAACTATAAAAGTCAAAGCAGAAAAAGAATACAGTTTACCCATTAAAATTGAGGTTCTTGACAAAACTTTACCCGCTCCATCCCAATGGAAATATGACCTCGATTTATGGCAGCATCCGGCAGCAATCGCCCGTGTACATCAGGTGAAATTATGGAGCGAAGAACATTATGCCCTAATGAAACCTTATTATGAGATGTTAGCCAATGCCGGGCAGAAAACCATTACGGCTAGCATTGTAAACGAGCCCTGGGGTCACCAAACTTACGATGATTACCCAAGTTTAATCAAGTGGACAAAGAAAAAAGATGGCAATTGGATTTATGATTATAGTCTGTTTGATAAGTATGTGGCTTTCGTGATGACTACAGGCATTAATCAGCGCATTAATTGTTATAGCATGGTACCATGGAAAATTGCTTTTACCTATTGGGATGAAGCAACCCAAAAAGAAACTGTATTTACCGAAGCGATCGGTACACCTGCATATGATGCCTTTTGGAAAACTATGCTTACTGATTTTACTCAACACTTAAAAGCAAAAAACTGGTTCCAGAAAACATATATTGCTATGGACGAACGTCCGATGAAGGCCATGCAGGCGGTGATTAAATTGCTAAAAAGTGTTGATCCGCAGTGGAAGATCGCTCTAGCAGGAGAATATCACCAGGAAATAGAAAAAGACATCGATAATTATTGCATTGCATCCAGATGGGAATTTCCTGCTGATGTATTGCAGAAGCGCAACAAAGCAGGTAAAACCAGTACGTGGTACACCTGTTGTACCGAACCTTATCCAAATGCTTTTAGTTTTTCTTCCCCGGCAGAACAGGTATGGATGGGCTGGTACACGGCCAATAAAAATATGGATGGTTATTTGCGCTGGGCCTACAATAGCTGGACAAAAAATCCATTAAACGATACCCGTTTTACCGCCTGGCCTGCAGGCGATACCTATATGGTTTATCCAGGCCCCTTAACCTCTGTTCGTTTCGAAAAAATGATCGAAGGTGCACAGGATTTCGAGAAAATTAAACAACTACAAGCACTTTATATCAAAAATAAAAATACAGCTGCACTTGCCGGGTTAAATAAAGCTTTAACAAAGTTTGAAATCAAATCTCTATCAACCATTACGGCAGATGAAGTATTACAAAGTGTAAAACCACTATTAAATAAATAAAATGAGGCTTAAATTTTTTTTGCTTGCCCTGCTGATTTCCCTTATCTATTACAAACCAATATATGCACAAGGTGATAACAATATTAAATGGTTCAATCCACAGGCCAATAGTTACGCAACATTAAAAGGGAAAGTATGGCAAAATGTCGATAGCGTCAATTATTATGCGCGGCTACCTACAGGATCCGAGAAAGATGTACGTAAAGAAGTATGGGATTTGGCCAAAAATACCGCAGGCGAATACATCGATTTTAGCACCACAGGACAGAAAATCGTGGTGAAATACCTGCTTAAGGGAGGGAAAAGTTTAGATAATATGCCAACATTGGGCGTAAGCGGAGTCGATTTATATGCAGAGGATAATTATGGTAACTGGCATTGGATGAAAGCGGCGTATAGTTATAGAGATACAGTTACTTACAGTTATGCAAATTTCGACCAGAATGTAAAAATCAAGAAATTTCGTTTGTATCTGCCTCTATATAATACACCAAAATGGTTAAAAATAGGAGTGGGTGTAAATGATCAATTTGCGGTAGAAGAAGCTAATGATAAAACACCCTTGGTGTTTTATGGTACCTCTATTATGCAGGGTGCGAGTGCAAGCAGACCGGGTATGGCCTGGTTGAATATTCTTGGACGGAAATTGGGGCTCCCAGTTATTAACCTGGGCTTTTCTGGCAATGGCCGGTTAGAAACACCATTGATTGATTTAATGAACCAGACAGATGCAAAACTTTTCGTGCTCGATTGCCAGCCCAACCTGCACGATAAAAAAGTGTATCCTGCAGAAGAAATCGAGAAGCGCATTACTGCCTCAGTACAAAGCTTAAAAACAAAACACCCTAATACGCCCATTTTACTGGTTGAACATAGCTCTGGCCTGACTAATGTGAATCTGGATACAGAATTAACAGGCAGATACATCTGGACTTCTCAGATCTTATATAAAACCTATCAAAAATTAAAGCAATCAGGTGTTAAAGATCTTTATGTTTTAACCGCAAAAGAGATCGGTTTTACTGATAACAGTACCATTGATGGTACGCACCCTAACGATTTTGGTATGATGCAATATGCCGATGCTTATGAAAAAAGCATCCGCAAAATTTTAATGGATAGAAAATAGGCTTACTCATCTTTAATTTACCTTAATAAACAGCTAAAATGCTTTATGGATCGATGTTAATCAAAACTTAATTTTAGGTGCGAAACAATTTAATGAGAAAATTAATATTTACATCGGCCATAATGGCTTCGTTTATAGCAAACGCTGTAGCACAAAGTAATACTATAAAACCGCAGAATACTATTGAGGTTTTACCAAGTGATAGTAAGGCCGTCATTATTGCAAAGGCGAGCCACGTAGGGCCAACCCCCAATCAATTAAGCGCTTTAAAAAACGAATTTATTGCATTTATCCATATCGGTCCGAATACCTTTACCAGGATGGAGTGGGGAAATGGTAAGGAAGATCCTAAAGTTTTCGACCTGAAAGAGCTGCACACCGACCAATGGTGTCAGTCCATGAAATCTGCAGGTATGAAAATGGTAATCATTACTGTAAAACATCATGATGGTTTTGTGCTCTGGCAGAGCCGTTATACCAAACACGGCATCATGTCTTCCGGTTTTGAAGATGGCAAAGGTGATATTTTGAAAAACCTCTCAGCATCATGCAAAAAGTATGGTTTAAAACTGGGCATTTATTTATCTCCTGCTGATTTATATCAGATTGAAAATCCTGATGGCTTATATGGCAATTTGAGTAAAATAACCACCAGGACCATCCCAAGGGAAATAGTTGGCCGCCCATTTATAAACAAAACTAAATTTAAATTCGAAGTTGATGATTATAACGAATATTTTCTGAACCAGTTGTTTGAAGTATTAACAGAATACGGTCCGGTTGATGAAGTTTGGTTTGATGGTGCGCATCCTAAAACCAAAGGTGGCCAGAAATACAATTACGCTGCCTGGAAAAAGCTGATCCATACTTTAGCGCCAAAAGCAGTAATTTTTGGGAAAGAAGATATCCGTTGGTGTGGAAACGAAGCCGGGGGAACCCGCGAAACCGAATGGAATGTTTTACCCTATAGCGCGGATCCTGATACAGCAGCACATTTTCCGGATATGACGGCCAAAGATTTAGGCAGCGATAACGAACTTTATAAAGCGAAATACCTGCACTATCAACAGGCCGAAACCAATACCTCAATAAGAGAAGGCTGGTTTTATCGTGATGATGAAAAACAAAAAGTACGCAGTGCCGATGATGTTTTTGATATTTTCGAACGTTCAGTAGGAGGTAATTCTACCTTTTTGCTCAACATTCCGCCAAACCGGAATGGAAAATTCGCTGATGAAGATGTAAGCGTACTGAATGAAGTAGGTAAGAGGATTAACGAAACTTATAGTAAAAACTTGCTCGCAGGTGCAAAAGGCGCAAAACAAGTGCTTGATCAGGACTTAAATACTTTTATTTTACTTACTGATCAACAAAAAAGTATAGAAATTAACACGCTTAAACCAGTTACCGTAAACCGGATTGTTTTACAGGAAGATATTGCCAGCCACAGCGAACGCGTAAAAGAGCATCAGTTAGAAGCGTGGATCGATAATAAATGGCAAAAAATTGCAGCAGGAACTAATATCGGGTATAAACGGGTTTTACGTTTTCCTGAAATTACGACTTCAAAGTTGCGGTTAACCATTTTATCATCGAGGGCTAATCCTGCAATTGCTACCATATCGGCACATTATTACCGCACCCGTCCACCGCAGTTACAATTTACCCGGGATATAAACGGTTTAACCACCATTTCTCCAAAAACGCATGAATTTGGCTGGAAACCCCACGGAGAAAACGCTACGGCCAATTTGAATAAAGGCATCGAAATTTATTATACTACTGATGGGAGCATACCTGATGCATCAGCTAAAAGGTATATCTCTCCAATCGAAGTTTTAAAAGGCGAAATAAAGGCGATAGCCATTACCAATAAAGAAAAAGGACCTCTGGCATCAGAATCATTTGGTTTAGCGAAAAAGAACTGGAAACTATTAACTACTGATAGTGATGATGCAAAACATGGTGTAGCAATGGCATTTGATGCTAAAAAACAAACTTACTGGCTTTCAAATGCAAACCACGATCAACATTACATTGCGGTAGATTTGGGCAATACACATCAATTAACGGGCTTTATTTATACGCCACCTACCGATTTTGCTGATGGAATGCTAGAAAAAGGAATACTACAAACCAGCAGCGATGGTAAAAATTGGAAAGATATAGAAAACTTCGAATTTGGTAACCTGGTTAACGATCCCACACCAAGAACACATTATTTTAAAAATGTAATTTCAACAAAATATGTACAGCTAAAAGCAACTACAATTGCAGGCAATAAAAAGACACTTGCCATTGCTGAACTTGATTTTTTGGAGAAATAAAAAACAACTTTAAATCCAATTTAATTTTATTTAGCACTTTATACTTTAAATTCCGCCATTAAGCAGCGGAATTTTTTATTTTTGAATTATTATGGAAGAACAACAAAACGAAAATCAGCTAAACATAGAGTTATCAGAAGAAATTGCAGAAGGAATTTTTTCTAACCTCGCCATTATTACCCACTCGAATACCGAATTTGTATTGGATTTTATCCGCGTAATGCCCGGAATACCCAAAGCGAAGGTAAAATCGAGGATTATTTTAACACCCGAACATGCAAAGCGCTTATTATCAGCGTTGGAAGATAACATTCAGAAATTTGAGACCGTAAATGGCCGGATTAAAGCACAGGAAGAACCACCTTTCCCGATGGGTTTTGGCGGACCAACTGCGCAGGCCTAGTGCAAATAAAATTCTTACAAACAAATATTTGTTTACTATGTTAGCATAGTATATATTTGTGATATAACCATTTATAGATGAAAAAAATTTTATTGAGCGTATTACTTTCTGCCCCACTTTGGGTTTTGGGGCAGGGTTTCCAGGTTAATTTACAAGGTCAGAAACAAATTGGTATGGCAGGTGCAGGTTCTGCATTGGCTTTAGATGAGGCTTCTGTATTTTACAATCCCGGTGCAGTAACTTTCTTAGAGAAAAACTCAGTTTCCGCAGGTGTAAACCCATTATTATTTAAATCGGCTTTTAAACAAAGCGGTTCAAATGTTACCGAAAATGTAAAGAACAAAATTGCTCCTCCCTTCGAATTTTATGCCGTTTGGGGTCCGAAATCAAATAAGTGGAAGCTCGGACTGGGTGTTTATACGCCATTTGGTGGTTTGGTAGACTGGGGCGATAACTGGTCTGGTAAATACGCTTTAACCTCTCTAAATTTAAAGGCAATTTATTTCCAACCTACTTTAAGTATTAAAATTACCGATCGTATTGGTATTGGAGCCGGTTTTGTTTATAACCATGGCGAGGTAAACCTTCAACGCGCACTTCCTGTAAACTATCCTGACGGCCGTTCAGGTCATGTTACCTTAGATGGTACGGGAACAGGTTATGGATGGAATGCAGGTTTATACATAAAAACATTAAGCAATATCTCTTTTGCCATTGTACATAAATCGAAAGTAATTACCAAGTTAGATGGTGGCACAGCTGATTTTCAGGTTCCAAAAGCTTTGGAAGGATCTTTCCCTCCTGGAAATACATTTAATGCCGAGTTACCTTTGCCGGCAACCACTAGCTTAGGTGTTGGTATCCCATTGTCAAAAAGTACACTTTTAGCATTCGATGCGAGCTGGGTACAATGGCATGTTTATCAGGATTTAACTTTCAATTATGCTCAGCCTGTTAACGGCTCATCACAAACTAAATCTGCCCGTAATTATCACGATGGCTCATCATTTAAATTAGGTATTAACCACCAGGCATCAGAAAAATTAGCTTTAAGAGCCGGTGTAGGTTATGCTTTTTCTCCGGTACAGGATGGTTACGTAACACCAGAAGCACCAGATGCTGATCGTTACATCCTGAGTGCAGGTTTAGGTTATACACCAACCCGTCATTTCGAAGTGAATGCATCTTTCTTCTTTGAAGATGTAAAATCACGTAAACAGAAAAATATCGAAACAGGTTTAGATGGTACCTTTAAAACTTTGGTTTATGCACCAGGTCTTTCATTAACTTATAAATGGTAGGAGAAATTACAATGAAGAAATATATATTAAATAGTTTCGTAGCTGCCGCCATCCTTTTTACAGCAGCCTGTAAACCAGAAATTGAAACACCTGCAGGTACAACTGCCGGACAAGCTAATTTTAGCAAATACATTGCTGTTGGTAACTCTTTAACTTCTGGTTATGCTGATGGAGGTTTATATTTAGAAGGGCAAAAGGTAGCTTATCCAAATTTAATTGCTGCTAAAATGACTTCGGTTGGTGGCGGGGCATTTACCTCTCCGTTTTTTACTGAAGAGCATTCAAATGGTTCAGGTTATATTACTTTATCTGCACTGGTTAACGGTACGCCAACATTAACTCCTGTAGTGGATAAATTAGCTATAAGAGATGCAGCTAAACACTTAGATAAATACAGCGGCGAAATCCAAAATTTAGGTATCCCTGGTATGCGTGTAGATTTATCTTTCGACCCAAGCCTTACTTTTAGCGCTGCTAACCCATTTTTTGAACGTTTGTTAACCGATGCTGAGGTAGGCAAGACCAATTATTTTCAGTATATCCAAAAAAGAAACCATACTTTTTTCTCGCTTTGGTTAGGAAATAATGACGTATTGGGTTATGCAACAAATGGTGCCGTTACTACTCCTGGTGATCCTACCACGGTGTTAACGGATAAGGTAACATTTTCAACATTATATTCTAATTTATTAGATGCATTAACTGCTGGCGGTCAGAAAGGTATTGTGGCTACCATTCCGGATGTAACGGCTGTTCCATATTTTAATACCGTTACGCCTGCGGCTTTATTAAAAGCGGCTCAGGCAATCAATCCTGCTGCACAAGCTGTATTTATCCAAACAGGAACAGGTGCGGTAAGGGCGGCAACTTCAGAAGATTTAATCCGTTTGCCATTCCAATCAGCTGGTTTATTTGGTGTAGGTGCCATTCCTTACGGTTTACATCCTTTAAATCCTATTACCAGCAATTGGGTGCTGGATAAAGATGAAGTAGTAAAAGTGAAAGATTATGTAAACAGCTACAACAGCAGCATTAAATCTTTAGCTACAAGTAAAGGTTTAGCCATTGCAGATACTTATGCCTATTTTAATCAGGTTAAAACTGGAATGATGATACAAGGAGTTGGTATCAATGCTGCATTTATTAGTGGGGGCGCATTCTCTTTAGATGGCATCCATTTAACGCCACGCGGAAATGCCGTAATTGCCAATGTATTTATTGATGCCATTAATGCAAAATATGGTTCTACTATTCCTTCAATTGATATTACACAATATAGAGGTGTAAAATTTCCTGACCCGAAATAATTGATATTGATAAAAAGAGGCTGTATCAGTAGAGGTTTATCATCCTGAGCTTGTTAAAGGACTTGTTTAATGCTTTTCAAGGTGTTTCGACAAGCTCAACATGACAACCTTTGAGTTGAAAATCACCTTTACGATACAACCTCTTTTTTATTTATTGCCTATTTTACTTGCTATAAAATCAAAAACTTCTGAGCGTTGTTCAGGTTCGAACCAATTAATCTCCTCATCTCTTCTAAACCAGGTAAGCTGGCGTTTTGCAAAGCGACGGGTATTTTGTTTAATGGCAGCTATAGCCTCATCTAACGATAACTTTCCATCAAAATAATCAAAAATTTCGCTGTAACCCACAGTATTTAAGGCATTATACTGTTTAAATGGCGTTAAAGATTTTACTTCATCCAATAAACCATTGGTAACCATCTGATCTACCCTTTGATTGATCCTGTTATATAAAACAGCTCTATCCGTGTTAAGGCCGATTTTGATAATGTTAAATGGCCTTTCTTTTTTGGTGGCCGATAACATAGAAGAAAGTTTCTGTCCTGTTGATAAGAAAATTTCCAGCCCCCTGATCATTCTCTGTGGGTTATTTTGATCTACCTTAGCAAAATATTCTGGGTCTAAAGCTGTCAACTGTTCCTGTATTGCTGCTAAACCTTCTTCTTCAAACTGTTTATTTAATTTTTCCCTGATCGATAAATCAATATCAGGCATTTCATCCAGGCCGTTTAGCAAAGCATTTACATATAAGCCAGAGCCGCCAACCATAATCGCCAGATCGTGCTTTTCGAAAATTTCTTCAAGTGTTTTTAATCCTTCTGTTTCAAAATCACCTGTACTGAACAGTTGTGATACCGAATGGGAATCGATAAAATGATGTTTTGCCGCTGCTAATTCTTCTGCATCGGGCTTAGCGGTACCTATTGCCATTTCCCTGAAAAACTGACGCGAATCTGCTGAAATAATCTCTGTGTCAAAATGCCGGGCTACCTGGATGGCCAAAGCCGTTTTGCCTATTGCGGTAGGGCCAACAATAGAAATTAAAGTTTTTTTATGGGGCATAGTGGCATTTGTATAAAATAAAAGCTGTCAATTTTATTTGACAGCTTTCTAAAACATTGAAAATATTATTTCCGATTAATAGTCGTCTTTATGGCTATCATCTTCGAAGTTATCACCGTCCGAAAATTCATCGCCAAACTCATCTTCTTCACTTTCCTCTTCTTCATCTCTTTCTTCCTCGTTAATGCCCATTTCGCCCATGGCTTCCAGTTCGTCTGTATCTTCGGGCACAAAATTCATTTCATTTAAGAAATCGAACTCACTTGCGGCTCCGCCAACAGCTGCACCTGGATCGGCAATAGGGGCATTGCTGCTTTCGAAAATTTTAGGCGCTTCACCACTGCTTTTGGCCAAAAATGGATATTCGATATTAGGATCGGCATCCAGGATGATTTTTACAAGTTCTACATGGAAATCATAAGGACGGTCAAAATTATAGATATAGTAAAATTTCTGGTGCGGATCTTCAATAAAACCACTTAATTTTGAGTTTTCCATTAAAACTACACGGTCTTTTTTACGTTCACTGGGTAAATAAGCAATTTCATCACCTTTTAACCAGTTATCGGTGCTTACGTAAAAAGAGGAAGATTTTTCGGCATTGTAACCTGTAGATCGGTGGATAGCCTTATGCAGGTCTTCAAATGTTTGGTTTGATTTAATGTCGATCTCTCTCACAACATCATCAAAATCTTCGAAAGTAATTCTAAATTTATAAATAGCCATTATTGTATTTTGGAACCGTAAAAATAAAGTTAATTTATAATTACCACAAATACCAAATGCCATAAAAGACATCCTAATTTTGTGGTTGGGCAATTAAATTATTTATTAACAGGATTTAATCCCATTTGTTTTGCCTGATTGAGCATAAAATTGAATGCTTCCTGGTAATCGTTTGTGATTTCGCCCTCTAGTATTGCCTCGCGGATGGCATTTTTGATCAGGCCAACTTCTTTCCCTGCCTCAAGTCCGAAAGTTTCCATAATATCGTTACCGGAAATAGGGGGCTGCCAGTTTCTAATTTTGTCGCGTTCTTCTACATCTTTCAGCTTTTGTTTTACGAGCTCAAAGTTGTTTCTGTATTTTGTTTTTTTGTACTCGTTTTTAGTGGTTACATCGGCATTGCAAAGTGTCATCAGGCTTTCAATTTCTTCACCTGCATCAAAAAGTAACCTCCGTACTGCCGAATCTGTAACAATTTCCTGTGCCAGCACAATCGGCCGTAAATGAAGTTGCACCAGTTTTTGCACATATTTCATTTTTTCGTTTAAAGGAAGTTTCAGCTGTGCAAAAATTTTCGGTACCATACGCGCACCGCGGTCTTCATGTCCGTGGAATGTCCAGCCGTGGCCTTCTTCAAAACGTTTGGTGGCTGGTTTGGCAATGTCGTGTAATATTGCAGCCCAGCGCAACCATAAATCGTCGGTATCTGCGCAAATGTTATCCAGTACCTCTAAAGTATGGTAGAAATTATCTTTGTGGCCTTTGCCTTTAATGATTTCTACCCCATAAAGCTGTGCCATTTGCGGAAAAATGAGGTGCAACAAGCCGGTATCAAAAAGATGTTTAAAACCTACCGACGGTTTTTTAGATAAGATGATTTTATTCATCTCATCGGTAATCCGTTCTTTTGAAACAATACTGATGCGCTGTTTTTGCGTTTTAATAGCGTTAAGTGCAGCAGGATCGATATCAAAATTAAGTTGTGATGCAAAACGGATCGCCCGCATCATGCGCAAAGGGTCATCAGAAAAGGTTATTTCCGGATCAAGCGGGGTACGGATCAGTTTATTTTCTAAATCCTTAATGCCATCAAAAGGATCTAAAAGTTGGCCAAAATGATCGGCATTTAAATTAATGGCCAGTGCATTGATGGTAAAATCCCTGCGGAGCTGATCATCTTCTAAAGTACCGTCTTCAACAATGGGTTTGCGCGAATCTGATCGGTAAGATTCTTTCCTGGCGCCTACAAATTCGACCTCTAAATCCTGATATTTAATATTTGCCGTACCAAAATTCTTAAATATGGCCACTTTGGTACTTAATTTTCGGCCTACAGCTTCTGCATATTCGATTCCGCTGCCTACCACCACCACATCAATATCTTTTGATGGACGGTTTAAAAATAAATCGCGTACAAAGCCCCCAATTACATAAGCTTCGGTATTGTTCTTATCGGCAATGGTTGATAAGGTTTTAAATATGGGGTTTTGTAGGTGAACCCCTAAATCCCCTGAAGTGGACTTGGGGTTCCCTTCGTTTAAATCAGACTGCATATATAAGGGTAATTCAATTGTTCAAAATTAAGCAAAACATTTGGTCGATAAAGACTATTTGGAGTTAAAAGCCCCTCAAGGGGTTGGGGTTTATCGCCGGATAAACTCAAACTGCCCGCCGGGAGAAAGTTTCATAATCGTCGACGGTTTTCTGCTGGTTCGGTTTTCCTGTTCAAAGTCTACTACATAATCAACTGCATCAATAATTTCCGGATCAATATCATCAAAGAATTTTGGCGAAGGCTGCCCGCTTAAATTAGCCGAAGTTGATACGATTGGTTTTCTGAACCGCTGGATTAATGGTGTACAGAAATCGTGTTTAACAATCCTGATACCCACGCTGCCATCTGCATTGATTACATTTTGGGCCAGGTTTTTGGCGTCCGAGAAAACGATGGTTAGTGGATTTTCTGCATATTCAATTAAATCGTAAGCTACATCTGGTATTTCGGCAATATAACTTTGCAGTTTACTATCTACATCCAATAAAACGATTAAACTTTTTTCGGTCGGTCGGTTTTTTATTTTAAGCAATTTATCTACCGCTTCAGCATTGGTGGCATCGCAACCCAAACCCCAGATGGTATCGGTAGGGTAAAGGATCACGCCGCCTGACTTTAATACTTCAAAAGCTTTGTTAATCTCGTCTCTTAGCATGGTGCAAAGTTAATTTATTCAGAGGAAGTTAAATAATGTTAATGCGTGATATTCTTTACTAAGTTTCATTGGGCTTTGCGAAGGAAAAAGCATCGAAAATCCAGCGAAGATTAAGCTTGTGAAATAATTTCTTGTAATCGTAACATATTCTTTATCTTTTGTTTACTTCTGTTAATATGTTTTAATCTAATAAACTAGTATTTTAGTGATAGGTTATTAAATAAAACATAAAAATGAAACACACACTTAAATGGGCAATGCTATTTACGATCGTAATGGCATTTACCAGCTGTATGACCATTCTTACAGCATCAGATTACGACAAAAAGATTAATTTTTCTAAGTTAAAATCCTTTGCTTACTACGAAAAGGGAATTGAACATTTGGAATTAAACAACCTCGACAAGCCCAGGATGTTAAATGCCCTTGAAACTGCCATGGCCAAAAAAGGCTTTACTAAAGCTGGCCGACCAGATTTTTTAGTTAATGTAGCGGTTTTAAGTAGTATTAAAGCGAGGGCCGATTGGGGTTATAGTGGAGGCGGTTATCAATGGGATGCAGCTTCATCTTCGTACCAGTGGAGAGATTCACAGTTTGGACCGCTTAACAGCAGCAAGCAATATCAGTCTGGTACCATTATCATTGATTTTTTGAATCCCGAAACCAAAGCCATTATGTGGCACGGAATAGGATCGGGTTTTAATTTTGATGATTATGAAAATAGAGAAGAACGGATAAATTCTGCTGTAAAACAGATCCTAGCGGAATATCCACCACTTTACTAATTGTTGCATTTAATCCAATTGTAAAATATTTAGTCATAGATACATAGCGTTAAAACATAATCAAATAGAAATCGTTGTACAGATAACAATCTGATTGTAAAAAATGTTAAATGATTTCCGTTTGATTTTCAGAATCGTTATATTTATGTCAGGTTATTTATACAACAGCGCACAAAAATGAGAACAGCACAAAAATTATTAATGCTTTTTACAGTGGTATTGGCATTAGCAGGATGTACAACACTCCGCACCGCATCAGATTATGATAAAAATGTTGATTTAAGCGGTTACAAAACTTACAATTTTTACGATAAAGGTATTGAGCGGGTTAAACTGAACAACCTTGATAAACGCAGGTTAATGGCTGCTGTGGAGGCAGAAATGAACGCCAAAGGATTTACCAAAGCTGCAAAGCCTGATTTATTGGTGAATTTGGTGGTAGTTGCCAGAGAAAAAACTGATGTTTACGGTCCAGGTTACTACGGTGGCTGGGGTTGGGGCTGGGGTGGCTGGCGAGGTGGCTGGGGCGGCGGCGGAACCTACGTAAACCAATATATTGAAGGAACAATTATAATCGATTTCTTAGATCCAGGCAAAAAGATTTTATTCTGGCACGGACAGGGATCAGGTTTTAACCTGGATAGCTTTAATAAAAGAGAACAACGTTTATATACCGGCGTAAAAGAAATATTGGCACAATACCCATCCGTAGGTACTGTAGCTAAATAAACAATAAAACTAAGCTAATAACAAAAGGGCTGTTGAATTTTTAAAGAAATTCCAGCCCTTTTTTGCGTTTTTAGCTATATTTCTTAGTTGTTACGATAGTCTGTCCCAATTTAAACCTGACATTCGCGGAAAGCCCGGAATCCGATCCTTCATCGGATGAGGACTTGCAGCATTGGTAGGAGTAACGGCTGATAGCAGCACTAACCCTGCTTTTCAAATATGAAACTAATTTCTGCAAATCGCCCTGCATAAACATTAAAGCACTTGGCTTACAATACAGATCCTTCACTGCGTTCAGGATGACAATGAACGGAGAACCGACATTTACCTGTAAATGGTGAATATTGAAGCAGGTAACTGTCTCAATTTAAACCTGACATTCGCGGAAAGCCCGGAATCCGATCCTTCATCGGATGAGGACTTGCAGCATTGGCAGGAGTAACATTTAATAGCAGCACTAACCCTGCTTTTCAAATATGAAACTAATTTCTGCAAATCGCCCTGCATAAATATTAAAGCACCTTGCCTTTACGATACAGATCCTTCACTGCGTTCAGGATGACAATGAACGGAGAACCGACATTTACCTGTAAATGGTGAGTAGTAGAGAAGGTAACTTATTAAAGGGTTAAATAGCAATCCATTAATTGCTGCGTAACAAGAGGGGCGTTGAATTTTTGAACAAATTCCAGCCCTTTTTCCACCATCTCTTTTTGGAGTTGAGGATTTTCCAGGATTTGATTAATTGCCTTTGCCAGTCCATGTGCGTCACCTGGCGAAATATACAAACTATTAGGTCCACCGGCTTCTTCTAAGCACGAACCTGTTGCCGCAACTACAGGAATACCCGAATATAAAGCCTCGATAATGGGAATGCCAAAACCTTCGTAAAATGAAGGATAAACAAAAACATCGGCCATTTGGTAAATGCCTGGCAAGTCGGCAAAGGGAATGTTTTTTAAGAATAAAATCCTGTTTTTTAGTCCAAGTTTCTCAATTTCCTTTTCTACAGTTTTAAAATAAGCGGTTTGTTTACCAATAACGACTAGTTTATAATCTTCGTTAACCTCTTTTAAAGCCTGAATAGCTAATTTAAGGTTTTTACGGGTTTCAATGGTACCAACGTTTAAAATGTATTTTTCGGGTAATTTATAAGTCGCTTTAATACGGCTTAAAGTTGCTGTAGCAAAAGGAGTTTTAAAACTATCGTCGCAACTTTGGTAGATTACCTCTATTTTTTCGGGATTGATACCATATAAATTGATAATATCTTCCTTGGTTTTTTCGCTGATGGCGATAATTTTATTTGCCCTTTTACAGGCCGATTTACTTTTCCATTCGTATAATTTCCGGTCAATAAATTTATAGTATTGTGGATAACGGAGAAAAATTAAATCGTGAATGGTAACAATAGATTTAATGTGGGTATGTTGGATGGCTAAGGGTATTTCGTGACTTAAACCATGAAATACCTGAACTTCATCACGCACAAGGTCTTTTAAGATGTTTAAACTTCTCCAAAGAAAAGTACCATTTTTGGGTAATTTGAGTTCGATATTTTCTTTTTCAAGAAAAGCATCAATCTGTTTGGCCTGTTTTACTTTTGGCGAATAAATAAGATACTGATTTTGGGGAAACTGATGCGCCAAATGCTCAATTAAAGACCGGCTGTAGTTGCCCAATCCGGTTAAGTTGTTGGCCGCACGCTTGCCATCGTATCCAATTTTCATTAAAGGTTTAAGGTTAAAGGCATAAGGTATAAGGCTTGGGATGTGACCTTACACCCTAAACCTTACGCCTTTCAACAAATTTTACACCGCTACATTATTTTCTCTCAACGCATCGTTAAGCGAAGTTTTCTTATCTGTACTTTCTTTACGTTTTCCGATAATTAAAGCACAAGGAACCTGAAATTCGCCTGCTGGGAATTTTTTAGTATAACTTCCAGGGATAACTACCGAACGTGCAGGAACAATACCTTTATATTCTACCGGAGTTGGGCCGGTAACATCAATAATTTTGGTTGATGCAGTTAATACCACATTAGCACCTAAAACAACTTCTTTCTCTAGTTTAACACCTTCAACAACAATTGCCCTTGAACCCAAAAAGCAATCATCTTCGATAATTACCGGAGCAGCTTGTACTGGTTCTAACACACCACCAATGCCCACACCACCACTTAAGTGTACGCGTTTACCAATTTGTGCACAAGAACCAACAGTAGCCCAGGTATCAACCATTGTACCTTCATCAACATAAGCGCCAATGTTTACGTACGATGGCATCATGATTACGCCCTTAGCCAAAAACGAACCGTAACGTGCGCTTGCCATTGGCACAACACGTACACCAGTTGCTTTATAGTCAGTTTTTAATTCCATTTTATCATGGTAAACAAACGGACCGCTTTTAATTTCTTTCATCTCGCGAATCGGGAAATATAAAATCACTGCCTTTTTTACCCATTCATTAATGCCCCAAGAGTTTAAAACTGGTTCAGCAACGCGGATTTCACCTTTATCTAAACCTTGAATAACGGTTTCGATGGCTTCGCAATAGTTGCTATATTGTAAAAGAGTTCTGTCTTCCCAGGCGGCTTCAATTAATTTCTTTAAATCTGAATACATGATGTTTTTAAATTTTACGCAAAATAAATCAATTTTTGTTTATTAAAGGGCTAATTGTTTAAATTGTTTGTTCCGTTTAGTGTAAAAGATTGTTAAATTGTTAGGATTGCTGCCAGTGTAAAAACATTTTAGAGATTGTTGCCGGTAACGATTTAACAATAAAGCAATAAAACAATTTAACAATTCTTTACTTTTGAACCTTTATGACAGAGACAGAAAAACTTAGGATAGATAAATATTTATGGGCAATCAGGTTATTTAAAACCCGGAGCCTTGCTACTGATGCATGCAAAGCCGGAAGGGTGAAACTGAAAGGCCAGAATATTAAACCTTCGGCTATTGTGAAAGTGGGGGAAGTTTATCAGGTATCGAAAGGAATTGAAAAGAAAATCATAGAAGTAGTTGAACTTTCTTACAACAGAACTGATTCGCCAACTGCACTAACAAAATATAAGGATTTAACACCTGTTGAAGACACACATGCCTTTAAATCGATGTTCCACGCACCAAGCTTAAAGCGCGACAGGGGTACGGGCAGACCGACTAAAAAAGACAGGCGCGAAACAGATGACCTGATTGGCGGGATGTTTGAAGAGGAATAGTTGTTAGTCCAAATTCTTGAGTCCAAAGCCGGTAGTCTGTTCTGCTTATCACTATAGACTCAAAACTAAAATACTCAATTCCCTTTCTCAAGTCGGAAATCGCTGGTCGACTCATGACTCAAGACTATAGACTGAAGACTAAAATGCCTCATTCTATAACTCATCATGGCTGTTTTACCCAGTTTTTCGATCAGTTTATAATTAGCAACAGCACCAACTGCTGCACCAACAAATGGAAGCATTTGTGCAAGTTTCGCCAAATCAATATAGTCGCGGTATTGCTGCTGGAAGGTGAGCCAGTCAAATTCATCTATATTGGTGGGTAACTGATGCGCTTTATCGTCCCAATTCTGCATTTTAAAGAATACATGCTGACTCTCTTCTTTGCTTGAAAATGCCAGCTGAAAAATGTGTAAAATGTATAAACGTTCGCGGTAATCTTTTACATCGTATCCGTACACAGCGGCAATATCGAAAAGCATTTTCATTTTTATGCCCAGCAAAAGCGGGAAATCTGCCAGGCTCATTAAAAAACCTCCGGCACCTGTAATTCCACCTTCAGCAGCGCCGGTTTTTTTATAATTATCTATTTTTTGCTTCACCAGGGCTTCGCGGTGCATTAATGTTAGGTTGGTAACTGGTTTAGATGTGGTAAATGTTGAACCAAAAAGTACCGCTTTTACCATCTGTTTAATGGCTGTAGTAATAGCACTGTGTACCTTATCGGGGATATAGCTGTTTATTTTCTTTTGAACTTTATCGGTTACTTTATTAAAAAGAGAAGGTTTTTGCAAGGTTTTAAACTTCCAGAAATCCAGTTCGTTGTTCATTTTTTGTTCGTAGGTCATGTTTATTTACCTGCAATAATTATTCCTTAAAATTTAACACAAATAAACTATGGAAAATCAAAATTAAACTATATATTTAGTTTACCTAATTAAAACTTAATCTTTTCATTATGAAAGCCTTAAAATTATTATGCTTACTGGTGTTGGCCGCGGGAGCGGTTAGTGCCCAAGGTGTGAAATTTTCTGCCGATAAACCTGTGGCAGGAAGCAAAGTTACTTTTACGTACGACCCAAAGGGAACCAACCTCGAAAACCTGGCTGATGTAAAATGTACCGGTTTTACTTTTTTTTCCAAAACCAATCCTAAAAATGCCAAAATAGAACTGGTTAAAGAAGGTGCTATTTATAAGGGTGAAATTTCTACAGCCGATAGTGTAACCCTTGTTGGACTTGCTTTCGCGGTGGGTGATAAGAAAGATGAAGCACCGGATGGTTATATTTTAGAGTTTACAAAAGCCGGTAAAGTGCCGGCAGAGGCTTATCTGAATAAAGCTTTTTTATATGGATTGGCGGGAAATTATTATCTCGGGCTTACCAGCGATCCCGAAAAAGCCATTGCGAATTATAAACAGGCTTTTGCTTTAAAACCGGAACTGAAAAAGAAAAATTTAAACCAATACCTATCGTTAGCGTATAAAGCTGATAAAGAAAACGGTACCAAACTAATTAATGAAAATATTTCCAGGTTATCAAAAATAAAGCATCCACAGGAGGATGATCTTAGTGGTACCGTAGGTTTATATTCGTTGTTGAAGAAGAAAAATCAGGCCGATTCGGTAAAAGCAATTTTGCTAAAAAAATACCCGACCGGAAATTTTGCCTGGGGAGAAGATATGAACACCCTTTATGGCACAAAAGATTTTGTAGTACAAGAGAAAAAGGCAACAGATATGATTGCCAAATTTAAATTTGATGCCAGCAAAAAAACAGATGCAGATAAGTTAAATGCAATATATGGTATTTTGGCAAACACAGCCATACAGGCAAAAAATACCGAAAAATTTGAGCTTTATGCCG
This sequence comes from Pedobacter miscanthi, assembly GCF_032678605.1. Taxonomy (GTDB): domain Bacteria; phylum Bacteroidota; class Bacteroidia; order Sphingobacteriales; family Sphingobacteriaceae; genus Pedobacter; species Pedobacter miscanthi_A. Next base: position 459,310 of record NZ_JAVTSU010000003.1, read on the forward strand.
GTAAAGTGAGTAATAAGCAAAGCAAGGCAAATCTGTATAATTCTTTCGCCTGGCCATCGGCTGAGAAAAATGAGAATGTAGATTTAGCTACAAAACTATCTAAGCAATCGCTAAGCTTACTAGAAGAAGCAAAAAATGGCGATATACCAGTTTATTTTGCTTCAAAAGAATCTTTTCTGAAATCTTTGGATCAATCGTATGGCATGTACGCCGATACTTATGCATTGTTACTTTACCGTCAGGGTAATTTTAAAGATGCCCTTGCCGTACAGGAAAAAGCATTGCCACTCTATGGTACAGTGCCACCTGATGTATCAGGCCGTTATATTACGTACCTCATTAAAGAAGGACAAAATGATAAAGCTTATGGTGAAGCCGAAAAACTAATTAAGGATGGAAAAGCTACAGATTCGTTAAAAGCTGATTTTAAGAGACTTTATATCACTTTAAAGAAAGAAGGTACTTACGAAACCTATATTGCCAATTTAGAAAAAGCAGCATTTGAAAAAGAAAGGGCCGAGTGGACAAAAAAAATGATCAATATGCCGGCGCCAGCGTTCTCTCTAACCAATTTAAAGGGCGAAAAAATCAGCTTGGCCAGCCTAAAAGGAAAGATTGTGATTTTAGATTATTGGGCAACCTGGTGCGGCCCATGTGTGGCCTCTTTTCCAGGTATGCAAAAAGCGCTGGCAAAATATTCAAACAACCCTAATGTGGTGTTTTTATTTGTAAATACCTGGCAAACTGAAGATAATAGAGAAAAGCTGGTTACAGATTTTATTGCCGAAAAGAAATATAATTTCAACGTGCTTTACGATACAAAAAATGAGAAAGATCCTTCAAAATTTGATGTAGTAAGTGCTTATAAAGTTGACGGAATCCCGACCAAGTTTGTAATCGATGGAGATGGAAATATCAGGTTTAAAGCGGTAGGTTTCTCTGGTTCCGATGATGGTGTAGTGAAAGAAATAGATGCCATGATCGGATTATTGGCGCCTAAAGAGGCAAGTAAATAAGAACCTTTTTTACACCTCGTGTTGAGTAAGGTCGTCATTGCGAGAAATCTTTTTTAGCCAGCGAAGCAATCTTACAACGATCGCTGCCTGGCGTACGCTTTAAGATTGCTTTCTCCTAAAACGGGACTAGCTGTGCCTCGCAATGACGATTTTTTATTTAGATATTTTTATTGTAACTTCTTAATAATCTACCCGCATCGCAGAGGTTTCCCATAATTTAAAAGCCGACAAAGCCTCGTCCCGCATCATTTGGATTACCGGTAAGCTCCTTTTTTCCATTGGTTTATCCAGCTCTTCGTAAATAAATTTGTCGCTAAAGCCAATATTTTCGGCATCTGCCTTGGTATTCGCATAATAAATAGTATCAATTTTTGCCCAATAAATGGCACCTAAACACATGGGGCAGGGCTCACAACTGGTATAAATTACACAGCCACTTAAATCAAAAGTATTCAATTCCGTACAGGCCAGCCTAATGGCCGAAACCTCTGCGTGTGCCGTAGGATCGTTGGTTGAGGTTACCTTGTTGGCCGATTTAGCAATCAATTTACCATTTTTTACCACTACAGCACCAAACGGGCCACCTATGCTTTCGCTTACATTTTTTACAGATAAGTCGATTGCCATCTGCATATATTCCTGATGTTGATTCTCCATGTTGATTTTATTAATATCCTGGCCGTTAAAATTTCCAAAATAACAGCACAAAAAAAATGCCCCGATTTATACGGGGCATCCTGATTTAAATATCTTTTTGCTTATTTTTTGCTGTATTCTGCGTTTAAGCCTTTAATTACTTCCGAAGTTACATCTAAACTTTCATCAGCAAATAAAATAGTGCTGTTACCTTTAGAGTAAGTTAAAACCATTTTATAACCTTTTTCTTTAGCATAACCTTTTAAATACTGAGCAACTTTATCATACAACTTTTCGTTTTCGGTAGCCTGCTCATTTTGCAAAGCGCCACCAGCATTTTGCTGATAAGTTTGTAATTCCTGTTGTTTACGTGCTAAACGCTCTTCGGTGCTTTTGCGTTGATCGGCAGATAAAGTAGAAGCCGATTGTTGATATTGAGCAACCTCTCTTTGAAAAGCCTGACCTTTAGCCTGCATATCTGCTTGTGCATTTTTGGTCTTTCCTTCAAATTTCACTTTAAGGTCTTTAAAGTATTCATATTTCGTAAGTAACGAATCTGAGTTTACATATACAATTTTCTCTGTTGGAGAAACTGCTGCAGTAGTCTCTGTCTTTTTAGTTTCAGTAGTTTTAGTGTCTTTGTTCTGGCATGCAGAGAAAGCAGTTATTAAAGTTGCTGTTGCAAGTAAACCAAAGGTTTTAAAGGTTCTTCTTTCCATTATTGTTTAATAAATTTTAGCAAACTTATATAAATTAGTTTTGATATGCAATTTAAAGAAAGGCCTATTGCGATACAAGGGTGTTTTTGCCTTTGGCGCTAAGCGTTAAGCGTTTAATTTGCCCAAGGTTAAATGCATCAGGCTAAAGATTCAATCTAATAGTTGTGTTTTGAAAAGCTAGCACAGTGTTTCAAACGATTGTTATTCCCGCTTTCCGCTTTATTTCATGTTCGCTTCCATCGGGTTTAGGTGGCACGGCAGGTGCTACTATCTGGGGTTGCAGGGCGGCAATCGCAAATTTCAGATCACGAAACGTTCCTGCGCAACGAAAACGACAATTTTGCAATTGGCTACCCATGAACCTTCACTGGCGGCACGGGTTGTGTTAAAATCAACCTGTTTGCCGTTCTATCGGAAACGTTTGGGATGTAATTCGTTCATATTTACCACTATTTTGGCCACCTAAACCCGAAATGAATCCCGGCGTAAAGTCCCACCGTGTAGGTAGATTTTTTTAATAGTTTGGGCATTTTGCCAACTAACATTAATAAAGCACAGCTTTTAACCAAGGACGCTGTCAATCCCAAGCACCTGGGAAATCAAAAAAACAATTGCAGTTCAGGTAAATTGGCAGTAACAAACCTGAAACACAGTGGTTTTGTGTTCATAAACGATGGTTTAAGTTTTTTAAAAAATATCGAACACATAACGAAGTGCCGCTATTTTTTGATGCACAGGGGGACTGTGAAAAGGCTCATTGCTGGATTAACAAAGCACTTTGGGTACTTTGGCGCTCCAAAATACCATGGCTCCGCGGCAAAGAGCGGCAGATGAATATTATAATTAATTATGTCCACACGGTAGGACGTAAAGTCGGGAGTAGTGGAAAGCAGGAGGAGGCACTGATCAGAATGCAGGTTTTGCTTTCCAAAACTTCATTTAAACCTGTTTTAATCCCTTTAACAGTAATCTCTTAACAGCTCAAAACTTATCCACATATTAGTTTAAATGCCAAAATTTCCGTATTTTTGATACTTATTGTTTTTAATTAAAATATGAGCGAAGAACAGGATTTAAAGTCAAATTATTCGGCAGATAATATACAGGTTTTAGAAGGTTTAGAAGCGGTGCGAAAGCGCCCTTCAATGTATATAGGTGATACTGGTGTAAAAGGTTTACACCATTTGGTTTACGAGGTTGTAGATAACTCTATTGATGAGGCTTTAGCCGGTCATGCAGATACAATCGACGTTCGCATTTTAGAAGGCAACTCCATCAGGGTTGAAGATAACGGTCGTGGTATTCCAACCGGGATTAATACAAAAGAAAATAAATCGGCACTGGAAATCGTAATGACGGTTTTACACGCCGGTGGTAAATTTGATAAAGATACTTACAAAGTTTCGGGTGGTTTGCACGGTGTGGGGGTAAGTTGCGTTAACGCATTATCTACCGATTTAAAAGCTGAAGTACATCGTGAAGGTAAGATCTGGATGCAGGAGTATAAAATTGGTGTTCCGCAGTATGATGTTAAAGAAGTTGGAACTACCGATAAACGTGGTACCATTGTAACATTCACTCCGGATGATACCATTTTTACCCAAACTACTGAATACAAATACGATACGTTGGCTGGCCGTTTACGCGAGTTATCTTTCTTAAATAAAGGGATTAAATTAACCTTAACCGATGAACGCGAGAAACTGGATGACGGTTCTTATTTTTCGGAAACTTTCCATTCAGAAGGTGGTTTAAAAGAGTTTGTTGCCTTTTTAGATGATACCCGTACTTCTATTTTGGCTGAGCCAATTTATATTGAGGGAATCAAAAATGGTGTTCCTGTTGAGCTGGCTTTCCAGTACAACGATAGTTACTCTGAAAATGTTCACTCTTATGTAAACAACATTAATACCCATGAAGGTGGTACACACATTGCCGGTTTCCGTAGGGGTTTAACCCGTACTTTAAAAAACTATGCCGATAAGGAAGGTTTGTTAAAGAACGTAAAAATGGAAATTACCGGTGATGACTTCAGGGAAGGTTTAACCGCAGTGGTATCCGTAAAAGTACAAGAGCCGCAATTTGAAGGTCAAACCAAAACCAAACTGGGTAACAGTGAGGTAATGGGATCTGTTGATGTTGCAGTTGGAGAAGCGCTGGGTAATTACCTGGAAGAGAATCCTAAAGAGGCTAAAATGATTATCAATAAGGTAATCTTAGCGGCTACGGCACGTGCAGCGGCTCGTAAAGCGCGCGAAATGGTGCAACGGAAGAGCGTAATGGGTGGTTCAGGTTTACCTGGTAAACTGGCCGATTGCTCTGATAGTGACCCGGAAAGATGTGAGATTTACCTGGTTGAGGGTGACTCAGCAGGTGGTACTGCTAAACAAGGTCGCGATCGTAATATTCAGGCTATTTTACCATTAAAAGGTAAGATTCTGAACGTTGAGAAGGCAATGGAGCATAAGATCTATGAAAACGACGAGATTAAAAACATGTTTACAGCTATTGGGGTGAGTATTGGTACGCCAGAGGATAATAAAGCATTAAACATGACTAAATTGCGTTACCACAAGATTGTAATCATGACGGATGCGGATATCGACGGTTCGCACATTACCACATTAATCTTAACTTTCTTTTACCGTTACATGAGGGCGTTAATCGAAGCTGGTTATGTTTATATTGCTTCGCCACCACTTTATCAGGTTAAAAAAGGTAAAGAGTTTGAATATTGCTGGAATGATGTACAACGCGATGCGGCAGTACAACGTTTAAAAGGGGCAGGTAAAGAAGATAGCGTGCATATTCAGCGTTATAAAGGTTTGGGTGAGATGAATGCTGAACAATTGTGGGAAACTACTTTAAATCCAGCTACCCGTACTTTATTACAGGCAACTATCGAAAGTGCTGCAGAATGTGATCATACTTTCTCGATGTTAATGGGCGATGAAGTTGCTCCACGTAGAGAATTTATAGAGCGTAATGCAAAATATGCGAAAATTGATGCATAGTTGAGCTGAAAGCCCAAAGTTTAGAGCTGAATATATAACCCTCTTCAAGTTAAAAATCTTGAAGAGGGTTTTTTATTTTTTATGAAATTAACTTTAAATTTTATATACATAATTATCCTATGTATATAATTTTTTATATATTTGATTTATGGCAGTGAATAATGAATTATTTAAAGGCACTTTGCAAACCATTATTTTAAATCTTTTATCAGAAAATGAGAAGATGTATGGTTATGAGATTACCCAAAAGGTAAAAGCAATTACCCAGGGCGAGTTAATGTTAAAGGAGGGCGCATTATATCCGGCTTTACATAAACTGGAGGCAGAAGGTTTGTTGGAAACTACAACTGAAGTGGTAGAAAACAGGGTGCGGAAATATTATTCTTTATCAAAAAACGGAGAGAAAGAAGTTGTAAATAAACTGCAGGAAGCCAAAGATTTTATTGCCCAGTTACAGTTATTGTTAAACTTAAAACCAGCAATTTAAATGGTATTAACGAGTCAACAGCATCAGCAAATTAGAAATTACATTTTTGATGCGCCTAAATACACGGAAACCTACAACGAAGTTTATGATCATATTGTAAACGCCCTCGAAGATAAAGAGGAGGTTTATAGCATTGAGCTGGTTACCGGGATTGTGAATGGCGATTTTGGAGGTTTTAATGAAATTAGGAGACAGGAGGAGCTTTATCAAAAACAGATCAATAAAAAATACGCAAAGCTTTTTCTTACAGAACTTGCAGATTCATTTAAATGGCCTTGTTTATTAAGCAATGTCGCCAACCTGATGCTGTGTTTTTGTATTTATTGGAGTAGTACCAACTCGTCTTTTAATACAAAACCGATGATGATTGCTATATTTTCTTGTTTTATGCTAATCACTATTTATATGTACAGCCAAATGTGGATTCGCAAAACGAGAAACAAAAAATATTCAATTTTCGACAACTCTTCAGGTAGTTTATCTACGTTTGGTTTGTTTATCGGAATCTTTGTTTTTAACTGGTTTGTTAGCGATGATAGTTTAATTAGTATAAGTCAGCACAGTAAAGTAATCGTACTCCTTACGTTATATTTTTTCTGTAGTATTTATGTAAGGGCATTCAGGAAATTTTATAAGCAAAAAATTAAAATACTCATTGCTTAAATATGAATTTAACCAAAGAACAACTCGAACAGATACGGGGTTTTATTCAACAAAAGGGCTTTAATTACATTGATGTTCAAATGGAGATTTTAGATCACGTGGCATCATCGGTGGAAGAAAAAATGGAGGCTGATCAACATCTTAAATTTGAGGATGCGGTAGTAGAAACACATCAATCATTTGGTATAATGGGCTTCAATACCATTGCTGATGGCATTACTAATTCAATTAAAGCAAAATATAGCCGATTGTTCTGGCAGAATTTTATATCTGCCTTCGGCTATAAATATGTGTTATTATTATGTTTTTTAATCTTTAGTATTTACAAAATACAAGAGATACTAACTGCAACCAATTATTATCTGTTTCTGGTTCTGGGCATGCTGATCGTATATGGAACGATGATATTTTCTACTATTCAGGTCTCCCGTTATAAAAAATATGTCTCTTTTAAGTCCGGAATTTCGTTCCTCTCCTTGCTGGGGTCTGTTTTGCTTTTTGCTAATCTTGCCGTGGAAGGCACACCTTCTAATTTTACCATCTTTTCTATTCATGTACAATCATTAATTGTGTTGTTTTCAATAGTTTTATTTGTCCTTTTTTTTTATGCGGCTATTAAAACGGCAAAAACCAGCATACGTGAAACAAAATTATTAAAGGAAAAGTATAAATTACTCTATAGTTAATACCTGTCATTTAAGCTGTTTCCACCTTACATTGGAGGTAAATTAATTTTATAACGGTCAGATGGTAACATCTGACTGCACAAACAACAAAGCCATTCACATATGTGAATGGCT
>NZ_JAVTSU010000004.1:0-377814 GCF_032678605.1 Pedobacter miscanthi
GCTTTATCTCAACAGGGATTTGTACCCGGAGAGTTAAATACAAATGCAATAGTAACATTAGATATGGCAAAAGGAGGCATCGACCGCATAGATCTTGAACTTCAGGCCAGCCAAATCGATGGCATCTCGGAAGAAGCCTTTAAAAAGGAAGCCTTTCTTGCTAAAGAAAATTGTATTATCTCAAAAGCACTTGCAGGTATTCAGATCGAATTAACGGTAAGTTATCTATAAACCCAATATTTGAGTAGCGTATTTTAGCGGTGGCAATGTAATTGTCGCCGCTTTTTTATGGGATCTGTATCGAACCTTTTTTGGATTCTATCAACAACTATTAACAGATTTTAATAGCAAGACAGTTATTTTATTTTTAAATGGGAGGTTAAAATGATACTCCTCCCGAAGTATCATTTTAGAAATGTTTAAAGACTTACCGAAGTAGCTTTAATGGTTTTAAATAGCTTGAATGCAGTTAACAGGAAGTAAAACGCACCGAAAAGAGCATAACCTGCCAAACTTGTAATACCCTGATTAGGGCCATGTGCCATCGCAATAAATACCCCTCCAGCCAGCATGGATTGCCCGCCACTAATTATCATTGACCATTGGCCCCCAAATTGCTTACGTCTGCGCAAACCTAAAACCAGCTGAATAAGCCCTGTTAATATCGCCCAGGCGCCAAAAACAATAATTGTTTGCGGAATCCCGTTTTGCAAAGCCAGCACCACACCAAACGTAGTGAGTACACTAATTACCGCATTTACATACTGAGGTGTTTTATTTACGGTAGCGGGATTTGCCCGGATATCGAAATAAGTTGCCACGACATCCCAGGCAGGATAAATAATAAAAAGAACCGTTGCAAAAGCTGTATTGTTTTTCGCTAAAGCTATTACAAGAACAGCCCAGATAATGGAAAATGCAGCACGTAAAAAGTATAATTTCTGTAATGACCTGGCAGTTTCAGCCGCCTGACCGGAATTGAATTGATTTGTTGATATCATAACCTGATGTTTTTTTATATCCAAAGATCATTGATATTCTGGTTACGGTTTTTAACTTAAGTTAAAACCGGATAGAAAAGATCATATCGTGTAAAAAACAGTAGTAAAGAGATAAAAATTGCCGTAAATCACCATTCATAAACAGCAACCATTCAATAAATATTTGATTGATTCTGCTGTGCAGATAGTTCCAACAGTTAAATTTAACATACTCAGATCATTAAACGCCTGGATTGTTCTCGAGAGGAAAATGGGAGATTACCCTCTTTTTCTTTGGCTGTTTGTTCCTGCCCGTGGGTGCAGTAACATTTACCACACTAACATATTTTGTGGGATCGCCCAACGATTCATGAATAACTACCTCGGCATATTGAGGGTCCCTAAGCACCTCAGGATTGTTTTTGAGCACATCGAAGTTGCGGCTACGAAGCTGGCTTGCCAGCTGATCCCTGTCGGTAACGTAGGGGATAAGCAGGGCTGGTTTACGCGGCTCCATCCAACGATCGTTCAATTCCGAATAAGGGATTTTAACCTGACCTGTGCCAACAACCACAAGTGTACCGCCAACGATCACCGCAAATTCGCCCAGCCAGATGATCCATAACAGGATACCTGAAATATTGTCGCTGCCCTGAATGCGGAATGTACCGATTTCGTTCAGCGAAGCAATCTCTTTGAAAAGTATTCCCGGATGAATAAACAGGAATGCCATATCCGCGGTAAGTTGCTTTATATCAGCCGAATTCAGGTTAAATGTAAAACCTCGCCTGCTGTACATCACTGCATCAAAAAACACCCATTGTACATAGAATGCAAGCAGACCACAAACCGCGGCAATGATTAATGCAGCGTTAAGATTCCGGATCCTGCCTATCCTGACTCCCGTATTGATCATCAATCCAAGTAGCATCCCCAGTAAAAAGGCAAGAATGGCAATAAACCAGATGTTAGGGATGAGCTGGCAGAGGATAATGTAAAATAATGGGAAAATAAGTGAGGCCGCTATGCCGATGGCCAGGGTAGTTAAAATGCTTGATGCTGATGCATGGCCTGCAGGGATGTATTTTTCGTTCATTTGAGTAGGTAATCAGATTTCCTATCAAACAGCGGAAAGAGAAATTTGTTTGAGGGAGTGGTTCTGTATTTTTTTTGCGATGGAACCAGACTTTGCCGGGTGAGAAATCAAGATTTATTTTATTGTTTTTGGTGTGTAATTAAAGGCCCGTCTCTTCTATTGTATCTTTTGTTCTAAAAAGGATGTCGGTGCAAGCGTGATCGTAACTTCTTTTATAATTTATTGAAAACCATCCGCCAGGGATGCCGGTTATTAATTGATCGGAACACATACAGGAAAATAAAATGTCGGAAAAAAATAAATCAACATTACTCCAGGGTAATGCAGCTATAAGTGCCGGTAATCATGAGGGATTTCTCGAACTATGTACAGACGATACCAATTGGGAATTTGTTGGCGACCAAACCATAACTGGTAAACAGTCTGTTCGCCAGTATTTGGCTAAAACCTATATTGAGCCGCCAAAATTTAATGTAAAAGATTTGATCGCTGAAGGTGAATTTGTTATTGCCGTGGGGGAGATTGAGTTAAAAGAAAAGAATGGGGTATGGGTAAAAATATGACTATTGTGATGTTTGGCGGTTCGAGAATAATAAAATGGCTGCATTGCGTGGCTTTGTTATCCCGAAAAGAGAGCCATTTACGGTGTAAATATTTTACATAAGCTTTTCGCACAAATATAATTCAGATATATTTGTGGTATGTTCAATAGCGGCATCTTTATGCCTATTATCATTATTTCAGGTATGGCCTACAGCATTCTGGCAAAAAAGCTGACCATTATGGCCGCTTCCACCGGTGGGATACTGGCGTTGGTTATTTTTATTGCTGCTGGTTATTTGGGCCTTTTGATGATGACTACATTTTTTATCCTGGGTTCTGCTTCAACTTCCTGGCAGCGGCATAAAAAACAGGCTTTTGCTGTAAGGGAAGAAGCGAAAAAAGGCCGTAACGCTATTCAGGTGCTGGCCAATGCTGGGGCTCCGGCAATGGCAGGTATAATAATCATTATTTATCCGCAATTTGATTATCTGATGTTGCCAGCCATGGCGGCAGCTTTTGCCTCAGCCACAGCAGATACCCTGTCTTCGGAACTGGGCATGGTTTATGGAAGACGATTTTTCAATATAATAACCTTCAGGTCTGACCGATGTGGAATGGACGGAGTAATCAGCTTGGAAGGCACAGTGATTGGGATTGCTGGTAGCTGCGTTATTGCTGGTCTTTATGTGCTAGGCCAGGGATGGAACATCATCTTTTACTTTATCGTACTTGCAGGTACCTTGGGTAACCTAACTGATTCTGTATTGGGAGCGGTGCTGGAGCGCAAAGGGATAATCGGGAATGATGTGGTCAATTTTTTAAATACTTTAACGGCAGCGGCGGTGATGGTTGTACTTGAGGTTTATTTTCTTTAGATAAAGAAATTCAAATACATGCCATTGTAAGGTCTTTCACATCGATGTTTTTTTTACGATCTGATGGATAAAGCTGCAATTGATCTTATAATTTTTACACAAGCCCTTTGCAACTTTATTTGACTTATACCGGCACCTCTATTTTTCTAAATACCGGCATTATTTGCCTGATTCTTCCCTGCAATAATCCAAAAGCAACACACATCCTTTGTATAAGACCATCAAGTTATTAGAGTGACTACGAGAAGTATCAGGCAGAAAATTTTCTGCTGCTATTTATCTCGTCACCTTTCCACCGCCAATAGAAAAACTGTAGCCAAGTTGTAACTGGTAAAAAGCATCATTATTACTCTTTGTAATATCATTAAAGGTTTTCAGTCTTAAAAAAATACTTTGTTGTTTTGTTGTCCCCGGATAATAATAAATTTCTGCTTCATTTTTAAAAACCCAGAAATTACCTGCATTCAAAACCCCGGATAGGGTATTAAAACCATTTACATTATACCTTGTAAACTGAGAGGAATAAATAAATCCAAAATTATTGTAACGTTTAAATTCCAGGTTTATTCCACCACCGAAGCCCATTGTTTTATAATTTTGTCCGATACTATCAGTTTTCATTACATCTGTGATCTGATATTGTGTAGCACCGTAAAAATTTATCTCAAAAGGGAATTCTTTCTTGAACTTAAATGAAAACAAACTTAAGTTGAAACCCATTTGAAGATATGATTTCTGTAAAATATCCAAAGGCGTTTTAAAAGTGAAAGAAGATGGCGTCGATTCCTGCAGGGCTATGTTCCTGGTTTTTTGATCAAGTTTTGAAAAATTGACATATGGAGTTACTTTTTTAAACAGGTAAATGGATGTATTTGGAATATTAAATGGGGAGATATAGAAATCAGCTTTGCCCTCTAATTGAACGATTCCATTTGGTGTATCCCCAAAAAGCCCTAAAAAATCGGTGTAAGTTCTCAATTCTACTACGTTTTGAAGGGCATTGTTTTGTTCTATTTTATATTTTACTGCGTTATTTAGATTTAAAGGTTTACCGCCGGAATCGGTTGGAAAATTCAACACAAGATCCTCAGGAACATAATTTTCACCCGGATTGGGAATATAATTGATAACATCTGCAAGATTAATATTGTGATCTTGAAAATAGTTATTTATTAATGGAATGTTCTTGTTTTTGGAAATTGCAGTTTTAAAGAATATATAATTTTTTGGAGCTATTGATGTATATTGTAGGATACTAATTGGGGTACGGTTTTCAAAAAGCATTTCGTTGTTGTCCTCGTCGAGCACCATTATTTTTAAATCATCAATTGCACCTTCCCGTAAATGTATTTTTATTTCCTTAAACTTAACTATCTCATCAGTTTCAGCATGGTTGTTACCATGATAAACTTTAATTTGCTGGTCTTTCTGCGGAATGATAAAATCACCCAGATAGGTTTTACTATCCCTTGAAAGGGTATTCATAAAAATTGAATTTACCGTTTTATTGTTAAAAATGGAATCATTTTCCTGTATCACCATTTTTTCACCGAAGTAGAAATAGGTCTTACTATCATTCTTTTTTAAGGTTAAGCCAACCTCGCTGTCAATCTCAATTTGGTGCGGGAAATATTTATTTAAACTATCTGTTTTTATCCCCTTGTTACCATAGAAAGCTTTATAGTTTTCTGCAATTTTATATACGGAGTCCAATCTTATTTTGGTAACCTTAGCGTTGTGAATTTGTTTTTGCAAATCATTAAAAGCTAAATCTGTTGTATTAATACCTAACTCATCTTTTTTTACTTTTAGGTCATTAAGTTGTTTGTCATAGTCTTTTTTAATGGGAATGAATTTATCCGAAAGGCCTTTTAGATCAGCTTTGGCAGCCGAATCTATTTTTTGAGCATAGCCCGAAACGGACAGAAGAATAATTGGCAGGATTAAATAGATTTTCATAGCGAGTCGTTTGTTAGATTATGAGAAAAAAAATGATTTATGTTTTTGCCGGCTGACCTTACCATTGAAATAATGGAATACACAAACTGCTATTTTAGTTGAGAGTGAGTTTTTTATATTTTATCCGGTATAAATAATATTCCTAAATTAGGTCTCTTTCGGTAATAAAAAATACCTACATATCGGTATTTTTTTATGATATTAAGTTATTTTTATTTCGCTAAAATTACTGTAGCTCAGTTTAATAGGAGGATGTCAGGTTTTCTGCTTTGCAGATTTTCAGTTACTCTCCAATAAGTAATAAAAACTTAAGGTAGCCTTGGTACAGCGGAATTAGTAACTGTATAATTTTCCGTTGCTTTTTCTTTAAAGAATGATATTCTGAACACGCAGCAGGGCAGACTGGCTTTAAATGCAAAAAGCCACACATTTCTGTGAGGCTTTTCGTGATCCCGCTGGGATTCGAACCCAGGACCACTACATTAAAAGTGTAATGCTCTACCAGCTGAGCTACGGAATCATTTCCTTTTGTTTAAGGAGGTGCAAATATAGGGATTTATCCTTTTCTTGCAAACATTTTTAAAAAATGTTTTTGATGTTTTTAGTGGTAATTAAAATTAGTGTTTCTAACTAACTGATTCTAAATTTTGTAGGACTAAAAATTATTTTAAAATAAATTTTAAATCGAATAGCCATTCCACAAAATGGTCTTTATTTACTTGTTTTCGGAATAAAATTTAAAAAAGATTGGAACTGTGCCTTATGTTTGTTTCTATCGAGTTTAAAATAGAAAGCGCCTCTTCTCGAGCTTGACTTATCCTTATCCGTTTGTTTAATCAGCAATCCGCTTGCGGTAATCTTACGGATAAAGTTCCGGTTATCAATTGGCGAATCGTACACCTGTTCGTACAGGGCCTGCAACTGTGGTATGGTAAATCTTTTTGGTAAAAGTTCGAATAAAACCGGGTGCAGGGCTGCCTGATAACGGATTTTATCCATTGCTGCGTTAACCATTGTATTATGGTCGAAAATTAACTTAGGTACTTCTTTTAGCTTAAACCACTCTGCATGGTATTGATCATTGATCTGTTTGCTGTATTTATTAATGTCAATTAAAGCAAAATACACAACAGAAACGGTACGCTCAATAGGGTCACGGTCAGGGCGCCCATAAGCGTGTAATTGCTCCAGGTAAACATCGTGCAGACCTGTTAGTTCCAATAAAATTCTTTTCGCTGCTTCGTCGAGGTCTTCTTGCTCTCCAATAAATCCGCCCATTAAACTCCAGGTATCCTGAACAGGCTCTATGGCCCTTTTAATCACTAAAAGTTTTAGCTGTTCGCCATCATAGCCAAAAATAATGCAGTCAACTGCAACAAGAACAGGTTTTTGATTTAAATATTTTCCCATGTTAAAATAGCGTATTTAGTTTGGTATCGTGATAATCTTTAATATAGCCCAAGATGTTCGGATACACTTCAAATTCTTCGATGGTGTGTGTGGTAGTGAGTACAATGCAAGGCATTCCAGCATTAAGCGCTGATTCTACACCTTTTGGCGCATCTTCAAAAACAATACAATTGGCAGTTGTAACGCTTAGTGCCGCTGCTGCCTTTAAAAAAGTTTCAGGATCTGGTTTGCTGGCCACCACGTCGTCAGCACTTACAATAGCATCCATATAATGGCGGATTTTAAGTCCGTCAACCACGAAATCGATATTAAAAGGTATGGCAGCAGATCCGATTGCCATTTTGATATTTGCTTTTTTCGAACGCGCTAAAAACAGATCTAATCCATCAATTAAAGCCAGATGAGGCATATAACCTTGCTGATAACGTTTTTCTTTGTCGATCGAAAGCCTTTCAATTTCTTCAGCCGTAAATCTATCTATGCCAAAAACACGGGTTAAAACCTCGTGATTTTTACCGTACATTTCCTGCTTTACAGTTTCATAATCGAGCTTAGCGCCTAAATCTTCCGTCATGATGGCGTACCAGGCCAAAGTATGGTATTCCATATCATCGATCATGGTGCCGTTTAAATCAAAAAGAAAGGCCTTTGGCCTGAAATTTAAATCGTACATACAGCTGCTAAATTATGTGATTTTTTTTACTGTTGAGAATCATCGTTAATATTACCTTAACAATAATTATAATCGTTAATATAACGTTAATTATTTTTACTACTTTAGCCTTAACCAAAAATAGATTAAACCAGAGCCAATACCGTTTTCGCCACTTTGTAAAACGTTGTTTTCTCTTCAAATTTTAACCAGATGAAAAAAATATTCTTTAACGTGTTGCCCATTGCCACATTGTGCTTTTCTATTGCTTTTAGTTCATGTAATACAGCATCAAAAAAAGCAGTAGCGGGACAAACCGATTCACTAAAGTATTCAGCAACCATTGATGGAAAAAGTGTTAAACTTTATACTTTAAAAAACAAACAAGGTGCTTCTGTTTCTATTACTAATTATGGTGGGAGGGTGGTTTCGCTTTTGGTGCCTGATAAAAATAATAAGTTAACCGATGTGGTTTTAGGTTACGATAGTGTGGGTGCTTATCGTAAAAAAGGTGAGCCATTTTTTGGAGCGTTAATTGGCAGATACGGAAACCGTATTGGTAAAGGTAAATTTACCCTCGAAGGGAAAGAATATACTTTACAACTTAACGATGGTGTTAATACCTTACATGGTGGTACAGACGGTTTTTTCTCTAAAGTTTGGGATGCTAAACAATTAGATGGACAAAAATTGGAGCTGAGTTATGTTTCAAGCGACGGCGAAGCAGGATATCCTGGTAAACTGGATGTTAAAGTAACTTACACTTTAACGGACGATAATGCCTTACAAATTGATTATTTAGCGACAACTGATAAAACTACTGTTGTGAATTTAACCAATCATGCTTATTTCAACTTAAATGGCGAGGGCAATGAAACGATTTTAGATCACGAATTGACGATTGACGCAAATGCCTACACACCGGTAGATTCTACGCTTATTCCAACGGGTAAATTGCAACCTGTAGCAGGAACAGCTTTCGATTTCAACAAAGCTAAAACAATCGGAAAATCGATCGCGGAAAATAATCAGCAATTAAAATTCGGTAAAGGTTACGACCATAATTTTGTTTTAACACACCACGATGGTAAAACACCGGTAGCAGTGGTTAAAAGTCCGGTTACCGGAATTAGCTTAGAGGTTTATACCACAGAACCAGGAATACAGTTTTACAGCGGTAATTTTTTAACAGGTGTAGATAAGGATGGTAAAGGTGGAAAATCATATCCTCACCGTTCAGCTTTTTGCTTAGAAACACAACATTTTCCTGATGCGCCAAATCATGCAAATTTTGCTTCTACAGTGCTTAAACCAGGCGAAACTTATAAAACAAGTACAACGTACAAGTTTTTGAAAACACCAGTAGTTAAGAAAATTGACTAAGGTCATTTATAAATTTGAAACAAAAAAAGCAAGACTCGAAGTCTTGCTTTTTTTGTTTATTCTACTTGCAAATCCTTCTTTAAGGGTTTAATAACCGATCAGGAAATTGTGTGATTTTCTCAATGGTTAATTGTTGCATAATCTGGTATAAATGAGTTTTAAACATATTGATGGTATGGTCGCCTCCTTCATTATCTAAAGCACCAACTCCATACATAAAAGGCCGGCCCATAAAGTTGAATTCAGATCCAACGGCATGTGCTCTTGCTAAATCAACGCCTGAACGAATGCCACCATCTAACATGATCTTCAATTTTGATTTGTATAGTGGATTGTTCGCCAATTTGATTAGTGAATTGATTGAAGATTCGCCTGCATCAATTTGTCTGCCACCATGATTGGAAACAATCACACCATCAGCGCCAATTTGGATAGCAGCCTGCATATCTTCATCAGTCGCGATTCCCTTCAGCACTAAAGGTCCTTTCCAAAGATCACGAATGGCAGAAACCTTTTCAATATCAACCTTACCGGTAAATGTTTTGTTCATGAATTGCCCCAGTTGCGACATGTCCATTCCTTTTTCCATATAGGGCTTTAAAGTAGCAAATGATGGAATTCCATGTTGCAGGGTTTTAATTCCCCATAGCGGACGGGCAAAAGCCTGCAAGATATTATTGATTGACATTTTTGGTGGAATAGATAAGCCACTCTTAATTTCTTTATATCGTAAGCCAAATGCAGGAACATCTACCAAAACCACTAATACCGGACATTCAACAGCTTTTAAGCGATTTAAGATATCATCTCTCAAGCTATTCTCAGTAGGGTGGTACAGTTGAAACCATGCTTTTCCTTCAGATACTTCTGCAATTCGTTCGATACTACTGGTGGATACAGTGCTTAACGTATAAGGAATATCAGCTTTAGCGGCAGCCTTAGCTAAAATTTCGGGTGCATTAGGCCACATCAAACCTTGCAATCCAATCGGAGATACCCCAAATGGAGCACTGTAACGACGACCAAATAATTCAACCGACATGTCAATATCTCCACCAACACGTAAGTAATTTGGTTTAAGGTAAATATTGTCGAAGTCGCTCTCGTTTCTCGATAAATTAAGTCCTTCATTACAACCACCCTCCAGGTAGTCAAAAGCAAATTTAGGAATCCTTGATTTTGCCTTTTTTCTCAAGTCGGCTACTGAAGGGAATTGAGGATTGTAAGGGAATGTAATCTTTTTACTCATATTTAAATATTGTATTGGTCAGATTCTATTTCAAAAAGCGAAAACTAATATTTTATATTATATTTTCCATCCTGCTCTATCTGCTGTTTTTAATTCTAGTTAAAGGATTTTTGCATAGGGTTTTGATGTGTCATTCTGAACGCAGTGAAGAATCCTTTTCAAATAAATCACCATCAAAAAGATTCTTCATTGCATCCGGGATGATAAATAGGTCAAAATTATGTTGTTAAACTCCGTAAAACGCTGTTGCATTATCAGTGAAAATTAATTTCCTTTCAGCTGCAGAAAATTGCTCGGTGTACTTATAAACTAAATTAAACCATTCTTCGTAAGGCCTGCTGAGGAGCATTACCGGCCAATCGCTGCCATACATCATTCTTTCAGCACCAAAATGTTTAAAAACGACATCAAAACAATTGAATAATTCCTTTTCAGTCCAGTTTTTCCAGTCTGCTTCTGCGAGTAAACCTGATACTTTACAGCTTACATTCGGGTTTGAAGCCAATGTTTTAATATTTGCAGACCACGCAGTTAAATCCTGATTTTTAACATCCGGTTTTCCGCAATGATCGAGCACAAATGGTTGATCGGGAATCTGATCAACCATTTTGATAATATCAGGCAATTGATTGTGGTAGCACAATAAATCGTAAGTATAATGGTGTTTTTTTAACAGCTTAATGCCCGTTATAAACTTGTCATTCAGGATAAAATTGGCATTTTCTGCTTGAAGGATGTGTCGCCAGCCTTTAATCTTTTTAAACTGGCTCCAATAGGTTAGTCGCTCGTTTAAGTTTGTATCAAGCAAATCTACCCAACCCACAATACCTTTAATCATTTCATTTTGATCGGCCAGATTTAAAAGGAAATGATTTTCTTCTTCCGACTGACTGGCTTGTACTGCAATACACCCCGTGATCTGAAGACCATCATACGTAGGTAACAGATCTTTCGGGTGAAAATCCTGCCTGATTATCTTCATATCTTCATTGATCCAGCTATCTCTAACCGGATCAAAATTCCAAAAATGTACGTGCGTATCAACCATAAAATGTATTTAAAGTTTAAAAATCTGGTCCATTAAAATCCATTTTTCACCTGGTTTCGAACCTGGCAGTGCCTGTTGGAATTTCCACATCAAAGTTTCCCATTCCTGTACTTTCGGATTGGCCAGATCAGATTTTCCCTTTTCTTCAAAAGAAAAGTTTTTATTCACCTCCATAATCATAAACAACCGGTTACCAAGTAGATATATTTCAAGGTTTTCAATTCCTGAAGAAGATATACTTTCTTTAATCTCCGGCCAAACCGATTGATGATACTGCTTATACTCTTCTATAAGCTTTTCATCATTTACAAGATCGAGTGTTAAACAGTATCTTCTCATCTTAATTTTCGCTGTATGCTTTAACGGTTTGTTTACTGGTTCCTAAACCATCAATCCCTAATTCTACCACATCGCCTGCTTTTAAATACCACGGTTCAGGTTTCTGGCCTAATCCAACACCCGCTGGCGTTCCTGTTGTAATTACATCGCCAGGTAAAAGCGTCATAAACTGACTGATGTAAGCAATCATAAACGGCACATTAAAAATCAGGTTCGATGTATTTCCATCCTGCATGGTTTTTCCGTTTACGGTTAACCAAAGGCGCAGGCTGTGTACATCTTCAATTTCATCCTGCGTAGCAATAAATGGCCCGATAGGCGCGAAGGTATCGCAGCTTTTTCCTTTTACCCATTGTCCGTTTCTTTCAATCTGGAATTCACGTTCGCTATAATCGTTATGCAAAACATAACCTGCAATATGGTCTAAAGCATTTTCTTCAGCAACATAACTTGCTTTTTTACCAATAACAATACCCAATTCTACTTCCCAATCGGTTTTTTTACTGTTTTTCGGAATAATCAGGTCGTCATTTGGTCCAACTATCGCTGAAGTAGCTTTAAAAAACAAAATCGGCTCTGATGGGATAGGAGCGTTGGTTTCTGCAGCATGGTCTTTATAGTTTAAGCCCACACAGATGATTTTAGAAGGGCGCGCTAATGCAGGCCCTAAGCGTACGCCTTTATCAACCTGTGGTAAATCAGCAGAATCTATTGCTGCTTTTAACTTTTCCAGACCATCGCCACCAAAAAACTCTTCGTTATAATCTTTTACCAATGCAGAAACATCAAAATAATTATCGTTTATAATCACTCCTGGTTTTTCAGCTCCGGCTTCGCCAAATCTTATTAATTTCATTATAATGTATTTAAAATTGTGTTATTAATTATTCAAGGTAGTAAATCCACCATCGATTGGGTAATCGCAACCCGTAATAAAAGAAGCTTCATCGCTGCAAAGGTATAAAGCCAGTGCCCCAATTTCTTCCGGTTTAGCCATACGGCCGATGGGTTGTGTTTTAGAAAGCTTTTCGAACATTTCAGGAATGTTATCCGGATAATTTTTCTGTAGAAAGCCGTCTACAAAAGGAGTATGTACCCTGGCAGGCGAAATCGAATTACACCTGATGTTTTCGCCAATATAATCTTTAGCCACACTCATGGTAATGGCTTTTACGGCACCTTTTGCGGCACTGTAAACAAAACGATCAGGCAGGCCGATTAAAGCCGCAATAGAAGCCATATTGATGATTACACCGCCACCAGCCAAACGGATTTGTGGAATGGCCGCATGTAGACAATTATATACCCCTTTAACATTTACACGCATTACACGGTCAAAATCAGCTTCTTCTGTGGTATCAGCCTTACCAATATGCGCAATACCTGCATTATTGATCAGAATATTAATCTGCCCGATCTGATTAAAAACGTCATGAACAGCCTTATGATCGGAAACATCACAGCCATAACTAAATGCCGATCCGCCGTTTTCCTTTATTTCATCTATAGTGCTTTGTGCCTGCTCAGTTCCCAGTTCGATAATGTGGACTTCAGCGCCTTGTTTAGCCAAAATGGTTGCAATGGCTTTTCCAATGCCACTTCCTCCTCCTGTAACCACGGCTTTTTTGTTTTTTAGTGAAAACATGTATATGGTTATAAATTAT
Source organism: Pedobacter miscanthi (assembly GCF_032678605.1). Taxonomy (GTDB): domain Bacteria; phylum Bacteroidota; class Bacteroidia; order Sphingobacteriales; family Sphingobacteriaceae; genus Pedobacter; species Pedobacter miscanthi_A. The sequence continues at coordinate 13,199 of NZ_JAVTSU010000004.1, forward strand.
AATTGATTAGAATATGAATACAAATAAAATAAATATTGTTGGTTAAAAATTTTATCTTCTTGTCTAAATATTAACAGATATTGTCATACATGGCCAGGAAGATACAGGGTGACTTACCTTGCATAAATTTTACAAACACACAAAGCTAATTTACTTATATTTGAATATTATTTTTATATTTAAATAATATTTAACCAAATATCATATACAACTTTGCCGAAAAGGAAAGTTGTTAGCGCCTAATTGAATGAGAAATTTTCTGACTTTTATTTCCTGCCTTTTTATATCCATACCATTTTCCAATGCCGCTATCCGATTGCAAAAAACTATCGTAATCTCTAGCGAGAATAACGCCAGGGTAAGGTTTGGTGCAGAAAGGATTTCGAAGGCCTTATCTGGATTAAATTATCAGACTAAAATTGAACAGAAAGACAAAATAGGTTCTTTAAATAATGTTATTGCTGTAGGTATATTTTCTGACAGGCTTTTCATCAATAATCTTCCTTTCGAAATTAAAAATAAACTTTCGACCGCTAAAAAAGAAGGTTTTCATATTTATACTACAAAAGCTGGAACAATATATATAATCGGAAACGATGCCTCAGGTGCTTTATATGGATGTATTGAACTGGCCGGTCAAATTAACAGCACTAAGAAGCTGCCTGCGCAACTGGCCATTTCTGATCAACCTGAAATGGTGTTGCGTGGTACTTGTATAGGCCTGCAAAAACCAGATTACCTGCCGGGGCATGATGTTTACGAATATCCTTACACACCCGAAACTTTTCCATGGCTTTACGATAAGGCTTTGTGGATCAAGTACCTTGATATGATGGTCGAGAACCGTTATAACTCGCTTTATTTATGGAACGGGCATCCGTTTTCTTCTTTATTAAGGCTTAAAGATTATTCCTATGCGGTTGAGGTAGATGAGGCCACTTTAAAAAAGAATGAGGAAATTTTCAAGTTTTTAACAAAAGAGGCCGATAAACGTGGCATCTGGGTAATACAGATGTTTTACAATATCATTATCCCGAAGCCTTTTGCCGATAAACATGGCTTAAAAACGCAGGACAGAAACCGGCCGATTATTCCCATAATTGCTGATTATACGCGAAAATCAATCGCTGCATTTGTAGAAAAATATCCAAATGTGGGTTTAATGGTGGCTTTGGGTGAAGCGATGGAAGGCGTTGGTCAGGATGATATAGACTGGTTTACCAAAACCATTATTCCTGGAGTGAAAGATGGATTAAAAGCTGCTGGAATAAAAGAGGAACCACCCATTGTATTGCGTGCGCACGATACCGATGCGCCCAGCGTAATGAAAGCTGCTTTACCGCTTTATAAAAACCTGTATACAGAAAATAAATTTAATGGCGAGGCCTTAACCACTTACACACCACGTGGGGCCTGGGCTGATTTAAACAGAAAACTGGCTGCTATTGGTACCGTAAATATTTCTAATGTACATATTTTGGCTAATCTGGAGCCTTTTAGGTATGGTTCAGCTGATTTTATCCAGAAATCGGTACAGGCTATGAATAAAATTTATGGCGCAAAAGGCCTGCATTTATATCCACAGGCAAGTTACTGGGACTGGCCTTATTCGGCAGATGAAGTAAAAGGAAGATTGTTGGAAGTAGACCGAGATTGGATCTGGTACAAAGAATGGGCAAGATATTCATGGAATTCGCAACGCGACCGCACAAAAGAAATCGACTATTGGGGTAAGGAACTTGCTGTTAAATACGGAACTAATTTAACGAATGGTAAAGCGATTTTGAATGCCTATGAAGAATCAGGTGAGATATCGCCCAAGCTTTTACGCAGGTACGGCATTACCGACGGAAACAGGCAAACCTTAACCCTTGGCATGTTGATGACGCAATTGATTAATCCTTACCGCTACGGACTTTTTACTTTACTGTACGAATCGGAAGCGCCTGAAGGTGAAATGATTATTGATTATGCAGAAAAAGAATGGAAGAAGCAGGGGCACATTGGAGAAACGCCAGTTCAGGTGGCAAAAGAAGTAGTTGACCATGGTAAAAAGGCCATACAGTCGATTAATACAGCTGCAACTGATGTAAAAAAAGATACAGCAGAATTTAGGCGGTTAAAAAACGATATCTATTGTTACGATGCCATGGCCAATTTTTATGCAGAAAAGGTTAAAGCTGCACTTTGGATATTGAGGTATAAATATTCGAACCAGGTAAGCGATCTGGAGCAGGCACTGCCTTTCCTTCAAAAAAGTGTAGATCATTATGCCGCATTGGTTAAGCTAACCAATCATAATTATTTGTATGCCAATAGTATGCAAACCAAACAACGTAAAATACCGATGCGGGGTGTAGATAAAACCTTTATTCACTGGCGGGAGATGTTGCCTGTTTTTACCAAAGAACTTGATCAATTTAAAAGAAGTATCGATTCTTTAAAATCAGTAAAAAATGGATCAGTTACTACCATTATACCTTACAAGGCTGCTGATGTAAAATTATTGAACAAAACTGAAAATTATGTGATTGCTAAAGATGTAGCTGTTTTTGCAGATACTACTGCTTACATTAAAGAAGTTGCAGCTCAGTTAACAGGCTTAAAAGGAATTAAATTTAGCAAAGCAGAACAACTCAAAACAGGCACAGAAATTAAGTTCAGCACCAATATACCCGTAAAGTTACTGGTTGGCTTTTTTAACCAGAAAAATGCTGAATATTTGGCCGCGCCGCAATTAGAAACTGATGCAAGCGCCAATAATTATGGCCAGTCGGAAATTAAAATATCAAATGCTTTGGTACTCAACGGTTTTCCGCCGGTTAATGTACATGCTTACTCATTTCAGGCCGGAACGCATACTTTAAATTTAGGGAAAGGTGCTTGCCTGATATTGGGCTTTATTGATGATAAACAGGAACTGCGCATTTTTAACGCTGGTTTAGATGGCAGGGGAAAAGATATAGATTGGTTATTCGAATAATGAGAAATACAAGAAAATTTATCGCTACAGCAACCTTGTCTATATTGATAATGACTGGCTATACGCAGCAAAAATCTATTCTGGGAACAGAAAAACTGAAGAAATACGTCGAATATTTTAATTCAACAGATACTGAAGCTGTTAAGAATTATATACCAAATAGTGAGGCATTTAAATGGCTTGCTGATCAGGTTCCTTTGTTTGAGTGCCCCGATTCTGTATTGGAGCAAAATTATTATTACCGCTGGTGGACCTACCGTAAACATTTGGTTAAAACCCCAGACGGTTTCATCTTTACTGAATTTATAGAACCGGTTAAACATGCTGGAAAATACAATTCTATTAGTTGTGCTTTAGGTCACCATATTTACGAAGGCAGGTGGCTGAAAGACAATAGCTATCTGAAAGATTATATTAAATTCTGGCTTTACAAAGCCGATATTGGTCAAACGAAACAGCGTTTTCATCAGTTTAGCAGTTGGGTTGATGATGCCGTTTACCAAAATTACCTGGTAAAACCTGATCAGGGATTTTTAAGGGAAATTTTGCCTGCTTTAGATAAAGATTATAGCAAATGGGAATCAGAACGGCAACTTAAAAACGGTTTATTCTGGCAAAATGATGTGAAAGATGGGATGGAAGAATCGATCAGTGGCTCCAGAAAAGACCAAAACCAGCGTCCAACCATAAACAGTTACATGTATGGCAATGCAATCGCATTGGAAAAAATATCGACGCTTTTAGGAGAAGGAGTATTAGCCGAAAAATACAAAAACAAGGCAACTGTATTAAAAAAACTCGTTCAGGACAGTTTATGGAATGCATCATCTTCATTCTTCGAAACCAGGAAAGCCAAAGGTGGTTCGTCTGATGTTAGAGAAGCCATTGGTTTTACGCCATGGGATTTCAATTTACCTGATGATAATGCCAATTATGCAAAGGCATGGGATCAGTTACTTGATACTGCCGGATTTAAAGCGCCCTGGGGTTTAACCACGGCCGAAAGGAGAAACCCAACATTCAGAACCAGAGGAACAGGGCATAGCTGCGAATGGGATGGCGCACTGTGGCCTTTTGCCAGCTCACAAACTTTAAAAGGATTGGCAAACCTGCTCACCAATTATAAAAAACATGGCAAAATGAAACCTGAAGTTTTTTATCAGGAACTCCACCAATTCGCGGCTTCGCATATCAAAAACGGAAAACCATATCTTGGTGAATATCAGGATGAAAAAACCGGAGAATGGTTAAAAGGAGATAATCCACGGAGCAGTTTTTATAATCATTCTACTTTTAATGATCTGATCATCAATGATCTGATTGGCTTAAAACCGCGTCAGGATAATGTTTTAGAACTTTACCCTTTAATCCCTAAAAATCAATGGGATTGGTTTATACTGGATCAAGTATCATATCACGATAAAATTTTGACGGTTTTATGGGACAAAACGGGCAAAAAATACAATCGAGGCAAAGGAATATTGATTTTTATAAATGGCAAGGAGATTTATAAAGGCAAGGATTTAAGGCCGTTGCAGGTTAAGATGGATTAAGTTAGGAGCCTCGGTCTGTGTTCTTACAGACAGATATCAACGTTTAATGGTTCGTGGAGACACGAACCAAGGCAAGATATAAACTACAAAAATAATCCGTCATTGCGAACGGAAGCGTTGGGACGTGTGAGGAGTGAAGCAATCTTTTAAATAGAACAATTAGAAAGATTGTTCCGACCCGATGAAAAATCGGAACTCGCTCAACGTTTAATGGTTCGTGGAGAGACGAACCAAGGCAAGATATAAACTGCAAAAATAATCCGTCATTGCGAACGGAAGCGTTGGGACATGTGAGGAGTGAAGCAATCTTTTAAATAGAACAATTAGAAAGATTGTTCCGACCCGATGAAAAATCGGAATTCGCTCAACGTTTAATGCCTCGTGGAGACACGAACCAAGGAGATAAAAAAAACGATAAAATCGCTGATCTCACTTATTCTCGTTACGAACGAGGACGAGAATTTACGAATAAATCAAATGCCTCGGTTCGTGTCTCCACGAACCGAACTATAACAAAAAAACAATGAAATATATTTTCAAAACCTTATTTTTTATAATTACAATAAGCAATTGCTTAACCGTCAAAGCTCAATCTTATTACAATGTAATTAAATACGGCGCAAAAAACGACAGCAGTAAACTGGCCACTACGGCCATTAAAAATGCGATAGAAGCTGCATCAAAAACAGGAGGTGGTACCATTTACTTTCCTGCTGGAAAATATTTAACAGGTGCCATACATTTAAAAAGCAACATTACCCTTTTAATTGATGCCGGTGCCGAACTGCATTTTAGCGATAATTTTGATGATTATTTGCCTATGGTAAAAAGCCGTTACGAAGGTGTTGATGTAACCAGTTTTTCGCCATTATTTTATGCCTATAAAGCAGAAAACATTTCAATTATTGGTCGTGGAATTATTGATGGCCATGGTAAAAAATGGTGGGATTTTGTAGAAGATTATAAAGAAGGCCAATCACGCACGAAATGGCAAACTACTTTTGATGGTTTGAATAAAGATATTATTCTACCCGACGATCCTAAACAAATGAAAAGGGGATTCCTTCGTCCGCCTTTTATACAAACCATGTTTTGCAAAAACGTATTAATTGACGGAATTACCATCCGCAATTCGCCTTTCTGGACAATAAACCCAGAGTTCTGCGAAAATGTAAAGGTTCATGCGGTAACCATCAATAACCCGCATTCACCAAATACCGATGGTATCAATCCCGAATCCTGTAAAAATGTACACATTTCAGATTGCCACATTAGCGTAGGAGATGATTGCATTACCATTAAATCAGGAAAGGATGCACCGGGAAGAAAAATGGCCATACCAGCACAAAACTATGTAATTACCAATTGTACCATGTTATCTGGTCATGGCGGGGTGGTCATCGGCAGCGAAATGTCAGGAGATGTACGCAAAATAGCCATTTCCAACTGTATTTTCGATGGAACAGACCGGGGCATCCGTATCAAAACAGCCCGTGGCAGGGGCGGTGTGGTTGAAGAAATCAGGGTGAGCAACATCATCATGAAAAACATTAAAGAACAAGCCATTGTGCTGGACATGCAATACGCAAAAACGAATACAGAACCCGTTTCTGAACGTACACCCATTTTTAGGAATATCCATTTCAGTAACATTACGGGTGAGGTTAACCAGGCTGGTTATTTAAACGGACTGGAAGAAATGCCTATCAGCAATATTACTTTTAACGATATTAATATGGAGGCCAAAACAGGTTTTACAATCAATAATTCCAATAACATCGAGTTTCACAATGTAATGGTGAATACAACGTTAGGTTCGTCGTTAAAAGCTTCAAAAGTGAATAATTTAATCATCGATGGATTAAAAAACAATAAACCATTGGCCAATGCAGCAGTGGTTGATCTCACAAACGTATCCGATTTGTTTTTATACAATGCTTTTCCGGTAAAGGAAACAGTTACCTATCTAAAATTAAGCGGGATAGAAACCAACAATATTTTCTTAGGAAACAATAACTTTAGAAGAATGAAGGAAGCTGTGAAAAAAGAAAAAGAAGTAAAAGCTGATATTGAAATTATTTCAGGCGATAAAGGACAATAATATGTGGTTTAAATTTTTATTGGTTATTTCGTTTTTAAGCCTTGTTGCCCAGTTTAGCTATGCACAGGAAAATAACCATACTTTGTGGTATACTAAACCTGCCGAAAAGTGGACAGATGCCTTACCCATTGGAAATGGCAGACTAGGTGCCATGATTTTTGCCGGAACGGCTGTCGATCACATCCAGTTTAACGAAGAAACGGTATGGACAGGTAAGCCAAGGGATTACAACCGAAAAGGCGCTTACAAATACCTTCCCGAAATCAGAAAACTGCTTTTTGAAGGAAAGCAAAAAGAGGCCGAAGCTTTGGCTCAGGAACAGTTTATGGGACTGCAAAGCAGCTCAGGCGACCGAAAGGTGTGGGTAAACGAAATGAAGTCAGGCAAAGGTATTCAGGGAAATCCAGCGTTAAGCAATTTTGACGATAAACTTTGGAAAAGCATAAAAGTACCATCTTATGAAGGTTGGGAAGCCGTTGGTCTTGCCAATTTAGATGGGGCAGTTTGGTTTAGAACAACATTCGAAGTACCAGAAAACTGGCTGGGAAAAGATTTTACGCTTGATCTAAACCGGATCCGCGATCAGGATTTTACTTACATTAACGGACAGTTGGTTGGGAATACCGATAATGCCGAACCCAGAAAATATACCATTCCATCAAAATTGATTAAAAAAGGTAAAAATGTAATTGCCATCCAGGTGCTCAATTATTTCGATAAAGGCGGATTGGCGGGTTATAAGGATACCACAAAAAAAATAGGCATTTATCCTGCTGGAACCAATGTAGATCAGGGGATTTCGCTGGTTAAAGAATGGAAATACAAAATCCAGGATGAAGATCCACCTGCTGTTCCGCAATACCAGGCTAGTTATCAACCCTTTGGCGATTTAAATTTATACTTCAGGCAAACCAAATCCATTGTTTCCAATTACAAAAGATCTTTAGATCTCAACACAGCCGTTGCAAAAACAAACTATACTTTAAACGGTGTAAACTATCAGCGAGAGTATTTTGCAAGTCAGCCCAATCAGGCCATAGTAATCCATTTAAGTGCTGATAAAAAAGCATCTATTAGTTTTGATGCCGAACTTTCAAGTGTTCACCGGAAATCGCTGGTTAAAACTCTGGCCAGTAATGTAATTGCTTTAACGATTCAGGTAAAAGATGGTGCAATTAAGGGAGAAAGCAGGTTAACAGCTTTAATTAAAAATGGATCGGTGAAGGTAATTAATGGTAAAATCAGCATTAATCGTGCTGATGAAGTAACCCTTTATTTAACAGGCGGCACCAATTTTATCAATGCACAGGATGTTTCAGGAAATCCGGCAACGGCCAATATTAAAGCATTAAACGGATTAAAAGGCAAAACTTATGCTGAAATCAAACAGCGCCATATTAAGGAATACCAAAGTTACTATAACACTTTTAGTATTGATTTAGGTCAATCGGATAACGAAAACCTGCCTACAGATGAAAGGCTAACGAAATTTGCAACGGCAAATGATCCGGCTTTTGCAGCACTCTATGTTCAATATGGACGGTATTTGTTAATCTCCAGCTCCCGCCCGGGTACACAGCCTGCTAATTTACAGGGGATTTGGAATGATTTGCTTACACCGCCATGGGGAAGCAAATACACCACAAACATTAACCTCGAAATGAATTACTGGCCCACTGAAATCCTAAATTTATCTCCTTTAAATGATCCTTTGTTCAGGAAAATTGAAGGTTTATCTAAAACGGGTGCCGAAACGGCAAAAGCATATTATAATGCCCGTGGCTGGGTTTTGCACCATAATACCGATTTATGGAATGGTACAGCACCCATTAATGCTTCCAACCATGGTATTTGGGTGAGCGGGGGCGGCTGGTTAAGTCAGCATTTGTGGGAACATTATCAATTTAGTCAAGATCGCAAATTTCTGGAAACCGAAGCTTATCCTTTAATGAAACAGGCTGCTATGTTTTTTGAAGATTTTTTAGTGAAAGATCCAAAAACGGGTTGGTTGATCAGTACACCTTCCAATTCGCCAGAAAATGGTGGTTTAGTAGCTGGCCCAACGATGGATCACCAGATTATCCGGTCGCTTTTTAAAAATTGCATTGCAGCAACTGAGGTACTGCATGTAGATGAAGATTTCCGGAAATCGTTAATAGAAAAGGTTAAACAAATGGCACCTAATCAAATTGGCAAATACGGACAGTTACAGGAATGGCTGGAAGATAAAGACGATACCACCAATAAACACCGCCATGTTTCCCATTTGTGGGGTGTTTATCCGGGGAACGATATTACCTGGGATAGCAATGAAAAGATGATGCAGGCGGCAAAACAGTCTTTATTATATCGTGGTGATGATGCTACGGGCTGGAGTTTAGCCTGGAAAATTAATTTCTGGGCAAGGTTTAAAGATGGCGATCATGCGATGAAGCTGGTAAAAATGTTAATGAAACCGGCCAATAACGGGGCTGGCTCTTATGTTAATCTTTTTGATGCACATCCACCATTCCAGATTGACGGAAACTTTGGCGGTGCAGCTGGAATTGCCGAAATGATGGTGCAAAGCCACCAGGGCTATATTGATATTTTACCCGCATTGCCAAACGCTATTCCCGATGGAAGGATTAAAGGATTACGGGCACGTGGTGGATTTGAATTGGATTTAACCTGGGCAAATGGAAAATTAACATCACTCACAGTTAAATCAAAAACCGGTGGAAACTGTAAAGTCCATTATAAAAACAACAGTATAAGTTTTGAAACTAAAGCCGGCGAAAGTTATAAACTAAACGAAGATTTGAAAACGCAATGAATCCACTAACAAAATTTAATAGGAATCAGCGAAGCAAGATTTCGTCATTAATACAATGGTTTAAGACTTCCGAAGCTTGCCCGCCCACTGCCTTATCAAACTTCGGAAGAAATTATTTGTTTTTTTTATCGATACTTTTGAACATCATGAGGTCTGTGAAGACACGTACCTCGGCCGGAGAAAATATGGAATTAAAAAAATCCACGTACCTTGGTCCATATCTCCACAAACCATTGTTACGACGTAAACTCCTATTTTCACTTTGTGCAATTTTCTTACTAGGGATAAATTTTGTTCATGCGCAAAGTACAACCCGAAAAGATATTTCCTTCAATTCTGATTGGCTTACCATCGCTGATGAGCACAAAAGTGCTTTTGATGGTTTCCAGCAGCCTAATTATAAAACCATAAACTGGAAAAACGTAAATGTTCCGCATAACTGGGATCAGTACGAGGGTTACCAGCGTAAACTTCATGGTAACAAACATGGTTTTGCCTGGTATAGAAAAACCTTCAAAATCATCGAAATTAAGGCCTATAAAAGATTTTTCCTCTATTTTGAAGGTGTAGGATCTTATGCCACTGTTTGGCTTAACGGTAAAAATGTGGGCCATCACGCAGGTGGAAGAACTACTTTTACTTTAGATGTTACTTCAGCCATTAAAATCAACAATCAGGAAAATGTGTTGGCTGTCCGGGCCGATCATCCTGCCAATATTCAGGATTTACCCTGGGTTGACGGAGGCTGCTCAACCGAGCGTGGTTTTTCTGAAGGTTCGCAACCCATGGGCATTTTTCGTCCGGTACATTTAATTGTGACCAATGATATCCGCATTGAACCCTTTGGTATCCACATCTGGAATGATAATAAAATTTCAGAGAAAGTTGCAATTTTGAATTTAAGTAGCACCATAAAAAACTATGGATTAAAGGTTAAAAACGTAACGCTTATTAACCGCTTGCTGGATGCAGGCGGAAAACAGGTGAAAGAACTCAAAAAAACAGTTTCAGTTCCCGCTGGAAAAGAAATCCAGATTGGCCAACAGACGGATAAAATCATCAATCCAAAACTCTGGTCTTTAAAAAATCCATACCTCTATACGTTACAAACCACAATTGTAGAGAACGGAAAAGTAGCAGATGAAATCAAAACACCTTACGGCATCCGTTGGATCAGCTGGCCATCCGATAGTGATCAAATTGGTAATCAAACTAGTCAAAAACAGTTTTTATTAAATGGAAAACCCGTTTTTATTAATGGGATTGCAGAATACGAGCATTTAATCGGTCAGAGTCATGCTTTTAGTAACGAACAGATCAGATCAAGAGTGATGCAGGTAAAAGCTGCAGGGTTTAATGCGTTCCGCGATGCACACCAACCGCATAATTTACTATATGGTGATTACTGGGATAAGGAAGGAATTTTGTGCTGGACACAAATGGCCGCCCATATTTGGTACGACAACCCCGAATTCAGAAAGAACTTTAAAACACTTTTAACTGATTGGGTAAAAGAACGCAGAAATAGTCCGGCAGTGGTATTGTGGGGTTTGGAGAACGAAAGTACTTTGCCCGAAGATTTCGCAAAAGAATGTACCGAACTGATCCGTAAACTGGATCCGACAGCATCCTCACAAAGAAAAGTAACCACCTGTAATGGGGGTAAAGGAACCGATTGGGATGTGCCCCAAAACTGGACCGGCACTTATGGAGGTAATCCTTTAACTTATGGTGAAGACCTGAAAAAACAGGTTTTAGTAGGCGAGTATGGTGCCTGGAGAACCATCGACCTGCACAATACTGATGAGAACGGTAAAGGTTATACTGAAAATAAAATGACCGATTTAATGGAAACAAAGGTACGCCTGGCCGAATCGGTGAAAGATCAATCCGCCGGACATTTTTTCTGGTTATACAGTTCCCACGATAACCCGGGAAGGGTACAGGGAGGAGAGGGTTTAAGAGATCTTGACCGGATTGGACCTGTAAATTATAAAGGTATGTTTACCCCCTGGGAAGAACCTACCGATGTTTTTTACATGTTCAGGGCAAATTACTCCCCAAAAGCCACTGAACCGATGGTATATATTGTATCGCATACCTGGCCAAACCGCTGGACCAAACCTGGAATAAAAGATAGTGTTGTGGTATATTCGAATTGTGATGAGGTTGAACTTTTTAATGATATCAACGGGCAATCTTTAGGTAAACAAAAACGAGGTGCAATTGGCACTCATTTCAAGTGGAATAAGCCCGAAATTAAATACAATGTACTTTATGCTGTAGGTTATATTAACGGGAAAGCAGTTGCCAAAGATCAAATGGTGATGCAGAATTTACCACAAAGTCCAAATTTTACTACTTTAATTACTGATAAAAAATTAATTACCTCAACACCAAACTACCATTATGTGTACCGCATAAACTGTGGCGGGGGTGATTGTACCGATGTAAATGGAAATAAATGGTCAGCCGACCGGAATTTATCTTCATCTGAAAATTTTGGCTCTACCTCATGGACAGGAGATTTTCCTGGTGTACCTAATTTTTTTGCCAGTCAGCGCCGCACTTTTCAGCCCATTGGAGGCACTGCAGATTGGAAACTTTTTCAAACCTTTAGGTATGGAAGGGATCAGCTCAAATATCATTTTCCTTTGCCAGATGGAGAATACCTTGTCGAACTTTATTTTGTAGAACCCTGGCTGGGAATAGGTGGTGGTTTTGATGCCAAAGCCATGCGTTTATTTGATGTGGCATTTAATGGTAAAACCGTAATAAAAGATTTAGATATCTGGAGTGAAGGCGGAAGCAACGCTTTATTAAAAAAAACAATCAAAACAACCATTAGAGGCGGTTTTTTAAACATCAATTTTCCAGAAATAAAAGTTGGTCAGGCCGTTATTTCAGCCATCGCTATTGCAAGTTTAAAGCAAAATATCCAAGCTGCAGCAGCAAGCAAATCACTTTTAACAAAGATAAAAAATGCAGAACTGAACAGCTGGCTGGATATTGGGGATGAACAGTTTAAAGGCGAAAATGCAACTTTCACCAACCTGCCGTCCAATTTATATGGCGGGGAGTGGTTAAAGGCATCGCGCGGCCAGGAAAGTATAGAATTCACCGCTACAGATACGGTTGATACTTTTATCGCGTTGAATAATAACAGCAGTATCCCTCTGGATTTTGAGGATACTAAAACCGCATTCAGTAACAGTAAGGATGAAAAGTTTAATCTCTATCGGAAAAGGCTTAACCCTAATAAAAGAATCATTTTCGACAGCAGAACGGCTACCGTTTTTGTATTGCCCATTACTCATTTGCAACCCGCTTATGATTTAAAAACAACCAAAACGTACAAAGCGATTGATGGCATTTTAACAGGTGTGGTAAAAACAAATCTGATGGATAAAGAAAGGGTTGTTTTTAAGGCGGCTGATCAAGGGAATTTAACCTGGAACATTTCAGTTGGCGTTGCCGATACCTATTCGTTAACCATTAAATACCATAACCCAACAAATCAATCGTTAAAAGCTAAACTGGCGTTCTTATCTGCCGATGGAACTTTAATGAAGACTGAAATAGTCGAATTCGCACCCACAAAAGAAGGAAAATGGAATTACCTGAGCACCAATACGGGCAGCATGATTAATGCTGGAAGCTATAAAGTCTCCTTAATAGCTTCTGAAACGAAAGGATTGGCGATAGATGCTTTAGATGTACAATAAGATAAGATGGTACAATATGTAGCCAAAATCTTATATGAATAGAGATACTTAGTGATGCATATTTGTTTTAACCAAATTAATAAACGAGCCCACAAATAATGAAAGGTCTACCTGTATTCGATCTTGCGATTATCTTCATTTATCTTGTTGGGATGATATTAGTTGGGGTTTATTTTTCGCGAAAGAATAAAAACTCCGAGCAATTTACAAAAGCTTCGGGCCTGATCCCCGGATGGGCGATAGGTTTGTCAATTTATGCGACATTTTTAAGCAGCAATACCTTTTTAGGCGTACCTGGCAAATCTTTTGGCGGTAATTGGAATGCATTTGTATTTAGTATTTCCATGCCGCTGGCAGCATGGGTGGCTTCAAAATATTTTGTGCCATTTTACCGTAGTACAGGTGAAATTTCAGCCTATACCCATTTAGAAAAACGTTTTGGTGCCTGGGCCAGGGTTTACGCAGTGGTTTGTTTCCTGCTTACACAATTGGCCAGGATGGGATCAATATTTTTCGGAATAGCTTTAAGTTTGCAAGCCCTTACGGGTTATTCCATGCAGGTAATTATGATTGTAATGGGTATTTGTATTATTTTCTATACCGTTTTAGGAGGGATTGAAGCGGTAATATGGACAGAAGTAGTACAGGCCATAGTAAAAACGCTTGGTGCACTGCTTATCCTGTATCTTATTATCACGAACATGCCGGGAGGCGTTTCGAAGATTGTAGAAATCGGAAAATCTGCCAATAAGTTTAGCCTGGGTAGTTTTAAGTTCGATTTTGTGGGATCATCATTCTGGGTAGTGTTACTTTATGGCTTTTTCATTAACCTGAACAACTTTGGGATGGACCAGAATTATATTCAGCGTTACCACACCGCATCATCAGGCAAGGCGGCTTCAAAATCGATCTGGCTGTGCGTTTGCTTATATATTCCAGCTTCGCTATTGTTTTTTATTATAGGATCTTGCCTGTATGCTTATTATGAAATTAACCCGGAACTGGTACAGTCAATTAAACACCAGGTAGCTATTGAACGCTTGCCTTTACATGCTTCTGCAGCAGCGGTATTAAAGGTGCAAAATGCGTTGCTGCCATCTGATTATGGCGATAAAATTATGCCGCACTTTATGGTGACGAAAATTCCTGCAGGTTTGGTTGGTTTGATTGTTTCAGCGATTCTATCTGCAGCAATGAGTACCATTAGTTCTGGAATGAATGCTTCGGCAACGGTATTTTCGGTGGATATTTATAAAAGATATTTCAAACCCGATATTACCGAAAAACAGCATTTATCGCTGTTACATTTAGCTACGGTAGGTTTTGGTTTACTGGGCATGATTTCCGGAATTGCCATGATTGGCGTGAAAAGCATTTTAGACGTCTGGTGGGAATTGTCAGGTATTTTTGCAGCCGGGATGCTCGGTTTGTTCCTCCTTGGCATCATCAGCAGGCAAAGTAAAAATCACGAAGCCGTCACCGCAACCATTATCGGTATCGCTGTAATTATATGGATGACATTTTCTTCGCTTCTTCCTCCGGAATATGAAGTTTTTAGAAATCCTTTACATAAAAACATGATTATTGTAATTGGTACCCTAACCATTTTTTTAACAGGGCTTTTCCTGACCAAAATTAAAAACAAAAGAACAAAAACAGCTCAATAAGATCATGCTGAGCTATTAATTTAAAAACATTTATTCTGAAAAATATAATGGAAAACTCACAAAAAGGGTTCATCCCGGTTATGCTCACGCCTTTTTTGAGCAATGGAAACATCGATTACCCTGCTTTAACCCAACTTACTGAAATTTACCTCCAGGCAGGAGCTTCTGGTTTATTTGCCAATTGCCTTTCCAGTGAAATGTTCGAACTGAGTGGTAAAGAAAGGATCCAGGCGATAAAACATGTGATCAAAGTAGTAAACGGTGCCGTACCTGTTGTAGCCACGGGGACATTTGGCGGTGAAATTGCGAACCAGGCAGACTTTGTAAAAGAGGTAAGTGATACAGGTGTTGAAGCTGTAATTGCCATTACCAGTTTGCTGGCAGGTGAAAATGAAGCTGACGAAATATTTAACGAACGTGTATTCGACCTGTTCCATCAAACGGATGATATTCCAATTGGCTTTTACGAATGTCCAGTGCCTTATAAAAGGGTGTTAAAGCCACAACAACTGGCTGATTTTGCATCCACTGGCAGGGTAATTTATCATAAAGACACCAGTTTGGACCTGGATCAAATTAAAGAGAAACTTAAACTGACCGATGGTTATGCTTTTGGCTTGTACGATGCCTACATGGTTCATGCGGTAGAATCGTTAAAAGCAGGTTCTGCTGGCTTATCTTGTATCCAGGGTAATTATTTTCCTGAACTGATTGTTTGGCTTTGCGACCATTATAATGATGAAATACTTAAAGATGAGGTACAGGTAGTACAACAGTTTTTAATCGACAATATGGAGGTAATGCACAACGTTTATCCTGTTGTATCGAAGTATTTTTTGCAAAAACGGGGTTTAAACATATCCACCTTTACCCGCAGAAATGTAGGTTCGTTTACGCCTAAAGTAGTTAAAGCGGTTGAAATGCTTTTTGATGATTATACTTCATTGCGTAATAATCTGAATATTAAGGTTTTTATATAAAATATTTTTTTTAAACCTCGCAGGTTTTTAAAACCTGCGACTTGAGTTTGGCTATTTACTATTCAAGAAAAAAAAGTGGCCGTAAATTTGTTTTTACAGCCATTTTTTTTGATTTTTATATCTAGTTACACAACTAGATATGGGATATCCAACCAAAGTACAGGTTATAAAAAGAAAGACAAGCGAGCAGTGGTATGTTAATTTCCCCTCAGCTGTCGCCCAGGCAATCGAGTTCAAGCAGGGCGAGGTTGTGGAGTGGATTATTGATGACAACCAGCGACTGATCCTTCAGAGAAGCGATGAGTCCGTTGAGGACCTTAAAAAAAAACTCCCCAAGAAACCCTGATCGGATGCTTCAGATCGATTTTCGAAGGCTGCCTGCCAGCCTTCAAGCAGTCCAGAACCTTTGATCGTGCAAGGTCATTGGCCTTGGGTGTGTTGGGATGCCTTGGCCGGTGTACCATTACCGGCATGCTCTCGGCCAATGGTAGCCAGTTCAAGGACTGGTCTGCGGCGTATCGATTGTTTAAGGATGATAGAATGAACCTTGATTGTATCTTTGGGGCTGTAAGAAGACGTATCCCGTATCCAGAAACTTAATTTTTCTTTTAACGACACGAATATTTATGTCCACATGGACGACACCCTGTTTCGTAAAAAAGCGGGGAAGTTATTCCCCGCTTTCTACACTATTGTTTTTTTGATAGCGCATTATTCGCTAAGAAAGTTGGAGTTTTATCAGCTATAAAATCTTTAAATTCATCTACATCTCCATCGAATTCATATCTGCAAACTAAGCTTCCAGACGTGCCGCAACTTGGTGTCGAACCATCAACTTCCTCCCAATTTGCAATATTACGCACATCAGTTGCAGAAGACGAACTGCTCATGTATTGATACTGCGGTAACGTTTTTTGAATGCTTTTAAAAGCATTAAGCGTAACCAGTGAGCCGAACCCAATTAGGGCTACAAGGCCAAACATTAATTTTCTATTTTTCATAGATCAGAACTGTTTTATTGCATTTGAAAAAACAGCTAAAAAAGTTGGTTAAGGTATTGTTGATTATATTTTTGATAAGCGTTGGCATCATGTTTAGTGCAATAGGTAATGTAGATTGTCAATTGTCCACCGATTTTGATTTTATCGTTGATCTCAAATAATGCTGTAAAGTTGTTCTCTAACCGGATGAGCTTACTGCTAAGTGCTTGATTTATTGGTTTTATTGGTTTGATTAATGTGATTGGTAAACGGTTGATTATAGCTATGTTCACTTGAGAACCTAAAAACCTGATCATCTTTAAATCCTGAATGTCTATACAGTTTAGCTGGCTATTGTTTAAAACAAAATTGTCTGTCACCCATTTTTTAAAGTTTGTAGAAACAAAATTTGCCTGAATTTTTAACAAGGAATCGGGTAACCGATAAAGTTGTTTCTGTAAGCTTTGGAAACCTTCGTTTGAAAAAGAATATTTTTTCATAATGATGATACAAAAAATGACAGTTAGCCTCTTTGGCTTATTTCAAAACAAACATAATATGGATTGCTATAAACAAAATTGTAAGATTTAGATTTTGTACCCCAACGATAGCATTTTTTGAGATGAATGATACATTAATGTATTTTTGGATAGTATTTTGATGTATGTTTATCAGATACTAAATTCAACTATTTTGCTTAGCAGCTTTTAGATCTGTTAAATTAAACGCTATGGTTTTAAATACTAATCGGATCATTTATCCAAAAATTTATTACCGGATACTTATTTACCTGTTTTCGGCCCATTTTATCGTATCATACGGCGAACCTGAAAATTTTATTGAGCTTTTAAAACTGTCGTATTATTATTTGGCGCTGGTTTGTAGTTTTATTATTGCTGCAATTATTGGAGAATACATATTAAAAGTAACCAGGCATCTGGATGCATCCTATTTAAGCTTGCCAAAATTTAATAAACGTATCTCGTATCAGGTTTTATGGGGTGTAATTGCCACAGTTTTAATTGCCTTATTACTGGCTGCATTATATTTTTGGCTTAGGGGTACAAATATTATTGCAGCAGGATATTTTCGTTATGATTTTACGATTGTGTTATGTTACATCTTATTACTTAATGCACTTTATCTCATTATAGCGCTTACGCAACAACGTATTTACCGATATAAAATAAATATCCCGAACAAAGAATATTCAAAAGAAAATGTTAAACAACACACTGATATTCTTGCGATTTACCCTGTTGAAGGCGGGTTTGTTGCCATGTTAAAAAATGGTGAATCCATCATCTGGACCAAAACAATTGAAGAAACTATACAGGAATTACCCGAAAGCGAATACTTTTTAATCAATAGGTCAGATATTGTACACCGAGAAATCATTGAAGGGTACCAGCCAGGTGCTTCGAGGAGGTTGCTATTGATTTTAAAAGTAACGCTTACTTCAAATAAGGAGTTTTATGTAAGTCAGCGTAAAGTAGTAGGGTTTAAACACTGGTATAAAGAAGGAATGAAAAATGTGAAAAAAGAAACGTGAGACAATTAAAATATTTTTTAAAAAATCTTATATTTATAAAGGTATTTGAGGCAGCGTAATACTCTGGTTAGCTTTAAAAAGCACAACAAAATTCTGGCCGGCCTTATATGATAAACTCCTTAATTGGGAATTTATTTATCTTTATATTTTAGCCTGGTATTTTGCATGTCTGATGATCTCACTTATTTTTATAAACCTTAGCGATTTCGATAATATATAATCATTTTTTTACTAAAATTAAGCTTATGTCAGAAAAAGTAGATAATAGAAATTTAGGGATAATTTCCAGTGCTTTATCTGGTACAACAGGCGGTGCGCTAATCGGTTCTTCATTTGGTATTATTGGTAATGTAATTGGTGTTATCATTGGAGGATTTGTTACAGATTATTCAGGGTATAAAGATGAAGCGGGTAGAGTGGTAATTGAGGGAAATAAAAAAACGAAAGTTTAATTTTATATTTAAACCTGATCTATAATCATTGTTATTTGTGATACCTCATCCAATGAATTTTAATAAACCTTTGCGATTTTGATAATATATAATCATTTTTATGGCTAAACATAAGTTTCTATGCCATTGAAAAAGGTGATTTGTATTAAAATAATATCAGGTTGTTAATATGGCTGAAGAGGAAACCTATTTTTCGGCAAATTACCCGGTTAAAATTTATGGATTAAGCGAACAATCGCTCACCATTGAGTTCGGAACGCTTATTAATAAAAATTTACTAGCCCTTGTTACTGGTTTTAACAAACTTTTACTTCAAAATCCTTTTCCGGGCTTTACCACTACCGTACCTGCCTACAGCACTTTAACTGTTATTTATAATCCGTTAATTGTTTCAGCATCCGATCTTGCAGGCGAAACCTGTTACGATAAAGTTTCTAATTACCTTAAAAACCTCGGACAGGTTAAAAAAGAACAATCTGTTGTTATGGCCGATAAAGTGGTAATTCCGGTTTGTTATGGGGGAGATTTTGGTCCCGATATTTTAACCGTTGCACAAAGCAACAAACTTACCGTAAACGAAGTAATCGAAATACATACCGCAGGTTTGTATACCGTGTTTATGATTGGTTTTGTACCTGGTTTTGCCTATATGGGTGGCATGGATGACAATTTAGCTACACCACGAAAAGCTATACCAGATGCTAAAATACCTGCAGGCGCAGTAGGTATTGCAGGTACACAAACGGGTATTTACCCCATGCAAACTCCTGGTGGCTGGCAGATTATCGGGCGTACCCCATTAAAAATGTTTGATATTAACCGTTTGCAACCCTCGTTGTTAAAAGGGGGCGATCAGGTTACTTTTAAGGCTATTGAAATAACAATATTTAATGAAATGATGCAGCATGAATATGAAAATCAGCATCATTAAACCTGGTTTATTAAGTACGGTTCAGGATTTGGGCCGGTATCAGTATTTATCGCAGGCTGTTCCGCTTTCAGGAGCAATGGACCAGCTGGCGCATCGTTTAGCCAATAAAGCGGTTGGTAATGACGATGATGTAGCTACGGTAGAATTTACCTATGCAGGGGCTTCATTCAAAACCGAAAGCGATGTTTTAATGGCTTACTCCGGCGATGGGGCATTTTTGGTTTATAACGATGAGTTAATGCCTGCTGAAAAGCCATTGTTTTTTCGGGCTGGCTCCATTATACAATTAATAACCAATCCAATTGGTGTACGTACATATCTGGCCATAGCTGGAGGTTGGAATGTACCCGACGTAATGGGAAGTAAAAGCACTTTCCTTACGGGTGGTTTTGGCGGCTTAGCAGGCAGGGTGTTACAAAAAGAAGATATTTTAACAAATAATAATGCGCTAAGTCAAATTTCTACCGGGATATTGGATCAATTGATTAAAAAAGGCTTGATTTACCCAAACTGGCGCATTTCACGGGAAAGTTTGCTGCCAGCATACAGGCAAACTGTTCGTGTTGTGCTGGCCAATGAGATTAGCTGGTTTGATGCAACTTCGATTATTTCGTTTTTAACCAAAAGTTATACCATTGATAGGAGGAGCAACCGCATGGGGTATCATCTATCTGGAAAGCCATTGGTTCGGAAAGTTAAAAAAGAATTGCTGAGTACGGCCGTAACGCCCGGGGTGATTCAGGTAACGGGGAGTGGAGATTTGGTAATATTGATGGCTGATTGCCAAACAACTGGTGGCTATCCGCGGATTGCCCATGTTGCCGCGGTTGATTTACCAGTTTGTGCCCAGTTAAAACCTGGCGATGAGATCCGTTTTTCCGAAATTTCAGGAGATGAAGCTGAAGAACTTTATCTTCAGCGTGAGCATGATTTGGCCTTGATTACCACGGCAATAAGCCTTAAATATATTTAAATGATGAAAACGATCGATCTTAATTGCGACATGGGCGAAGCATTTGGAAATTATACCATGCCCAATGATGATCTGCTGATGGATTATATCTCTTCGGCTAACATTGCATGCGGTTTTCATGCCGGCGATCCAGGTGTAATGCAACAAACCGTTGCCCTGGCTATTAAAAAGGGCGTAGCCATTGGTGCGCATCCGGGTTTACCCGATCTGCAGGGTTTTGGTCGGAGAGAAATGAAGATCACCGCAAATGAGGCCTATCAGCTTACTTTATATCAAATTGGCGCTTTAAGCGGTTTTGTAAAAGCTGCAGGAAGCAAATTAAAGCATGTTAAAGCACATGGTGCGCTTTATAATATGGCAGCAAAGGATACAGATTTGGCAAAAGCCATTGTACAGGCGGTATATGATTTTGATCCGGGTTTGATTTTGTATGGATTGGCTGGAAGTAAAATGATTGCCGAAGCACACGAAAAAGGCATTTTAACAGCTTCAGAGGTTTTTGCCGACCGCAGTTATCAGGATGATGGCACACTCACGCCTCGTTCTATGATTAATGCTATGATAAGTAAAGAAGAAGATGCCATTAACCAGGTGCTCAATTTTGCTTTAAAACAAGAGGTAACGAGTGTAAACGGAAACTGTATTGCAGTTACAGCCGAAACCATTTGCTTGCATGGCGATGGGGAACATGCGGTTGCATTTGCCAAACTCATTTCGGAAAGATTGAAAAAGGAAGGCATTTCTGTTAAAGCACCTGCACGATGAAACCAAAATACAATTGGAGTATACTTTTAGGAGCCGCTTTTTTAATGGCATCATCGGCTATTGGTCCGGGATTTTTAACGCAGACAGCAGTTTTTACCCAGCAATTGGGTGCGAGTTTCGCGTTTGTCATCCTGTTATCGATTATTCTGGATGCCATTGCACAGCTCAACATCTGGCGGATTATTGCCGTGGCCGATAAACCTGCGCAGGATATTGCCAATAAGGTATTTCCAGGTTTAGGTTATTTTATTTCCTTTCTGGTATTTCTGGGTGGTTTGGCTTTTAATATTGGGAACATTGCAGGCGCAGGTTTAGGATTAAATGTACTTTTTGGCATCAGTGTAGGGCAGGGTGCCGTAATCAGCGCCATTATGGCCATCGGCATTTTTATCTATAAAGAAGCAGGTAAAGCCATGGATGTTTTTGCCAAAACTATGGGGTTAATTAAAATTGTACTGGCTTTAATAATCGCCTATACCAGTTCGCCACCATTGGCAGAGGCTGCATTACGTGCCGTAAATCCAACACAATTTAGTTTTACGGCAGTTTTAACCATAGTTGGCGGCACAGTAGGTGGTTACATTACCTTTTCGGGCGCACACCGTTTATTGGATGCGCGGCAAACCGGAATCCAAAACCTTGGGGCCGTAAATAAAGGTGCCTTAAGCGCTATCGGTTTAGCTTCTATTATGCGTGTGTTGTTGTTTATCGCCGCTTTAGGGGTAGTAAGTAAAGGTTTAACTTTAGATCCGGCTAATCCGGCAGCATCGGTTTTTAAACTGGCCAGTGGCCAAATCGGTTATAAAATCTTCGGTGTAGTAATCTGGGCAGCAGGTATATCTTCTGTTGTAGGTTCTGCCTATACTTCAATTTCTTTTATCAAAAGTTTCCATCCAATGATTTTAAAATTTAACAGGGAAATCATTATTGCTTTTATATCCATTTCCTGTGTTATTTTTATCCTGATTGGTAAACCCGTTAAAATATTACTTACTGTTGGCGTCATTAACGGCTTTATCTTGCCTATTGCCTTAGGCATTATGCTTATTGCGGCCTATAGAACCAAAATTATTGCGAATTATAAACAACCACTCTGGTTAACGTTAACGGGGCTAGCTGTGGTAATCACCATGGTTTGGATGAGTTATGGTACCATTATACAAATGATTAACGGAGAATAAAAATGACCACAATGAGCAGAATCACAAAATATTTCTTTCTTTTATTTCTTTTAAGTTCAACCAGCTTCGCACAACAAGGTGGACAGGAAATTGCAGTTGAACCGGGCGTTTCGCTGGCGCTGGCAACCTTCAGGAGTGCCAATATCAGCAATATTCAATATCAGCTTCATTTTAATATTCCTGCTGAGCAATCGGCTTTGATTCAATCAACAGAACTTATTGATTTTAAGTTGGTTAAGTTGACTGATCTGCAAATAGACTTTAAGCAAAATGCAGATCATTTAAAAACGGTTTCTGTTAACGGAAAGATGGTTAATATCGATTTTAACAATGAGCATATCCTCATTAATCAGCAGCATTTAAAATTGGGTAATAACCATATCGAAATCGCTTTTATTGCAGGTAACGAATCGTTGAACAGGAATAAGGATTTTCTTTATGCACTTTTAGTTCCCGATCATGCGAGGACGGTATTTCCTTGCTTCGATCAGCCTGATTTAAAAGCTAATTTTTTACTTTCATTAACCGTTCCAAATCATTGGAAAATAATGGCTAATGCTATTTTAAAAGATTCGTTAATAAAGGGCGGTGTGGTTACTTATCACTTTAAAAACTCTGATAAATTACCCACTTATCTTTTTTCATTTACGGCAGGAGCATACACTTTTATCAAAAAGAAAATGAAAAATCGGGACATGGAATTTCTGCACCGTGAAACCGATTCTGCCAAAATTAAACTCAGTGTCGATTCTGTTTTTGTAGCGCATAGTGATGCGATTAATTTTTTAGAGAACTGGACGGCAATAAAATTTCCCTTTCAAAAAGTTGGTTTTGTCGCAATTCCTGATTTTCAGTTTGGCGGTATGGAACATCCGGGTGAGGTACAGTATAAAGCTTCCGCCTTGTTTCTGGATCAGGGTGCCACCAAAGATCAGTTTATTTCGCGTTCTAATCTTATTTCGCACGAAACAGCGCACATGTGGTTTGGCGACCTGGTAACCATGAAATGGTTTAATGATGTGTGGATGAAAGAGGTGTTTGCCAATTTTATGGCCGATAAAGTGACTGAAAAACTAATGGGAAAAAGCACTTTCGACCTTAAATTCCTCCAGGATCATTACCCGGCTGCTTATGGTGTAGACCGGACTTTAGGTGCTAATCCCATTCGTCAGCAATTGGATAACCTGCAGGAAGCTGGTTCGATGTATGGTAATATCATTTACCACAAAGCACCGGTGATGATGCGCCAGCTCGAACTCTTAATGGGGAAAGAGAATTTTCAGAAGGGGATAAGGGAATACCTTAAAAAATATGCCTATAGTAATGCTACCTGGAACGATTTGATTGCAATTTTAAGCAAATACACCAAAAGTGACCTGTACAGCTGGAATAAGGTTTGGGTAAACGAGCCGGGCAGACCGTTTTTTAATTATGAAATTAAATACGATGGTGATAAAATCAATGATTTAAGCTTTAATCAAACCAGTGAGGTTGGCTCGCAAAGGGTTTGGCCACAATCCTTTACAATAAAATTGGTTTATCTTACCAACAGCAAAATATTAACAGTTAATGCAATGGGGGCCAACACGGTCATAAATGAAGCAAAAGGTCTTCCGAAACCTCAATACATCTTATTTAATGCCAATGGTGCGGGTTATGGCCTTTTTCCAGTCGACAAAAATATGATTGCTGATGTTTACAATATTACAGATCCTTTAGAGCGTGCCTCAGCCTACATCAATACTTACGAAAATATGCTTTCGGGCAAAAGTTTTAAACCTTATGAGCTCCTGGTGATTTTGCTTAAAGGTATTACCGTAGAAAAAAATGAAATGAACCTGCGCTTGCTCACCGGTTATATGACCAACATTTACTGGACATTCCTTACGGCAGAAAAACGGGAATCTATTAATAGTTTAATGGAGAAAACCATTTGGAATGCAATAGAAGAGCAGCAACTGGCTAACAATAAGAAAATTCTGTTTAATGCTTATCAGAATGTTTACCAAAGTGCTGAAGCAGGCAAACGTTTGTACGATATCTGGTTAAAACAATCAGCTCCTGATGGGATTAAACTTCAAGAGGATGATTACAGCTCTTTAGCTTTAACTTTAGCGCTTAAAACCGATACGGTTAATACGATTTTAAAGGAGCAATCGGCGCGGACAAAAAATGAAGACCGCAAAAATCGCCTGGTTTATTTAATGCCAGCACTTTCTTTAAACGTAAAAGAACGGGATGATTTTTTCAATAGTTTGAAAGACCGCAAAAACCGGCAGAAAGAAGCCTGGGTAACAACTGCTTTAGCTTATCTGCATCATCCGATCAGGCAGGCTACGTCAATTAAATATCTTGGTGAGAGTTTAGATTTATTGGCAGAGATACAGAAAACAGGGGATATATTTTTTCCGCAATCGTGGTTAGCCGCTATATTTTCTAGTTATAATAGTGAAAAAGCTTACCGTGTTGTGCAGGATTTTATAAAATCACACCCTGATTACAACCCGAAATTAAAAGATAAGATTTTGCAAACCACTGATAACCTTCGTAGAGCACAGCAGATCAATCGTTAAATTAACTTTTGTATCTGAATTTGTTACATACAGGTTTGGGAAGAATTTTTACATTTGTTGCGAGAGCGTTAATTTAGATTGAAAGGGGTAAACATGTATTTGTTTGCCCTTTTCTTTTTTATGTCTATCCAGTTTTTTACGACTCAATTTGGAAGTTACCGTCATCTCGACTGAAACGTAGTGGAATGGAGAGATCTATCTAAACGGATTTCTCGATTGCGTTGCACTCCGCTCAAAATGACGGCATTGCGAAGATTCGGTCAAATAATAGTATTAGGAAAGACCACGCCTAATTAAAAGATTCTGTCTGGCTATTTAAATCATCTAATAAACTGGTTAAAACCATTTCTCTTTTATCTTCAATAGAAAGATCATCCTGGATATAAACGGTAAGA
Source organism: Pedobacter miscanthi (assembly GCF_032678605.1). Classification (GTDB taxonomy): domain Bacteria; phylum Bacteroidota; class Bacteroidia; order Sphingobacteriales; family Sphingobacteriaceae; genus Pedobacter; species Pedobacter miscanthi_A. The sequence goes on from NZ_JAVTSU010000004.1 coordinate 38,825, forward strand.
TTTGTGTTGTCTGCTGTTTGAGTGTGCATGGAATAAAGGGATTATGTTTGTCAATTTAATGTCTATAATTATCTAACGTCGTTTTTTGAATATGGTTTGTAACTTTTTTATTTGAACTTTAATAATATAATCTGTCTGAGAATAAATCATGTTATGTCAAACATTGATCTGCTTATTCAGGTTATAATGACAACAAAACAAATCCTATCGATGAAACATTACGACGCCATTATTATCGGAGCGGGGCAGGCCGGTACTCCACTTGCCAAAAAACTTGCAGAAGCGGGAAAGAAAACAGCTGTTATAGAGAAAAGATTGGTCGGTGGTACTTGTATCAATGATGGTTGTACGCCTACAAAAGCCATGGTTGCTTCTGCGAGGGCGGTTTATCAGGCTAAAAAAGCGGCTGAACTTGGTGTGGAAATCGGAACGGTAAAAATTAATTTCAAAAAGATAAAACAGCGCAAAGATGATATTGTAAAACAGTTTCGGGAGTCTTCCGAAAAAGGGATCAACAATACTAAAGACCTTGAGCTCATCTTCGGAACGGCTAAATTTAGTGGCAAAAAAGAACTAATCATTGCACTTAACGATGGTGGCGAAGAAAAAATAACCGCTGATTTGATTTTTATTAATACCGGTGCAAATACTGCCATACCCGATATTGAAGGCTTAGATGAAATTGAGTATCTTACATCGACAACAATTTTAGATCTTGAAACTATTCCAGAGCATTTGGTGGTGATCGGCGGCAATTATATCGGACTGGAGTTCGGACAGATGTTTAATCGCTTTGGCAGTAAAGTAACCATTTTGGAGAAATCATCAAGCATATTGGCTAAAGAAGATCAGGACATTTCATCAGCCCTTAGCGAAATCTTAAGCGATGAAAAGATCAAACTCTTTACAGATGTGAAAATCAACAGCATTAAAAATGATAAAAAGCACATCCAGATTTCATTTGAATCTGGTAAAACAAAGAAAAACATTACTGCCAGTCATGTACTCATCGCGGTGGGGCGTACACCGCAAACGGCGGATTTAGGCCTCGAAAATTGTGGTGTCAAACTCGATGATAAAGGCCATGTCCTCGTAAATGAAAAGCTGGAGACGAATATCAAAGGAATTTATGCATTGGGTGATGTAAAAGGCGGCCCGGCATTTACCCATATTGCTTATAACGATTATACCATTGTATACCGTAACCTGGTTGAAGGCACAAATTATTCCATTCACGATCGGCCGGTACCATATTGCATGTTCACCGATCCGCAACTTGGAAGAATAGGGATTTCAGAAAAAGAAGCAAAAGAAAAAAAATTGAATTATAAAGTTGCTGTTTTACCTATGGCCTATGTTGCCCGTGGTATCGAAACCAATGAAACTTTGGGTTTGATGAAAGCGGTTGTAGATGCAGATACAAAGAAAATATTGGGGGCAGCTATTCTGGCTTCAGAAGGAGGAGAGATCATGTCTGTTTTGCAGATGGCAATGGAAGGCGATATTACTTATGATAGGATCAGGTATTGCGTTTTTGCACATCCTACCTATTCAGAATCGCTGAATAACCTGTTTATGAAAATCGATAATTAAATATGATCGAATTAAAAGGGATAAGCAAGATATTTGGGAATACCCGGGCGGTAAATCAAGTCTCTTTTAAGGTAGCCGAAAAGGAAACACTGGTATTACTCGGTACCAGCGGCTGTGGCAAAACCACTACCTTAAAAATGATTAACCGCTTAATTGAACCTGATGCCGGGCAAATTCTGATCAATGGTGAAGATATTACCAGCCATGACCCCGATGTATTACGCAAAGGAATCGGGTATGTAATGCAGAATATCGGGCTTTTTCCGCATTATACCATTGCAGAAAACATTGCCCTTATACCCAGGCTTTTAAAGTGGAATAAGGAAAAAATTAAAATCCGAACACAGGAACTGATCCAAAAACTTCATCTTCCGGAAAATACCCTATCCATGTATCCTCATGAATTAAGTGGTGGACAGCAGCAACGTGTGGGGCTTGCCCGTGCGCTGGTTACCGATCCTTCGGTATTATTGATGGATGAACCCTTTGGTGCCTTAGATAATGTTACCCGCACCAGCATTCAGAAAGAGTTTAAGGCGCTCGAGGAATTGAAAAGAAAAACCATTGTAATGGTTACACATGATGTGCAGGAAGCTTTCGAACTGGCAGATCGGATCTGTTTAATGGATAAAGGAGAGGTGGTTCAAATTGGTACACCTAAAGAATTACTTTACCAGCCTGTAAATGATTTTGCAAAGGAATTTTTAGCAGGCCAAAGGCTTGCTTTAGAATTTAAAGTAGTTAATATACAGGATATTTGGCCTTATTTATCTAAAGAAATAATGCAGGGTAAAGGAGGGCAATCTGCTGATCTTAGTGTATGGGAAGCCATGGAATTATTAAGAAGTAATAATCGGTCTGAATTATTGATTACTGGTCATAATAAAGAAAGTAAGGTAATCAATTTCGATCAATTGACAAGCGGATTCAACGAGTTTCAAAACGCGCAGGTATATGAATGAGCAACAGCAAACCTTATGGCAGTTTATGTCCGGGCAATATGATAAATTGCTCAGCCAAACCTTGCAACATGTAGGTTTAACCTTTATCTCCTTACTTTTTGCCATAGCTATTGGTTTACCATTGGGCATATTGATTGCCAGAAAAAGAAAACTTTCAGGAGCGGTTTTAGGGATTGCAGGTGTGTTGCAAACCATACCAAGTATTGCTTTATTGGGTTTTATGATTCCCGTTTTAGGAATCGGAGCCAAACCAGCCATCGTAGCCTTGCTTATTTATGCATTATTACCGATTATCCGGAATACTTACACAGGTATTATTGGCGTCGATTTGCATGTTAGGGAGGCAGCCAGGGCAATGGGAATGAGCAAAAGTCAGGTTTTATTTAAAGTAGAACTGCCACTGGCTATGCCGGTTATTCTGGCTGGTATCCGTACCGCAACGGTAATTAATGTTGGAGTAGCTACTTTGGCCTCATTTATTGCCGCAGGCGGTTTAGGCGAATTTATTTTTGGCGGTATTTCGCTCAATAACAGCAATATGATTCTGGCAGGTGCAATTCCTGCAGCACTGTTAGCAATTATACTCGATGCCTTGCTGTCTTTCATTCAAAAAATGGATTTTAAGAAGTTAAAAAGGGTATTGTATGTTTTTCCTGTTGTGATTTTAATTTTAGGCGGTTTTTATGCTTTGCCAACGGCTTACGGCTCTACTTTAACGGCCGGATTTACCCCCGAATTTATGGGCAGACAGGATGGCGACCTCGGATTAAAATCAACTTATGGCTTAAAAATCCATACGATCGTAATCAGCGATGCGGTAATGTATAAAGCCGCTTTTGCAAAAGAACTTGATGTGATTAGCGGTTATTCTACTGATGGACGATTAAAAGCTTTCGACCTGAAAATATTAAAAGACGATAAACATATTTTTCCGCCTTATTATGCAGCGCCAATTGTTAGGCATGATGCGTTGAAGAAATTTCCTGATCTGGAAAAAACCTTGAATTTACTGTCCGGAAAAATTACAGATTCAGTGATGACCGATCTGAATTACCGAACTGATTACCTGCACCAGCAACCAGAAAGGGTGGCCAAAGATTTCCTGATTAGCAATGGTTTATATAAAGCATCTAAAAACGGACATAATGGTAGTGTAAGGATTGGTTCTAAAATTTTTGGCGAACAATACATTCTTGCCGAAATGTACAGCATGTTGATTAAAGGCAATACAGATTATGATGTGGCTACAAAAACAGGTTTGGGTGGAACAAAAATCTGTTTTGACGCGCTCATGAACGATCAGATCGATTTTTACCCCGAATATACGGGAACTGGATTATTGGTATTGCTACAGCCAAACCCAAAAATTGCCAGAGAAATGGCATACAATAAAGAGAAAACTTACCATTATGTAAGTGCCGAATTTGAGAAAAAGTTTAAAATCAAGTGGCTTAAACCAATTGGTTTTAACAATTCTTATGCTTTAATGATGCGGCAAAAACAAACAAAAGAACTGAATGTTAATAGCATCACAGACCTTAAAAACTATCTAGATAAAAATAAATGACACTGGTAGAAGAATACTTACAGATCAGGAAATATTCCGGGCAAATTTGTGAACCCCTGCAAACTGAAGATTATGTGGTGCAGCCTGTTTTGGATGTGAGTCCGCCTAAATGGCACCTGGGGCATACCACCTGGTTCTTTGAAACCTTTATATTACGCCCGTTTTCTGTTAATTATCAGGTATATAATGATGATTATAATTTCGTTTTTAACAGTTATTATGAAACTGTTGGCAACCGCGTAATCCGCACAGATCGGGGCAATTTAAGCCGTCCGAGTGTGAACGAAATCTATCAATACAGGGCCTACGTGGATGAGGCCATGGTGAAATTTTTGGCTTCACCCTTAAAGGACGAAGTAAAAGAGTTACTGATTTTGGGTTTTAACCACGAACAGCAGCACCAGGAGTTATTATTAACCGATATTAAATACATTTTGGGTAATAATCCGCTTTTTCCGGCTTACGCTAAAGAGAAAAAAGAAGTTTTAGCAATTACGGATAATGACGCTGGTTTTGTTCATATTTCGGAAGGAATTTATGAAATTGGTTACGATGGGGCTGGTTTCAGCTTTGATAATGAATTAAACAGGCATAAAATTTACTTACACGATTTTTCTATCAGTAAAATGTTAGTCAACAATGCCGGATTTTTGGAGTTTATCAATGCCGGCGGTTATGGAAACTTCAACTACTGGCATGCCGAAGGATGGGATTGGGTAAAGAGTAATCACATTACATCGCCAATGTATTGGCATTTAATTGACGGTGCATGGTTTTATTACACTTTGGGTGGACTTCTACCCCTTGATTTAAATGCGCCGGTGAGCCACATCAGTTATTACGAAGCTTATGCTTTTGCCTGCTGGAAAGGCATGCGTTTACCAACCGAATTTGAATGGGAAGTGGCCGCTAAAAACTTTAATTGGGGCGAAAGGTGGGAGTGGACCGAAAGCGCCTACCTTCCTTATCCCGGTTTTAGCAAGGCACCCGGTGCCATTGGCGAATATAACGGCAAGTTTATGGTTAATCAAAAGGTATTACGCGGTGCATCAATAGCAACCCCCGAAAATCACTCGCGTATTACTTACAGGAATTTTTTTCACCCACATTTAAGATGGCAATATACGGGCATCCGCCTGGTAAAATAAGATCAATATGAGTACCACCACCATTGAAACAACAACAGACAACAAAACACAATTTCTCGAGGAAACCTTAACAGGATTGCGTGCTGAGCCGAAATTTATGCGCTCCAAGTATTTTTACGATGCTACCGGTGACCGTATTTTTCAACAGATTATGGAAATGGAGGAATATTACCTAACCAATGCAGAAATGGAAATTCTCCAGTATCAGTCTGCACAGCTTTCGCAGGCCATTTCTGCTGACGGATCTGCTTTTGATCTAATCGAACTGGGTGCGGGTGATGCCACAAAATCTATCCATCTCTTAAAGTCGCTATTGGAAGCCCAGCTTGAGTTTAGTTATGTTCCTATCGATATTTCAGATCACGTGATCTCAGATCTGGAAGAAAATTTACCAAAAAAACTGCCTGCCCTGGATATAAAAGGGTTAATTGGCGATTATTTCGATATGCTGAAAAAAGCGACAGAACTATCTGATCGTAGAAAAGTGGTGTTGTTTATGGGAGCAAATATTGGCAATATGACCATTAGCGATGCCGAAAACTTCTGCGCTTCATTAAAACAGTTACTCTCTCCTAACGACCTGCTGATTATTGGTTTCGACTTGAAAAAAAATCCACAACAAATCCTTGCCGCATACAATGATAAAGGAGGCATTACCCGGTCGTTTAACCTCAATCTGCTTCATCGCATCAATAAAGAGCTCGATGGCGATTTCAATGTTGATCAATTTGAGCACTACGCCAGTTATGATCCGGCATCTGGCGCCTGCAAAAGTTACCTCATCAGCTTAAAAAACCAGATTGTAAATATTGGTCAACATGCGATTCATTTTGTTGAAAATGAACATGTTTTTATGGAAATCTCACAGAAATATTCCTTAAATGATATTGATCAGCTTGCGGAAAAAACAGGATTTAGACCGCTGCAACGCTTTTTTGATCAACATCAGTATTTTGTAGATGCGATTTGGAAGGTTGATTAAGCTTTTCCATCCAAAACATGCAATAGTTTATCTAAATCCTCAGCCGTATTGTAAAAATGAAAGGAAATTCTGGTGCCGCTTCCTCTTGGCGAGCAGAGTATTTTCGCTGTAGCAAGTTGATCAACTGTTTTTTGCTCCAGTGGCATACTCATAATGGTCGACTGGTATTTTCGATCCAGCATCCACTCCGGAATCAGTCCTCTTGAACCGAGTTCAAGCCTTGCCTGGTTACACAATGTCTGGTTGGTTTTTTCAATCCAGTCGAAGCCAATGGCGCCGAGGTAATTTAGGCTTTCATTTAAGGTGCCAAAATTAAAACTATCCAGATGGCCCGGTTCGAAACACATTGATAAATGATCTTTACCTTTTAAAAAAGGTGCTGTAGGTAATTCAGCTAACTTATTTTTACTGTAAATGGTGTTTTTCATCTGGTCGGATAGAAAAACATAACCATTTCCGTATCCACCCAACAGCCACTTATAGCCACTGCCAATTAAAGCATCCAGCTCTGAATTTTCGAAACTGAAATCAGTTGTACCTGTAAACTGGGTACCATCAGCAACCAACAACAGGTCGGGGTAAGTAGTTTTTAATTTTCGGATGAAATCTTCGTCTATTCTTAATCCACTGATGTATTGTATCATACTAAAAGCAAAAATGGTAGGTTTAAACGTATCAATCGCTTTAATGATGTTTTCCTCCAGGTTTTTATCAATGGCAATAATATGATGATCAAAACCCATGCTAACAACGGGATAACTTACAGAAGGATATTCTTCTTCCAGCAGCAAAAAGCGTTGCTTATGGTTCAGGCCACCCAATAAAGTATTAAAGCCGACTGAAAAATTCTGTACCAGGTAGGTGTTTTCGGGAGCTGAACCAAAAAGTTTAGCGATGTTGTTTCTTAGTTCATTGATAACCGGCAGGTTTTCTGCTCTGAAAATACTTCCTTCAGCCATAAAAGCCTCATCATGCTGGATTCTCCATGTAGCTAAATTGCTTGATAATATGCCCGAGTTAGCGGTGTTGAGGTAAGTGTATTTTTTAAGGATCGGAAAGGATAGGTTCATATCCAAAATTAAAAGAAATATACCTTAAAAGTGAATGCATCTGTTTAAAATTGAATTTTATACAAACCTATGAGAATCAGATTTGTTAAGTTTATACAATCCCTTAAATTATGGAAAATCAAACATCAATACTGGTTACAGCGCTTAAAAAACTGTTAAATGGAGGTGGGGCACATGTGGGCCTAAAAGATGCTGTTGCCAGCCTGCCGTTTCATCTTTTAGGCGAAAAACCGCACGATTTGCCTTACAGTATCTGGCAGTTAACGGAGCATATTAAAATTGCCCAATGGGATATGCTCGAGTTTAGCAAAGATGGGGCGCATCAATCGCCGAAATGGCCTGATGAATATTGGCCTAAAGAAGTTGCTCCCAAAGATGAGGCAACCTGGAATAATACCTTAAAACAGATAGAAAGCGATTTGAAAGAATTTATAGCCTTGTTGGATAAAGTAGATTTGTTTGCGCAAATTCCGCATGGCGACGGACAAAGCGTTTTACGTGAAGCTTTGCAAATTGCAGACCATAATGCCTACCACATTGCTGAAATTGTAGTCATCAGGCGTTTATTGGGTGCCTGGAAAAGTTAAGTATTTTAGCTGCCGATAAACACAAATAAACAAGGATAAATGATTAATAATATTGTCTCGTTTGGGTGCATCATTTGCCGCTTAAGCAACCCGTCGAAGTAGCATTATTCACCTAAATTTAACTTTCCGTTCTCATAAATTGATTTAAAAAACAAGGTTATGTTAGAAAATTCAAAAGCGTTCAGCTCGTTTTCTGTAGATGATATACAGAAAGCCAAAGATTTTTATCAGGGTATTTTAGGTCTGGAAGTTAAAGATAACCCAATGGGAGTGATAGAAGTAGTAGTTTCTGGATCATCACCCATATTACTTTATCCAAAACCAAATCATGTTCCGGCTACTTTTACTGTTCTTAATTTTCCTGTTGAAAATATAGAACAGGCTGTTGATGAGTTGATTGCCAAAGGAGTAAAATTCGAAATATATAATCAGGAGTCGATTAAAACAGATGAAAAGGGCATTTCAAGAGGTAATGGCGGACCAAATATTGCCTGGTTTAGAGATTCTGCAGGAAACATTTTATCTGTTTTGGAAACAGCTTAGGCTCATACTTCCGAAGTTTGTACCAGTGCCTTTGCGCTTTGCCAACTTCGGAAGTCTTTTTAGCTAGTTTAAAATTGCATAACACTGGTGCGCTATCTCGTATTCTTCATTGGTTGGAATAACCAAAACCTTAACCTTTGAGCTTTTCGTGTTTATCTCTTTCAATTCCCCCTCGTATGCTGTATTTTGATTTGGATCGAGTTCAATGCCGAGATAATCCAGTTCCGCACATACTGCCTCGCGCATATAGCCGTCGTTTTCGCCAACACCTGCGGTAAATACAATGGCATCTATTCCGTTGAGGATGGCTGCATAGGCGCCAATAAATTTTTTGATCCGGTAAGCATATAATTTTAATGCTAAAACAGCTGCAGCATTTCCTTCGCTCACCAGTTTTCTGATATCCCGCATATCGCTTGAGCCGCCCACCCCCAATAAACCCGATTGTTTATTAACCAAAGTGCTCAGTTGTTCTAAGGTATAGCCAGCATGTTCCATTAAATGGAAAATAACCGATGGATCAATATCTCCGGATCGGGTGCCCATCATTAAGCCGCTTAAAGGACCAAAACCCATGCTGGTGTCAATCGATTTTCCATTTTTAATTGCTGCCATACTGCAACCGTTACCTAAGTGGATACTGATGATTTTGGTGTCTTTTTTGTTTAACCAATTAATGGCCTGTTCGCTCACATATTTATGGCTGGTACCATGAAATCCATATACCCTGATGCCATGTTCTTTATAATACCATTCGGGGATGGCGTAACGGTAAGCCTGCTCAGGTAAAGTTTGGTGAAATGCGGTATCAAATACGGCAATCTGTTTGGCATTTGTAAAAGTCTGTTCTGCAACCTCTATACATTTATAATTCACCGGATTATGCAATGGTGCCAGCGAAAACAGCTTTTTGATCTGCTTTTTTACTTCGTCGGTAATAAGCGTTGCGTCCTTAAAGTGCTCACCACCGTGTACCACCCGGTGGCCAACAGCAGTAATATCATCCGGACTGGCAATTACCGCATATTCACCCTGTGTTAATAAAGCTAAAACCTGTTTTAATCCTTCTCCATGATTGGATATAAAACCCGATTCTTCAATGGTATATTTTTCTTCCCTGTTATAAACCGTATGTTTTATAAATGATCCTTCGATGCCGATGCGTTCTACCAAACCACTGCATACAGGGGCTTTTGCGGGCATTTTAAAAAGTTGGTATTTTAAGGAGCTACTCCCTGAATTGATGACTAAAATGTTCATATTAAATATCCTGGCATTGAATCGCTGTAATTACAACGGTGTTAAAAATATCATCTACGGTACAACCACGGCTCAAATCGTTAATCGGTTTGTTTAAACCCTGTAACATTGGACCGATGGCCAATGCACCGGTTTCGCGCTGCACCGCTTTATAAGTGTTGTTTCCGGTATTTAAATCAGGAAAAATGAGTACGCTTGCCCTTCCGGCCACTTCTGATCCTGGTAATTTTTGTTTCCCTACCAGTGGATCTACAGCAGCATCATATTGTATTGGACCTTCTATTTTTAATTCAGGGTGCCTTTCTTTTACAATTGCTGTAGCTTCTCTAACGCGTTCTACATCTTCACCTTCGCCAGATGTTCCTGAAGAGTAAGAAAGCATCGCTATGCGAGGCTCAATACCAAATTTGGCACTACTTTCTGCTGATGAAATGGCAATTTCGGCCAGTTGCTGGGCGGTAGGGTTGGGGTTAACGGCGCAATCGCCAAATATGGCTACACGCTCTGGCAGGCACATAAAAAAGATAGAAGATACTACTGATACACCCGGCTTGGTTTTAACAAACTGTAAGGCAGGCCTGATGGTGTGTTGAGTAGTATGCACTGCACCCGAAACCATACCATCTGCATCACCTTTATACACCATCATGGTACCGAAATAAGAAACATCGGTCATCATATCCCTTGCCATTTCGAGGTTTACATTTTTCGCTTTGCGCAATTCGTGCAGGGTATCCACATAGTCGTTGTAATGGGTAGATTGTGCCGGGTCGTGTATTCTTAAAGTGTTTACATCTAAATTTAAACCCAGTCGTTTTACGCTGTTGATGATTTCGGCAGGATCACCTAAAAGGGTAATATCAACAATATCCTGGGCAATTAATTTTTCAACGGCTTTTAAAATACGTTCGTCGTTTCCTTCGGGTAATACAATGTGTTTTTTATCCCGCTTGGCCCATTTTACCAGTTGGTATTGAAACATGTGTGGTGTAATACCCTGATAACTAAAGGTAATGATTTTATCATCAAGCGCTTTGATGTCGACATATTTCTCGAAAAGCTCTATTGCCAATGCAATTTTCTTCTTGTTTTCGATGGTGATCTTCGAATGAATGCCGCCAATGGTTGTTGTAGTTTCGAAAGTTCCTTTTTGTACCGCAATAATCGGGATGATGGTCTGCAAACCTTCAATCAGTTTAATTATCGGCTCATCCGGCAAACTTCCTGCGGTTAGTACAATCCCGGCTATTTTGGGGTAATTGGCCGATAAATTGGCTTGTAAAGCACCAATGATAATATCGCCACGGTCGCCTGGGGTAACAATAAGCAGGTTATCTTTAATGTGTCTTAAAAAATTGGGCAGCATCATAGCACCGGTTACAAAATTATCTACCTGGTTATCCATCAGTTCGGCCCCGAAAAGCACTTCACCGCCCAATGCCAGGGTAATTTCTTTCATGGTTGGGCTTTGCAGACCTGTTTCTGTCGGAATCACAGCAATTAACAGTTCGGGCGGTAATTGGTTAGTTAAAGCCTGTTTAATCCGCTCCGCTTCTTCAGGATTTACCATGTTGGCCACAACGCCCAGCACCTGCACATCACGCAACAGGAAATTGCGGTAAATATTAATGGCTGTTTTAAAAAGCTGACTGGCAGTTTTATTTTTTCCTGATACCACGATCAACACCGGAGCACCCAGGTTTTTGGCCATTAAGGCGTTCGATTCGAACTCGAAAGCCATACCTTCGCCTAAAAAATCGCTGCCTTCAATTACCGTAAAATCGTAATTATCTTCCAGTTTTTTATACTTACTGATGATGGTATTGATAATGTCGCCGCTATCTTCTGATTGATGAAGCATTTCCTGACGGGTAAAAGCAAAAGCATCTTCATATTTAACCGGAAGCGAGAAATAATCCAGCATGGCTTCTACATGTTCATCTTTCTGATTCGGATCGTCTTGCGCAATAATGGGTTTAAAATAACCTACTTTCTGGGTTTTGGCCAGCAGCATATTGATCATTCCAAAAGCAATAACTGATTTTCCGGTATAGGGCTCGGCCGAAGCGATGTATATATTCTTTGTCATAAAATAGGGAACAATTAAAGCAATAACCAATAACGCCCAATATAGTTGGAAATATTTATTTTAAAAATTTAAGCAGCTTAAGTTTTTAACTGTTATAAAAATAATTTAAAATATTTTTGCGAAACCGAATGGTTGCATTTATATTTGCAATCAAACGGTTGCTAATTGTTCGTTTATGAGAAGAGATGTATTTCAGGCTATTGCCGACCCAACGCGTAGGGCGATTTTGAGTTTATTGGCTTTGCAAGCGATGACGCCAAATGCCCTTGCTGATCATTTTGATAGCAGCAGACAGGCCATATCCAAACACATTAAAATCCTGACCGAGTGCCAGCTTTTAAAGCAGGAGCAGAGTGGCAGGGAAATTCATTATCATTTTAATGCACAAAAAATGCAGGAAGTAGATATTTGGATGGAACAGTTCCGTAAAACCTGGGAGACCCGTTTTAACCAGTTAGATAACCTATTAAAGAACCAAAAAAATACAGAATTATGAGTAGTAAAAATGAAGCCGTCTTTACAAAAGACGAAGCAAACAAAAAACTAAAGGTAAAAAGAGCTTTTGACGCATCTTTGGCCAGTGTTTGGAAAGCCTGGACCGATAGCGAAATTTTAGACCAATGGTGGGCACCAAAGCCCTATCGCGCGGTAACCAAAACAATGGATTTCAGGGAAGGTGGTTTTTGGTTGTATCAAATGCTTGGACCAGAAGGAGATGGGTCATGGTGCAAAGAAAACTTTAAAACCATCGAGCCACAACTGCGCATTACCAATGCGGTTTCATTTTGTGATGAAGCAGGTAACGAAAATGTTGATTTCCCGACGATGTACTGGAAAAAAGAATTCGCTGCAACTGGCGAAATCACGGTAGTTGATATTGAAATAACTTTCGATAAAGCCGAGGATATGAATACCATAATCCAGATGGGTTTCAAAGAAGGTTTTACTGCCGGTTTGGATAACCTGGATCAATATTTCGAGAGTAATAAATAGTAAATAATTTTCCAGTCAACTAATTTGTCATTCTGAACGCAGTGAAGAATCCTTAACTATAGCATTCTGTAGTCAAATTTCTTTTTATAGAACCTTCCGTTTCATTCAGGATGACAAATCAATTGATTCAAATAAAAACGTCGTCCGCGACCGGAGCAAAGCGGAGTAGAAAGCGCTATTTTGACAGATTTTGCGCAAAACCTTCGGGTGCTCGATTGCGTTGTACTCCGCTCAAAATGATGGTGGCCCGAGGGGATTTTTACACCTACATTAATTGCATTGATTTTTATAGAATAAAATTATCTCTCGGAATGACAAATTGGTCGACTTTGATATGATGGATTGATTGTAAAATCGTACCTTCTATATTCATATGCTATTGCCATAGCACTTAATTGATTTAATTCTTCGTTTTCTGCAGTGCTGATGCTGTTTTTTGCAGAAAGCACTGCAATACGGTTAATTACCAATTTATATTCAGCGTCAGTTAGAATGGTCTCCATATGTTGTTGTTAAAATTTGTGTGGGATCAAAAATCAACAAGAAAACATTTCTTTAGGAAAGAAAGTTTTAAACCGATGTGGAAATTTTTTTCTAAACGAGGAATTACAAAAATTAAGCGTTCGATTCTATCAGAAGCTTTAGCATTTTTAATCGATGGATAATCGGAATAGTCACTTTTGCTTCCGGATTCGCCTTTAATGGTGTTATATGACTTTCTAAAAAGTGTTCATAATCGGTGATCACTGTAGCTTCGTTAAGATAAATGGGTACTTGTTGTTTTCCGGCCTTGGTAAAAAAATCTTCTAACTGCTGTATTTCTGGGATGGTCATGCTGCAAAGTTAGTAATTTAGTCCTTAGTCAAAAGTCTTTAGCCTATGGTCGGGTGTCTAAGGACCGAAGTCAGAAGATGAAGCTTGGAAAAAATAACCCGCCAGCTCTGTGTACTCTGCGCCTTTCCTCTGCTCTGCGGTTGAAAATGAGGTGATTTAGCTTATAGCCGGGAGTCTGAGGTCAAAAAGATAAAGTTTTTAAAAAAATAGCATACTAAAATTCTTTGCGTACGCCGTAACGCTAAAACGCATTACGCCAAACGCTTGCCATACTAAAATAATTAGCTTAAATTTGCTTTCCCTATTGAATGATTTTTATATGCTTACCGCATAGGATGGATAACAGTGAAATAAAAAAAAATATTCTACCTGCTGATATAGTCCCTGATATTCAGCCCCCTAAAAAAGAATATTACCGTAAAGAAACTGCGTGGCACCGCGATTGGAAGCTGGCATTTCCGCCATCATTTAGAGAGGTTGCCTTTTATGATGCCGCCAATACAGACATTCACCGTGCTGATGTATTTACACCTGCAGGTTATACCATTGAATTTCAGAATTCACCAATTACCGTAGCCGAACTCAATAGCAGGGAAGCCTTTTACCCCAATCTGATCTGGGTATTAAACGGCAAAAAATTTAAAGGCTTTAAAATCCTGAAACACCTGCCTGATGTAGATGACCCCAAACTTGCAAATTACGAATTTTGCCATTCCGATCACCTTTCTATGGTGCGTAAGGCAGAGTTAATGCAGGGAATAGCCAATCCTAAAATACTTAATTTTTATCATCCTGAGCTTAAAGATATTAAACTGACTTCTAATCTATACTCTTTTTGCTGGAAACAACCTCATAGTGTATGGTATTTAGCTACCGCAAAAATAATTGTAGACTTAGGAGGACATTTTTTATATGAGCTGAAACAGCGGGCACAATTAAATGGAAATTATCCTTACTTAAAAATGATTAGCCGGAAAACCTTTATTGACTGGCACACTCCGCCTGAATTTTAGACCTCAAAATAAAGCAAAACTGCGGTAGAATAATATCATACAGTGATGTACGCTAATGATTACATTTAATGCTGTAGGTGAACTACTTTGTTTAATTTAAAACATTTTTGATTTAAATCAAGAATATTCTTAAACAGCAAGGGGTTATGAATATGTTTTTTTGTAATAGATTAAGTATTAGGCATATTTTTGGCAATACTATCTAAAAATTAAATAATGCAACCATTTAATACCGCTCAACTCAAATGTGTAATTATCGACGATGATCAACTCAGTATCGATATTTTAAGCAATTTTATTGCACGTAAAGAAGAACTAACCACCCTTGCGACCTATACCGATCCAATTGAAGGTATTCTGGCTGTTAAAGAAATAAAAGACCTGGATTTTCTGTTTCTGGATATTGGAATGGAGGTTTCGGGCCTCGATGTAGCCAAAGTGCTGCGGGATCATGTCCGTTACCTTATTTTTGTAACTGGCCACGAAAAATATGCATTGGATGCCTTTGCGGTTTATTGCGATAAATTTATCGTTAAACCCATTACATACGACAAAATGAATGCGGCAATAACCGATATAATCTGGAAGGAAAAACGGTAGTCAATAACGCATTAAATCTCTTACTTTTAAGTGAGAGATTTAATGCGTAGGATTGCAATTATTTCATGCTATCATGAATCTTATTGATCATGACTAAATGACTTTGAACTGTAGGCGCAGTTTTAGTTGCAAATGCTTTTAAATCTGCATCTTTTCCATCTCTTGACTCGTCTTCCATTAATTTTAATGTTGATTTATGGCCATCAACCATCGCATTAACATAAGCTTTATCAAAATCGGCGCCTGTTTTTTTGCTTAGGTCGTCCATTTTTTTCTTGTGCTCATCATCAACTGTACTTGGAAGGGTAATGTTTTTCTGTTTTGCAATAACCATAAGCTCTGCATTGGCCATGCCATGGTCTTTTACCATCATGGTTGCAAATTCTTTTACCTGTGCATTGCTGCTTTTTTCTAATGCCATTTTGCCTAATTCTACTTCTGCCATGCCACCAACGGCAGCTTGCGTGGTAAATTTGGCATCTGCATCATCTACCGCTATTCCTCCGGTGGCTGCAACGTTCGTTGTGGTATCTTTTGCCATATTTAAACTGTCGGCACTTTCTTTGGCATCTTTATTTCCTCCATTGCAAGCCTGAAAGGCCAGGGCAGAAATGGCCATTACATAAATTAACTTTTTCATATACATTGGGTTTTGTTGTAGATAGATAACAGGTAGAGCAGCAAAAGAGTTTTAACCTTTTTTTATTAAGGAGGGCTGTTCTAATGCCCAGTTATTCAAGGCGGTTAAAGATTTGAATGGATATTAATCTATATGACGATCAATTCTTATTTGGACTTGATCTAAATAGAGGCTATATTTGCCGTTGATAAGAAAGCCACACGGTTCGGACCCGTGTGGCAAAAACCGGAATCCGGCTCACCTTTAATCTCTATTAAAAGCCATGCAAATTAAGAAAATTTTGCTATTGGGCATACTATGTGCCTGCGTAATTTTTACCTCTGCCCAAAATCGACTCTCCAGTATTTCGGGTCAAATTAAAAGTAGTTCTGGCGAACCCATTCCAGGGGCCACCATTAAAATTCACAAAACCAATTATGGTACGATAACCGATCAGCAAGGGAATTTTAAATTCCTGAATATCCCGGTTGGTCATTATACTTTGCAGGTATCTGCTATTGGGTTTAAAACACAGAAAAAAGAAATCAATATGGTCGACGGACAGGCTACCCTTTCCAGCTTCAACCTGGAAGAATCAGCTGAGCAGATGGAAACACTGAATGTTATCGGCCGGACAGCTAACCAGGAGGTAAACCGGCAGGCATTTAATGTTACCTCCATCGATGCCAAGAAACTGCACAACAGTACGCTCGATATTTCTCATGCTTTAGACCGTGTTTCTGGCGTAAGGGTTAGAGAGGCTGGTGGTTTAGGTTCGAGAATGGACTTTTCGTTAAACGGTTTTACCGGGAAACAGGTGAAATTTTTTATAGATGGGGTACCCATGGATAATTTTGGTTCTTCCTTTCAAATCAATAACATCCCGATTAACCTTGCCCAGCGTGTTGAAGTTTATAAGGGCGTGGTTCCGGTTTGGCTGGGCTCGGATGCTTTGGGTGGTGCAATTAATATTGTAACCGATAATACCATGAAAAGTTATATAGATGCCTCTTATTCTTATGGCTCTTTTAATACACATAAAACGGCCATCAATGCTGGTTATACTGCTCCATCAGGTTTTAAAGTGCAAATCAATGCTTTTCAGAACTACTCTGATAATGATTATAAAGTTACCACTGATGTTGCTGCCTTTAACGGACAGTATTTCAGGAACCAGGTGGTTAAACGATTTAACGATACTTACCATAATGAAACCCTAATTGCCAGCGCGGGTGTGGTGAATAAATCATTTGCCGATCAGTTGATGTTTGGTTTAACGGTTGGACAAAACTATTCGGAAATACAGACGGGGGCAAGAATGGTAAGTGTATTTGGCGACTGGCATAGAAAAGGCAGTATTTTAATGCCTACAGTTAAATATGCTAAAAAAGATTTATTTACTAAAGGTCTGGATCTTCGTGTAAACGGAAATTTTAATTTTGGTACCGAGCAGAATATCGATACCGTTTATCGACGTTATAACTGGTTTCAGGATTACAAGGAGTACCCGGGTGCCGGTAGTGAGCGGGAACGTTCGATGTATAAATTCCGCAATAATAACGGACTGGCTACTGCCAATTTAAGTTATACCATTGATGATAACCATTCATTATCGCTAAACAATGTATTTAACAGCTTTAACAGAAAAGGTTCTGATGAACTTTATCCTGATGCAGAAAAATATGAACAACCACGCATTAACAATAAAAATGTACTGGGCTTGGGTTATAAATACAGCGCTTCTGAAAAATGGAATACTTCTGCATTTGTTAAACAATTTTATCAATCCAATAAATATTCTCAAAGTTACAATCCAAGCGGTAACTGGGGCGATGTGGCCTATTTAAGTCAACAAAACAGTTATAGTAAAACCGGATATGGTATCGCATCTACTTATTTTATTGTTCCAAACTTACAGGTTAAGGCATCATACGAAAAAAGTTACCGTTTGCCGGAAACCGACGAACTTTTTGGCGATTTATTAAACCTTGAGGGTAATATCGATTTAAAACCAGAACATAGCAATAACTACAATTTAGGTTTTAGCTACCAGGCACAATTAAACAAAATCCATCGTTTCAGTTTTGATGGTAATGTAATGTACCGCGATGCAAAAGATTTTATCAGGCCATCTTTAAATAATAACCAAACCAAGCAGGTAATGGGCAATCTGGCGGATGTAACCAACCTGGGGTTCGAATCAGAAATAAGGTACTCGTTCAAACAGTTATTTACCGCCGGAGTAAATGTAACCTATCAAAATTTAAGGAATAATACCCGTTTTGAGCAAGGGCAAACGATGCAAAGTCCTTTGTTTAGAGATCGTATTCCTAATATGCCATATCTTTTTGGTAATGCCGATGCCTCTCTTTTCTTTAACAACTTTGGTAAAAAAGGCAACACCCTAACATTGGGTTATAATGTACTTTATGTTCATGCCTATTATTTATCATGGCCAAGTCAGGGTACTTCCGAAACCAAATACGATATTCCAAGACAATGGATGCAGGATGCAAACATTGTTTACACTTTAGGCGGAGGCAGGTACAATATCGGGTTGGAATGTAAAAACCTGTTGGATAACCGCATTTACGATAACTTCTCGCTGCAGAAACCGGGCAGGGCATTTTATGCCAAAGTAAGGTACTTTTTTAGTAATAACAGATAATCATCACTTCAAAATATTTTAATATGAAAACTAAATATATACTTCCTTTTTTAAGTTTATCATTCATCATTCTATCTTCCGGCTGCGATAAGGAGCTGGATTCATCTGAAGTAATCGATGTAGATATCGAACTTACCGGAGCAACCAAATTTGTAATTTCTGCCACCCCAATTGGTACATCAGGCATTGCCGATTACCTGTTAACAGCCAACTCATTAGAAACAGGCATGATTACTACAAAAGGCAACGGGATAGAGCAGGATGGATCGTACCGCTATTACCTTACCCATAAAAATCGCTTTTTTAGTTTGTTGTATGGACAGGGAAATCCAGGTGCTGTAACCTCTTACCGCCTGGATGGAACAGGAAAGCTGATTAAACTGACTAATTTTCAGAGTGAAACGGTACAACTTTTTGCTCCTGTTAAAGACGACGTTTTAACCATTAAAGTACCAAGATCAGGAAACGAGTTTGCCACCATGTTCAGGATAAATGCCCGTAAATATCAAATTGTGGGAGAGCAACAGGTAAATATTGTAAAGCTAGCCGGTAATGGCGAGCGGGCTCACTTTACCTGGGCAACACAAGTTGGCGATAAACTTTTTGCACCCTATATGAGTATAAAAGGTGTAGCGCCTGATGCATTCGGAACGGCTTATCCTGATAGCTCATGGGTAGCGGTTTATACCTATCCGGAGTTAAAACTCGAAAAAATTATCCGCGATAACCGCACCAGCTATATTGGCGCTTATTTTACGGATGGACTTGTTGAAATTGAAAATGGAGATGCCTATGCATTTTCATTTGCAGCGGCAACCAATGGTGGGATTCCAACTTCTAAAAATCCTTCAGCAGTTATCCGCATCAATAAAGGAACGACCGAATTTGATAAAAGTTATTTCTTTAACGTCCAGGAGATTTCCGGAGGACATCATATTGCTGGTCAGAGTTATTTAGGAAGTGGAAAATTTATCCTTCAGATGTATCCTCAACCAAATTCTCTGGAAGGTTCGGCCAGGAAATTTGCCATTGTGGATGTGATCAGTAAAAGTTTTAAATGGGTAACCGGACTTCCTGCTGATATTACCAAAACAACAACCATTAATAATTACGCACCAAAAGATGGAAAAACAGGTTATATCGGCATTACCACGGCAAGCGAAGGAAGTTATGTTTACGTATTCGATGCCGATATCGCAGTAGCAAAAAAAGGTTTAAAGGTTGAAGGTGGCACCATTACCGCAATCAATGCCCTTCAATATTAAAAATAAAATTTATACGCTTAACAACACAGAACAATGGCAACGGCAAACAAAACTATTCCAGCAAAGAAAAAGAATAAAGATTCATTATTTAACAGGATCAATAAATGGCTTCATCTCTGGCTTGGCCTCATTTCGGGAGTCATTGTTCTTATTGTTTGCATAACAGGTTGTATTTGGGTTTTTAATGAAGAAATTACCGGATTGCTGGAGCCTGAAACGAAAATCGAAAAACAGGATAGGCCTGTGATTACGCCTTCGCAACTGAGTGCCATTGCTTTTAAGCTTTACCCTGAAAAGATTCCTTCTTATGCACAGTATCAGCAGGGAAGAGTTATCACTTTAAATTTAAGGGGAAAAAAGGATGAAGGACGGCGCGGAGGAGGAACCAGTTTGAAAATTAATCCTTACACAGGAGAGGTCATCAGTAAAGTGGTACACAAAAAGGGGGAGGTCGATTTTTTTAGGTTTATCCTCAACGGTCACCGTTTCTTGTGGTTGCCATACGCCATCGGAAGACCGATTGTAAACTACGGAACCATGATATTTGTGGTCTTGTTAATTACCGGATTAATCTGGTGGTATCCCAAAAAATGGAATAAATCAACCCGTGATAAGAGTTTCAAAATTAAATGGGGCGCTTCGTTCAAAAGGGTAAACCTTGATCTACACAATGTATTGGGTTTTTATTCTTTAATCTTTTTGCTGTTTATCGCCTTAACAGGGATGGTATACGGGATTAAGTGGTATAGCGAAGGTTTGTACTGGGTAACTTCCGGAGGCGATAAATTAGGCGATTTTCAGCGTCTCGAATCAGATTCTTTATCGTTAGGCAAATTCTATACCCCACAAAAAGCAATGGATCTGGCCTGGCAGAAAGTAATCAGCCGTCACCCCAAATCGCAGGGTTTTTACTACAATTTTCCTGATACTTCAAAAGCTAAAGCTACCATCAATATTACGGTTTATCCCAATACAGGCCAGTTTTACAATAACCAGGGTTATACCTTCGATCAGCATACTTTAAAAGAATTTAAGCGCGAAGGTGTTTATTCCATTCCTTACGAGGAGGCTGGTTTTGGTGGTAAACTGCGCAAAATGAATTACGATATTCATGTAGGGAGTATTTTGGGCTTTCCCGGTAAAGTAATGGCTTGCCTGGCTTCGTTAATTGGCGCAAGCTTACCGATAACCGGTTTTCTAATCTGGTATGGAAGGAAATTCAAGAAAAAAGCACCAAAAAAAGAGCCGGTTTTAACGGCAGCAGGTAATGGTTCGGGAGGTTTTAAGCCAGGAGCTAAATTTCGGGTTAAAAAAGTTGAAGAAGTTTTAGAATAGGGTGAGTTTTTTAACCACAGATAACCACAGATTTTAAGTCTGGATGAAGAAGATCGTCGTTGCGAGGAGGAACGACGAAGCAATCTTACAACGATCGCTATAATCCATAGTTTAAGATTACTTTTCTCACGGATTTTTTAACGATAGTTTTAATTTATATTGATAAAAAAAGAAAACCCAGACATTCGTCTGGGTTTTCTTTTTAAATCTTTTACAATTTTACCTTTTTAGCTTTTGGTTCAGGTTTTTCAGGTAATTGTATCGATAAAATTAAATCAATGCTTTCCGAATTGGTTTCATAATCGGCTGCAATTTTTTCCCATCTTTTTAATTCTGCCTGTAAGGTTTCGATTTCCTTACCTAATGATTCGATCTTATTCTGGATTGATTTTCTAACGTTTGTATTTGCCATAACACAAAATTATGATTTGGTGGCATATCTTTAAACTTCTTTATGCCTGGTAGGCCTATAAAAAACGCTAAGTGTTCTATGTCAACGAGTTTTATTCTAATAAAATTTTCAACAACAGTGAAGAACATTAGAATTTATATGAGATGACATAAAATTGTGCAATCATTTGTTATTTTTACCCAACGTCCCTTTTAAAATATGAAAAAAAATAGCAGCTGCGATCTGAATACCTGTTTTATGTGCAAATTCACATTAAAAGAATGGCATCCTGCTATAGAAAGCCATAAAAGCAATTTTACCGCTAAAAAAGGGGAAGTGATTATCAAAGAAGGCGATCCGGTTAGTGGTGTTTATTTTGTTACTTCAGGCAACATTAAAGTGCATAAACAATGGGGCGATAAAGAACTGATTTTACGTTTTGCAAACGATGGTGCTATATTTGGTCACCGTGGGATCAGCACCAGTATTTCTACCTATCCAATTTCTGCAACGGCTTTAGAAACCACGAAACTTTGCTTTGTCGATATCGAATTTTTTAAAACCACCATAAAGGTAAACCACGAATTTGCTTATAGTTTACTCATGTTTTATGCTGATGAACTGCATGCTTCGGAGAAAAAAATGCGTAATTTGGCTTTAATGTCGGTAAAAGGCCGGCTTGCCGTGGCTATTTTAGGGTTGAGAGATCAATTTGGATTAGATGCCGAAGGATTCTTAAATTTAGCACTAAGCCGTCAGGATCTGGCCGCTTTTACTGGCGCCACTTATGAAACTGTTTTCAGGACGATGAACGAGCTGCTAGCAGAAAAGTTAATCGTAGTGAAAGGAAAGCAAATTGGCATTTTAAACGAAGCTGGGTTAGTGGATTTGAGTAGTAAATAACCTAGAATCCTTTCTGTCACTGAAAAATGAATATAAATGGTAAGTTTTTTTTTAGAAATAGTAAACTAATAATGGTCGTCATTGCGAGAAGGCTTTTTCAGCCGACGAAGCAATCTTAGTAGCAGGGTTCGAAAAGATGAAAGATTGCTTCGTCGTTCTTCCTCGCAATGACGATTTTTCTAGTTGAATCTATTATTATTAGCGTAGTCGAAGTGCCGTTCAATATGTATGTTTCATTCAGTTTATCTTAACACCAGTTATTTAATGATAAGCATAATATGTTAGGAATCGTTTTATGTGGTGGGCAGAGTTTGCGTATGGGCACCGATAAAGGTTTGCTCAACCATCAGGATAAATTATGGGCGCAGGTAGCCTTCGATAAGCTAAGCTCGCTTAATCTCCAGGTAAAATTTTCGGTTAATCCATCACAGCAAGAAATCTATGCTGGTTATTTTGGCAACGAACAGCTAATAGTTGACTATTCTTTACTTGATATCAAAGGACCATTATTGGGGGTGCTTTCTGCTCACATATCAAATCCTGAAGAAGATCTATTCCTGTTAGCCTGCGATATGTTGTTAATGGAAACAAAGTTGTTAGAGAAACTTATCTACTCGTTTAAGGCTGATAGCACTTTCGATGCTTATATTTTCAGTAAAGATGGTCAGCAAGAACCTTTATGCGGGATTTATAAAGCTGATGGTTTGAAAAATATTGCCCACCTGCTTAATACCAATGGTTTGGCCAAACACAGTATGAAATACATTTTAAGTAATCTACGGGTTTGCGAAATTACAGTTGATGAACATGATTATCGTTACTTCGGGAATTTTAATTCGCAGGAGGAGGTAAAACAAGTATTCCTAGAATGACGTCATCTCGACCGTAGCGGAGAGATCTATCTCGAGACAGATTTCTCGACTTCGCTGCGCTCCACTCGAAATTACAATATGGGAAGTGAGCTTTGCTCGAAATGATGATATTCTTCATTTTACAAAATCTGCAAAGCCGATTGATCAATTTTAGTGAAATTACTTTTCTCTCCTTCGCAAAGCGTACAGCAATAATCTTCTGGTAAATCTTTAAATGCCGTACCGGGATTAATGTTATTTTCAATTTCTCCAATCCGCTCATTGTAAACGGTTAAACAGTTATTACATTGATATAAAAAACCAGCATCTTTTTTTTGAATTTCTTCTGTTTGGAAGCTTTGTTTTTGATTACCCGTTTTCATAGCATCTAAGCGGTATTTATAGAACTTAAATATCGATCGCCTGATTTGCTCTGGTAAAAGAAAACTGGGATTGCTGCGGCTAAAAATTTCGCCAGTACGCTCATTGGGATTAAAGTCCTTCGCGCATAAAATATCATAAACAGGAAACAGTTTTACACCTGGTAAGTTAATGAGATGGCGTTTTTGGATCAGGATACTGCTAAAAACTTCACTTTTTTTACGGGTTTTAATACCAAAGCAAATGCCAAAGGTTCGGGTATCATCAATGCTTAAATGTTTAACAAGAAAGCTTTTTAGCGCTAAACCTTCGTTGCAATTATCTTCTACCTGAAAATTTAGCTCGTTAGCAGCATGACGCATATTAATCTCGAATTCTTCGAGCAAGGCATTCCAAAGGTTTTTATCTTTTTCGTCAATCCCTTTTATAATAATGGTTTTCCAGGAGGTACAGCACAATTGACCGAGTTTGGTATCTAAACAAAGCTGACATAGTTTTTTTAGAAATGCAATGCTAAACAGTTCATCTCGCCTGTAAATTCCCAGCCAGTATTTGTTGTTGTATCGGTTTAAACCCTCGTAATAAGGCAGATTGAATGAGGATAAGGACACTATATTTTCTGCCGGTTTAAGAATGAAGTTATCCTGATCTAAAAGTGCAAAAAGATCTTCACCATTGGCTAAAGCATTATCTGCAAAATATGTTGGATTATTTTTAATAATGGTTTCTAACGCTTTGGTAACCTGAGCGATGTGGTTGGTGTAGCAGAGTTGATTCCACTCGTAAGTTACATTGGTTTTCGGAAAGCGGATAATTAAATGCCAGTAATGTTCTGATTGTGAAGAGGCTATCCAGTTGATGTTTCCCGTTAACATAGGCGTAAAACTCTGGTCGCTATCGCAGATATTTACTTTTATAGAAGGTTTAAAATCGATATCATCTAAAATATCTTTATACACACCTTCGGTAAGCCAGGTTTTACGAATAAAAATTTCTTCTGCAGGGTAAGAACTGATGATATTCGGGAAATTATTGCTGTCTACTTCGTAATCGATCCCGAGTTTATCCATTTCACCCGTAAAGATGTCGATGTTGTAGCTTGTCGTATCAATCAATAACTGCTGGCGAAGGCCAAAACGAACATATTGGATTCGCGCTCTTGTTGCAGCAACCAGGATGTTGTACAGATTGCCTGGTGATATGATGCCGCCTGGAAAGTTAATGATGATGGTTTGATACATGGTTTAGCTATTTAGAAGTCCGAATTCTACTACTGCCTTTGAAAAATTTTTGTTTTCGTGCCCTGGCCGGCATAATTTTAAAAGTGCAAATCTTTGGATATTGGTAAGTTTGCGCCACTGGTTTATGGATAGCTGCAACTGCAATTCGGCTGATTTTTCTTTCAGCATTAAAGGGATTTGATGTAAGTTTCCCCAATCGGGTAAAGGATCGATAGCTAAAGTTGTGGCCTGGTTTCCTGTATATTTAGTAATCAGGCCAATTAAAAACTGATGATACTTGTCTGTTTGTTCACGGGTTGAAACAGGTAATAACGCTAATTGGATTCTTTCGGATGGATGAAATTTACTCCATTCGGCCAATTTTAATTTTATTCCAGCTGCATCCATCTTAAAACGGACCACCATAGGGATGCAACGCATATTTTCTTCAATAAAATCTTCTTCGAACTTAAAATATTCAATTCCTTTAAGGTTTTTAAATTCTGAAGGACTCATTTTTACTTTCATCATTCTGCTTAATTTTAAATATTCTTTAGCAATCTATCGTCATTCCCGCGCAGGCGGGAATCTTAATGCTTATTGTATTACGATTCCCGGTCGTTTACTAATGACAATTTTCAAAAATCGATCGTCATTGCGAGGAGGAACGACGAAGCAATCTTTCCAACCTATGATAAAGATTGCTTCGTTGGCTGAAAAAGCCTTCTCGCAATGACGACCTCCCTAGGAAAACCTGTCATCAGAACCCCATTATCTTTTTCTTAAAACTGACTGCAAGGGATCATGAACCGCCAAAATCTATCATTTCTCTGCTAAAACCAGCTTAGGTTCCGTTTTTAAAACGTTTACAAACGAATCTAAAATTACTTTTACTTCTGGTCGGCAACTGCCACAGCCCATTCCAGCACCTGTTAACTGGCAGAGCTGCAAATGATCTTTACAACCATCTTTAATTTTGTTGATCAGATTGCCTTCGCCAACATTATTACAACTACATACTGTTTTGCCAATAATAGGTTCGGTTGTTTTGCCGCTCCTCAATAGTTGAAGCCGTTTTTCGCTCAGCTCCATTTTGTTTTCGATCAGGTTTCTGAATTCTAAGAATTCGCTTTTATCGCCAATTAATATGGCCCCAACCAGTTTATCGTTGTGTACAATACATTTTTTATAGTAGCGCTTGGCTTTATCAATAAAAACAATTTCCTCATAGGTAGGGTCGTTATTCGGTATTTCTGCCAAGCCTAAAGAGCAGAGTTCTAAACTGTGCATTTTAAGGATATTCATAAGCAAGCTGCCCTGGTAAAATTTGGCAATGTCTCCGCAAAGAAACCGCGCTACTATTTCAGCCTGTTGTTCTGCAGCTGCGGTAATACCGTACATTTGACCTTTAAATTCAGCAATTTCCCCAATAGCATAAATGTCTTTCTCGTTGGTTCTCAGGTATTCATCCACAACAACACCTCTTTTACATTCTATGCCAGCATCTTTAATCAGTTCGGTGTTAGGCACAGTACCAATGGCAATTACCAACGATTCGCAATCGATTAACAAGCCGCTTTTTAAGCGGATACCTGAAATGCTTTTTTCGCCGATAATCCGATCTACCTCATCGTTGTAAAAGATTTCGATGCCTTTGCTGATGAGTTCTTCGTGCAGTAATTGACTGCCCAGTGCATCTAACTGGCGACCCATTAATCTCGATATCCTTTGGATGATGGTTACTTTTGATCCGGTTTCGGCCAGCGAGGTTGCAAGTTCAATGCCCAGTAGTCCACCGCCAACAATGACTACTTTTCCGTTTGTAGTATCAACATGTTTTTTAAAGCTGTCTGCATCGTTACGGCTGCGCATAGTAAATATGCCGTTCAGCTTAGGGATATCCTTAAGCACAAAAGCCCTGCTTCCGGTAGCCAGAAGCAGAATGTCGTAATGGTGGGTTTCGCCATTGCTATCGGTAACCGTTTTATCTTCTTTGTTAATCTTTTCGATACCCAAACCGCGGTGCAGCTTAATCCGGTAATCGGTTTCCTCGCTGTCGCTCATTTTAATAAGGTTATGCCAAGGCAAAGTGCCGATGATATAATCGGGGAGGAGTACCCGGTTGTAAAAAGGGAAGTTCTCTTTGCTGAATATCTCGATATCATCTTCGGTGTTTAAGGCCCTGTAACTTTTCACAAATCCGCAGGCACCGGCACCTGCGCCGATAACGATAATCTTTTGCCGCTCTTTTTTATAGCGTTTTACCTGTACCGCACTGAACTTAAAATCGGGTTCTTTGCTCTGCGGATCAACCAGATTATTAGTAAGGTTGTTTACCCTATTTAAATCACTTTTTAATATTTTGCCCCAATGCATGGGCATAAAAACTACACCAGCCTTTATATCTTCTGAGAATTTAGCCTTTACGCGGGCATTTCCCCGTAAACTAGAAATCTCGATAATATCATTGTCTTTAATGTTTCGAACTTCTGCATCAATGGGATTAATCTCCAAAAAAGATTCGCTAATGTGTTGGTTTAGTTTGTTTACCTTTCCCGTTTTGCTCCGTGTATGCCATTGATCCCTGATTCTTCCTGTGGTTAAAATCAGCGGATGTTCTGGTGTTAAAGCTTCCGATTGGTTCTGATCATCAAATGATAGGATATTGGCTTTTTTATCTGGAGTGTAAAATTGATGATCGGTAAATAATCTGGCAGTTCCAAATGCCTTTTCTTCTTTTGGATAAGGCCATTGAACGGCTCTTTTCTCCTTTAAAATCTGATAATTAAGGCCGCTGATATCAATGTTGGTTCCAGCTGTTAAAGCTGCGTGCTCATCGTATATCTCGGCTGCATTACTAAAGTCGAAACCATGATAACCCATTTTTTTTGCAAACCGGCAGATAATTTCCGAGTCAGGTAGCGCTTCTCCGGGTGCTTCTGTTACTTTACTCAGATAAGAAATATAGCGGCCTGCATTGGTCATGGTGCCTTCTTTTTCTATCCAGGCAGCCGCAGGCAATACTACATCGGCATATTTTACGGTTTCTACGGTATTGCTAATATCTTGAACAACAACAAACTTTGCTTTTTTTAATCCTTCTTCAGCTACGCGCACATTGGGAAGGCTGATTAATGGATTGGTACATAAAATCCATACTGCTTTGAGTTTTCCGCTGTTCAGTTCATGGAACATTTCGGTGGCGGTTAATCCTGGTTTAGCTTGTATGGTACCCAATGGGATCTGCCAAAATTTTTCGACTTCATTACGATGCTTTTCATTGGTTAAAACACGGTGTGCAGGTAATAAATTGCTTAAGCCGCCAACTTCACGACCGCCCATGGCATTCGGCTGTCCGGTAAGTGAGAAAGGACCGCTCCCCGGTTTGCCAATGTGACCAGTAATCAGATTCAGGTTAATGAGCGAGAGGTTTTTATTGGTGCCCACCACACTTTGGTTAAGCCCCATAGTCCACATGCTGATAAAACCCTTTGCATTACCGATGTAAGATGCGGCTAAACGAATATCATTCTCTGCTATACCACAAATTACTGCCGCTTCTGCCAAAGAGGTAGCGAAAACAGTGGAGTGGTATTTTTCATAACCGTTGGTATTGTTAATGATAAAATCGGTATCAATTTTCCCATCTTCTATCAAACATCTACCTATGGCATGGTGAAGCGTGATATCGGTGCCTGGATTAAGCTGTAAATGAACATCTGCTAGTGAACAGGTTTGTGTTTTCCGAGGATCGCTAACGATAATTTTTAAATCAGGATTTTTCTGTTTTGCGGCTTCAACACGGCGCCACAGGATAGGGTGGCACCATGCCGGGTTTGCGCCTGCAACAAAAATACAATCGGCAATTTCAATATCATCGTAACTAATGGGCACAGTATCTTCACCAAGACTCATTTTATAACCAACAACCGCACTGCTCATACATAAGCGGCTGTTGGTATCGATGTTATTACTACCGATAAATCCTTTAATTAATTTATTTACTACGTAATATTCTTCTGTTAAACATTGCCCGCTGGCATAGAAAGCCACACTATCTGGACCGTGTTTTTTAATCAACGCTTTAAAAACTGCAGCTGTTCTTTCTAGTGCGGTATCCCAACTAACCCTTTGGAGGGGCATATTTTTGTTGTAACGCATTTCGGGGTAGAGTAGTCTGTCACTTTTATCATTTGCTGTATAATGAAGATTCATGCCTTTACTGCACAGCATACCTTTGTTTACAGGGTGGTTTTTGTCTCCTTCAACAGTTATGCGCTCATGGATATCTTTATTTACCACAATACCACAGCCCACTCCGCAATAGCAGCAGGTGGTTGTTTTGTTAGGCGATATGTTTTTTTCTTCTTTCAAATGATCGGCTTGTAGGATAGATTTTATAAGCGTTGTTTATTTGCTAGGAGTAAGTGCCAGGTCTTCTATCTCAGCTGTTTTTTGCGCCATAATGGTTCTGAAGATGAATACTGCAACGCCAATGCCGAGGATAATAAAACCAAGTAAGGTAAAAGCGCTGGTATAATCAATCAGATCTTTTTGAACGCTAAGGCCATTTTCGATTACATTTTTAGATGCGTGACTTGCTTTAGCTTTAAACATAAAAGCAATAAGCATAGCGCCGATATTTCCACCAGCCCCTACAATACCTGCTACACTACCAACTGCAAGCGGATTAATGAATGGAACAAGGCTGTAAGTTGCGCCGTTGGCCATTTTTAAACTTAGGCCGAAAACAAACATCATGAAAATAGCCATTCCGATATTGCCCGATTTTGCGAACCAGATTAAACCGATTCCTTCTACCAAAAGTAATAAGGCGAGCAAAAGTGTTTTGCCATCAAATCCCCATGTTTTACCGATTTTATCGGCAACAATTCCACCTAGTGGTCTGGCGAAAATATTAATCCAGCCAAAAATGCCTGCAACCATTCCGGCCACAGCTATTGTTGCGCCAAATGAATCTGTAAAGAAGATTGGTGCGAAATTATCTACTGTAATTTCTACGCCAAAACATGCTGCATAAGCAATGGTTAAAATCCAGGTGCGGTAATCCTTTGCGGCGATTAAAAATGTGTTTTTGGTGCTTTTTATGTTTTCGTCTTTTAAGTCTTTAAAATCCCCTTTTGGGGTATCCAAAGTATAGTGGTGATATAAGAAGGCGCAGATCAAAAGCATTACGCCGGGGAAAATCATAGCATAGCGCCAGCTGTCTTCAGTGCTACAGAAACCAAGGGCTGTAAAGCCTGATGCAATTAAAGGCATAAATAAATTGGCTGCACCACCACCAGCGTTACCAAAACCTCCGGCCGTTGCATTTGCTGTTCCTTTAATATTGGTTGCAAACATAATTGAAGTATGGAATTGGGTAATTACGAATGATGCGCCGATTACGCCAATGGCTAAACGGAAAAGTAAAAAAGAGGTATAAGAGTGGCTGGTTCCGATTAAGAGGACTGGAATGGCGCAAAGCACCAAAAGCCAGGTGTAAATCAGTTTAGGGCCAAATTTATCAATCAATCTTCCGATGAGTAAACGGGCAATAATAGTGGCCGATACTGAAGCGATTTGGATATTGCCTACCTGATCTTTAGTGAGGTGAAGCTGTTCTCTTGCTATCTTCATTAAGGGTGCCATTCCGAACCAGGCGAAGAAACAGAAGAAGAAAGTTAACCAGGTAATATGAAAGGTTTTCATCTGAACACCTTTAAGCGAAAATATATTAAGTTTATCTAGTGGTTTGGTTGTAGTATTCTGTGTCATAATGGTCGATTTAAGCGTGATAAATTGGTCCTTGTTAAAATTTATAGCCTAAACCTACGCCGACGTTCCATTCGCCATTTTTGACTGCGGTTTTAGGATTGTAATATAGGGGCACTTGTAAGGCTATATGGCGAAATGCTGCCGTTAAGCCAAAGCCGAGGTTAGGGGTAAGGGCTGCATTTTTTGGCGCCCCCGCAGCAACCTTATCTTCTTTGATCCGTAAGCTTGGCAGTAGCCCTAATAAAACGGTATAAGGTTTTTTACTGAATTTTATGCTAGGTCCGGTACAGTTTATAAAAGCACCATGATCAACGTAACCAGCAACGATAGTACCGTCGAATAAAACGGCTTTAGTTTGCGATTTAGCAGAAAAAAAGAACAAGGTAAGTGCAAGGCAGCCTGTTATGGCTACATAATTAGAAATCTTCATGTCGGTTTGGTTTGGGTTAAATTTTTATCCGGAAAAGTTTAAATCTTACTGGGTCAGGTTAAGATTTTGGCGTTGTGCCAATATAAACAGTTCCGTTTTCTATCTTTACAGGATAGGTTTTTATGGCGCATTCGTCGCCACTTAAACATTCGCCAGTGCTCAATGAGAATGTTTTTTTGTGAAAAGGGCAAGCTACCTTAGGTTCATCGGTAGTGGAGCCAATCATTCCACGGCTTAATGCCATTTGCTTTTTATGCGGGCATTCGTTTTGAGTGGCATACCACTCATTTCTTCTGGTGAAATAGAAAAGTGCAATCTGATCTTCACCATGTTTTACACAAACGCCACCGTTCTCAATGGCATCCTCGACTCGGCAGGCTGCTAGCCAATTTGATTGTTCATTCATAATTTTGGGTTTTATAAGGTTTGTAAAGATTTAATGTTAAACTGTTTTCCATTCTGCGGTTCTTTTTTGTCCACGCATTTCAACAAATTCTATAGTTGGATCTTTGTCTTCTGGTGCATTTACAAAATGAGAGAATCTTTTTCTGATCGCAGGGTTTTCAACTGCCTCTTTCCACTCGCATTTATACGAAGCGATTAAATTCTCAATTTCATTTTCCCATTGGGCCGCCATCCCTAAACTATCGTTGATAATCACATTCCGTAGGTAATCTATTCCGCCTTCCATTTTGTTCAGCCAGGTTGCTGTTCGGGTAAGCGGATCGGCAGTACGGATGTAAAACATCAAAAATCTGTCGATGTATTGAATGCAGGTTTCGCTATCTAAGTCTGTTGCCAGTAAAAGGGCGTGTTGTGGTTTGCTGCCTCCATTACCGCATACATATAGGTTCCAGCCTTTTTCGGTAGCAATAATGCCGAAATCTTTGCTTTGGGCTTCTGCACATTCTCTGATACAGCCACTTACGGCCGATTTGAATTTATGTGGTGCGCGTATGCCTCTGTATCTTTCTTCAATTCTGATGGCAAAACTCACGCTGTCGTGCAACCCGAATCTGCACCAGGTGCTACCAACGCAGCTTTTAACTGTTCTTAAGCCTTTTCCATAAGCATGGCCACTTTCAAAACCTGCAGCAATTAATTCCTCCCAGATAATAGGAAGATCGTTAAGGTGTGCGCCAAACATGTCGATCCGCTGACCTCCTGTTATTTTAGTGTAGAGGTTGTATTTTTTAGCTACTTCGCCAATTACAATCAATTTTTCGGGCGTAATTTCTCCTCCCGGAACCCTCGGTACTACGGAATATGAGCCACCTTTTTGGATGTTGGCTAGAAAACGGTCGTTACTATCTTGGGCTACATCGTTTCCTTTTTTAAGGATCATTTCGTTCCACAGGCTGGCCAGGAGAGAGGATACCAATGGTTTACATACTTCGCAACCATCGTTTTTACCCAATGCATCCAGTACCTCATCATAACTTTTTAATTCATGAATATGGATAAGGTCAAAAAGTTCCTGTCTGCTGTAGTTAAAATGCTCGCAAATTACATTTTTGATGTATTTACCTTGCGATTTTAAGGTATAAGTCATTAGATCCTTTACCATTGGCAAGCAGCCACCGCAACCTGTACCTGCTTTGGTGCATTTTTTCAGGTCATCAATATTTTCGCAAGAGCCGTCTGCCACTGCAGAACATATGTCGCCTTTGCTAACACCTTCGCAACTGCATATTAATGCGCTATCTGGTAAGCCTGTAATTCCGGCTCCGCCAGCAGGTTCGCTTCCTCCGCGTGCCCCCAGTATCAGTTCTTCAGGATTTTCTGGCAATACAATCCGGTTATTAGAGGTCTGCAACAGCAGGTTATACGCTGTTGCATCTCCAATTAATATACCTCCTAAAAGGTATTGCCCGTCATTACTAACATTTATTCTTTTATAAACTCCTTTATGTTTGTTTTCGAAGATGATGGTACGACAATCGGGCTCGGTAATAAAATTATCACCAAAACTGGCTACATCAATTCCGATCAGTTTGAGTTTGGTACTCATATCAAACCCTGTGAAAGCTTTATCACCTTCGCAAAGATTTGCAGCCAACACTTCGGCCATTTCGTAACCTGGCGCAATTAAGCCATAAATCATCCCATCGTATAAAGCGCATTCGCCAATGGCAAACACTGCAGGATCGTTGGTCTGCATTTTTTCATCAACTACAATTCCGCCCCGCGGACCAACCTCAATGCCACAGGCTTTGGCCAGTTCATCACGTGGTTTTATACCGGCAGAAATCACCAGCATATCTACATCTATAGCCGTATCGTCGCTAAACTTTAATGCGGTAATACGGCCATCGCCTTCAATACTGGTGGTGTTTTTATTTAAGTGGATTTGTAAACCTAAATCTGCAAGCTTCGATTTAAGCATGTCACTACCAGCAGCATCAATTTGTCTTGGCATTAAACGTGGTGCAAATTCAATAATACTGGTTTTATCGATCCCCAAATCAATCAAGGCTTTAGCAGCTTCTAGCCCCAATAAACCGCCTCCAATAACTGAAGCTGTTTTTGCCTTTTTTGCATAACTACTAATAAGGTCAAGATCTTCTATCGTACGGTAAACAAAAACACCTTCTTTCTCAATTCCAGGGATGCTTGGAACAAAAGCACCCGAGCCAGTAGCAAAAACTAGAATATCGTAGCTGTAATCTAAACCATTGGCGGTATAAACTTTCTGAAGATCGCGGTCTATTTTAGTAACAGGGTTATTAAGAAAAAGGGTGATATTTTGTTCCTGGTACCAGTTCTCTGTAGAAAGGGAGAGGTCGTTGGCAGTTTTGCCGTTAAAATATTCACTTAAATGAACACGGTCATAAGCTCTGCGGGGTTCTTCGCCAAAAACAATAAGATTAAAAGAGGAGGTTTTCGATCTAAGCTTTTCGCAGAATTTATATCCCACCATTCCATTTCCTATTACGATTATTTGTGGTTCTTTCATAAATCTTAAATGTTTTTAGGTTTTTTGCTTTGTTTTGTTGGTGATTATTTGCTTTTAGTGTATTTTATTTAAAAATATCGGTTTAAAATTTATTTTTTCACTTGTAATATGATTTTTGATATTCAAATATATGTTTTAATTGCTTTAAAAGTTTATTTTTCATGATTTTTATCATAAAATATTTAATTTTTTAATAAATTTTCATCACTTTTATGCTTAAATAGTTAAATTATTAAAATTATGAATCAAAAAACTACTGATTTTGGACTTTTTATAATGGGTGGAGGTCCTGGTGATCCCGAATTAATCACTATGAAAGCTTTTAATGTGCTAAAAAGGGCAGAAGTTATCCTTTATGATAACTTAAGTAATGAAAAATTGCTGGAAATTGCTCCGAAAACATGTAAAATGATCTATGTTGGTAAACAACCTTATGGAAATTACACGCCGCAAGAGAAAATAAATGAATTAATTGTCGAAAATGCCCAAAATTACCAGGTGGTAGTGCGTTTAAAGGGCGGAGATCCTTTTATCTTCGGTAGAGGATTTGAAGAATTGATTTATGCGGAGGCAAGAGGCATTAAATGTCATTATATTCCAGGTATAAGTAGCATGCAAGGTGCAGGCTTTATCGATGTGCCCTTAACACACCGTGGAATTAGTGAAAGTGTTTGGATACTTACCGGAACCAAGAAGGACGGTAGTTTAACCGATGATTTAAAATGCGCCATGAAAAGTTCGGCTACAGTTGTTATATATATGGGTATGAAAAAAGTTGGCGAAATCTCTAAAGCTTATTGCGATGCGGGTTTAGGCGATATGCCTGCGGCAGTTATTCAGCATGCTACCTTGCCCAATCAAAAACAAGTGGTATGTTCAGTGCAAAATTTACAGGAATCAGCCGAGGAAGCTGGCTTAACTTATCCGGCCATTATTATTATTGGTAATGTGGTGCAGGCTAAAGCTTATGCAAACTTAAATCAGGGAGAGTTGTTGTCAGCGTAAATAGGTTCATTAGTTCAATGGTGGTGGAGACACTGCTGTTTAAATTGGTTAATCGACTCCGTTCATGGTGACTGGTTCAGGTAATCTACTCGGGATCTCAGACGGCAGACTTAGGCCTCCGGACTGAAGGCTAATCTAAAAAAACTTATCAAGCGTTAAACCATATGTAAGGTTAAGGTTTTCACTACGTGTAATATTCAGTTTGTTATAAGTTAATGCTGTGGTTAAGCTAATCCACTTGCGAAGTTTTAAGCCAAGTGTGGTTGTAGAACGGATAATGTGATCGCCTTTTCTATCGAAAGAATTTTGCAGAAAATGGTTCCCATCTATTGTAATCAGTTCTTTTATAGCGAAATGGTATTGTAACCTTAACGAGTTTCGATAAGTATGATAACTGTCGCCCACAATTAAGCTACTTTGATCAAACAGCACACCATCACTTAAGTTGATGTAAGCATTCGGTTGATCCAAAATACTATAAGCAATGCCACCGCCTGCAAGCAATTGATTTTTAAGTTTTAACGAATAACTGGTATTGTAATTTACCAATCCCCAATAATAAAAATGCGGAAAGGTTTTATAGAGGTTAAAATTTAATGTAGTCGAAAAATCGTTATTGGTTAAATCATTATTCTGTTTACCATAAAGCCAGCCAGTGGTTGAGTTTAGGACAAAACTTTTCTTTTTCATGCCAAAATTAAGTGCATTGTTTAGCAAATAGGCTCTATCTTCGTTCGTACGGTTGATAGATCCAGTTGAAGCAAGTGTAATGTGATAGTTGGTACTATCGGTATATTGGGCGTAAGATTTCGAACAACAAAGTAAAACTAAAAAGGAAAGCACAATAAACCTCATCAATAATTTAATATTCATCTCCATCAATATGTTTAACCAGATTTAATTCTGTTCGTACCACTTTGGTACCGGAATATAATCTTCATTCCAGGTTACTTCGTCGTTTTCATCTTTATAACCTGCAGAAATCAGTGCTATTCTTGGTTCTTCCGCAACAATATCCTTTTTAAACTGATAAGCATCTACAGTTAAATGATGGTAAAGCTTTTCCTGCTCTGTTTTGCTGCCGGTTAACAGGATTAAAGCATTTTCGCCTGTTTTTAGTTTATGTATAAATGTACCTTTTACTTTCATCTCAATTGTTTAGGTTTTATACAAATGAAAATTGAATTATGTTTGGTCATCTTCACTAAAACAAAAAAAGCCTGCAAGTTTTCACTCGCAGGCTGATTGATTCATATAGGTAGATTAATTTAACGTTAACTCAATTACCGGGATTTCGAAATCCGGTTTTTTCTTTGGCAGTTTTAATACCAGTGTATTCCCTGTTGATTTTTCCGTATTGATCTGTACTTCCGAATTATCATGTAAAAACTGGGCATATTTAGCTTTGTTTTTATAACCTTCTAACGTGATAGAACCGGTATTCGGATACTCGAACAGGTGGACATATAATTTTTTGGCATTTTTATTATAGGTGAGTTTCGTTCCTTCAGGTGCTTTAAACTCAGCCGGGGCAAAACTACAATGATAAATAGATTTAGCGTTGGCGTGCATCCAAAGACCTAAACTATCTAATGCCGTATTGGCACGGCTATCAAACTCGCCTCGGGCGGTGGGGCCAACATTTAATAATAAATTACCACCATTGGCTACCGAGGTAATTAATAAATCCAATAATTTTCGGTTTGTTTTCCAGGTGTTTTCATCCCGGTGGTATCCCCATGAGCCTGAAAAAGTTTGGCAGGTTTCCCAAACTTTGCCACGGTATTTTTCCAGTTCTTTCGGCCCCACCTGTTCAGGAGTTTCAAAATCGGTTCCATCTTCATAATCGTTCAAATCGAGGCGGTTATCTACAATAATGCCTGGCTGTAATTTTCTGATCTGTTTTAACAATTCTACCGATCCCCAATCATTTTTCCCCTTGCCATTTTTTCCCGGATAAGAGAAATCGGCCCAGAGAATATCAATTTTGCCATATTTGGTCAGTAGTTCTGTAACCTGGTTATATAGGTATTTACGGTATTTGGCCATATCCCTGTTTTTGTTTAGGGCGGCATAAGCTTCGTCAGTTTCAGGTTGTGGCCTTAAAGGATGATATTTATCGACAGGAAAATCAGGGTGGTGCCAATCAATCAGCGAATAATAAAAACCAACTTTTATGCCTTCTGCACGGAAAGCATCTAAAAATTCTTTTACCAGATCACGTTTGGCTTGTGTGTTGGTCGCTTTATAATCAGTATACTTACTATCAAATAAAGTGAAACCTTCATGGTGTTTAGTCGTCAATACCGCATACTTCATTCCGGCAGCTTTGGCCTCTTTTGCCCACTGTTTTGGGTTGAATAAATCAGGATTAAACTGATCAAAGTATTTCTGGTAGTTTTCGTTGGTAATGCGTTCTGCATTTCTTACCCATTCATGACGGGCAGGTAGGGCATAAAGCCCCCAGTGGATAAACATCCCGAAACGGGCATCAGTCCACCATTCCATTCTTTTGGTTTTTTGCGCTGCGGTTTCGTTACCTAATCGCTTTTGGGCAAAACCCGGTAAGGTTAAGCTCAGGGCCAGCAAAGCCGATAAAATGGTTTTTCTCATGTGTGGTTTTTTTGGTTAGGGTAAAGTGCTAATTTAGTGAGCTATGTGTTTTAAAAATGTTGGCATATGAGCAAAATATTAAGTTAAATTGGTTTAAAATATAGCTTCTGATTTAAGGTTACAAAAACTTTGCAGTTGATATGCTTGTTTAATGAGCGATAACTAAATGTTAATCCGATTAAAATCAATGCAATGAAAACTCAAAAAACACCAGCTAAACAACATAAACAACCGGGTATAGAAGCCAAAATGAATCCCAGGCCAGAAGTGATTAAAGCAAATTATAATGGTGCCGGAAAGCTTAACGAAAAAGTAGCGTTAATTACAGGCGGCGATAGCGGTATCGGCCGTTCTGTTGCAGTTCATTTTGCAAGAGAAGGGGCTGATGTGGCCATAGTTTACCTGGATGAAGACATTGATGCTAAAGAAACCCAGCAACTGGTTGAAGCCGAGGGAAAAACCTGTTTGTTGATTAAAGGTGACGTGAAGAAGCCTGCCTTTTGCAAAAAAGCAGTAGTATTAACCGTTAAAAAATTTGGGAAGATTAATATTTTAGTAAATAATGCCGGAATGCAGGTGCCGCAAAAAGACCCGAAAAAAATTGATGACAAACAGCTGGAGGAAACTTTTCGCACCAACATATTCGGGTATTTTTATTTTGCGCATGAAGTGCTTGAATATTTTCACGCCGGAGATACTATCATCAATACCACTTCAGTAACTGCCTATCGTTCTTCGCCCAATCTGATCGATTATTCTTCCACCAAAGGTGCAATTACCTCTTTTACACGTTCGTTGGCTACAAATCTCGCTAAAACGGGCATCCGCGTAAATGCAGTTGCACCAGGACCAGTGTGGACGCCCCTGATCGTATCCACTTTTGATGAAAAGAAAATTAAGTCATTTGGATCGGAAACCGCAATGGAAAGGGCAGGGCAGCCTTCTGAACTCGGTCCGGCTTATGTGTTTCTTGCTTCAGATGATGCCTCTTTTATTACGGGCCAGGTTATACATGTAAATGGTGGCGAAGTGGTAAACGGTTAATGCTTACCTTTAACCTAAATAAAACGCATGGAATCAGATCAACCCAAACACTGGCGGTTTAAACTGCACGAAGTAATTTACGAATCGAATACTCCGGCAGGTAAAGCTTTTGATGTTGGCCTGCTAATCGCCATTTTTTCGAGTATTATTGTGGTAATGCTTGATAGCGTGGTGAGTATTCATTTAAAATACGGCAAACTATTCAACATTACCGAATGGATTTTCGCCTCCCTTTTTACCATCGAATACATTTTAAGGCTGGTGAGTATCCGTAAACCGATCAAATATATGCTGAGTCCGCTTGGGATTATCGATCTCGTGGCTTTGTTACCTTCTTATTTAAGTATCTTTTTTATTGGTGCACAATCGCTGCTGGTTTTTAGGGCTTTAAGATTACTCCGCGTTTTCAGGATATTTAAACTTGGACACTTTTTAACGGAGATTAACTTTTTAACCCAGGCCTTAAAAAACAGTGTTCGTAAAATCAGCATTTTCCTGTTAACAGTTTTAACCATCACGGTAATCCTGGGGTCTATCATGTACCTGGTAGAAAAACGTGAAAATGGATTTTCTAACATTCCCGAAAGCATTTATTGGGCTATTGTAACCATTACAACCG
This sequence comes from Pedobacter miscanthi, assembly GCF_032678605.1. Lineage (GTDB taxonomy): Bacteria > Bacteroidota > Bacteroidia > Sphingobacteriales > Sphingobacteriaceae > Pedobacter > Pedobacter miscanthi_A. The sequence goes on from NZ_JAVTSU010000004.1 coordinate 78,144, forward strand.
TTGGCTATGGAGATATTTCACCAATTACACCATTGGGCAAGTTTGTTGCTTCGGTAGTAATGCTGATCGGTTATGCCATTATAGCCGTGCCTACCGGGATTATCACCCACGATATTGCCATGGCAGCAAAGCAGAAAAAAGAATTGCCCGAATCTTGTCCGAGTTGCAGCAGGGAAGGGCACGACAGCGATGCGCTGTTCTGCAAATATTGCGGATCATCCTTGTTCAGGTAAAAAAGCCAGACTGAACTCCAATCTGGCATTTTTATGCTTTTATAACATTTCACTATCATCTTCATCATAAGCATTGGGGTCGTTATCCAATTCCTCAATGTCCGATTCATTATAGTCATCTGCTGCCTCTTCGTTCTCTTCATCATCAGGACCTTCAATTTCTTCATTCAATTGCGTTCCTTCACCATCAGCAAATTGAACTTCATTTTCAGTATATTCATCATCGTCTGATTCAGGAGTGTTATGTCCATCTGCTGCATTTCCGTTCGAACGGTCGATTTGAAACTGTTCGATGTTTTGAATTTCTTCTTCCGGTTGATTATTTTCTAAATTTTCCATGGTATGTTCTTTTATAATAGAACAGGTTGAAGAAGCATTAAGTTTATGGAAATTTAAAATCTTAAGTTCCTAAGGTTGTTAAAGTATTATTTATTGATCGGGAGGCATTGTGAATTTAAAAACTTGTTTAACTTTAAATAACTAAAACGATTTATGTAATTCGTTTAATACACAAAGAAATCCTAATCAAATATGAAAAAACAACTGTTATTATTTTTATTGCTGTTATGCACAGTAAAACTCTTTGGCGCGCCGGTAGAGCTCTTGTCGCCCGATAAGCGTATTAAAATATCCGTAAATATTAAAGATAAAATCGGTTATGCCGTTACTTTTAACGGTGATCCTTTTTTAGCCAATTCTTACCTGCAGTTAAATTTAGATCAGGCTGAGCTAGGAGCAAATGCCAAATTGATCAAAAAAACATTTTCGATGGTTAACACCAGTTCTAGCCCCGTAATCCCACTTAAAAATAGTACAGTAATCGATCAATATAACCTGTTAAAACTCGATTTTAAAGGCAATTTCAGTGTAGAGTTCAGGGCCTACAATGATGGCATCGCTTACCGTTTCATTACCAATATAAAAGATTCGATTACGGTAAACAGTGAAGATGTACATATCAGTTTCAATGATGATGTTAAAACGGCTTATTTAGAAACCGGAGGCTTTAAAACTTCTTACGAAATTCTTTACCGCCAAGACGAATTAGGTCAAGTAAACAAAGATAAAATGAGTGTACTGCCCATCTTATTTAATACCGGTAAGTATAAAGCCCTGTTATCAGAAGCTGATCTTTACGATTACCCATGTTTATTTGTAAAAGCAGTTGACCACAAAACTGTTGATGCCATTTTTCCAAAAGTACCGCTTGTTTTTGGAGACGATGGCGATAGGAGTAAGAAAATTTTGCTGGGAAAAGATCATTTCCCTGGCGCTTTTTGGTCATTACCGATAAAGATACCCAGTTGGCAGCTAACCAAATGGTGTATAAATTAAGCACACCCAATAAATTGCAGGACATCAAATGGATAAAACCTGGACAGGTAACCTGGGAATGGTGGCATAATGCCTATGTTTATGGTGTTGATTTTAAATCGGGTTATAATCAGGATACCTATAAGTATTATATCGATTTCGCTTCAAAATTTGGTATTCCCTATATTATTATGGACGAAGGCTGGGCAAAAACTACCTTAAATCCATTTGAGCCTAACCCTACCATTAACCTGCAGGAACTGATTGCTTATGGCAAGCAGAAAAACGTAAAAATTGTACTTTGGTTTACCTGGCTGGCGGTAGAAAATAACTTCAATATTTTCGAAACACTGGAGAAATGGGGGATTGCAGGGGTAAAGATCGATTTTATGGATAGGAGCGACCAGTGGATGGTAAATTATTATACACGAGTAGCAAAAGAAGCTGCCAAACACCATATTTTAGTCGATTTTCATGGTGCCTTTAAACCTGCCGGACTTGAGGTTGCTTATCCCAATGTACTTTCGTACGAAGGTGTGGTGGGGATGGAGCAGAATATCGGTGGCGGATTGGCAACACCAAACAATAATTTATTCCTGCCTTTTCTACGTAATGCGGTTGGTCCGATGGATTATACGCCAGGGGCAATGCGTTCGGCACATAAGCAGGATTACAAACCTAGCTGGGTAAATACCATGAGTATTGGCACCAGGGCACATCAGCTGGCGATGTATATTGTTTTTGAAAGTGGTTTCCAGATGCTGGCCGATAACCCTTTCAATTATTTACGGGAACCGGAAACCACCTCATTTATTACCAGTGTTCCGGTAACCTGGGATGAAACCAGGGTTTTGGATGCAAGCGTGGGCGAATATATTGTTACGGCAAAACGCAAAGACGAAAAATGGTTTATCGGTGCGATGGGTAACGATCAGAAACACGATTTAAAAATTGAAACTAATTTCCTTAAAGCAAATACCAGTTACCAGATCACTTTAATTAAAGACGGAATTAACGCCGATTTCCAGGCCATGGATTTTAAACGTGTAGTAAAACCGGTTAAAGCTGGTGAAACAATCGATATTAATATGGTAAAAGATGGTGGTTTTGTCGCTGTAATCGAATCATTGAAATAACATAATCTTTATTTTCTTCTTGCCGTCATTCTCGCGTATGCGGGAAGCTTAATGCAATTTTAAAGCTTGAAGATTGTCCCTTATTCGGGAGTGACGGTTTTTTACAATATATCTCGATCAATTTTAAAAGATTAAAATAGCCACTATACTAAAGGATAGCACTATCCTTTAGTATAGTAATAGCTTTTTGATACTTCGTATCCATAATTTTGCCATGCATAAAAGGCAAAAAAAACATGAAAATATTACATCTTATATCAAGCCCTAGAGGCGCAGCATCTTTCAGTATTAAATTGGGAAATGCCATTGTAGAAAAATTGCAGGCCGTAAATCCAGACAGCACTTTAATTACGCATAATTTAGTCGAATCTCCTTTCCCGCATTTAGAAGAAGTGCATATCAATTCTTTCTTTACACCGCTCGAAAGTCATACACCGGAGTTTGCAGAAGCGATAAAACATTCAAATGAGGCTATTGCCGAACTTAAGGATGCAGATGCCATTGTTATTGGTGCGCCAATGTACAACTTCGGGATTCATTCGTCATTAAAAGCATGGATTGATCATATCGCACGTGCTGGTCAAACATTTAGTTACTCTGAAAAAGGTCCCGAAGGTTTGGTGAAAAACAAAAAAGTTTATCTGGCAATTTCTTCAGGTGGCGTATATTCTGAAGGACCAATGAAACCTTACGATTTTACAGAATCTTATTTAAGATCAGTATTGGGATTTCTGGGCATGACAGATGTTACTGTTTACAGGGCAGAAGGTTTAAACATGCCAGATCTTAAAGAAGTAGCTTTAGATAAAGCAATCGAAAGTATCGCAATTTAAGTTCATTGGTACATTAGTCATTAGTTCATTCGTGGGTTGGCCGGTCATTTAAATCGACTAAAACTGTGAACTAATGACTTTGGACTAAATTTAAAGGCATTAAAACTTAATTTTTTTAATTCGTCGGTTCATTTTCTGATTGCTAAAATCGAAGAACTTCAGACTAAAAACTAAGCTGCTAAATACTTCTCAACTCTGCTGGCAAAATCGTTCAGGTCAAAAGGTTTATTGATAAAATCCTCTGCATCACATTTCGCTTTAACTGCATTCAAATGGTTATTAGCCGACATCATCATGACTGGTATATTGTGTGTTTTGATATTCCTTTTTAAAGTATTACAAATATCCAAGCCATTTCCATCCGGCAACATAATGTCTAGTATCACCATATCTGGCCTGTGTTTGCCCATCTGAAGCCAGAAATCGTTGCTATTCGGACAGGTTCTTACTTCGTAAAGTTCTTCAATCAATAGGAATTCGATAATTTCCCTGATATTCGGGTTATCTTCCACTACATAGATGCACTTTTTCATAAGCTCTACTTTTATAATACTAATAACTTATCTCGTTATCAGATGTTTAAAGGAGTTATGCACAATGCCAGAGTTATCAACCTTTGCCTGATTGATGTCATGCTTTTATATAATTTTTTTTTTTACTAAAAAAAAGATAAGAATAATTTTTATTACTAATATTTTTAGTATAAATTTGTTTTAGGGCAATTTTAATATGCCCTCAAGTAATTCTAAACAAAAGGCTTTTGCCAGTTGTGTTTGTTAATATATTTTTTTCTATGACCGTTACCGTTTTACCCATATTCGAAACCGATTTTAGACCCGATGCTTCATTAGGCAAAATTATGAATGAACGATTACGTATTGCTGCGGCAGACTTGCAGGATATTCATTTACAACACTTAAATGCAATGGGGCAGCGGAGTGATGATGTAGTGGTTTATGTGAGTTATAATCCCAAATATAAAATCAGGTGGCGGGTGGTTAACGATGTGCCGCAAGAAGTAGAAGGTTTTGTTACACAGATTTGTGGTAATTTAGGCTATATTCAATGGAAAACCGCTGTGATTAATGTTTTTAAAGGTGTTGAGTAGTTAATTGTAAAGTCCTCTTTGTTAGTGATAGCCCTATCTATACCGTTATTTCGGGTTTGAATTTATCGCATGAAAATCAATAAGATTGATAGAGAAGTTAGTGCGTACACCCTCAAAAAATATCGTCATTTCGAGCGGAGTGCAACGCTGTCGGGAAATCTGTTTCGAGGTAGATCTCTCCGCTCCACTGCGTTTCGGTCGAGATGACGATCGTTCTGTAGAAAGTTATGAAGATGCTTCCCGATGTTAAAATCGGGACAGCATGACAGTTGCAAGGTAAGTAACGGATTGGAAAGTTTCTTAAATCAAAAATCCACCACCTAATAAATCGTTTCCTTCGTAAAATACTGCCGATTGACCTGGAGCAATTGCCGAAACATTATGATCGAATACCACACGCATTTTATCTTTTTCCTGAACTATTGTACTCAACATACCCGCATCTTTATAACGGATTTTAGTAATTACATCATTCATTGGTTCTTCAATGCTGGCGTATTTAACCAGGTTTACATTGCGTACCATGGCTTCTTTACGTTCAAGTTCATCAGCCCGGCCCAATACTACCGTATTGCTTTCAGGCAAAATCTGGGTTACAAACATCGGTTCGCCGAATGCCACGCCCAAACCTTTACGCTGGCCGATGGTATAAAAAGGATAACCTTTATGTTGGCCAACCACCATTCCATTACTTAAAATGAAATTTCCGCCGGCAACCCTGTCTTCTAAATCCTCTACTTTATGTTTCAAGAAAGCCCTGTAATCGTTATCCGGTACGAAACAAATTTCATAGCTCTCTGATTTTTTGGCCAATTCTTCCTGTCCCATATCCAAAGCCATTTGTCTGATATCAGATTTGGCAAAACTGCCCAAAGGGAATTTAGTACGTGAAAGATTTTCTTGTGAAACACCCCACAATACATAAGACTGGTCTTTATTTTCGTCTTTTCCTTTCGAAATTACATAACGGCCACTATCTTGCTGGCGGATATTGGCATAATGCCCCGTTGCAATAAATTCGCAATCCAGTTTATTGGCACGTTTTAATAAAGCTTCCCATTTAATGTGCGTATTACACAATACACATGGATTTGGGGTTCTTCCGGCCAGGTATTCATCCACAAAATTATCGATTACATAATCGCCAAATTCATCGCGGATATCTAATATATAGTGGGGAAACCCATAGTTTACCGCAAGTGTACGGGCGTCGTTAATGCTATCTAACGAGCAACAGCCAGTTTCCTTACTGCTACCACCAGAAGTGGCATAATCCCAGGTCTTCATGGTTAAGCCAATAACCTCATAACCCTGCTCATGCAACATTACAGCCGCTACCGAACTATCAACCCCGCCACTCATGGCAACCAGAATTCTACCGTGTTTACTCATCTTAAAAATATAAGGTTGCAAAAATAAGGTTTATTTAGCTGAAATTATTTAAAGCAAGTCAGTTACTTGTAAAAAGCGGTAGCTAAATTGTACGAGCTTTTCACTTAGTTGTTCTAAGGTGGTCAATAATAACATCAACCCCGCAGGTTTTAAAAACATGCGGGGCTTGAATCTTAATTAATTGTATCTTCCCGCTATCGAACGAGCGTTGAATAGTTTATCGTTTACAAACGATAGAAATCGCTAAATTAATAATTGCATAACATAGGTTGGTTGGCAAGTAAGCAATTTCTTTTTTTGATGCCCTGGAGTAGCTTATATGAAGCAATAATATTTTGAAAAGCAAGGTTTGGTGTACTTCGGTTCCGAAAGTCCTGCTATCGCTGCAAGTCCTCTCCAGATGAAACCTGTGAAACAATCAAGCACACAATAAAAGACAAAACAGAAAGTGCTTAAATCGGGATTCGGGCTTTACGCTTATATCAGGTTTATTTAACAAAGTCTGTAGTCTAAGCGCATAAACCTCGCAGGTTTATAAAACCCGCAAGGTTTAAAGTAAGATAAATCGTATCTTCAAAAGTCTAAATTGTATTTTTTGTTTTACTTAAACGTTTTAGTATCCTGTTTTATGCATATTTGAAGATAAATTTATACCTTAGAATTTTCAATAAAACAAACTAATTTAAACCAATATGATTAAAAAAGTTATCCTGCCTTGTCTTTTGCTTTCAGGTATGATGGCATCGGCACAGCAGAACCTGGTGCAGTATGTGAAGCCCATTATCGGCACCTCAAAAATGGGGCATACCTATCCGGGTGCAACCGTTCCCTTTGGCGCAGTGCAGTTAAGCCCCGAAACAGATACTTTATCTTACGAAGTAAACGGAAAATACAACGGCGATGTATATAAATACTGTGCGGGTTACAAGTACGAAGACAAAACCATTACGGGTTTTAGTCATACACATTTCAGCGGTACCGGTCACTCTGATTTAGGCGATTTCCTGATTATGCCTACACAAGGCAAATTACAGCTAAATCCTGGTATAGCATCAAACCCTAAAGGAGGTTATCGCTCGGCCTTTTCTCATGCAAACGAAGTTGCAGAAGCAGGTTACTACAAAGTGAAGTTAGATGATGATAACATCACAGCAGAATTAACCTCAACTACGAGGGTAGGCATGCACCAATATACTTTTCCTAAATCAGATCAATCACACATTATCCTCGATCTGATGGCGGGGATCTATAATTACGAAGAAAAAACTGTTTGGACTTATGTTCGTGTGGTAAACGATACCCTGATTACAGGTTACCGTCAAACAAACGGATGGGCCAGAACCAGAACCGTTTATTTTGCCATGAGTTTTTCTAAACCTTTTAAAAGTTACGGACGTAAAAGCTACGATGCAAAACAGGCTTACAGAGGTTTTTGGGGTAAATTTAACCAGGACCAGAACTTCCCTGAAATTGCAGGTAAAAAGTTAAAAATGTTCTTCGATTTTGATACCCAAGAAGGGGAGAAGATCAAAATTAAATTTGCTTTATCGCCGGTTAGTCAGGAAAATGCCTTGCAGAATATGCGTGCAGAAATTTCGGGCTGGGATTTCGAAAAAGTAAAAGCACAGGCTCAGGCTACCTGGAATAAAGAACTGAATAAAATTCAGGTAACAACTTCTAACGATAATAAAATAAACTTTTATACCGCTTTATACCATGCGTATATCAATCCAACCACTTATACCGATGTAAACGGAGAATATAAAGGTTTAGATCAGGGTGTACATAAAGCAGATGGATTTACCAATTATACAACTTTCTCTCTTTGGGATACGTATCGTGCCCTGCATCCGTTTTTTAATATTACACAGCCAGCCCGCAGTAACGACATGGTGAAATCAATGCTGGCACATTACGATCAGAGCAGTTTACACATGTTGCCAATCTGGTCGCACTATGCCAACGATAACTGGTGTATGAGCGGTTACCACAGCGTTTCGGTAATTTCTGATGCGATTATTAAAGGCACTTACACTGGCGATCCGAACCAAGCTTTGGATGCTTGTATTGCAACAGCCAAACACCGCGATTACGAAGGCATTGGTTATTATATCGATAAAGGTTATATCCCTGCTGAAAAATCAGGAATTTCGGTTTCCAATAACTTAGAATATTCTTACGATGACTGGTCGATTGCTCAGCTAGCCAAGAAATTGAACCGTATGGATGTGTATGACGAATTTATCAAACGTTCTAACAACTGGAAAAATAACTACGACAGCGCTTCTGGTTTTATGCGTCCGAAATTAGCCGACGGAACTTTTAAAAAGCAATTTGATCCAAAAGATACCGAAGGACAAGGTTTTATTGAAGGAAACAGCTGGAACTATAGTTTCTTCGTTCCGCAGGATCCTGCTTCGCTAATCGAATTAATGGGCGGTAAAAAGAAATTTGCTACCCGTTTAGATACTTTGTTCACCATGCATTTACCTGATGAATTTTTTGCCCATACTGAAGATATTACCCGAGAAGGTATTATCGGCGGTTATGTTCATGGTAATGAACCGGCACACCATATTGTATATTTTTACAATTGGACGGATCAGCCATGGAAAACTCAGGCACAGGTTCGCCACATTTTAAACATGCAATATAAACCTACGGCCGATGGTTTGGGTGGAAACGATGATTGCGGACAGATGAGCGCCTGGTACATGTTTTCATCACTTGGTTTTTATCCTGTAGCACCAGGTTCTGATGTATATTCATTAGGTAGTCCGCTGGTTAACAATGCCGTAATTAATTTAGAAAACGGCAAAACCTTCACGGTTGAGGCCATTAAACAAAGTGACAAAAATGTATATGTAGAAAAAGTTTTATTGAATGGAAAAGAAATTACCGATCATAAAATCAAACATGCAGATATCACAAACGGTGGAAAGCTCACTTTTTACATGAGCGCCAAGCCTAAAAAATAGCGATACATCACTTTAGTATTGAACCGTTGACTAATTTTTGGTCAGCGGTTTTTTTTTAGTCGATAGTTCATGGTTGATAGTCTAATAGACTAATAATCATATCCAATAACGCCTTAATATTCATAACATCTCAATGATGAAAAAGATTAGTGTTTAAGTCGATTCCGTGCTTTCAGTGTCTCCGTGGCTAAAAATATACGCCAAATCTTAAAGTAAAATTACCAAGCTACCCGCTACAATCAACCCACCTCCAATTAATGTTTTGGTATCAATAGGTTCCTTTAAAATCAAAAAAGCCAACCCCATGGCAATGGCTACACTTAATTTATCGATCGGTGCCACTTTAGAAACACTGCCGGTTTCGAGCGCTTTAAAATAGAAAATCCACGATAAACCCGTTGCCAGACCCGATAATCCCAGAAATATCAGGTTGTTTTTACTCAATACTTTAAGTTGAGAAATTTCTCCGGATACTAAAACGATGCCCCAGGCGATAAATAAAATCACCACGGTTCTAATCGCCGTTGCTATGTTTCCAATAACGCCTTTTAAACCAACTTTAGCTAAAATAGCCGTCGCAGCCGCAAATAGGGCAGAGAGTATGGCATAAAATTTCCACATGTTTTTATTTTTTCTTTAAAATACAAAATATTTAAACACGAAGTAAAATATACAATCTATAGAAATTCTGTAGCTGTATAATCTTATTTAAAATAAATTTGGAACTTTAATTTATATATCGTAATATTGCGATATATAATTATGGGACTTACCAAAACAGAAATCTTTACCGAAGAGCAAAACCAAATGGCTGCCTTGCTTAAAGCGATGGCACATCCTGCCCGGATAGCCATTCTTCAGCGTATTCTAAAATCAAATACCTGTATTTGTGGCGACCTTGTTGAAGAGCTTGGTTTAGCACAGGCAACCATTTCGCAGCATTTAAAAGAGCTTAAAAATGCTGGCATTATACAAGGCACTATAGAAGGAGTGAGCATTTGTTATTGTATCGAGCCTAAAACATGGAAATTACTTCAAAATCAACTGGGCGATTTCTTTGCTTCTTATAAAGGCGAACAAAACTGCTGTTAAAATTTTTTACTCAAATCAATCGTTAAATTGCAATATTATGATTAATATGTTTTCAATCGAATGGAATAGCTTTAAAGCTGAACTTCAACGACATCCAGAGCTGATTTTACAGTTTCAATATGCCCAAAGTAAGTGGGTAAAAGCCAATTATCACATCACTGAAATTAAACAGGCACCAATTACCTCGGTTGACTGTGGTGGCGTGGTGAATGCCTGGACAGAAATTATCGTACAATTATGGGAGCCTACCGAAGCAGAGGAGGGCAGGGCGATGCAAGTAAAAAAAGCATTATCCATTATTGATCTGGTAGAAAGCAAAATGGCTTTAAACACCAAGGGAATTGTGAAAATTGAATTCGGCAATTCAGAATTTGATACCAGGCAAATGTATCCCGGCGAATTTAAAATCGACGGCGATAACTTGGTTATAAACCTAACACCCGATGCCACACAATGTAAGGCCATTAACCGAGGTGGAAGTTGTGGAACTACTGAAACCGGCGAAGAATGTTGTGCACCCGCTCAACCCGAAAAAATTAAGGTGGCATTGGTTAATCTTGCTGTCGGTCAAAATAGTTGTAGTCCGGAAAGTGGCTGTTGTTAAAAATAAAAATTTATGAAAATGAAAAATGTGTTGGTGCTTTGTACCGGAAATAGCTGCAGGAGTCAGCTGGCAGAAGGTTATTTAAAATATTTTGCCCAAAATAATGCCAAAATTTATAGCGCAGGTATTGAAGTGCACGGTGTTAACCCAAGAGCAATAAAAATAATGGCAGAAGATGGGATCGACATTTCCAGCCAAACATCAAATAATTTAGACGAATACTTTGATGTTCCTTTCGATTATGTGATTACCGTTTGTGATCATGCGAAAGAAAGCTGTCCGTATTTTCCAACAAAGGCAATAAAATTACACCACAACTTTCCTGATCCTGCGAAAGCGGTAGGTACAGAGGAAGAAATCATGGCTCAATTCAGAATTACGAGAGACTTGGTTAAAGCTTATATGCAGAAATTTGTAAATGAAAATTTAAAAGCATAAGATGTCGGCAAATGTTTGTGCACCGGGCACTAAGTCTAGAAAATTAAGTTTTTTAGACCGCTATTTAACCTTTTGGATTTTTTTAGCCATGTTATTGGGAGTGGCATTGGGGGCTTTATTTCCTTTATCTGCAATATTTATCAATTCTTTTTCCAGCGGAAGTACCAATATTCCATTGGCTATCGGATTGATTCTGATGATGTATCCACCCTTAGCTAAAGTTAATTACCGGAATCTGGGCGAAGTGTTTAAAAATATTAAGGTATTAAGTGCTTCGCTTATTCTTAATTGGATAATTGGTCCGTTTTTAATGTTTTTCCTCGCGATTATTTTTTTACATGGTTATCCTGAATACATGGTCGGTTTAATGATGATCGGTTTGGCCAGGTGTATTGCCATGGTGGTAGTTTGGAACGATCTTGCTGATGGAAACCGCGAGTACGCAGCTGGTTTAATAGCCCTAAACAGTATTTTTCAGGTATTGCTTTACAGCGTATTTGCTTATTTTTTTATTACTGTTTTGCCACCTTTTTTTGGCCTTAAAGGTATTGCTATAGATATTTCTATAGTAGAAATTGCAAAGAGCGTTGGTGTTTATTTAGGAATCCCTTTCTTGCTTGGTATTTTAAGTCAAAAAATACTGATTAAATTGAAAGGAGAGGAGTGGTTCCGCTTAACTTTCATTCCTCTGATTTCGCCGGTCACCTTAATTGCTTTGTTATTTACAATCGTGGTGATGTTTAGTTTAAAAGGAGAATTAATTATGCAGATTCCCATGGATGTATTGCGGATCGCATTGCCATTGGTTATTTATTTCGTGGTCATGTTTGTAATCAGTTTCTTTACTGGCAGGTACTTTGGAGCCGATTATAGCAAAAGTACGGCTATTGCTTTTACCGCCACCGGGAATAATTTCGAACTGGCCATCGCGGTAGCCATAGGTGTATTCGGTATTAATTCTGGTCAGGCTTTTGCTGGTGTAATCGGTCCATTGGTAGAGGTACCAGCATTAATTGCATTGGTGAATTTGGCGCAATGGTTTAGGAGGAAATATTTTAAGATGTAAGATTAAGTAAAAAAGTCGTCATTGCGAGGCACGAAGCAATCTTAAAGCGCACGCTGGTAGCGATTGTTGTAAGATTGCTTCGTCGGCTGAAAAAGCCTTCTCGCAATGACGACTGCGATAAATATTAAGCGCCAATCTCTTCGAAATTGGTCGCCGTTGCCAGATATTTCCAATTGGCCATGTCTCTTTGTACATCTGCAATTTTTGCATCAGCCACCTGGTAAGCATCGGGGCCAAGGAATAAATGTAGTGGCGGATTTTCGCTTTTTGCAGCTTCAATAATAACTTCTACCGCTTTTGCCGGATCGCCTGGCTGTTGGTTGTTGATGTCGTTTTGGTGTGCAGCCTGCGAATCGCGCACTTCTTTATAAGCATCGATCGGAGAACTTGGTACTGCTAATGATCCTTCGGTAAGAAATGCTGTTCTGAAATAACCTGGTTCTACAACCGTTGCTTTTATGCCCAATGATTTTACTTCAGCAGCCAACGATTCCGTAAAGCCAACTACCGCAAATTTTGTAGCGCAATAAATTCCGAAACCAGGGAAGTTACCTGAAAAACCACCGATTGAGGAAATATTGAAAATATGACCCGATTGTTGTTTTCTTAATTGAGGAAGCACTTTTCTGATTACATTTAAGGAGCCGAAAACGTTCACGTCGAAATTTTGACGAGATTCTTTATCGCTTAACTCTTCCAATGCACCAAGCATGCCATAACCGGCGTTGTTTACCACTACATCAACCTGACCGAATTTGCTAATGGTTTGGCTTACTGCAGCTTCTACACTATTTTCGTTAATTAAGTCAACGCTTAACGGTAAAAAATTCTCGTGTTCGCCTACGGCTTTGATTAAATCGTTTAAATTTCTTGATGTTGCAGCAACATTAAGGCCGTTGTTTAATAATGTTTTCACTAAGATTAATCCCAGACCTTTGGACGCGCCTGTTACAAACCAAACTTTTTGATTTTCCATGATATTGTTTTTTAGAATGAAATGAAATGATTGGCAGGCAGTCCCGAAGTGCTTCGGGACTGTAGCCGTTGTGGATTGCTAATTCGCCATTAGCATGTAATTAATTGTCGAAATCTGTCGAAATCGTAATGGCTTTCCAGTTATTGAACTCTTTCGATAAACAGTCTATTTTATCAGAAGCCCTTTGAAATGCGTCGTTACCTAAAAGCAAGTGGACCGGTGGATGTGGCATACTTGCCAGAGAGATCATTGCAGCAGCTGCTTTTTCAGGATCTCCAACCTGCTGACCATCCATTTTCAAATACTTATTGTGTATTGCCCTTACTTCTTCATATGCTGCAATTGGATTAGCAGCCAATATCAGCGAATCAGGTGTTAAGAAATTTGTTCTGAAAGCGCCGGGAGCAACAACAGTAACTTTTACACCAAATTCTTTAAGGTCTTCGGCCGATACTTCTGATAATGCGATTACCGCTGATTTTGCAGCAGCATAAACCGCCCAGCCTGTTGCACCGGCAATACCCGCAATTGATGCAATATTGATGATATGTCCCGAACGTTGTTCCCTTAAATAAGGTGAAGCTTTTCTGATTACATTTAATGTTCCGAAAACATTTACATCAAAACTATTACGTGTTTCGGCATCAGTTAATTCTTCAATACTACCCCCAATGCCATAGCCAGCATTGTTAATCACCACATCAATCCTTTCGAATTTGGAAATGGTCGCCTTAATTGCATCCTCCACACTTTGTTCGTCGGCCAGGTTAACAGCCAGTGGAAGGAATTTTCCCGTATCAGCATTTACGGCTTTTTTAAGTTCATCAATATTTCTTGAGGTAGCCGCAACAGACTGACCAGCTTTCAGTAATTGATTTACTAAACTTAATCCTAAGCCTTTTGAAGCACCGGTAATAAACCAAACTTTTTTCATGCCCATAGTTTTATTCTTTTTTTGTTAAAACAAAATTACAGCAGAAACAGCTTCAGTGTATTACGTTAATCAAACTGATGATTACGAAATTCAAACAATTCGGTAAGACGTAGGGGTGTGCTTAGTCAGTTTTTTGAAAAAGTTGTTAAAATGGGTGGGTTCTTCAAAGCCCAGGCAATAGCCTATTTCCGATATATTCCAGTCTGTATGTTTTAATAAAGCCTTTGCTTCAGTCAACAATCGTTCGGTAATGTAATTTGTAGTGGTTTTTCCGGTAGTTTCTTTAATGGCCCGGTTTAAGTGGTTTACATGTACCGAAAGCTGGGCGGCATAATCTTTTGCCGAACGCATGGTGAGCCTTTGTGTAGTAGTTTCAATAGGAAACTGGCGCTCCAGCAGCTCTGTAAATACTGAAGTAATCCTCGTATTGGCATCAGTATGTTTAAATAAAGCTTCTGACGGTTGCGTTTTTAGGGCAAAGTGGGTAATTTCTGTAATGTAATTTCTCAGCAGGTCGTACTTGTAAATATAATCCGTACCAATTTCTTCAAACATTTTAGCAAAAATGCCTTCCACCTGCGCATCCTGTTGGTCATTTAAAAAGTATGCCGGGTTTCCTCCGGGAACAAACATTGGCAGATCGCCGATATTACCACGGATTTTTTCCTTAAAAAATGATTCAGTAAAAATGCAGAAATAACCAGTTACATCACTTTTATTGCCACTGGCCAATTCCCAGGTATAAGGTACAAGAGGGTTGAAAAAAATTAAAGCAGTGCCATCTATTTCAATGCTTTTATCTGCATAATGGTAAACGTTATGGCCGCGGGTGAGGCAGATTTTGTAATAATCCCTGCGGTTATAACTCATTGGTTTCTGATCGTCCCTTAAACAGTCTTCCAGTTTAAAAACGTTAAAATGCCCCACGCCATTTTGCAGATTATCGGGCAGGAAACTGAATTTGTTCTGATAAAAGTCTTCAATGCTTTCTGGTTTGTTCATAGATCAAAGTTACAAAATTCAAACGTAAAATAGATAATATGAATATTGATGAATGGAGCGCACTTTTTAAAAGGAGATTCCGATGATAAAATAATTTGCAGTTAATATACCGATTGGTATATATTTGCATCGTCAATTTAGCAGAACATGACCAAAGCAGAAAAAACGAGAAATTTCATTGTAGAGAAAACCGCACCTATTTTTAATATGAAAGGTTATGCAGGTACCTCTTTAAATGATATTACGGCTGCTACAGGTTTAACCAAAGGTAGCATTTACGGTAATTTTGCCAATAAAGATGAAGTGGCAATGGCTGCTTTTGATTATAACCTTAAAAATGTTTCAACCCGGATTGAAGCTGAAATGAACCGGCAGACCAGTATTAAGGATAAACTTTTGGTGTACATTGATATTTATCAGAAATTTATCGATGGTTCGGTCTCAGCAGGAGGCTGCCCGGTACTCAACACGGCCATTGATGCTGACGATACCCATCCCGAATTGAGGGGAAGGGTGTTAAAGGCTGTTTTAGACTGGAAAAATAAAATAGGTAAACTGGTTGAGGCAGGTATTGCCAATAAAGAAATTTATGCAGATCAAAATCCTGAGCAAATTGCCTTAACCATTATTGCGATGGTTGAAGGGGGAATCATGATTTCGAAGCTGACTTCAAAAACTGAATATTGGGGCCTTATTACGGGCTCGTTAAAAAAATATGTAGATAGCCTCGGCTAAAAATTTTAACCTAAAATATACCGATCGGTATTTTGTTATGGAAAGAAGTAGAACAATAACCTGGGAAGACCCCATGAAAGGAGCAAAGGAGGCCATGCAAATGGATGGAATAGCTTATTTACAAGCCATGAGCGACAATAAATTTCCTTTGCCGCCGCTTTTACACACTTTAGACTTTAGTGTAACCGTAATTGAGGCAGGAAATGTCGTTTTTGAATTTACACCACAAGAATTCCATTATAATCCCATCGGAACCGTACATGGTGGTGTAATTACAGCCATTTTAGATTCGGCGATGGGTTGTTCTGTGCATTCGCTTTTGCCTGCAGGAAAGGGCTATACCACTTTAGAGCTTAAAGTAAATTTTCTAAAGGCCATCACCATTAAAACCGGAAAATTAAAAACCATCGGAAAAGTCATCAACCTGGGTGGCCGTACTGCTTTGGTAGAAGCACAATTGGTTGATGAAAATAACACCGTTTATGCTCATGCCGTGAGCACTTGTTTAATCTTAAAATTTTAATAAAAATATAAAATGAAAACTTCACAAAATACCGTTTTATTGATCGGTGGAACAGCCGGTATCGGCCTGGAAATTGCAAAACAATTAACCGCTTTAGATAATCACGTCATTATTACCGGCAGAAACCAGGAAAGGCTTGATGCTGCAGCATCACTTCAAAATGTAACTACCATCCTATCTGACGTAAGCAAAGCCGGAGATGTAGATCAATTGGTAGAAAGGATTAAAATAGACTTTCCTCAATTAAATATAGTGATCAATAATGCAGGGAGGGCAATTCTTTACAATTTGGCCGATCCTAATCAGGATGCGTTTGCAAATGCAGAAGATGAAATGTTAACCAATTACCTGTCAATTATCAGAATTAACCAAAAATTATTGCCTGTTTTATTAACGCAGCAATCATCGGCTATTGTAAATGTATCTTCAATCGTTGCTTATGTTCCTGGTATTACTTTGCCAACTTACGCAGCAAGTAAAGCAGCGCTTCATTCGTACAGCACCGCTTTAAGGTTAAGTTTGGAAGAAACTTCGGTTAGGGTTTTCGAATTGATGCCTCCGTTGGTGGATACTGAATTTTCGAAAGAAATTGGTGGGCATAACGGTATCAAACCATCGGTGGTTGCCGACGATTTATTGGCAGCTTTGGCAAATGATGAGTATGAAATAAGAGTAGGTGATACGGCTAAAATTTACGAACTGTTCAGACAATCGCCTGCTGACGCTTTGAACGTAATGAATGCCAATAGAAAAGCCTGGATCGATTCTGTCCAGAATTAATTTAGTATAGCAGGAATAAAAAAGAAATTGTTGTTTCCTTTATTATGACAGTTTTCCATGCAGGAATTGTTACTTTCGCGGCATTAAGTGTAAATCCTGGATTTGCATCAACCTTAATAGGCGATAGGGCAACGTATAGCTATTCCTGCTATATTAATAAATACCCTTAGCATAATGACAGGTTGATATTTATCCAGGGGGATTGACTAAAAAACAATAAAATGAAAAGAGTAGTAGTAACAGGTTTAGGTGCGATAACCCCGCTTGGCAACACTGTTGAGCAATTTTGGCAGCAGATTTTAGCTGGTAAAAGTGGCATTGGCCCAATTACAAAATTTGATTCGAGCAAATTTAAAACGCAGTTTGCAGGTGAAGTAAAGGGTTTTAACCCTGATGAATACCTGGAGAAAAAAGAAATTAAAAAGTACGATCTGTTTACCCAATATGCCATCGGCTCCAGCGATCAGGCAATAAAAGATGCTGGTTTGGATTTTAGTGCCATGAGCGATGATCAACTGGCTGAAGTTGGCGTAATCTGGGCTACCGGAAATGGTGGTATCGGTACTTTTGAATCGCAATTGGAAGAATTTCACGCCGGAGACGGAACGCCAAGATTTAATCCTTATTTCATTCCGAAAATGATTGTGGACATTGCCGCGGGGGCTATTTCCATCCGTCATAAATTACGCGGACCGAATTACTGCACGGTGTCGGCCTGTGCATCATCCAATACTGCAATTATTAATGCTTTTGATACCATTCGTTTGGGGAAAGCAAGTATCATGGTTGCAGGTGGATCAGAGGCTGCAATCACTAAATCATCTGTTGGTGGATTTAATGCAGCCCAGGCTTTATCTAAAAATAATGAAAATCCTCAAGGTGCTTCTAAACCTTTCGATAAAGACAGAGATGGTTTTGTGATGAGCGAGGGTGCCGGAGCATTGATCCTGGAAGATCTAGAACATGCACTACAGCGTGGTGCGCATATTTATGCAGAAATTATTGGTGGTGGAATGGC
Source organism: Pedobacter miscanthi (assembly GCF_032678605.1). Lineage (GTDB taxonomy): Bacteria > Bacteroidota > Bacteroidia > Sphingobacteriales > Sphingobacteriaceae > Pedobacter > Pedobacter miscanthi_A. The sequence goes on from NZ_JAVTSU010000004.1 coordinate 96,306, forward strand.
TGCTGATGCTTATCACCTTACCGGTACGCCTCCGGATGGAATTGGTGCTGCTTTAGGCATGAAAAAAGCGCTAAAAGATGCCAATATTACGGCTGATAAAATTGATTATATCAATGCGCATGCTACTTCTACCGGATTAGGTGATTTAAGCGAATTACAGGGTATTAATACCATTTTTAATGGTTTACCGGTAATAGTTGGCGCTACTAAATCAATGACAGGCCACTTGCTTGGTGCTGCAGGTGCTATTGAAAGCGTAATCAGCATTTTATCGATCAGAGATAATGTAATTCCTCCTACCATTAATACTAAAAATCTGGACGAAAATATCCCTAAAGGATTGAATATTGTATTGGGCGAACCGATTAAAAAAGAAATCAATTATGTATTAAATAATACTTTTGGTTTCGGTGGACACACAGCCAGTACGATTTTTAAAAAACACGGTGCTTAATGAGGATTATTGATTAAAGTGATTTGCTGGTCTTAGCGTCTCGCTAAGACCTTTTTTGTTGCAGTTTTTTTGCCATGGAGGCACGGAAAACACTCCCCGTTCTGTCATTCTGAACGCAGTGAAGAATCTTTTGATAATTGAGGGCTTTTTGTGGGTATTGCAACGGAACACAGAGATTCTTCGTTGCACTCAGAATGACAAAAAATTATACGTTCCACTCGAAATGATGAATTTACCAGGATTACAACTATGGGTGAATACCAATAAACCAATGGCAAATGAACCAATGAACTAAAATAAACTTACTTATCCATCAACAAATTTACCAGTTCCTTCAATTCTTCTATTTCCAGTTCCAGTTTTTCGATGCGATTTTCCAGTTCAGTGGGATCAAACGCTGCGATTGAAACTGTTTCGGTTTCTACTTCGGTAGTGGTTTCTGCCTGTTCGCCCAGAAGGTGAACAAAACGGGCTTCTTTCTGTCCGGTTTTTTTAGCGAGTTGTTTTACAAATGCAGGTTCATCATCCGATAGTTTTTGAAGTTGCTCCTGTACTTCCTCAATACTTTCAAATTCATAAAGTCTTCCCGAATTGCTGTTGATTTCGCCTGGGGTTAATGGTCCACGTAAAAGCAACAGACAAATAATGGCCAGCTCAGAAGGTAGTAATGGGTAAACAATGGCCAGGTTATGCTTGTATTTGGTTGCACGACTCGATCCTCCGGTGGCGGTAGAAATTAAGCCCTTTATTTTAAGCTGGTTTAACGTTAAGGTTATGGTTTCTTCATCGTAATTTACCACAGGGTTTCTGGCGCTTTTTTGATTGCATGCCGCTGTTAAGCTGTTTAAGGTCATGGGATAATAGTCAGGCGTGGTTCTGCTTTTTTCTATCAATGCGCCTAAAACACGTTGTTCTGCTGCAGATAAATCGGGTAGTGGTTTTACGTTGTCCATATTATAAAAGTATAAATTGGTTGTACATTTTGAAAATTATTTTGTTAGTGCTTTATTTACAGGCGGTTATTTGTGTTATGGAAGAGGTGTGTGTGGCAAAACCAACCGGATAATTAAGTTATCTGCCAATTGCAACATGATGGCATATACTGAAATGAACCCGCTCTGACAAAGCGTAAGGCTTAATGCTCTAGCTTTGAACAAAATTTAAATATATATGATAGCTGCAAAAGGATACGCTGTTCACAGCCAAAGCGATAAACTGGCTCCATGGAATTTCGATAGAAGGAACGTTGGGCCTAAAGATGTATTGATTGAAATTTTATTTAGTGGTATCTGTCATTCTGATATCCATCAGGTAAGAAGCGAATGGGGACCAGCAAGATACCCAATGGTACCGGGACACGAGATAGTTGGTCGTATTACCGAAGTCGGTTCGGCTGTTACTAAATTTAAAGTAGGCGAATTGGCGGGGATTGGCTGTATGGTAGATAGTTGTAAAGAATGCCCTACCTGCAAAGGTGGCCAACAACAGTTTTGTGAAAAAGGTGAAACCGTGTGGACTTATAACAGCGTTGAACGCGATAAAACCACACCAACTTATGGTGGTTATTCGAATAAAATTGTTTGTACAGAAGAATTTGTGGTTCATGTTTCTGATAAATTACCTTTGGCTGGTGTTGCCCCGTTATTGTGCGCAGGTATTACCACTTATTCGCCAATTAAAAGATGGGGAATTACAAAAGGACATAAAGTAGCCGTTTTAGGTTTGGGCGGCTTGGGCCACATGGCGGTTAAATTTGCGGTTGCCTTTGGTGCAGAAGTAACGGTTTTAAGTACCTCTCCATCAAAAGAAACTGATGCTAAAAATTTGGGTGCACATAATTTTGTGATCACCAAAGATCCGGAGCAATTAAAACAATACGCTAAACATTTCGATTTTATTATCGATTCGGTATCTGCACCGCATGATTACGAAATGTATTTCAAATTATTGAATGTAAACGGCGTGCATATTTGTGTAGGTATACCAGCAGAGCCTATTAAATTCCCGGGTTCAGGTTTAATGCATGGTAACAGGGTTTTAACAGCCTCAAGTATCGGGGGAATAGAAGAAACTCAGGAAATGCTTGATTTTTGTGCCGCACACGATATTGTTTCGGATGTAGAGGTAATTAATATCAACTATGTTAACGAAGCTTATGAGCGTGTACTTGCCAGTGATGTGAAATACCGTTTCGTAATTGATATGGATACCTTGTAGTAGGATGAAAGGAGCCAGGTTTTTAAAGCTTGGCTCCTTTAATTTTAATTTACAACTATTCAGGTTTCAGGAAATCGATATTTCTTTTAAGGCCGGCATATTTGGTACGCTTAACAGCTGATCCTTTAAAAACCTTTTTAAACACATCATCTGTAATTTCGGTTAAATCTTTCGCACTTAAATCCAATAATCCACTTTCAGGTTTAAAAGCATCTTCGTTGTGTGCTTTAGAAAAACGGTTCCAGGGGCAAACATCCTGACAGATATCGCAACCGAACATCCAATTGCTCATTTTATCCTTAAATTCACTAGGAATCTCGTTTTTTAACTCAATGGTGAGGTAAGAGATACATTTAGTGCCATCCACCACTTGTGGCGCGATAATGGCATCTGTAGGGCAGGCATCTAAACAGCGGGTACAGCTTCCGCAATAATCTGCCTGGTAGGGATGATCGTAATCCAATTCCAGATCAACAATCAGTTCAGCAAGAAAGAAAAAAGAACCATTGGTTTTACTGATCAGGTTGGAGTTTTTTCCAATCCAGCCAATTCCTGATTTTTTTGCCCAGGCACGGTCTAAAACAGGCGCTGAATCTACAAAAGCCCTTCCAGATACTTCACCAATATTTTCTTCAATAAAATAGGTAAGCTCTTTCAGTTTATCTTTAATTACTGTATGGTAATCCTGTCCGTACGCATATTTAGATATTTTTGGCGCGTTCGGATCTGTTTGCGTTTCTTCTGTATAATAATTTAACGATAAGGAAATTACCGATTTTGCACCATCAACCAATAGTCTGGGATCGAGGCGTTTATCGAAATAATTTTCCATATATTTCATTTCGCCATGACGATTCTGGTTCAGCCAGTTTTCAAGTCTTGGTGCTTCTTGTTCGAGAAATTCAGCTTTCGAAATACCACAAGCCAAGAAGCCCAAACGAAGGGCTTCATCTTTGATCAATTGACTATATTTTGCAGAATTGTTGTACACCTGGCTGCAAAGATAAGGCTTAGGATTTAAAACATTTTCATTAATCACTTGTTCTAAATACAGAAACTAAATTAATTGATTATGGTTCATCCGGATTGGGAGATCACCTAAAAGGGAGAGACTTTAGAGTATTAGCCATGGAAAATATAGATCCACAACATACGGAATCAGGAGCAGCTCCGAAACCGATAGAAAAAGATTACGAAAATCATAAACAAGATCCGGGACCGGCAAAACCAGCGGTTACCGAAAAGGATGAAAATGGTGGTGGACAAGCCCTGAAATGGGTGCTGCCAATTGCCGTTATCATTGGCTTGATTATATGGTTTATCATGAGAAAATAATCAGCTTTAGATTAAAATGAAAATGCCGGTCCATTAATTTGGCCGGCATTTTTTTTTGTTATTTTAAGAGTTTTACCTGATAAAGGTCTTTTCTGCGGTCTTTTAAAACTTTTACCGTTCCATAATGATGCAGTTCATCCAGTAAGTGGAGATCAACATCCACTACCAAAACCATTTCTGTATTTGGGGTGGCTTCGGCTTTAATGGCATTGGTTGGGAAAGCAAAATCAGAAGGAGTGAAAACGGCCGATTGTGCAAATTGAATATCCATATTATTTACCTTAGGCAAATTACCCACACAGCCTGCAATAGCCACATAACATTCGTTTTCTATGGCCCTGGCTTGTGCACAATGGCGAACACGGGTATAACCATTTTGCGTGTCAGTTAAGAAAGGTACAAAAAGAATCTGCATTCCCTGATCGGCATAAATACGGCTTAATTCAGGGAATTCTACATCATAACAAATTAAAATACCCACTTTACCGCAATCGGTATCAAAAACCTGCACTTTATCGCCGCCAATCATCCCATAGTATTTCTGCTCATTCGGGGTGATGTGTATTTTTCTGTACTCGTCTATTTTGCCCGTGCGGTGGCAAAGGTAAGTAGCGTTGTAAAGTTTGCCATCTTCAATCAGCGGCATGCTGCCGGTAATGATGTTTGTATTGTAACTCAACGAGTATTCGTGCATTTTCTGTACAATCTCTTCCGTTTTTTCGGCAAGCTTGCGCATGGCCTCAATTTCGGGTAAATGATTGTAAGGCTGGAGTAGAGGTGTGTTAAACAGCTCGGGAAACATCACAAAATCTGATTTGTAACCGCTTAATGCGTCAACAAAAAACTCTACCTGTTCGTAAAACGCTTCCATATTGGGGAATAAACGCATTTCCCATTGTACCAAACCCAAACGAATAGTCATGGCCGAACGGGCAGAGGCATCAACACCTTGATAATAAATGTTGTTCCACTCAATCAATGTGGCATATTCTTTTGACTGATGATCTCCGGGAAGATAGTTTTTAAGCACTTTCCTTACGTGAAAATCATTAGAAATTTGAAAAGTAAGCGTAGGATCGTAAATTTCTTTTGATTTTACCTTATCAATATATTGTCTTGGGCTTAGATCATTCGCATATTCATGGTAACCTGGTATTCTGCCGCCGGCGATAATACTTTTAAGGTTTAAACCTTCGCAAAGTTCTTTCCGGGCTTCATACAGCCTTCTTCCTAAGCGCAAACCGCGAAATTCGGGGTGTACAAAAATTTCGATGCCGTAAAGCGTATCACCGTTTGGATCATGTGTAGAAAATGAATAATCACCGGTAATCAGCTTGTAAGTATGGCGATCTCCGTATTCATCATATTCTACGATAATGGCTAATGAACAGGCTACAACCTTATCATCAACAGCAATGCAAAGCTGTCCTTCAGGAAAAATATTTAAAAGTTTAGCGATACTTGATTTAGGCCAAATGGATCCGCCCATGCTATCGTATGCCTGAAGCATAGATTCTTTAAGATCTGCGTAATCTTCGAGCGTTAGTTTACGTAATTCAATATTCATAATGTTTGATTTCTATATTAATGAACACCGAACGGGCTTAAATGTTCAGATGGATATTGTTTTTTTAGCAGATCGTCTTTGCGAACTGAAGGGCGGGATTAAGTGGGTAGCGTGAAGCAATCTTTTATATAACAATAATAGATTTGTACATTTAGTTGCACTCCGCTACCATTGATAGGCTTCATAAAAGCGCCGTCATCTCGACTGGAACGCAGTGGAATGGAGATCCTTCGACTGCGCTCAGGATGACAGAGCAAGGAAAAAACCTCTTATGATAGATTTCTCGGCTGCCTTGCACTTCGCTTGAAATAACGACTTGGTTTGAAGCAATACTATCCTAAAACAATTTCCCGGTTTGCCCAGGGTAATTCTTTTTTAGGTGTTTATAGGCCGCTTCAGTAACCTCGCGGCCTCGTGAAGTACGCATAATATATCCTTCCTGAATCAAAAATGGTTCGTAAACTTCTTCGATAGTACCTTCATCCTCACCAACAGCTGTTGCAATGGTTTTTAAACCTACCGGGCCGCCTTTAAATTTATCGATGATGGTAACCAAAATCCTGTTATCCATTTCATCTAGTCCATGCTCATCTACATTCAGTGCATTTAAGGCGTAACGGGCAATTTCGGTATCGATATTTCCATTTCCTTTAATCTGTGCAAAATCCCTTGTTCTTCGTAAAAGTGCATTGGCAATACGAGGTGTGCCACGGCTACGGCGCGCAATTTCGTAAGCACCTTCATCGCTGATTGGTGTTTTTAAAATCTCTGATGAACGTAAAACAATCGTGGTTAATAATTTAGCATCATAATAAGCCAAACGGGCATTAATGCCAAAACGCGCCCTTAAGGGAGCCGTTAAGAGTCCTGATCTGGTAGTAGCGCCAACTAATGTAAAAGGGTTAAGCGAAATCTGTACAGAACGGGCATTAGGGCCAGTTTCGAGCATAATATCGATCTTAAAATCTTCCATGGCAGAATATAAATATTCTTCTACAAGGGGCGATAAACGGTGAATCTCGTCGATAAAAAGAATATCACCCTCATCTAAGCCCGTTAATAATCCTGCCAGGTCGCCGGGTTTATCTAAAACAGGACCGGAGGTTACTTTAATGCCTGTAGCCATTTCATTGGCTATAATGTGTGAAAGTGTGGTTTTTCCCAATCCCGGAGGACCATGTAAAAGCACGTGATCTAAAGCCTCACCACGCAATTTTGCTGCCTGAACAAAAATTTTCAGGTTTTCCATCACTTTTTCCTGTCCCGTAAAATCTTCAAAAGCCTGTGGCCTTAATACCCTTTCAATATCGCGATCGGTAGGAGTTAGGTTGTTTGCTTCAGGATCCAGATGCTCATTCATACAGCAAATATAAAATTAAATGCTAAAAAAATTAGGATTTTTTAAATTTATCAGAAACAACCAGTTCTTTCGATCCGGGAGTGTAGGTGTAAAAGCCTTCGCCACTTTTTGTGCCTTTTTTACCAGCAGCAACCATGTTTACCAGTAAAGGGCATGGTGCATATTTCGGATTGCCAAAACCATCATGTAATACTTTAAGGATGGCGAGACAGACATCCAGACCAATAAAATCGGCTAATTGTAACGGTCCCATTGGGTGGGCCATTCCTAATTTCATTACGGTATCAATTTCATACACACCGGCAACGCCTTCATAAAGGGTATAAATGGCTTCGTTAATCATTGGCATTAAAATACGATTGGCAACAAAACCCGGATAATCATTTACCTCAACAGGAACTTTCTCCAAACTTTGGGATAATGACATAATCGTATGAGTGGTTTCATCACTGGTGGCATACCCACGGATTACTTCAACCAGTTTCATTACCGGTACGGGATTCATAAAATGCATGCCGATAACTTTATCGCCTCTATTGGTTACGGCGGCAATCTGTGTAATGGAAATGGAAGAAGTGTTTGAAGCTAATATGGCATTTGCCGGGGCATGCTCATCCAGATCTTTAAATATTTTCAGTTTCAGGTCTACATTTTCAGTTGCCGCCTCTACCACTAAATCTGCATGTTGAACGCCCTCTTTTATGGAAGTATAGCTGGTAATGTTTTGAAGCGTTGTACTTTTCTGCTCTTCCGTTAAGGTACCTTTCGCAACCTGTCTGTCGAGGTTTTTGCTGATGGTTTGTATGGCTTTATCTAAAGCAGATTGGTTAATATCAATCAGACTTACCTGATAGTTAAATTGTGCAAAGGTATGGGCAATACCATTCCCCATTGTACCAGATCCTATAACTGCGATTTGTTTCATCTTTAAAGAATTTAAAGAAGCGAATTTACTTATTTGTAACCGAGTACACTAATCTTTGTGTGTTCTCAAATTGAAGTGTTTTTAGCGTTTTATTTATAGAATCGGCGTTGTTCTTTGTTGGTTTTCTTTTTTTAAATTCTGTTTTGAATTATTTTGTTTGCTATTTATTCTTTATTGGTGTTTTTTATTCTTTTTTAGGCGTTTTTTTTAATAAATGATCTCTTATTAATAAAATTTTCCAAAAATTTTGTTAAAAAATGTCATTTAACATTGTTAAAATGATCTATCGACACAAATTATCTGTTTGTCGTTTCTTAAAATTTTAGTTGTTGCCATTCTTTTTTATTAGAGGCTGAATTATTAATCGCCGCATTTGTTCGTAACGGACCGGATCTCCTCTCATTTTCCGTGTATGGTGAGAAATTTAACTAACCATTTACAGATTTTCAATTAAAGCTGAGCACTGGCTTCTGTTGTGATTCTTGTTGTGATTAATTTTTCAGGCACATTATTAACTTATTAAACTAAAAATGTAAATGAAAAGAAAACTACTAAAGTGTTTGTTGTTCTTTATTGTTTTGCTCGTAACCAGGGTTTCGGCACAAGAAAGAATTGTTACAGGGGTGGTATCGGCCAAAGAAGACGGTTTACCGCTACCCGGGGTAAGTGTAAAAGTAAAAGGAACAAACAACGGCGTAACCACTGGCGCCAACGGGGTCTATTCCATCAAAGTATCATCGGGTGTTCAAACCCTCGTATTTACCTTTATCGGTTACAAAACAAGAGAACAGAATGTTACAGCTAAAAACATTGATATCACGCTCGAATCTGATGTAAACAGTTTGGATGAAGTGGTAATTGCCGCTGGTGGTATTAAAAGAACCGCGAGGGAGCAGGGTTATGCTTCTACCCGGGTAGATGGCGAATCGTTAACCGCAGGTAAATCGCCAACCATTGCCGGTGGTTTGGTGGGCAAAGTACCAGGTTTGCAGATTAATGCTGTAGGAAGTGGTGTAAATCCAAGTTACCGTTTGGTATTAAGGGGAAACCGCTCCATTACAGGGAATAACCAGGCGCTTATTGTATTAGATGGTGCCGTGGTACCAAATGCCATTCTGGGCAATTTAAATCCTGATGATATTGAGGACATTACCGTATTGAATGGTGCAAGTGGCGCTGCTTTATATGGTTCTGATGCCTCCAACGGCGCATTAATCATCACCACTAAAAAAGGTAAGGTTGGAACACCTGTAATTAAATTATCGAATACGACGGTTTTGGAACAGGTAAGTTTTTATCCGTTATTGCAAAACCGTTTTGGATCTGGTTCTACTTCAGGTGCGCAGGTATACGACCCGATCGAAAACCAGCAGTATGGTCCGGCATTTGATGGAACATTAAGGCCAATTGGTCGCGTAACCGAAAGTGGCGCACAACAATACACGCCATATTCTGCCACTAATGATAAATATGATTTCTGGAAAACGGGTATATCCAACCAAACTGATTTTTCTATCTCTTCCGCTGATGAGAAATCATCAACTTATTTATCGGCACAGTATTTAGATGGAACCGGAACCACACCAAAAGATAAATACAACAGGGCGGCATTCAGATTTAATGGTATGCGGAATTTTAGCAAAAGGTTTACGGCCAATTATAACGCCAGTTATACCCAGAACAAGTACGATATTACCAGTGCAACTTCTACCATTTACGATAACCTGTTAAATACGCCTGCGCAGATTCCTTTGCTGCAATATTCGAACTGGCAGGATGCAACGGGCTGGGGCAATCCGGATAGTTATTATAATGATTATTATAAAAACCCATACTGGGCCATTGATAATTACAGGCAAAATACCACCAACGATTATTTAACAGGTTTACTGGAGCTGAAATATAAAGCAGCGGATTGGCTGGATTTTACCTACAGGGCTGCCATTACAAACCGTTATTACCGGAACAAAAACAGCACTACAGGTTACAATTATACCCAGTATACATTAGATCATTCTGCCAAAACGAACCAAAGCAGTGGTGTGAGTGATGAAATGCTGAACACAAGCAACTTTAGTACAGATTTTTTTGCCAACATTAAAAAAGATGTGAAAGATTTCTCGTTCAATGCGCTGATCGGAACCTCATTAAAAAGTTATGTTTATAAAGATCTTAATGCCTCAGGCAGTGGTTTGCAGGTAAGTGAACTTTATAATTTAGGCAATATAACCGGAACGCCATCTGCGGGTGAAGCCAATTACAATACCCGCCAGTATGGGGTTTGGGCCGATATAACCGTTGGATATAAAAAATACCTTTATGTGCATGTAACAGGCAGGAACGATTGGGTTTCGGTGCTTGCTCCAGCCAACAGGTCATTTTTCTATCCGGCAGCTGATGTGTCCTTTATCCCGACCGATGCTTTTAGTTTCTTAAAAAACAGTAAAGTTTTAGATTACCTGAAAATCAGGGCCGGAGTTTCAAAAGTAGGTAACGTAAACGTGGGTAATACCACCAATGGGGGTGCTTATTCCTTGCAATCTACCTTCGATTCGCAAACAGGTTATGGTTATGGTACGGGTTATACACCGAACAATACTTTGGTTTCGAGCAACCTGAAGCCCGAAATTACCACAGGTTACGAAGGTGGGGTAGATTTCAGGTTGTTTAAAGGTTTAATTGATGGAACGGTAACTTATTATAATACCAGTTCTACCGGGCAGGCCATTACAGCAGGCGTTCCTGCAACTACAGGTTATAACTACTATCTTTTAAATACCGGCGAATTGACTAATGAAGGTTTGGAAACAGCTTTACATTTTACACCGATCAGAAAAGGCGACTGGAAATTAACCGTTGGTGGTAATTATACATACAACAACAATAAACTGGTTTCATTATCTAACGATTTAACCCGTATCGGTGTAAGTAATAGCTCGACTATTTTTGGTCAGGTAGGCAGCATTTATCCGGTAATTATCGGGTCAGATTATATCCGCGATTCAGAAGGCAGGGTAGTGGTAGATCAAAACACAGGTTATCCGGTAGGAAAAACGGAGGGCAATATATTAGGAAATACCATACCGAAGAATAGGTTAGGTCTTGATTTTCAGCTTTCTTACAAAGGTTTAACCTTATCCGGATTGTTTGAGTACCGCTCTAATTATGTGCAGTACAGTACAGCGGCATCTACATACGATTTTTCAGGTTCATCGGCCAGAAGTGCTTATTACAACAGAGAGAAATTTGTTTTTCCTAACTCCTCATATTACGATTCGGCAAGCGGAACTTATGTAGCCAATAACAGCGTTACCGTGTCAGATGGTGGTGCAGGTTTCTGGACCAGCAGCAGTTTATATTCTAGTGTAACCAGCAATTATGTGTATTCAGGTAACTATTGGAAATTGAGGGAACTGGCCCTGGCTTATAAACTTCCGTCATCCGTATTGCGTAACGTAAAATTCATTAAATCGGCTACCATCAGTGCGCAAGGAAGAAACCTGTTTATCTGGTTACCGAAATCAAACGAGTTTGCAGATCCTGATTACAGTAATAACGGATCAGACAGTAATGCCGTGGGGATTACTTCATTATCGCAAACCCCTCCAACCAGGTATTATGGTGGCACTATATCATTAACTTTCTAATGACAAGAATTATGAAAAGATTTTTAAAATTAACTGTCCTTTTAACCATCATTTTTGCTGCTCCCGGCTGTAAAAAGAGTTACCTGGATATCAACGAAAATACCAATTCGGCTACCTCTTCATCACCAGAACTGGTTTTGCCTGCCGCACTCAATAATACGGCATCAAATTTTATTACTTATTTTAATTACGGTGCATGGATGGCTGGTTACCAGGCTAATGCGGGTGGCTATTCTTTTTCAGGATCAACCTTTTTTACCTACAACTGGAACTCAGGAACCAATAATGGTTTATTTAACAGTGCATTTTCTGATTTAAGAAGTTATCAGTATATCATTACTTCTACTTCAGGCGTAAGCAAATATGTATTGTTTAATGCCGTTGCAAGGGTGATGAAATCATATTACTACCAGATTTTGGTAGATGAGTATGGTAATGTACCTTATACAGAAGGTTTGGCCGGTATTGATAACCTTACGCCACATTACGATGATGCTGCAACCATTTATAAATCTTTAGTAACCGAAATAGATGTTGCCATTGCGCAACTTAAAGCCAATGGATCAAGCACGGTGGTAAAAGCTTTAGGCTCCGCAGATGTGATGTTCGGTGGCGATATTACCAAATGGATTCAGTTTGCCAATAATATTAAACTGCGCATTTTAACCCGTGCACAGGATGGTCCTTTAGCTTCTTTTGCAGCCACTGCATTCGGTACCTTTTCTTCCGAAGGTTTTTTAACCAGTGATGTATTGATCGATCCGGGGTTTGTAAGTACCAGTGCCCGTCAAAATCCGTTATGGAATACTTATCATTCTAGCTACACCGGTAGTAATGGCGCTTATGCGGCACAGCAAATCCCGACTAAATGGATTTTTTCATTTTATAACGGTACAAAGCTAAGCGATGGAACACGAGGTGCGCTGATTTATAAAAATTATGCGGCTAATACTACTCCAACCAATCAATTGGGAAATGAAACAGGCGTTCCTTCATGGATTTCAGGTTATCCGGCCTGGTATATCGGTGTTGGAACAGCTTTAAGTGCACCAGCGGCGCAGGGAATTTTAAAAAGCAGGGTAATGGGGCAATTAATGATGCCAGCTGCCGAAACTTATTTTTTACTTGCTGAAGCAGCACTAAAAGGACATCCGCTATCAGGTGATGCTGCAACCAATTTCGATAACGGAATCAGGGCTTCATACAATTATCTTCAAAAATCGGGTACCACCACTACATCAGCCACAAGCACTGTTTTAGATGCATACCTTACTGCATACAAAGCTGCAAACTCGGGTAGTTATCTGGTTAATTACAATCTGGCAACTACTGCGGCACAGCGTTTAGAAGCTATTATCACCCAAAAATACATTGCGTTAAACTTTGTTAATGGTTTCGAAGCCTGGCAGGAATACAAAAGAACAGGTTATCCGGCCATATCAGGAACTGCAGCAACAACAACCTTTGTATCGTTGCAATCATCTGCTACAGCAACAGATCGTTTACCAGTACGCAACCTCTACCCAACTACAGAGTATAATTTAAACCCTAATGTTCCAACCGGTTTAAGTGCATATACTTCAAAAATTTTCTGGGACGTGAACACTAACTAAATTTTTTTAGATAAAGAAAATTGATATGAAAAATTATAAAAAAATAGGCTTTGCGTTGTTTGCAATCGCATTAGGCTTTTCATCGTGTACCAAACAGGATGGAATTTACGCTGACAATGGTTCTAACGGCATTGTAGAACTGGCTGATTTGCCTTCAAGAACAAGTTCAACAGCATATGCTTCGGTAACCAAATCTTTTGATGCAGTAACTGAAGTTGATTGTCCGGTTTTAATTAATTATACCGGTGTAGATGGAGCCCCGGAAGATGTAACCGTAACTTTAGGTTTCGATGCGACAATAGTAGACGCCATGTCTACGTCTACCGCTGTTTTAACCAGTTTGGATGCCAGTTTGTACACTGTACCATCTTACACAGTTACCATTCCGAAAGGACAAAAACAGGGCACTTTCCACATTAAACTTAAAACCAGTGCTTTTGATTTTAGCAAGAGTTATGCTTTGGGCGTTGTGGTTAAATCAACTTCAGCAGGTACGGTAAGTGGTAATTATGGCAAAGGTTTGTTTAAAATTAATGCTAAAAACGCTTATGATGGCATATATTCAGTTGGGACAGGAAGTAATGTGATCAGGTATACAGCGCCTGGTATACCTGCCAACGATGCTTTAAGCGGGAGTATAGCTGGTAATCCAAATCTTACCTTAAGTACCGTAAGTGCAACAACGGTAGAGATTACCAATTTAAGATGGGCTGGTGGAACCTCGGGTGTTTCTGGTATCGATAACCTCAGGGCTACAGTAGATCCTGCAACAAACCTCGTAACTATGACATCTTTAGGTAATGCCACCCTTGCAAATTTAGCTGGTAAGGATAATAAATATGACCCGGCTACCAAAACATTTACGTTAAATTTCCGGTGGAACCCGGCTACAACAACAAGGGATGTAAGTTTGGTGATTAAGTACGCAAGTGCGAGGTAAAAGTTCCGAAACAAAATTAATTTAAAGAGAGATAACTCATTTTTGCTTGTCACATTGAGCCTGTCGAAACGCCTTAAATAAGTTGATTTTATGTAAGGCCCTAAACAAGCTATCATTGACAGACTCAATAAAAACTCGTCATTGCGAGGAGGTACGACGAAGCAATCTTTCCGGCAAGTAATTCTTGCAAGAAAGATTGCTTCGTCGGCTGAAAAAGCCTTCTCGCAATGACGATTCTTCGCAGCTTATTACAACGAAATAGTAACCCGTTAATACTAAATTTTTACTTTTTGTTTATGATTTAAAATGCTGATTAACAAAAATATATAGTTAAAGTTTGTTAAATAAAATGTTAAAATTTCGAGGTAATTTTTTAATCGATACAAAGCATTTATTCATCGATACCTGTTTCATTTTAATGTCTTTTTTAAGGACTTTTGATCCATCAGGAAAAACAAAATAAGCAGATAAATTGCTTAATAAAAGATAGAAATTACCGCCGGCATTGTAAAATGCAGGCATTTTAATAAAAGTACTTCCTAGTAAATTTAGGTTAGTTAATGATTAGTTATAATAGAGATCTTGCTGGATAGCCGATCTCTATTTATTTTTTAAAGCAATTTATGGCGCTAACCTGGTTTTGGTCCAGATGCCTTTTACCAGTTCAAAATTTATCCTGTCGTGTAACCTGCTTCTTCTGCCTTGCCAAAACTCTATTCGGGTAGGTTTTACAATATAACCGCCCCAATGCGCCGGTTTAGCAACACCCTTATCGGTACTTTTAGCTTTTAGCTCTTCCACTTTTTCTTCCAAAAAACTTCTGTTCGGGATTACCTGGCTTTGCGGAGATGCTACAGCACCAATCTGGCTCGCAATTGGCCGGGTATTAAAATAGGCTTCGGATGTTTCTTTATCCAGTTTTTCTACTGTTCCTTCAATTCTTACCTGTCTTTCCAGTTCTGGCCAGAAAAATACCAGTGCGGCGTAAGGATTACGTTTTAGCTCTTTCCCTTTGGCACTTAGGTAATTGGTGAAAAACCTGAAACCATCTACATCAACACCTTTTAACAGCACGATACGTGCATCAGGTCTTCCGGCTTTATCGGCAGTGGCCAGAGTCATCACATTAGGCTCATATATCTGGGCATCAACTGCATGTTGAAACCACTTTTGAAACTGGACAATCGGATCCTGATCCACGTCAGATTCATCCAGCGAAGCGCTTTTGTAATCTTGGCGCAGGTTTTGTAGAAATTCATTTGTAACTTGCATACAACAAAAATAGGCATCTTTTATGGTGTAACAAATGATTATCATCATGCTAAACAATATAAAACCAAAAACAGGCCGCTTGCTCATCTCAGAACCTTTTATGGCCGATCCCAATTTTAAAAGGTCTGTTGTGTTATTAACCGAACATGGTGACGAGGGGACCGTGGGTTACATCCTTAACCAGGTTGGAAACTTAATCCTCAACGATGTGATACAGGATTTATGGGATGCAAAAAACTACATCTATTTCGGTGGACCAGTTGCTGCAGATACCCTACATTTTATACATCGTTGTTATGATAAAATGCAAAGTGGCGAAGATATCGGAAATGGATTATACTGGGGAGGGAATTTTGAAACGCTTAAAATCCTGTTAAATACAAACGCCATCAATGCTGATGAGGTGAAATTTTTTATGGGTTATTCTGGCTGGGATAAAGGGCAGTTAGACCGTGAAATAGAACAAAATGCCTGGATGGTGAGCGATAAATTTGATCCTGAACTTATTTTCAGTAGCGATGACGAAAAACTCTGGCGAGATGTAATCGTAAACTTAGGGCCAAAATATGCACATATCAGTAATTTTCCGGTTGATCCGAGTTTAAATTAGTCGGTTTTCAGTTGGCAATTTTCAGTTAACAACTTTTACTTATTTAAAATAAAACGATAAATATTTATTGTTTTATTTTAAATATTATTTTATGTTTGTTTCATATTTAAACTATATTTTATGAAACTCTCAGAAAGCAAGGTAATTAAGTGGCTAAATAAACTGTCTACACTGGCGCTCGCTTTATATGCAATTGTTTTGCTAATCTCTATTTTTAATGCCGGTGTGCCAAATGCTACCAGAGGGATAAAGTGGTATAGTATATATGATGTAAAAGCAGAGAAAAAAGATCATAATAAGATCAGAACTACGGATAATGGTTTGGGTAATTGGTTTAACCAAAAGGTTTTTGTAAGCGAAGCAAAAACTGCTTCGATATCTTTAAGATTTAATTCATACGCTGAATTATTTTCTTTTTCATCCATTGCTTTTCAGCTGGCTTATCTGATTTATTTTATTTGTATCGGTTTTTTGGTTCTATCAGTCAAACTGTTTTTCAGGTCTTTACTAAGAGATGAAGTTTTTACAAGAAAAAATTCATCTATAATAATATATAGCAGCATAGTGCTGATTTTTTTACCAGTGTTAAGATGGATTAGGCAAGAATTGTCTATCAATTGTATTAACAACCTGCATATCAATGATTCGGGTTATTATCTTTTTAATGGTGCCAGTTTTTTTGGCGCGGAAACACTTATTGGCCTGGTATTATTGGCATTTGGCCTGGCATTTAAGGTTGGCGTAGATATTAAACAGGAAAATGAAGCATTTGTATAAACCTAAACCATGCCTATAATTATTAATTTAGATGTGATGTTAGCCCGCCGGAAAATGTCGCTAACCGAGCTATCAGAGAAAGTTGGATTAACCATCGTAAACCTTTCTATATTAAAAACCGGAAAGGCAAAGGGCGTGAGGTTTGATACTTTAGAAGCCATCTGCAAAGTTTTAGATTGTAAACCTGGCGATATTATTGATGTTGAATAAAAAATGGGCTATGGAAAACTCTGGCGAGATGTAATCGTAAACTCAGGGCCAAAATATGCGCATATCAGTAATTTTCCGGTTGATCCGAGTTTAAATTAGTTTGGAGTGTTGATTTTCTAGACAAGCATAGGCAGAGCGTCATTCCCAACTTGATTGGGAATCGTAATGCAATAAGCTTTAAGATTCCCGCCTGCGTGGGAATGACGCCTCTTTTTAAGAATTTGTCTTACTACTTTATTACATCGTTTCAGCGCTTTCCTCAACTTTTCTTCTAAGTTCATCTTTATAAGCCTGCATTTTAACCGTTAAAGTTTCATCTGCAGTAGCTAAAATCTGAGTAGCCAATAAACCTGCATTTTTAGCTGCATTTAAAGCTACAGTTGCCACAGGAATACCATTTGGCATTTGTAGTATAGATAAAATACTGTCCCATCCATCAATAGAGTTTGACGATTTAACTGGCACACCGATTACAGGTAATGTAGTGATAGAAGCCACCATTCCTGGTAAATGGGCAGCACCACCGGCACCAGCAATAATTACCTTCAAGCCACGGCCTTGTGCTTCTTTAGCATAGTTGAACATGCGTTCTGGTGTCCTGTGCGCAGACACAACCGTAATTTCATAGTTTATTCCAAATTCTTTTAATACATCAGCAGCATCCTGCATCACAGGTAAATCTGATTTGCTACCCATGATAATTCCAACTAATGCCGAATTTGAATTTCCTTGACTCATATTTATTTTATTTCTTTTTAACTTCTTTAAACTTTTGCATTTCCACCTTGTTTTTAATTCCCGTTTAAAGGGCTAGGAGTTTTATGCGATTACTTTTAATGTTTTTTGTACAAACCTTGCTTTTTCGATCGCTTTTTCCCTGTCGATATCTACAATGGTAACATGCCCCATTTTGCGGAAGGGTTTAGTATATTTTTTGCCATATAGGTGAACATAAACACCATCAATGGCTAATATCTTTTCTAAATTTTCATATTTGGCTACCCCTTCAAAACCTTTTTCACCAAGGAGATTAATCATAATGGCATTGGTAATGCTGCTGGTATCGCCCAATGGCAGGTTATAAATAGACCGTAAATGCTGTTCGAACTGAGAAACATAATTGCCTTCAATCGTTTGGTGACCGCTATTGTGTGGGCGTGGGGCAACTTCGTTAACCAATAATTCGCCATCTTTACAAACGAACATCTCAACCGCTAAAATTCCGGTGATATTCATTGCCGAGGCGATATTTTTAGCAATGTTTTCTGCTTTTTGCTGTAAACTTTCGGCAAAAGTGGAAGGAGAAATCAAAAACTCTACCAGGTTGGCTTCCGGATTAAATTCCATCTCTACCATTGGGAAGGTTTTCATATCGCCATTGGCATTACGGGCTACAATTACCGCAACTTCTTTATCAAAATCAACCAGTTTCTCAATAATACAGGGAGCATCAAAAGCTTTCTCCAGATCGGCCGCACTGTTGATTTTCATTACACCTTTACCATCGTAACCGTCTTTTCTCAATTTTAAAATATACGGAAAATGGAAAGGACTGTTTTCCATATCCTCTTTGGTATTTACAATCTGGAAAGGAGAGGTAGGTATGTCGTTTTCTTTAAAAAACTGTTTTTGTACGCCTTTATCCTGAATCAGGCGGATTACCCTCGATTGCGGGAAAACCTTTTTGCCTTCTTTTTCGAGCTGTTCAAGCGCATCAATATTTACTTTTTCAATTTCGATGGTAATAATATCTGCTTTCTTTCCGAAGTTGTAAACGGTGTCGAAATCGGTAATAGAGCCATTTTCGAAGTAATTTGAGATATGTTTACAAGGAGCATCCGGATCAGGATCTAAAACCAATGTGGTTACATTGTAGTTAATTGCCTGCTGAATGAGCATTCTGCCCAATTGTCCGCCACCTAAAATACCTAATTTTAATTCGCTAATCTGTTTTGCCATGCGCTTGAAAATAATGCTATTTTTGCACAAAAGTAACCATAATAAATTTTATTGATGAATGCTGATGCAATAATTATTGGTGCAGGTGCTTGCGGATTGATGTGTGCGGTGCAGGCAGGCTATCTGGGTAAGAAAGTAATTGTGCTCGAAAAAAATGAAAAGCCAGGGGCTAAAATTCTGATTTCCGGAGGGGGTAGATGCAATTATACCAATCAATTCGCATCAGCTGAACAGTTTATATCTGCAAACCCGCATTTTATTAAATCTGCCTTTAACCAGTGGACGGTTGATGATACCATCAGTTTTTTTGAAACTTATGGCATTAAGGGTAAAGAAAAAACTTTAGGACAATTGTTTCCTGATGATAAAAATGCTAAGGATGTGGTACAGGTTTTTACTTCCATCTGTGCCGATTTTGGGCAGGAAATTAGGTGTAATGCTGATGTAAAGGATATTGAAATATTACCCGATGGCTTTAAAGTAAGTTATGAGAAGAATGGTAAAACAGTTGTTTTAACTTCCGAAAAGCTGGTAATTACCACTGGAGGTTTACCCATTCCTAAGATGGGTGCCACTGATTTTGCTCTTCGTTTTGCCAGAAAACATGATCTCAAAATCATAGAAACTGCTCCAGCCTTAGTGCCTTTAACCATTACTGGTAAAGATGAAGAATGGTTTGCACAGCTTTCGGGTAATTCTGTTTTCTGTGAGGTAAGCAATGATGAAATTTCTTTTGAAGAAAATATCCTTTTTACCCATTGGGGATTAAGCGGTCCGGCTATTTTGCAGATTTCTTCCTTCTGGAGAAGGGGCGAAACCATCAACCTGAATTTATTGCCACATCAAAATATGGTTTCGTTATTGGATGAAGAAAGAAAAAATAATGGTAAAACTTTATTATCGACGCTGTTAAACCGGATTTATACCAAAAAATTTACGGATGCATTGGGCAAGTTTTTACCTTTAAGCAAACCTGTTGCGGCTTTAACCAAGGCAGAAATCGATTTAATTGAACAAACCATTCATCACTTTAAGGTTAAACCTGCGGGCGATAAAGGTTATGACAAAGCCGAGGTGATGCGTGGTGGAATTGATACCAATGAAATATCTTCCAAAACTTTGGAATGTAAAAAGATCCCGAATGTGTTTTTTGGCGGCGAATGTTTGGATGTAACCGGTTGGTTGGGCGGCTATAATTTTCAATGGGCCTGGGCCAGTGGTTTTGTGATAGCGCAAAATATCTAGGTAATAAACATCGAAAGCAATTTTTTTTAGGCGCTTTGAACGCTTCGCCGAAGAACCACAGGCTCAAGTTAAATAAACCTGATAAAGTGGAAAGCCCGGAGTAAGGTACGAACGAGGACTTGAAACGATAGCAGGGCTCCATTACCCAATTGTGCTAACCCATGATTTCCAAAAAAAAAATGACCACCTAAGAACATCTAAGCAAATAGCACAACCCGTTTACTTTGAAGACCTGATAAGTTTGCCCTATTACAAATAAACATTCGGCATAATTTCCCAGGCCCAGGGCTTTTTAAAGGTTTTAAACGTTCTTAACTGCGAAAAATACAAAACTTCACTTGTTCTTCGGTTGGCAATATCCCTTCGGTGCAGATTACCAACAGTGGTAAATAATTCACGGGTTTTAAAATCGTAAACCCTTTCTGTCATATCGCCGCTATTTTGGTTAAAATAAAGATTTATTGCGCTTGTTAAAAACCAGTCCTTATTTTCGAATTTAAAGGTATAGCCCAATTCCCAACGCCATTCTGAGCCCCCTTGAAACCGCAAATACAGTTGTTGATCTTTAATGGCAATCTGTTGTAACGGATCGCCCAACTTACCACCTTCTTCCGAACGCAGAATGAAATCGTTGTTTTGGGTTGATAAGCTATAAACCCCTGTTGATTTATCTTTAAAAAAAATGGCTAATATCCTCGGTTTTTGCGTTTCCTTTATAATATCGGTATTGTTATCGCCATATACACGGGTTTCGTCAATCGATTTGTTAAACTCAAAAACTACCGCTAAATCTTCTGAAGCATCATTGTTTAAATCGCCATAAACCTGATCGATGGCCGTCCAGTTTGGTGGAGTAACTTGTGCAATGAAAGATCCTTGCGCCTTGATTTTAGGGAATACAAATGTTTTTTGCGCAAAGCCGATTTGCGCACACAGCATCAGGATGTAAAAACAAAAAACTTTCATTCAGGCAAAAAAGGTGTTGATGTAGGATTAAAACGTTTAGATTGGTGTTTTAGTTTAAGATAGTTGCATATCCCGATAGACCGTCATCCCCAACTTGATCGGGGATCTTAATGCATTAGACTTTTAAAAAACAGTTTACGATTTTCTAATTGTAAAGTCGTTTCTTCATGCGTTTAGCAATAATCCTTAAAAATCCCGTACTTTTGCAGAAACATAATTCCTTTTGAAAGCCGAAATTTTTGCCATTACGCCACCATTTACCCAACTGAATACTCCATATCCAGCAACGGCTTATATAAAAGGTTTTCTCAACACCAAAAACATCAGTGCAACTCAAGCCGATTTAGGTATCGAGGTTATTTTAGAATTATTTTCTAAAAGGGGGCTTAAACAATTATTTGAGGTAGAAAATGAAAATCCAAAAAGCGATAATGCCAACCGTATTTATGCTTTACAGGATGAATATTTAAAAACTATTGATGCGGTAATCGCATTTTTGCAGGGTAAAAATCCAACATTAGCCCTTCAAATCTGTAGTGATGATTTTCTTCCACAAGCTTCTCGTTTTGCAGCTTTAGAAGAACTGGACTGGGCTTTTGGGGCCATGGGTACGCAGGATAAAGCAAAACATTTGGCTACACTTTATCTTGAAGACATCTCTGATTATATTGTAGAACGTATTGACGAAAATTTTGGTTTTAGCCGTTATGCAGAACGTTTGGGTAGAAGCGCCAATTCTTTTGATGAGTTATACGATGCTTTATCAAAAGGACCAACTTACATTGATCATATCCTGATTTCGATTTTAAAAGAGAAAATTGAAATCGTTCAACCAAAATTATTTCTGATTTCTGTTCCTTTTCCTGGTAATTTATATAGCGCTTTCCGTTGTGCACAATGGATAAAAGCCAATCACCCTGAAATTAAAATTTCTATGGGCGGTGGTTTTCCGAATACTGAATTAAGATCTTTATCAGATGCCAGGGTTTTTGAGTTTTTCGATTACATCACTTTAGATGATGGTGAATTGCCAATTGAGCTGTTGCACCACAACATTACACATCCCGTTCCGGCAGAAGCGCATTTTTATAAAAGAACTTTTTTGCTCGAAAATGGTAAAGTGGTTTACCGTAATGATGCTTTCAGAAACGATTATAAGCAGGCTGATGTAGGTACACCAGATTATACAAGTTTACTTTTAGACAAGTATATATCCGTTATCGAAATTGTAAATCCGATGCACCGCATGTGGAGCGATGGCCGTTGGAACAAACTCACCATGGCACATGGCTGTTATTGGGGGAAATGTACCTTTTGCGATATTTCGCTCGATTATATTAAGGTTTACGAACCGGTTGCGGCTAAATTAATTGTAGATCGCATTGAAGATCTATATGAAAAAACGGGTCAGAATGGCTTCCACTTTGTGGATGAAGCTGCACCGCCAGCATTGATGCGTGAACTAGCATTAGAAATTATCAGGAGAAAACTGGCGGTTACCTGGTGGACAAACATCCGTTTTGAAAAGAGTTTTAGTCAGGATTTATGTTTGTTATTAAAAGCGTCGGGTTGTATTGCGGTTTCCGGCGGATTGGAAGTGGCATCAGATCGTTTGTTAAAACTGATCGATAAAGGTGTAACGGTAGAGCAGGTAGCTAAAGTAACCAGCAACTTTACCGATGCCGGGATTATGGTTCATGCTTATTTGATGTACGGTTACCCAACACAAACCATACAGGAAACGGTTGATAGTTTGGAAATGGTACGCCAGTTATTTGAAGCCGGCGTATTACAATCAGGTTTTTGGCACCAGTTTGCCATGACGGCCCATAGCCCGGTAGGTATGTACCCCGAAAAATTTGGTGTGGTAAAAGAAACTGAAGTTATCGGCACATTTGCCAACAATGATATCAATTATACTGATAAAACCGGGATTGATCATAATAAATTCAGCTATGGTTTAAAGAAATCGCTCTTTAATTTTATGCACGGCATCTGTTTTGATTATGAATTACAGGACTGGTTCGATTTTAAAATTCCGAGGACTAAAATACCAGTTGATTTTATCGAAAAGGCATTAAATGATGGCGATCAGTTTAACACCAAACCTACTGCAAAAGTAGTGTGGATAGGTGGAAAGCCGTCGGCTGAATATTTCACCAAATCGAAAAAAGGAAATACCTGGGAAATGGTATCGCTCACTTTTCACGATAAAAAAGAAACTTTTACCGTACAAACGAATAAAAAAGAAGGTGAATGGTTAACCGCCATTTTAGCTCAAATTTCGATCTCCAATGAAAAGGTATTTACTTTTCAGGAAGTTAAAGCCGAATTTGAGCGTGAAATGGAAAATTTTGAACTGTTCTGGTATTCAAAACCCATTAATACGTTAAGAGAATACGGTTTATTGGTGCTTTAATCTGAAAATGATCATTTAATTCGCGAAATATAAAACCGCAAAAATTATTGGCGCAAAAACGAAATATAGACCTCCAGCCATGTATGCCCACACATCAAACCTGGAGGGTGTTTTGTAATTCCTACGTCTGTATGCTATAAAGCCCATGATTATTGGAGCAATAAGCGCTAAGTAAAAATAAACCAGGTAGAAGACTGCTGACCACTGCAATAGAAAGAAAATAAAGACTATTTGAACGAGCACGCCATAATTAACAAAAATCAGGAAAAATTCTAATAAAAGAAGGTTACCCAATTTTTTCTGTACTATTTTTCTTGCTAAGCATATATAAAGTATAATCCCAATTAAAGGAATGATTAAATAAATAATGATTTCTTTGTCTTTGGTATTCATAAGGATGCGTACGATTTAGAGTGGATAACAAAAACTACATCTTCATTTTAAAATGTGTAAGGAAATAGATGATGCAGATCAGTATAATCGAGTTTACAACAAGTAATAACCAGGAAATAACAGATTTCCGATTTTTCATTACAGCAATAAAAGAAGTAATGTAAGCCATTGCAATAAGCGCAAGAAACAGGTTTACTGTTGGGATACCCAATAAGTCATATCCGCTGTATGAAAAAACAAGCAGGCTTATTATTAGGAATATAACTGAAGCAATAAGGTAGAGTTTATTCGGTTTCATATGATATGGTTTAAAATTACCTGTTTTTTTCGATATCCTTCAATGTCCAATCCATTCCGAGGTCTTTTTTTGCGAGATAATCGCCTAAAGTATAATTGATTTTTACATTGGGCATTACACCACGACCAATTGTATCAGAGGGTTGTGGTAAATTAAAAGGCACCAGACCGATCCTGTAAACAATCCCAGTATTTTTTAGTTTGGTGTTAAAATATGTACCTGCATTGGTGTTATTCCTTCCTCCACCAGTTTCTTCACCGATTAAAATGCCTCTTTGAGATAATGCCAATGTGTTGGCAAAAATACTGGCTGCCGAAAATGTGCCTCCGTTTATTAAAATATACAGCTTGTTTTTATAAGCATTATTAAAGGGGACCAGGTTTGCATAGCCGTTTTGATTAAATTCTTTAACATAATTAATCTGTTTTTTTCTGTTGCTGTCTAAAGTTGGCAATAACATTCCCTTAATCTGTTCCTGCGGAAATTCAATAGGGTGCATAGGTCTATCAAGAAAGAACTTTAGGAAATGGCACATTAAAAAAATATTTCCACCGGTATTATTCCTCAGATCAAGGATCAGGTTTTTTGTTTTTGATAGCTCGTTATTGAAGAGGTTTACATCATTTTGAGCCATTTTAGCTTCAAAAGTATTTACTTTCAGATAGGCCGTATTGGTGTCGATTTTTCTATAATCCAAAAATTGGTTTTCTACATTTGAAATTTGTTTACCTGCCAGCAATGCTGCTTCAACATTGTAGGGTTTTCCGATCAGGTATGCGCTATCCGTTTTATTCCCATTTTGAAATACCAATTTTAAACTATCCTTGTTCTTAAAAATGCGCCAAACATTGTCTAAATTTCCATAATTCAAAAAGAAATACTTGAATGTAGTATTGTAACCATCTGAAAAGGAATTTTGCAAAGCTTTTTTAGTGACGTCGGCCGCTAAAACTTGATTAATACTCAGAATTTCCGATCCGGGTTTTAGGTTTTGATCTTCACTTTTGTTTTCGATAACGAAAATCTTTCCATTTATAAATTTTAATCCAAGTTGTTCAAAAGGAGAGGAGTAGCGTTTGCCATATTTAAGGTAGTCGCTTTCTGTTACCTTTGCAGGTTCAAAAAAATCAATCTTTAGGTGTCCGTCGCCAATTTGGCTCAAAACAGGCAACAGCTGCTGGTATAACGCTGCCGAGGTTAATGGCTGGTTGATCGCTGATTTAAGGCTATCAATCTTAAAATCGAGATCGCCTTTTTTAAGGTATTGATAAAGTTTGAGGTGATGCTTTTTTAAATCAGCATACAATTGATCGATATCTTTCCTAATTTCGGAGATAGGATGTTTTTCTTCTAATTGATGATATAAATATTGGGCTTTTGAGGTATCGGCTAATAAGAAAAGAAATACTAACGTAATACAATATCTCATATGGGTAATGATCTGATTTTATTTATATTCTTTTGACCATATAACGAATTTAAGATTATATGTTCCTTATATGGCAAAAATGTTTCTGAAATTTAACTGGTAGTTTTAATCACAATGCGGAACAGTAAAAGTCCAGGTTTCCGATTCTCCAGTTGGAATAATGTAGCCATTCCCCCTGATATTTTCGAACCATAATTTGCCACGGAGTTTTTCTCTTGTGCCCACCTCATTTAAAGTTGCGCTATCGTAAAGTCGACCATTGATCATCACGTATTTGATTTTTTCTGAATTACGGATATCATCTAAAGGATTGGCATCCATAATCACCATATCGGCTAGTTTGCCCACCTCTAATGAACCTATTTCTTTATTCATGCCCAGGTAGCCTGCGCCATTTAAAGTGGCAGCCCTAATAGCTTGCAGCGGACTAAAGCCACCTTGTACGAGCATCCAAAGCTCCCAATGTGCGCCCAAACCTTGTATCTGCCCATGTGCGCCCAGGTTAACCTTTGTACCACCATCGGCAATTTGTTTAGTGGCTTTAGCAATGTCGATATGGTTATAATCACTGTATTCGGAAGTAGTTCTGCGTCTCGCCCTTGCATCAATAATCGAACGGGGCGTATAGGTCATTAATTTTTCATTCTCCCAAACGTTGGTTCTGTCGTACCAGTAATTTTCGCCCCACTGGCCGCCGTAGGCAACAATTAAAGTAGGGGTATAGCCCACTTCGGTATTGTTCCAAAGGGTGGTAACATCTTTATAAACCGGTAAAACAGGGATACTGTGCTCAATTCCGGTATGGCCATCGGCAACCATATTCATATTGGTGAAAAAGGTAGAGCCACCTTCGGGCACCACTTCCATTTTTAACTGCCTGGCAGCTTCTAAAATCTGTTGGCGCTGCTCTCTTCGTGGTTGATTGTATGATTTTACAGAAAATGCACCAACGGCCTTTAACCTGCGCAAATTAGCCAATGCATCATCCAGACTGTTAATCACCACTTTAAAATCTCCGTCAGCACCATATAAAATAGATCCTGTAGAATAAACCCTTGGCCCAACCATTCTGCCAGCTTTAAGCATTTCGCTCTGACTAAAAACCATTTCTGTATTGCTCGATGGATCGTGTGAAGTAGTTACACCAAAAGCTAAATTAGCCATATAACTCCAGTCGTTTTGAGGCGTAATTCCATCCGGGCTGGTGCGTAAATGTGCATGAACATCAACAATGCCGGGCATAATGGTTTTGCCGTTTACATCAATTACTTTAGCATTGGCGGGAATATTTACAGCATCTGATTTACCGATTGCTGTAATTTTATTGCCGTCGGTAATTATGGTTCCATTTTCGATTACTTCGTCACCTTTCATCGAAATAATCCTGGCGCCTTTTAAGGCTACAATCCCGGTGGGTACATCAGATTTTAATACCAGATTGATATCGACAGATGAAGCTTCGGTTTTTGGCGTGTTGCCATCAAAATTGAAGGCACTGTTTACATCAATGGTAAAATATTTTGGTCCTAATGTCCAGTGTAAATTTTTACTGTCGGCACTCCATTGAATGTATGTTCCACCATCGGTCGTTACTTTGGTAACCGGAATGGCTTTATTTCCTGCAGATGCATCCTGAGCGGTTCCAATATTGATCATTGGCGTGATGTAAACATTAAATAACTCGTTAAATGCCACCCATTTATTATCAGGACTAATCACAAACTGATTGGCATATTGCGAAGTAAAATGTGTTCTTTCGTTTGCACCATTTAAATCGATGCTTTTTAAGGCTTTTTTGCCATCAGCATAACTTTGAAAATAGATGCGGGTATCAGTATTGTTAAATTGTGGGCGAATGCCATTGTCAGCAACCAGGGTTTTTGCACCTCCGTTAGCTGCCATCATAAAAATACCTGTCCCCCGGCCATAATTATACCCTAAAACGTCATTTCCACTTCCTTTTCTAAAAACTATTTTATCACCTTTGGTCGAATATTGAGGCGAATAATAAAAACCTTTTTCGTCGCTTAAAGTGATAGTTTTTCCTGATTTTAGATCGGTACGTTTTATTGCCCCGCGTAATTCGTCGCTCCAGGTAGTATAAACCAAGTATTTGCCATCAGGACTAAAAGCTGGTTCAAATTCAAAATCCAATCCATTGGTTAACCTTTCTGGTGTACCTGCTGGTAATTCTTGTTTATATAAAAAACCTGCTGCATTAAAAACAATGGTTTTCCCATCCGGCGAGGTGGTTAACTGCCTCAGCATTTTTGCAGAAAATTCATTACTGAAAACCTGTTGTTCAAAATGTAAAGCCTGTTGTACAGTCTGTATGGTGTTGGCCTGAAAAGGGATGATACTATTAATCAAGGTACCGATTTCGGTCTTCCTGATTTTGCCCCGGGCATAAAAAACTAGGCTTTTGCTGTCGGGCGTCCATGCAAAATTCGGGTAAACACCAAAAATGGCCCAGGTTTCCTGCTGATCGTGTGATAAATCTTCATTTACAGGCCATTCTTCGCCCGTTTTAAGATTCTGCACATATAAAGTAGATTTCAACCTTACACGTTTTACGAAAGCAATCATATTTCCATCAGGCGAAACCTGTGGACGGCAAGCGCCTCCCTGTTCGTTAATTAAGGTGCTTAGTTTACCTGTTGTTAAATCCAGCTGACGGATAGCATAAATCGTTCCGTTGGGATCTTTACTATATTCGAAATTCGGTCCGGGGCTTACATCTTCACTAAAATAAACATATCTGCCATCCGGAGAAACGTTTGGCTCTCCGGCATCCTGCTGATCGTTTTTACGTTTGGTTAACTGCACGCCATCACCACCGTTTATGCTGTACATCCACATTTCACCAGCACCTAATGATCGGCTTGCAGTAAAATGTTTTCTGGCCACTATATATTCGCTGTTTGGCATCCAGGTAGCATTGTTCAATAACCTGAAACTTTCTTTCGTAACCTGTTTTTTGCCCAAACCATCACGGTTCATGATCCAGATGTTATCGCCTCCACTTTTATCACTCGTGTAAGATATATACTTTCCGTTAGGACTAAACCTTGGCTGTACATCCCAGGCAATGCCACCACTAATTAATTTTGCAACACCTCCGGCGATTGGCATCACATAAATATCTCCGAGTAAATCAAACACAATTTCCTGCCCGTCAGCACTTACATCCAGGTTCATCCAGGTGCCCTCATCGGTGTTTAGGGTGAAATTTTTTGTAGTACCCTGGTATTTTTCAATGTCCCATTTCTTTTCCTGGGCATAAGAACTGAAAAATAATAGTGAAAGAGCGGATAAAAAATAGAGGTGTTTCATTATATATTGGATGGTTATTTGAATAATTCGTGTATTTTTCTTTGGAGTAATTTTTTATCTGGTAGCTGGGTTTTGTATTCTGCGACCAGGGTAGGTGAGAGGCTCCGGCTCAACGCATATTCTACCACTTCGTTATCTTTATCCTTACAAAGCAGAATACCAATGCTTGGATTTTCATTTGACTTTTTAACATCTCTATCTAAGGCTTCCAAATAGAAATTTAACTGACCTAAATGTTCAGGCTTAAATTTACCTACCTTTAATTCAAATGCAACTAAACATTGTAAGCCACGGTGGTAGAAAAGAAGATCAATATAGAAATCGCTATTACCAACCTGTATTTTATATTCTTCACTGATAAACAAAAAGTCTTTGCCGAGCTCAAGAATGAAATTTCTCATTTCTAAAACTAAATTTTTCTGTAGATCGTTTTCGCTGTGAGGTTCGGAAAGATTAAGGAATTCAAATACATAAGTATCTTTAAATATGGTTTCAATCTCGTTTTGTAAAACTCTCACCACTGGTGAGAGTTTTGTATTTCCCATTATAGATCTTTCGTAATGACTAGCAGATATATGTCTTTCAAGCTCTCTCTTACTGTATTTTTCTTTTAGACAAAGTTTTAAATAAAATTCTTTTTCCTCAATTGATTTTAATCTAGAAAGAATGATCAGATTGTGTGTCCAGCTAATTTCTCTCAGCAGTGTTGAGAGTTTTGGGTAATCTTTATAACTTTCGTAAAACTGTTTCATTCGCCAAAGATTCTTATCAGAAAAACCTTTTAAATCATGTTCGTTTCTGGATAAAAATTCTGCCAGTTGTTTTACAACCGATTGTCCCCATTCGGCATTTTTAACTTTATTGTGTATGTACTCACCAATATTCCAATATAAGTTTATTAATGTATAATTAACAGTTTTTAAAGCAACCGTCCGGGCATTCTTGATTAAGCCAACAATATCTGCAAACTGCGTTTTTAACATTTAATCCTTCTTATTTAGCAAAGTTAATAATCTTTTCTAAAGATGATTTTTTCAATTTCTAACAATAATAAGTGGCGATTTTGGATTAAATGTATAGTTTTGATACCGCCGATTTATGACAGCAATAGAGATTTTACAAAAATATTGGGGACACCAAGCTTTCAGGCCGCTACAGCAAGACATTATTACCTCGGTTTTAGAAGGAAATGACAGTTTAGCCTTGTTGCCGACAGGCGGTGGTAAATCCATCTGTTTTCAGGTGCCTGCTTTGGTTAAAGAGGGAATTTGTATTGTCGTTTCTCCTTTAATTGCCCTGATGAAAGATCAGGTAGAAAACCTGAAATCCAAAGGAATTGAGGCCATTGCCATTTATGCTGGGATGGGCAAACGGGAAATCGATATTTTATTGGATAACTGCATTTACGGTAAAATTAAATTCCTTTACTTATCTCCCGAACGTTTATTAGCCGATTTAGTCCGTGTGCGCATTTCGTACATGAATGTAAACCTGATTGCGGTTGATGAAGCGCATTGTATTTCGCAATGGGGGTACGATTTCCGGCCGCCTTACCATCAGATTGCCAAACTGCGTGAAATCTTACCTAATGTTCCCGTATTGGCACTTACCGCAACTGCTACTGATTTTGTAAGAAAAGATATTATCGAAAAACTGGAAATGAAAAATCCACAGGTTTTCGTTAAAAGTTTTGCCAGGGATAATTTAAGTTATGTGGTTTTCGGTAACGAAGATAAATACAAAAAGCTGATCGATATTTGCCAGAATGTTAAAGGAACAGGCCTGGTTTACGTACGTAATCGCAGGGAAACCGCAGAAGTGGCCAATTTTATTAACCGAAACGGTATCAAAGCCGATTTTTACCATGCCGGATTGGAACGCGATGTGCGTTTTTTAAAACAGGAGGAGTGGAAAAACAATAAAACCCGGGTTATGGTGGCTACCAATGCCTTTGGGATGGGGATAGATAAGGCTGATGTACGCTTTGTGGTGCATTTAGATTTACCCGAAAGTTTAGAAGCTTATTATCAGGAAGCGGGAAGGGCCGGACGTGATGAGAAGCGGAGTTATGCTGTATTATTGGCCAATCAGTCTGATATTATGGGTTTAGAATCCAGATATTTAGATAGTTTTCCTTCTCCGGATGAAATCAGAAAAACCTACCATTATTTGGGTAACTACTTTCAATTGGCATTTGGCGCAGGTGAAGGTTTAACATTTAATTTCGATATAGCCGATTTCTGCAAAAGATTTAACATAAGTGTATTAAAAACCATTTCTGCATTAAAATTTTTAGAGCACGATGGCTACTTAACGCTATCTGAAAGTGTTTTTCTGCCCTCACGAATGATGTTTATCGCCAGTCACGAAGATATTTACCGTTTTCAGATCGAAAACAAAGCTTATGATGGGATCATCAAAACAATCCAACGTTCGCATGGAGGTGCTTTTGATGGTTTTGTGAAAATAAAAGAAGCTGATCTGGCAAAAAAAACCGGACTTTCTTATAAAGAAATCATTGCACTGCTTAACAAACTGCAAAGTATAGAATTGCTTACCTATATTCAACAGACTGATCAACCGCAATTACAATACGTTCGGCCCAGGATAGATATGGATCATTTCGACCTGGATGTAAAATACCTTGGATTGAGAAAAGAAATTTTGCATAAACAGATTAATGCTGTAGTGGGCTACGCCTCGTCTAATTTGTGCAGAAGTGTTCAATTGCTTAACTATTTTGATGAACACCATGCAACAAAATGCGGTGTATGCGATGTTTGTTTAGCCGAAAAAAGAGCCGAAAACCAAAGTCAAATGGGGGAGGAAATTGAATTCGAGATCGTTTCTTTGCTTCAACAACAAGCGCTGAGCCTCGATGATCTGGTTACCAATATTAAAAATGGCGTTGAAACTGAAAGAATTGATGCGATCAGGGAATTATTAGATGCTGGGAAGATTAAAACAGACGGGAAGAAATATTATATTTAGATGTGAGATGTGAGATGTGAGATGTGAGATGTGAGATGTGAGATGTGAGAAAAATGCCAGTCAATTTACCAATAAAGTATTAGTTTTGTAATGAACTATTTAATCGGTGGAATCATATTAATCAACGCAATCACCAGCGAAGCGAAAAAACTCAATGATAACAAAAAACAATAAGAAAACCATCCGGTCATGGGCATTCTTCGATTGGGCTAACTCGGCCTATAACTTAGTCATCACCTCTACCATTTTTCCGGCTTATTACACCATTATTACCACCACCAAAGAGCATGGTGATAAAGTAATTTTTTTCGGTAGAACCTTTGTAAATACTTCGCTTTCCAATTATGCCCTCTCATTTGCGTATCTGATCATGGCTTTTGCTTTGCCGATGCTTTCGTCAATTGCCGATAGAAGGGGGAATAAAAAGTCGTTTATGAAATTTTTCACCTACATGGGCGGTGTTGCCTGTATTGGTTTATATTTCTTTAAGCTGGATACCCTCGAAATGAGCATTATTTTATTCGCCCTGGCTGCAATGGGTTATATTGGCGGGGTATTATTCAGTAATTCTTACCTGCCAGAAATTGCAACAGAAGAACACCAGGACAGGGTAAGTGCCCAAGGTTTTTCATATGGTTACATTGGCTCTGTTTTACTTCAATTAATTTGTTTTCTTTTTGTACTAAAACCAGAATGGTTTGGCATTACCGATGCTTCATTTCCACCTAGACTGTCCTTTTTACTGGTGGGGGTATGGTGGATAGGCTTTTCGCAGATTCCTTTTAAAGTGCTTCCAAA
Organism: Pedobacter miscanthi; assembly: GCF_032678605.1. Classification (GTDB taxonomy): domain Bacteria; phylum Bacteroidota; class Bacteroidia; order Sphingobacteriales; family Sphingobacteriaceae; genus Pedobacter; species Pedobacter miscanthi_A. The sequence goes on from NZ_JAVTSU010000004.1 coordinate 129,064, forward strand.
CGGAACACCGCAAGAAGGTAAAGTAAAAACCAATATTTTTAAGGATGGCTTTAGCGAGCTTTCTAAAGTATGGGGCCAGTTGAAAAAGATCAATAGACTGAAAGGATTTTTATTTTCTTTCTTTTTCTACTCCATGGGTGTACAAACCATTATGCTTGCAGCTGCTGGTTTTGCCGAAAAAACCTTGAAATTAGGAACCGCCAAACTGATTGCCGTAATATTGATTATCCAGTTGGTGGCTATTCCAGGGGCCATGCTGATGTCGTTCCTTGCTAAAAAAATAGGTAACGTAAATGTACTGATTATGGTTGTTTTGGTATGGATAGGCTGCTGTATTTATGGTTATTACATTACAAACGAGTATCAGTTTTATTCATTGGCAGCAATTGTAGGCTTAATTATGGGTGGAATCCAATCTTTATCACGTTCTACTTATTCTAAATATTTACCCGTTGATACAAAAGATACCACTTCATTTTTCAGTTTTTACGATGTAACCGAAAAACTAGCCATTGTAATTGGTTTATTCAGTTTTGCTTACATTGAAGATTTAACCGGAAATATTCGCTTCTCAATTATCGCTTTGGCATCATTTTTTATTGTTGGATTAGTCTTTTTAGTGCTTTTAAGAAAAATCGAGCGTAAAGAATCGCTAAAGTTGTAAGTTTGCAGTCGTTTAGAATATGATGAAAGTAGAATTATTTGTGCCCTGTTTTGTAGATCAGTTATACCCAGAAACTGCTTTTAATACCTTAAGATTATTAGAAAAATCGGGATGTGCGGTAACCTACAACTCAAAACAAACCTGTTGTGGACAACCAGCATATAACGCCGGTTACTGGGATGAAGCCAAAGAAGTGGGTACAAAGTTTCTGAACGATTTTACCGAAAATACTTATGTGGTGGCGCCATCTGCATCGTGCGTAGGCATGGTAAAGGGTGGTTATAACGATTTGTTCACGAATACCATTGTACATAATAAATGCCGCAGTTTGCAATCGAATATCTGGGAGCTTTCTGATTTTTTGGTAAACGTGGCCAAAAAAGATTATTTCGGTGCCGAACTGGAAGGCAAAGCCGTTTACCACGATTCGTGCAGTGCCCTGCGCGAATGCAAAATTAAAGATGAACCACGCCAACTGTTATCAAAAGTACATGGTTTAGAAATGATCGAAATGGAAGATACCGATATGTGTTGCGGCTTCGGCGGTACTTTTGCCGTTAAATTCGATGCCATTTCATCTGCTATGGCCGAACAAAAAGTTAACCACGCGCTTGCGCAACAAGCTGATTATATTATTTCTACCGATCTTTCATGTCTTTTACACCTTCAGGGTTATATCGATAAAAATAACCTGCCTGTAAAAACCATGCACATTGCCGATGTGCTTTGCAATGGGTGGTTAGAAAGTACGGAATACTAGTTTAATCCTCGCAGGTTTAATTCGGGATATTTATGTTTTAGCGCTAATGCTCGTTTCTAACGAGCGTTGTATAATTTATCGTTTACAAACGATAGAATCGTATAGCTATTTATGCACTCGTTTGGAAACGAGCGCAAGCGTTTTTCTATTTCAAACCTCGCAAATTTTTTGCACCACTTTTTGTAAAATAAACCAGACCGACAGCGTTATCCCGACTTAAAGATCAATTTTAATTTAAAAGATATGTTCTATCGGGATTAAGCAAAGGGCGGGACTGTAGCACCCGAAAAACCACTGCAATTGCTTTTCAAAAACTATATCAATTGTAAAAAATAAATTACATCTGCCCTTAAACAACTGATTAGGCCGATCTTTCCTTTGTTTTTAACACATTTTAACACGCTTTGCGTTACAAACTACAATACCTTTGTTAAACCTTTTAAAGGCTTTCGTATCTAAACAACAAACAAAATCATCAAAATGAAAAAAATATTCATCGCTTTATTAGGATTGATGTCAATTGCAGGCTTTGCAAATGCACAAAAAAAGACTTCTGGAGCAATACAGTTCGAAAATACCATAGATCCGGCTGCAATGGCATCAGCCAGCGGTATACAGTTAACCGACCAGATGAAAGCCAGAATGCCTTCATCAAGTAAAACCAATTTTGAGTTATTATTTACTGCAACCAACGCAAGTTACATGCCAGTTGAAGAAACGGAAGATAGTAACGGTGCAGGTGGTGGCGGCGGCGGAATGGGCCGTATGATGATGCGTTTTGGTGGTGGCGGTGGTAACCGCGAATACTACTATACTTTCGCAGATAAAGGCCTTACAGAGGTTTTTGACCTGAACGATACCACTTATTATATGCCAAGTAAATTAACCTTATCTACTTCTGGTCCGATTGGTTCGATGAGAATGGGTGGTGGAAACCCTAATGATACCACCAGGGCAAAACCTGCTCCTGCACCAACCATCGAGGTGGTTAAAACCGATTCTACCAAACAGATTTTAGGCTTTACCTGTCACCAGGCAATTGTAAGATCTACTAGGGCAATTAAAATCCTGGATATGGATAAAAATGTTGTGGAAGAAACCAAAATCTGGTACACTAAAGACCTTGGCTTCGATTTTTCTCCAAATCCAAACATGTGGACAGAAGGCGCAGTATTGGCCATTGAGGGTAGGGGAAACAGCTCCATCGCAAAAAGCATCGAATACAGAAATGTAAGTGCAAAAGATGTAACTGCCCCTAAAAAAGCGAAACTGATTACTGCTGAAGAGTATAAAACTAAAATGGAGAACATGATGAAACGTTTTAGACAAAACAGACCAGGTGGCGGTGGTCAGGGAAGAGCATTTGGAATGAATTAATATTTCCGGGCCAGGTTTCCGAAGTTAGCATGGCTAAATGCATTGGCCCAAATTCCGGAAGTTTACATACCACCATAATAATTCTATTAAGCCCCGAAGCTTTTAAGTTTCGGGGCTTTTTTGTATCATTTTTGAATATTATCCTTCATTGCACATTGTAATTTGTCATATAAAATGAGAATGGTTATTATTGAAACAAAATTAAATAACCTAACCAAGTGATTACAGCAGAAAATAAGACTAACCTACTGGCAACCAAACAGCATTTCGAAATTTTAGATGGATTAAGAGGCGTGGCGGCCATCATTGTAGTGATTTACCATTTTATGGAAATCGCCATTACCGATTATAACAAGAATTTTCTGTCGCATGGTTTCCTTGCGGTCGATTTCTTTTTCTGTTTATCGGGATTTGTGATTGCTTATGCTTACGATAACCGCGCACCACATATTGGTTTAATGCAGTTTTTTAAATTAAGGTTAATCCGTTTACATCCATTGGTTTTAATCGGTTCTGTTTTAGGCTTGTTAACCTTTTTATTCGATCCCTTCAGCGATTTTTATACCATTTATGGTTTTGGAAAAACAGCTTTATTGTATTTAGCATCGGCTTTTTTAATTCCTTATCCGGTAATGCCAGAGCGTTATACCAATCTGTTTTGCTTAAATGCACCGGCCTGGTCGCTATTTTGGGAGTATATTGCCAATATTTTTTACATCCTCATCCTTTACAAACTCAATAAAAAGGTATTGGTTGCTTTGGCAGTAGTTGGGGCAGCATGCCTTATTTATATAGGTGTAAAGGTTCCAAATGGCAATTTGGGTGGCGGCTGGGGCGGACAAAATTTTTGGGATGGAGGAGCGCGTGTGCTCTATTCTTTCTCTGCCGGCATGCTGGTTTACCGCTTCAACTGGATTATTAAAAACAAATTGGGCTTTTTAGGTGTGAGCATACTTTTGATCCTCGCTTTTCTATTTCCTTATGCTGATCGTTACAACTGGATTACAGAACCGATAATTGTATTGTTTTACTTTCCGTTTTTGGTTGCTTTAGGCGCTGGTGCAACATTAAATCCTGCTTCCAAAAACAGCTGTAAACTCTCTGGCGAAATATCATATCCTTTGTATATGACGCATTATCCATTTGTTTGGGTATTCTTAACTTACGTAGCTGTGGTTAAACCTGCTATGTCAACCTTATGGGTTGTAATTCCTGTTTCAGTATTTATTTTAATTATTCTGGCTTATCTTATTATGAAGTTTGTAGATATTCCGTTGCGAAAATATTTGAAAACCAAATTTTTGCTTTAATGTTATGATTGGTTCGTGGAGACACAAACCAAGGCTGCGGTTCGTGCAGACACAAACCAAGCGTGCTAATTTTCCATACATAAAAAAGATAACAGCATATGAAACCGTTAAAATTCGCTTTGCTCTTTTTTCCATTAAGTTTACTATTCAGCTGCAAATCTTCAACAAGCGATTATGCCAATAACGAAAAAGTAACTTCAATTTTTTTGAGCCAGATGAAGCAGATTGACGAAACTGACAGCGTTTTCAGAGACACATCGAAGGTATATGTAAAAGGGTTTCCTGATTCTATTTTCCTTTCACATAAGGCAGAAAATCTGATCAATAATTCAAAAATGGATCTTGCTGATATTGCCGCACTGAAACCAGGCGAAGCAGCCGGAAAATTTAATGACGGAGTAATCTCATATCTAAAATCCATAAACGATTACGGTAAAACGGCAGCAGAAATGATTCAGGCAAAAAGCATCAGCGAAAAAAAAAAGCTACATGCTCAGCTTACATTAAAGTATGAAAAATTGAATAGTTATCCAGATCGTTTATTAGCAATACAGCAAACATACCTGAGTGAAGTGGGCTTGCAACCAAAGTAGAATTTTAAGTTTATCTATCGATAACGGTATAAAATTCGTACCTTTGCACAAAATAAAATCACATTGTAAGTGATCTTTAAAACTTTTTTATTTAAACTTTAAATCATAGTTGTAGATGATTAACATTACTTTACCTGACGGTTCTGTCCGTCAGTACGAAAAGGGCACTTCTGCCCATCAAATTGCATTGTCAATTTCTGAGGGTTTAGCCCGTAACGTTTTAGCCGCTGAGGTTAATGGCGAAGTTTGGGATTCAACAAGGCCAATCGAATCTGATTCATCAGTGAAATTGCTAACCTGGAATGATACCGCCGGAAAATCGACTTTCTGGCATTCATCGGCCCACTTAATGGCTGAGGCTTTAGAAGCGCTTTATCCGGGCACTAAATTTGGTATTGGCCCGGCAATCGAAACTGGTTTTTATTACGATGTAGACTTTGGTGATCAGGAATTCTCGTCAGACGATTTCAAAGCCATTGAAACCAAAATGATCGAACTGGCCAAACAAAAGGAAACTTTTGTGCGCGAAAGTGTAAGCAAGGCTGATGCGGTAAAATATTTTACAGAAAAAGGCGATGAGTACAAACTGGATTTAATTGATGGCCTGGAAGATGGTAAAATTACCTTCTATAAACAGGGATCATTTACCGATTTGTGCCGTGGTCCACATATTCCGAATACTGGTTTTGTAAAAGCCGTTAAACTGATGAATGTGGCTGGCGCTTACTGGCGTGGCGATGAAACCAAAAAACAGTTAACCCGTATTTATGGGGTAACTTTTCCTAAGGCGAGTGAGCTTACCGAATATCTTTTGATGATCGAAGAAGCTAAAAAACGCGATCACCGTAAATTAGGAAAAGAGCTGGAATTATTTGCTTTCTCGGAAAAAGTAGGGATGGGTTTGCCATTGTGGTTGCCTAAAGGAACTGCTTTGCGCGAGCGTTTGGTTAACTTTTTAACTAAAGCACAAGCTAAAGCAGGTTACGAGCAAGTAGTAACACCACATATCGGTCATAAAAATTTGTATGTAACTTCTGGTCACTGGGAGAAATACGGTAAAGATTCGTTCCAGCCGATTAAAACCCCGCAGGAAGGAGAGGAGTTCTTCCTAAAACCGATGAACTGCCCGCACCACTGCGAAATTTACAAAACAAAACCACGTTCTTACAAAGATCTTCCGGTTCGTTTTGCTGAGTTTGGTACTGTTTACCGTTATGAACAAAGTGGTGAATTGCATGGTTTAACACGTGTACGTGGTTTTACTCAGGATGATGCACACTTGTTCTGTATGCCCGAACAAGTTAAAGAAGAGTTTAAAAAAGTAATTGATTTGGTACTTTATGTATTTAAATCCTTAGGTTTTGATAACTATACAGCCCAGGTTTCTTTAAGGGATCCGGAGAACAAAGCGAAATACATTGGTTCTGACGAGAACTGGAGGTTATCTGAAAATGCAATTATCGAAGCTGCTGCAGAAAAAGGCCTAAATACCGTTGTAGAATATGGCGAAGCCGCTTTCTATGGTCCTAAGCTCGATTTTATGGTTAAAGATGCTTTAGGTAGAAAATGGCAGTTGGGTACCATTCAGGTGGATTATAATTTGCCAGAGCGTTTCGAACTGGAGTATACTGGTAGTGATAACCAGAAACACAGACCGGTAATGATTCACCGTGCGCCATTTGGTTCATTGGAAAGATTTATCGCCGTGTTGATCGAGCATTGTGCCGGAAACTTCCCATTATGGTTAAGTCCGGAACAATTTATTATCCTTCCTATTTCAGAAAAATATGAAGAATATGCAAAAAAAGTTTTAGATGAGCTAAATAATTCCGATATTCGCGGGCTGATTGACTTCCGGGATGAGAAAATCGGTCGTAAAATACGCGATTCGGAAGTTAAAAAGATCCCATATATGCTCATTATCGGTGATAAGGAAATGGCAGAAGGAAAAGTTTCTGTTCGTAAACACGGTGAGGGAGATTTGGGTGAAATGACCTTGGAAGAGTTCAACAATTTATTAAGAAAAGAAATAACAGTTTAAATTAAAATAGTACAAATTTGGCATTAGGAAGACCAGGATTTAACAGGGGACCACGTCCACCTTTTAAGAAAAAAGAAGCAGAGCATAACATTAATCAGTATATAAAATCGCCCGAAGTGCGTTTAGCTGGCGATAATGTTGAGCCGGGGATTTATCCTTTGGCGAAAGCTTTGGCGCTTGCTGATGAACTGGAATTGGATTTGGTAGAAATTTCGCCAAATGCCGTACCACCGGTTTGTAGGATTATTGATTACAGTAAATTTGTTTACGAACAAAAGAAAAAGCAAAAAGAGATTAAATCTAATGCTAAACAAACTGTAATTAAGGAGATTCGTTTTGGTCCTAATACCAACGATCACGATTTCCAGTTTAAACTAAAGCACGCCATAAGCTTTTTAGAGAGCGGTGAGAAAGTTAGGGCTTATGTGCATTTTAAAGGAAGGGCAATTGTGTACAAAGAACAGGGAGAAATTTTATTATTGAAATTTGCCCAGGCTTTGGAAGATGTAGGAAAAGTAGAGTTATTACCTAAGTTAGAAGGTAAACGTATGTTCCTAACAGTTGCGCCTAAAGTAGCAAAAAAATAAAAATAGGTTTATAAATTAAAAAACAGGTTATGCCAAAAATGAAAACCAATTCCAGTGCTAAAAAGCGTTTTTCGCTTACTGGAACAGGTAAAATCAAAAGAAACAAAGCATACAAAAGTCACATCTTAACAAAGATGAGTACTAAACGTAAACGTGCTCTTGGAAATGCAGGAATTGTAACAGATGCAGATTCAGGTAACGTTAAACGTATGCTTTGCATCGGAAAGTAATTTATTAATTTCACCAGGTATCAGGCATTAAAGTTCCTTAAGTTGGACGCCGCTTACCAAAAAACAACAACAACATGCCACGTTCGGTAAACGCAGTAGCTTCGAGAAGAAGAAGAAAAAAAATCCTTAATCTAGCCAAAGGCTATTGGGGAGCAAGAAGTAAGGTTTATACTGTTGCTAAAAACACAGTAGAAAAAGGTTTGCAATATGCATACCGTGACCGTAAAGTTAAGAAAAGAGAATTCCGCGGATTGTGGATCCAACGTATCAACGCTGGTGCACGTCAACACGGTATTTCTTACTCTCAATTGATCGGTAAATTAGCTTCAAAAGAAATCGGTTTAAACCGTAAAGTATTGGCTGATTTAGCAATGAATCACCCAGAAGCTTTCAAAGCTGTAATTGATGCAGTAAAATAGAAATTTTCGCTTAGGCGATAATCATATTTAGAAAAGGTTCCGATGCAAATCGGGACCTTTTTTGTTTTACTTGTTCGTCTTCTCGACTGGAACGCAGTGGAATGGAGAGATCTATCTCGAGGCAGACTTCTCGACTTCGTTGCACTCCGCTCGAAATGACGACTATTTCGGACTTGAAGATAACCTTAAGAGGTTTACCAGCACCATGACTATCAGACCTCGTAAGTCTTTAAACGCCAAACGCAATCCGCTCAGCCTTTAACCCAAACTATTGGTAAATTTCATCCTGATGCCACTTTGAAAGTTTTGGATGATCTTGAAAATTTCAATTAATGTTACCTTTTCAATTTTGGTTAATGCATCAATTTCGATGAAATTATTTGGCGTAGCCTGATCGTTGATGATGAGATTAGCCTGATGTTTTAAGCGAAGGCCCATCAGGTAATAATAAGATTGAGCAAGTTCGTTATACTGAGCTTCGGTAAAAACGCCCAATTCTTTAAGTGCTTTTAATCGTTCGCCGGTATTTTCTTTTTGAAAAATCCTGTTCTGTAAGGCGTAAACCCTTGCCAGATCTACAATGGGCGTCATCGCCGTTTTAATGTCGAATACTTCTTTCTTATGGATTTTCTGGGTCCTGATGTTCCTGAAATAAGTTAGTGGTGGTTCGTAAAGTAAAGCATTCTTGGCAAGATACACATAAAACTTTTCGATGGGTTTTTGCAGTTCTTCGTCAACAAAGGCTCTTAAACTTTGCATGATATTTAAATCACCATAAATAGCCCTGCAGTCGAAAAATGCTGCAAATTTAACGGCAGCTTCTGGCAAAGCCTCTTCAATCCAGTTTTTATAATTGTATTTCCAGTGCGAAAGGGAGTGTGTCCAGTTTGGGTTGGTGGCCATGTAATCGCCGTCGCAATATACAAAGCCAACAAAATTTAATTTATCAGAAACTTGTGTAGCCAGATCGAGGAAATAAGAGCGAACTGCTGCACGATTATCTTCCGGAGTATCTTCATAAATAATCGCATTGTCCTGATCGGTTTTAAGGCTCAATTCTTTTCTGCCTTCACTACCCAGAACCATAAATACAAATTTGGCTGGAGGTGGCCCCAGTTTAGCAATTACTTCTTCAATAATTTTAAAAGAAATGGTATCGGCAATGGTAGTAACTACTTCATTTACAATTTTGGCATGCACGCCTCTGGCCAGTAACTGCGCCACAATGTTGGGTACTTTTTGCCATTTTAGTTTTAAGTCGCTGGTATTTACCGCCGATTTTACAGATTGGATAAAAACCAGGGGAGATTCAGCCTGCTCGCTTAATAACCTGTTCCTGCTCAAAAAACCAACATAATGGCCATTATCGTTTACCAAAAGGTAACGCGATTTTTTACTGAACATCATCAATATCGCCTCGTACACATATGCCTCTGGTGATATAGTTACAATGTTGGTATCCATTACCGTATCAATTGGTAAGTTGGTGTTTAACTGTTTGGCAATTACATCATCGCGGAGGGTAATATCAGTTACAAAACCCAGGAAATCACCTTTTTCATTTTTAATAAAAAGGCAACTGGTTTTATGCTCTGCCATTTTAATTGCTACTTCAAAAATGGGTGTGCCAGGGCTACAACTCACAATTTTTTTAAAGGTGATATCGCCAATACGGGCTGTATAAATCTGATCTGCTAATTTATCTTCCATTAAAAATTGCCTGTAAAATGCTTTTAAACGAAAATGTCTTTTTCTTTTCCTGATTAAAAGTGTGTTCCTGATGGTAAGTTGAAGTTAGGCTTATTTTGCCTGTTTCTAAAAGATGAAAAAAGATTTTGGCTGTATTTAAAGCATCTGAAAGTGCATTATGCACATTTTCAGGTATTTCGTTAAATAAAACTGTATAAAATTTATCGAGTTTTAAATGGCTGATTACCGTATTGGTAATGTAAGGCGAACTTGCTTTCATGGTGCAGAAAAAAACAAGATTTTTAAAAATATTTTCCCTGCCGATCCGGTGCAATTCTACATTTATCATGTGATAATCGAGTTCGATAAAATGGCCGATAACCAGGGGTTTGTATTGTTCAATATCTTCAGCAAATTGCAACATCACTTTTTCTTTATCCTCGCCATGAAATTGAAGGTATTCAGAAGTGATGTGGTGGATTTTTAGTGCTTCCTTGTCTATTTTAACGCCAGCACTGCTGATAAAATGATTTTCCCGCTTAATTTCCCTGTGTTGGGGGTCATAAATAATCCAGGCAATCTGGAGAATGTGAGGCCAGTTTTTTTCGTTAGTATACGGTGCCGACCAGTTTTTTGGTAGCCCGGATGTTTCGGTATCAACAACTAAGAAATATTCCTGCAATGTTACATGGTTAGGTAAATAATAGCTCGATCTTATCTCAAAGATAATTATTATTCGGTAGCTGTGTAAAAGAAAATTGGATGATAGCCATTTTTAACATGTTAACTTTACAGGGTATGAAAGTAACACGTCCAGGTAAAAAATCACTGGTTTTAGGGGATTAGTTTAAGGTTGTAAAAACCACAGGACCGGGTTTAATAAACCTGATAGAACGGAAAGCCCGTAAGCGAGGAACGAGCGCGGACTTGAAGTGATAGCAGGACTGTTATACCCAAAATGTACCAAACCCTGATTTTCAAAATAATATTGATCACCTAAGTCACCTGAGTGCATTTAAGTATTGGTTGGCTTTATTATTATCTTTAACCAGGCCTCGCAGTTATAATTTGGGGTGTATGTGTTTAGATACCTCATTGAGGGCTACGCGATTTTCGAAACCTGCGAGGTCTGATTTTTATTTGCTAATTAACAAAAATACCACCGCTGCCAATACCGATCCGATGATTGGGCCAACAATAGGCACCCAGGCATAAGCCCAGTCGCTGCTTCCTTTACCCTTCATGGGGATTAACGCATGAACAATCCGCGGGCCTAAATCTCTTGCGGGGTTGATGGCATATCCAGTGGTTCCACCTAAGGCCAAGCCAATTACCCATACTAAAAAAGCAACCGGAATTGCCCCCATAGAACCTAAACCAATAGGGGTAACCGTTTCTTTTGTACCCATGCTTGCATCTGTAAAATAGAAGATTACAAATATGAGTACAAAAGTGCCGATGATTTCTGAAAGCAGGTTGGATACTTTATTCCTAATGGCGGGAGCTGTGGCAAAAGGTGCGGCTTTTAAGCCAGGATCTTCTGTGGCATCGAAATGATCCTTATAAATAAGCCATACTAAAAAAGAACCCGTAATAGCACCAGTAAGTTGTGCTAAAATGTAATAGGGCACCAATGCCCAGCTAAAGCCTTTTCCAATGGCCAAACCTAAAGTTACAATAGGGTTTAAGTGTGCACCGCTATATGGACCGGCCACCACAACACCTACAAATACGGCAAGCGCCCAGGCGGTGGTAATTACAATCCAACCGCTGTTATTGCCTTTTGTGCCTTTGAGGACCACGTTAGCTACCACTCCATTACCTAATAGGATCATTAATGCGGTACCAATAAATTCTGCGAGATATACGTTCATAGTAAAAAAATAAGCGATTTTCAATTAATTTAATTAATAGCAATTCCTAACAAGTATCTTTTTATATACGCCAAGACCCTGAAATAAATTCAGGGTGACGATTGCCTTGCATTAATCCTCTGCATTAACCCTGGCGGCTTTTACAGCCCTGTTCCAGCCCTTGATCCTCTCTGTATTGTTTATGCCTTCTTCTGCGGTGAAGGTTTTGTTGATTTTCCATTGGTTACGGATTTGATCGATATTTTCCCAATAACCAGTAGCTAACCCTGCCAGATAAGCAGCACCAATGGCCGTTACTTCGGTAACTTGGGGCCTGATAACTTTACAGTTAAGCAAATCTGCCTGAAATTGCATTAACAAATCGTTTGCCGTTGCACCGCCATCAACTCTAAGCTCTGCAATACTTACTCCTGCATCAGCCTCCATGGCTTTTAGTACATCCATAGTTTGGTAAGCAATGCTTTCTAAAGCAGCCCTTGCAATGTGTGATTTATTTGTTCCCCGGGTTAATCCGGTTATGGTGCCGCGGGCATGCTGGTCCCAATGTGGTGCGCCTAAACCCGCGAAAGCAGGTACTACATACACGCCATCGGTATCATTTACCTTTTTAGCCAGTGTTTCTACATCGGCAGACCTGGAAATGAATCCCATTTCATCCCTTAACCATTGTACAACTGCGCCACCAATAAAGATACTGCCTTCTAAAGCATAATTTACTTCGCCATTAATTTGCCAGGCAATGGTGGTTAAGAGGTTGTTTGCCGATTTTTTTGGTTTCGATCCGATATTCATCAGCATGAAACAGCCTGTACCATAAGTATTTTTTACCATGCCAATTTCGGTGCACATTTGTCCGAACAGGGCCGATTGCTGATCGCCGGCTATGCCTGCGATAGGAATTTTAGCTGCCAGTATTCTTCCGGCGGTTTCACCATAAACCTCGCTTGATGATTTTACCTCGGGTAACATTGCCTTCGGAATAGAAAATAATTCGAGCAGTTCGTCATCCCAGCTTAAGGTATTAATGTTATAGAGCATGGTACGCGATGCATTGGTTACATCGGTTACGTGTTTTTCGCCAGCCGTTAATTTCCAGATCAGCCAGCTGTCTATGGTGCCAAAAGCCAGTTTTCCGGCCTCCGCTTTTTCTCTTGCCCCTTCCACATTTTCCAAAATCCACCTGGCTTTGGTTGCTGAGAAATAAGAATCGATGATTAAGCCAGTTTTATCCTGAATTTTAGTGGCAAGACCTTGTGCTTTAATTTCATCACAATAGGCAGAGGTACGCCTGTCTTGCCAAACAATGGCGTTATGGATGGGTAAGCCGGTTTCTTTATCCCAAACCACCGTCGTTTCGCGCTGATTGGTGATACCAATGGCGGCAATATCGTTTACAGTAAGGCTTGCCTTAACAATTACCTCGGTTACCACGGCCAATTGTGTAGACCAGATTTCCATAGGGTCGTGTTCCACCCAGCCCGCTTTAGGGTAAATTTGTGTGAACTCTTTTTGTGCAATCGCTACAATTTCGCCATCGTGGTTAAAAATAATGGCCCTCGAACTTGTGGTTCCCTGATCGATAGATAAGATGTACTTGCTCATAATTCATATTTGGTTTTGGGCAGTGCCCAAATGGTTATTTTATAGGTTGATGATAAAGGTAACCATCAGCTAATGTATTAAAAGTTTCAACCTGTTGGCTTTCCCAATTTTGATCTGCAGATAATTCTTTCGCCAAAAGGGAAGCTACCCGTGGTGCCATCTCTTTTGCCGCCTGTGCATCAATAAATAATACCCTCAGCCTTCTGCTTAGAATATCTTCTACGGTTTCTGCCATTTCATTCCGTGCAGACCAAACGACTTCAGCCTCGGTAAAAGGGAAAGAAGGATGTAATTTATGGCCAAGATCAGGATATTGACTGATTAAGGTTTCAATTTTATCACGGTCTGATCCGTAGATTGATAAATAGTGATTTTCTTCGGTTATTGCACTGCCGTGGATGCTCAAGTTTTGGGTTACACATGCTTTCGGTTCAAGCCCAGCGTGTGTAATGGCCAAATCAACGGTTTCTTCTGCCATGCGGCGATAAGTGGTCCATTTTCCACCGGTTATGGTAATAAGCCCTTTGGCTGAAACAATTAGTTTATGATCCCTACTGATTTCTTTTGTACTGTTTTCATTACCGCTGGTAGGCGCAGCCAGCGGGCGTAAACCCGAGAACACACTTAATATATCTTTTTCCAATGGTTTTCGGGTAAAATAACTGGCCGCAGTACCCATAATAAAATCTACTTCTTCTTTTAATGCTCTTGGTTCAAGGCTGTGTTCATCCAATGGGGTATCAGTAGTGCCTACAAGTAAATGTTCGTGCCAGGGAACGGCAAATAATACACGTCCGTCAGAAGTTTTCGGGATCATTAAAGCAGATTCGCTGTTCAAAAAACTTTTTTCCAATACTAGATGTACGCCCTGACTTGGGCGGACCATTTTTTTCGAATCAGGATTGTTCATATGCAGGATGTCATCTACAAAAACACCTGTGGCATTAATCACTACTTTGCCATGATATGTAGCTTTTAAGCCAGTAATTGCATCTTCTGTTTCAATTCCTGTAACAGTTTCTCCGTTTTTTAATAAACCAGTTACTTTTGTGTAATTTAATAGGGATGCCCCTTTTTCTATCGCGGTTTGTGCAATATTGATCGCTAAGCGGGCATCATCAAACTTTCCATCGTAATACCTGATGCTTCCTTTTAAGCCTTTCGCTTTTATGCCGGGCATCATGGCTAATGTTTCTTTTTTGGAGAAATATTTAGATTTTCCGAAGCTGTATTTTCCTGCCAGCCAATCGTAAAGGGTAAGTCCGGTTAGGTATTTAATAATAGAAAACCAATCGTAGCAAGGAATTAAAAACGCTTCTTTATGGACCAAATGCTTGGCATTCTGTTGTAATAAGCCACGTTCTTTAAGGGCATGCCTTACCAGGCCTATATCTCCCTGGGCAAGGTATCTTACACCGCCATGTACCAGTTTGGTACTTCTGCTCGATGTTCCTTTTGCATAATCAGCCTGCTCTACCAGTAAAGTTTTAAAACCACGGCTTGCAGCATCCAGAGCAGTGCCCAATCCTGTCGCACCGCCACCAATGATAATTAAATCCCAATTGATGTTTTCTTCGGTTTGTGGCTGATGTAATCTTTTCATTTTTAAGTATAAAGATAATAAAACGAAACAATACGCAATTATACGAAATCGTAATCGGAATAATATAGTATCTGTGTTAAAAATTTATTAATTATTTGTTTAAAATATTTTAAAGAATGTTTTTATTGCTAATTTGCAGCCTGCAAATTAAATATACTATGATGAATTTGGCTGAAAGGCACCAGTTTATTTTAAGTCGCCTGCAACGCGATCAGTACATCAACGTGGTTGATTTATGTAAGGAACTGAAAGTATCGTCGGTAACAATAAGAAAGGACTTAAAACTACTTGAAGATAAAAGCCTGCTGTTTAGAACCCATGGTGGTGCTACGGTAAATAATCCATATACGGTTGATCGTCCGGTTAACGAGAAAGAGAAAATCCAATCTACTGAAAAGAATAAAATTGGTATGGCTGCTGCTGCATTGCTGAATGATAACGACTCTATCGTAATTGCATCAGGCACTACTGTACTTTATTTCGCCAAAAATATAGCACCGGCAACAAATTTAACCGTGGTTACCTCAGCGTTGAATGTGGCTTTAGAATTGATGCGAGAACCCAGTATAGAAGTGATCCAATTGGGTGGTTTGTTAAGAAAAAGTTCATCATCGGTAATGGGCGCTTATGCCGAGCAGGTTTTACAGGATTTTTATTTCAATAAGCTTTTTTTAGGTGTAGATGGAATCGATCTTGATTTCGGATTAACTACCACAAATGCCATGGAAGCACATTTAAACCGTAAAATGATCGGTGCTTCGCAAAAAACGATTGTACTTGCCGACTCGACAAAATTTGGTAAAAGGGGCTTTGGAAAAATATGCGGATTAGAAGAAATCGACCATATTATTACTGATAAAGGAATTTCTGAACAAATTGTAAAACATTTAGAGGGGTTGGGTGTTACTGTTACTATCGTATAGCGCATTCCACGCCCACGGTACATCCCAAACATATAATTTGAACATGGAAAAAAAACGAATACACATTTTAGAAGACGATCAGGAGATCAGAAACGTTATTGAAATTCTATTAAAGGAAGAAGGCTTTGAACTGCAGCTTTCATCATCGTTTGCAGAGTTGAAAAAGAATATTCAGGATGCAATGCCTGATCTTTTCTTATTAGATGTAATGTTACCAGACGGAAACGGAGCAGAAATTTGCGAAGATTTAAAAACTGATATTTTTACCAAACACATTCCAATTATTGTAATGTCTGCACAAAATAATAGTGAGCAGAAAGCCATCGATGCATTTGCAGATGATTATATCAGCAAACCTTTTGATATTTACGATGTTTTGGAGCGTATTAATGCCCAGTTAAAAAGAAGTTCGGAAAACAGGACTAAAGTTTAATTAAACAAGAGATAAAAAGAGAGAAGTCAAAACTGGCTTCTCTCTTTTTTTATACTGTATAACTCCACGAAGGCTCGGTAAATCATCATTGCCAGAAGGCTTTTTCAGCCAACTGCCTGCCCCGATTTTTTGCGAAGCAATCATTATCGCAGGGATCGCTGGAATGAAAGATTGCTTCGTCGTTCTTCCCCGCAATGACAACCATTTTCTTGAAGTCTGTCAATGATAGCTTGTCGAAGGACTTTACTAGTTCAATGCAAAGCGTTTCGACAAGTTCAGGGAGACAAACTTCCTGATGAAAAGGTTTTATAATACAACCTCATCTTTCTTGCAAGATAGAGCTTGAAATAAATCCAATAATTATCGGATCGAGGTGACCATAGTTTCTAATATTCGATTACAACTTTACCAATGGTTTTACCGCTCTCCAATAAACGGTGGGCTTCCTTTAAATTTTCTGCAGTAAATCCTTTCAATGTTTGATTTAGCGTGGTTTTAATCGTGCCATTGTCAAATAATTTTGCCATTTTGTTTAAAATATGATGCTGTTGCTCCATATCATCAGTTTTATACATGGAACGGGTGTACATCAGTTCCCAGGAAAAGGTAACACTTTTATTTTTCAATTTATTTAGTGCAACAGGTGTGGCCGAACCGGTTATGGAAGCGATATGCCCTTGTGGTTTAATTAATTCCACTATGGCATCCCAATAACTGTTCAGGTCTACAAAATCGAGTATAAAATCAACTTCCTGAACACCTGCTGCGCGTACTTCTTCAACCAGGTTTTTATGATTTACCACCACATCGGCCCCCATGTTTTTACACCACGCTACTGTTTCTGGCCGGGAGGCGGTGGTAATTACTTTCAGTCCGCTTACTTTCTTTGCCAGCTGTATGGCTATTGAGCCAACACCACCTGCACCACCAATAATCAGGATACTTTTTCCTTTATCTTTTTGATCATTAATTCGTATCCGGTCATAAAGTGATTCCCAGGCTGTAAGTGCGGTAAGTGGCATGGCTGCAGTTTCTGCGTTATTAAGCTGAGCGGGCTTAAATCCAACAATACGTTCATCTACCAGCTGGTACTCGGTATTAGAACCATCACGGGTTAAATCGCCTGCATAATAAACGGCATCGCCGGGTTTAAAGAATGTAACATGTTCTCCAACGGCCTCTACAACACCCGAGGCATCCCAGCCAATCACTTTAGGGCTTTCCAACACAGTATCTTTGGCACTGTTCTGGCGGATTTTATAATCAACCGGATTTACGCTGATCGCATTTATCTTAACCAGGATATCGCGGCCGGCAGGTTGCGGAACAGGCATTTCAAATTCAACAAAACTTTCTTTTTCGTTTATCGGGAGCGAGGTTTTAAATCCTATGGTTTTCATAGCTTATCAAATATTTTTAATACAATTATTCTTTTTTATATAGCAAATATAAACTGATATAGTTTTACAACCCGGTATAAATTCGCTTTTAATTGGTAAATTTACGCCTTATTTTTTATGGTATGAACAAAGAAACTTTATACGAACCTTTCGAAATTGTTTATCAAAAGTTGGATGATTGCCCTAAAGAAGGACATAAACATCTGTTTTTTGAACTGGTTTATATTCTTTCTGGTACCGGAAAGCAATGTATCAATAATAATAAATTCAATTATTGTGCCGGGCATATGTTTTTAATTACGCCTGAAGATTGTCATTCTTTTGAAATTGAAACAACCACCGAATTTTTCTTTCTGCGTTTTGGAAATGTTTACCTCCGCTCTAAGGATTTCCATACTGATGATGTGAAAAGACTAGAGTATATTCTGCAAAACGCCAGTCACCAGCCCGGTTGTATCCTTAAAAATTTCTCTGATAAACCTTTAGTTAAGTCGCTCATTGAAGCCATGATTGCAGAATACGTTAACCGCGACCTTTATAATAAAGAGCTGATTACAAAAATGGTCGACACGATGATTGTATTGGTGGCCCGGAATATCGCCAAATATCTGCCAGCCTGTATTGGGGAAGATGCTGAACAAAAAACATTAACACTTTTAAACTATATACAGGCAAATATTTATAATCCTGAGAAATTAAGGGCTGAAAAATTGAGTATTGAGTTTGGTATTTCTGAAAATTATTTCGGTAAGTATTTTAAAAAGCAAACTAATGAAACCCTGCAACAGTATATAGCTAATTTGAGGATTAAACTTATAGAAGCCCGTTTACGCTTTAGTGATATGCGGATTAATGAAATTGCTTACGAACTGGGTTTTACAGATGAAAGCCACCTGAACAAATTTTTTAAATCGCAAAGAGGAATGAGCCTGAAGGCTTTTAGAAGTTCGGTTGCGAGTTGAGATTCGGTTTAAATTTTACTGCGTCCGTTTCTTTTCTTCCTCACTTGCCGAGCTTCTTTTTCTGGCGGCAGTAGGATTGCCACCTAAACGGTACGAGAAGCTTAGTGTAGCATTGCGTGTATCATTTTTCTCATAAAAACCATTTTTTTGATTTTCGTAATCAACGTTGATCCGGTAGGCATTACCATAAAAAATATCATTAACAGCAAACCTGATTGTTCCCTTACCTTTAAGCAGGGTTTTACGTATACCCGCACTTACATCATAAAGTTGTGCAAGTTTATAAATCCCCTGAACGGTAGGAGAAGAATACCACGCACTGAGTTCGGCTTTTAGTCCCTGTGCTTTATTTAGGGTAAAAGCATGGTTTGAACTCAAATAAATCCCCCAAACGTGGTAATCGTATCGTGCCTGTAAATAACCTGATTTTTCTTGACGATAGGAAGCCTGCGCATCATTATTAATTTCCCACCATGAAGTTGGTTTAACAGGAAAAGAAGCTGAAAAACCCATTTGCTGACTCAGGTTCAGGTTTCTTTGTGTATCGTAAAAAAGTTTCGAAGTATTATCCTGCACGGTAATGTTGCTGAAATAATTAACTACCCGCCTTAAGAAGAATGATATGTTATATTGTTGTTTATAGGTATAACCCAGTTCGCCGCTGTAAATAAACGCAGGCTGGAGGGCAGGATTTCCTTCAAGATAGGAATAAGGGCTGGTGTACGATTTAAATGGATTGAGCCTCCAGTATTCAGGTCTGTTTATTCTCGAATTATAGGTTAGGCTCATTTCATGGTCTTTATTTATTTTGTACACCACAAAAAGTGTAGGGAAAAGCTTGAAATAGTTATTCTGGTTATTGGTATTTAAAACATGAGACTGGCCGTTGGTAAGGGTATATTCGCCACGCAAGCCGCCTTCAAAGCTCCATTTTCCCACATCGCCGGCAAGGCTGGCATAAATAGCCGATATGTTTTCAGCATATTCGAACCGGTCACTTCGGTTTTCGATAAGCACCGGCCCAGTAGCAGGATTGTTGTAAAAGTCAAAGCCATTGCGGGTGTGGATACTGCTGTATTTTAAACCTGATTCCAGTGTCCACTTCTTCCAGATTTTATCGGTATAGTCCAGTTTTGCAGAGTAAATATCAATATTCTGGCTTGATGGGGTAAAAATGTGGTAATTATCCTGAAGCAGGTTGCCATTATTTAATGTGCTGTAGGTATTTACCTGCTGGTTATTTGTATTTTGGTAAGGCACATAATCTACATCGATATTGATGCTTTTGCCTATGGTATCCAGTTTAATTTTATAATTCAGGTTAAAACTGTATTGGTTTACTTTTCCATCCGAAAGATTTTGAGTATGCAGTACAGAATCTGCCACTGTTACATGGTTATTAAATATATTGGTTACAATGTTATTGGGCCTGCTACTTGTTCCGTTATAGCCATTTACCAGTATGCCTATAACCTGTTTATCGGTTAGGTTGTAATCGGCTCCAATTTTGTAACTATTGGCATCGCCGGCACGGATTCCGGATTTTTCATTTCTCCAGTCTGAATAATTTTGCGGGGCATCGAATATAATATATTCTGTTTCTGTGTGGTCTTTTTTACGGTTGCTATAGCCGTAATTGCCATAAAGGTTAAGTTTGTTTTTGCGGTAATTGAAAACTATACCTGGGTTATAACTTCCATAGGTTGCCTGGGTATAACCGCCAGAAAATATCACATTATAACCATCGCCTTTTGGTTTTTTTGATATAATATTAATCACTGCGCCACCCTGTGCGTCGTATTTGGCAGTAGGATTGGCTATAATTTCGATTCTGGCAATATTATCCGATGGAAGGCTGCGGAGGTAAGCCGCCAGGTCTTCTCCCGATAGCCTCAGTGGTTTATCATCCATATAAATCATCACACCTTTACCATTAGCTGTTACGCCACCATCAAAACGGGTTTGTACACCTGGTGCTTTACCTAATGCCTCCCAAACGGTTGCGCCACTAGCCACAATGCTGTTTTCGACATTGAATATTACCCGGTCTATTTTTCGGATAATGGTTGGTTTTGACGCCGATACGGTTACCTGCTCCAAAGTTTTATCTTCAGCAAACATCACAACAACTATAGAATCAATGGGCAGGTTTATGTTCTTTTTTATACTTTTATACCCTACAGCATTAGCCAATAGCATGTAATTTCCTTTTAGGGGCTGAGAAAAGCTAAAAAAACCATTCTTAGCCATTTGTACTGCAACGGTCGAATCTGCATGCAGCAAGCTCACCGTTACTCCGTCTATCGGAGTTCCGCTTTTTTCGGTTATTAAACCTTTAAGCAGTTGTGCATGTGAGATAACAGGGAGGAAGCAAAAAAGGAGCAGGGTTAGTTTTTTCATGTTTCAAAACTACCTCGTAATGATGTAAAGCAAAGTTAAGCTCGGTTAAATATGGTTAAATCTTTAAGCCAAACTTCCATTAATAAAATGATTTGTTCATTTTAGAGGAATGAAATGGCTTTCCTCCAGGTATGTTTTTCCATTGGCAGTGATCACACTGGTAATTAGCCTTTGCTTGCAGTGTGCCTGGATCCGTCAGTTATATTTAGCGCAGAGGCAGGCCGTTGCAACAACACTTGAATTAATTGTGAGCGATGCTTCTAAACAGATTACCTATCAAACCATTGCAAAAGGGCATGAGAAAAGCCTTCGCTTTCAACAATTTTTCCTTTCTCCAGAATGGCTTGCCCTCAGGCAGGCTTTTGATGAGCTAAAAGTGGATAACCTGCGGAGTCAGTTCCATTACGGAATTACGAATGATAGTTCAGTCGTTCAAATGAAAATGTCGTTCCTGAATGATGCTAAATTGAAGTTCGATCATAAATCTACTGCTGTTACCGATGGCAAATCGCAACGCGAAGTTTCGTTGCAAGATCAGCGTGACCTGAAAGTAATGGACAGTATGGTAAACCATCGGCTCAATTTATTGGGCGTGCCGGTGGATAGAAGTTACACCTTATACGATTACTCCAGCGGGAAACAGGTAAAAGGAAAACTGCTTTCTAAGTTATCTCCTTCTTTTGCAAGTGGAAAATATACGTATAACCTGAAGTTTCAGAACAGGTACCAGCTGGTTGTGCCTGTTGTTACCTGGCTGGTTATTTATCAAATGCGTTATTACCTTATTTCATCGTTCCTGATGTTGATGCTTACTGCGGCAGCATTTTATTTGATTATCCGGTTAATGAAAAATCAGCAACTTTATGCACAGGCGAAAATAAGCTTTACCAGTAATATGACTCATGAATTGCAGACCCCAATTGCAACTATTTCTGTAGCGCTCGAGTCAATCAGTAAATATCATTTGGTTGATGAACCTGAAAAACTGGAGAACTATATCAATATCAGTCGCCACGAACTGGAGCGTTTGCAAACGATGATTGAAAAGGTGCTTAAGCAAGAGCAGATGGACCTGGGCAAGACAAAAATGCAGTTTAGCCTCTTCGATATTCAATCGGTATTGAAACAGGTAACGCTTTCGATGGAGATTCAGGTGCGTGCAAAAAATGCCGAACTGGTACTTTTACCATCTGATGAACCTTATTTTATTAAAGCTGATTTTATGCATATTTCGAATGTATGTTATAACCTTATTGATAATGCCCTGAAGTATTCTCCTCCGCAATCGAAAATTGAAATATCCTGCAGCACCGCTGAGCACAAGTTAGCCATCAGTTTTAAAGATAATGGCCCTGGGATTAATGAAATTTATCAGCAGCAGGTTTTTGAACGCTTTTTCAGGATTTTCAACCAGGATAATATACATCAGGTGAAAGGCTCTGGTTTAGGACTTCATTATGTTAAGCAAGTGGTAGAGTTGCATGGTGGTGGTGTTGAACTGCATAGCAAGGCAGGACAAGGGAGTAATTTTATAATCATTTTACCCTTATATGAAGAAAATTAAGGTTTTATATGCCGAAGATGAACCTTTTTTGGCAAGGATTGTACTCGATGGCTTAACCAGTAGCGGTTATGAGGTACAGCTTGCACCGGATGGAGAAAATGCCTGGCACCAGTTTCAGGATCAAAAGCCGGATATTTGTGTGCTCGATATTATGATGCCTCAAAAAGATGGTTATACTTTGGCAGCCGAAATCAGAAAATCGGATCCCAATATTCCGAT
The DNA here is from genome assembly GCF_032678605.1 of Pedobacter miscanthi. Lineage (GTDB taxonomy): Bacteria > Bacteroidota > Bacteroidia > Sphingobacteriales > Sphingobacteriaceae > Pedobacter > Pedobacter miscanthi_A. The sequence goes on from NZ_JAVTSU010000004.1 coordinate 151,714, forward strand.
CATATTTTTGAGTGCAAAAGCGCTTACGGAAGATGTAGTTAACGGATTCAAGAGCGGAGGGAATGACTACCTCAAAAAACCTTTCAGCATTGATGAACTGCTGGTACGGATGGAATCACTTTTGAAAAGATTTGGTCATACAACTAAGGATGGTTATGATTTAACGGTAAAATATCAGTTTAAAAACTGCGAACTAGATCCGGTTACCCAAAAATTAACAACTTCTGAAGGCGAACATTCTCTTTCTTATAAAGAAACAGTATTGCTCGAATTGCTCTTGCAAAACCGTAACAATATCCTGGAGCGGGAAGACGCTTTGGTCAAAATCTGGGGTGAGGATAGTTTTTACAATGGCCGGAGCATGGATGTATTTATGGCTCACCTGCGGAAGCTTTTAAAAAGCGAAACGGATATACAGATTATCAGTTTAAGAGGAGTGGGGTATAAGCTTATTTGTTGAGTGTACTCGGATATAAAAGCTGCTTTCTTGAGCCAGTCTTCGTGGTTGAAACTATTTTAAAGCACAAGTCAGGCCTTTGCTTGAGCCACGTCGCTAAGACTTGCGCTAGAATGGGTTGAATGTGTGTTCGTAATTTAATTAGATAATATTTTATCTTAGAGATCGAAAAAATAAATAATGAATACAGCGAATAAAATTAAATGTGCTTGTTGCGGTTTTTATACGATCGAGAAGGAGGTAATTTCAACGATCTGCTCAGTTTGTTTTTGGCACAAAGATTTTTATCAAGAGGAGCGCATCGATGATGATGGGGGACCAAATTTAGTTTCTTTGCGGGAATCAAAAGTGAATTTAAGTCTTTTGGTGCTACAGAGAGGAGCGTTTTAAGTTTTGTAAGACCACCTAGAGAAGATGAGATTAGGGATGATTAACTTTGTTATAGGATAAATTTGATGCAAAAAGTGGTCTTCGATGGCGTTCCGGTTTTTGCAGTATAATGTTTCTTGGCGAAAGTTTTGGTGGAGGCAATGAATATACTTTAACCAATCATTTGTAAATTTTTGATCTTGAAGATAGCTTTAAGCGCATGCCCGATCTGGCAGATTAGGGACGGAGAGACCTACACTTGCGCTAGATGTGTGAACTAATGCTCAGTTAACCGATTAATCAATTTAAACAGTTAACCCAATGAACCAATGACCAATGAACTAATGACTAATGAACCAACTACTGTCTTTATTGTATTTCCCCCTGTAATCTAAAGGCGACAAACCGGTATATTTCCTAAATACTTCACGAAATGCTTTTATGTCTGCATAACCTACCTCGTACATCACTTCATTAATGGTTTTACGGCTCGTTTCGAAAGCTTTTTTAGCCATCTCGATTTTAACCCGCTGCGCATATTCAATAGGAGTATTTCCGGTGGCCTTGATAAACCTTCTGTCGAAATTCCTGCGGCCAACATTGAATTTTGAAGAGAGGTCGCCAATTGTAATTTTTTCTTCCAGGTTGTTCTCGATATAGCTCTGGGCCTGTTTTACAACTTCGTCCTCATGTTTTTTCTGACCGTTAAAAATCGTGAACTCCGATTGCGTGCTTCGGTCTATCTCAATCTGGAAGACTTTTGAACAATAGATTGCTGTTTGCCGGTCGTAATATTTTTCGATCAGGTATAAGATCAGGTTTAAAAAGGAATAAGCCCCGCCATTGGTATAAATTCCCTTTTCATCGGTAATGAGAAGATCGGTTTGCAAATGTACTTTCGGGAACATCAGTCGAAAATTTTCAGCGACTGACCAGTGTGTGGAACAAACTCTTCCATCTAACAAGCCCGATGCTGCAAGCAAAAATGTACCAGTACAGATGGTAGCGATTTCAGCACCAAGTTGATGTTGTTGCTGCAACCAGGTAACTAAGGCATCATTTCCCTTCAGCGCAAGTTCATAGTTGTGGTTGAGTGAGGGTACAATAATCAGGTTAGTTTTAGCGATTGCAGCAATGGTAGTGTGTGGTTTAACCGAAAACAGACCCGCATTAAAATCTACCCGTGGCGATACCCCGGCCAGCTGGATGCTAAACAGCTCCTGTTTCCCTGTATTTTTCCAGTACAAGTTTGCCCTCGAAAAAATCTCGTAGGTTCCTGTTATGCTGCTCAGGTTATTCTCTCCGTTGGGTACTATGATCGTCAGGTGTTTCATGGCTGCTATTTTTATCCAAAGATAAGAGATATCGTTGTCCAAATCAACCCGCTATATTGTCCATTTAATACCCTAATGGATTGTAAATTTCTCTATTACTTTGTATATCAGCCAGAACACGGAACCATTGGGTTCAGCTGAAACACTTAAACCTAAAAATGAAAATCATGATTGTACCTTTTCTATTAACCGCATTACTCAGCTGCCAAAGCCCGACAGGAAAGCTTGCCGAACCACAAGAATTAACAGATTCAACCAACATAAAAAAAACGACCATGAATAACAAAGACTACACCACACAGATTGTGGTAAACAAAAATCCGCAAACCGCATTTGAGGCCATCCAAAATTTCAGGGGCTGGTGGTCGGAAGAAATAAAGGGCACAAGCGATTTGCTCAACGAATCCTTTTTTTACCATTATAAGGATGTGCATTTGTGCAAACTGAAACTCATCGAAAAGATTTCCGATCAAAAACTCGTATACCTGGTGATCGATAACCAGTTCAATTTCGTGAAAGATAAAACAGAATGGGTAGGTACCAAACTGATTTTCGAGTTAAGTCCGGAAGGTAACCACACCAAAATCGTATTTACCCATCAGGGTTTGGTACCCGAATACGAATGTTACAAGGTTTGCCAGGATGCCTGGACCAGCTACATCCAGGGAAGCCTGAAAAACTATATTGAAACCGGAACGGGAAAACCTAACGGAAAAGAAGGTGGCCTTAATGCCGAACTCGTTAAAAAATGGGGCTTGCCAGATAAATAATGGATAAACATATGCCTCTCGTTTAGCAACCCGCATTTGGAAAAGCCGATTATACATTTAATTGAAATAAAATGGAACAACAAAAAGATTATAGCACATCAATCCTGGTTGATCAAACTCCTGAAGAAGTATTTAACGATATCAATCATGTGAGCGGATGGTGGCAAGGAGAAATTAAAGGCAACACCGAAAAACGGGGTGATGAGTTTACCTATCAAATGGGCGACGTTCACTTTTCTAAACAAAAGGTAATCGAATCGCTGCCCGGAAAAAAGGTAGTATGGCTGGTTACCGATAGCGAAATCAGTTTTGTATCTGATCAAAAGGAGTGGGTAGATACGAAGATCGTGTTTGAGATCAGCCCGGAAGGAGATCAGACCAGATTATCTTTCACCCATCAGGGACTTGTGCCAGCAATCGAATGTTATTGCAGCTGCTCAGGCGCCTGGCAAAGCTTAATTGAAAAAAGCCTGTTCAGTTATATCCTTACCGGCAAAGGCGTAGAGGTGTTTTAAATCATGTATTTCAAAGCGTGGGTTTCTTGGGCAGGGTGATGGTGCCTGAATATAATTTAACCCTTTGGCTAGGCTAGAGTGGTCGTCATCCGATAGCTATCGGATCCCGCGCAGGCGCAGATCGTAATGCATACAAATATCCGCCCTGTTTTAAGTAGAGGCGCAGAGAGTTGCGTTAGATTGGGTGCTTTAAAATTTGCGGTAATCTGTGTGATCTGCGGGAGAACTTTTTTGGTTAATTTGTTCCCGCAGATTTAAATTGATTCACGCTGAATAGCTTAGTCATCCTGAGGGATAATTTGTTTTATAAAAATCAATATAAATGACAGGAGAGAATGTGGGGTAAATTACCTCAAAGTATCGTCATCCCATAGCCATCGGATGCGAGGTACTGGAGCCTGTCAATGGTAGCGGATCCGAAGGGTTTTAACATATAAACCATTTTAGAAACATATAAGCTTATATGTTCTTATATTTTCTCATATGGTAAACAATGAATATCTAATCGAAAAAGGTCTTCGAATACGCTCGGGATGACAATTTTCCAATATCAGTTTGCCATTTTCAGTTAACCGGTTAAACAATTAACCAGTTAACCAAAAAAGCAAATTCATCAACCCGTTACTTCTGTACTGCCAATGCCAGCGGTGCGGCGGGTTTGCAATAACGTGTACGTGCTAATATTCTGGTTCAGCAAGTTTACTGTGGTTGCCCATGGCTCTGCACCATCGTTAATATCGAGGTTGGAATTGATCCGTGTGCGGAGTTTGTAGTACAGGCTGTTCGCCGTATTGCGCAGTTCCTTCAACTTTTCCGTTGGTGCGGTGGCCAGTTCCTCATTACGTTTAGCATAAGATAGGTTAAATTCATTATTGGCATTTTCGAGTTCGTTTAACCAGCTGCCCAGGTTTAAAGCAGTAACGGCTTCCTGAAGTTCAGGTTTGTTTTTCCAGTCGTTGGCGATATTGCGCAGGATGGTGGTTTCGCTCTGGTAATTCTCAATAGCTATCCGTGGACCAAATAAAGCCAAATGGGCAGTAAGTGTTTTGCCATGTTTGTTCACTACCGCATCAGCACTATAGGCAAAGGCCTGTACCAATAGGTTAATGCCGATTATGGCATCATCCCTTCGCTTATCCAAAACTTCGATCTCTGTAGTGACCAAACTGCTCTGACTTATTTTAAAAAGCTTTTCCACCTCATCTTTTGCGTCGCTTAAGGCATTATATTGCGCACTAATGTTAAGGGCCTCTGGATTGTTTTTCGATAATATGTTTAGTGTATCGGTTATAAATTGGAGATATTCGCTATTTCTAAGCGGTTGTAATACTATACTGTTAATCATAGGTATTCATTTTATGGTTAATATTATGTTTTTGATGGTTTTTACTTTGATTTATCGCCACCTACGGTGGGAAGGTTTCAAAGTAACTTTGATTGGTCGCCACCCAGGGTAGGAAGGCTTCGAAGTAACTTTGATTTGTCGACACCTATGGTAGGAAGGTTTCCAAGTAACTTTGATTTATCGCCACCTATGGTGGGAAGGTTTCAAAGTAATTTGCCTTTTTTTTAAAGGTAATGGGCTGTCCCAACGGCTTAGCGCAAACACGGAGGCGCCCTAATCAGACTTATAATTGCCATAACGTAGTTTAATTTATGGGTATAAAACCCGTTAATACCTGTGGGATGAATAATTTGAGCGTAGGGGATAAATTGTTGCTCCGTAAAATTGGGATATAATAAGACTAAAATAACGAAATGGTTAGTTTATGTCAAGAGATATTTTGAATTAGTATCGTCATCCCCCTCACTAGCGCAAGTCTTAGTAGCCAGGACGATGTGGGTTGGCTGACTTGTGCTTTCTAATACTTAATTAGTTGAGATTCTTTAAAGAGATTAATATGTATATTTAATGAAAGCACAAGTCGGGCCTTTGCTTGGGCCGGGGCGCTAAGACTTGCGCTGGAAGGTTTATTACCGTGAAACTGGAGTCACGCTGATATTGTCAAACAAATTGTGATCATAGGAACTGGCGATAAAAGCCATTCCCTTCATATTTGATTTGTCTGTAACTGTGGTTAATTTTATACCATCCACAAATCCGGTAATCTGGTCACCTTTCATTTCCAGGCGCATGTGGTGCCAGCTGGCAGGGTTAAAGTATTCAATCTGTCCGGAAGCCAGGGTGCTATATTGCCAGTTGAGCTGCCATCTGCCATCCCTTGCGAGGATCAAGCGCAGGCCCAGTTTATTTCGGTCGGCATAGCGGCCACCTAATTCCACTTCACCACCATCGATTAGAACATGGCCTTCAATTGCATAATCCTGCCAGTTTACATCACCGATCAAGCTGTGCGGCTTTAGCAACCAATTGCCATACCAGAGGATACCCTGGGCAGGCACTATCTGTGCAAGACACATTCCGCCATTAGGATATTGATAGGTCTCGAAAGTTCCTTTTTGATCAGAAAAGAACCGCGGTGTTTCACCAGGCTTATAACTGCTGAAATCTTCTGTATATGGAAATGGGAAGGGTTTATTTTCTGGAGGACTGCCAAATGTGCCTTTTGTTTGTCCGGTGGTAGTCGTGATGATATATATTGCATCAGCTTCTAATTCCAGCTCCAGTGTGTTTTGATATAGCTTTAGTGGTTTTTGGCGTAGAAACTGTTTGGTTTGAATAGAAAGTCAAGAACTTCGGAGCGTTGCTTTTGAGGGTAATCTAAAAGGTTACGGGTAGAAGCACCTGCACTCACGGCACCAATTCCTTCAAAAACTCTTCCCTTATCATTTGCATCTAAAGTGATGGTTGTTTGTGCGTCAATATCTGCTATCATCAGGAGCGACAGGATAAGAAAAGTTACAGGTGTTTTCATAAAAATGAGGCGTTTCGGTTTAAATATTTTAGCGAATATAATCTATAACCATATAAGAAGTGTACAGAGAATGAAAGTTTTAGAACCGAAAAAAGCCTGAAATCTTTCGGTTTCAGGCTTGATCTAGGTTTTGACACCTCGGCGGAGAGTGGGGGATTCGAACCCCAGCTTAAAATTCCGCTCTATATGGTTTAAAAGACACTTCTGGTAACTGACTCCCCGAATCACTCACCAATACTTTCTTAACTGCAAATGCTATTGTATAAAATTAAAAAAACTTATCCATAATTAGATAATTAACAGAAGAAAATATTAATTTGACAGTAATTGTTTGGTTAGTTTGTGATTTATTAGTTTAATAAGTAAACTTTCTCATATTCCAGTGATCCTGTTTTATCATTACTGATTATTCTTTTTTTGCTATCAAAATAATCTACAGTGAAAGTGAGAGAAATGATACTGATTTTAATCGTCAGTTTCTTATTATCATCCGATAACTTCCATTTGCCTTTGCGCGAATTATCTCCGTTAATTCCCTTGAATTCTCCGCCTTCCACAAAAACCTGGTAGGTGTCTTTCGGTGTCTTCACCACACCATCTTTTGTTTCACTTACTAGTTTCCACTTTCCGATAAGTTCTTTTGAGGTTTGAGCGTAGCTAACGAAGCCTGCTATGCAAAATAGGAAGGTAATCAAAAGTTTAAACTGCATTTTTTTCATCTTTTTTTTTGCCAAACTAGTGATTTAATAAATAGGGAACAATTAATTATTCATCGATCACCTCTAAAAACCGGGATAAGCAAATTAAAGGTGAAATCACTGTATTTGAAAAAATGTTTAAAGAACTAGGCCTCAATCCACATTTGGCCTTTGCTAATATTAAAAGCCACGGTTATTTCATTGCAACAATCGGCATTAGTACCTTTAGTACTAATCATTATTATGTAGATACTATATACTCAGATCTCATGCAAAAGAATATGTGGCAGCTGGCTATTCTATTGGCGCTAAAACATTAGAAATTAACTGATATTCCATATGTTATAGTTTATGTGCCTTTAGCCAACGATTTATAAATTTCTGATTAAATCTTATGAATAAATATCATTTAGACTTGTAAGTTATTTAACCCACTATGCCTCTGCTATAAATTTGAGTCAGTCGGTCCAGTGAAACTTTGGGCGCTGTTATGCGAGCATCTTTCAGACAAGGTCAAAATAAAACTTGTTCTTTACGTTTAAAAAATAGTGGGGCTGTGTATATGCTGAGCGCTTAAATCAATAGCTCGATGAATTGTGATTCTTTATTGAAATACCCAATTAGTCCTTATTTTTATTGTAGATCATTCATGGAAAATACAATCGATTTGCTATATTAGTGTTGTATTTCTACTTTTTATTTCTTAAGGAGATAAGATCTAGTGGGAAAAAATAATACTTTGTAAACAATTCAACTAATATAAGTAGAAAGCCCGGTTTAAAGGTGTTGTTAGTACAGAGAGAAATCAAAATCATTAGCGTGATTACAATTTGTATGCAGAGATACTTGCATGCTCAAAAAAAAGATCAGGTATGCAGTCTTAATCCAATGATTGACAGATTGAGTTCTGGGCAGTGAACGAAGGAGGAAGAATTGAAATAGGGGGAATTCCAGATACACTGGAGATTTCTTTAAATCTTTACCAAAATTTTAATGCGTGAAAAAAATCATCCCACTAATCATCGCGGCCACCTTCGGCTTGGCAACATTTAGCCAGGCACAGCAAAAGGATCAGACAACATTGACAGATACAATTAAAAATTATTCGGCCTACAAGCGAAAAATGACCTTTGCCGGAGTTCTACAGACGCGTTATGTACTTTCTTTAGATAAAAATGTAGATATCAACGGTAAACATTTTGATCCTGCCACTTCTAAGGCAATATCAAACAGTTTTCTGGTCAAACGTGCCAGGGTGATGGTAAAAGGGGATATAAATGACCATTTTTCGGCAAACATATTGGCGAATCTTGCTGAATTTAATAGCGATCCGGCCAATAAGGTGCTTGAAAACGCTTATATTAAATATTCGCTCAATCCGTATTTTCAGGTGCAGGCGGGGCAGTTCAGGCCATTTTTTGGGATTGAGGACGCACTTCCTGTTGATATTATCCGAACGCTCGACTTTTCCAATCAGTATTATGCTTTTGGTAAAAACGGCTGGCAGAGTTTTCAAACAGGGCTTTCGGTTTTAGGCAAAGTAACAAAGAACGGTAAACTCAGGTATTTTGCCGGCGCTTATAATGGAAACAACAAAAACCAGTCTTCGGATGATAACAATACCAAGAATCTTTATACTAGGTTAGAAACAGATCTGATCAAAGATTTTACCCTCGGTATAAATGCCGGTTCAGGAAGTCTTGCTTCCAGTGGGATCGGAAACGCCTATGGTGCGGATGCGACTGCAAAGATAGCACTATCCGGGAAAATTGTTCTACTGTTAATGGCCGAATATAAAACAGGCGCTAACTTTCTTGCATATAATGCTGATAAGCAGCCTGAACGCCCTGATTTGGATGAATATAAAATGCATGGCTTTTATTTCTTTCCCACACTACGTTTAAATCACGGCAGCCGTAGGCTCCGTGCTATAGAATTTTCCTGCAGATATGAGTATTTTGATGAAAATTACAAGCTTGCAAGCAATCCGCGACAAACTGTTATCCCAAATGTATCGCTTGTTTTTGCCGATGATTTTTTTGCGGCACTCCAGATGGGGGTAGCAATTGATCGGTACAAAAATCAGATCCCGCTTTCCAATACTTATAACCATAACCTGGGATACGTACAGTTACAGATACGCTTTTAATTTAAAAACATGAAAGAGATCAATTTAAAATCGCTCATTATCACACTTGTTATCGGCCTGGCCATTTGGTTTATTCCAGCTCCTGAAGGCGTAAAACCCAATGCCTGGCATCTGCTGGCTATTTTTGTAGCTACAATTGTGGGCATTATTTCAAAAGCAGCCTCTATGGGCACAATGGCCATTATTGGGATCACACTTTGTGCCGCTACACAGGTTCTTGCTCCAGGTGATCCGACAAAATCCATCACTAATGCCTTAAGTGGCTTTGGTAATTCAACAATCTGGCTCATAGGTCTGGCTTTCTTTATTGCGAGAGGTTTTATCAAAACCGGCCTGGGTACGCGGATTGCCTATAGTTTTATCAGGATCTTTGGCAAAAGTCCACTGGGCTTAGCTTATGGACTGAATACTGCCGATCTGATCCTCGCACCAGCGATCCCGAGCAATACCGCAAGGGCGGGAGGTGTCATCTTTCCGATCATGAAATCCATCGCGGTAAATATGGGCTCATTGCCAGAAGAGCCCGTTAGTCATAGAAAGATCGGAGCTTTTTTAACTTTAAGCAGTTATAATGCAAATATGATTACCTCGGTTATGTTTTTAACCGCTACAGCCAGTAACCCGATGGCGCAGAAATTTGCCAAGGATCTGGGAATTACCATTACCTGGGGAAGTTGGGCCATTGCAGCTATTGTTCCCGGCCTGGTATGTTTCCTCCTTATTCCACTTTTTCTATATAGGTTTTACCCGCCAGAATTAAAAACGACTAAAGAAGCCCCGGCAATCGCGGCAAAACAATTAAAAGAAATGGGACCTATTACCTTGCCCGAGTGGCTGATGGTAGCAACATTTGTAATCCTGTTGGTACTCTGGATTTTTGGAAATCTTTTTGCGATAGATGCGACCACAGGTGCGCTTATCGGACTGTGCATCCTGCTTTTATGCGGTGTGCTCACCTGGGATGATGTGAAATCGGAAAAAGGCGCCTGGGATACCATTGTATGGTTTTCTTCATTGGTAATGATGGGATCGTTCTTGAATTCTTTGGGTTTTATCGGTTGGTTCGGTCATCTGGTAGGTGCAGAAATGGCTCATTTGAGCTGGCAGCTAGCCTTTCCGGTTATTATCCTGGTTTATTCCTATTGTCATTATATGTTTGCCAGTGCAACCGCACAGGTAGCGGCTATGTATTCTGTTTTCCTTGCTGTTGGTATTGCTGTTGGGGTACCTGGTACCATGCTTGCCATTTTCTTAGGCGCCTGTGCTTCTTTGATGGGCTCATTGACCCACTACGGACATGGACCAGCCCCGATATTTTTCGGCAGCACTTATGTCGATCTTAAGGACTGGTGGAAACAGGGCTTTTTTATGAGCACATTGTTTCTGTTGGTCTGGTTTTTAGTGGGTGGCTTATGGTGGAAGATAATCGGGCTATGGTAGGTCGACCTTAATAAACAATTATCCCTTTATAATATAGCGTGATGAAACAGACAACACTCATATATAAGCTCATCATGGCCTCAACAGGGCTGTTTCTTTGCTTTTTTCTCATTATCCATTTGTTGGGAAACCTACAGTTATTATTGCCGCCATCTACCGCCAGAGAGCAGTTTAACTGGTACTCGCATCTTCTGTCGGGGAATATTATCATCAACGTCATCTCGTATATCCTGTATCTTTCATTAATAGGCCATGCGGTTTATGCACTGTTAATCTCCCGAAAGAACAGTAAAGCTAATGGAGCGAAATATGTTTATGACAGGCGAGGTGAGGTAAGTACCTGGAACAGTAGGAATATGGGCATTCTGGGAACAATTATACTGGTTTTTCTTGTCATCCATTTTAAAGATTACTGGTATGTGTACAAATTTGGCAGTCTTCCATTGGATGAAAAGGGGAATAAGGACCTGTACTTAATTGTTGTAAGATCTTTTCAGCAAGGATGGTATGTATTTGTTTACGAAATTTCGTTTTTGGCCTTAGGCTTTCACCTGCTGCACGGCTTTTTTGGTGCTACCAGAACTTTGGGGATTTATCATCCCAAATATGTTAAAGTAATGCGGGTTCTTGGCTGGGTATATACCACATTGATCACCCTTGGTTTTATGACGATCCCTTTATATGTTTATTTTAATCACATTTAATTATGCTGAACTCGAAAATCTCACCCGGCGAGCTTGCCAACAAATGGACGAACTATAAGGATACTTCCAAACTCATCAATCCAGCGAACCGCAAAAAGCTTAATATCATCGTGGTTGGCACTGGTTTGGCTGGCGCTTCTTGTGCGGCTACGCTGGCCGAACAAGGATATAATGTGACTAGTTTTTGTTTTCAGGATTCGGCACGAAGAGCGCATTCAGTTGCAGCTCAGGGCGGTGTGAATGCGGCTAAAAATTATAAAAACGATGGTGACAGCGTTTATAGAATGTTCTACGATACCATTAAAGGTGGGGATTTCCGCTCGCGTGAAGCAAACGTGTACCGTTTGGCCGAATGTTCACTGGCCCTGATCGATCAGGCCGTGGCCCAGGGGGTTCCTTTTGCAAGGGAATATGGCGGCTATCTGGATAACCGTTCTTTTGGTGGTGTACAGGTCTCGCGCACTTTTTATGCCAGGGGCCAAACCGGGCAACAATTGATGATCGGAGCCTATCAGGCATTAATGCGGCAGGTTAATACAGGGAAGGTAAAAACATATACCCGCCACGAAATGCTCGATCTGGTACTAGTTGGTGGAAAAGCAAGGGGCGTTATTGTCCGTAACCTTGAAACGGGAGAAATTGAACGTTATGCTGCCCATGCTGTAGTGTTAGCTACAGGAGGATATGGAAAAGTATATTACCTCTCTACACTGGCAATGGGCTGTAATACTTCAGCAATCTGGCGGGCACATAAAAAAGGTGCATTTATGTCGGGGGTGAGCTGGGTACAGTTTCATCCTACCTGTTTGCCCCAGATTGGCGAAACACAGTCTAAACTAACCCTGATGTCCGAATCGCTCCGTAACGATGGCAGGATCTGGGTGCCCCTAAAAGCGGGGGATACCAGAACGCCAAACGATATCCCTGAGGAAGAAAGAGATTATTATCTTGAGCGGCGATACCCTGCTTTTGGTAACCTTTCTCCCCGCGATATTTCTTCGAGAGCTGCAAAAGAACGAATTGATGCTGGATGTGGGGTTGGCCCGATGAAAAACGCGGTATGCCTTGATTTTTCCAGAGCGATAAAGGAACAGGGAAAAGACAAGATTGAAGAAAAATACGGCAACCTGTTTAGGATGTACAATAAAATCAACGGTGTAAATGCATATAAAGAGCCTATGCTCATTTCGCCTGCAGCCCATTTTACCATGGGAGGCCTGTGGGTAGATTACGAGCTGATGACCACCATACCGGGACTCTTTGCTTTGGGCGAGGCCAATTTTTCTGACCATGGGGCAAACCGTTTAGGGGCCAACTCTTTATTGCAGGCCTGTGTTGATGGGTATTTTATCGCGCCTTATACCATCCCAAATTACCTTTCAGGAGAAATTAAAGGTGAGGAAATCACTACGGATCATCCTGCATTTGCTGAGGCCGAAATATTGGTAAAGGAAGAGATTAGGCAGTTCTTAAGCTGTAATGGACACCTCTCTGCCGATTATTTCCATAAAACTTTGGGTAAACTGCTTTACGATAAATGTGGATTGTCGCGTACCAAAGAAAGCCTGGAACAGGCAATAATTGAAATCAGGGCATTGAAGAAATCTTTTGACCACGAACTTAAGATCACAGGAGATAATGGAATCAACTCGGAACTGGAAAAAGCAGGGCGGGTTTCTGATTTTTTGGAACTGGGCGAGCTGATGTGTTATGATGCCTTACAGCGCGAAGAATCCTGCGGAGCGCATTTCAGGGAAGAATATCAGACTGCTGATGGGGAGGCTGTGCGTAATGATGAAGATTTTTGCTATGTATCAGCCTGGGAATGGAAAGGCAAGGGGCAGCAACAGGAGTTACATAAAGAACCGCTCAGCTTCGAAGCGGTAAAGCTTACAGTTAGAAGTTATAAATAGTTAAGGAAGGATTATTATGAAATTATATCTCAAAATCTGGCGACAGGAGCATAAGGAATCAAAAGGAAGTATGGTGAATTATGAAGTTGATGGGATTTCTGTGCATATGTCCTTTTTGGAAATGCTGGATCTGTTGAACGAGAGGCTGATCCAAAGGGGAGAGCGGGTGATCGAATTTGACCACGACTGTAGAGAAGGGATCTGTGGTACCTGTGGCTTGATGATCAATGGCCGTGCACATGGGCCGTTAAAAGGCACTACAACCTGCCAGCTGCACATGAGGACCTTCAAAGATGGTGAGACGGTTTACATCGAGCCTTTTAGAGCAGCAGCTTTTCCGGTCCTGCGCGATCTTAAGATAGACCGTTCGGCTTTTGATCATATCATCCAGGCGGGGGGCTACATTTCAGCATCCACAGGGCAGGCACCAGAACCTAACAGTATTTTAATAGCTCATGAAACAGCTGAGGCCGCATTTGATGCTGCAGCATGTATAGGCTGTGGAGCCTGTGTGGCTACCTGTAAAAACTCAAGCGCTGCACTTTTTACTTCAGCTAAAATATCCCATCTGGTTCTTCTGCCCCAGGGAAAAGTAGAATCATCAGATCGGGTTATAAATATGGTTAACAGGATGGATGAAGAAGGATTTGGGCACTGTTCCAATACCGAGGCCTGCGAAGCAGAGTGCCCACAGGAAATTTCAGTGCTACATATTGCAAGGATGAATGCCGGTTACAACAAAGCCTTAGTTATACGTAAATAATTTGCCAATCTGGCGGGCCCGAAGCGGAAAGCGATTAGAATTGGCACTTATGTGTATGATATGAAAGTGCGTTTTTCTGTGGAATTACTATATCTACAATATTTATATTCACGAGAACTTATCCTCAGCACGCTTTAAATAGTTATGAACTTGGGATTATTGACATTTGTTGAAACTAATAGATACGTCCAAGTTGAGTACAGCAATAAAAGGCCGCGACGTGACAAAGACTACTTTTGGGAAACCCAATATGAATACGGTTGAGGGTAATATCGCAGATTTTCTGTTGAATCATATGAAAGATTAAAATGTGTAAATACATTTAGGATCTGTATGTTCTTGTTTAGCTTATGTAATCAGGTTGCGGCATAGGCTAAGCTGACGATGCGCTTCAAAGATCTTCATCTGCAGGTCCGTTAGGTAGGCGTTCACGGACCTTGTATCCTCTTTTTTCCCATTGATCCGACCGGTGGCAACAATCCACTTCTCCGGTTCACAGGATCTTCCTTTAGTGATTTCGGATCTTTTACCATCATCAGTAATCCTCATGTAGATTGCTACAGGGCCGTTTTGATAATTTTTTGACTTCTACAAATAGAAGAGCAAGCTGAAATTGGTTTTCATAATGTCTTACATTATTGGTTAACAAATTTAGCTTTGCAGTATTCAAAAGATTTAAATGTGCAAATACATTTAGGATCTGTATGTTCTTGTTTAGCTTATGTAATCAGGTTGCGGCATAGGCTAAGCTGACGATGCGCTTCAAAGATCTTCATCTGCAGGTCCGTTAGGTAGGCGTTCACGGACCTTGTATCCTCTTTTTTCCCATTGATCCGACCGGTGGCAACAATCCACTTCTCCGGTTCACAGGATCTTCCTTTAGTGATTTCGGATCTTTTACCATCATCAGTAATCCTCATGTAGATTGCTACAGGGCCGTTTTGATAATTTTTTGACTTCTACAAATAGAAGAGCAAGCTGAAATTGGTTTTCATAATGTCTTACATTAATGGTTAACAAATTTAGCTTTGCAGTATTCAAAAGTCAAGATGTGTATTTTTTGAATATCTTGACGGTCAGTGTTTTATAACTAATTCGGTGAGTCATTTCAATTTTTCGTTTTACTCACCGAATCACTCACCAGAACTATGCGAATTCATGCATGTTTTGTATAGTGCCGGAAACGAAAAAAGCCTGCTATCATACGATCTGCAGGCTTTTGTTGGTTTTTGAAACCATTTCGGCGGAGAGTGGGGGATTCGAACCCGCGGACCCTTTAACAAGTCAACAGTTTTCAAGACTGCCGCAATCGACCACTCTGCCAACTCTCCGCTGCAAAAGTACGAACTCAAGTTAATTCTACAAACTCAGAATGTCTTTTTTTTATCTAAACTTGATAATTCCTTAACACAGAGGAAGAAAAAATTATTTCTTCCGGATATTTTCCTCAATTGGCTCCGATTTTTTGAAAAGATTGAAGTTAGGGCGGATAATCTTCACACTTCTTTTGCTTACATCCACGCTGGCATTCAATTCAAAACCGATCAATAAAATCAACGAATTTAAATAAAGCCAGATCATGACTACGATTAAGGTGCCAATAGAGCCATAAACTTTGTTGTAGGAACCAAAGTGGTTGATGTAGAAGGAAAATCCCCAGATGGTAAGAAAAGCCAGGATAGTGGCCAGCCAGGAGCCCGCACTAAATAACCTCCATTTTTTAGAATGTGCCGGCCCATATCGATATAAAACCGATACGGTTAAAAAATATAAAATAGCCAACAGTGCCCAACGGGTAAACTTCACGGTGTAAACCACGAAACTATCCTTGATATGGAGTTCATTTGTGATCTTATACAGCAAAACCTCACCCAAAGCCATCGCACTGATGCAGATGATAATTGAAAAGCAAATAATAGTGGTTAATACCAGTGCAATCAAACGTTGTTTTAACCAGCCCCGGGTTTCGATTATCAATGAAGATTTATTGAAAGCCTTCATCAGGTTTTTAACGCCGTTTGTAGCAAAAAATATGGCGGATAAAAAACCAAAAGATAGCAATCCCTTATTCTGGTTTTTGATGATGTCTTTTAAAGTGGTTTCGAAGGCCTCATAAGCATTGTGCGGCAATACCAGCTGTATTAAATTTAACAGCTGATCCTGGAAACCATTAATCTTGATAAAGGGAATTAAGGTGAAAAGAAAAATAATGCCTGGGAAAATGGCCAGCATAAAACTATATGCCAGCGAAGACGATTTATTGACCAGTGCATCCTTTCCAATTTCGCGAAAGAAAAACGTAGCAACAGTATATAAAGGGAGTGGGCTAAAACCAGGCAAAATACAGCCTTTAGTCCATTCGATAAACCGCGAATAGAGCTTAAGATGTAATAATTGCCTGTGTAACCATTCCATTGTATTTGTTAATTAAAGAATATAGATAACTTTTCCATAAAGTTTTCGGGTGGATTGGTGGGCTTATTCTTCTTCATGTCGACAAAAACAAGTGTAGTGGCTCCAATGTTTATTAATTCTTCATTTTCATTGTACAATTCGTATTCAAAGAAAATCCGGATACCCGGTAAAGTTTTAATTGTGGTTTTAACCGTGATCTCCTGATCGTACAAGGCAGGTTTGATGTATTTGCATTTTAGTTCTAAAACAGGCATCATAATGCCATCCGCTTCCATAGAGCTATAACTCATGCCCAGGCTTCGCAACATCTCCACACGGCCAACTTCGTAATATTGCGCATAATTGCCGTAATACATATAACCCATCTGATCGGTTTCGCCGTAACGCACCCTGATTTTTGTACTGTGGCTATACATTATTTAAAAATGTTTCTTTTGTTTAAAGCCTCTCGGTATTTTTTAGCATTGATTTCGTGTTCTGCTTTCGTTTCTGCAAAGTTATGGTAGCCAGAAAAATCTTCCTTAGCACACATGTAAATGTAGTTGTTTTTGTCGCGGTTTAATACGGCATCTATTGCATTAATACTTGGCATCATAATCGGACCAGGAGGTAAACCTGCATATTTATAAGTGTTGTAAAGCGATTGTACCTGTAATAATTTTCCGGTCACCCTTTTTACAGTAAAATCGTTGTTGGCAAAAATTACTGTTGGATCGGCCTGTAATAAGATGCCTTTATTTAGTCGGTTTAAATACAAACCTGCAATAATGGGCATTTCTTTATCGTAAAGTGCTTCTCCATCTACAATCGAAGCCAGGGTATATACCTGGGCTGGAGTAAGGTTTAAGCTTGCCGCCTTTTGTTTACGGTCTGCATTCCAGAATTTATCGTATTCTTTATGCATGCGCTCAAAAAAATCAACCGGCGAAATGTTCCAGTACATTTCGTAAGTATTGGGGATAAACATGGCATAAACATTATCCTGGTTAAAGCCATACTTGCTGATCAGTGCAGTTGAATCCAGTACATTAATAAAACTTAACGAATCGGCTTCGAGGTTACTGGCCAGGTATGCTGCGAAATTTTCTTTCTTGCGGATGTTGTGGAATTTCAATTTAACAGGATCCTGGTTACCCGCCTTAATTAAATTAATCAGACTGCGGTTCGTCATTCCTTTGGTAAGGCGGTAACGGCCCGGTTTAACGTTGGTTGCCAGGTTCATTTTTCCGGCAGCAGCGGTAAAAGCACCAATATTTTTTACCAGGTCTTTCTTTTTTATTTCGGCAAGCAGGTCATCATAACTGCTACCGGTTTTAATGTACAGGTATTTTTGATTTTCGGTAATGTTTGGGGCAAAATAAAGCCTGTAAATGTTCAGCGCAAAGTAACCGGCAATTAAAATTACAATCAGCGCAATCACTATTGCTGCTTTTTTGCCTGTACTCATGGTCTTTTTTTCTACTTCAGTCATCTGTATATTATGCGTATTTTATTGTTGTTTATTGGATAGCGTAATGTTGATTTTAGTACCTAATGGCACTTTTGTTAACGAATCAACCAGCATAGGGTCTTGTTTAATAATAATGGCGGAAGCACTGTCTGTTACGGCTCCTTCATAAATAATGGTACCTAAACTTAAGTTCG
The DNA here is from genome assembly GCF_032678605.1 of Pedobacter miscanthi. Taxonomy (GTDB): domain Bacteria; phylum Bacteroidota; class Bacteroidia; order Sphingobacteriales; family Sphingobacteriaceae; genus Pedobacter; species Pedobacter miscanthi_A. The sequence goes on from NZ_JAVTSU010000004.1 coordinate 169,761, forward strand.
AACCCCGCAGGCTAAATTTCGCTTCATCCATTGTTAATCCCATTAACTGCGGAATATCTACCTCTTCGTTTCCACGTCCGTCTCCCAATACCAGGTTAATTCTAGAGCCTACCGGAACAATTTGTCCGGCAGCAATCGGTTGTCCGCCAAAGGAAGCTTCAAGCACTACATCGCGGCTTACATCCGGTTTGTAAGTGGTATCGCCCAATTTTAACCTCGAACTTTCGATAATGGCCTGTGCTTCGCGCAAAGTCTTAAACGCAATATCAGGGAATTTTGTATTAGGCGTTTTACCGGCGTTAATGGTTAAATAAATGGTCCGGTTGTCTTTTACAAAAGTATTGGGGTCAGGATCCTGATCAATTACAATTCCGGCTGGCTGGTCCATAATGAAAACAGAATCTACTTCATATTTTAATCCGGCATCTTCCAGTTTTTTTACCGCTTGCTCAAAAGAAAGGCCTTTTACCATTGGTACATTTAAGCCTTCGCCATGTTTGGTGTAATACCTTAAACTGAAAAATGCAACCAGCAGCAATACAATAACAGTAATTATAGCAGCTAAAATGTTGTTTCTAAATGATTTGGTTTTTAAGTAATCTATAAATTTAGACATGTATCTTAAATTGGGTTTATGCGTACAAGCTCAAATGTAACTAATTTAATTATTGATTGAATTATAGAATCTAAATCGCATTCGGTCAATCCATAATTCAATCATTTTCTTATTCACTAATTCAATCACTCCAAATCAATAATTGTTCCGTTAATTTGATCAAAGCACAAAGATATTTATATTTTTGAGGATATATTTATATTCAATTTCTATTTATAAAAGGATTTCTGACATGAAGAAAACTATTGCGTTGTTAACAGGCGGTACCACAGGCGAATGGGTTGTTTCGGTAAAAAGTGCAGCAACTATTGCGCAGAATATCGACCCTAATTTATACGATGTTTATAAGATTATGCTGAACGAAAAAGGATGGTTTTACGAACCTGCCGATTCTGTTAAAATTGAAATAGATAAGAATGATTTTTCCTTGACCATGGATGGCAGAAGGATTAAATTTGATGGTGTTTTTATTGCTATCCATGGTTCTCCTGGCGAAGATGGGAAATTGCAGGGTTATTTTGATATGCTGGGCATTCCTTATACTACCTGCGATGCGTTAACTTCATCAATTACCATGAACAAAGGTTACACTAAGGCCATTGTAGAGGGGATTGATCACTTATATACAGCAAAGTCTGTTCAGATATTTAAAGGTGGGAATTACAGTTTAAGCCAGATTAAACAGGATTTGAGGTTGCCATATTTTGTTAAACCCAATAGTGGCGGAAGCAGCATTGGCATGAGTAAGGTAAAACATGCCGATGACCTGGATGAAGCAATTGATAAGGCTTTTAAAGAAGATAGCCAAATATTAATTGAAGAATTTGTAAGTGGAAGGGAGTTTTCGATTGGTGTTTTTGGTGCCGAAGGAAAAATCATTGTTTTACCTACTACGGAGGTGATCCCTCAGAATGAATTTTTCGATTTCGAAGCAAAGTATACTCCCGGTGCTACAGAAGAAATTACGCCTGGCAGGATGAATGATGAAGAATTGGTGCGGGTTCAGCAAGTGGTTACCGATGTATATAAAAAGCTAAACTGCAGGGGAGTAGTGCGGGTTGATTATTTTCTGGAGCACGAAACCGGTAAATTCTATTTTATTGAGATTAATACTATCCCGGGGCAAACTGCAACAAGTTTTATTCCGCAACAGGTAGCTGCAATGGGCATTACACTTAAAGATTTTTATACCCGTTTGATGAAAGAAACGCTGGGTTAACAAAAGCGATAAGTCGTCATTTAGACCGTAGCGGAGAAATCTATATTCATTTAATAAGTAGACGCAATTCCATGGTCTGTGGCTCACCGATCATCAGGTTAATTAATTGCAAATGAGAAAGATAAGCTATAATAAAAAAGAGGATATCACTTGCGGATATCCTCTTTTTTTTATCCTTTTTTAAAAGATTAGTATTTGTAAGCAACTCCTTTTTTGATGTTTTGCGAACCCCCCATTCTGTTAGATGAGGATCCTACCGTGCTTTTATCATCTGTTAAGAAAACAAACGGACAGCCAATTTTAGCGGCTTCCATTTTTAATTTTTTCTCCGCTTTTTTATCGCCTGTATTTCCGGTATGGTAGTTAATCAGACCAGTTTTACCCCTTACTTCTTCAACCTTTTTTAATCCTGTTGAAGCAGCTTTATCTTCTAAAATAACAACTTTTTCCCAGTCTTCTTCAGTAGAAACCACAATTTTCTCCGTAATGTTTTCTACTCTTCCGCTTTTACCGTAAACAATTTTTTCGATGGCATACTTTCCTAAGGTATTGTCCGAATCTTCCCCGTCGTACTTAAATACAACATCGTATTCTTCTACTCTAACAACTTTACCTTTGATTGTTTCTCCATTGTGTTTTGTAATTACATCAACCTGCGCTTTGGCAAAAAATGTAGTTAAAACGAGAGTCATTAAAATGATAATTTTCTTCATGTTTTTTGTTTGTTTGATTTTTGCCCAAAAATATAAAAAAACATGATGTTACAAATTAAAATATTTCATTTAAAGCGACGATTTTCAAACAATTAGAAAAGAAAGAAAAGCACCTATACGCGAGATTCAATATTGCACTACAAAGCTTTCTAATTAATCAGATAAGTAAGTATGCTATTGAGCTTATATGTTCTCACATGACTTATATGGTTCGAAAAATTAGATGTTAATATAATTTACCGTTTTAAGTTCATCGAAACTCAAAGTTTTCAAATGAATTGTTTATAGCGTATTAATCTTACTGATACAATCAACCAAAGCTTTCACTTTAATTTCAGAAGTTAATTCGTACCGATATTCATCTTCAATACTACCCATTTTACTTTCCGTATTCCTGAAGATCATTTTACTGGCTACAAATTCTTTTGCCGAAGCATGAAATTCTGTTGCTCCCGTCTGGTTAATGAGTTGTGGGATGTTGCTTTCATTTATTCCGGCACCAGGCATAATTGTAATGCGGCCGTTGGCTTTTTTAACCAATTGAGATAGTTTTTCTGCACCCAATGGAGCTGAAGATGCACCACCAGAAGTAAGCACTCTTTTGATGCCGAGTTCGATTAAATCTTCCAACGCCTGATCCATGTCGTTACTCATATCAAATGCCCTATGGAAAGCCACATCCATGGGTTTAGCCAATTCGATTAGCGTTGTACATCGCTCTTGATCAATTGTACCGTCTGCTTTAAGTATTCCAATAACCACCCCTTCGCATTTTAATGATTTACAGATTTTTATATCTTCTTTCATTAACTCAAATTCTGTGTCGGAATATAAAAAATCGCCACCCCTCGGACGGATAATCGGCCAGATTTCGATGGACAGGTTTTTCTTCGCCAAAGCAATTTGAGCAAAACTTGGTGTAGTGCCTCCTTCTGCCAGGTTATCGCAAAATTCAGCTCTTTTAGCACCGCCATTTTGAGCGGCCAGTGCTGAGGCATAAGAGTTTGCACATACTTCTAAGCAGGCCATATTAATAATAACTTTTTCCCTTGATTAATAAATCCTGTTTTTCTGAATTGCAAACGGCATAGCTAAAGCCTTGTTGAATGGCATAAGCACCGTATTCGCCCTTTTTATTGATGGCTAAAAAGCCGACTTGTATGTTTTTGGCTGTTTCTGGTTTCTTTTTAATAATGCGCATCACCGCTTCTTTGCAGGCTGCCTCAGGCGTATAGCCTTGGCGCATCAATTCTACAACCAAAAATGATCCTACATTCCGTACCACTTCTTCGCCCACACCGGTAGAGGTTGCCCCGCCAATTTCATTGTCTACATATAAGCCTGCACCTATAATCGGACTGTCGCCAATCCGTCCGTGTAGTTTATAGGCCATACCACTGGTGGTACAGGCGCCAGAAATGTTCCCTTTGGCATCAATCGCTAACATCCCGATGGTATCGTGGTTATATTGATTTCCTGGTAGTTTTTGCGGCGCAGCTTTTTCGTAAAGTTTATTTTCAATATTCATTACCGGCGCATATTTGGCCGTTTTTAACCACTCTTTCCACGCTTTCTCACTGGCGGGGGTAAGCAGGTTCTCTTTTTTAAAACCCTGCTCTAAGGCAAATTGCAAAGCACCATCACCAGCCAGCATTACATGCGGCGTTTTTTCCATCACTTTACGTGCTACTGAAATAGGGTGTTTGATATGCTCGAGTGCTAAAACCGCACCGCAATTACCTAGTTCATCCATAATACAGGCATCAAGTGTAACATGGCCATCACGATCTGGGAGACCACCATAACCCACCGATTGATTCTTCTCATCAGCTTCAGGTACCCAAACACCTTGTTCTACAGCATCCAGGGCACGTCCGCCGGTTGATAATACTTTCCATGCATCAGCATTTGCCGCAATTCCAAAATCCCAGGTAGAAATCACAATCGGAAAATTTGCTGCTTTTGAATTTTTTTGAGGAAGTACATTAGCGATACTAGTTTTATCGATAGCCAGTAATCCGGCAGATAAGGCTGATGCTTTTATAAATTTACGGCGGTTAAACATTTGTTTGCTTAATGGTTGAAATTGGTTAACTGGTTAATTGTTTTAATTGCTACATTGATAAATCGATTAATTCCGTCTGAAAATTATAATTTGAGAATTTGTAATTTTCTAATAATTAATCGTTTTACTTCCGTTCGAAAATTGCGATTTGATTATTGGTTATTTATCCTCAATCGTAAATCTGTCCGCATCCTTTAAAAACGGGAACTGCCTTCTAACTTTAACCAGTTCTTCGTAGTTGATACTAAAAGTATACAAATCTTCGTCTTCAGGTTTGTAGTAAACGGTATTACCGTAAGGATCTAAACACATAGATAACCCGCTATGGTAAATCTGGTTGCCATCATGCCCAACGCGGTTTACTGCAATCACATAACTCTGGTTTTCGATCGCCCTAGCCGGGATCAGGGCTTTCCAATGTGCCGAACGTTTATCAGGCCAGTTGGCAACAAGGAGCAAGATATCGTATTCCTGATCTACATTGCGCAACCATACCGGGAAACGCAGGTCGTAGCAAATGGCCAGTCTGATTTTCCAGCCTTTAAGCGTTACAATCAGTTTGTCTTTTCCGGGGCTAAAATGTTCATCTTCATTACCCATTCCAAACAGATGGCGCTTATCATAATGCTGGTGTTTGCCATCTGGTTCCATCCAGATTAAACGGTTATAATATTGGTTGTTCTCTTTTATAATTAAGCTTCCGGTAACTACACAATGGTACAAATCTGCCATTTTTTGCATCCATTGCATGGTTTTACCACCCATTTCTTCGGCCAAAGCTTCCGAGTTCATGCTAAAACCTGTATTAAACATCTCAGGTAAAATAATGATGTCGGTTTTTTCCCGAACACCCATTGATAGCCTTAACGCCAGATTTAAAAGGTTTTTTTCTATGTTTTCCCAAAAGAGATAAGCTTGAAAGACGGTTACTTTCAGGTTTTCTATTTGAGTATAAACAGGTGCTTCCATTTTTAAGGTTTTAAACTGGTTAAACGTTTTTTAATTTCTCTGCAGCTAAGGCGAGGGTAGAATTTTCTTTGGCAAAGCAGAAACGGATAATCTTATGATCGGTTGATTTCTGATAAAATGCCGAAACAGGGATGGTAGCCACTCCAAATTCTTTAATTAGGCGCATGCTAAAATCGGTGTCTTTTTCATCACTGATGTCACTATAACTGGCGCACTGAAAATAAGAACCGTTACAAGGTAAAAGTTTAAACCGGCTTTCTGCTAAAAGATCCCTGAAATAATCCCGTTTCTGTTGAAAGAAACCCGCTATTCCCATATAGTTTTCTGGTTTATGAATGTATTCGGCGATGGCCTGCTGCATGGGACTATTAACGCTAAAAACATTAAATTGGTGTACTTTTCTAAATTCAGCCATTAGTTTTTCAGGCGCTAAACAATAACCCAGCTTCCATCCGGTAGCGTGCAGAAGTTTGCCAAAAGACGCCACAATAAAGCTCCGTTGTTTTAATTCCGGGTAAAGCATTACACTCTGGTGTTTTTGTTCATCGTAAATTAAATGCTCATAAACCTCATCGCTTAAAATTAAAATATCAGTACCACTGATGAGCTTAATTAACGATTGCATATCATCTGCTGACAAAATGCTCCCTGTTGGATTATGTGGTGTATTTAAGATAATCATTCTGGTTTTTGCCGTAAACAGCTTTTTAACCATCTCCCAATCAATACCATAGCTAGGTGGGGCAAGTTCATAAGTTTTAACTAAACCGCCCAGCAGCCTTATTGTTGGTCCATAACTATCATATGCAGGTTCGAAAATGATCACTTCATCACCAGCATTAATAATGGCAGCCAGCGCGGTGAAAATGGCTTGGGTTCCTCCGGCTGTTACCGTAATTTCTGTGTCCGGATTGTATTTTACTTTGTAAAGTTTTTCAACTTTCTCTGCAATGGTTTCTTTTAAAAAAGTATTGCCGGGCATTGGTGCATATTGGTTAAAACCATCTTTCATGGCTTTGTTTACCAATTCAACCAACTTTGGGTCGCAGGCATAATCAGGAAATCCTTGTGATAAATTAATGGCATGGTGCTCAGCCGCAAGTTTACTCATCACCGAAAAAATGGTGGTACCCACACCAGGAAGTTTAGATTGTATATTCAGCATCGTATAAGCGAAAATAGGAAAAAAAAGCTTAAAGCGTTAGGGGCGGGGTACGAAAACGTGCATTGCTTTATAAAAGATGTTTTAATAGTTTGTCATTTTAGTGCTGATAAATTACGGCAGATTTTTTATATAACCACAGTTAGAATGTATCATTTCAAATATATTTTCAGCTTATTTAAAATTATTCCAGATAAACCAGTTTATTTGTAATAAAATCTCAAATTATATATACTGTATGAAGTTTAAATACCTGGTTGTTGCCTTTTTAGTGGTGATAACTGCATCAGCCTTTATAAGCCCTAAAAAAGCGCTAAGAACTTTCGTTTCCAATTACGAAAATGTACTGGGTACATCTTTAGAATTAAAATTTAAAGCAACTAATCAGGCAGATGCCGATTTAGCTGAAGAAAGTGCGCTTAAGGAAATTGATCGCTTAGATGATATTTTAAGTGCCTACAAATCTTCAAGCGAGTTTAGCAAGTGGATGAAAAACGGGAAGCAGACCACTAAAATTTCATCAGAATTATTTGAGGTTTTACAACAGTTTGAAGATTATAAAAATTTAACCCATGGAGCCCTTGATGCATCAGCAGCAGTTATTGGCAATGTTTGGAAAAAAGCGTCAACCGAGAACCGTTTGCCATCGGCCAGTGACCTGCAAAATGCAGTTAACCTGGTTAAACAGAAACATTATATTTTGAATGATCAGGATAAAACCGTTACCCGCCTGGATGAGGTGCCTTTAGCCCTAAATTCTTTCGCCAAAAGTTACATTATTAACAAAGCTGCTGATAAAGCAATCCATACTTCAGGTATTGAAAGTGTAGTGGTAAATATTGGTGGCGATATGGTGATTAAAGGTAATCAGTCAGAAAATATTGAAATAGCTAATCCGAAGGCCGATGCAGAGAATAGCGCGGCATTAAACACCGTTAAAGTTTCTAATATGGCTATTGCAACGAGTGGTAATTACCGCAGGGGATTTAGTGTAAATGGAAAATGGTATTCACACATTGTAGATCCACGCACAGGAAACCCGGCATCAGAAATTGTCAGTGCTACCGTTATTGCAGCTGATGCCAGTGAAGCAGGTGCCTTGGCTACTTCATTTAATGTATTGTCTGTTACTGAAATTGAGGCCATTACTGCAAATAGAAATGATCTTGCTTATTTGTTAGTGACTAAAGATGGTAAAGAAATTAAAAACAAAGCCTGGGCGAAATATGAATTAACGTTTGAAAAGCCAGCAATTACTTTAACCAAAGCAAACAAAGCCGATAAACTCTGGAACACCAAATACGAACTGATCGTAAATTTAGAAATTGCCAATATCGAATCGACTGATGGTAAGCGTGTTCGTCGTCCATTTGTTGCAGTATGGGTAGAAGATGCGGCAAAAACACCAGTACGTAATTTGGCCATTTGGTACAATAAACCACGCTGGTTACCTGATTTAAAATCGTGGAACCGTGTAAATGGTGACGAATTTAGAAAAGGAGCAGAAGGAAAATTAAGCTCAACGAGTTCAGCAACCCGTGGTCCGGGTAAATACAGCCTAGCGTGGGACGGAAAAGATGACAATGGAAACTTGGTGAAAGCCGGAACCTATACGGTTTATATTGAAGTAGCCCGGGAGCATGGAACCTACCAGGTAATTGCCAAAGAAATGAAATTTACCGGCTCAGCACAAAAAGTAGAATTATCCCCAAATACAGAATTAGCATCAGCCTCCCTTGACTACAGAAAAATCGCAAAAAAATAATATTATCGCTGCACCTATTGGTTTGGGAAAAAAGCCGGTAAAAAAGGACGGCGGAAAAGGCAAGGGAAAAAAACGTTTAGCTGGCTTATCGCGCTGGTTACATATTTATTTATCGATGGTGAGTTTTACCATTCTGTTGTTTTTTGCCGTATCGGGCTTAACCCTAAACCATGCCGATTGGTTTACCTCGGGCAAGGAAGTAGTGAGCAAAGATTCGGGCTCGGTAAACTTAAAATGGGTAAACCAGGCCGATACCAATAAAATTAACAAGTTACAGATTGTTGAGTTTTTTAGGAATAAACACCAGGTTAAAGGCGCACTGAGCGATTTTAGAATCGACGACCGCGAACTGAGTTTAACTTTTAATGGCCCAGGTTACCTGGCCGATTCTTTTATTGACCGGGAAACTGGTAAATACGAATTAACCACCACCAGATTTGGTGCGGTGGCTGTAATTAACGATTTGCATAAAGGAAGAGATTCGGGTAAGGCATGGTCGTGGATTATCGATATTTCGGCGGTACTCATGACATTGGTATCCATATCTGGCATTATCCTGATCTGTTTTATCAAAAAGAAAAGATTAAGCGGTTTTATCATTGCTGCAGTTGGAACAATAATCTGTTATTTGATCTATAAATTGTTTGTCCCTTAAGCTCCTCATTTACAATTAACTTAGATGTTCTCAGGTGACTGAGGTGGTCATTAAATTTAAGCTATTTGCCTAAAGCCTTAGAAACATCTAAGTTCGCTCATCATAACTACTACTATGGCTTCTTATAATTTAAGCTATAGTTTGTAATACCGAAATGGTTTCTTTTACCGTTAAGGTATGGTTTACACCACATTTTAAAGCAAAATTATTTCGTTGGTGCCCCACAGGGAAATCAAAAGCAATCGGATAGTGATATTCCCTTACTTTTTCTAAAACAATTTCATAAATGGTTTTGCCAAATTCTTCGCCGGCATCATCAGGTTTTACTTTAAAACCGCCAATAATTAAACCTTTTAAGTTTTTTAGTTTGCCACTGCGCTTTAAGTTCCATAACATCCTGTCTATACTATAAAGGTATTCGCCCGTATCTTCTATAAAAAGTATTTTGTCTTTTGTGTTTAAATCAGAATCACTTCCTGCCAGTGTTTCAATAATGCTCAGGTTTCCACCAACCAAAACACCATCAGTTTTCCCTTGTCGGTTATTTAGGTTAGCAGGAGCGGTGTACCCCATTTGTTCTCCAATTAAAGCATTTTTTATCGAGAGGATGGTTTCAATATGTATAGGTTCTGCTTTGTTCCAATCATCAGGAAAACTATTGCACATTTTAGAATGGATAGAGGCAATACCATAATTTTTAGCCAAATGGCAGTGTAAAACGGTAATGTCGCTAAAACCGATAATCCACTTTGGTTTTTTTTTGAAAGAAGAGAAATCAAGCTGATCGATAAGCCGCACAAGGCCATAACCACCACGGGCACACATGATCGCTTTTATATTGGGGTCATCAAGCATCTTTTGAAGGTCCGTTAATCTTTCTTCATCCGTTCCGCCGTAGGTAAAATCGCGTTTGCCGATGGTATCTCCAGTTTTTATGGAAAACCCCCAGCTTTGCATCTGTAAAATAGAAGGTTGAATCTGTTCTAATGTAATATAGCCCGCCGGACTTGTTATTCCAATGGTATCGCCTGGTTTTAAGTAGGGAGGGATTTTAAATGATGAACTTTCGTTTTCTACCGTATCGGCCAGCGTTTTAAAAACAGGTAGTACAGTTGCTGCGGCAACAAATGAAGAAAGAAAATATTTTCGGTTCATCTAAAAACAGGGGTGTAATGTTGATGTAGCGAATATAAGATTTAAAATACTGGCATAAAAGAAAAGGGATTTATATCCATAAATCCCTTTTTTAAACCAAACAAATTAATCTGTAAAAGATTAGTATAATGTGAATTATATAAATAACCACGTTTGAAATAAAATGTTTTGAGATTTTAGAAAAAAATGTTTTTGTTGTTTTGAACGCATAGAGGAATCTGTCAGTTACATGCAGAAAAATTTCTTGTCTGGTAGTTTCTTAATTATTTGATTGTTCAATGTTTGAAAAAGGTAATTTTGTTAATAGAGATCCTTTGCTTTGCCATTATTGACAGATTCCAATAGATGGATCGTCATTGCGAGGAGGAACGACGAAGCAATCTTTCCTGCTAGCGATTTTTGCTAGAAAGATTGCTTCGTCGGCTGAAAAAGCCTTTCTCGCAATGACGACCTCATGCAGCCCACCATTTGCCGATAAAAATCTGTTACTGATATTGATTTTTATAAAAAAAAAATAATTCCTAGAATGATAGTAACTATATAAAATTAAGGGCTATCTCTCAAGGATAAATTGGTCGCCATAAAATAACATTTATGAGATAATTATATTTTAAATCACTGTATCTGCTAAATAGCCCTGATGGAAACGGAAATACTTTTTGGTACCGTTATATTTTATTTTAGAAAACTGTCTAAAAAGATTGCAGTGTACAGCAGGAACAAACCTTTACCATAAGCACTGAAACTGCGCTTCTAAATATTTAAAAACAGGATGTGATGGAGACGGAAGTAAACTGTTTATAGATTAAAAGTTAAAGGCTATCCCTCGCGGATAGCCTTTGCTAACAACAAAACAAATATAAGATAACCAAATCTTACCTGATTGAGCAGAATCAGGTAAAGTGCTATGAGATACACTTTGCGGCCTAGTAATGGATTCGAACCATTGTAAAAAGTTTATGAAACCCTTACCTTCCAATCGGTCAACTGGCCATGTTTTTATAATTGCTTTAATGCCAAATAATCCCTCAACTCTAAAATCTGTTCTTTATTTAAGCTATCTTCATCTTTTAAATAATCCTGCTTTTCTTTCTCCGGTTTTAAAGGATAGGTAAGGGCCTGATATTCATCTATAGTGGGATATTGAAAATAGATTGACATAATTTAGCGTTTAATTGTTCGACATTGTTTTTCTTTATGATTAACGTTGAGCAAATATAGAAATAAGTATATAATATCTATAGATTTAGTAGTATTTATTTTTATTAAAATTGTAATTTATTCATTTTCAGTCGATTATTTTTTATTGTAATTGCATTGTGGGTGCTTAAATAACAGAATTATCATACTTTTTGCGGTAAATAATCCATCGTAATATTTAAATTCCTTTTCAATTTGCGGTCTTCTATTCAGGAGCTTTAAATTCAATTTCAGAAAAGCTAATTATTTTAAGGATATTTGCACTTCAATCATTAAAATAGTAATTGTGTCTTTAGATAAATTAAAACTTAGCAAACCACTTGTAGCGGCGATGACTGATGCCGGATTTTTAACTCCAAAGGAAATCCAGGCGAAAACAATGTCGCGTATTTTAGGTGGACAAGATGTTATAGCGGTGGGGCCAGAGGGTTCGGGAAAAACAACAACTTATGTTTTAGCTACTTTAATGAAATTGAAGTATGCCTTTGAGGAAGCGCCAAGAGCTTTAATTTTAGTGCCTGATGCCGAACATGTAGATTACGTGTTGGAACAATTTAAATTACTTAACCGCAACAGCACTTTCAGAATATTGGGAATCGATAGCCGTGGCGCCGTTGATACGCAAATGAATGAAATTACCGATGGTTGCGATATTATTGTTGCAGTGCCCGATCGCGCCCGTGCTTTATATTTAAAATTAGCCTTAAATACCAATAAAATCCAGTTGTTTATTGTAGATAATGCAGAGCTGATTGTTAAAAAAGGCTTGCAGCTACCTGTGGTAGAATTGGCCAATAGCGCTTATAAATCACAACATGTGGTGTTTACCGAAGTTATGCATGAAAAATTAAACCTGATGATTTCGCCTTTTATGAAAGATTCTGCCACAACCATTGAGGTAGATGAAATCGGCGAAAAGCAGGCAGAGGTTTACCAGCAAATGTTATATCAGGTGCCAAATTTTAGAACAAAGCTAAACCTGCTTACCTTATTATTAAATGACACGGAAGTTTTTGATAAAGTAGTGGTTTTTGTAAATACCAGGTTAACTGCACAAACGGTTTACAAAAATTTTAATCATAGTAAAGAAGGAGAAATCAGTATTTACCGTTCCTTGTTTTTCGACGATAAAGGCTATGATGATATTGAAGACTTTAAAGACAATCCGGATGCAAGGGTTTTAATTGTTGCCAATGAGAATTTAGGAGAACTAAATATTGAAGGTATTCCTTTTATTTTACATTTAGAATTACCGGAGCAGAAAGAAACTTTAATTCAGCGGATTGTGAAACATGGTGATGAGGATGTAGTCGCCATTACTTTTTCTACCGATATCGAATTGATAGAAGTGAAGAAAATTGAACAAGCGATTGGACAGAAACTGGAGGTGATGGAATTGCCGGAAGATTTAAAGGTAGTGGATGCTGCTGCTAAGCCGAAGAAAAAGAAAGGTGCTGAAGAGGAGGAAGACACCGAACGTGGTGCAGCTTTTCATGAAAAGAAAGCCAGTAACCTAAAAAATTACAATTATAGCGCCGGTACAAAAGCCAAAATGACTTATAAAAATAAAAAAGGATTGTCTTAATCAAAATCTGATCGTTCTTCTGAACTTGCTTCAGCATCTATTATATATAAATTAGAACCTGAAATGAACTCAGGGTAACGATACGAACTCCACATCCTGTGTCCTCACAGACTGAAATTAATAAAAAAGCTCCCCAGAAATTAACCTGAGGAGCTTTTTTATTAATCGTTATTTACGACTAATATAAAGTAAACTCTACACGACGGTTTTGTTGACGACCAGCTGCAGTTTTGTTTGTAGCAATTGGTTGGTCAGGTCCGTAACCTGTAGCTTCAACTCTTGATGCATTTGCACCTTGTGATACTAAGTAAGCTTTTACTGATTCAGCTCTGTCTTTAGATAAACGTAAGTTTAACTCTCTACCACCAGTATTATCAGTGTGACCAGCTAATTTTAAGCTAAAGTTTTTCTCAACCAATAAACCAGCAACACGGTTTAAAGTAGCGAATGATTTAGAACGGATAGTTGATTTTCCTAAATCGAATTCTAAGTTAGAAATCGCATCTTTAACCACTTTACGATCTTCTTCAGTAATTACTCTTGTTTCTTTAATTACTTCACGTTGAACTTTAATTGGGCAACCAGAACCATCAACAACTGTACCCGAAGCAGTTCCAGGACATTTATCAAATTTGTTTGCTACACCATCATTATCATCGTCGCCAAGGTCTTTAGCATATTGCTCTCTATCACGTTGTGCATTTTGCTCAGCAGTAGATAATGCTCTTCTTAACTCAGAACTTTCTTCAGCGCTTTGTTGACGTAAGTTAGCCAATGAGCTGTAGTTTTGTAACTGAGGTTTATCTTTGCTACCCAAAGCAAATTCTAAACCTGCGTGTGCATAAGCAAATCTATCGTTTGTACCAGTGTTAACACCGTCAAATTTAGCAGATTTAACAAAGTTCACATCGTAACCTAAATCTACATTGATTCCTTTTGCAACACCTAATTTTACACCTGCACCAACTGGTACAAACCATCCTTCTCTGTAATAACCTGCATCTTGCGTATTAGCCGGTGTAGTAGTTGCACCTGATGACATGTAACCTGCACCTGCCTTTAAGTAAGGGATAAGTACTGCATTTTCATTGTTGATGTTGATGTTCGCTACATTCCAAACGGCTGATAATGCACCAGACCACTGGATGTTGGTTTTATAACCTGTGTTTGCAATAAAACCACCAGCACCATTTGATACTCTTAACTCTTCAACTTTACCAGCTAAAAAGTCAGCCTGGATCCCTAACTGAGGTAAAATTTGTTTTTTAACATAACCTCCGTAACCGATGTGCTCAACCGGGGTTTCGAATTGATGGTTTGAATTACCAAAGATAGTTCGTGGTGTTAACAAACCTCCGTGCACACCTACACTCCAGGTACGAAATTCTTTAGGAGAAAAACGTCCTGTAGTACTCGTAGTCGTTGGTGTTTCCTGCGCAAATAATTGTGATGATAAACCTAATAATGCAACCAACATTGTTGATTTTGTAATTCTCGTATTCATGTTCTTATATTTTTTAAATATTAGTGTCTTAACAGTTTTTATATCGTACTGTTTTGCATTGGCTAAGAAAAAATCTTGCCAAATACCATTTTTTAACACAAATAGCATATTATCAGAAGATTAGCTAGGTAAAATTATTTCACAAAAAAGTTACTTAGTACTAGAGATTATAGGAATTTTTGTATAGTATTCTATACAAATTAAGTTTGGGAGCTGTTTTTGGGTAGTTTAAATTCTACTTCTCTGACGGATTTTTCTTATTGGTGAGTAGTAGTGTTAAAGATTTTTCAATTCTGCTCACTCTGGTTTTTTCCTGTTTTGCGGATAAAACCCAAAGTACATACTCTTTTCTATGGCTATAGGCGAGTTGATTAAAATATGCTAAAGCTCCAGGATCAGCCTCCAGAACTACTTTTAAATCTTCAGGAAGTTTAATCGTTTTATTTACCGGATCGATGTATTCACCATATTGGTTGGTTTTAATATGATAGTTTCTCATTCCGGATGGTTTCACCTCCGAAATAAGTTTTAACCGAAGTGCTGTCCAGGTTTCGTTAACTGCGGCTGATGCACATGGAGTTAAACCAAAAATGTTCAGTTCATCCCAACTTTTCATCAAGTCGAGGTCTGATTTTATTTTTGATGATTTTTTTGGATATAATATCCAGAAAATGGTTTTTGCATCGATGTTTTTAAGGTTGTTTTTGATTTGCCCGTGCAGTTGCTCTTTATTTACAGTAAAAGTGATGAGTGCGTTGAAATTAGTTTCTTCGTCATACTTTAAAACAATATTCGATGGAATATCGCCAAATATAGCTGCCGCGTGTTCCGGCGCATCAATAACCTTAACCGTATAGCCAGGTTTTACCTGAAGTTTTTTTAAGAATGAATTTTCCATTTCTTAAGTTAGAAGTTTAGCTCCATGCCGAAATGACGATACTACAACCTCAATTTAGCAAAGAAATCCCAAAATACGATACCTGCAGAAATTACAATATTGAATGAATGTTTCGTCCCAAATTGCGGAATTTCTATGCATTCGTCAATTTTAGCCATTACTTCATCACTCACTCCATCAACCTCGTTTCCGAATATGAGTGCATATTTTTTATTGGAATCAGGTTTAAAGGTGTTTAACATGGTACTGTTTTCTGCCTGTTCTATGGCAACAATTTCGTAGCCTAATTCCCTTAGTGCATCAACAGCCTGTAACGTATCGGTATAATGAATCCAATCAACAGATTGTGTGGCACCTAATGCTGTTTTTTCAATTTCACGATGGGGGGGCTGAGCGGTAATGCCACAAAGCACAACTTTTTCTAAGGCAAATCCATCAGCAGTACGGAATATTGAGCCTACGTTGTGCATACTGCGCACATTATCCAAAACCACTACAACAGGCAATTTTTCCTGTGCTTTAAACTCTTCAATATCCGGACGGTTTAACTCGTCTAATTTTAATTTTCTCATTATTTTAATTGATTACACAGATGGCTGGATTACACCTATTGGATATAATTTCTGAACTGTATTTATCAATGCTCGTCTGTGTTTAATAATAACATTTATAATTTGGTTGGTCCACCGCCAATTTCGCTAATGTAAATGGCAGCAGGGTAACCTATTTTATCTACGTAATAATCTGTTAAATGTTTAGCAAAATCTTCTTCAAAGCCTTTTTCTAATAAAGCAATTGCACATCCTCCAAATCCTGCACCCGTCATCCGGGCACCTATTATATGCTCATAACCCATACAAAAATCTACAACGGCATCCAGTTCTTTTCCACTTACTTCGTACAAGGTTTTTAAAGATTGGTGCGAGGCGTACATCAACCGGCCAAATTCTTCGAGGTTAGCACTGTTTAAGGCCTTTGCTGCTAAATGAACACGATCGTTCTCTTTAACCACATGTGTAGCCCGGTTTAATATGGTTTCGTCAGTAATTAAATGACTGTGCAGGGCAAATTTCTCTGCATTAAGTTCGCAAAGGTAATGTAGGGTGATTTCTTCGTTCAATAATTTTAAAGCGGTTTGGCATTCGGCTACACGTTCGTTGTATTTAGAATCTGCCAGTTCGCGGGGTTTGTTGGTATTGATAATGGCCAAAACATAATTGCCCAGGTCAACATCGACCATTTTATATTTTAAGGTTTCACAATCTAACACAATCGCTTTGTCTTTTTCGCCAAAAGCAACAGCAAACTGATCCATAATACCCGAATTCAGACCGATAAACTCATTTTCAACCCGTTTTGCAGTTTTAACCAGTTCCAGTTTATCGTAACCCAGGTTAAAATAACTATTCAGGGCATAAGCAGTAGCTATTTCAATTGATGCTGATGAGGAGAGTCCTGATCCGATAGGGATATTTCCATAAAACAGGAAATCCATTCCGGTAATTTCTTTGCCGTCTTTGATAAATTCATTGATGATGCCTATAGGGTAATTTGCCCAGTTACTGCCATCTTTTTCATGCGAAATATCGCTTTCAATTGTTGTCTCGATATCGAAATTAAGGCTTTTAAATCTAAATTTATTGTCATGATTAGGAGCAATGGCCAGCCAGGTTCCCAGGGTGATGGCGCAAGGCATTACTAAACCGCCATTATAATCAATATGTTCGCCTATGAGGTTAACACGGCCGGGGGTAAAATAGACGGCATCGGCTTTTTTATGGTATTGCTCTGCAAATTTTTCCTCAAGGTTAATGTTCATTTGGCTAAAATATATTTATTAAAAGCATTAATAATAGTATGTTTGTTTAGGAAACAAAAGCCCTAAGTTACAATTTATGAGCGTTCAGCAAATACCTACCGGAAAAATTATTGATGGCGAAGAAGTTATCGCAGTCGAACTAACCAATAGTAAAGGCACTTATGTTAAAATATTTAATTATGGTGCAATCATTAACAAATTCATCGTTAAAAATGCCAAAGGCGAGATGCAGGATATTGTGTTAGGCTTTGATACTTTTGATGAATACCTTAATCCAGCTTATTTAGTCAATTATCCTTATTTGGGTGCTGTGGTTGGTCGTTATGCTAACCGCATTAAAAACGGTCAGTTTACTATTGATGGAGAAAATTATCAATTGGCACAAAACGCAGGTACTGATACTTTACATGGGGGAATAGAAGGTTTTGATAGAAAAGTTTGGGATATCGTAGAAATAGGAGAAGGGACACAATCTTTGGTTACCTTACAATATGAAAGTGTGGATGGAGAAGAAAATTTTCCTGGCAACCTGATCATCGATCTTACTTTTGAGCTTACTGAAAATGATGAGTTGATTTTAAGTTACGAAGCGGAAACTGATCAGGCTACTGCAATTAATTTAACGCATCATGGTTATTTTAACCTTGCACCAGGTGGTGGAAATATTAAAAATCATAAACAGCAGATTTTTGCTTCGAATTACCTTGAACAGGATAGTAATTATTCGGTAACAGGCAAATTAATCCCTGTAGCGGGTACAAATATGGATTTTACCAAATCTAAAGCAATAGGGCAGGATTGGGATGAAGAAGAAGGGTACGACCAAACCTACGTTCTGGATAAAATCTATGGCGATTTATCATTGGCAACTAAAACAATCGAAGAAGAAAGCGGTTTAGTTTTAAGCGTATATACAACAGAACCGGTGGCGCATCTTTATACTTCAAAATATCTGGATGTGAAAAATGGTAAAGGCGGAAAGGATTATGGCAATTACGGTGCTTTTTGCGTGGAAACACAGCATCACCCCAATGCCGTAAATATTCCTGAATTTCCGAGTACAATTTTAAGACCTGAAGATTTGTATACGCAAACAACCATTTACAAAGTTTCATTAAACAAATAATTATGTTCACGATCGAAAACATCCAGGCAGCAGAATCTAAAATTAAAACTGGTGCAGATTTCCCGCAGTTTATAAAAGAAATTAAGGAATTGGGTGTTAAGCGGAATGATGTGTATGTAAGCAACGGCTTGTCGATCTATTTTGATGATGAAGACAATGCCCAGCAAGTGAGTCCCGATGAGTATCCGACTTTGACTATTAATGAAGAATCTTCTGCGGGAAAATTGGAGCATGCTTTAAAAATACACCAGCAAGGCGAAACAGACTATTTTACGTTTTGTAAACAAGCTGCAGATGCCGGAGTGGAAAAATGGATAACCGATCTGGAAGAAATGACCTGTACTTACCTTGATGCAGGAGGAAATGAACTGGTAAAAGAAAAGATACGAACAGTATAAAAATGTGGAGGCCCGAAATTTCGGGCCTTTTTTATTACGCTGCAATCGTCATTTAGCCAAAACACAATACAACAGTCTTAGTTTTTAGTGAAGTCAGATGTTAATTTTAGTGTTTTATAACATGTTAATGGTTTATTTAACCATCCGAAACATCTTAGTGCAACCGGGGATTATCGATGATGATCGGCCTTAATTAAATCCTTTCCAGTACCGTTTTAATAGCTTTTTCTACAATTTTGTCAGGCTCATTGCTAAATTCAAACTTTACACGACTGGCCAAAATAGCATTTACAGAAAGTGCTTTATGCCCCAAAACTTTAGCCAAAGCATAAATCCCTGCAGTTTCCATTTCTAAATTGGTAATACGGTATTGATTGCTCTGGAAACTATTGATTAATCCAATAAAATCAGGAACGGCATTTTTTGCCCTGACTATTCTACCTTGCGGGGCATAAAACCCTGGCGCAGTAACCGTGATGCCGTGCACCATATCTTTACCAATGGTATTTAGCAGGGTTTCATTTGCTGCGGTTAAATAGGGGTTAATATTTTTTAAGTGGCCAAAATGGACTTTGATATCATCCATTAAAAGTTGCTCATCTCCAGATAATTGTTGAAGGTAATAATTCATTAAGGCATCCATGCCTAAACCATGGGAAGAAGCCAGAATGGTACCCATTGGGATATCTGGCTGAACGGCTCCTGATGTGCCAACACGGATAATGTTTAGTGAAGTAAGCTCTTTTTTAATTTCGCGGGTTTCGAAATCAATATTAACGAGTGCATCCAGCTCATTAAAAACAATATCAATATTATCTGTTCCAATGCCAGTAGAAAGTACAGTTACGCGTTTTTTGCCTACATACCCCGTGTGGGTAATAAATTCGCGTTTACCTTTTTTAAACTCTACTTTATCGAAATGTTTACTTACCTCGCCAACACGATCAGGATCTCCAACGGTAATTACGGTGTCTGCAACGTCTTCCGGTAAAAGATTTAAGTGGTATATACTGCCATCAGGATTGATAATTAAGTCGCTTTCGGAGATTTTCATATTTGGTTTCGTTTTGCCCGCAGATTTGGATGATACAAACAAATTTATCTGTGTTTATCCTTCTTGTCTGTGGTACTAATTATGTTTTAGTCCCTTTATATATTTTATTTGTTCCTTCAGATTTCGCTGATCAACGCAGATCAATTTATCTGTGGCCGTTCTGCCAATCTGTGGTTATTACACAGTTTGCAAATATTTTAATGTAACACCTTCAATTTTTTCAAATTTACTCAAAACCTGATTGAGTTGTGTTTTTCTTACTTCAAATTTTAAAACGCAATTGGTATCAAACTGTTGAGCCAAAATCTGTAAGTTTTCCTCTTTGCTCAATTTCATTACATCATTCATCTGTAAATATTCGAAATAAGCTTCATAAATATCATTAACTGTTTTGTTAACAATTTTTGAGGCTTTGATGGCTTCAATAGCAGCGCTTTTATAGGCGTTAATTAAACCTGGAACACCAAGTAATGTGCCGCCAAAATAACGTACCACTACAATTAATATATTCGTAATATCTTCTGATAGTAAACAGTTCAATATCGGCCTGCCGGCAGTGCCAGATGGCTCGCCATCATCGTTCACCCTAAAAACCGATCGGTTTGGTGTTAAACGGTATGCATAACAAAAATGATTCGCCTTTGTATGCATTGCACGCAGGTTGGTGATAATTGGTTTTACCTCTTCTTCGCTGCGAATGGGGTAAGCATAGGCGATAAATTTGCTTCCTTTATCACGAAATATACCTTCTGAGGCACTTTCGATAGTTTTATATGAATCATCGAACAGCATTTTGTGATAATGTAATGAAGATAACGGCAGCAACGGCTAAAACTATCCCTGCATAATTGAGTTTGCTTAATTTTTCTTTAAAAGCAATTACACCAATTAAAGTTCCAACAATGATAACGCCTAAGTTCATGGCAGCAAAAACTGTTGATGGGTTCTCTGCCAGTGCTTTATGTGCTTTCATGTAAAAAAGGATGTTCCCGAAATTGAAGAAACCTAAAATCAATCCACAAGCTACGTTTACCAATTGTAGTTTTATTTTGCCCGAAATGACCATCGCGATCACAATTAATAACGATACAATGAATGAAAGGCAGAAAACAGTGAAAAGAGAGGTCGTATAAGGTAATTCTTTGTAAAGCGCAATTTGTTTGAAAAGCACGTCGATTACGCCAAAACCAATAAAAACCATTACCGGATAAAGTAAATTTCCCTTGTTATCTTTCTGATCCGATTTGCGTAAAAAAGTTAGAATGATGGCTACAAATCCTATGAGTAGTCCGGTGATTTTATAGTTGTTAAAGTCTTCTTTGAAAATAAAGTAAGCGGCCAGTATCGGAATAAATAGGGATAAACGTTGTGCGATATCAGTTTTAACAATACCCAGGTTTTTTACCGATGCTGCAAGAAACAAAAATATAGATGGTAATAGTATTGCAAGAGCGATGTAGATAGGCCATGGCGCACTATGGGTAACCAGTTTTACATCAGGTTTAAAGAAAAGAAAGCATAAGGTTAATGCAGCAAAATAGTTAACGGTAACGGCCTGGATAATACTGATTTGATACCGTTTGGCGAGTTTTAATAAAATAGCAACTGTAACACTACAGCAAATGCTTAAAATAATGTAAATCATTTATTTATGTCGTTTATATAGATAGAGAGTTTATCGTATTCAATCTGGATTTCTTCCTTCAGACTTCCATTTATGGTAGGTGAAGGAGCGCCATCCGCCCAGCTGTTTGATGAGGTGAAGATACGTGCTTCATCCCAAAGATTAGCAGATAAAAATTGATTTAATATGTTTGCGCCACCCTCAATAATAACCGATTGAATATCCATCAAATACAACTGGAAAGCAATTTTTTGTGCCAGATAGAAATGCATATCTTCCATTTGAATGTAATGGATATTATCTGCAACATCAGTTTTAACCTCATTAAAAATGATGGTTTTAGCAGCTGCATTGAAAATATGATTGGATTGCGGAACCTGAAGATTTTTATCAATCACCAAACGGATAGGGTTTTTTCCTGTCCATTCCCTAACTGTTAAATGCGGATTATCCATTATGGCAGTTTGTTTACCAATCAATATCGCATCTTCTTCTGCCCGCCATTGGTGGGCCAGGCGTTTAGCCAACGCACCGCTAATCCATTTCTGATGGCCATCTTTTGTTGCAAAATAACCGTTGGCGGTTTCTGCCCATTTCAAAATGATGAATGGTCTTTGTTGTTGTATTCTAGTGAAAAAACGTCGGTTAAAATAGCGACATTCATCATCTAGAATGCCACTTACTACTTCAATGCCGGCATTTTTAAGTTTCTCGATGCCTTTGCCATCAACTCCTGAAAAAGGATCCCTATTACCAATCACCACTTTTTTGATCTGGTGTTTTACAAAGAGATCAGCACAGGGTGGTGTTTTGCCAAAATGCGCACAGGGCTCTAAATTCACATAAGCTGTAGCCTGTTTTAACAGGTTTTCAGCTTCTTCACCATAACGATCAAATACTGCTTTAACCGCATTCGGCTCAGCGTGTGCTTTGCCATATTCCTGATGATAGCCTTCGCCTACAATTTTGTTGTTTAGTACAATTACGCAGCCTACCATGGGGTTGGGGCTTACGTTTCCAATTCCCAAAGCGGCTAACTCCAGACAGCGTTTTATATAAAATTCATCGCTCATTAGCGCAAAAGTAGTAAAAAAAGAATCATGGACTTATCAAAACAGATTTGTTATCATCGCAATTAAGTAATTTTGCATTACATGAATATAGGAGCGCTCGAAGAGCATTACAAACTTGAACTATTGCCTTTGTATGAAGGTGATGAGGCGAAGGCATTATTTAGGTTGGCGGCTGAGCAGGTTTTGGCTTTATCTTCAGGTAAATTGATGATTCAAAAAGATGAGGAAATAAGTTTCGTCAACCTGCAAAAGCTTTTGAGTATTCTTAACGATTTACAGATCGGAAAACCCATTCAGCATATTTTAGAAGAGGCCCATTTTTATGGTCTGGTTTTTAAAGTCAACGAAAATGTGCTTATCCCCAGGCCCGAAACCGAAGAACTGGTAGAATGGATGATCTCAGTTTGCAGTTCACAGTTACCAGTTGGCGAATATAAGATATTAGATATCGGAACTGGCTCCGGATGTATACCCATCACACTTAAAAAACATTTGCCAAACGCTGATGTATCTACTTTAGATATTTCGGGCAAAGCCATTGCGGTAGCCAAGCAAAATGCCTCGCAAATAAGTGTCGAAATCAATTTTATGGAAGCAGATATCTTGACCTATCAATCTAAAGAGAAATTTGATATGATCGTAAGTAATCCACCCTACATCAGAGATTTAGAAAAAATGGAGATGCATGATAATGTGCTTCAGCATGAACCTCATTTAGCTTTATTTGTTAGTGATGAAAATCCATTGATTTTTTATAAAGCAATAGCAGATTTTGCCCTAAGCAACCTAAAACCTAATGGACAGCTTTTCTTTGAGATTAATGAATATTTAGGTAAAGAAACAGTTGATATGTTAAGTGATAAAGGATTTACTAACATTGAATTAAGAAAAGACATGCAAGGGAAGGACAGGATGGTGAGGGCGGAGGTTTGATAGATATTATGATCAAATGACCAAATTCAATTTCAATGATCAATAGCGACTATAATTAGGAACTACCTATTAATTACGACTAACTGATTTATAAAAAAGAGTCGTCAATTGCGATGACAACTCTTTTTACTATGCCCTCGGATGAAACTGCGTAATCACCTCTCTTAAATAATCTCTGTCGATATGCGTATAAATTTCTGTGGTGGTAATACTTGAGTGGCCCAGCATTTCCTGTACGGCGCGTAAATCGGCACCACCCTCAATTAAATGCGTAGCAAAAGAGTGCCTTAAGGTATGCGGACTAATGGTTTTCTTTAGTCCGGTAGCTACCGCGAGACTTTTAATGAGGTTGAAAATAGAAATACGGGAAAGTTTAGCACCAAACCGGTTTAAGAAGATAAAGTCTTCATTGCCTTTTTTAATGTTTGCATGTACACGAACCTCATTAATGTAAATATCAAGTAGTTTTAATGCGGTACTGCCAATAGGCACCAGGCGTTCTTTATTGCCTTTGCCGATTACCTTTATAAATTCGATCTGAGGGAAGAGGCTTGAAATCCTGAGTTCAGTTAATTCGGTAACGCGTAAGCCACAACCATATAGTACCTCTATAATAGCTTTATTTCGCATTCCTTCAGGTTTTGAAGCATCTATGGCAGCAATCAGGTCATTAATTTCGTAAATGTTTAAGGTGTCTGGTAATTTTCTGCTCAGTTTCGGCGCTTCGATTAATGCTGAGGGATCGTTGGTAATTATATCTTCCAACATTAAATAAGAGAAAAAAGCTTTCAAGCCTGATATTACCCTTGCCTGCGTACTGGCAAGCACACCCAATTCGTTTAGCCATGAAATGAAGGCTTTTAAATCGCTCAGGGTAATGTCGCTCAGTTTAGGTTCCTCATTTAAAGATTGAAAATATTGGATCAGCCTATGGATATCACTGAGGTAAGCCTCTACTGAATTGCCAGATAATGAGCGTTCCAGCTTTAAATACGACTTAAATCCTTTAATATATGATGGCCAAAGCATGCTTTTATATGAGATTTTTTATAACATTGCAACGTTACAACATTTAACGTTACAACCTAACATGAAAATACAAATTATTAACGGCCCAAATTTAAATCTACTGGGCGTTCGTGAGCCATCTATCTATGGAAATACAAGCATTGAAGATTATATTAAGGAATTAAAATCGGTTTACCCGGAAATAGGAATTGAATACTTCCAAAGTAATGTAGAAGGCGAAATTATTAATAAATTGCATGAAGTAGGTTTCAGCTATGATGGTGTGGTGCTTAATGCCGGTGGTTATACACATACTTCTGTTGCCATTGCAGATGCCATTGCAGCCATTAAAACGCCAGTGGTTGAGGTACATATATCAAATATATATGCGCGCGAAGATTATCGTCATGTTTCGTTAACTGGTAAAAATTGTCAGGGTGTATTAACGGGGTTCGGGATGAAAGGTTATCGTTTAGCCATCGAAAGTTTGTTGGTTTAATTTCTTGCGAAGTATAAAAGGCTTGTTTAGTCTGATCTATTCCATTAGTATCTCTATCAGATGGTAACATCTGTGGGTACTCAGGTAATGTGGATTGCCAATCAACGGATTATAACTGTCAGATGGTCGCATCTGACAGCCCGAAAATCATATTATTTACCCCAATTTTGAAAAATATTTGATTTTCTTAATGAAAAATGCCCAAACAACACTTTTGTTATACACACCAGTATGCTGGGTATAAGCTTTTTGAACCGCCTTACGTTTTTTATTGGTTTTTGATAATGATTTAAGAAAGTGCCAGTGCCCTTTACTTACGGCCATTGTAAATTTTGGCTTCCCGGTAAGTAAAAAGTGCCACCACGCAATAAAATCAATAAACATGCGGATCGTGATCCTGAAAACGGCGTCACCTGCAGGAAGGTTTTTCTGCATGATGATGAGGTTATTCCTGAAATTGAGATAGGTTTTAAATGGATTTTCGGTTTGTAAGGTTCCCCCTCCAACGTGGTATACTTCGGCTTCAGGACAATACATAATCTTATAATTCAGGTTTTTTAAACGCCAGCAAAGGTCTATTTCTTCCATATGGGCAAAAAGATCAGCATCTAATCCGCCAGCTTCAATCCAGCATTTGCTTTTGATGAAAAATGCTGCCCCGCTAGCCCAAAATACCTCTTTTTGCTCATTATACTGGCCATTATCGAACTCATAAACATTAAAAAGCCTGCCACGGCAGAAAGGAAAAGCGTAAATGTCCAGATAGCCTCCGGCAGCACCGGCGTATTCGAACTGATTTTTATTCAATTGCCATTTAATTTTTGGCTGCGCTGCTGCAATCCGTACATCACTTTCCATCAGATCGATAACAGGTTTGATCCAGTTAGGGATGACCTCAACATCTGAATTGAGCAAAATAAAATAATCTGCCTCTACACGCTCTAAAACTTTATTGTAACCTCCGGCAAAACCATAATTCCGGTCATTCTGGATAATTTTAACAGTTGGGAAATTTTCCTGTAAAAATGAAACTGAGTCATCGGTTGAGGCATTATCGCCTACAATAATCTGCAGATTATCGTATTCAGAAAGCAAAATTCCGGGTAAAAACTGCTTTAAATATGCTTTTCCATTCCAGTTTAAAATTACAACGGCTACTGATGGGTTCATTCTTTTTATTCGGGTTTAAATTTCCAGCGTTTGTGGCTCCAAAGCCAATATTGAGGCTGTTCTTTTATAATATTTTCTAAAAATTTAAAATGCAGATCGGTAATCCCGAATTCGGGCATTTTTTCAGGATCAAGGCACATGGGCAATACTTCAATGTGGTAGTAGCCCTTTTTAACTACTTTAACCTTAAAATAGTATATCGGCCTTTTGGTAGATTTTGCAATTTTTTCTACGCCCAATAATGCAGCGGTAGGCTGATGCAGGAAATCTACAAAATATTTAGTTTCTTCTCTGGTAGGCGATTGGTCACTAGCAAAACACAAAAGTGTGGGTTCATTTTTATATGCTGCCATACCACGGAGGGTTTGGCGCATGGCGATGAAAATATTGCCATATTTTGTTCTCGCATAATCAAACCACTTTCCAAAAACTTTATTTGAAATTGGTTTAAAAATTACCATTGTTTTAGCAGAAATATTAAGTCCTAAGGCCAAAGTGCCTAATTCCCAGTTGCCATAGTGGCCTGTGCAGGCAAGTACGCTTTCGCCGTTTTTAAAATGAACTTCCAATTGCTCCAATCCGCTAAATTTTACCCTTTTTAAGGTTTCAGCCTTTGAAATACTGGTCATTTTGATGATTTCAAAAATCAGTTCTGCCAGGTATAAGAAAAATTTTTTCTCTATGGCCTTAATTTCTGCAGCAGATTTTTCGGGAAAGGAGTGGGTTAAATTCTGTCTGACAACTTTTTTTCGATAGCCTATTACGTAATAAAGCAGATAATATAGTAATCTTGCAAAAAAAAACAGCAAAGGTAGGGGGAGCAGCGATAACAGGTATAAAAAAAATACGCCAACGTGCGCAATCCCTCTTTTAATCATTATTTTTAAAACGTTTCAGCTACAAACATAAATTTTCAAATGCAGAATACAGCTATACTTCCATTATTTTATCTTCCGCCAGTTGGTTATTTTAGTTTATTACAAAAGCTGGAAGGAGATTTTTTAATTGAAAAACATGAACATTTAGCCAAGCAAACCTATCGCAACAGGGCCAGTATTTATTCGCCAAACGGCAAACTGGATATTACTGTTCCTGTGGTTAAGGGCGCTAAAACACATACGAAAATGAAGGATGTACGGATTAGCTACGATTTTAACTGGCAGCGTTTACATTGGCTAAGCTTAGAAAGTTGTTACCGGAGTTCTGCTTATTTCGAATTTTACGAAGATGAACTTTCCCGTTTTTATACCCATAAATTCGAATTTTTGTTTGATTACAACCTGGAACTGATGGAGTGGCTAAATAAAAAACTCAAACTGAATAAAACCCTTGAGGTAACTCCTGAGTATTTTGATGATATCGTACCAGCGCTGGATTTTCGCTCTGTTATGAACCCTAAAAAACAGGATGATATTGTAAACAATAAGCCATATTATCAGGTTTTTGAAGATAAACATCAATTTTTACCCAACTTAAGTATCGTTGATCTGTTATTTAACCAGGGCCCGCAAGCCCGGCTATATTTGTAAGATATGGGAAAAAACAAACCACGTCATCGCCATAAGCATTATAAAGTGCCCGAGCCTGGCACTAGTCCGGGTTTATATGCCATTGATGAAGAAGCTTTAAAACCGCTCATTGTACTTCACACTTATAATGATAAAAGTTATAAAAAAGAAGAACTGGAGAATATCAACAATATTGATAAACTGATTGAGAACAAGGATTTTTATTACTGGTTTGATATTAAAGGTTTGGCAGATCCGAATATATTCGAAACACTGTATTCGAAACTGGATATCAGCAGGTTGGTGCTCGAAGATATTACCAGTTCTTATCAACGACCTAAATTAGACGAATACGACAACGATAAATATATTTTTTCGGTAAGCAGGCACCTGTATTTAGGCGAGGATAATGTGCTCTGCAATGACCAGATTTCATTTATTTTATCAGAACGCACACTCATTACCTTTCAGGAAACTTATGCCGATTGCTTTGAGCCGGTTAGGAAACGTTTGGAAATAGGAAAGGGTAACATCCGTATTGGTGGCAGCAGTTATTTAATGTACGCCATTATGGATGTGATTGTGGATAATTATTTTACCCTCTTAAATTTTTGGGGTGAGGAGTTGGATGCCATTGAAGACCGGTTGTACGATCATCCCGATAAAAGGATTATGTACGATACGCAGGCGATTAAAAGATCGTTGATTATGATCAGGAAAGTAGCCTGGCCGGAAAGGGATAAGTTAAATGATATCATTCGCACAGATAGCCCTTTAATTTCCGATCTGACCAAAACCTATATGAAAGATGCTTATGATCATTGTATCCAGATCATAGATTTTATAGAATCGTTAAAAGAGATTGCTTCTGCCAATATTGATATGAATTTATCGATAATCAGTAACCGGATGAACGAAATTATGAAGGTTTTAACCATTATTTCATCGATTTTTATCCCTTTAACCTTTATTGCCGGAATTTACGGGATGAATTTTAGTAGAGAAGACCCTGTAACCGGAAAAATCTTAAAAGATAATATGCCAGAGCTGTATGCGGCACATGGCTATTTATACACCTGGATTGTGATGGGGATAATTGCGGTGGTGCAGGTGATTTATTTTTGGCGCAAAGGTTGGTTTAAATAAACTTTATTTTTAAAATGTACCATTTTTGGGTAACTTTAGTAATATTTTAATGTTAAAACAATGGGACGAAATACATCTATGGCTTTAGGAGATCATTTTGAAAATTTTGTTGATGAAAGAATTTCTGAAGGAAGATTTAAAAATGCTAGTGAAGTTATTCGCGCAGGGTTAAGATTATTGGAAGATGAAGAAAATAAGATCAAAATTTTAAGAGAAGCGCTTCAGGTAGGACTTGATAGTGGAATGGTGAAGGATTTTGATCCGAAAAAACATCTTGAAATGTTGAAAGCCAAAAAGAGGAAAAATGGCTAGGTTCTCTCTTAGTAACAAAGCGCTGGAAGATTTAAGTGAAATTTGGGATTACACTTATGATGTTTGGTCTGAAAGTCAGGCAGACAAATATTATAAGTTACTAATTGGATTTTGTACCCGGATTGCAAAGAAACCTGAAATGGGTAGAAATTATAAGGAGACAAACCAAAATGTTTTAGGATTCAAAGCCGGTGAACATATAATTTTCTATCTGATAACTGACAATGGAGAAATCCAAATCGCTAGGATTTTGCATGCTAAGATGGATTTAAGTGCTTAAATGTCAGAACTTTAATTATGCTGTAAATAAGTAGCATTAAAAATCAATTTTTAATATTAGTAGCTTTAGGGCGTTTTGGTTAAGTTATAGATGCAGTCATTCGAAATAGATAAAAGCGACGTACTCAAGGTTAAAAATGCAATTTTAGCTGGCGATGAAACTTTAAAGGTAGTTTTAGAGGAATACCATGCCTCAGAAATCGCAATTCTTTTTGAACGTTTGGATAAATCCGAGCAACGGCATATTATCAACCTGCTTCCGGCAGAAATAGCCTCCGAGATTATTTCGGAAATGGATGAAGAGTCACATCCCGAAGATTTACTATTTGAACTCCATCCTGATAAACGTACCGAAATTGTTGAAGAACTGGATTATGATGATGCGACAGATATCATCTCCCAGTTGGAAGATCATGAGCAAAAGGAGATTTTAGAAGACCTTACAGAAGACCACGCTTCAGAAATCAGGAACCTTTTAACTTACGACGAAAAAACAGCTGGTGGTTTGATGAATACGGAGTTGATCTGTGTAAACATTAACCTGACTAAAAAAGATGCAATTGAGGAGATTATCCGTCAAAGTGAAGAAATGGAAGAGTTTTATACCATTTACGTGGTGGATGACGAGGAAATTTTTAAAGGCATTGTTTCATTAAAAGATATTATCAAGGCAAAACACAATGCCAAAATAACAGAACTGGTTAAAATTGATGCCGTTTATGTGCATCCTGATACCGACCAGGAAGAAGTGGCCAACCTGATTTCGCAATATAATTTAACCAGCATCCCCGTAATAGATGAGCACCAGAAATTACTTGGCAGGGTAACCTTTGATGACGTAATTGATGTAATGGAGGCCGAAAGTACTGAAGATATCCTGAAAATTTCAGGGGTATCAGAAGATGAAGAATTAAGCGGTAATTGGGTAGAAGCGGTAAAATCGCGCTTGCCATGGTTAATTATTAACCTTGGAACTGCTTTTTTAGCATCTTCAGTTGTACGCTATTTCGATCCAACCATCAAACTGATTCCTTCTTTAGCGGCTTACATGACCATTATTGCGGGAATGGGCGGAAATGCAGCCACACAGGCCCTTGCGGTAACGGTTAGGCGTATTTCACTTTACGATTTAACGGATAAACAAGCATATAGAACCGTTTTAAAAGAGTTTACCGTAGGTTTAATAAATGGAGCAGCGAACGGATTAATTGTATTTATTTTTGCTTTCTTTTTTGATGGAAATCCAATGCTTGGCTTGGTTATCTTCCTGGCTATGACGGGTAATCTGGTTATCGCAGGCATAACTGGTGCCGGGATTCCACTTATTTTAAAAAGGGTAGGTATCGACCCTGCCATTGCATCCTCTATAATTATTACTACTTTTACCGACGTTTTTGGTTTCCTGTTAATTTTAGGATTGGCCAGTAAACTTTTATTATAAATCAGGATTTAATTGTTTTTGGCACCTGCTGCCTGAAAACTGAATTGAGTGCCTGTTAACTAACTAAGATTACATCAAATTAAATCTGTAAAATCTGATCCACATGCAAACAACAAGACACGATTGGACAAAAGAAGAAATATACGAAATTTATAACAGGCCATTTTTGGATCTGGTTTACGAAGCTGCAAGCATCCACAGAGAGAATAAAGATTATAATGAAGTTCAGGTAAGTTCGTTAATCTCGATTAAAACAGGTGGCTGTGCCGAAGATTGTTCATATTGCCCACAGGCAGCCCGTTACCACACCGAGTTAGAAGTACAGCCATTAATGCAGGTTGGCCAGGTAGTTAGCGCTGCTGTTAAAGCTAAAGAGGGTGGTGCATCACGTTTATGTATGGGCGCAGCCTGGCGCGAAGTACGCGATAACCGCGATTTCGACCGTGTGATCGAGATGGTTAAAGCCGTAAACGATATGGATATGGAAGTTTGCTGCACTTTGGGTATGCTTACCGAAAACCAGGCGCAACGTTTAGCTGATGCGGGTTTATATGCTTATAACCACAACATCGATACGTCTGAAGATGATTATAAACGTATTATCTCTACCAGGACTTACGATGATCGTTTAAATACCATCAAAAATGTGCGTAAAGCCAAATTAACGGTATGTAGTGGTGGTATTATCGGTTTAGGTGAAACTGTGGAAGACCGTGTTTCGATGTTACAAACTTTATCGAACATGGAAAAACACCCTGAATCGGTTCCGGTAAATGCTTTGGTTCCGGTAAAAGGTACACCGTTAGAAAATCAGCCCCGCGTACCAATCTGGGATATGGTAAGGATGATTGCAACTGCACGTATTGTAATGCCAAATTCGGTAGTACGTTTATCTGCAGGTAGAAATGAAATGAGCACTTTAGAGCAGGCCTTCTGTTTTATGGCTGGTGCCAGTTCTATTTTTGCAGGTGATAAATTATTAACGACACCAAATCCTGCTTTTGTAGATGATATGGCTATGTTTGAACTATTGGGTTTAAAAACCCGAGATGCCTTTAAAAATGGCCGTCCGGCAAACACAAGAATTGCCGAAGAAGCAGTTTAATTTATTATGTCAATGTCTTTGGCATCAGTTGTTTCCAACTGACACAGAGGGATTAATAGTATAAAAAAAAGGTCCCGGCTTAAACGAGGGCACTGAAAAAGTCCCTTCAAGATTTGGTCAGAAAAAAGGAGTAGAAATTACGATTTCTGCTCTTTTTTTTGTATTTTAAAGGTGTACCAGAACGGCTTTTAAAATGCTTTTTCAACAACAAAAAATCCAGTTTAGCGAATTTTCCAGGCTCTACGATCTAATTGTCCCTAAGGAGAATCTGCTGCGCAAGATTAACGAGCTTATAGATTTTAGTTTTATATATAACGAGCTTTTGGATAAATATTGTCAGGACAATGGGCGTGCGGCAGAGAGCCCTGTGCGTATGTTCAAATATCTGCTTTTGAAAACGATATTTACCGTTTCGGATGTTGATGTTGTTGAGCGTTCCCGGTATGATATGTCTTTTAAATACTTTTTGGAGATGTCCCCTGAAGAGGATGTGATCAATCCCAGTTCACTGACCAAGTTCCGAAAGCTTAGGCTGAAGGATATGGACCTGCTCAATTTACTTATTGGTAAAACCGTTTCATTGGCTCTTGAAAAAGGTATTATCAAATCCAAATCTATCATTGTTGACGCGACGCACTCACTTTCCAGATCCAACCCATATTCAGCTCTTGAGGTACTTAGGCAACGTTCAAAGTTGCTGCGCAAGGCAGTGTATCTGATGGATGATGATTTCAGGAGTCAAATGCCGGAGAAAAACGATTCAAACGATATCCTAAAGGAAATTAAATACTGCAAGGAATTGCAAAAAACTTATCGAGTCTGATCAGACATTAAGCGAAATGCCAGCTGTAAAAGAGAAACTCAATCTTTTGAAAGAGACTGTAGAGGATACTCAGGAGAACTATATCCTATCCAGGGATATTGATGCGAGGGAGGGACACAAAACAGCTGACAGCAGTTTTTTTGGTTACAAAACCCATCTGGCAATGACAGAGGAACGTATCATTACTGCTGCTATCGTTACCTCGGCAGAGAAGGGAGATGGTCCTGAACTGCCAAAACTGTTGAACCAGACCCAGTCAACTGGAATGGAGGTGGACACTATCATTGGTGATGCCGCTTATTCCGGTAAGGGAAACCTAAAGCTAAAAGATCCGGATGGAAATAAAATAAGAATAGTTGCCAGGATGAATCCGGCAATCACCCATGGGGCCAGAAAAGAGGAAGAAAAGTTTGATTACAACAAAGATGCGGATATGTTTGTATGTCCAGCAGGTCACCTGGCCATGTACAAAAGAGTTCAGGGTAAAAAGATAAATAGGTACAACCAGGCAATGGTTTATTATTTTGATGTTGAAAAATGCAAGAGATGTCCGCTAAGAGATGGATGTTACAAGCCAGAAGCCAAAAGCAAAACCTATTCGGTTGCAATAAAAGCAAATGAACACATAGAACAGGAAGTATTTCAGCAGAGCGATTACTTCAGGGAAAAGTCGAGACACAGGTACAAAATAGAGGCGAAAAATAGCGAATTGAAGAATGTTCATGGATATGACAGGGCAGATTCCTATGGCATGGAAAGCATGAAAATGCAAGGCGCCCTTGCCATATTCGTAGTAAATCTAAAAAGAATACTCAAATTCTAGGTTTGGTAATCTCACCCCCAAGAAAATCCTTCAGGAGTTTGTAAACGGCTATTAAATCCAACAAAACAAATCAGAACGCCGCCTAAAAGTAAATGTGAAATAACGCAGAAAAAAGAAAGCGGTTGAATAGCTTATAACCGTTCAACCGCTTTTTTTGCTGGAGACTATTTTAAGTCCACTTTTTCAGTGCCCTCCTTAAACCGGGACCTTTTTTTATTGTTGTGGTGTCAGATAGTGCCATCTGACACAAAGTTGAGTGCAATCTTACCTTTCTATCAGATAGTTACAGGTAACGCCTGACTTCAATCAAAGATCGCAACATATAATCTGCACCTTAAACGGCTGTTACCCTTACCTCAATATTTCCTTTTGTGGCTTTCGAGTATGGGCAAGCCCTATGTGCTTTATCGGCCAACGCCTGTGCTTCTTCATGAGGTATTCCCGGAATATGCACATCAAGATCTGCCGAAAGTACAAATGAATTTCCATCCTTATTAAAGGAAACCAATACTTTAACATTTGCTTCGCTAATATCTACGCCTTCGCGTTCTGCAACCGAACCTAATGCACCTAAATAACATGGTCCCCATGCTGCGGCAAATAGTTCTTCGGGGTTGGTTGCCCCGCCCTGACCGCCTAATTCCTTTGGTTTTCTCAAATCGAAATCTAAAATTCCATCACTTGATTTGATGTGTCCGTCTCTTCCTCCAGTAGCTGTAACTTCAGCTGTATATAGCTTTTCCATAATTATTTTTTACTTGATTAGTTTAACAAATTATACTTGTCTTTGTTTTTAGTCACCATAAAGACTACCTAAACATACCCTAAAACGCATAAATGGCAATAATATGTGTAATTTATAGTCATGTCATGTAAAAAACCAGGTATTTCATCAGCTAATAGGTAACTAAAAATTTTAATTAAATGAGTTTATTAATTATGGTAGGATAGGCTAGGATAATTTTAATGTGCTTAGAAATCAATTGATTACAGTTTTTGCGCTACAGATTAGGAGGGCGTAATATTTTAATATACTCATTTATCGGTATCCGGTTTCGTGTAAAAAACCATGACTTTAACTTGACACAACAACGCTGGATATACTAAAACGATATTTTTATATCATAACTGTTTAAATCATCCCGTTGATAAATCGATTGTTTTTGATGCTGCTCATAGTCAGTTTTGCTATGCCATCTAAATTATGTGCGCAATCCTCTCCGGAGAATATCGGATTTGAAAATGGAAATTTTCAGAACTGGAAGATTTATGCGGGTACGATTGCAATTGAGAATAATCAGAATGTGGTAACGATGAATGAAGTACCAAAGCCAATTTCGGGCAGGCATACCATCATCAGTAACAAAAAACTGGTAGATCCTTACGGTGGTTTCCCTTTAATTGCACCTTCTGGCGGAAACTATTCAGTTAAATTGGGAAATAATGTTACCGGTGCACAGATTGATGGGATATCCTATTTAATGACCGTACCTGCCGATCGACCTGAATTTACCTTAACCTATCAATATGCTGTTGTTTTAGAAGATCCTGATCACGAACCTTTTGAGCAACCCCGGTTTATAGCCAGGATAAAAGATGTGGAGAAAAACGAATACATCCCCTGTGCATCCTTTGAATACGTGGCTACTTCATCATTACCGGGCTTTAAAAAATCAGCTGTATACGAAAGTGTTATTTATAAAGACTGGTCGCCCGTAACCATTAATTTATCCGGTTACCAGGGTAAGCAACTCCTCATCGAATTTATCAGTACCGATTGTTCGAGGGGGCAGCATTTTGGTTATGCTTATGTAGATATTAATAATGTTTATGGTGATCTAGTTACCGGTAATAATTATTGTGCCAGTGCCGATGCCGTTAATGTTTCTGGTCCAAGTGGTTACCAAACTTATAACTGGTATAGCGCAGACCGATCTATAAAATACGGTTCCGGTCAATCGGTCAGCATTAAACCGAAACCCGCCGATGGCTCCCGGATTTTGCTTGATCTGGTTCCATATGCAGGCTTTGGTTGCCCCAGTACCGTTAGTACAACTATACATGGAATAGATTATGAGCTTAAAGTTTTAAAGAAAGATGTGGTATGTAAGGGCGCTGAAATTGATCTTTTAGAGCCGAAATATATTCTCAATAAATCTGAAGGATTTAGCTATCAGGCTTTTGAGGATAAGGATTTAACCAAACAGATTAATGGTCTGGTTAAAATAGTGGCCGATAAAACTTTTTACATTAAAGGAAGCAATAACACAGGTTGCGAAAGTGTAGTGCCGATTGATATTTCGATGTTTAATGCAGCCAATATCAGCGCTAAAAATCCTGAAACCGTCTGTTATTCGGAAAGCGTCGATATTACCAATACAGCATTATATACTGGCGATTTAGCCGGGATTACGCGGTCATATTTTGTTAATGAAGCTGCTACACAAGTGCTTACTGATCCACAACATATTGATAAAACCGGCCGGTATTTTATTAAACTTTCAAACGAGATGGGCTGTAATAAAATCATTTCCATTGATGTAACCATTAAAGATAAACCTGTACTAAAAATTACCAACCCTAAACCCGTGTGTATTCCGGCGAAGGTAGATATCACCACTGCGGATCATTTTTTAGGAAGTGAAGCAGGTTTTACCTATCGTTTTTATAAAGACAAGGAAATGAATACCCCGCTTACTGATCCAATGCATATTGATCAATCGGGCACTTATTATGTAAAAGCAACCAATGCGAGTGGTTGTTCGGTAAATGATAAAATTGAAGTGTTGATTAATCATTTGCCTGTGCTTAACATTAAAAACCCTGAAACAGCTTGTTATCCTGATCAGGTGGATATTAGCAATCCCGCCCTTTATACAGGTTCAACTGATCATTTAAATTATTCATTTTTTTACGATGAAGCCTTAACCAAAAAAATTACTTCTCCTAAAGCCATTAGTAAAGCAGGAACATACTTTGTAAAAGCCGAAAATGACGGTGGGTGTTTTACTATGGGTAAAATACAGGTAAATTTTAATATTGCGCCAATCATCGTACTTCATAAACCCAAAGCAGTTTTTGATAATGGCTTTATCGATTTAACTTCTTCAGAAATTACTAAAGGAAGCAGCGCTTTTGTAAAGGCTGGTTATTTTGAAGATGCCTATTTAAAACGTCCAGTGGCTGACCCTGCAAAAGTGAACAGGGCAGGGGTATATTATATTTCCATCCAAAACGAAAGTGGCTGTATTGCTTCGGCTCCAATAGAAGTAGATATTCTGCCTCAGCCTAAAATTGTTGTTCCTACAGCATTTACACCTCAAAAAGATACCAATAACCGTTTATATCCATTTTTAGTAAGTATACAAAAGCTAATCAGTTTTAAAGTATATAATAAATGGGGTATTCTGGTTTATCAAAGTGAAACGCTGGCGAATGGCGGTTGGGATGGACAGTTTAAGAGCCAAATGCAGCCTTTAGAAACGTTTTCGTGGTTTGCAGAGGGCATTGATACGTTTGGGGGTAAATTTCAGTCAAAGGGAAAAACTATATTGATATTATAATGCACAAATCGCTCCTCATTTTAATGTTGTGCTTAGCGGCCGTATGTTGCTCGGCACAAGACCCGAAGTTTTCGCAATACTTTGCGGCGCCTTTAACTTTAAATCCGGCATTTACCGGTTTTTTTGATGGTGATTATCGCGTAGCCGCCAATACCAGGCAGCAATGGGGCAACCTGGGCGATCCTTACAATACCTATAGTGTTTCGGGCGATTTAAAACTGGTTGAAGATGAAAATTTCATTAACAGTTATTTCAGCCTGGGTTTGAGTGGACTGTTTGATGAATCTTTAAATAAAGCATTAAAATCGCAATACATTAGTGCTAGTGTTTCTTATTATCAGTATATGGATGAGGAACACCGGTTTAAATTTGGTTTGGCACCACAGGTATCTTATGTTTCGAAATATTTAGATTATAACAAACTTACTTTTGCCTCTCAGTATAATGGTGATGGCGGTTTTAACAGTGCCATGCCTAGTTATCTTGATTTGAAAAACGATAAAACATCTTATTTTGATTTAAATATTGGCGCCAATTTCGCCGCGGGTTTTGATTATTGGAGTTTTGCTGTAGGCTATGCTCAATATCACCTCACAAAACCCCAGGAAGCATTATTAAACAATAGCACGGATATTGTTTCGGCACGAAAAACTGTCAATTTTGGACTGCTTTACCTTTTAAACAATAATGTTGATTTAAATGTAACCGGAGTATATAATGCCCAAAAGAAAAACAGGGATATGATTTTCGGTACGGTTTTAGGACTAAAGCCTGGTGATGAAACAAAAATGAAGCTGAACTTTGGCATGTGGTACAAATTTAATGAAGCTTCTTTTTATCCTTACATTGGTGTAGCCATGGGAAATATCAGTGCCGGAATGAATTATACGGTTTATGGAAGTAAATTGTTAAGCGCCACCCCACGTACTTATGAACTCTCTTTTATTTATAGACACAATAATTTTAAAGGATTTAAAGTGCCTTGCCCAAGGTTTTAGAGGTAGTTGCTTTTAGAGGTTGATGGATCACGGTTTATTAGTTGATGAACAAGACATTTAATCTTCCGCGTTTTTCTGAGTCTCCGTGGCTTTAATTTTTTAACTATAAGGTTTTAATTAATACACCAAATCTTCTGACCTCCGGCCCCGGACTTTCAGATTAGTTAATACCACAAAGGAACCAAGACACAAAGTCGGATTTACCGTGTGTTCTTTTACATTATATCTTCGGACATCGGACTCCTGACTTACAGCATTTATCTTCAATCTCTTCATCATTTAGACATTAAGAATTTACAGGTAGATCCTAACGCGATTGATATTGGTCATCGATAATTGAGCTTTGGTTATTTGATACATTTTGACCTTCGGCCCCGGACCTTCAGGCTAATTAATAACCACAAAGGCACCAAGGCACCAAGTTGGATTTACCGTGTTTTCCTTTACACTATATCTTCCGACTTTCGGACATCTGACTCCTGACTACATATCACATCTTCCATCAAACGTTAAAATAGCTTCAACTGTTCACTACCAGGTGCTTTTTCTTTTCCGAAAACTGTTCTGCCGCCGTACTTCCAGCTATCAGCACGTTCTTTAGCAATCACCTTTTCGAAATCCATATTGGGGACGAAATTTTTTTCTGCATTGCGGGCAATTTGATGTAACGATTTTATCGCGTGCTGTTTGTCTGAATTTCCAATCTTTGCTTTTTCTACCGCATTTCTTAAAACCTTTATGGTTTCGTCGTACACATTTACAGGTACCGGGAAGGGATGGCCATCTTTACCACCGTTTGCAAAAGAATAACGGGCAGGATCGGTAAAGCGCGAAGGTGTGCCATAAATTACCTCGCTAACCAAAGCCATCGATTGTAATGTTCGAGGTCCCATGCCTTCCAGCAGTAACAATTCTTCAAAATCGGCTGGTTTTTTTTCCTGTGCCAACCACAAAATACTACCCAGGCGTTTTAAATCAATATCTTTTGATCTTACATCGTGATGATTGGGCAAAACCAGATTTTGTACCTCAGCAAGCATCCGGTTAGGCGACTCCGTGGTGATGCTCATCATACTTTGCCGGGTTTTATCCGCATTGTTCGAGGTGAGGTTTAAAATTTCACCCTGATTAATGCCGCAAATGCCTGTATGGGGTTCTTCTACAAAAGATTTTAAATTTTCAGAATGCCAGTGGTATCTTCTTGCCGTCGAGCTGCTATCGCTCATACCTTGCTGTACAACTGCCCAATCGCCATCGCTGCTCAGAATAAAGCTATGGAGATACAATTGGAAACCATCTTGAATGGCTGTATTATCTACCTTAGCACTCAGTTTACTTGCGCGGACTAGCTCAGTACCATTTAAACCGGTTTTATCTGCAATTCTTAATAATTCATTGGGCGTTTCCCTGCTGTGTTTTCCTTTACCACCACAAATATAAATGCCCAGTTCTTTAGATAAGGGGTTGATAGACTTCTTTAAAGCCCCCATTACAGAGGTGGTAATACCAGAAGAGTGCCAATCCATGCCCATTACTGCGCCGAGGCTTTGAAACCAAAACGGACTGCTTAAACGACGGATGACTTCGGCTTTGCCATATTCCACTATAATAGCCTCGGTTATAGCTAAGCCAAGTGTGGCCATACGTGTGGCCAGCCAAGGTGGTACATGACCATAGTGTAAGGGTAAGTCTGCGTTTCCTGATCTTTTCAATACTAACAAATTTAGTAAAATGTATTTAATAAATCGAATTTGACCCCGGAAACAAAATAGTTTAAGTTGTTATGCTGATCTGATAGCTATTGGATACATAATGAAGGATTTCTTAAGTAAAAGATTTGAAAGCCATTTGAACTTATATTTCTTAAAAGCCTTATAAGTTTCAATCTATTGGTACGGCAATTTAAAAAATGTTGACTATAAGCGCTTACGAATTCGCTTTAAGCTTCCTGCACGTGGGAGAATGATGAATACCCTAAGAAAAAACGATTAGCGATATTTTTTGTTATCTTAAAATTAGTTTCATAGCTAGCACTCATTTTTATACATGCGGAAATTCTTACAACGCTTATTTAGTGCCTGGATCATTCGCATGTCGAATAAGTTTGGCTCCAGGCCCGACCACAAGCGTATTCATAGCGCGCTAAGCAAACTTTACAAAACCATTAATCAGGAGCCCGGAAAACGTGGTTTGATTTTTGAAATTACCGATGCAGATAAATTTATCATCCTGTCTGACCAGCATAAAGGCGCCCGCGATTATGCCGATGATTTTACCCTGGCAGAAAAAAATTACTTAAAAGCACTCGAACACTACAATCAGCATGATTTCCACTACATTAATCTGGGCGACAGTGAAGAGCTTTGGGAGAATTTGTTGGAATCTGTAATCAAGCATAATAAGGAAACCTTTGAGGCGGAGAAAAAATTTATCCTTAAAAACCGTTTTACTAAAATATTCGGAAACCACGATTTATACTGGGACAATGATCCTTTGGCTGGTTTTAACCTGAATAGGATTTATGGAAAAAAAATCCCGATTTACGAAGGTGCCATTCTTAGAATGGCAATAGGGGCTCGCCAATTCGATATTTTCCTTACCCATGGCCATCAGGGCGATTTGCAGAGCGATGGAAACTGGTTTAGCAAATGGTTTGTTAGTACCATTTGGGCACCTTTGCAAGCTTACCTTCAAATTAACCCGAATACGCCAGCTTACGATAGCCAGCTTAAAACGGCACACAATACTATGATGTACAGTTGGGTTGCAGAGCAGCAAAATATGGCTTTAATCACCGGACATACGCATCAACCCGTTTTTGCTTCATTAACGCATTTGGAAAGGATTTATGTAAAACTGAATAAAGCAAAAAAAGATAAACACACCGGTGATCTTGCTTTTTTAACTGAAGAACTTCATAAGCGCATTAAAGAAGGAGATAAGCCACCACGTTTGGGTAAATACAAACCCGGTTATTTCAATAGTGGCTGTTGTTGTTTCAGCGATGGAGATATTACCGGAATTGAGATTGAAAATGGTTATATCCGATTGATTAAATGGTCGTACCATAAAAATGACTTGCCAGAAAGGGTAGTACTTGAAGAAATGAAATTAAGCGATTTATCAGATTTAGTTATTTAATAGGTATGGAAACAAAAAAGGTTGTACCTAAATCTTTTCCTTCGCTTTCTACCCTTAACTTTCCTTTGTGGATATCGATTAGTGCATTGGCCGTAATTAAGCCTAAACCATAAGCATTCTCACTCCTGGTAGCTACAGCACTCAACCGTGGAAATTTCAGGAAGATTTTTTCCAGGTCATCTGTTGTTAAACCTACGCCAAAATCTTTTATCACAATGGTGATTTCATTTTCGGCTGTTTGGTGTGATATCACAATTTCTTTATCTACCGGAGAAAATTTAATGGCATTGTGGATAAGCTCACTAAAAATCATTTTCAGTTTATCCCGGTCTCCAAAAATTTCCGCGGGATTTTCTATATCAATTAAAATAGTTTGATTTTTGCCTTTGATATTTAAATCGAGGTTATTTTTCACCTCCTCAATCAATGTTCTTAGGTCTACCTTTTCTTTTTTAGGTTTAAACGAATGAGTTTCTTTGCGTGCATTGCTTAATATGCCGTTTAGGTTATCAATCATCTTTTTCGATTGTGCATTGATTTTGCCGGCAATTGTTATGGCTTTTTCATCTCCCCCCGGTATCCTGCCTAAAAGTTCTGATTGCAGTAAAATCGTGGTCATTGGGTTTTTAAGATCGTGTATCAGTACGTGTAAACGATCATCATAGGCCCTAAAAGTTTTCCTGATCGCAATCCTCGATTCCAGTTTCTCTACTGCCATATCAGCCAGTAATTTCAGCATATTGAGCTGTTTTTCTGTTGCTTGTTTGTGTTGATCATCTGCTACATAAATCAAGCCGATATCAAAGCCATCAGGCGATAAAATAGGGGCTGCGGCAAAAAAAACAGATTCATCATTTTTGACCGGCCATGTTAAACCGATCTGAGATTTCACAAAAATCTCTTCACCAGCCTGAAAACAAATTCCT
Source organism: Pedobacter miscanthi (assembly GCF_032678605.1). Classification (GTDB taxonomy): domain Bacteria; phylum Bacteroidota; class Bacteroidia; order Sphingobacteriales; family Sphingobacteriaceae; genus Pedobacter; species Pedobacter miscanthi_A. The sequence goes on from NZ_JAVTSU010000004.1 coordinate 212,036, forward strand.
GCATTTGGAACGTTAAAAATTGCAGCTGCCAGCTGGCTTATCTGATCAAAAGCATGTTCAGCAGGCGTGTCTGCAATGTCGTAATAGGCAAGTTTTGCTAAACGTAGGGTTTGGTATGGCTGTTGATGGTTTGCTGCTTGATCGGTATGCATTAAAGGCCTTTATTAACAGGATAAGAATAAAAAACTAAAGGTAAAGATTATGATAAATAATGTAAACAATTATGTCGTAAATTCCGTTAATATTATTTGCAGTAAATAGTGTGGTAAAGCGTTAAATTACGATCAAAACAGCTTAAACGATGAGATTATACATAGAGCGTAAACCGGTTAAGGTTAATCCGGATACAAAAAGAGTTATTGCCCGTTTTTTTTTTAACGGAGAGGAGAGAGCATTAGAAGTAATTAGAAAGGTTTTACAATTTTCGGATGAAAAAGTATTTGCCCTGATATCGCCTATTTTGCAGGAATATTCTAAAAGGCACCGGAACATTACTAAAATTTTAACCCGCCATTGCAAAAAGTTAAAAAAGCAGTTTATCACCTTAGGTACAGAGTTTGAGGATATAGATGAATATACCCGATTGTTAATTGGTGCTTATTTTACTCATGAATATTCGATCGAATCGGCAGCATTTTTTAATCCCAGTATAGTTGATGATCCTGATCAGACTGATTTAGTGGAGGGCGAAAAAAGGGTGATCATCAGTTTCAGGGCTGTAGGTGAGGGGCACATTTCTTCTATCGTTTTCCGCCGCGCCTTGATTGATAAAAACAACAATATCCAGGTTTTGCCCGTGGGCAATTATGTAGATGAGGCTGAAGTGGTAAAAAATGCCATTTACGTTAAAAAACTTTTCCTCAAAAAAGCTGCTTATGCACAAATCGATCCATCGGTACTGGAAGAAATTGAATCAAAACTCGACGATAAGTTCGAATACACCAGCTTGAGCAATATTATTAAAGATTCGAAAAGTTTAAATAAAGAGAATCCCACACGTTTAATCGAATACGATAAGGTGCTTTGGCTATCGGATACCTACCATACCATTAGCTTTTCGAAAGATACCGATATTTCGGACCGTGTGATATTTCCTATTTCTGAATTTGAGCGCAAAGGAATTGAAGACGCCCGTTTTGTGAAGTTTATCAAAGATGATGGCAAAGTATTGTATTATGCCACTTATACTGCATTTGATGGCTCTCTAATTATTCCTAAGCTGGTACAAACCGATGATTTTTACGAATTTAAGGTGATTCCGCTTTATGGGGATGGTGCACAGAATAAAAACCTGGCTTTATTTCCGAGGAAAATAAAAGGGAAATATGTAATGATGAGCAGGATAGATGGCTGGAACAATTACCTGATGTTTTCTGACAAAGTAAACGTTTGGGAAAACCCGATCCTGCTGAAACAGCCGCGTTACGATTGGGAGCTGGTGCAGATTGGGAACTGTGGTTCGCCGATTGAAACCGATAAAGGATGGATTGTGATTACCCATGGTGTTGGCCCGATGCGAAGATACTGTATTGGTGTAAGTTTATTGGATCTGGATGATCCGAGCAAAGAAATCGGCCATTTAAAAGAACCTTTAATTATTCCGAATAATGATGAACGCGAAGGTTATGTACCTAATGTGGTATATTCTTGCGGATCGATTATCAGCAATGGCGAATTGATTATCCCTTACGGATTATCTGATTATAGTTCTTCTTTTGCTACGGTGAATTTAGAATTACTGCTAAATAAGTTGCTGGAGAATAATGAAGATTAACTAACCATAGTCCTCGTTACAAACGGAAACAATGATTTAAATGTATTTAACCCTCGCAGGTTTCAAAAACTTGCGAGGTTTTTAATATATATCCATCGTCTGTGTGCTCACAGACCATGGAAAAGCCCCCAAGAACCGGAATCCCATTTTAAATAAACCTGATAGAACGGAAAGCCCGGAGCGAAGCATGAGTGAGGACTTGAAGAGATAGCAGGACTGTTGTACCGAAAAGAACCAAACCCTGATTTTCAAAATAATATTGACCATTTAAGTTAGCCGGAACTCATATAAGCATTACATGGCTTACCATAAAAAAATGCTGATCCATTTCTGCATCAGCATTTTATATTTTCAATACAGATTTAATCGTTAATTACATTTATCTGCCTCCACTAAGGGGGAAGACAGTGTTTCATATTCAGCTTCTGCGGCTTTAAGAATGGCCAGGTGGGAAATAAAATAGGCCAGCGTACTTTCTGCGCCCTGATTTCTATTTACACTGTTAAACTGTAAGCCATCTGCACAGCCGTGAGTTTCAAAATCGTACAATGGAATATGAAGGCTATTTTTACCTAAAAACCACTGATAACTCACATGCATTAAATTGAGGTATTGGTCATCTTTAGTAATTTCGAAAGCTTTAGCATACAGTAACACCATGGCCATCGTTTCTATTGCCTGTTGATCGTAAATTGGGTTTTTGCCTTGTTTTTTCATCCAGCCAGCATTCCCAACCGGATTCAGATAGCCATTTTCGAAAGAAAAACTATTCAAAAATGCGATACTTTCCATCGCGATTTGATAGGATGTTGTATTCCCTGTAGCTTCATAATGGTGAAGCAGGGCCAGGGGCAGGATTGCATTATCGTAGGTAAGGATATCTTCAAACCAATGCCAGTCGCCATCTTTATTTTCTTTGTAAGAACTAACCAACGAAGCAGCAAGGTGATTAATTTCTTTTATAATCTGTTCATCACCAGGATGAGCGCATAAATAGTACGCCAGGCCAATGATGGTATTTGCTTTCCCCCTAATGTATTTTAAGGCTTTAAAATGAGGAATAGAATGGGAGAATAATTCCCTTCCAAATTCGCGGTATGAATTGTTAGGTGCACTGCAAACCAAGTAACCCAATGACCAGATGGTACGACCGAAAGAATCTTCAGAGCCTACTTCATCCAGGTAATTGCGGTTAAAACTTAAGAAATTTCTAAAGTTTCCATTTTCAGTTTGCATGTACTGGATAAAACTCAGGTACACCGGCATAAATTTTAAGGCTTTCGGATTTTCGCCTTGCCCGGTAGCCATCAAAGCCATAATCAAAGCCCTGGCATTATCATCTATGCAATATCCTTCTTTTAAATTCGGAATCCCAAATCTAGCATGTTGTATAATCCCTGTATCATCTGTCAATAATGAAATGTGGTTCAGGTTTAATGCAGGCATACTTTCTATATCGATAATGGGAGGAGTAACCCTTTCCGCTTTTTTTCCACTGGTTAAGGCTTCATTTAATACATTAAGATAAACGGTGCCAATCGCTGGCCAACGCAGGTTTAAACCATATTCATACGCATTCTGTCTGAGTTTTTGATATTTTTCCTGATCACTTAAAAGTTCGTTTACAATGCTAGCCAGCTGAGCATCATTTTTAAAGTCGAACAGTTTCCCGCGGTTATCAGCAAGCAATTCCTGCGCATGCCAGTAAGGGGTAGAAACCACGGCAGCACCTGCACCAATAGCGTACGATAAGGTGCCGCTGGTGATCTGTGCCTCATTTAAATAAGGCGTAATGTATAAAGTACAGGCGGTTAAATATTGGTGCAATTGTTCTTCTGATACAAATTTGTTAACAAAGGCAATGTTATTTTCTACCCCTAAATCTTTAGCCAGTGCTTTTAAACTGTCGCGGTATTCTTCGCCATTGTGTTTAACCACACCGGGGTGAGTATTACCTAAAATAACATATAAAACATCAGGATGTTGTGCTACAACTTCGGGTAATGCTTTAATTACGGTTTCCAAACCTTTATTTCTGCTGATCAATCCAAAAGTAAACAGCACTTTACGACCTTTAAATAAATCACTCTGCGCAATTTCGTTATTTGGAACAGGTTCTAAATCAGGCACACCATGTTCTATTAATTTAATCGACGACTTAGGAATCTGGTAAATACTGGTTAAAAATAAAACCGCTTTTTTGCTCATCACCACAATTTTGGAAGATTTTAAGGCAATCTCTTTAATAATGGTTTGTTGCATAAAACTTGGCTCTTTTAAAACCGTGTGCAAAATGGTAATAAAGGGTTTTTTTAGCCTGTTAATTAACGATAACAGAAAAACACCGCTATTACCGCCATAAATACCAAACTCATGTTCGATAATACAGGTATCTACACCACTATTATTGATAAAATTTGCTGCTTCAATGTAATCCTGCTGATTTTGCTGGCGGATAACAAATTTCACTTCATCGGGATATTGGTGTTCATGAACATCATCAGATTCGTTTAGTGCAACAACAAAGCTGTTTTGTGATTGATAAGTGGGATTTAAACTTAATGCATTAACCAGGTTTTGGTTAAAAGTAGCCAAACCACATTCGCGTGGTGGATAGGTAGAAATATAGGCTATTTTCATAATTTCAAATAAGGTTGATGATTAAATAACATTGTATGATCTAAATAGTTTCTGATTTCCTCAAATTACGCTTAATAAACCCAAAACAATCTGATTTAGGCTATTGTTAGTAAGTAAACAATACACGATGAGATCAATATGGAAAGGCTCAATCGGGTTCGGTTTGGTAAACATCCCAGTCAAGCTGTTTTCAGGTGTACAGAACAGTAACCTCGATTTAGACATGCTCGATGAACGCGATCATGCAAAAATTAAATTTTTAAGGGTAAACGAAAATACCCACAAAGAAGTTCCTTATGAAAAAATAGTAAAAGGCTATTTTTTAAAGGATAAATATATTATTCTTGATAAACACGACTTTGAGGAAGCTGCTCCTGAAAAGACCAAAATTATTGAGTTGGAGAATTTTGTGGATATTAAAGATATCAATCCGGTTTATTATGAAACCTCTTATTATACCGAGCCAGAAAAACAGGGTAAAAAGGCTTATGGCTTGCTGTTAAAAGCACTGGAGAAATCAGGCAAAGCAGGTATTGCCAGGTTTGTATTGAGGAATACGGAGAACCTTTGTGTCATCCACCCCATGGAAAATGTGATCGTGATTACTAAAATCAGGTTTGAGCAGGAAATCAGAAGTTTATCAGAAATTAATAAAGCTAATGATATCACCATTACCAAAAAAGAAATGGATGTTGGTTTAGCCTTAATTAAACAATACAGCTCGAAATTTGATTTAAGTGCGTTTAAAGATGACTATAGTGATGAATTGTTGAAAATTATCAAGGCAAAAGCCAAAGGCAAACGGGCCACGGTGAAAAAAATGAAACCCCAGAAAGCAAGCAGCGATGATCTTTACGATCAGTTAATGCAGAGTTTAGGTTCGAAGAAGGGCGCTTAGTTGAGCTGGGAATGCGGGGTTGTGAGTGTTGAGTTTAGCAAGCGTATTAAACTGAGTTTTGGATATTTGAATTAAACACTTATTGTTAAATGCTTTACAGAAGCTTAACTGGAGCGATTTCCGCTCCAGTTAAGTTTGCTTATTTAAACGCAGCTTTTAACTGATCAGCCGCATAAGCCTGTGCAGCCTTAGCTTCTGGCACTAGGATAGCCATTCCAAAGAACTCGTGTGTTACGCCTTCATAATTTTTACTGTCTACTTTTACACCTGCAGCTTTTAGTTTATCAGCCAGCATTACACCGTCATCATGCAACGGATCAATTTCTGCTGTAATAATTGTTGTAGGCGGTAAACCTTTTAAATTCGCATTAACCAATGAGATTTTTGGATTTTGCGCCTCAATCATCGTATTTAAATATTTTTCGGTAAACCAGCCCATCATAGCTTTGTTAAGCGGTTTTGCTTTTTCGTACATTTTGTACGAATCTGTGCTCATGTTCGATTGTGCAATCGGATAAACCAACACTTCATGTACCGGGATCATAATATGTTTATCGCGGGCCATAATGGATACATTTGCGGCTAAATTTCCACCGGCGCTTTCGCCCACAACTGCAATTTTAGCGGGATCAGCTTTTAAGCTCACTGCATTTTTTACCGCCCATTCATAAGCTGCAAAAGCATCATTATGTGCCACCGGAAACTTATTTTCTGGGGCTAAACGGTAAGCTACCGAAATCACAATTGCTCCAACCTGTTCGGCCAGGGCCTGTGCCGACGCATTATATACATCTATATTGGCAATTACAAAACCACCACCATGGTAATACACAATTAGTGGGTGCGGTCCGCTTCCCTCTTTCGGAGTATACACACGTAAGTGGATTTTTCCGCCACTCACATCGATATCTTTACCCATCGTATCTACCTTTGGTGCAGGTATGGTAATGTTGTTTTGTTTTACCAGATCCATTACCGCATCTGTTGGGGTATGGTTTTTCCGTGCATCCGTGGCACTTAAAGTTTCAATCGGCTTATCACCATAACTGCCAAGTTTTTCAATAACAGTCTGCATTTCAGGTTTGATGGTTTTGCCCCATTCAGGAGCCGGACCTGCAGGTTTTAATCCTGCAGCTGCGGTAGAATCAATTATAGTAGAATCTGTTGTGGTAGTCGTTTTTGTACCACCCGTACAGGCTGCAAGCGAAACTGCCAGGCCGCATATTATTGCGCTAAGTTTTAATGAGTTGTTTTTCATAGGTTATTTTTTATGTTTTATTTGAATATGTTTCTATAACAGTATCAATCAGATAAGAGTTTTTATAGCCTTACAACTTTTTAGAATTTACTCGAACAGCAAACATCTTGAGTAATTAAGATGTTCTTATTATAAAATGTAAATATGCTAACGGAAATAACAGGACTGCCAGATCATATTTTTGGCGTAAGGGCTACGGGAGAAGTGACCAGCGATGATATAAAAGACGTACTATTAACAGGCCTGAAAAGAACAGCGCAACGGTTTAAGGAAATCAGGTATCTGCTTGTTTTAGAAACTGACGTAAAGAATTTTACTGCAGGTGCCTGGATACAAGACGCTAAAGCTGGCATCCAGAATTTTACCAGGTGGAAAAAGATAGCCGTGGTAAGTGCCGAAAAAAGTGTAGAGTGGTTTACCGATATTTTTACTGTTGCCACGCCAGGTAAATCAAAAGGTTTTAAACCGGATGAATTAGAAGAAGCAAAAGCCTGGTTAAATACTGAGGATTAAATCTTAAATAATAAATCATGAAAAACACTAAAACTGCGGAGGAAAATAGCAAGGCTACAGCTCCAAAAAACACTAAAGCCAAAGGTGCCGATGATAAAGTAACTTCGGCGAAAGATGCAAAAAAAGTAAATGTAACTAAAGATGCGCCCGTAAAACATAAGAAACCATAAGTAATAAAAAATTCCCGGGTGTATGAAGATTGATGCCAGTAATATCGACCGTTTTTATGATAAAGCTTACGATTGGATAATAGATAGAGGACCAGTTGTAATTTTAGGAATAGCCATATTGATTTTAGGTTTATGGCTGATTAAGCTATTGGGTAAATGGATGCAGGGTGGGATGCACCGCAAGGATGTAAACCCATCATTAAGGCCGTTTCTGACCAGTTTAATGCTGATTACCCTGCGGATTTTACTAGTACTCACCGTGATGCAGATTATCGGTATCCAACTTACTTTTTTAACGGTATTAATTGGTGGTATAGGTGTGGCTGCTGGTTTAGCTTTATCGGGTACTTTACAGAATTTTGCCAGCGGCGTATTAATTTTACTATTAAAACCTTTCGTGGTGGGCGATAATATTATAGCCCAAAGTCAGGAGGGAACGGTAACCTCCATACAGATATTTTATACCATTGTAAAAACTTTTGATAACAGAACGGTGGTTATTCCTAATGGTAAATTATCAAATGAAGTCATCATCAATATCAGCAGGGAAGGAAGCCGGCGTTTGGATATCGAAATGAAATTTAGCTATGGGATTGATTACGACCAGATTGTTGCCATTTTTAACAAAACCGTTGATGAATTTAAAGATTGCTTAAAAACTCCCGAAAGGAGAATAGGCGTTTCATCTCTGGAAGACAGTGGATTTAAAATAAGTTTAAACCTGTGGGTAAATGCACACGGTTTTACCGATACTAAACTTTCTTTTTTAGAAATTTTAATGAAAAACCTAAAACAAGGAGGAATAAAATTGCCTGGAATGGGCGATTAAAAATCTATTTTTTTAACAAGGCATAAATCTTATCCATCAGTTCATCGATATTAAAAGGTTTGGCCATAAAATCATCAGCAACCACGTCATCAATGGCATAATTACTCGCATTGTAACGGGCTGAAATCATTAAAACAGGGATATGCTGTGTAGTTGGTGTATCCTTAAGTTCTTTTAAAAGCGCTCTTCCATCTGCATCAGGAAGCATAATATCCATGATAATTACGTCTGGCTTAAGTTTGTGAACGTGATCAATAAAATCCGAACCCTTGTTTAATCCGTCTACATTGAAGGCTTCACTTTCTAAAATAAGGGTAATAACATCCAGGATTGCATGGTTATCTTCGATAACCAAAATATTTTTCTTTGCCAAGCTTTAGGGAGTAATTATTAAATTTCAAACAAATATATAATAAAAAATAAATCCGAAACCCTAATTTGTAAAATTAGCTCCATTTGAAAAAATGAGGCTCAATATTTGATTAACCGTTAATTCTGATATTTTTGCAAACCAATATATAATATGACTAAATTTTCTGTAGACTTAACCAACTGTGATAAAGAACCCATCCATATCCCTGGCAAAATTCAATCACATGGTTTCCTAATCGCTGTTGATAAGAAGAACTTCTCTATCACTTATCTCAGTGAAAATACAGGAGGTTTTTTAAATGAACAGCCTAAAAATCTGTTGGATAAGCCGCTTTCGGTTTTGAACGATTTTATTAAACAGCAGGATCCTGAGTTTAATATCGAAGATTTACTCAAACTTGGCTTTATTCGTAAAAGCTTTGATGCCATTAGTCCGCACCCGATTGAGATTAATGCTAACCCTTTTTACCTGATTATTTCATCGTCAGATAATAATTGGTTGCTCGAGTTTGAACCGGTTACCTTACAATATGATATCCAGAGTTCAATTGGCCGTTCAGCCTCATCTATGCTTCAGGGTAAAAGTATTGCTGCTTTATTAAAAGGTGCTGCACTTGAAGTAAAAAAACTCATCAACTATGATCGGATCATGATCTATAAATTTTTAGATGATGGTCATGGTGAGGTGGTAGCCGAAGAAAAAGAACCAGATTTAGAACCCTTTTTTGGCTTACATTATCCGGCCTCAGATATTCCAAAACAGGCACGCGAATTATATAAACTCAATTTAACCCGGTTAATTGCTGATGTAAATAAGACTGATTCGCCCATTATTACCTTTAAAGAAGATTTGCCCCTCGATTTAACAAATGGTGGTTTACGTGCCGTATCGCCCATACATATTCAATATTTAAAAAATATGGGGGTACATTCTAGCTTTAGTATCTCGCTGATCTCGCACGGCGAACTCTGGGGTTTAATTGCCTGCCATAACTACAGCCCTAAATTTATCGATTATAAAGCCCGGGAGGGTTCAAAATTAATCGGGCAGATCCTGTCTTCAGCTTTAGAGTATCGTCAGGAGGAAGAAGATGCAGAAGTTATCCAGCAGTTTAAAAATACAGCCAATGTATTATCAGAACACTTAGGTCGCGATAAATACCTTGTTGAAGCCATTACCACACATAAAACCAGCATTTTAAATGTCACCCAAGCTTCGGGTGTTGCGATTATTTTCGAAAATGAACTGAACACCCTGGGAGATGTTCCGGAGCGCGATGAAATATGGGAGTTGACCAACTGGCTGAAAAATACAAGTGACGAATCCATTTATTATACCCATCGTTTGCCAGAAATCCATTCGCCGGCAAAAAAATATAAGTCAGTTGCTTCAGGTATCCTTGCCTGTACCCTAAATAAAGAATTGGGTGAGATGATTATCTGGTTTAAACCAGAAATGATCACCAATGTAAACTGGGCGGGAAATCCGGAAAAACCAGTTAGTCCGTCAGAAAATGGCCTGTTGAGTCTGTCACCAAGGAAATCTTTCGAAATATGGTTGCAGGTGGTAAACAGCACTTCCGAAAAATGGCTTGCGGAAGAAATTGATTCCGTATTGAGAATCCGGGAAATCATCATCACTGATATTAATAAAAAAGCCAACGAAATCAGGCAGCTTAACGAAAAACTCCAGGCCGCATACGAAGAGCTTGATACTTTTAGTTATACCATTTCGCACGATTTAAGGACACCGCTGACTTCGATAAAAACTTATGCAGAACTGATGCTTAAAAACAAAAGCATTGATGATGTCGGCAGGAGAATGTTAGATCGGATTTTAAATGGCGCAGATAAAATGAACTTTTTAATTAAAGAGATCCTCAATTTAGCCAGGGTTGGCCGTTCTGATATCATTTTTGAAACCGTGGAGATGGAGTCACTATTAAAAGAAATTAAAAGCGAAGTATGGACGGCTTTTAAAGCAGACAACTCCGAACTGATTTTAGGGCAATTGCCAGATTTAAAAGGCGATAAAACCATGATTACTCAGGTTTTTACCAACTTGCTTGGCAATGCTGTAAAATACTCTGCAATGGTTGATAAGCCCAAAATAGAGGTTTCAGGGCATATTGAGGATGGTGAGATTATTTATGCCATTACAGATAACGGTATAGGAATTGATAACCGATATTATGACAGGGTGTTTGAGCTTTTCAAACGCATGGATAATGTTAAGGATATTGAGGGAACAGGAGTAGGATTGGCTATTGTAAAAAGGGTTGTAGAAAAACACAACGGAAGGGTTTGGTTCGAGAGTAAGTTAAACGTTGGTTCTACCTTTTATGTAGCTTTTAAAAACAGATAAAATGAAAACGCCAGATATATTTTACGTGGAAGATGATATGGACTATGCATTTTTTATGCAAAGTGCCGTACAGGAAGTGAAAGATACACTAAATTTAACCATTGTGGAGGATGGGGCAGAAGCTTTACTGAAATTACAGAATTTTGCAGACAGTAAAACAAAACCTAAACTGATTTTGCTCGATTTAAACCTGCCCGGTTTATCAGGGCTTGACCTGTTAAAGTTTATCAGGGATATTCCTTATCTAAAAACAATCCCGGTAATTTTGTTTTCTACCTCCGATAATCCTGATGATGTTAAAGCATCAATTGAGTTTGGAGCCAATGCTTATTTAACAAAACCCGATGGTTACGAAAACCTGGTTAAATGTGTACATTCCGTACACGACTTTTGGTTTAACCAACATTTAAGGCTAAATTAGAATTTATAAAACATTTATAAAGAGATTCGGGTATTACATCCGGATCTTTTCTTTTTAAGATCAAATTAGAAAATAAATAATCCCGATATGATTGCCAATTTATTGAGAACAGAAACTGCAGAAAATCACAAAACATTAGAATCGTTAATGTTCGTAAACGAAATTATGAACAATTCGTTAAGTATTGATCAGTATAAAAAACTGCTGACGGTGAATTACATCATCCATCAAAAATCAGAAAATACGTTGGCCAATATGCTCGATGTAGCTATTGCCACAGAACTGGAAATGAATAGCAGGTTAAAGCTTTCTGCATTAGAAAAAGACTTAAACTACTGGGGGATTGACAGTTTGACTTTACCTGGACTGGATTTCGAACTCTTTCTTCCACAAAAAAATACAGCCGAAGTTTTGGGAGCATTATATGTGCTGGAAGGCGCAACATTGGGCGGAAACGTAATTAAACGGCATATTTTGGCCAATCCAAACTTTAAAGATCATGAAGATGGTTTAAATTATTATGGGGTTTATGGGGAAGAGCTGAGCACAAAATGGAAAAAGTTTGTTTCTGTATTAAATGAGCGCGTTCCCGAAGGCGATTACGAACGTTGCATCAACAGCGCTAACCAAACCTTCAATAACCTGATCAACTTATCAAAACAACTCAGTTAGGTGATTGGATATTGATCTTCGAAATGTAAAAAATAGGCCTGCAATAGTGCCAGAGCATTTTTTTTGATTGTGAAAATGTGCAAAACTTATTTCAAATAAATATTTGCTTTCTGTTGTTAATTCGGGGTAAATATGTATTATTGAAAAAATAAATTTTTTAAACCTTAAAAACATCAATTAGCGATGGAAAAATTCTCAAAAGTTAAAGCTGCTGTTGCTGCTATTGAAGCAGATGTAGAAAAATTTTATAATGCTGGCAATGCAGCTGCTGGTACCCGTGTGCGTAAAGCAATGCAAGATCTTAAAGTTTTAGCACAAGAAATCCGTGCAGAAGTAACTGACAAGAAAAATACTGGCAAATAATATTTCGCGAGTAAGAAACAAAAAGGGTTCTGGTATGCCAGGACCCTTTTTGCGTTTAACGTGGAGGCATCTTACAAGGATTAACCGGCGAAGCGAGTTGGCACCCTGGCGTAAACTTACGTAGTCTAATGACCTAATGCCCATCAGATTTCGTAAGTCTGGCTTAGATCCTAAAAAGATAAAGCTCCCCATCGCGGAGAGCTTTTATCCAACTAACAAAACATATTTTTTTATCGGAATTTCAAAAGTCTCATAGACAAGTAGACTTTTGAAATCTTTACCCTTTTTTAACCAATTTATATTCAATTACTGGTTTACCACGGGTACCGCCATCAGTAGAAATGTAGCTTACGAATTTTAACTTGTATACATTTCCTGATCCATCTTTAACTACATAAAAAACTTTATCATTAACAGCACCTCCAACACCGTTTCTGTCAGGTGATGTTCTCCAATTTGCACCAATTACATCTCTTGCGGTAGAAAAGGCTACGCTTGCAAGGTCTGATTCAGAAAAAGCGGCATAACTTTTAGCAGAGGTGGCAACTGAAGCTGCAGTTACACTGGCCAAATTGTTAATAAAAACCAGATCAGAAAATGCATATGGAAAAGTGCTCGTCCAGTACATGCTATAACCCCAAACAATATCCCAGCTTGCCTTTGCCGGCTCAGCAGTTACAGCTGTTCCTTTAACTAAAGAAGCGAATTGGAAATTGGCATCCGCGTTTTTAGCGATGTCTAATGTTTTAAAAGTAGTTTCGGTTAATTTAGCATATTGCAGCGTGTAACCAGATCCTTTTCTTATTACTTTGATTTTATAAAGTTCATCATTGGTCAGAACCGTAGCTGCACCACCTTTTCTATTAATGATATATACTTTATTTTCAGCGTCTGTTGCCGAAATAGCAGCAATCGCTGTTTTATTTAAAATATTTGGCTCTCTGCCATCATCAATAACAGTGAAATTGCCTATTCCTTGACCAACTTTTAAAACATTAGAATCAAAACCGGTAGCCGTTACTGCATTTATATCAGTTTTATCAGTCGCCACGGCCGAGGCACCATTGGTTGAATTTAAAATAACTTTAAAATCTGCTCCACTATAAAAACCTAAATCCCAGCTATCTCTTTCAATAGCAGTTTGTTTATCAGCACTAAAATCTACATAAACGCTATTACCAGCTGCACTTCCAAGTTCTGCACCAATTAAACCATTCAGGGTTAAAGTGCTTCCGTCTGACGGTGGAACCACTACAATAGGTTCATCCGTATTTTTTTTACAGGCTGTAAAAGTTACCGCTAAAAGTGCGATAGCAATTGTTGAGTTAAATTTGTTCATGTTTATTGTAATTATATTGTTTTATGATTAAAGTAAATTCAGGTTATAATTAAGTCCCAACACGTATGAGCGGCCATAGCTATATGGTACAGCTGCACCGCCTGTACTATGCGCGCCGCCGCTAGCAGTAGAGCTGTTGCTTAATTGCGTAACATTAAACAGGTTTTTAATCCCTGCGTTTATGGTTAAAGTATGGAATAAAGTCTTGTTCAGCATTAAATCAGCAAAGCTGAAACCCGAAATTATCGTCTCTTTATACAGTTCTGGTGCGCTGCTTTTTTGAAAGCCTAATTTATTACCTGTATACTTAAAGAATATGCTGATGTTTGCATCGATTTTAGGAAATCCATAGGTTAAATTCGCGGTGATTTCTGGCGACCACAATATTTTTTTGCCTGAAAAGTCTTGGGTTTCCGAGTAATCATGGTAGGTGCCGATATAAGAAATCCCGATATTCGCCTGTAATTTTTTGAAATTTAAGGTGTTATCCAATGTACCGCCAACGGTTTTAAAATTCTCTACATTAAGCAGTGTAGTTACTGTCGGATTAGCAGGATCGAAATCAAAAACTATCCTGTTTTTAAATTTGTTGTAAAATCCGGCAAGTGTTGATTTAAAACTTAAATCTTTTGACGATATCCCCGCCCAGGCAATTGAGGCATTGAAACTATCAGATTTTTCTGCCTTTAAATTTGGATTTCCGTAAATGGTATGACTTGCATCTACAAAATCGTAATATAATTCTCGAAGGGCCGGAGATCTAAACCCTTTTGCATAAGCCAATCTAAAATCAAGTTGATCGCTTAGTTTAAACTTTGTATTTAAGGAAGGAATTACCGGGGGAGCATCGTAAACAGAGTTTTTAATAAACCTGAAGCCCGGTCGGATATTGATTCCATCGCCAAACTTAAGTTCTGATGAAATAAAAGCAGCATAATCATTAATTACAGGTGAACCACTTATCCTTTGTCCACTTGCTGCATCCCGGTTATATTCGATACCTGGCTGAAATGACACCACCTTATTCACTACATAAACCGCTGTTGCCCTAAAAATGGCCGAATTAAACTTGGCAACATCTTGTTCTCCTGCACCGGGGGATAATTCTTCTGTATTATTGGCAAAATTGTGTATCACCGTTCTCGTAGCACGATCGAGGTTGGTAAATCCGGCAATTGCAGCTAGTTGGAAGTTATTGTTAATTTTATATTCAGATTGAAGCTGTTGAGTATAGCGGTGTGTGGTATAGGTTTGTAATAACCCTTGGCCAGTATTGGCGTTTAATCCATATCGTACATCAATATCTTCTTTTAAACCATCCAAGCGGTACCAAATGTTGAAATTATGATTCTGGTAGCCAATTTTAGTATTGGCTAAAAACTGTTCCTTCGGTTTCCAGCGATTAGGTATAGCACTTACTTCTTGAATAGTTGCTGTTTTACTCCCTAAATTCCAGCCGCCAAATTCGTTGTGCGTAAAACCTGCTAATATATTCCAGTGATTGTTTTTCCAGTTGGCACTGATATTTTGGATGTGGTTACCTTTTCCCGATAAAGCTTCATATTCGCTGCCAGCACTTTCTTCCTGTACCCTGGCTGATAAATTTAATAACGATTTACCGGTACCGCGTTTCGTAATGATATTGATTACACCGGCTAGTGCATCTGTACCATATACTACCGACATTGGCCCTTCTACAATTTCGATACGGTCGATGGTATTGATATCGATCTGGTTTAAGCTTTCCCTCGCATCCGATCGGTCTACCATGGGTACACCATCAAGTAAAATTTTGATGTTCCTGCCCGTCATTCCCATTAAAGAAACATCAGTAGTACCTAGCGTTAAATCATTACTAAAACGGAAACCTAATTCAGTATTTAAAACCTGTTGCACATTGGTGGCTGCTCTGAGTTTTATCCGTTCGGCAGTAATCGTACGGACATTGTAAACCGAGTTCCTCAACGTTTGTGGCCCATATTGGCCGGTAACCACTACATCTTTTAAATCGTTTGCCTTCGCTGTATCAATTTTAATTTCTTGAGCTACAGTTACAAATCCGCAAAGTGATAAGGCAAATGATAAATATATCTTCATTTATTTAGACTAATTATAAATAATTGTGCAAATTTGTACATAATCAGAAAAAACAGATAACGTTAAACGGATAATTAATACCGCCAAACGGATTAAATCAAAATGGAACTTAAACACTTAGCAAACGGAAATATCATTTATAAAAACAATTATCCTGATAATTTTGATGGCGATAATGCTGTTGAAGAATGGAATGTTAACTATACAACAAACCATGCAAGGGTAGAAGTTAAAGAAAAATGGTTTGAAGGTTCCCATATCAGTTTAATAGAGGTTCATCCTGATTTACCAGAAGATTTTGTTTTCGAATCCAGCCAGCAACATATTTGCTTTTTATTTTGCTTAAGTGGTGCAATTGGTTATAAATTAAACCATGAGCAAGATAATTTCTATTGGCTCACTAAAAATGAACAGGATATTAACCTGGGTAGTATTCATACCATCAGGTTGAGGGTAACTGAGCAAGCTAAATTTCTTTATATACAATTAACTGAAAATCATTTTAATAAAATTACAGGAACTGAGCCTGCTAATTCTCCGGGGATACAAGAACCTATTAAACCAGAAACCAGTTTAATCCTTCAACATATTATTAATTACAAGCATGAGGGGAGGGCAAAACGATTATTTTTAGAAGCCAGGATATTAGAACTGGTTATTGTTTATCTTAACCAGAATCTGGAGCAGCAAAAGGTTACTTTTAAACAGGAAGATATTGATAAAATTATGCTCGCCAAGCAATTGGTAGAGCACGATCTGCAAAAACCAAGTTCATTAATTGAACTTTCGCGTAAAGCCGGAATTAATGATTATAAGCTTAAAAAAGGCTTTAAAGAATTAACCGGGCACACGGTATTTGGTTACCTGTACAAAATCAGGATGGAAAAGGCGCACTATTTTCTCTCAAAAGAAAAAAGAAGCGTAAACGAAGTCGCCTTTTTAGTAGGATATAAAAATGCACAACATTTTATTGCGGCCTTTAAAAAGAAATACCACATTTTGCCGGGTAGCTTAAATAAAAATTAAAACTTAGCGCAAACGTTTGTTTACTCTTTAACTTCGTTTACAATCAGGTCTGATTCTACTATGGTATTATAATAAGCCTGGTTTTCCGAATTTGGACTATGGATCAGGTCTAACAATATATTTGCAGCTTTTTGTCCCTGCAGATACGGGTATTGCTCTACTGATGCAACAGGCGAATTATCCAGGTAACTGATAATCGGTAAATTGGCATAACTTACTACATCAAAATCGTTAATCACATTCAGCTTTTTAAAATATTTGATCAGAAAAAGTGCTACATAATCATTAAAAGTAACAATTGCGGTAGGTTTTCTTTTATGGTTTAAAAACTGATCTGCTGCTTCGATGGTGCCTTCTTCGGTTAAATCGCAATTTACCACCAGTGATGGATCAAATTTTAAGCGGTTAAAGTTAATGGCCTGCATATAACCATCTTTACGTTCTTCGCTGGCATATAAGGTACTTGGCCCATTAATCATACCAATGCTCCTGTGGCCTTTTTTAAGGAGGTAATTAACCGCTTTTATGGTTGCACTTTCTAAACTGCAGGCAACATAATGTACGTTTTTAAAAGGTGGAATACGGTCGAAAAATACCACCGGAATATTAAATGAGTTGAGTTTCTCAAAATGATCAAATTTGGAAGTGTCTTTACTAATGGATACCAATAAACCATCAACACGCTGATTTTTCATTTTTTCAACGAGTTTTACTTCCTGCTCATAATTATCATGCGACTGGGCAAAAATAACCGTATAGTTTTTCTTGATGGCTTCATCTTCAATGGCTGATATCGCGATTGAGAAAAAGTGTTCAGAAAGTTCAGGTAAGATTACGCCAATGGTATAGGTTTTTCCTTTTTGAAAAAGGATTGCCGCATTATTGGGTTCATAATTTAGGGACTTAGCCAGCTGCTTAATTTTCTCCCTGGTTACCGCTCCAATACTGGGATGATCGTGTAAACCCCTGGAAACACTGGATGGGGAAATATTTAAAATCCTGGCTATTTCTTTGATTGTGGTTGGTTTCGATTGCATTGTAAGTGCTAAACTACATTAAATTTCTTCAATATGTAATATTACAAAATTAATCAAACGTTTGCGTTGTTTTTTTTTCTCATTTCTTTTCTCCGGCTTATAAATATCAATACATTCGGGAAACAAAACAAACATCATCTTCTAAATTAATAACATCAAATTTGTAAAAAAAAAATCAGCTTTCTTTGATTAAGGAAGGCAGCTTATTAAAATTAAGAAATAATTATAAAGGAACACCCCCCATGATTAACAAAAATGCCCCTCAATTGAGGGGCGTTTAAAAAAAAACGAGAAGTGTTCGTACCACTCCTCGTTAAATGGGTTATGCTCCTGCAAGCAGGATACAATAAGTTATCTAAGCTATAATGTTAACCCAACTCAAAGGTATGAAATTAAGTTACTTTTTAGTAGTATATTTATTGATCGAACCTGGAGATGAGCAGTTTTTTAACCAAATAGATTTTAATCAAAATAAGAACAAGTAATATAAAGCTTGCCCCAGTTATATTCGTACCGTATTCTATCCGTATATTTTTCTACCCCCGAGCTTTAATTATAATAAACCTGATTAAATAATTATAAGATTTAACATTGGGTTAATAGTGGTGCCCTTTCTTTGGCATTCATCTAAACCCTTAATAGTTGTTTATCGATTGTATATGTACGAAGAATTAGAAAGTAATTTTTTTCTTCTTGTAAAAATGAACAAAAATAAGGCATTCAACCTGGTGTTTGATGCTTATTGGAGTGCGCTTTATAAAAAAGCTTACAAAAAGGTTAATTGCAGCGATTTAGCACAGGATCTGGTGCAGGATGTGTTTGTAAGTTTGTGGGACAAGATGGAGTTTTTAGATGCAGAAGGCAGTGTACTGGCTTATTTATTTGCCATTCTCCGCAATAAAATTTTAAAACTTTATGAAAAAGATGAAGTGCGTTTAAGGTATGCTTTAAATGTAGCTTCAACTGTAATTCCTGTTGATGTGCATGCCCAGGATAACATCCTTGAAAAAGAATTACAAAGCATTATCGATGCAGAAATAATGCGTATGCCTTTACGCATGAAAGAGATTTACCTTTTGAAAAGGGAAGATGACCTTTCCATCAGGCAAATTGCACAGGATTTATCATTATCAGAGCAAACAGTCAAAAATCAACTCCAAATGGCTTATCAACGCTTACGCTCCAGGGTTAAAGCTTACGATTCTTCTCTGGCCATGCTGGCACTGCTTATCGCCAAACATTTATAACCAATGCCTTGGTAGGGGCTGCAGCTTGCATTAAGATTAGCTTCGCTGAGCACTTCGTGGTTCCCGCCTGCGCCTATCGCGTGGACACATCTTTTCTAACTTTTTGTGGCGTTATGCTAGCTTGCTTTGAAATAACACAGCGCTTACCGAAGCACGCCCGTCAATCCCCAGGGCCAGGAAAATCAAAAAAACAGGCTTACAGCAGTACGAATGGCACTATCAAACCTAAAACGCAGTGGTTTGTGAAAATATCACTTAAACTTTCATTGAGCAGAAACGAGCAAAACAAAGTGCTGCTGTTTTTTTGATGAGCGTGGGATGGTGAGAAGCCACATTGCCGGATTGACAAAGCGCTTTGGGTACTTTGGCGCCCCAAAGTACCTTGCCGCCGCGGCATAGAGCGGGAAAAGAATCTTTATAATTAATTGTGTCCACACAATAGGCCTGCGCGGGAATGATGACCATTCTATTGGATTCTGTTATTGTTAGAGTCAGTTTTAGAAAAAATAGAGGAGTTGGAATGACTGTTCTTTAAAATCTGTTATTGGTAGCGTAAGTAAAAATCTTTTAAGATGTAAAATGGATAAGAGATTAATTATCAATGACCAATAGCCACCGTTTTAGGAATTAGTCATAAACCTTAATGCCCTAAACATCTTAATGATGAAAAGGATTAAAAACCGGAATGTAACTAATAATGCAGGGCTATCTTAAAAATAATTAAAATAATTATCATCACGTATGGTACTTTTTATCAGGTAACCGTATATCATTACAAAAGCCCTTATTTTGAAGCCAGACGAAATTAGATTTTTAATTAAAAAATACAACAGCCAGACTGCTACACCTGATGAAAAGAAACTGGTGGAGCAATGGTATGATGGTGTAGATGGCGACGACTTAAACGAAGATCAATTTAATAAGAAAGCACTAAAAAAGCTGATTTTTGAAAACGTTACTTCAGCCGTTGAGCACAAAAAGGCTTATGTGCAGCCAAAGAAGGTTAAGTTATACCATTCGCTGTTTTTTAAAGCGGCAGTTCTTGTATTGGCTTTACTTGCAGGAACGTATGTGTATTTAAAACAAAGTGAAGGCATTATTAAGGTAACGAATGTGCCCAAAACCCCAAAAACGAAAATAATGCCAGGTGGTAACAATGCCGTGTTGCTATTGGCAGATGGTTCGCAAATTGCCTTAAACAGTGCTTCTGACGGGCATATTGCAGATCAGTCAGGTGTTCAGGTAATCAAAACAAAAAGCGGCGAGCTACTTTACCGTTTCGTTGGCAATACCAACACCACAGCCATTAATACCATTAGTACGCCACGTGGTGGTCAGTATCACCTCATTTTGGTAGATGGTACCCAGGTATGGTTAAATGCAAACTCTTCTGTTAAGTTTCCGACGGCATTTAATGGTAACGAACGTAGGGTAGAGGTTAGCGGAGAGGTTTATTTTGAGGTGGCAAAAAATAAAACAAAGCCATTTATTGTACATACTGATCAATCTGATATTAAAGTTTTAGGCACCCATTTTAATGTAAATACTTATGATGATGAGGCGGCACAACGTACCACCTTGCTGGAAGGAAGTATACAATTAACGCGTGGTAACCAAAAAGTGCTTTTAACACCGGGCCAGCAAGCCAGCATTAACAGAAAAGCAGAGGCCATTAAAATTAAGGAGATAGCAGACCTGGATGCGGTAATTGCCTGGAAAAACGGTTATTTCCAGTTTGAAAAATCAGACCTCCAATCGGTAATGCGGCAGGTTTCTCGCTGGTATAATACAAGTGTAGATTATAATGGCACAATACCAACGAAAGAATATTCGGGCAAAATACCACGAAATGTAAATGTTTCAAAACTGATAGAAATGCTCTCTTATTCAGGTATTCATTGCGAAATTAAAAACAATCAGATTATAGTAAATCCAAAATAAAAGCCAAACCAAAATATATGAAGAAATAGTACACCACGACAAAGACCATTCAAATTATTTTCTCTTAAACAAATCAGAAATGTTCGTACCATTTCCTGTTAGGGTTTTTTGAGATGGAGCTTTCTGTGCGGATCAATCCCGTAGCAGGAATACCAATAAGTTATCTAAGCTATAATGTTTTAAACCCCGAATTCAATCATGAATTTTAGTAATTTCTTAAACGCCGTATTTAAGATACGGTGCAAACCTGCACAATTAATATTGGTGATGAAACTAACAACAATATTTTTATTAGCAAGCCTTTGCCAGGTAAGCGCGAGTGTATACAGTCAAAATATCACATTGAAACAAAAAAATGTTTCGATGAATGTGATATTCAAATCAATTGAAAAACAAAGTGAATATGTTTTTTTATACGATGATTTAGAGCTTTCAAAAGCGCAAAAAATCAGTGTTGATATTTCTAATGCACCTATTGAGCAGGTTTTGGATTTATGCCTCAAAAACCAGCCGCTGAGTTATAAAATATTCGATAAAACAGTCGTATTGAAGAAAAAAGACAACGATATTATATATAAATCGGTCTTTTTTGAAACAATAAGCGGAAAAGTAACCGACGAAAGTGGTCAGCCCATTGTTGGGGCCAGTATTTTGGTTAAAGAGACGAAAATTGGTGCAACAACTGACTCAAATGGATTATTTTCTTTAAATGCATCGGTAGGGGCTACCCTGGTTGTTTCGTTTATTGGTTATACTTCAAAAGAGGTGGTTATCGGCGAAAGTAAAAACTACGCTATTTCCCTTGTGCCAGCCATCAGTAATTTAACCGATGTGGTTGTTACAGCCCTGGGAATCAAGCGTTCAGAAAAATCGTTGGGTTATGCCGTACAGAAAGTAGATGGTAATACACTTACATCGGCAAAAGGTGTAAATGTAGCTACTTCGTTAACAGGTAAAGTAGCCGGCTTAAACATTAAAAACAGCACTGAGTTTGCTGCCAATCCTACAATCGAACTTCGTGGAGCAAATGCATTATTGGTGGTTGACGGTGTTCCTTACACCAGCTTATCAATCGATAATATTTCTCCGGATGATATTCTGGATATCAGTGTTTTAAAAGGTGCAACGGCATCAGCTTTATATGGTAGCAGGGGCGGCAATGGTGCCATTATGGTAACTACTAAACGCGGCACCAAAGAAGGCGGCCTGGTGGTAGGTTTTAATAGCAGCAATATGTTTTCATCAGGCTTTTTAGCCTTTCCTGAAGTGCAATCTTCTTACAGCTCAGGCAGTGGAGGTAAATATGGAGTGGGCGATTATGTTTGGGGTGATAAACTGGATATTGGCAGAACAGCAAGTCAGTATAATCCCAGTACGTACAAATTTGAAACGATGCCTTTAGTATCGAAAGGGAAAGATAATTTAGCCAATTTTTTGCAGCAGGGCTTTATTTTAAACAACAACATCAACATTAGCCAAACCGGGAAAAACGGCGGTATGCGTGCTTCATTTTCTCACGTGTATAACCAGGGGCAATATCCAAACACCAGGCTGAATAAAATGATTGCCAGCATTTCTGGCGATATAAAAGCAGGTAATTTTAGCCTGGATGGTGGTTTCACCTTCAACAAAAGGTATTTCCCAAATAATATAGGAACAGGTTATGGTGGTGGTGGCTATTTATATAACCTGGTGGTATGGTCGGGTAGTGAATATGATGTACGTGATTACAAAAATTATTGGGTGGCGGGTAAAGAAAACGTCTTGCAGAACTGGATGGAAAATACCTGGTATGATAATCCTTATTTTATTGCGAACGAAATTTTACGCAGCGATGATTATAACCTAACCAACGGTTATGTTAATGCAAGTTACGATATTAAGCCCTGGTTAAAGGCTGTTTTACGCTCAGGAATGGACACCTACTCACAAACCAATAAATATAGAAATGCCATTAGTGCAGTTGGCGGCTGGAATAAAAAAGGTTATTATAGCATCACTAAAACTGATGCTTTTAACCTTAATAACGATTTAATGTTAACAGCCAATGGAAAAGTTGGCGATTTTCGGGTTGATGGTTTAATTGGTGGATCGATATATTACAGAGAAAAAAATTACCTGAATGTAGAAACCCAGAATGGGATATCAGTACCTGGTTTTTACGCTCTTGCAGCTTCTGTAGATCCTGTTAAAAGTACATCTTATTATGGCATAATTGATAGAGACAGTCAAATTGGTAAAAAACAGGTTAACAGTTTGTATGGAAAAGCATCATTTTCTTATAAAAACATCGCTTTTGTAGATGTAACCGGAAGAAACGACTGGTCATCTACCTTATCTCCCCAACAACGTTCTTTCTTTTATCCATCTGTTTCGGGCAGTTTAATTGTTTCTGAATTAATTAAATTTCCAAAATGGGTAGATATGGCCAAAGTACGCGGATCATGGACTAAAACAAAATTTGATCTGGGTATTTACGACTTAAACAATAGTTACAACATTAATACCAACGTTTGGAATGGTTTAAGCACAAGCAGTTACCCAACTTCCATTAGGGGAGCAGATATTTTGCCTCAAACCAACAAAAGTTACGAATATGGTGCGGCTTTCGCTTTCCTGAAAAATAAAATACATTTCGATGCGGCCTATTTTAACACTTTATATTATAACAGAACCATTTCATCAACAGTAAGCAGCAGTTCTGGCTTTAATAGTGTACTCATCAATACAAAAGAAGAACTGAAAAGGAAAGGTGTGGAGTTATCGGCCGATGGAACCATCATAAATACAGGTAATTTTAGCTGGAATACCGGAATCAACTGGTCGACTAACCGAAGGTATTATGCCAAATTAGATCCTGTATATTCCAGTAAACAACAATGGGTTACCGAAGGAAGCCGATACGATTGGGTAAGCGGAAACGAATACGACAGGGCGCCAGACGGACAACTCATTTTACAAAACGGGTATCCTACCGATAGTCCGCGGGCTACCGTGTTGGGTTATTCAGATCCCGATTGGATCTGGGGTTTTAACAATACCTTCAAATATAAAAACATAAGCTTTTCTTTTTCATTTGACGGACGGGTAGGTGGTAAGGCCTATAATAACATGGTGGGTTATATGTGGAGTTCGGGTACCCATATTGATAGCGATAACAGCTGGAGATATGATGAAGTTGTAAACGGTAAAGAAACTTTTAAACTCGATGGTGTTAAAGTAGTTTCGGGTACTACCACCAGAGATACTTATGGAAACATCCTTACTGATACCCGTGTATTTGCGCCAAGCACCGATGTAATCTCATACGAAGATTATTCAAGGAACTATCGTGGTGTACAGGACTATTTTGCCCAAACCTTTTTTAAATTAAGAGAGCTTTCATTAACCTATAACATTTCAACAAAGTTTATCAAACACATCGGAATGAAAAATGCATCGATAGGTTTTGTTGGCCAAAACATGCTGTTATGGACGAAAGAGTGGAAATTCTCTGATCCGGACGTAGGTGGCGATAACCTGAATTCGCCTTCAGTGAGGTATATGGGTTTTAATGTAAAAGCTAATTTTTAAAACAACGAAAATGAAAACAGATCATAAAATATTCTTTTTGGTGCTAATGAGCTCAATGCTTTTTCAATCGTGCAAAAAGTTTGATGAAATAAATACCAATCCAAATTCGCCTGTTATTACCACTGCGTCTTTATTGGCAACAAACCTGATTTTAAATATTACGCGTCCATCCGAAGGAAATAAAACATTTTCGGCATTAACCAGTAAACAAATGGCCTGGGGCGAATTGCCACAAGGCGAGCAGTATAATAATTATGGAAGCGCAGGTTTTGGTACCATAACCATATTAACCAATGTCCAAAAAATGATTAATGCTGCTGCCGAAGCCGATAAACCAGCTTATACCGGTTTGGGCATGTTTATTAAAGCTTACAAACTATACTATTTATCCTTAAATGTAGGTGATATTCCTTATTCGGAAGCTTTGGCTGGCGAAACCGGAAATACACAACCTAAATACGATCCTCAAAAGCAGGTAATGCAACAAGTGCTGAAAGATTTAGAAACATCGGCAAATGCTTTTGCAATAGCTAAAAACTTTACCGGCGATCCTGTTTTTAATGGCAATGCAGATAACTGGAGAAGGGTTGTTAATGCATTTCGTTTAAAAGTATTAATCAGCCTGTCTAAAAAAGAAGCAGATCTTGATTTGAAAATTAAAGAAAATTTTGCCCAGATTTTAGCCACCCAACCTCTGTTGCGTAGCAATAGCGATAACCTGCAACTGGTATTTTCTGATAAGGCAAACCAAATTTATTGGTTTAATAGTGTAATCAGCAAGTTTACCAGTTATGCTATGGTTTCGTCTGTAATGATTGATACTTTAAAAAAATATAACGATTATCGCTTATTTTACTATGCTGCTCCTTCTGTATATAAAGTACAAACAGAAGGCAAATTACCTGGCGATGCTGATGCCTATCTGGGTACCGATCCAACCCAGGTATTTTCTGGTGTATCTGCGCAATATACTTCTAAAAAATATTCACAGCTTAATTTACGATATACAGGTTATGCGCCGGGAGAGCCTTTGGTGCGTATTGGTTTTGCCGAGCAAAATTTTATTATTGCTGAGGCAATGGTAAGGGGATGGGCAACCGGAACCGCTAAAAATTATTACGAAGAAGGCGTTAAACAGGCCATGAATTTTGTGGTAACAATTACGCCCGATGATGTAAAATACCACGGTGGCAAAAAAATTACACCTGCTTATATCAGTAACTACCTTACCGATTTAAACGTTGCCTTTTCAGGAGTTTCAGATCAGCAATTGAAGCAAATTGGAATACAAAAATACCTGATGTATTTTATGCAGTACCCATATGAGGCTTATTACGAATTCAGGCGTACTGGTTATCCTAAATTACCAGTTAACCCTGCAACGAGTACCAATCCTTTTGATAAAAATAATATCCCCGTCCGGTATACCTACCCAAGTGAAGAATACAATTATAACCTTGAAAATCTAAAAACAGCTTTAAAAAGGCAATATGATGGAAATGACAGAACAGATGGTATAATGTGGCTCTTAAAATAATTGAACTGAAAAATCCTTCCCCTCCAGGAAGGATTTTTTTTGTAATATTTAAAGTAAAAAACTGTTCATACGTCATGTATATTTGAAAGCTGTTTTTTAATGGCAAACCTTTACCTTATTTTAAATTGAATGACCGCAGTTTACATCTTAATTTTTCTGGTGACCGTTTTTTTGATCATCACCAATCTTCCCGTTTTTGGCCGCTTACCAAAAAATCAAAGGTTAGAGAAAATTCATCATTTATCCAATTACCGGGATGGTGCATTACAAAATCAATCTTTTACACCCATGCAGCCGGAAGGTGTAAGTTTTTTTAAAATTTTAAAAGCCTTTTTATTTGAGAAACATCCTAATAAATCACCCGATAAAGCACTTCCTTTTGTTACACCTGATATCGCTGGAAAACCAAAAAGCAACTCACCTGAAATCATCTGGTTTGGGCATTCTTCTTACCTGATCAAGGTAGATGGACTGAGGATTTTAGTTGATCCGGTATTTAGTATTACGCCATCACCTTTTTCTTTTATTGGCAGTAAAGCTTTTAAAGGTACTGATGTGGTGAAGGCCGAAAGTTTCAAAGATATTGATATACTGCTCATCACACACGATCATTACGACCACCTCGATTATCAAAGTATTTTGAAAATTGCACCACAAGCCAAAACCATTATTACCTCCATTGGCGTGGGCTCACATTTAGAGCGATGGGGCATTAAACCAGAAAAAATAAACGAATTATGCTGGGGTCAGTCTACCACTTTAGTTAACAATCTTACATTAACCGCTGTACCCGCTAGACATTTTACCGGCAGGAAATTTAAAAGAAACCAGACACTTTGGTCGGCTTTTGTATTAAAAACTGCCAACTATAAACTGTTTCTGGGTGGCGATTCAGGCTACGATACCCATTTTGCTAAAATAGGAGCTGAATTTGGGCCATTTGATTTAGCCTTGTTGGAATGCGGTCAGTATAATGCCTATTGGCCTTATATACATATGTTTCCCGAAGAAACCGTACAGGCTGCAATAGATTTAAAATCAAAAGTATTAATGCCTGTACATTGGGGCAAATTTAGCCTGGCCATGCATCCGTGGAACGAGTCTATTAAAAGGGTTGTTTTAGCAGCCACCGCAAAACAATTTCCTTTAGTTACCCCGAAATTGGGTGAAACCGTTGTATTAAACGGGCATTTGCCAACCGAAAACTGGTGGCTTGCAGAATAAAAACTAAACAATAACGTAGTACAGCTGTTTAATTTCTAAACTAGAATTATGAAAACTGA
Source organism: Pedobacter miscanthi (assembly GCF_032678605.1). Lineage (GTDB taxonomy): Bacteria > Bacteroidota > Bacteroidia > Sphingobacteriales > Sphingobacteriaceae > Pedobacter > Pedobacter miscanthi_A. The sequence goes on from NZ_JAVTSU010000004.1 coordinate 239,391, forward strand.
TCTTGTAGAAATTTTTCAAACCATTAGGGCAGGCATACAACCATATGCAACAAGAGGATATACCGTGCACGAAAATTCTGAAACCGGCTACGATTTATATAGCGAAAAAAATATAGATTTAAACGGTGAAAAAATAACTGAACGCTTTTTTACAGGGGTTTACATTAATGGGAGCGAAGTAGAAGTTAAAGTAAATACAAGTGAATTTTCTACAACAAACCAGCAATTAACTCACTTTGGCGAAGATACAGCCGGTTTAAAAATTACCCAGCTGGATGACGCCAAATTAAAGGAAGCAGAAATGCTGATCGAAATTATCCATACGAACTTTAAAGAAAAAGAATGGATTTAATAATTTGATGGTTAAATTTGCAGCAAATAATTTTTCTGAATAAATTTCTGCTCATTGAACTTTTTAACTTCTTATAATAACTGGCATCATCAATTGAGTTTAGCGTTAACTAATCACAAAATTGAATGCCATTTTTTTTTGGAAGAAGGATTTCAACTGATCAAGACCAATACAAACCTGGTGATTAACCTTGCTAATTTAGACCATGGATTTAAACCTGAGAATCTGATCAGGCTCCAGGAAAGATATACTCAAAAAAAGATTAAACTGGTTCATCTTTGGGAAGACGTATGGCGGTCACGTCCGGATCAGGTTATCGCCAGGATAAAATCGTTAACCGGCATGAATAGCCGTATCCACGGCAGAAAAACCAAAGTTTTTAAAATCACAAAACCGGTTGCCGATGCTTTTTTAACCGAAAACCACCTGCAAGGGCCGGTAAGCAGCCGGTACAAAATTGGGTTATTTGAAAAAGAAGGTCTTGTTGCTGTTGCCACTTTTTCGGCACTCCGAAAAATGAACCATACCGAAAATTACAGATCAGCAGAACTGATCCGTTTTGCCGTTAAAGCTGGTTATTCCATTAACGGTGGATTGAGTAAGCTGATCACCTATTTTGCTGAAATCTACAAACCCAACGACCTTATGACTTATGCAGATCGTGATTGGTCAACAGGGGAGGCCTATGTAACGTTAGGTTTTGCCCAAACGGCTATTTTAGCTCCGCAAGTTTATATGTTAGGTGAAAATTTAATCCGCACGCTTAAAATGGACGATCAGATTTCAAATCAGGAAGTATTTAATACAGGGAGTTTAAAGTTTATCCTCAAATTTTAATGGACACGCATAACCTCATCATTATTTTGGGCGCAACGGCATCTGGCAAAACAAAACTTGCTGTGCAGGTTGCCGAGGCTTTAAATACAGAAATTATCAGTGCAGATAGCCGTCAGGTTTTTAAATGTATGGATATTGGTACCGGAAAAGATCTGCAGGAATATTTTATTAACGGCAAAACCATCCCCCATCACCTGATCGATATTTTGGAGCCCGGAGAACGTTACCATGTAGATGCTTTTAAAAACGATTTTTACAAAGCATTCCAAACCATCACTGCGCAAAATAAAATCCCCATCCTTTGTGGTGGAACGGGCATGTATATTCATAGTTTACTTCAGAATCAAACTTTTACTGCAGTTCCGGTCAATCAGGAATTAAGGGAACACTTCGATGCATTATCCAAGGAAGAACTGGTTCTGAAATTACAAAACAATCAAAACCAGAATACCGGTTATGTAGATCTGTCTTCAAAAAAGAGGTTAATCAGGGCATTAGAAATTAATGATTATTTAAAAGATCACCAGCTAGAAGTTATTCAACGACCAGTAATTAAACCGATCACTTTTGGGTTAAAAAATGAAGTTGAAGTCACCAGGGCTAAAATACTAAAGCGGTTAGACGAAAGATTTGCCTCAGGACTGATGGAAGAGGTAGCGCAATTGCTGCGGGATGGCATCAGTAAAGAAATGCTCGTTTTCTATGGACTTGAATATAAATTTATTGTGAACTATCTGGATGGTTTGTTCACTTTGGATGAATTAAAACTTAAACTGGGCATAGCCATTTGCCAGTATGCCAAAAGGCAAAATACCTTTTTCAGAAAGATGGAAAAGGACAATGTTCCCATCATTTGGCTCGATGCATCATTACCGGCAAACCAATTAAAACAGTTGATTTTAGAAAAAGTTTCAGTTGGGTTAAATTAATCTACATTGGTCATCTTAAGGTTGGTTTATTGGTTAAATAGCTTCAAAAAAGCCCTTTTGGCACAACCTTTGTATTTGTTGAAGCATAATATTTTTAACTCATAAATTATCCTTAAAATGAAAACAATTACTAAAATCATTGCTACTTCAGCAGCTGTAGTGGCATTATTTTTTACAACTAATGCTAATGCACAATCACAAAAATTAGGAATAGGACTAACTGCAGGTATCCCAACCAGCGACGCTTACAATTTTGCTGCTGGTGTAGATTTACGTTATCAATTTGATATCGATAAACAATTATCGATTCCTGTTACAGCAGGTTATACCAACTTATTTGCTAAAGATTTTACTGTTGGAAACACAACTTTCGACGGTGTAGATTATGGTTACATTCCAGTAAAAGCTGGTGTTAAATATTTCTTTAACGATTCTGGTTCTGGTGTTTATGGCTTAGCTGAGCTAGGTGCAGGTTTCGGTACCAAATCGGGTAGCGGAACATCTTTTGTGTATTCACCAGCAGTTGGTTATGCATGGAGCAACGGATTAGATTTAGGTGTTAAATATGAAGGTTTAGCACAAAACGGAACAAGTACCGGATTCTTTGGTCTGCGTTTAGCTTACGGATTCAGCTTATAAGCTAATCCATAACAAAATTGAAAGCCTCCTTTTTAAGGGGGCTTTTTTTATTTCACAACATTCTGAAAAAAATGAAAATTTAAAAATCCGCTCAAGATATTTTAACGTATATACCCTAAACCCTTAATTAATAACTTAAAATATCTAACAATGAAAACAATTACTAAACTTTTTGCAACAAGCTTAACAGCACTTGCAATCTTAACCACTTCAAATTTAAAAGCACAAACAATGGGCACTACGGAGCCAATGACAACCGGAAGCGGCATGGCTTTTAAAATTGGTGCTGGCGTAAATTATGGAATATTTCCTGACCGTTCGGAAATGGATTACGGTTATGGTGCCGATGTGAGACTTCAATATGATTTAAGTCCTTTTGTTGCAGTTACGGCATCTGGTGGTTATACCCGTTTAAAATGGAAAGGCAGCCCCCTTAAATTCGAATTTATCCCTGTAATGGGTGGTGTTAGGGTTTTCCCGATCGAAAGAATGTATTTAGCTACTGAACTAGGGTCTGGTTTGGCCATTAAAGATGGTGCAAACATGAACTTTATCTATACCGGCGGATTGGGTTACGAATGGAAAAACGGATTGGATCTTGGCGTAAAATATGAAGGTTATGTAAATAACAGTTCATCTGATCTTTATTTCATGAAAACAGGACAGTTTAACCTGAGATTGGGATACAATTTCAAACTATAATTAAAACATCATATATTTTTAAAGTCCCGGTGAAAATCGGGATTTTTTTTTGCCCAATAGCCCAATATTCTTAAGTTAAGTTTTATGGCCACGGATGCACACAGCTAAACACGGATTTTGTATCTGTGTTCATCCTTACAATTAAACGGCCTTGCGTCATATATTTTTAAAGTCTCCATGAAAATGGGGACTTTTTTATTTATTTAATATTTAATTTGCTATTTTGACCCGAAAACCAAATACAGATGAAAAAAATATTCGGATTAGCCATACTCACCGCTTTAATGGCCTGCAACCAGGCAAATAAAAATTCTACTGAAACCAAAGACTCAACTAAAACAGATTCGGTTGCGGTTAAAAATGAGGTTAGCATAAAAGATAAACAGAAATCGGAAATCTTTAATCAATATGTAGTTTTAAAGGATGCACTGGTAAAATCAGATGCGGTAAACGCACAAAAATCTGCTGTTCAGTTACAAACTTCTTTAGCCGCTTATAAAGGTTGCGAGCCTACGGCTGCGGTAGCAAACAAAATTGCGGCAAGCGGTAACCTGGTTTCGCAACGGAAAGATTTTACTGTTTTAAGTGCCGATTTAATTGCTTTACTTAAAGGAACAGAAATTGATAAAGGCATTATTTATGTGCAGCATTGCCCAATGGCCAATAAAGGTGATGGAGGAGACTGGTTATCAACAGAAAAGGACATTAGAAACCCTTATTATGGTAAAGAAATGCTCGAATGTGGAAGGGTTGCTGAAGAGATTAAGGCAAAATAAAATTTCAAAAATTGTAAAATTAAGCATGATTGTTACGTCATTTTGACCAATTATTCATATTAATTTAACAGATTTGTTATGCATGTATATTAATTTTATATAATTTAGAAAGCTATAAACACAATACAATAATATGTCAGATATTGCAGAGATTAAAGTTGATGGTAAGACAATAGAATTGCCAGTAATAACAGGAACAGAAGATGAGAAGGCCATTGATATTTCGAAACTAAGAGATCTTACAGGCTTTGTAACTTTAGATACTGGTTTTAAAAATACGGGTTCTACAAAAAGTAAAATCACTTTTTTAGATGGTGAAAAAGGCATTTTAAAATACAGAGGTTATTCTATTGAAGAACTTGCAGCAAAATCAAGTTTTTTAGAAGTTATTTATCTGATCATTTATGGCGACCTGCCAACGCAAAAACAACTGGAAGATTTACAGGCCGATATCAGCAAACATACGCTGATCCATGAGGATATGAAAAAATTCTTTGATGGTTATCCATCAAGATCCCATCCAATGGGACAATTAGGTTCGTTAATATTCTCGCTTTCTACATTTTACCCTGAATGTTTAAAGCCAAATCAAACTGCAGCAGAGCAGGATTTAACCATTATTAAATTATTGGCTAAATTTCCAACCATTGTTTCTTTTGTTTATAAAAAATCATTGGGTCATCCGCTTATTTATCCAAAAAATAAATATGATTATGTAACCAATTTCCTTTGGATGACATTTGGGCAACGTACCGAAGATTATGATGTAAACCCAATCGTTGTAAATGCGATGAATAAATTGCTGATCCTGCATGCAGATCATGAGCAAAACTGTTCAGCCTCTACAGTACGTATTGTAGGTTCATCTGACTGTAATTTATATGCATCAATTGCTGCAGGTATTGCTGCACTTTGGGGACCATTACATGGTGGCGCAAACCAGGCCGTTATCGATATGTTGGAGTTGATTAAAGCAGATGGTGGTGATACAGAGAAATGGATTGCAAAAGCTAAAGATAAAAACGATCCTTTCCGTATGATGGGCTTTGGTCACAGGGTTTACAAAAACTTCGATCCAAGAGCTAAAATCATTAAAAAAGCATGTGATGATATTTTAGAAAATTTAGGCATCGACGATCCGATCCTGGAAATTGCTAAAAAACTGGAAGAAGCAGCTTTAACTGACCAGTATTTCATCGAGCGTAAATTATATCCAAACGTAGATTTTTATTCGGGTATTATTTACCGCGCTTTAGGCTTCCCTTCTGAAATGTTTACCGTACTGTTTGCTTTAGGGCGCTTACCAGGATGGATTGCACAATGGAAAGAAATGCACGAAAACAAAGAACCTATCGGTCGTCCACGTCAGATTTATGTTGGCGAAACGGATAGAGAATTTGTTGAGTTGAAAAACAGAAAGTAATTCTATAAATCATAAAAAAACCACCCGAAAAATCGGGTGGTTTTTTTGTGGGTTTTACTTTCCTTTACTAATAGCCGTCATTGCGAGAAGGCTTTTTCAGCCGACGAAGCAATCTTTTAACGATCGCTACTTAGCGTGCGCATTAAGATTGCTTTGTGCCTCGCAATGACGGCAATTTATTAAGTTGTCATCCTGAGCGTAGTCGAAGGATCTCCATTCCACTGCGTTCTAGTCGAGATGACGACCGTGAATTAAGTAGCTACGTAATAAATCAAATTGATCATCGCCATTTCTGTTAGCTTAAATGCAACTGCATAAAGAATCAAAATCCAGAATATTTTAAAGATGGTGCTCCAGGTTTTACGTTGATAAAATATAGTTAGCGCCTTAAACATATACCAGAACATGTATATGGTAACAACAACTTCAATAATATTACTCACGATAGAATGCTCCCCAAACACATGTTTCATGATGGGTTGGGTAATAATCGAAATGATAAAATAAACCATCATACCATGGATGGTAAAAATCAGGTGATCTAAATAGTAGATATGGTTTTTTCTGAAATTGAGCATGATAAACCAGGCCAGTAAAGGCATCAGCAAGAAATATTGTTTTGGACGGTTATGTTCGAGGGTTTCCTGAATTACCTCAGATTTTTCTCCGATGGTAATCGCCCTTTTTTTAACCATTCTTTCGTACCAGCTATCCTGTTCTGAAAGAGATAGTTTTTTCTGACGAGATAAATAGGCTGAATAAGTGCTATCGTTCCTTTCAATATGGATTTCATTGTATTCTTCTAGTAAATCCGAAATGGAATCGGATTTAAGCGTCACATTTTCTGCTTTAAGCCTGCTTAATTCTCTTTCCTGATCAGCAAAGCCTAATTTTATAAACGCTTTCTTTTGGATGGCCTGATCAATAGACTTTGTAGCTTTATCTGCGATGGTTTTAGATACACCAGTAAGTTTCAGCGCATTTTTTACACTATCGCTTACTTTATCATCACCTTTTTTGTTTGCAATGCTGATATTAGCGTAATCTGAATTCTTTGCTATATGTTTTGGGGAATAAACCACCAAAAAATATACAATGGATACAAAGATGTACATACTCACCGGATTGATGTATCGGGCTCTCTTACCAGCTAAATAATCGAGTGTAACCTGACCAGGCTTTGTTAAAAGGGGAGAAAGAGTTTGAAAGAATTTATTGTCAAAATGGAAATAATGCGCAATGCTATGACTAATAAAAGTCCAGAAACTTTCTTTTAATTCTAAATTAGGTTGACCGCAGGCGCTACAATAATGTTTCTCAACATGAGAACCGCAGTTTAAACAATTATGTTCTTTTCTATATTTACCAGCTGACATAAGAGGTTAATGGGAATTATAAATGGTTAATGGCTTCTACTTCTGCACGGGTATGTTTGTGTTTAAAAATAACCACAAAAATAACTGCAATTACTAAAACATAAATGGTGAACGATAGCCAGATATTGTGCCAGTCTTTTACATCCAAAGCCCTGCTTAAATCACCATTCTGTAATACGCTGATACCTTTGTTTTTTAAAAATTTGAGCAAATGTGTATTATCTGCTTCGCTATTTACATATTTTGATAACGAACCAATATTATTATAATAGGTGGTGAAATATTTATTGATCATCCAGCCTGATATCAGACTTCCGAAAACGGCACCGAAACCGTTGGTCATCATCATAAACAAACCCTGTGCAGATGAGCGTGTTTTAGGTGTGGTAGAAGTTTCTACGAATAACGAACCCGAAATATTGAAGAAATCGAACGCCATACCATATACAATACATGAAGTAATGATCATCCATAGGTTGGCTGATGGATCGCCAAAAGCAAACAGCGCAAAACGTAATACCCATGCAAACATGGCAATTGCAATTACCCATTTAATGCCAAAACGTTTCAAAAAGAATGGAATAGCAAGGATAAAAAGCGTTTCTGATATTTGTGAGATGGATAAAATGATGGTAGAATATTTGATTACAAAAGAATCTGCAAAAACAGGAAACAATTTAAATTCATCTAAAAAAACATCACCATAAGCATTTGTTAATTGCAAGGCAGCGCCCAAAAACATAGAGAAAATGAAAAACAAAGCCATTTTATAATCGGCGAAAAGTTTAAATGATTCTAAGCCCAGCTTTTGTGCAAATGTTTTCTTCTCGCTGATTAAATTTAAAGGTTTACAGGCGGGAAGGGTAAAAGAATACACGCCTAACAGTAAAGCACTAATGCCTGCTATGTAAAATTGGTTGGCACTTGCTTTGTTACCTGTTAAATTGGTAATCCACATGGCTGCAATAAAACCTACCGTACCCCAAACACGGATTGGAGGAAAATTCTTTACTACATCGAAATTGCCGTTTTTTAAAGTGGTGTAACTAATGGAGTTGCTTAATGCAATGGTAGGCATATAAAAACACATGGCCACCAATATTACCCAAAAGAAAGTATGTGGATCTTCTACCTGAGGCAGGTAGAACATGGTAGCGGCATAAAGGATATGTAAAATGGCGTAAAGTTTTTCTGCATTAATCCATTTATCGGCAATAATACCGGTTATGGTTGGCATAAATAGCGATGCAATACCCATTGTAGAGAAAATGATCCCGAAATCTGCACCGTCCCATTGTTTGGTTCCGAACCAGTAATTTGCAATCGTAATTAACCAGGCAGCCCATACAAAAAATTGCATGAAACTCATTATAGTTAAGCGAAACTTAACGTTCATAATAATAGTTTAGTTTGATTATTGAAAGTAAAAGCTGAATATAGAACTATTTTGAATCATAATCCAAAATGAGCTTAAATTATTTTAAACAATTGGGCTCATTTTGGTATTTAGCTTTTTATTTGTTGATTTTTAGAGAAAATCTGAAGGGATTTTGATCTGTTGGATGGTTTTGACTAAAAATTAAGAGGTTCCGCGTTTATTCAGTTCGTCACGTAACCTGGCTGCTTTTTCATAAGCTTCTTCAGCAATGGCTTCCTGTAACTTTTGCTGTAGTTCTTCCAGGGTAAGATCGCCAAAGCCCTGTTGTTTACCCGCACTTGGCAAACTGTCGGCCTCTGGTTCTTTGGTGAGTGAGTTCATATTCTCCAGAAAAAGAAAATCATTTCCTTCGATTACAATTCCGGCAGATGCCAGAATAAATTCGTAGGTATAAATCATGGCATTAAACCTCACCGCCAAAGCAATGGCATCAGAAGTACGTGCATCAACCTCGTGTGTGTTTTTGCCATCGCTACAAATCAGTTTTGCATAAAAAACACCATCAACCAGGTTGTAAATAATTACCTCCTGAATATTGATATGAAAAGTATCAGCCATCGATTTAAAGAGATCGTGTGTTAATGGCCTGCTGGGAGTCATTTTCTCAATTTCTATGGCAATGGCCTGGGCCTCAAAAGCACCAATAATAATCGGTAGGCGACGGCGTCCATTTACTTCTCCTAAAACAAGGGCATAAGCACCAGATTGAGTCTGGCTGTAAGATAAACCTACAATATCTAATTTTACTTTTTTCATATTTTTGGTAAGACCTAATAGGTTTAAAAAACCTATTAGGTCTATAAGATATTATCCCTTATGTGCTTTTAATGCTTCAATTAATTTTGGTACCACTTCAAAAGCATCGCCAACAATACCATAATCGGCCACTTTAAAGAAAGGTGCTTCAGGATCTTTGTTGATCACCACAATAACTTTTGATGAACTCACACCAGCTAAATGCTGGATAGCACCAGAAATACCAATGGCGATGTATAAATTAGGACTAATTGCAATACCGGTTTGACCAACGTGTTCTGAGTGTGGTCTCCAGTCTGCATCCGAAACTGGTTTAGAACAAGCGGTAGCAGCCCCTAATAAACCAGCAAGTTCTTCTATCATTCCCCAGTTTTCAGGTCCTTTCAGGCCTCTGCCTGCCGATACCACCAACTCTGCATCCGGTAAAGAAACTTTATCCGTAGCCCTTACAATATCTTTAATTAGTGTACCTAAATCTGATTGTTTAATATCAGCAGCAAAGTTTTCGATGGTAACATCTGTTGCATTTTCTTTAACACCAAAAGCATTTGGATTTAAAGCAATTACTTTGTTGGCTGATGTTAATTCGGTAATGGCGAATGCTTTACCAGAAAAAGCAGTTTTCTTTACGGCGAATTTACCATCATTACTTGGTAGTTCAACAGCACCATCTGCCAAACCTGCTTTAAGTTTTACTGCAATACGCGGTGCTAAACCTTTTCCTGAGAATGAGTTAGACAAAACAACAACATCAGCGCCTTCTTTTTCAGCTGCAGCAGCAATAACGCTGGCGTAGGCCTGGTTTACGAAAGTTTTTAACTGATCGGCACTTACGTTTAATACTTTAGATGCACCGTATTTTCCTAATTCTTTTAACTCACTTTCTGCAACATCGCCAATAGAAATAGCGGTTAACTGAGTGGATTGTTGGCCGGCAATGGCTTTGGCATAAGAAACTGCTTCAAAAACAGATTTCTTGAATTTACCTTCAGCTTGTTCTACATATACTAATACTGACATATAATTTAATTCCTTAAAGGATTTTAGTAAAATTTAATTTTTTAATTATTTAAAAGCCCCCTCCAGGGGATTTAGGGGTTATATCACTTTAGCTTCGCTATGTAACAAGCTGATTAACTGTTCTGTTTGATCGGCAGGAATTAGCTTTACCGTACCGCGTGGGGCAGGAGTTTCGTATTTTGTAACCTTGCTTACTTCTTCTATCGCAACGGCATCAACCACGGCCAAAGGTTTTGTCCGGGCGCTCATGATACCACGCATGTTTGGTATTTTAGGCTCGGCTACACCTTCTGCACAGCTTGCAATAAATTTGCCAGAAACGGTTAATACTTCTTTACCACCTTCAATTTCTCTTTCAATTGTTGCAGTATCACCTTCAATGGTTAATTTTTTAATGATGGATACCGAAGGGATATCTAAAAACTCACCAACCATCGCCGCAACCTGATTACCGTTATAATCGATAGATTCGCGACCGGTTAAAATGATATCAAAATCTTTGTCTTTTGCATATTCAGCAATCTGCTTCGCTACAAAATAAGCATCTCTTGGGGCTGCATTAACCCTTACAGCATCATCAGCACCAATAGCCAAAGCTTTTCGGATGGTTGGATCGTTTGCGGCTTCGCCTACGTTAATTACAGTTACTGTTCCTTTACCACCTTCGGTTAGTTCTATTGCTCTTGATAAAGCGATTTCATCGTAAGGGTTAACAATATATTGCACACCTGCCGTATTGAATTCGGTATTATCATTAGTAAAAGTTATTTTTGTCGTCGTGTCTGGCACGTTACTGATACAAACTAATATTTTCATATGTTAATAGTGGTTTTTATTTAATGAACGATCTGGAACCGTAATTGTTCGTGTTAATCGATTCATATATGATATCATTATTATATAAGGTCTTTCTGCAAATTTAATTAAAAAAGCAAGGAAATAAAATGTCATCCACCCGTTTAAGTAAGTTATTAGAATTTTTAGAGAACGATCCTAACGATCCGTTTATACTATATGCCTTAGCTACAGAGTATAACAGTCTAAATGATAAAGAAAAAGCCTATTCTTTTTACCTTCAGTTAACGGATAAACATCCTGATTATGTAGGTACTTATTACCATTTTGGGAAATTATTGGAAAAAGAAGGGGAGAAAGAGAAAGCAATTGAAACCTACCAGAAAGGAATGCAGGTGGCCAGAAATAAGCGGGATATGCATGCTTTTTCTGAGTTACAAGGTGCGTACAACTCAGCCGCGGGTTTAGATTATGAAGATGATTAAGCCAGTTTCCAGTTGTCAATTTTCAGTTAACAGCTATTAGTTTTTGAATTAATGCAAACAAAACCCATCGCGGCTAAAAGACAATGGCTTTTTATCCGGAATGTAATCTTTTTTACTTTTACATCTTTTGGAGGTGCACAGGCACACCTGGCTTTATTATTAAAATATTTTGTTCAAAGTACAAAGTTTATTTCTGAAGAAGAACTTTTAGAGCTAAATGCGCTTGCACAGGTGTTACCTGGCCCGGCTTCTACACAAACACTGGTAGGAATAGCCTGGAAGGTTGGTAAGCTTAAACTTGCCATTATAACCTTTTTGATCTGGATTCTACCCACTGCAGCGATCATGACTTTTGCAGCCATTAGTTATGCCTTACTGGATCAGAAACAGAAATTTAATGATATCCTGGAATACATCCAGCCCATTGCTTTAGGCATTGTAGCTTATGGTGCATGGAAACTGGGCAAAAAAGTTTTATCCTCGCAGGTTTCTATTTTTTTAGCCATTGCCTCTGTTATTGTTACCCTGGTTTTAAGGAATGCTTATGTATTTCCACTGTCTATTTTAATCGGTGGAATGATTTCTTCTGCCATTGAGACGCCAAAAGAAGAAACAGAACTAAGGGTTAAACTTTTTTCGAACATTAATCCAAAAAAACTGATCTACTTTTTAGGTGCTTTATTACTGTTTGCATTGGTTGGGGCCATTATCAACAGAACATCACCTTTTAGTTTACCCATCCGCCTGCTGGAGAACTTTTACCGTAACGGGATATTGGTATTTGGAGGAGGGCAGGTACTTGTTCCGTTGATGTTTACCGAGTTTGTAGACATGAAACATTATTTACCTTCATCAGGATTTTTATCTGGTTTTGCGCTTCAACAGGCTTTGCCGGGCCCTACATTTTCTTTTACCAGTTATCTGGGCGCCCTGAGCATGAAAAATTTTGGCTATGGCTTATGGGGACAGATTTTAGGTGGATTAATTGGTGTAATTGGCATTAATTTACCTGGATTAATCCTCGTTTTATTTATCGTACCTTTTTGGGATGACCTGAAAAAGATCTCCAGGATCCGCCACAGCCTTTCAGGAATTAATGCGGTGAGCGTTGGTTTTATTATTGCAGCATTTGTATTGTTATTAATCCCTATGGGTTTTAACTGGGTGTTTTTAGGTATAATGCTCGCTACATTTCTGTTGCTCAACTTTACTAAAATTAGTCCACCTTTAATTGTGCTGGCAGGCATACTGATTGGATATTTATTTTAATACCATGCTAATTAACAGATTGTTATCAGACTCATAGATAAGGAGTCAGAACTTGGAAAGCAAACACAGTAAACTTTGGGCTAATGCAGTCCCGCCATCACTGCTGCTCCGATAAAGAATCGGGAGCATTCGTTTTATCGGGTTTAAATTGGTTGGTTCCCTGCTACTAGGCCAGTTTTCCGTGCCTGAGTTCTAGCTTTTAACCTGAGAGATCTGGTACTTGTGGGTATGGTATGGTAATATGAATGACATGAAGATTTTCGTGCATTTTAGCTCGTGTGGGGTCGTCATTGCGAGAAGGCTTTTTCAGCCGACAGCCTGCCCCGGGGAAGTAATCTTACAACGATGCAATGACGATCATTCTATTAAGTCTGCCATTGATAGCAGAAAAAGCTAAAACCTTTATGTAAAAATGAGTTTTGCTTCGAATAATGGATAGATGACTACTAATTACTAAAACGGTGGATCGTCATCATTATAATCATCCATTTTAGACGGACGGATAATTACGTTGCTTTGTTTTTCAAAATCTTGTGAAGGGTACATTCCGGCAGATGGATCTGCAGCAAACGAATTTGGCGGTGCATTAAAATCATCTTCCAAATCGGTGAATTTCACAAATTTACCTATGAATTTAAGTGGTACAATTCCGGTTTCACCGTTACGGTGCTTTGCAATAATTACCTCACCAATGCCGGCTTGCGATCTTCCTTGCTCATCCTCGGTAATACCGTAATATTCAGGACGGTACAAGAATAATACCATATCTGCATCCTGCTCAATTGATCCAGATTCACGTAAATCGGATAACATTGGTCTTTTTCCCTGTAAACCAGGTCTGCTCTCTACCGCACGACTTAACTGCGAAAGTGCCAATACCGGAACATCAAGTTCTTTAGCAACCGATTTTAGCGCCCTGGAAATACTACCGATTTCCTGTTCACGGTTACCACCTCCCTTGCCTTCGCCTTTACCATGCATTAACTGCAAGTAATCGACAATTACCAGCTGGATATCGTATTGTGATTTTAATCTCCGGCATTTAGCCCTGAATTCAAATATATTTAACGCAGGGGTATCATCAATTAATAGGGGAGCCTCGGTTAAACGGCCAATTTTACTGTGTAGTTGTTGCCATTCCCATTCCTGTAAATTTCCTTTCCTGATTTTTTCCTGTTCGATTTCTGCTTCTCCGGAAATTAAACGATTCACCAACTGAACCGACGACATCTCGAGTGAGAATACTACCGTTGGTTTTGCAAAATCAACTGTGGCGTTTCTTGCACAGGTTAATACGAAAGCCGTTTTTCCCATTGCCGGACGTGCAGCAATAATTACTAAATCCTGCTTTTGCCATCCACCGGTAATCCGGTCTAATCCGGTAAAACCTGTTGGTACACCTGTTAAACCATCTGTTTTGGTCCGAAGTTCTTCCAGAGTAGCTAACGATTGTTTAATAATATCGTCCATTTTTTGCGTATCCCTACGTAAGTTATTCTGGGCGATTTCAAAAAGTCCTTTTTCAGCCTGGTCCAATAAATCGAAAATATCGGTAGTATCTTCGTAGGCATTGGTAATAATTTCGGTTGAGATCCTGATTAATTCGCGCTGGATATATTTCTGAGAAATAATCCTGGCGTGAAATTCAATATTCGCTGCAGAAGCAACGCGGTTGGTTAAATGTGTAATGTAATAAGCGCCACCTACCATTTCCAGCGATCCCAGGGTACGTAACTCTGAAGTTACCGTTAAAATATCAACTGGTTTCGATTTTTGAAATAAAATATGGATGGCTTCAAATATTTTCTGGTGGGCGATGTTGTAAAAAACCTCAGGCTTTAAAACATCGATTACCGCAGATAAGGCGTCTTTTTCGAGCATCAATGCACCTAACACGGCTTCTTCCAGGTCTAATGCCTGTGGGGGTATTTTCCCCTGTGAACTAATGGTATTACTTAACCTGCTTTTTCTAGCAGTCATACTGTTCTTTCCGCCTTGTTCATTATCGATACTCATTCAACAAAAGTAATCAAATTTTGACGGGGTTGTTTGAATTAGTTACTAGTTGTTTGTTAACAAATTGAAGTATAATCAGATTAAATTTTAAGGGCTTTTATTCGATCTTGAAATTTTTTAAACAATTAAATGTGAATAAGGATAATATAGATTAGGGCTGAAACATTTAATTGAATACTTTTGCCTAACAATTTCAAAACATGGATAATTTTAGAAGACCGCAACGCGCAAAAGAGAATAATGAGTTTGTATTTGGCATAAGGGCCGTAATAGAGGCCATTAAAGCAGGAAGAGATATTGAAACCATTTACCAGCAACGCGGTTTGGGCGGCGATCTTTTTTTAGAATTAAAAGGCCTTTTAAAAGATACTTTGATTCCTTTAAACTCGGTTCCTGTTGAAAAACTGAACCGGATGTCGCAGAAAAACCATCAGGGTGTAATTGCTGTGATTTCTCCAATTACTTATCAGAATATTGAAGATATTGTTCCTGCCGTTTTCGAAAAAGGAGAGGTGCCATTAATATTGGTTTTGGATAGTGTAACCGATGTGCGTAATATGGGCGCAATTGCCCGTACGGCGGCTTGCGTGGGTGTTCATGCCATTGTAGTACCCTTAAAAAATGCGGCACAAATAAATGCCGATGCCATTAAAACTTCAGCGGGTGCTTTATTTAATATTCCGATTTGTCGCCACAGCAATTTGCATAAAACCTGCTTGTTTTTACAGGAAAGCGGATTGCAGGTTGTAGCCTGTACCGAAAAAACAAATGATTTTATATATGCTCCCGATTATACCATGCCTACAGCCATTGTAATGGGCTCAGAAGATGAAGGTATTTCTAATGATCTTTTACGTGTGGCCGATCACCTGGCTAAAATACCAATGTCGGGTAAAATCGAATCGCTAAATGTGTCAGTAGCTGCAGGCGTAATTTTATACGAAGCGGTTAGACAAAGAGGGGTGTAAGATGGATGATGTAAGATGGATAATGTAGTTTAATCCCACATTATCCATCTTACATCATCCATAGTTATATGAACTTGTTTCCAAATCTGGATTTAACTTCTGCGACAAATTCTTTAACGCGTTGTTCCTCGTCTCTCGGGCAAATCATTAGCATATTGTTATTTTCTACCACAATATAATCATGTAATCCTTGCAGAATAACCAGTTTATCTTTCGGAACATTTACCATACAGTTCGATGAATCGAACATAATCACCTGTTCCGAAGGGATAACCGCATTTCCTACATAATCTTTATCAGCCATCTCATAAATAGAGGCCCAGGTGCCTAAGTCCGACCATCCAAAATCAGATGGAAGCACATAAACATTTTCCGCTTTTTCCATAATCCCAAAATCGATTGAAATATTGGTACACTGCAAATAAGCGTTGTTGATAAATGTTTTTTCGTTTTCGGTATTCAGTTCCGATCGGCCCACACTGAATATTTCATACATATCCGGCAGGTGTTTTTCAAAAGCTTTCAAAATGGTTTTTGCCGACCAGATAAAAATGCCCGCATTCCACAGAAAATCGCCACTCTGCAAAAATGATTTCGCTAAATCGAGATTTGGCTTTTCAGTAAAAGTTTTAACCTTGTGCAGGTCTGTATCCGTATTAAGTACGTAATCAGTATGCTGGATATAGCCATAACCCGTATCCGGACGGTTTGGCTTAATGCCCAGGGTAATTAAACAGTCGTTTTTCGATGCTGCATCCAATGATTGTTCAATAGATTCTACAAAACCATCAATATTTGCAATAGTATGGTCAGAAGGAGCAACTACTATAGTTGCATTTGGATTTAATTCAGCAATTTTTAAACTGCCATAAGCAATACAAGGCGCTGTATTTCTAAGTAATGGCTCGGCCAGAATCTGATTTGGACTCAACTGAGGCAATTGCTCTTTTACCAGATCCGAATAAATTTCGTTCGTTACGATAAATATATTTTCGGGGAGACAGATTTTTAAAAACCTATCATAGGTACTTTGTATTAAAGTTTTACCTACGCCAAAAAAGTCGATAAATTGTTTTGGGTATTCTGTTCTGCTTACTGGCCAAAAGCGGCTTCCGACGCCACCGGCCATAATTAATGCATAATAATCTTTATTCATTTTTTATTTTAAAAATTACACAATGCCTTCGTTGAGCAGGTCGTGTAAATGGATGATGCCAAAGTAAGTATTTTGTTCTAGAACTAACAATTGTGTAATGTTGTTTTGTTTAATAATCTCCAGGGCGTCTACCGCCAAAGCATCAAATTGGATGCTTTTCGGGGTTTTACTCATAATATCTTCAGCTTTTAAATCAGCTATAGAATTGTTGTTCTCCAACATTCTCCTGATATCTCCGTCTGTAATAACACCCAATACATGGTTAGCTGAATCAACAACAGCAACAGCACCCAAACGGTTTTTACTAATTTCGATTAATACATCTTTTACGGATGCAGTTGGGCTGATGGAAGGCTTCTCGTTAGATAAAGCCAAATCTCTGGCCTTTAAATAAAGTTTTTTACCCAGCGATCCTCCGGGATGGTATTTTGCAAAGTCTGCTTCGTTAAACTCCCTGCACTCGAGTAAACAGATGGCCAGTGCATCACCTAATGCCAATTGAGCGGTAGTACTCGTGGTGGGCGCTAAATTGTGTGGGCATGCTTCTTTTTCGAAAGATGTATTTAAAATCAGATCAGCCTGTTCTGCCAGGAATGAATTTAATTCGCCAACCATCCCGATTAAAAGATTATTGGATGTTTTGAGTAACGGGACCAATACCTTAATTTCTGGTGTATTGCCACTTTTTGATAAGCAGATTACAATATCATCTACCTGGATCATGCCCAAATCGCCATGGATGGCATCTGCAGCATGCATAAAAATTGCCGGGGTACCGGTTGAATTAAAAGTGGCAACCATCTTTTGCGCAATAATGGCACTTTTTCCAATACCGGTTACAATTACCCGCCCTTTACCTTCTAAAATACGAGTCACAACTTTTTCAAAATCGTTGTTGATGTTCCTGGCAACATTTAATATTGCTGCTGCTTCGAGCTCTAAAGTGCTTATAGCTGACTGAATTATTGATTTTTTACTTTTCAAAGAGAAAATAATTGTCTGTTAATACTTGAAATTCTTGTAAAATTATGTTATTTTGGATAGAAAAATAGCATCGCATATTTTATTACACAAAATGGACGTGAAAAAGTCGTTATTTGATAACCTTCAAAATTTCTTCGGGTTTGATAATTTCAAGGGTGATCAAGAGTCGATCATTACAAATATTTTAGAAGGCAATAACACCTTTGTTATTATGCCAACAGGTGGAGGGAAGTCTATTTGCTATCAGTTGCCAGCTTTAATGAGCGAGGGAACAGCAATTGTTATTTCGCCGTTAATTGCATTGATGAAAAACCAGGTAGACCAGTTAAGGGCTTTTGGTGGGAATGATAGTATTGCACATTTTCTTAACTCATCTTTAAACAAATCTGAAATTACCCAGGTTAAATCTGATCTTTTAAGCGGTCAGACCAAATTATTGTATGTTGCGCCAGAATCCCTTGCGAAACAGGATAATATTGAATTTTTAAATCTGATTAAAATCTCTTTCGTTGCCGTTGATGAAGCGCATTGTATCTCTGAATGGGGGCACGATTTCAGACCGGAATACCGTAAAATCAAACAGGTTATTGCGGGTTTAGGAAATAACATCCCAATTATTGCACTAACCGCTACAGCAACTCCTAAAGTGCAGCAGGATATTATGAAGAATCTTGGGATGACGGAAGCAACCTTGTTCAAATCGTCGTTTAACAGGCCAAACCTGTTTTACGAAATCCGTCCCAAGCGTGATATTACCAAAGAAATCATCAAGTATATTAAATCCAATCCGGGTAAATCGGGCATCATTTATTGCCTTAGCCGTAAAAAGGTGGAGGAGGTTGCAGAAGCCTTAAATTTGAACGGAATCAGTGCGTTGCCTTACCATGCGGGCTTAGATCCGAAAGTACGGGCCGATACACAGGATAGGTTTTTGATGGAAGATGCCGAGGTGATTGTAGCAACCATTGCCTTTGGTATGGGGATCGATAAACCGGATGTTCGCTTTGTGATCCACCATGATGTGCCAAAAAGTATGGAAGGTTACTATCAGGAAACAGGTAGGGCAGGCCGTGATGGCGGCGAAGGTGTATGTATTGCTTTCTACTCTCAAAAAGATGTAGATAAGCTGGCCAAGTTTATGAAAGATAAACCGGTTTCGGAAAGAGAAATTGGTACACAAATATTAAAAGAGGTAATCGATTATGCGGAGTCTGGTGTTTGCAGGCGGAAGCAGATTCTTCATTATTTTGGTGAAAACTTTAATGAAACCGGCTGTAATTGCATGTGTGATAACTGTAAGAAACCTAAAAAACAGTTTGATGCCGAAAATCAATTATCTACCGTATTAAAGTTTATTGAAAAATCAGGCGAAAAGTTTGATGATGCCCATTTGTTAAACGTTTTCTTAGGTTTAGAAACCGCACAAACCATTGCCTACGAACATAGTAAGCTGCCGGAATTTGGTATTGGTAAAGAAGAAGGCGTATTGATGTGGAAATCGATTATCCGCCAGGCCGTTCTAAATAATTACCTCTATAAGGATATCGATAATTACGGTTTATTAAAATTAACCAAACAGGGAAGAGATTTTATCATCAATCCTTATAGCCTTAAATTTATATTAAACGAGCCAATAGAAAGTGGGGCAGATGATGATGACGATGACGTAAAACAAGGCACTGGTGCTTTAGATACACATCTTTTATCATTACTTAAAGATCTCCGTAAGAAAATAGCCAAACAAAAAAGCGTTCCGCCTTTTGTGGTTTTCCAGGATCCATCTTTAGAAGAAATGTGCACGCACTATCCCATTACGATGGAAGAACTTCGCCAGATTTCAGGTGTAGGATCGGGTAAAGCCATGAAATTTGGTACCCCTTTTATCGAATTGATCAAAAAATACGTGGAGGATAACGATATCGAGCGTCCGATTGACCTGATTATTAAAACCCAGGCCAATAAATCGCAGATGAAGGTTTCAATTATTCAAAATATCGACAGACAGATTGGTTTAGAAGATATTGCTGATTCTAAAGGGATAACTTACGAGGAAATTTTGAAAGAAGTTGAATCAATTGTAAACTCCGGTACCAAATTAAATCTCAACTATTTCATTGATGAAGTTATTGATGACGATCGTCAGGATGAAGTATTCGATTATTTCAGGGCGGCAGAAAGCGATTCTATCGATGAAGCCCTGAACGAATTAGGCGAAACCGATTATACCCGCGAAGAAATTCAACTGATGCGGATTAAATTCATGTCAGAACTAGGCAACTAGAGATTGATGGAAGATGGGGGAGGTAAGATGGATAATGTATCTGCTTATCCGTCCCATTTTCTGTTATAGATTTTAGTCCATACATTTTCCATCTTCCATAATACATTTTACATGCTAAACTACTTAGATAAACTTAAAAATACAGATTCAGGAAATTTCTTTTTAATGGCTGGTCCATGCGCTATAGAAGGCGAAGATATTGCCATGAGGATTGCTGAAAAAATTATAGCCATTACTGATAAACTGCAGATCCCCTATATTTTTAAAGGCTCTTATCGCAAGGCTAACAGAAGTAAAGGAAGTTCTTTCACTGGTATTGGTGATGAAAAAGCTTTACGGATTTTAGAAAGAATTGGAAGAGAATTTGGCGTACCAACCGTAACAGATATTCACGAAAGTGGCGAAGCGGCCATGGCTGCAGCTTATGTAGATGTATTGCAGATCCCGGCATTTTTATGCCGCCAAACTGATTTACTGATTGCCGCTGCCGAAACCGGAAAAGTGGTGAACGTTAAAAAAGGCCAGTTTCTTTCTGCAGGTTCGATGAAATTTGCCGTGGAGAAAGTTAAAGAAGCAGGCAATAATAAAGTCATATTAACCGACAGGGGGAACACCTTTGGTTATCAGGATTTAATCGTTGATTACCGTGGCTTACCCGAAATGCAGAGTTTTGGTGTGCCTGTGGTAATGGATTGTACGCATTCTTTACAACAACCTAATCAAAGCAGTGGAGTTACCGGTGGTAAACCCGAATTGATTTCTACCATTGCCAAAGCCGCTATTGCTGTGGGTGCTGATGGTTTGTTTATCGAAACACACCCTGATCCGGCCAATGCAAAATCAGACGGTGCCAATATGCTGCATTTAGATTTGCTGGAAGAAACTTTAACCAAACTGATCAGGATCAGACAAGCCATACTATAATTTTGAACAATCCGAAAGTATTTCTCACTGCCGAATGGCGAAAACTTGCTTTAGCACAATATGCTGTAGACAAAGAAATACTTTCGAAATATTTGCCCCCGCATACCGAATTGGACGACTGGGATGGAAAATATTATGTGAGTTTGGTGGGATTTATGTTTCTTGATGTAAAACTTCTTGGATTTAACATCCCCTTTCATACCAATTTTGAAGAGGTTAATTTAAGGTTTTACGTCAAATTTAAAGATGACGAGAGCTGGAAACGGGGAGTGGTGTTTATTAAAGAATTTGTACCCAAACCATCAATTACTTTTATAGCCAATACCATTTATAAAGAGAATTACCAGACTTTTCGAATGAAACACGTTTGGACTGAAGAAGAAAATCAGCTCGAAGTAGATTATTCATGGAAGAATAAAAACTGGCATAATTTTTCTGTAATTGCTGGCTCGAAAGCTGAAGAAATTTTAATTGGCAGCGAGGAAGAATTTATTACCGAACATTATTGGGGTTATACTAAAATTGGTACAAATAGAACATCCGAATATGGGGTCGAACACCCGCGCTGGCAATCTTATCCTATAAAAGATTATAAAATCAACGTTGATTTTGGAATTAATTATGGAAGTGATTTCGCTTTCCTAAATCAAGCCAAACCCGATTCTGTAGTACTCGCAGAAGGATCAGCAATCAGGGTTTTAAAAGGGAAAAAGTTTTAATTTTTAGCTGAAAATGTCATTCTGAATGCCAATGAAGAATATTTATTAAAAGGTTTTGCAGTCAGTGTTTTATGGGTAGGGGATTCTTCACTACGTTCAGAATGACAGTGATTAGAAAAACTAAACCTTGGTAATCACAAATGATGTCCTTCTATTGTTTTTTCTGCCCAATTCTGTTTTATTATCAGCAATTGGTTTACTTGCTCCAAAACCTTTGAATGTAAGTCTTTTAGTATCAATACTGTGTTTGATCAGATATTCATAAACGGCATTTGCACGGTTAAATGAGAGTTTTTCATTCAACTTATCATCTCCAACATTATCGGTATGTCCCTGTATTTCGATTTGAACCCTCTCATTTTGATGCAGGAAATCAATCAGCAGATCCAATTCGCGGATAGAGGCAGGCAAAAGGTTAAATTTATTGGTGTCGAAAAATATATTTCTCAGTGTAACATTGCCACCCTGTTTTATTTTTTCTATGTATACTTCAATCTGGTAGGGTTTATTAATATCTCCACTCTTCGGTTCGAAGTTTTCAGAGTAGAACATGTAGCCTTCTGCATTTACATTAAACAGATAATTACTTCCAACGGGCATTACCGCTAAAAACTGACCAGTTTCGGGATCGGTATAATCATCGAAAACGGTTTTATTGGTTTTTAGATCTACCACCTGCACATTACTTTCAATGGTCTTTTTAGTATCCTTATCCCTTACAATTCCTTTTACATACGATACTTTTA
Source organism: Pedobacter miscanthi (assembly GCF_032678605.1). Classification (GTDB taxonomy): domain Bacteria; phylum Bacteroidota; class Bacteroidia; order Sphingobacteriales; family Sphingobacteriaceae; genus Pedobacter; species Pedobacter miscanthi_A. The sequence goes on from NZ_JAVTSU010000004.1 coordinate 261,982, forward strand.
ATGGCTTTGCGCTTTCCGGAATCCCAAAACTGTAAATATCCTGCAGGCCGAAACCACCTTTTAAGTTGGACGAAAACAGACCAAAATTTCCATCAGCACTTACCACTAAACCACTTTCATCTTCGAAAGAGTTAATTGGATAACCAATATTAACGGGTTTCTGCCATTTACCATCATTATCCATCCGGCTATAAAAAATATCTTTATTGCCAAATCCAGGCCAGCCATCTGAAGAAAAATATAAGGTTTTTCCGTCTGCATGCAGGAAAGGTGTATTTTCATCAGAAGCTGTATTGATGTCGGGGCCAAGATTAATGGCTGGTCCCCATTTTGCATCATCAGTTATTGTGCTTTTCCATATATCGTAACCCCCAGATCCGCCGGGACGGTTACTGATAAAGTACAAAGTTCTGCCATCCGGACTGATTGCAGGCTGCGATTCCCAATATTCAGAATTAACTGGTTTGCCAATATTATAAGGTTCGCCCCAATCTTTTCCTTCGCGGTGCGAAACATAAATATCACATCGGCCTAAGCCATCAGGACGATTACAGCCTGTAAAAAATAAATACTTACCATCAGGAGAGATGGTTTGCGCACCTTCGTTGTATTGCTTTGTATTTATTTTAGAAGATAACGGTGTAGCAACATCCCATTTATTGTTTTTAAACTGCGAGGTCCAGAAATCTTCATTTCCATTTACCTGACGGGTAAAAACCAGGGTTTCGCCATCTGCAGTTAAAGCAGGAAAATATTCTGCATTTGCTGTATTTACTCCATCTCCTAAATTCGTTGGGGTATATTTTACAGGTTTCTTTATCGCTAAGGACGCGAAATCGCAATCTAAAAGATACTTTTTTGCTTTTTTTGCCCGATCAGAAGAAACATCCACTGTGATGAATTCTTCGAAATGTTGTTTGGCCTTTGCATAATCCTGTGCCACAAATTCCATTTCTGCTAATCCATAAATTACAGCCGGTGCAACACTTTTATTGATCAGTATCGCCTTTTCGTAAGCTGTTTTGGCTTCCGGGTATTTCTTTTCCGTTTTATAAACAGCCGCCAGTACGATATAAGCATTTTGAAATAGCGGATCGGTTTCTACAGCACTTTTTAATACCTGTTCTGCACCAGCATAATCTAACCTATCTATAAGCGGACCTGCTTTTTCGAAAAAAGTCTGTGCTTTTTTGTTTGTTGAACTTTGTCCAAAACAAAAAAAGCTCAGTATGCTAAAGATAAGGACTAAACGAAATTTCATTACATTAACATTTGGTTATAAAGCTAATGTATTGTTTTTAAGGAATATTTAAAAATTTATGCGTTTGCAAAGAAATTTCCCATTTCGGGTTAGCCATTACATATTCGATAATCAATGGCGTAATTTCTTTTGATTTAGACCACTCTGGTTGCAGGTACAATTTACAGGTAGGAGATACCATTGCTGCATATTCTTCGGCCCATTTAAAATCACTTTTATTAAAAATGATCACTTTTAATTCGTGTGCAAATGGTGTAATATCTGGTCTTGGCGCTTTAAATTTCTTCGGCGATAAACAGATCCAATCCCAGTTGCCCGAAAGGGGATAAGCGCCAGAAGTTTCGATAAAAGTTAGAATGCCTCTTTCTTTTAGTTTATTGGTCAGATAATCAAGGTTATAAATTAAAGGCTCACCACCAGTAATTACAACTGCTTTACCTGGAAATTTATCTGCATTTTCTACAATAACATCGGATGGGGTAAGTGGATGCATTTCAGCATCCCAGCTTTCTTTAACATCGCACCAGTGGCAACCTACATCGCAGCCTCCTAAACGGATAAAATAAGCTGCTTTGCCGGTATTAAACCCTTCGCCCTGTATGGTATAAAATTCTTCCATCAAGGGAAGTAATGTGCCGTCTTCTGGTATGTCTTGTTTCATTTTTGAGGATGCAAATATCCTAAAAAAATATGGTGATGTGGTTCCTCTTTCGAAATTTAATGGAAAGATGAAATAAGACTGATATTTATTTGCCGTATTTTAGCTTTATGAAGTGGTTTAAAGCGTTAAATAAGATTCAGGTTCCAGCTGCAGATGCAATTAAGACGATTGAAGTAAACGGAAAACAACTTTGCATCATCAATAACAATGATCAAATCATCGCAACCCAATCGCATTGTCCGCACGCTGGCGGTCATTTTAGTGGTGGCTGGTGTAAAAACGGCAACCTGGTTTGCCCGATTCATCGCTATGAATACAATTTAACCACAGGGAGAGGCGCAGAAGGGCAGGGCGATTACATTGATATTTACCCGACAGAACTACGTGAAGATGGGCTGTATATCGGTTTCGAAGAAAGCTGGTGGAGTAAATTGTGGGGATAAAATAGTTTATTAGTCACTGGTTCATTGGTGAAGTGCAAAATGCAAAGAAAAGTTGTCATTTCGATCCGATTGCTATTGGATGTAGCGTATATAAAACCATTTTATTTATTTCTATCATTAAAGATCCTTCACTGCGTTCAGGATGACAAATGTGGCTGTGCAAATTTTTCTTTGTGTCTTCTTGCCTTTGTGCTATAAAATAAGCAATTAGCCGTCTAACAAAAAAAAGCAATCCAAATTAATGAACTGCTTTTTAAATATTTTCCGGCTTTAGGTTTTACCTTCAACCCTCCACCTTTAAACCCTCAACCTTAAGAATATATTTCTTTCCTTGCCGATGCCAAGGTATTTTTTAATAAACCTACAATGGTCATCAATCCAACGCCACCTGGAACAGGGGTGATATAAGAAGCCTTTGGTGCTACGTTTTCGAAATCTACGTCGCCATATAATTTGAAGCCGGATTTAGTTTCTGTGGAATTTTCGCGGTTAATGCCTACATCGATAATAATGGCACCAGTTTTAACCATATCAGCAGTAACAAAATTCTTTTTACCAATAGCTGCAATCACAATATCAGCCTGAAGAATTTGCTCCTTTAAATCTTTTGTACGCGAGTGTGTAAGCGTTACCGTACAGTTGCCCGGATTGGCGTTACGTGCCATTAAAATACTCATCGGACTACCTACAATGTTACTTCTACCAACCACAACGCAATGCATTCCAGTGGTATCGATACCATATTCCTGCAACATCAATAAAATGCCATAGGGTGTAGCCGGAATAAAACAAGGTAGATTACGCATCATCCTGCCTAAATTTACAGGATGGAAACCATCTACATCTTTACGATGATCGATCTTTTCGGTAACTTTTTCCGGATCGATGTGCTTAGGCAAAGGCAATTGAACAATTAATCCGTCTACATCATCATCCTGGTTAATTTCTTCAATTTTCGCCAATAACTCAGCTTCAGTTACTGAATTCTCATATCTATGCAGTGATGATTTAAAACCAACTTTTTCGCAGTTTTTCATCTTACTGGCCACATAGGTTTCGCTTCCGCCATCGTTACCAACTAAAATAGCAACTAGGTGTGGCTTGCGACCACTTTTATTTAAAAATTCGGCAGCTTCTTCTGCAATTTGAATTTTAACCTTTTCTGATACGTATTTACCGTCTAATAATTTCATTCTAAAAGTATCGAGTAGTGAGAATCAAGTATCAAGACCAATGGTCAACTCAATCATCACTGTGCTTTAACTATATTTTTATCTTGGTACCTAATACTAGTATCTTGATACTATGTATTAATCTAATTTCAAAACTGCCATAAACGCACTTTGTGGAATTTCTACGTTTCCAACCTGACGCATGCGTTTTTTACCTTTTTTCTGTTTCTCTAATAACTTACGTTTACGGGAAATATCACCTCCGTAACATTTAGCCGTTACATCTTTACGTAAAGCACTCAATGTTTCGCGGGCAATAACTTTAGCACCGATAGAGGCTTGTATTTTAATCTCAAATTGCTGACGAGGGATTAATTCTCTTAATTTCTCGCAGATTTTCTTTCCGAAATCGTAAGCATTACTTCTGTGGATTAAAGATGATAATGCATCAACCGGCTCATCATTTATTAACATATCTAAACGAACCAAATCCGATTTACGATAGCCAATCTGATGATAATCGAAAGATGCGTAGCCTTTTGAAATCGTTTTTAATTTATCATAAAAATCAAATACAATTTCGCCCATCGGCATTTCAAAAACCAACTCAACTCTATCAGAAGTTAAGTATGACTGATTTACAATTGTTCCTCTTTTCTGAATGCATAGTGACATTACAGGACCAACAAAATCAGCTTTGGTAATAATGTTAGCTTTAATAAATGGTTCTTCAACAGAATCTAATTTACTTGGATCAGGCAAATCAGATGGATTATTTACAAAAATTTCATCGCCTTTGGTCGTATGCGCAACGTAAGATACATTGGGAACGGTAGTGATTACCGTCATGTCGAATTCACGCTCTAAACGTTCCTGAATAATCTCCATGTGCAACATTCCAAGGAATCCGCAACGGAAACCAAAGCCTAATGCGGCAGAACTTTCAGGTTCGAAAACGATAGATGCATCATTGAGTTGCAACTTGTGCATGGCTTCGCGAAGTTCCTCAAACTCATCAGTATCAACAGGGTAAATACCTGCGAAAACCATTGGTTTTACCTCTTCAAATCCCTGAATAGAATCTAATGATGGTCTTGCAGTAGTTGTAATTGTATCACCAACTTTTACTTCTCGGGCTTCTTTAATGCCAGAAATAATGTAACCCACATCTCCGGTTTTAACTACATTACGTGGCGACATATCAAGTTTTAAGATACCTACCTCATCAGCCAGATATTCTTTTCCTGTATTGATAAATTTTACTTTATCACCCTTTTTAATCTCGCCGTTTACTACTTTATAGTAAGCAATAATCCCTCTGAAAGAGTTAAAAACTGAGTCGAAAATCAAAGCCTGTAAAGGTGCTTCCGGATCACCAACAGGAGCTGGAACGCGGTCAACAATGGCCTGGATAATATCAGGAATACCCATACCGGTTTTACCCGATGCAGGGATAATATCCTCACGTTTACATCCGATCAAATCAATAATCTGGTCTTTAACTTCCTCAGGCATTGCTCCGGGTAAGTCCATTTTATTTAAAATTGGAATAATTTCAAGGTCGTGCTCTAACGCTAAATAAAGATTAGAAATGGTTTGAGCCTGAATACCTTGCGAAGCATCTACAATTAGTAATGCGCCTTCACAGGCAGCAATGGAGCGCGAAACTTCATATGAAAAATCCACGTGTCCTGGTGTATCTATCAAATTGAAATTATATTCAATATCACCAACTTTATAGTTCATTTGTATGGCATGACTTTTAATCGTTATGCCTCTCTCACGCTCTAAATCCATGTTATCGAGCAATTGCGCCTGCGCTTCACGCTGCGAAATCGTCGCTGTATATTCTAATAACCTATCAGCCAGGGTGCTCTTGCCATGGTCGATATGTGCAATAATGCAAAAATTACGTATATGCTTCATCTTTGCGCAAAGATATGGTTTTTAATGGAAAATGTAAGAGGGAAAATGGAATGCTGCAATGGCCGGATTTTTATGGTTTTGAAAAGGAAAAACAGTGCTTTTTCTGTTACAACAGCGCTGCTTACCACTTTATTTCGATATTTGGTTCACTGCTTTTCCGACGCGAAGTCGGAAGCTACAGTAGTTAAAATAAAACAGGACGAACACAGATAACGTTACTCTATCTGTGTTCGTCTGTGCCTATTTGTGGTAAAAACTAAACCTTAATTTTCTTCCATTTACCCTTTTTAAACAAGATAAATGCCGCTACTGCAATGCCAGCTTCTGCGGTTGGGATGGCGATAAAAACACCGGTTGGCCCCATTTCTAAATATTTTGCCAAAAAGTATGCAAAGGGAATCTGGAACAACCAAAATGCAAATACATTAATTTTGGTCGGTGTCCAGGTATCGCCGGCACCATTAAAGGCGCTGGTAAATACCATGCCCGCACCATAAATAACAAAACCACCACTCATAATTTTTAGTGCTCTGCTGGCTACTTTAATCACTTCCTGATCTTTAGTGAAAAATGCGGCGAAAAACTGTCCGCAGGTTAAAAACAAAATACTTACTACAGCCATAAATATAACCGTGTATTTTATGGTTTGAAATACCGATTTCTCCGCCCGTTCCGTGCTTCCTGCACCAAGGTTTTGCCCAACCAATGTGGCTGCCGCATTACTTAAACCCCAGGCCGGAAGTATAAAGAACATCATTAATCTCAATGAAGTCTGGTAACCTGCAGAACCATGATCTCCGCCTGTAGTAGCAACCAGTTGCGCCAAAAATACCCAGCTACAACTTGCAATAACAAATTGTAAAACCCCTGGTGCAGCAATTTTAACGATGGCCTTTATCTGCTCCCATTCAGGCACAAGAAAGCTTAATCTGATTTTTAGTGTGTTTTTGGCGTTAAATAAGTGGTAAATCTGGTAACTAACGCCAAGCCCACGGCCAATGGTGGTGGCAATGGCAGCACCTGTTAGCCCAAATGCAGGCACGGGACCGAAACCATTGATAAAAATAGGGCAGAGGATAATATTTGCAATATTTGCGATCCATAAACTGCGCATGGCAATTGCTGCATTGCCGGCACCCCTAAATATTCCATTAATCAGGAACAGTAAAACAATAATTATACTGCCACCCATCATAATGCGGACAAATGTAACGCCATGACCGGCAGTTTCCCGGGAAGCACCCATAATCAATAAAATATCGCGGGCATAAATAAAACCTGCAATACTGATGATTAAATTGATCATCACCGCAATGATGATGGTCTGCATACCTGCTTTACCTGCAGCTTCCGGATTTTTTTCGCCAACCCGCCGTGCAACAACTGCTGTAGCGGCCATACTTAAACCGATTGCCAGCGAATAAATAATGGTTAAAACAGATTCGGTTAATCCAACGGTTTGTATAGCATGGCTGCTGTTTTCAAGATGACCTACAAAATAGAGATCGACTAAGGCAAAAACCGATTCCATGGCCATTTCCAGCATCATTGGTATAGCCAATAAAACAATTGCCCTTTTAATGCTAATGGAAGTAAGGTCAACTTCGTGACCTTTTAAAGACTGTACCAGGATACCGAAAAAAGACGATAATTTTCCCTGTGCCTTTGTAGACTGTGACATATAAATAGATAAAAAATGTGATGTATAAACCAATCATACGCTTAAAAGCGTAGATACCTAAAATTAAAGCGGAGGGAATCCTCGGTTGTTTAGAACCTCAAACGGATTGCAGATACTATCATGGCTCTGGTCTTTTTGATGCGGCAAATATACGGAAAGTTTTTGATTGTCAAATTTTGATGACCATTTTTTAAGGAAGTGATTAACTTTTTGCAGATTCTTTTTGCCACATAGATACACAACTCACAGATCTATATTCACTAATCTGCTAAATGGTGGATCACTCTATCTATTTAATCACTTTTAAATGCTGTAGGCTTTGATCATTTCTTCAGTAACTTTTGTACCTCTGCTGGTATTTAAATCAATCAGTACATAATCAAAAATGCCATCTGAAGCTACTTTGCCGGTTTTTTGATTGATAATTTCGAACTGAACAGCGCATCCTTTTTCGTTCATGGTCAGGATACCAGTGCGAATGAGCATTAAATCATTCATTAAAAGCGGACGTTTAAAGTTGATATCCACATGACTTACCACCCAGCCCAAACCCTGTTTGGTAAAATGTTCCCAGGGCATCCCATAAAATTTTTCCATCTGCTCGTAACGTGCAGCCAATACATAATCCAAATATTTACTGTTATGTACGTGGTTAAACATATCGATATCATCGGGACGGACACGTAGTTCACTTTCAAAAATGCTATATTGGTTCTTTTCCAAGGGTAAAATGTTTTGTGCAAAAGTATAAATAAGGTTTTGATATCTTAGAATAAGATATTCCATCTATTTTTCGTGTTTTTGATATGAAATGGGAAAGCTTAAGTTATACGATATTACAATACCACGCGAAACAATTTTTGAGGAGCGTGATGTTGTTTATTTGAGCCTTACCCCCGAGCAGCGCTTTTTTGGTGTTTTACAGCTCAATCAGATTTCAGTTACCATTAATGGTGGTAAACCATTAAAATTTCCCCAGGGTAAGGGGCTTGTTATCCGTAAGCCAGCCATATAATTTGCTTTATGTCTTTTGATAAAGAAAATCCTGAAATGCTTTTGTTGTTAGAAACATTTGAGCAGCTTAACGTTAATTATCTGATTGTAGGCGGTTTTGCTGTTAACAGATATGGTTGCAATCGTACTACCGGAGATACATCTATTTAAAGGATACTATGCGGGCAACATTGATAAGCTGTCCTGCTGAAGCATGAAGAATTCCAAGGTTATGAAACAGATATTTCGTACCTCAGCATGACAGAAGTTTTTAAAAGATTGCCGTGAGGGCGGGAGTATAGCAACAGGCAAGAAAAGTGAATCGCCTTACCCCTAAATCCGCTAAGGGAGCTTTGGCTTTTCGTTTAATAAACACTTGCTTATAATCAAAAATAACCTTATCTTTGCGCCACAATTAATTAATTTTATTGCTTTAATATTATTCAAGAAATGTATTTAAGTCCAGAAAAGAAAGCCGAAATCTTTAAACAACACGGCGAAGTAGAAACCAACACGGGTTCTGCAGAAGGTCAAGTAGCGTTATTTACATACCGTATTGCGCACTTAACAGAACACTTAAAGAAAAACCGTAAGGATTTTTCTACTCAGTTGTCACTTCAAAAATTGGTAGGTAAACGCCGCGGTATTTTGGCTTACCTATACAAAAAAGATATTGAGCGCTACCGTGCTATCATCAAAGCTTTATCGCTTCGTGATATCATTAAACAAAAATAAGCGAATTTTATCAGCGAAAGCCATTCTTCAGAGAATGGCTTTTTAATTCCTGTTAATTTTTTTAACGGGATTTGTTATAGATAGGCTTTTTTAATCTATCTTCGTTTGCAAAAACAAAAACATATATAAACAACGGTGTGTAGAAAGAGGAAAACACACCATAATTCTAATTAAATGAATGTAATAAAAAAATCGTTCGATTTGGGCGATGGCAGAATTGTAGAAATTGAAACTGGTAAACTGGCTAAACAAGCAGATGGTTCGGTTGTAGTGAAAATGGGCGATACCATGTTGTTAGCAACTGTAGTATCAACTGTTGGCGCTAAGCCAGGTACTGATTTTTTACCTTTATCGGTTGATTATCAGGAAAAATACGCGGCTACAGGCCGTATCCCAGGAGGCTTTTTACGTCGTGAGGCAAGATTATCAGATTATGAGGTATTGATCTCTCGTTTGGTAGATAGAGCTTTACGCCCAATGTTCCCAAGTGATTATCACTCTGATACACAAGTGATGATTTCATTAATTTCTGCTGATAAAGATATCATGCCAGATTGTTTAGCAGGTTTAGCAGCATCTGCAGCGTTATCAGTTTCTGATATCCCTTTTAATGGTCCAATTTCTGAAGTACGTGTGGCTAAAATTGATGGTAAATTAATTATAAATCCGAAAGCCAGTGAGTTAGAACGTGCAACGCTAGAGTTTATGGTTGCCGGTTCGGCTAACGATATAGGCATGGTTGAAGGTGAATGTGATGAAATTCAGGAAGATGAAATGGTTGAAGCTTTAAAATTTGCACACGATGCAATTAAAGTTCAATGTGCTATTCAGGTTGAATTAACTGAAGCTACAGGTAAAACTGTAAAACGCGAATATAACCACGAAGACCATGATGCTGATTTAAAAGCTAAGGTTTATGCTGATACTTACGATAAAGTTTATGCGGTAGCGAAAGCTGGTGGCAATAAAGATGTTCGTAAAGAAGGTTTCACTGCAATCATTAACGAATTCTTCGAAGCAATGCCAGAAGATACTGCAGATTTAACCAAAGCAATGGCTAAACATTATTACCATGATGTTCAATACGATGCCATCAGAAACTTATTGTTAGATGAAGGTATTCGTTTAGACGGTCGTAAAACGACTGAAATCCGTCCAATCTGGAGCGAAGTTGGCTATTTACCTGCTGCTCACGGTTCGGCTGTATTTACACGTGGCGAAACGCAATCGTTAACATCAGTTACTTTAGGTAGCAAAGATGATGAGCAAATGATTGATGGTGCTTTCTTTAATGGTTATAACAAATTCTTATTACACTATAATTTCCCTGGTTTCTCAACTGGTGAAGTTAGACCAAACAGAGGCGCTGGCCGTCGCGAAATTGGTCACGGTGCTTTAGCGCAACGTTCGTTGAAAAAAGTATTGCCTCAAGGCGAAGCAAATCCATATACTATCCGTATCGTTTCTGATATTTTAGAATCAAACGGTTCATCATCAATGGCAACTGTTTGTGCTGGTACACTAGCGCTTATGGATGCAGGTATTAAAATCAAATCGCCAGTTTCTGGTATTGCAATGGGTTTAATTACTGATGAGAAAACTGGTAAATATGCAATCCTTTCTGATATTTTAGGTGATGAAGATCACTTAGGTGATATGGACTTTAAAGTAACAGGTACTGAACATGGTATTGTTGCTTGTCAAATGGACTTAAAAATCAATGGTCTATCTTATGAAGTTTTAACTAAAGCTTTATTACAGGCTAAAGAAGGTCGTTTACACATCTTAAACGAGATGAAGAAAACCATCAGTTCACCTAACGAAGATTACAAACCACATGCGCCACGCATTGTTTCTCTAACCATCGAGAAAGAATTTATTGGTGCAATTATCGGCCCTGGAGGTAAAATTATCCAGGAAATGCAACGCGAAACCGGCGCTTCAATCTCTATCGAAGAAGTTGATGGTAAAGGTATTGTAGAAGTATTTGCTGATAACAAAGCAGCTATCGATGCAGCGGTTACCCGTATCCGTAACATCGTTGCTAAACCAGAAATTGGTGAAGTTTACCAGGGTAAAGTAAAATCAATTATGCCATTTGGTGCATTTGTTGAGGTGATGCCAGGTAAAGATGGTTTATTACACATCTCTGAAATTTCATGGGAACGTTTAGAAACCATGGATGGTGTTTTAAAAGAAGGTGATAAAATCGAGGTTAAATTATTAGACATCGATAAACAAGGTAAAATGAAACTTTCTCGCAAAGTTTTATTGCCAAGACCAGAAAAACCAGCTGCGTCACAAGCGTAAAAATGTCCGGAATCGGGAGATATAGCAAACCCTTTCAGTTTTACTGGAAGGGTTTTTATTTTATCTAAAAATTTAACTTCAGTCTTTCTGACTAAAAACTTTCGGACTTCTTTCGTAACTTGCAGTATTGCTATGAAAAAGGAAAACAACATCTTGGAAGAACCTGCAGCTAATTATCAAAAAGCTGAAGAAGATCTATTAAAAAAAGCTTTATCCAGCTCCTACACGGAGCGTTTTCATGCTATGACCAGATTGATGAAATTAAACATTCTTTTAAGATCAGCAACAATCGTTCACAAAAAAATCGACTAGTAAATGGACGTTTTTGACGATGAAATACTAAAATTATGGCGCTCACTTTTGAAAAATAAAGTAATGTTTATTATGATCGGTGGAGTGGCAACCAACTTGCATGGATTTCATCGAACTACCGATGATATTGACATCTGGATAAAAGATACCCTGGAAAACAGAAAAAACTTGAGAAGTGCTTTTAAAGACTATGGTCTTGGAGATCTTAAAGCATTGGAAACCATTCAATTTATCCCGGGCTGGACCGATTTCTATCTTGACAACAGCTTGCGAATGGACGTTATGACATCAGTAAAAGGGTTAGAAGACTTCGGTTTTGATAAATGTTTGGAATACGCTTCTATTGCAACCATTTACGAGCTGGAAATCCCATTTTTACACATTAACCAATTAATCGATTCGAAGAAAGCGGCTAATCGGCCGAAAGATCAGATTGATATAATTGAATTAGAAAATATTAAGAAACTAAGAGATAATTAAATGAAATACATCATTGCCCCATCCATACTTTCTGCCGATTTTGGCAATTTACAACGCGATATTGAAATGATTAACCAAAGTGAGGCCGATTGGTTCCACGTTGATGTGATGGATGGTGTATTTGTGCCGAATATTTCTTTTGGTTTCCCGATAATGGCTGCAGTTAAAAAGCATGCAACTAAACCATTGGATGTTCATTTAATGATTGTAGAACCGGATAAATATATTGAGGATTTTGCTAAAGCGGGTGCAGACCGGATTACTGTACATTACGAAGCCTGCACACATTTACATAGAACCATTCAGTTAATAAAAGCATCTGGTTGTAAAGCTGGTGTGGCCTTAAATCCCCATACACCGGTAACTTTATTGCAGGATGTGATAGAAGACCTGGATTTGGTACTGATTATGTCGGTTAATCCAGGTTTTGGCGGACAAGCCTTTATTTATAATACTTACAAAAAAATAAAGGATTTAAAAGCTTTGATCCAAGGCATTAACGAAGATTTAGTTATTGAAGTAGATGGCGGTGTTGGCTTACAAAATATGGCTACATTAGTATCTGCAGGTGCCAGTGCTTTCGTAGCCGGAAATGCAATTTTCGCAACGGATAACCCAACGGAAACCATTTCTAAAATGAAAAGCTTGACAACTAGCGCTATAAATATTTAAATTGTTAAATGTTTTATTGCTAAATTGTTTTTAGGATGAGGCGCATACAGTCTTAATACCTGGTACTTTTGTCTTGATACTAAAAATGCTCAAATTTCGGCTAATCCTTTTCCTTTTAATTGCTGGTTGCGGTTTTGCAGTGGCCCAGCCTTTAGTTAGGGTTTCTGGAATAGTTTATAGCGATGAAAAACTGCCGCTGGCCCAGGTTACGGTTATTGTTTTAGGGCAGGCACAATCAACCGTTACCGATGAATTTGGCGTATACACCATCTATTCCAAATCAAAGGGTTTCAGTATTAAATATTCACTTCTGGGTTACCAGCCACAAACCATCAAGTTTAACGAGCGTTCGGGAGCAAGAATTATCAAACAGGTAAATCTGATTGCCAATATTAATGAGTTAGAGCAGGTTAATATCACCAATAAACAGAATCAGTTAAGCAACGCCACTACCATTAATATTGCAGATATACCCTCAATGCCCCTGGTTTCGGGTAATTTCGAAACCATGCTTAAAACCCTCCCCGGTGTATCTACTAATAACGAATTAAGCGCACAATACAGCGTTAGGGGAGGTAACTTTGACGAAAATTTAATTTATATCAATGATATAGAAATTAACCGGCCGGTGTTAATCCGTAACGGACAGCAGGAGGGATTGAGTTTTATCAATTCAGACCTCGTGAGTAAAGCAAAGTTCTCTGCAGGTGGCTTCGAGGCCAAATATGGCGATAAACTTTCTTCTATTTTAGATATTAAATACGATAAACCAGATAGTAATCAAACCATTTTTAGTACTAGTCTTTTAAATACCTCAATAAGCACCAAAAAGATATTTAAAAACAGTTTTCTGCTGGCTGGATTGCGCTATAAAAACAATTCAAGTGTCCTCATTAAACAGGATGAAAAGGGAAGTTATAATCCAAATTTTGCCGATGCCCAACTGTTGTATCAGTACGATTTTTCACCAAAATTTAATCTCAGTTATTTAGGTAGTTTTAACCTCGGTCAGTTTAAACTGGTGCCCACCAATAGGGAAACCCAGTTCGGAACTTTAAGCACAACACTTAGGCTAAATGTAGATTATACCGGGCAGGAGATTGATGATTACCAAACTTTGGGCAGTGCGATTACGGCTACTTATTCTCCAAAACCAAACCTGGTAATCAAGTTTATCAACAGTTACTTCAATACCATTGAAAGAGAACGTTTCGATATTAATGGCAGTTATGTTTTTGATGAAGTGGACAATTCCTTTCCAGGAGAAAACTTTGGCCCGATTAGTAAAAACAGAGGCATAGGCAGTTATTATAATTATGGAAGAAACAGCCTGAATACACAGGTTTTTACTTCAGAAATTAAGGTTGATCAAAACTTTGATAACCATGTTTTTTCATGGGGTTTAAAATTCGATAAATCGAAATACAACGATCAGTTAAATGAATATAACTATACTGATTCAGCGGGATTTATTTTACCGGATAATTCTAAAAACATTGTTTTACAAAACGTAATCAATGTAAAAAACAACATTGATATTAAAAATTACAGCGCTTACATTCAGGATAGTTATTCGCTTTCCGATTTTGCAGAATTGCAGTTAGGGGCACGTGCCACCTATAGTTCGTTAAGCAAACAGTTATTAATCAGCCCACGGATGTTAATTGCTTACCGGCCCAATTCAAACAATAAAATCCTGCGGTTTACTGCCGGAGTGTACAAGCAACCACCTTCATACCGTACCATACGAGATTTTTCAGGAAAACTGAACATCAACCAGAAGGCGCAAAGTTCTTATAATACCTCATTGGGGTATGAATATGCCTTTGATGCCTTTGGAACAAGATTAAAATTTACTTCTGAAGCTTATTTTAAATATTCCGATAGGCTTATTCCTTATAAAATTGATAACCTGAGGATAAAATACCTTGCCGATGAAATATCTCGTGGTTACGCTTATGGAGCTGATTTTAGCATTGGGGGAGAATTTGTAAAAGACCTGGTGTCCTATTTCAGGATGTCGGTAATGCATGCCAATGAAGACATTATTAACGATAGTTATGTGCAGAACGGTAAAACCATTTATCCGGGTTATTTAAAAAGACCAACCGATCAGCGTTTAAACTTCTCCATATTTTTTCAGGATAAACTGTTAAACAGCCCAACTTATAAAGTGCATTTAAATGCATTATACGGTTCACGGTTACCAATTGGCCCGTCGCAAACGCCCAGGTACCTGGATAAGTTTTTTGTCCCATCTTATAAACGTGTAGATATTGGTTTTTCAAAAGATTTTCTTGATGATGCCGCTTTACATAAACCAAAATTTTTAGATAAGAATTTCAGCTCCGTTATTTTGTTTGTAGAGGTTTTTAATATGCTAAATATTGATAACACCGTGTCGTACCTCTGGTTAAAAGATGTAGATAATGTACAATATGCCATTCCAAATTATTTAACCGGCAGGCAGTTTAATTTAAAACTAATTGTCAAATTAAAAAACTAAGTTTCAATAACTGTAAACCGGGAACTGTTAGCTGAGAAATGCAAACTGATCAGGGCGTTCCTCAATTCCATGGAATACGGAAAAGTGGCGGGCTTTTCGCGGCTGCGCTTTGCTCTGGTACCGATGAAAAATCGGTACTAAACCCTTACAACCCCTAACGCAAACCCACCGTTTTAAAAGAATCTTCAACTTTTGAAAAGCTGGTGGGGTTATTGGTCTAATTTTTAATATGCATTTTTTCCTGAATATTAATGACAATGGTTATTAGCGATTGCTGAGAGAGAATCCTTATTGCGAGAAGGCTTTTTCAGTCAACGAAGCAATCTTACAATCACTATTAGCGTACGCCCTTAAATTGCTTCTTGTCTCGCAATGATAAGCCACTATATTTAATCTATCAATGGAAGCTATATTTAGTCGTAAATTTGCTGCATTTAAATTTATCATATTTTAGAAACCTGACAGATTCGTTTCCGCTAATTTCAGTAAAACGTTTTAATTGCAAAAACTTCAATAAATTAAACGTTTTAGAGCTTTTTTTTAACAAAATTTAATTTTTTAGGGTACGATTTTATGGGCATAACTGCTTTAAAAATTTTACATTTACGCCCATAAAACATTATATAATAAGATGAAGCATAATTTTGGCGCAGGCCCTTGTATTTTACCTCAAGAAGTGTTTAAACAAGCAGCTCAGGCTGTTTTAGATTTTAACGATGGATTATCAATTTTAGAAATTTCGCACAGAACAACCGAATTTGAGGCAGTTGTTGCTGAAGCTGATAAGTTGGTAAAAGAATTATTAAATGTGCCGTCGGGTTATTCCGTTTTATTTTTACAGGGAGGTGCTAGTTTGCAGTTTGCAATGGTTCCGATGAACTTATTGGGCGACGCACAAACAGCAAGTTATTTAGATACAGGCGTTTGGGCAACAAAAGCTTTAAAAGAAGCTAAACTGATCGGTAATGTAAATGTGGTTGCTTCTTCAAAAGATGCAAACTATACTTTCATTCCAAAAGATTTTGAAATTCCTGCTGATAGTGCTTATTTCCACTATACATCAAACAATACCATTTATGGTACTGAGCTTTTCGAAGTACCTAAAACGGGTGTTCCGGTTGTTTGCGATATGTCATCTGATATTATGAGCCGTGTAATCGATGTTTCTCAGTTCGATTTGATTTATGCAGGTGCTCAAAAAAATGTTGGTCCTGCAGGTTTAACCATCGCTATTGTTAAGAATGAGGTTTTAGGTAAAATCGACCGTAAAATTCCCTCAATGTTGAACTACCAATCACATATCGATAACGATTCGATGTACAATACACCTCCTGTTTTCTCTATCTATGTAGCTTTATTAAACCTACGTTGGTTAAAATCAAAAGGTGGCGTTGCTGAGATTGAAAAAGAAAACAAACAAAAAGCTGAAGCACTTTATAGAGAAATTGATCGCAATCCTTTATTTAAAGGAACCTGTGCGGTTGAAGACCGCTCGAGAATGAATATTTGTTTTGTAATGGAAAATTCAGAATTAGAAAAACCATTCTTGAAATATGCAGAAGAGCAAGGTATTGTGGGCATTAAAGGCCACAGAAGCGTAGGTGGTTTCCGTGCTTCGATGTATAATGCATTGCCAATTACCAGTGTTCATGCATTGGTAGAGGCCATGCAGATATTTGAAGAACAACAGGCAAAAGCAAATTAATTTAAACTTTAACCACAGATGATTACCGTGATTAATTAACCCGGTAATCTTTTTCAATCTGTGTAATCATAAATACAATGATTAAGATACTAGCAAACGATGGGATTGATCCGATCGGAAAAGAATTATTAGAAAAAGCAGGTTTTCAGGTAGATACCGAAACCATTCCTCAGGATAAATTAGCAGAAGCGTTAAAAAACTATGATGCCATTACCGTTCGTAGCGCAACCAAGGTTAGAAAAGAGTTAATTGATGCCGTTCCAAATATCAAATTAATTGGTAGAGGTGGAGTTGGTATGGATAATATCGATGTAGAATATGCACGTAGTCAGGGTGTTGCGGTGGTAAATACACCAGCTGCATCTTCATTATCAGTGGCTGAATTGGTGTTCTCTCACTTGTTTACCGGGATCAGGTTTTTACAGGATGCAAACCGCAAAATGCCTGTAGAAGGTTCAACTCAATTCAATAACCTTAAAAAAGCTTACGCTAAAGGAACTGAATTAAGTGGAAAAACCATTGGTATTATAGGTTTTGGTCGTATCGGTCGTGCTACTGCAAAAGTGGCTTTAGGCTTAGGTATGAATGTTTTAGCATACGATTTATATCCATCAGAATCTGAAATTACTTTAGAATTTCAAGGTGGAAAATCGGTAAGCATTCCAGTTAAAATGGTTTCATTGGATGAAGTAATTGCAGGAAGTGATTTCTTTAGTTTACATACCCCGTTTGCCGATAAACCGATCTTAGGTGCAGAAGAATTTGCAAAAATGAAAAACGGAGTAGGTATTGTAAACTGTTCTCGTGGTGGAACAATTGATGAGCCAGCTTTAATCGAAGCATTAAATTCTGGTAAGGTTTCTTTTGCCGGTTTAGATGTTTTTGATAACGAACCTACACCTTTGGCAGAAATTTTAACTCATCCTAAAATCTCGTTAACTCCTCATATCGGAGCATCAACCAACGAGGCACAAGAACGTATTGGTACGGAATTGGCTACGTTGATTATTGAGCATTTTAAGAAATAATAATATAAATTAGACCTTATAGGTTTCAAAATCTATAAGGTCTTTATCTCTAATCCAACGCATTCGTTGTAACCCAATAGCGATAACCCAATATCGCTTTCTGAAAAGTCGTCAGCTTATTCGGATCTTTTTTATACAAACTTGGCAAAACTAACTTGTTTATCTTCGCCAGGATTTTAAACAGTCCTCTTTTCATAATTTTGCAGTTTTTTATTAAAGAAATAAAATCCACCTGCCATTACTAAAATTAAAAATGCGATGATGTAGGTTGATAAACTTCCTTTGTTTTTTTTATCTAAATCTTCCTTCAGCTGTGCATTTTGGTCCTGCAATTTTTTAATGGTACCCATGTAAGCCTCAATGCGTTCCTGAGAATTGTCCGCCACAGCTACTTTTTGCTGGTTTTGCAGGTCTTTATAATCCATCAGTATTTTAAGCTCCTTAAAAATGTTATTATCGGTTAATACCACCTGGCGGAGAATCTCATTCGAATTTTTAATATCTTTTTTCGTTTGCCAGCCAAAAATGCCGGAGCGCTGCGTTAAACTTTCATCATATTGACCAAATTTCGAGCTTCGCTCTTGCAGTAACGAATTCACTTTAACCCGTTGAGCCGCGTAAGCAGCAGTATCTTGTTGCGCGTATGCTTGAAAGCTTAATAAGATAACCAAGAGCAGATAAAAATATTTCTTCATTTGGTATAAACGCGAAAAGGGTAGAAGTTGTTTTGCTGGTTTACTGGTTCACTAGCCATTAGTTCATTGGTTGGGTTCAACTAGTGAAATCAAGCTTAGTCTTTAAGCATTAATCTCATTAAGAATGAAACTCAACCCTAACAATATCGCCAAGGTGTAAGCCCAGTAACCCACTGGCTTTTCCTTTGTTAATGGCGATTTCCAAATGATTGCTAATACCAAAGAGGCAAAGTTTTTCACCCTCCTGTACTTCGTTGTAATGCCAGCTTAGTTGTGTAATGGTTTCGCTCTTTCTAAAGTGTAAGGTAAAGTCGCGGTTTTTTTGGATTTTAGTAAAAAGATCTTTGGTAATATTCGTAATTACGTTGCAAAAAGTATCAATATACACCACACTTCCCCTGATTACATCACGCTCAATTACAGGGTGTAAAAGCATCTTTTGCTCAATCTCCGCTACAGGTAAACCAATCTCTTTCAGTTTGCCTCCTTTAGCCAGGTGAGTTGCTGCCTTTACAAAAATATCAACCAATGGAAAATGCAGGTATTTTAAATCCTGCATAATGTTCAACTCCACCACATCTTCCGGAACATCATCAAAAAGAAGAGAAAAAATTCCATTATCTGCGCCTACAAAATAATGATCCCGATGCTTTACTGCAATGTATTTGGTGTTTTCGCTATACACAGAATCAATGCCGATTAAATGTACGGTATTCTTCGGGAAGTAAGGATAAGCGTTTTTAAGAACGAAGGCCGCATAAGAAATATTGAATGATGGAACTTCGTGGGTAATATCAACTAAATTAACATTAGGCATAAGACTAAACAGACTACCTTTAAGAGCACTCTGGTAAAAATCTTTTGAACCTAAATCTGTTGTTAAAGTAATTATCCCCATTAAAAATTCATTATTATTGCTTATTCTTGTGTACAGGCCTAAGCGTCTGCAAATATTCAAATTTTAATTAATATACCCCGATAACTTTTTAAAATACTACAGTTTGAACGAATTAAAATTAACCCTGGATACCGTAAATCCTGCTCACTTTTGGGGGCCGAACAATGAGAATTACGAAATGATTAAAGGTGCTTTCGCGAAGTTAAAACTGGTAGCGAGAGGGAGTGACGTTAAGGTTCTCGGTGATGAACAGGAACTTAAGGCTTTCGAGGAGAAGTTTAACCAACTGATTGCACACCTCGAAAAATATAGCTCACTCAGCAATAATGATGTAGAAACAATACTGGGCGCAAAGGCTGCTGGTGTAGTAAAAAAAGATGTAGAACAACCAACCGGAGGTGGCGGAGAGGTAATTGTTTTCGGAACTAACGGGTTATTGGTAAAAGCAAGAACCGCAAACCAGCGCAAAATGGTAAGCAGTATTGCAAAAAATGATATCCTTTTTGCCATTGGCCCTGCCGGAACCGGAAAGACCTATACTGCCGTAGCCTTAGCGGTGAGGGCATTAAAAAATAAAGAGATTAAGCGGATCATTTTAACACGACCGGCAGTTGAGGCAGGGGAGAACCTTGGTTTTTTACCGGGAGATTTAAAAGAAAAAATCGATCCGTATTTACGCCCGCTTTACGATGCGTTGGATGATATGATCCCTGCTGAAAAGTTGAAATTCTATATCGAAAACCGTACAATAGAAATTGCTCCTTTGGCCTTTATGCGTGGCCGTACCTTAGATAACTGCTTTGTGATCCTGGATGAGGCGCAAAACGCTACCGATATGCAGTTAAAAATGTTTTTAACACGTATGGGCCCAACAGCAAAATTTATTGTTACGGGCGATGTTACACAGATAGATTTACCCAAAAAGCAGATGTCGGGCCTATTTAACGGCTTAAGGATTTTGGAAGATATTAAAGGCATCGATATTATTTACCTGAGTGGCGAAGATGTAGTACGACATAAACTGGTAAAAGATATCCTGAAAGCTTACGGTGATATTCAGTAAATGGGAAATGTAAGATGGATCATGTAAAACGGGAAAGATTGAAGTCTTTTAAAAACGTCATCCATCTTACATCAATACATCTTACATCATAATTATGGAAAGTATTAATTTAGAAAATAATTTGAAGCTTTCTTTTGAAAAATTGCCTCATACCATACGGCTGATCATTTCAAAAACTGATGAAGTATGGGTTTGTAAAAAGGAAACACTTAAAAAGCTCTTCGAATTTGTTAATATTGATCAGGCACACGTCTTTAGAGGAAGGCTTCAGTTGATTAAAATTGATGATCGTATTACAATTCAGATCAAGAATGAAAATATCAGCACCATTTCAGCGAACACTTTTAAAGAGGTATTGAACAAATTAAAATAATCAAACCCCCGTAGCTTATTAACTGCGGGGGTTTTTAATAAATTATATCTTCGGACTTGTGACCTTTGTCTTCGGACTTTCGGACTTTTTCCCTATTTTTACTGCCTCATGAAAGCACTAAAAGAAACTCATTTCAATTTCCCGGATCAAAGTAATTTTTATAAAGGTAAAGTACGCGATGTATACACTATAGCCGATCAATCGATGGTGATGGTGGTATCCGATCGTATTTCTGCATTTGATGTGGTATTGCCCGAAGCGATTCCATTTAAAGGACAGGTGTTAAACCAGATCGCGGCTAAATTTTTAGCAGCTACTCAGGATATCGTTCCAAACTGGGTTTTGTCTGTTCCAGATCCAATGGTTACCATTGGTCGTATCTGTGAGCCTTTTAAAGTAGAAATGGTAATCAGAGGTTACTTAGCTGGCCATGCCTGGCGTGAGTACAGTGCTGGCAAACGTTCTGTTTGTGGTGTTGCTTTGCCAGAAGGCTTAAAAGAAAACGATAGATTGCCTCAGCCGATCATAACCCCAACTACAAAAGCATCAGTAGGGCATGATGAAGATATCTCAAAAGAGGATATTTTGGCTAAAGGCATTGTTTCTATTACAGATTACGAAAAGTTAGAAGAATATACTTACGCATTATACCAACGTGGAACTGAGATTGCTGCCAAAAGCGGATTGATTTTAGTAGATACTAAATACGAATTTGGTAAAGCTGATGGTGTAATTTATCTGATAGACGAAATTCATACGCCAGATTCTTCACGTTATTTTTACGCTGAAGGTTATCAGGAACGTCAGGATAATGATGAGGCACAAAAACAACTTTCGAAAGAATTTGTAAGAAAATGGTTGATTGAAAATGGCTTTCAGGGAAAAGACGGTCAGGTGATACCTGAAATGACACCGGAAATCGTAAATTCAATTTCCGAACGTTATATCGAACTTTACGAACAGATTGTTGGTGAGACCTTTATAAAAGCTGATGCTGATGCAATTTCGAGCCGTATTGAAGCCAATGTTTTAAAGGCCTTAGAAAGCTTATAAAATTCGAAAGAAATTTATACATTAGTAAAATTAAAGATTAGAGAGATGAAATTTTCAGTAGATAAACACGATAAATATGTAAGCTTAAAATTAGAAGAAACTAAGTTTACAAATGATAATGCCCCAGGCTTAAAATCAGAATTCTATTTACTTAATGCAGAGGGCTTTCAAAACATTATTGTTGATTTAAGCCATGTTACCGAGTGTAACGATGCACAGGATTTAAGCTGTTTATTGGTTGGCGACAGGCTATGCAAATCAGCCGGTGGGTTATTTATCGTAACCGGTATTAATGATGAACTGGCATCAATTATCGAATTATCAAACATATTTCAATCTGTAACGTTTGTTAATACATTAGACGAAGCAACAGATTTCATCTTTATGGATGAGTTGGAGAAAGAGTTTAGAGGCGCTAAATAATAATAATTTATATAACATTACGGCCTCGTAGTTTCTAAAAATCTACGGGGCTTTTTATATCTGATCATGATGAAGTTTGAAGTTACCATTTTAGGAAGCAGTTCTGCAACACCTGTATTTAACAGGAATCCATCGGCACAGCTTTTAAATTGTAACGAAAAATACTATTTGATCGATTGTGGCGAAGGTACCCAACAGCAACTGGCCAGGTTTAACCTCAAGGCGGCCCGTATCGATTATATTTTCATTAGTCATTTACATGGCGATCATTATTTTGGCTTAATCGGATTGTTGTCTAGTTTGCACTTAAATGGCAGAATTAAACCAATACAAATTTTTGGTCCGGGGCCTTTATTGGAGATTTTAGAGATTCAGTTTAAATATTCTGATACAATTTTGAGGTATCCGATTGAGTTTTTCCCTATCGAGGCTGATCAATCCACCCAAATTTTTGAAAATAGCGATCTGACGGTAAAAACCATTGTTTTAAACCACCGCATTCCGACTACAGGCTTTATTTTTCAGCAAAAGAAAAGACAGCGTAAACTCATCAAAGAAAAAGCAGATGACGTACCAATGGCTTATTATACTGCATTAAAAAAAGGGAATGATGTAGAATTGCCAAATGGTGATATTTTGCGCAGTGACGATTATACAACAGAACCTGATGCGCCAAGATGTTATGCCTATTGTTCTGATACTTTATTTGATGAACGTTACTTTTCTACCATAAAAGATTGCGATACATTATACCACGAATCAACGTTTATGCACGATCTTTTGGATAGGGCAAACGAAACACACCACACTACGGCTTTACAGGCAGGAGAAGTAGCTAAAATTACAGGAGCAAAAAAGTTACTCATCGGTCATTTCTCTTCACGCTACAAAACTTTACAGATGCTTTTAGAGGAAGCACAATCAGTTTTCGAAAATACGGAGTTGGCTGTTGAGGGGAGGACTTTCCAGCTTTAATATTCAACCACTGAGGTTCACAGAGCGCTAGGTATATCCGGATCCGTTATCCTGAACTTGTTTCAGGATTGAATGAACAAATTATTCAAATTCTTTCTCCTAAAAAAGACGCTACAGCCTGTCCTGTTTTTACGGGTAAATAATCTTAATGCGTACCCTGGTAGCGATCGTTGTAATGTCGCTTTCTCAGTTAAAGAAATCTTCTAGCAATACAGACAGATTCCAACAGAAAAGTCGTCATCTCGACCGAAGCAATGCGAAGTGGAGATCTCTCTTTAGTTAGATTTCCCGACTGCGTTGCACTCCGCCCGATATGACGGTAACTAGAATGGATCTGTACGTGTAGATTAATTGCTGTGTATGTGTTTCCATGGCAAAAAATAAGCTAGTGAAACTTACCATAATTTAAAGATCCTTCACTGCGTTCAGGATGACAAAAGAGTTGAGTTAACCAATTTTTCGTGTTCATGTTTCCGTGGCAAAAAAACGAGTCAATTTTGCTGGTAAAGATCCTTCACTGCGTTCAGGATGACAATTGGTAGAGCGGATTTCGTGACAAAACCAGGAATTTAGTCACAAAAAAAGCCTTACAATTTAAAACTGTAAGGCCTTCTGATTTTATAAAAATTAATTACTTATCTTTTTTATTTCCACCACCAAATACTGAGAAGTGTACATAACGTTTAGGATTTGCTTTTAAATCAATCATTAACTCATCCAGGTTTTTAGAAGCATTGGTTAAATTCTGATACATTTTATCATCATTTAATAATAAACCTAAACTACCTTTTCCACCTTTAATGCCTGAGATTACACTTTGTAAATCAGCAATGGCATTGTTTGCATTATCTAAGGTTTGTTTAAAATTAGCTGCAGCAAACTTATCGGTAACCGTATTGATATTGGTTAAAATATCGCTGATTTTTTGATTGTTGTTATTTAAGTTAGCGGTAATGCCTTCTACATTTTTAAAAATAGCTTCAATACGTTTGCTTTCGGAACCTACTAAACCATCAACTTTTTTAGAAGTAGTTTCTAACGATGCTAAGGTACCTGCAATACTGTTAAAACTTTTATCTACGTTTTTCTGGAAATTAGGATTCAGGATAGAGTTAACACTGCTCAATATAGAATCCATTTTGCCAATAATTAATTCTGCTTTTTTCTGTACAGGCTGTACCTGCTCCATTAATCCTTTTTCTACATTGGCATTTAGTGTATAACCATCTTCAGCCATTTTTTTAGAGTTACCTAACGACATTACAATGGCTTTGCTCCCTAAAAGGTCAGTACCTTCTAAACGGGCAATACTGTTTTCAGGAATTTCGTATTTACTGTTTACATTTAAGGTTGCAATTACAGTCCCATCATGCTGCAGCTCCAGTTTGGCAACACGACCAATCTGATAACCATTAATTAATATCGGTTTTGAAACAGTTAAACCATCTACCCTGGTGTATTTAGCATATAGTGTTGTTTCGTTTGAAAAAATGGAATTACCTTTTAAAAAATTATATCCAATAATTAGTAAAGCTATGGCAAATGCGGCTAAAATACCTACTTTGGTTTCGTTCTTAATCTTCATAAGTGTGTTATTTATGCTGCAGATTTTAGTTTGTTTTTAAAACCTGCTGGAGCGTTATTTCTTTTTTGTAACGTTAAACTTTATAAATACACAAAGTTTACATCAATTGTTTTGTTTGGTACTCGATTATATTTTCTGTAAAGTTAAAATAACTATCATTTATAATGCCACTTATTTAACTTCAATATTTTTTTTATACGTTTTTATTGCTTCCAGAATAGAATTAGCAATTTCATTCTGCCCTTTTTGCGAATTAATGTATTTTTCTTCTTCTGTATTGGAGATAAAACCCACTTCTGTTAAAACGGCAGGCATACCACAACGCTGCAATACCAGAACGCCTTGTTCTTTAACCCCACGGCTAAACCTTTCGTCCCTGCTGATATAGCTGTTCTGGATCAGTTTGGCAAATTTAATGCTTTTATCCCGAAAGGTATTTTTTAATAGCGATAAAAGAATAAAACTACTGGGGTTGCTGGGATCGTAACCATCATATTTGCTTTTATAGTTCTTTTCCAACTTAATATCGGCATTTTCACGGATGGCAGCATCCTGCTCTTTTAAGCGGTGCGAACCTGCCACTAAAGTTTCTACTCCTTTAATATGTTTGTTTCCCGGCGGCATAGAATTACAATGAACAGAAATAAAAAGATCAGCATTGGCTTCGTTTGCTATTTCAGCACGTCGGTAAAGGTCTACGTCAATATCTGTTTTACGGGTAAAGATAACTTTAATATCAGGCAGTTCTTCCTTGATCAGTTCGCCAAGTTTTAATCCAACTTTTAATGAAATATCTTTTTCTTTGGTAAAGCTGCCCGAGGCACCTGGTTTTCTGCCACCATGGCCGGGATCAATAACAATGGTTTTAATTTTATACCCTTGGGCAAACGAATGTTTAACGGCAAAAATGGAGAGGAGAAATATCGTTATCAGAAGTTTAATCTTCATCTATATTGATTAAAATGAGGTTTCGGCTATACGTTTATAATTTTTAATTGCCCTGATGATACCGCTTACAATTTCGTTCTGTCCTTCTTGCGAGTTCATATAATCTTCGTCTTCAGGATTACTTACAAAGCCAATTTCGGTTAAAACCGCTGGCATAGCAGCACGCGCCAATACTGCAAGGCTTTTTTCCTGTACACCACGGTTAGTTCGCCCTGCATTAACATACTCTTGTTGCAACATCGAAGCAAACTTTAAACTCCTATCCCTGTTGGTTTGTTTCATTAAAGATAACATAATATCATTTTCAGGCGTATTTGCAATAAAGCCTTCATAATTTTTCTGGTAGTTATCTTCGAGGAACATCGAAGCATTTTCCCTTTTTATTACTTCGTCCTGCTCACCTAAACGGCCAGTTCCCGATACAAAAGTTTCAGTTCCCCTGGTAGAAGTGCTTTTGGAAGTAACGGTTGTATAAACCGGAACTTTTCTTCCCCTCACTTTTTTGTAATAATCAACCACTCTCGAAACCCTTACCGGCATATCGTTTAAGTGGATAGAGATAAATAAATCAGCCTTGGCATTATTGGCAATGTTGATACGTTCGTATAAAGGAATAAAAACATCAGTTTGCCTAGTGTAAATTACCTTTATATCTTTTAAGCTGTCTTGAAGAGCCTTGCCCAGATTTAGCGCCGTTTTAAGCGCAACGTCTTTTTCTTTCGAATATACGCCATGTGTGGCGCCATCCTTGCCGCCGTGGCCTGCATCAATTACAATTGTTTTAATTTTATATTCTTGCGCAAAGGCTTGATTATCAATTGCATTTGACAATGCTAAATAAATAATAAATGTTAAAATGGATTTAAGATACATCAATGGTATATTTTTCACTAATTTTGAACGTTTTTGATTAAACATTTGTGCAAAAATAACATTCAAATACGAATTTGAAACTTCTTAAGAGCTCTATTTTACTAATTTCTGTCATTTTATTAACACTCGTTGTTGGTAAAGCTAACGCATTTTCGCGATTTTCATTGCAACAGATCATTCAACAAGACACTACAAAAAAGGATACTGCTAAAAAAACAGGCAAAAATAACAGCAGTATCGATCAAAAGGTAGAGTACAAGGCAGAGGACTCCGTAAAAATGAGTGCCGATAAAAATATTGTTTATCTATATGGAAATGCCAGGGTTATTTATGGTGATTTTGAGCTGGATGCGAGTTATATTAAATATGATAAAAAGCAGAACACCATTTTTGCCAGGGGTGTTAAAGATCCTAAAACCGGAAGATATACGGGCAGGCCGATTTTTAAATCAGGTGCTGACGGAACTGCGATAGCCGATTCTATTTTTTACAATTCTGAAACAACAAGGGCCAAAGTTTATGGTGTTTTTTCTGAACAGGAGGGTGGATTTTTCTCTGGTGGACAAAGTAAAAAACAAATAGATGATGAACTGCACATTAAAAATGTAATGTACAGTACCTGTAATTTACCGCATCCACACTTTGGATTAATGATTTCGAAAGGTGTGGTAACCGAAAAACAGATTATTACCGGACCGGTTTATATGATTATAGAGGATATTCCTACCTTTTTAGGACTTCCTTTTGCCTTTTTTCCCAAGCAGAACAAACGGACCTCAGGTGTGATTTTACCAACACCTGGTGAAGATGCAACACGGGGATTTTTCCTTCAGAATGGTGGCTATTACCTGGGTTTGAACGATTACTGGGATGCCAAACTAATGGGGTCAATCTACACCAACGGATCTTATGAAACCAGCGTATTGAGTAATTATACCAAGCGTTATAAATATAATGGTAACATTAATTTATCGTATTCCAGCTTTAAAGATGGTTTAGAGGGTACAGAAGCATTTGCAAACCCGACAAAAAACTTTAGCATTAACTGGAGCCATAGCCAAAATGCCAATGCCAATCCTGGAACTACCTTTAGCGCAAGTGTAAGGTTGGTATCAACCGGAAGAAAAGGTTATTACAGAAACACGGCAGCAGGTACCACTTACGATATTAATACCATTGCAACCAACTCTACCAGTAGTAGTGTGAGTTATGCCAAAGCCTATTCAAACGGGATGAATTTCGCTTTGTCCGGATCTGTTGACCAGACTTTAAGTACAAGGGCAATTTCTGTAAGGTTACCTGAGATAACTTTCAATGTACCGACTTTTAATCCCTTCAGTTCAAAAAATGCAGTTGGCGAACAAAAATGGTATCAAAAAATAACAGTAGGTTACAGTTTGCAAGGCATAAACCGGATTGATACTTTTGATAGTTTATTATTTCAAAATGATGGTTTAAAACGCTTAAGAAGTGGTTTTTCGCATAGTATCCCTGTAAATATGTCGTTTACCGCTTTAAAATACCTGAATTTTAGTATGGGTGGTACTTATAATGAGGTTTGGAATTTCCAGAATGTAAACAGAAGGTACACCAGGTACGATGATAATACCTATAGCTTTAGAGAAGATACAATAAGTGGCTTTAAAAGAGCAGGTAGTTACAGTTTATCAACCAGTTTATCGACCAAAATTTATGGAAGAAGAGATTTTAATCCGGCTGGGAAAATCCAGGCATTAAGGCATGTAATGACACCAAATATGTCGTTCTCTTATTCTCCTGATTTTACCAAAGCGGGATCTGGTCCTTATAAACCTGCCATCGATCAAAACGGTAATCCCATTTACATAAGCGGACAGCCTTTAAAATATTCCATTTTTGATGGGATGGCACAACCAGGTTCGTTTGGCGGACCTAATGCCTCTATTGGGTTCGGATTGGATAATACCGTCGAGTTGAAAGTGCGGAATAAAAATGATACAACCGGAACCGGATCGAAGAAGATTCCGATTATACAGGGATTAAGTTTTAGTGGTTCATATAATTTCTTAGCTACTTCGTACAAGCTTTCAAACATCGGTTTTAGCGGTCGTTCTCAGTTTACCGATAAATTAGGGATCAACTATAATGGAACATTAGATCCTTATTCACTTGGAGCCGATACTATACCGGGTTCTACATTAAAGATCAGACAAGACCGTTATTTCTGGCAAAGTGGCAAATTTTTACCGCGATTAGCCAATTTTGGTTTCTCTTTCGATTATAGTTTAAACCCTGAGGCATTAAAACGTAAAAATGAAGCCAATGATAAATTGGGCGATGCTGCTAATAAAAAAGGCCTAACTGATATCCAGTCGGAGCAACTGGCAGCCATTAGCCGTGATCCTAATGCTTTTGTTGATTTCAACATTCCATGGAATTTCTCGTTCTCTTATAGTTTCCAATATTCAAATGACGGAAATACGACTACAACTACAAATACATTAAACTTTAATGGCGATGTTAACCTAACCCCTAAGTGGAAGGTTACTTTTAACTCTGGTTACGATTTTAAGAATAATGGTTTAACACCGATGAACCTGGCCATATACCGCGATTTACATTGCTGGGATATGAGTGTAAACTGGGTTCCTTATGGTGCTTATAAAAGTTATTCAGTAACTATTAAAGTTAAAGCATCAATATTGCAGGATTTGAAATTGAGCAAAAGACAAGGTTTTTACAGCACATACCGATAAATTTATGCTAGCCGAAATTATTACCATTGGCGATGAGATTCTCATTGGCCAGATTGTAGATACGAATTCTGCCTGGATGGCGAAACAGTTAAACCTGATAGGCGTTTCCGTTAAACAGATTACTTCTGTTTCTGATGAAGAACAACATATTCTCGAAGCTTTAGCCCAGGCCGAAAAACGTGCCGATATTATTCTGATTACCGGTGGTTTGGGGCCAACCAAGGATGATATCACTAAAAAAACCTTAGCGAAATATTTCAACATGGGCTTTCGCAATGATGCCGGTGCTTTAGAGATGGTCCGCCAGATATTTGAAAAATATAAACGCCCCTTACTGGATGTCAATATTCAGCAGGCTGATGTTCCTGATGGTTGCGAGGTAATTGTAAATAGAAACGGTACTGCCCCTTGTATGTGGTTTGAGCAGAATGACCGGATTTTTGTTTCTATGCCAGGTGTGCCTTACGAAATGATGTATTTAATGGACGACGAAATCCTGCCAAGAATTACCAGCAGGTTTAAACTTCCATCAATCGTTCATAAAACCATTCTTACTGCAAATATCGGCGAATCGTTTTTAGCCAAAGAGATTGAAGAAATAGAGGATAGTTTACCCCCACATATTAAATTGGCATATTTGCCAAAATTAGGTCAGGTGCGTTTGCGTTTGTCGGCTAAAGGTGATCATGAAGCAGATCTTAAAGCCGAAGTTGAAATATATGCCAAACAGATCATTGCCAAAGTAAATAAATTTGTAGTGATTGATGAAGATATTGCGTTGGAGAAAGCCATTCTCAATATCATGAAAGAAAAAGGCCTAACCTTATCAACGGCAGAAAGCTGTACTGGTGGATATATTGCACATTTAATTACGCAACATCCGGGCTGCTCTTCAGTTTATTGGGGCGGGGCAGTAGCTTATGCTTATGAGCTGAAAGAATCAATCCTTGGTGTAAAAGCACATACTTTAAGCACTTTCGGCGCAGTAAGCGAGCAAACCGTAACCGAAATGGCCGAAGGTGCAGTAAAACATTTTAAAACTGATTATGCCATTGCCGTTAGCGGCATTGCCGGACCTGATGGTGGAACAGAAGATAAACCGGTTGGTACCGTATGGATTGCAATTTCTTCAAAACATAAAACTGTAGCTAAGGTGTTTAATTTCAGCAACAAACGGATTCAAAACATCGAGCGCTCGGCAGCATCTGCACTAACCATGCTATTAAATCTACTTAAAGAAGCAGTTTAGAACGAATAAAAACTGTATTTTTGTGGCGTTACCAATATAAAATACTGTAATTTAATATGGCTCAATACGAACTATTGTTACCAAAAATGGGTGAAAGTGTTGCGGAAGCAACGGTGATTAAATGGCTAAAACAACCGGGAGATCTGATTGATTTAGACGAAACCGTTCTGGAAATCGCTACGGATAAGGTTGATTCTGAAGTTCCTTCGCCCGTGGCCGGTAAATTGGTAAAACGGTTATTTAATGAAGGTGATGTTGCCCAGGTGGGCGATGTAATTGCCATTATTGAAACTGGCGCAGCAAATACTCCAACTGTTGAGGTTCCTGTTACGGAAGAACCAATTGCTGAAGAGAAAACAGAAACTATTCCGGGTATAGCGCAACTTCCGTCTGAAAATACAACTGTAGCGCCTGATTTTAGCGCTTCTGATCGATTTTATTCTCCGTTGGTGAAAAGTATTGCCGCACAGGAAAATATTTCGCTGGCAGAGCTTGATTCAGTTAAAGGTTCTGGCGCTGATGGTCGTTTAAATAAAGACGACCTGCTGGACTATATCGCCAATAAAAACGGTGGAAAAATTGCAGTCAAGACGGTTATCTTAAGCCCGCCTGCACCTCCGGTAAACGAAACGGCAGCACCAAAAGCAGTACCTGCACCTGAAGTTGCAACTTCAAATAAACCATCTACAACCAGTATAAATGGCGCGGATGAAGTGATTGAAATGGACAGGATGCGTAAACTGATAGCCGACCATATGGTAATGAGTAAAACCACTTCGCCACACGTAACTTCGTTTGTAGAAGCCGATGTTACGAATATGGTTTTATGGCGCAATAAAGTAAAAAACAGTTTCGAGAAACGTGAAAACGAAAAAATAACCTTTACGCCCATATTTGTAGAGGCCGTTGCAAAAGCAATAAAAGATTTTCCGATGATCAATGTTTCGGTAAATGGAACGCAAATCATCAAAAAGGGTAATATCAATATCGGTATGGCTGCTGCTTTACCAAGTGGGAATTTAATTGTTCCGGTAATCAGAAATGCTGATCAGTTAAATTTAGTAGGTTTAACCAAAGCAGTTAACGATTTAGCAGCCAGGGCGAGGAATTCTAAATTAAAACCTGATGAAACGCAAGGTGGAACTTTTACCTTAACTAATGTGGGTAGCTTTGGAAACGTAATGGGCACACCGATTATCAACCAGCCCCAGGTAGCTATTTTAGCAGTTGGTGCCATTAAAAAGAAACCGGCAGTTTTAGAAACCGAACATGGTGACGTAATTGCCATCAGGCATATGATGTTCTTGTCGTTATCTTACGATCATAGGGTAGTAGATGGTTCATTAGGTGGAATGTTTGTGCGTAGGGTAGCCGATTATTTAGAAAGCTGGGACCTGAACAGAGAAATTTAGTCAGTTTACAGTTTGTAATTAACAGTTTACAGTTGGCATAGGCCAGCAATTTACCAGTTTAACAATCAAAAATGTTAGCTTCAAATTTAAAATCTATAGTTTCGGATAATGTATTGCATGCCAAATGGTTAAATACGTTATCTTACATGGAAAATGCAGGTGCAAAAAAGATTTCGGCTTCTGAGCATAAAGAAAATGTAAACCTGATTATCCTTAAACACGCGGCAGAAGAACACCGTCATGCCTATTATTTAAAAAAGCAGATTTCAAAAGTAGACGAGGCGCTCTGTAAAACTTATACCAATGCCGAGCTACTTTCACCAAACCATACAAAATATTATTTACATGCCTTAGATATCGCTGTTTGCCGTTATTTAAAAGCTGTATTTAATCTGTCAGGTTACGATTTAAAATTTGCTGCATATTTATTTGTAACCTATGCAATTGAAGTCCGTGCTGATGAATTGTATCCAATTTACCAAACGGTTTTAGATGAGGCAAAAAGCAAGGTAAACGTCAAATCGATTATCCTGGAAGAAGAAGGTCACCTGGAAGAAATGATGAACCAGTTGGTTAGCTTTTCTGACGATTGGGAAAATCATGCTGCCGAAGTCATCAAAATCGAAAAAGCTTTATTTGATAACTGGGTTACTGCTTTAGCTGCAGAGTTGCCAGTAAGTGCCTAAATTCAGATATTCGTCATTGAGAGAAGGCTTTTTCAGCAGACGAAGCAATCTTATTGATTGAAAGTTTCTAAGAAACGCTAAATGAAGATTGCTTCGTCGTTCCTCCTTGCAATGACGAATTTTCGTTAAAAACCAATCCAGTTAATCTTTGTTTCTAAATAAAGACAAATATCATGGCTAAATTTTCAGAACTAATCAATGGTGATAAACCCGTACTGGTAGATTTTTTTGCGGAGTGGTGCGGTCCATGTAAAATGATGAAACCGATTTTAGAACAGTTAAAATCGCAGGTAGGCGATTCAGTTTCGATCATTAAAGTAGATATCGATAAAAATCAGCCGGCAGCTTCTTCGTTTAATGTTCAGAGCGTTCCCACCTTAATTCTTTTCAAAAACGGAGTACAGGTTTGGAGACAGAGTGGTGTTTTACAGGCCTCACAACTGAAACAGGTAATTGATGCCCACGCTTAAACTTCAACTACACTTTTGGGCGTAACTGCAAAGATACGTTCGCTCGTTTTTGGGTGAATATTGTAAAGCCCGGTAAACAAGCTAAAAGCTGGTAATACTGCATATTCCTTACCGAAATAAAAACAAGGAAATTTTAACCGCTGTTTAGCCTTCCCAACAATAGTAACCCCGGGGTGGATGTGGCCGCTAATGGGGTATAACTCCTCTTCAGTACAATTTGGCGCATCATGGATAAAACAAAAAGGCCCCAGGCAAAAACTAGGCTCATGTATTTCGATATCCATTTCGGCATAATTTGCATCAGAAAGCCGGTCGTGATTTCCTTTTACCAATAAGAAATTAAGCTCCTTATATTGCTTTCTCCATTCAGCAAACTCATCAATATCCGTATTTAAGCCATGGTGAAACATATCGCCGTTAATCAGCAAGGTTTTGGGGTTATATTGCTTAATTAATACGCTTAAACGCTGTAAATCGGTTTGGGCAATGGTAGCCGGCACCTGCAAACCTGCTTTACGGAAATGTGCTGATTTTCCTAAATGTAAATCACTTATCGCTAAAAGTTGGTGTTTGGGTAAAAATAAAGCCCTTTCTTTATCTAAAATCAGTTCTTCGCCCCGGCTAGTAATGTTCATTAATAATATGTAAAAATCTGACCATTTAAGAAATATAACAACTTATAAGGCATATTGCCAACGGGTTAACTTATATTTACTCAAATGCCTTATATGGTTCAAAATAATTTATATGTTTCATTTTATTTTCTCCGATTCTGCTTTCATTCTGGCAATGCGTTGTTCTAATTCCTCCGAGCTCATGTTTTCACGTAAACTATCCACCTTGATCGGAAAAGACAACGGTGTGAAACTTTTTGGATGCATGATGATAATCGCTCCATTCTGAATCCGCTCTAAAGCTGCCGCCAGCCGGGGCTCTTCCAATTGCTGGTAAAAAACCTCATCGTAAGCCTGGCGCAAAAGTAAATTATGTTTGTCATAATCGCTAAAAACATTAAAAAACAAACCAGCAGATGACTGGAGGTGTTTATTAGCCACATATTTGCCCGGATAACCCTGAAAAACCAGTCCTGAAATACAGGCAATATCCCTGAATTTTCGCCTTGCCATTTCAGTTGAGTTAATACTTAATGTAATATCTTCCGTTAAATTTTTAGGTGAAAAAACTTCATAAGCAATTGATTCATCCATTGGGATTTCCGTTTCACTTAACAATTCGAAGCCATAATCATTCATGGCAATGGAAAAACTGATCGGTAATAATTTGCTTAGTCGATAGGCTACCAGGGCCGCTAAAACCTCGTGTACCAAACGACCTTCAAAAGGGTAGGCAAATAAATGGAAACCTTCTTTATTGTTGATCAGCTCAATTAATAATTCATCATTTCGTGGCACATGAGAACGTTTCTCCTGTAACAGAAATAAAGGGTAAACCGAATCCAGTTCCTCATCCTGATGGGTTTTATCCAATGCCTCATTGTATTTTTTACGCAATACCGAACCTAAATTGGATGATAGCGGTAAACGCCCACCATTCCAGCTTGGGGAGATGGCATTCTTTTGTTTGCTCACCCTTACCACAACAGTCATATCTTTTACCTGGATAAACTCTAAAACCCGACCGGCCAAACGGAAATTATCGCCTGCTTTTAAACGCGTAACAAAATATTCTTCTACCATACCGATGTAGCCGCCAGAAATGAATTTCACTTTCAGCATCGCATCGCTCACAATGGTACCGATGTGTAAACGATGCCGCATGGCAAGTTGCCGGCTTTTTACTTTCCAAAGCCCGTCTTCATCTTTCACTACCTTTTTAAATTCAGTGTAAGCACTTAAACTATCGCCTCCGGAAGTAATAAACTGCATTACCCAGGTCCATTCCTCCGGTAAAATCATTTTAAAAGCATGGGTGTTTTTAATTTCCTCGTAAATAATTTTATCGTCAAATCCATCACCAATAGCCAATGTAACCAAATATTGCACCAGGGTATCAAACACCATGATAAAGGGCTCACGACTCTCTATATTGTTGGTTTTTGCCGCTTCCTTAATCGCTGCCGCTTCTACAAGTTCGAGCGCATGGGTAGGCAGGAAATAGATTTTGGAAGTTTCATGAGGGGAGTGGCCAGAGCGTCCTGCACGTTGCAAAAACCTCGCTACACCTTTTGGCGAACCCACCTGTACAACCGTATCAACAGGTTTAAAATCTACGCCTAAATCCAGCGATGAAGTGGCAATAACTGCTTTAAGCTGCCCCGTGTGCAGGGCATCTTCAATCCAGTTGCGAAGTTCAAAATCTATCGATCCGTGGTGTATGGCAATGCGACCGGCCAATTCGGGTTCGATATTCAGCAAATGCTGGTACCACATTTCCGACTGTCCGCGGGTATTGATAAAAATTAAAGTGGTTTTGCTTTTCTCTATGATGGGCAAAAGTTTATAGGCCAGTTTTAAGCCTAAATGGCCTGCCCAGGGCAGGGTTTCAATATCGTCCGGTAAAATCGATTTGATGATAATTTTTTTTTCTAAATCGGCCTTAACAATAATCCGTTTGGCTTCTAAATTAGGTTCGAGCACATCTAAAGCCTCATCTATATTACCGATGGTTGCCGAAATTCCCCAAATCCTTAAAAACTGTTTTTTTTCCAGCCTTTGCAAACCTTTAATCCGCGAGACAGCCAATTCAACCAATACACCACGCTTACTCCCCAAAAGTTCGTGCCATTCATCAGCCACAATGCATTTAAGGTTTCGGAATAAGGTTGAAGATCCCTTTTGTGCCAGTAATAAATGCAGGCTTTCTGGCGTAATCAACAAAATTTCTGGCATCGATTTCTTTTGCTGTACCTTTTCTGCCTGAGAAGTATCTCCATTCCGTACACCAACATGCCAATCCAATTCCAGTTCCAATAAGGTTTCGCGCATGGCCCTTGCAATATCTTTGGCCAGGGAGCGGAGTGGGGTAATCCAGATTAATTGTAAACGGTCTTTCGCTTTTTTATTATTGTTTTCAGATGCGTTTAAAGCTTCTATTACTATTGCCAAAAATAAAGAAAAGGTTTTTCCAAAACCGGTGGGCGCGTTTACCAAACCACTGTAGCCATTAAGATAATACTGCCAGGCATCTTCCTGAAACTGAAAAGGCCTGCGTTTATTGGCCTTAAGCCAGGCCTTTATCTTTTTATAACCTTTGGTTTTGGTTTGGTCCATGCTCAATGTATTTCCTTATTGATTTTATATATATAAGTTTTGGTTTTTTGAAAAGCAATAATCGTAATCCTTAGGTTACAGCAGCCCCGCCCTACGTTTTAACTTTTTTGTGATTTACCTTGTAACCATGATCCATTGATGACAAAAAAGGGTATCACTACTGTCGGGTTTAAAATCGTAAGGTAAACCTATCAAAACTTAACGTATTTTGCCTGTCTGCCTCCCTAAACATGCGAGGTTTAAACAAGCGCATTACAAAGTAGATTGCAGCAACTGCCTCAGATCTTCCAAAGTGTTAATCTCATCGGCTTTTTTATCCTTTCTCCACCGCAATATACGCGGAAAACGCAAAGCTAAACCTGCTTTATGGCGTTTGCTTTCGGCAATTCCTTCAAAGGCAATTTCGAAAACCAGTTCGGGTTTTACCGTGCGTACCGGGCCAAATTTTTCGATCGCGTTTCGGGTTACAAAGCTATTTACTTCCTTAATTTCTTTATCTGTTAAACCCGAATAGGCTTTTGCAATCGTAACCAGGTTTTTTCCATCGCGAACAGCAAATGTATAATCGGTAAAGAAATTGGCTCTTCTACCGCTTCCTTTTTGTGCATAAATCATCACTGCATCAACAGTGTACGGATTAATTTTCCATTTCCACCAGTCGCCGCGTTTTCTGCCACTATGGTAATGCGAACTCAGTTTTTTAAGCATAATGCCTTCGCTGTTAATCGACCGCGAAGTTTGTCTTAATTCGGCTAGTTCTTCCCATGTATTGCAATTAATTACAGGGGAAATAATTACCGGGCTTTCGTCCAGGTTGCCAATTAGTTGCTCCAGTATTTTTCGTCTTACATTTAAAGGTTCTTCCCTGAAATCTTTTGTTTCATATTCCAGGATATCATAAACAAAAAAGCCAATGGGTGCATCTTCCAGCTGTTTTTTATTGATTGTTTTGCGGTTTAACCGCTGTTGTAGCGTGCTAAATGATAAAACCTGTTTATCCTGTACTGCCAATATCTCTCCATCCAGAACCACGCCATCAGGTAAAACGTCAATCATGAAATGCAATTCAGGAAACTGTTCAGTAACCAGTTCTTCTCCTCTGCTCCAGATAAAAAGTTCCCCGTTGCGTTTTACAATTTGCCCGCGGATGCCATCCCATTTCCACTCCGCCTGCCATTCTGAAATATCTCCAAGTTTTTCGGGTTCCTGTTCTAAAGCATAAGCAAGGCAAAAGGGGTAAGGCCAGGAGTTATCGGTATTTACATGAATGCCGTTAATCAGTTCATGGAAAGTGATTTCGTAAGGATCCCATTTACCCATAATGCTATGCATAACCTGAGCACTATCTAAACTGCTTTGTTTAGCCAGCGCATTAACCAGCATTTTATTGGAAACACCTATCCTGAAATTTCCGGAGATTAGTTTATTAAAAATAAAACGCTCCTGGTTTTCAAGTTTATTCCAGGCATTTAAAATGAAATCTTTTTTGGTTTCATCGTTTTTACCTTCCAGATCGTGGAGGTCTTCAATCCATTTGTGCAATTGAAAATCTGATGTGTTTTCTGCAGTAGGCAATAATAATGCTATGGTTTCGCTTAAATCGCCAACATTCGAATAGCTTTCTGCAAACAACCATTCAGGAGTTTCGGTAATGTCTATCGCCCAATATTTTAGCAAAGCTGATTTAATCGGTCGTTTAGGTTTTTTACCTGTAAATAAAGCAATCACCCATACTTTGTCTTTATCGTCGGCATGGTTAAAATAATCAACCAAAGCTGCAATTTTATCGTTGGTTTTATTGCTCAGTTCGAGCTGCTGGATCAGTTTTGCAAAACGTTTCATGGTTATTTATTTTCGTTTTGCTCAGCTAAATCCACCTTGTTTTCTTCATCATCTTCCTGGCCAAATTTGGTTAGCACTTCGGCAGCTTCTATACCTTCATCATTTAGAAAACGGCTAAAAGCGGCTGTAAAACCATGGGTAACATAAACTTTTTCGGCACCTGTTGCGGTAATGGCTTCCATTAAACCTGGCCAATCGGCGTGGTCGCTCAGCGCAAAACCGGCATCGGCACTTTGCCAGCGGCGGTGCGCGCGGACCTGCATCCAGCCAGAACAGATACCCGTAACCGGATGGGATAAATTTTTGATCCAGCGGCTATCGCGCATCGCAGGCGGTACAATTACAATTCCTTTCTGCAATTCATCTTTAGTGGTTTCGGGAGTAATCCTAATGGTTTTGGGAAGGTTTACGCCGGCTTCTATAATCACTTCATTTAGGTTGGCAATGCTGTTATGTACATAGATGGGAATATCACCGGCAAGGTTTTTAATTAAACGTTGCGCTTTACCCAAACTATAGGCTATTAGTACGCTGGTTTTCTGTTGATTGATATTATCGTTTACCCAACTCCTGATCCCGTTAAAAACAGTTTCCTGTTTTTGCCATTTGTAAACGGGCAGGCCAAAAGTACTTTCTGAAACAAATGAATGGCACTTTACAGGCTCGAAAGGCGTAGTAATGCCATCATCTTCGATTTTATAATCGCCTGAAATGACACAAACTTCACCTTTATATTCCAAACGTACCTGTGCGGAGCCAATAATATGTCCGGCAGGAAAAAACGAAATATTTACACCGTTGCGGATGATGCTTTCGCCGTACTCAAGTGTTTCAACGTTTAAATCATCACTAATCCTGCGTTTGATGATTGGCTTCGTTAAGGTATGGCAAAGGTAATATTTGTTTCCAAACCTTACGTGATCGCTGTGCCCATGCGTGGTTACGGCATAATCTACAGGCCACCAGGGGTCTACATAAAAATCGCCCTGCTTACAGTAAATCCCTCTTTTGGTAAATTCGATCAATGCCATAGCTACTAAACAATAAATTTATGGATTAGTTTTAAATCAATATCGGGCATTTACCCGATATTTTAAATTATCGGCTAATTACCCGATAAAACGAAATATCGGCTAATTAGCCGATATTAGTTTTGTAATATGGATAATAAGTTCGATATTGTATTATGATTTCTATTATAACAGGTGATATTGTAGGTTCGCGAAAGATTAAAGACAGTTGGTTATT
Source organism: Pedobacter miscanthi (assembly GCF_032678605.1). GTDB lineage: Bacteria > Bacteroidota > Bacteroidia > Sphingobacteriales > Sphingobacteriaceae > Pedobacter > Pedobacter miscanthi_A. Next base: position 301,625 of record NZ_JAVTSU010000004.1, read on the forward strand.
GAGCTTAAAAACTGCATTAAAAGCAATTTCAGGCCAACATGGGAAGTGGGAAATTTTTCGGGGGGATAGTTTTCAGGTTGAGGTTGAGCCGGAAAATGCAATTAAGGTTGCAGCTTATTTAAAAGCATGTATAAGGGTAAATAAACCTGCTGATGTTAGGATGGGCATTGGTATTGGTGGGATAAAAAACAAACGGAAAAAGCTTTCTGAATCAAGTGGAGATGCATTTATTAACTCGGGGGCAGCCTTTGATAGTTTAAAACAGGCTAAAACCAATTTGGCAATTAAAACAGATTATCCTGATTTTGATGAGGAAATTAATGTGGTAATAAAACTGTCTTTAATTGCCATGGATAGCTGGGGTGTAGTGGCTGCAGAAATGGTAAAACTTGCGCTCGAAAATGAAAATCTGTTACAAAGCGAACTTGCAGCTCTTTCAGGCAGAACACAATCTTCTGTAAGCGAGGCACTAAAACGTGCGCATTATACTGAAATAATGGAAATGGACAGGCTTTACCGTAAAAAATTGAACCAAACGATTTTGAAATAATGGATATCTATTTAATCAAGCTAATTATTGCCCACTTAATCGGTGATTTTTTTTTACAGCCAAATGCCTGGGTAAAAGATAAGGGAAGAAAGAAATTAAAATCAGCTAAACTCTATTTGCATGTAGTGATACATGTGGTTTTGATATTTGTTATTTTTTTAAGTTTTGATGTTTGGAAAACGGCTTTAACAATAGGTATCATCCATTTTGTTATCGATGCGTTAAAATCGATCTTTCAAACCCATAAAAATGCCCGGATACTATTTTTTGTTGATCAGGTTTTACATTTTAGTTCGATTGTGGCCGTGTGGCATTTTTTCTATAAAGGAAGCCTGGATATTGGTTTTTTAAATGATCCGCATACCTGGATATTCATTTCAGGTGCCTTGTTTTTAACCATGCCTACATCGATTGTAATGAAGGTAATCATTGCTAAATGGATTCCGGATAATCAGCCTGACAGTCCAAAATCATTAGAAAATGCGGGTAAATACATTGGGATATTGGAAAGAACATTGATTTTTCTCTTTATTCTTACCAATCATTTTGAGGCCGTTGGTTTTTTACTTGCGGCAAAATCGATATTCAGGTTTGGCGATCTAAAAGAAAAACACGATCTGAAACTAACCGAATATGTACTAATCGGGACTTTGTTAAGCTTCGGGATAGCTATTGTAACCGCCATGCTTATTCAAAGGTTTATTTAGATCTCATGACTAAATATAGTCAATCCTTGACCATATAAGGCATTTAAGAAATATAAGCTAAAGGCCCTATTATATTAAAAAAGCAGCCCGAAAGCTGCTTTTTTAATATTTTCTATCTTGCTCCCGGAGGACAATTTTCTTTTAAAAATTTGGTATAGGTTAGCGAGAGATGTTCGCTTGTACCTTCGCCTTCAGAAATACTGTGTGTACGGTTAGGGTAACTCATCAATTGAAAAACCTTTCTGTTTTTAATCAGTTCATTGATTAACATTTCGGCATTTTGGTAATGAACATTATCATCGCCAGTGCCATGGATATACAATAAATTCCCTTTTAAGTTTTTGGCGTAAGTAATAGGAGAGCCTTTTACATAAGCTTCTTTACTTGGAAAAGGCGTACCCATATAACGTTCCTGATAAACATTATCGTAAGTTAACTGGTTGCCTACTGCTGCAATAGCAATACCTGTTTTGTAAATTTCAGGATATTGGAACATCAGGTTTAAGGTAGATGAACCGCCACCACTCCAGCCCCAAACAGCAACACGGTCTTTATCCATAAAAGCGCTGGTAGCCAGTAATTTTTTAGCAGCCATGGCCTGATCGCGGATATTGATTACGCCAATGTTTTTGTAAATGCTTTTACGCCATGCACTGCCTTTTGGTACAGGTGCGCCTCTGTTATCCATTGAAATGTAGATATAACCATCTTTAGCCATATCGCCATTGTATAAGAAATTTCTTCCGGCACCATAAGTGTCTGATGCTGTTTGTGATGCAGGTTCGCCGTAAACATAAAATACAACAGGATATTTTTTAGCAGGATTAAAGTTGTCAGGTTTTTTCATCCATCCATCCATTTCAATACCATCTTCGGTAGTTACCTTAAAAAACTCGACCTTGTTTTTGGCAGCTTCTTGTTTTGATAACTGCGTGGTAACACTTCCATCCATGGTTAGTGGATTTCCTGTCGTAAAATTCATCCACTCGGTAATAGGCCTTACGATAGAACTGTTGTAGGTATGACGGGCAAATGATGCGCTTGGAGATATGTCGTAATTATGCGTTCCCGGCAGGATAGAGGGAGAAACCTGTTCTAATTTACCTTTTCCATCTAACTTGGTTTTAAAAAGATATTTTTGGGTGGCATTTGTTGGCGATGCAAGAAAATAAACCGTATTGTTTTTAACGTCGATCAATTTCACATCAATTACATCGTAATTGCCTTTTGTAACCAAAGTTTCTTTTTTCCCGTCTAAACTGATTCTGTATACGTGGTTCCAGCCATCTTTGTCTGATACAATAGTAAACTCCTTATTATCGTTTAACCACTTCCATTCGTCCTGTGGATCGATCCAGGCTTTTGCTTTTTCCGTATAAATGGCTTTTGCATCTCCTGTGGCTGCATTGCAGATAAATACTTTACTTTCGTTTTGCTCGCGGTTAAGCTGCTGCAAAATAATATTATTGCTGTTTGGTACCCACTGCATACGTGGAATATAATGCTGGATATTATCGCCCGGAACATTTAACCAGTTTGTTTTGGCTGTAGCAATATCAACTACACCAACTTTACAAACTGAAGGATTCTCCCCAACTTTCGGATATTCTACCGGGATGGTATAAGGATAAATAGAATCGGTATTGTTGATCATCAAAAAGTTTTTGATCTTCGTTGCATCAATTTGCCAATAAGCGATAGATTTCCCGTCAGGGCTCCATCTAAAACCATCGCGGCAATCGAACTCTTCTTCATAAACCCAATCAAAAGTACCATTAATCATCCGGTCTGTACCGTCGGTTGTTAAGGCTTTGCTACCCGATCCATCGATATTTTCTACATAAAGATTATGCTTGCTTACATAAGCCACTTTACTTCCATCAGGTGATAATTTTGCAAACATTAAAGATGATGCCGGTTTATCTTTCCCGATCTGGGTAATTTTATTTGCCGTTAAATCAGCTAGCCAATAATCACCACGTGTATCGTAACGCCAAACTTTTTTACTGTTGGTATAAATTAATGCTTTTGTGCCATCATCAGATAACTGAAAACTTCTTACAGCAATCGCATTATCTTTTCCGGCGGGCGTTAACAATGCCCTCGATACAATTATTTTTTTGTCGTTTTTTGGGAGGGTAACTGAAATAATTTCTCCACTTGCTATCTGGTAATAAGAGCTACCATCTTTTGCCCAGTTAATGCTTTGGGCTTTTGCATCAATTAACGTGCATAATGCCATGCAGGTAATTGATAATCTGAGTAATAAATTTTTAATCATATATATTTTTGGGCATAAAAAAAGCTTTTTAACTTTTTGGCTAATTTAAATAAAAAGCCGAAAGTTAAAAAGCCGTTAATTAACAGGAATTGGTTAATTATTCACCACCGCCTTGCATTTTTGCTAAATCTTCCATCGTTACTACTTCGTAACCTGCCGGAACTTCTTTCGAAATTGCACCAACTTTACCTTCTGCAACTGATTTTAATGTGGTAGTAGTTTCTACACCTCTTTGAACCAACGTATATTTTACAGGGAAAGCAGCTAAACCAGGGAAATAATTTTGAGAACCTACGTTTGGTAATTCAATATCTTTAGTCGCCCACAATTCAAGTGCAGTACCTTTATCATCTTTATAAGAATATTTTTCTGCACTGAAACCACCGATAGTCTGTTTTTCACCGGTAGCTTTAAAATCAGAATATTTAGGGATAGCACCCATTGCTTTTTCTATATCAGCTTTAGTTTGCTTAACCGCAAATTGTTTTTGGGCAACTGGTACATCGATTAAAAGCAAACCTGTTTTTTCATTGTTATCAGAAACGATACCAATTAAAGCAGGACCTTGTTCCATTTCGATTTTGGTTAAACCGTTGTTAAATTTTACTTTCAATTCTGCAGGTGGTTCTTGTCCGCCCATTGCAGCTTTTTGTTCTTCAGTTAATTTATAAGCCAAGCCATAGGTAATGGTACCTTCAGCTATTTTCTTTTGTGCATGGGCGATAATGGCGCTACTTACTAAGATTAAAGCAACAACGCTTGTTTTGATTGATTTTAACATGTTTTTTATTTCAGTTTAGTTATTTACCAGTTAATTTTTTCTTTGTTTAAAAATGAAGAAATTCCTTTTTTAAAATCCTCACTCTCCCGTACACGGGCATTAATCTGTACCGCAGTTTCCAGGCATTTTTCCAGCAATGGATTGGTCGTCTGCGTAATCAATTGTTTAGTAATCATTAACGAATTACCAGAACTCCCGTTACACAAACTTAATGCAAATTCTCTTACATTTTGATGAATTTCGGATGAATTTGTTACAAAATTTATTAAATTATATTTCAGCGCCTGATCTGCAGAGAAGGTTTTTCCCGTTAACAGGATTTCTTTAGCAACCGATTCACTTACCTTCTGTTTTAGAAAACAGGAAACAATTGCAGGCACAAAGCCGATTTTAACTTCTGTATAACCGAAATTACTTTCAGGAGTTGCAAAAACAATATCACAAATGGTTGCTAAGCCACAACCGCCGGCAATGGCATGACCTTCTACCTGTGCAATAACCACTTTTGGCAAATAATAAATACTGGTAAAAAGTTTTTTTAGATGATTTGAATCAGCAACATTTTCTTCAAATGTATTGTGCTGTAACTGTTGCAGATATCCTAAATCTGCGCCAGCGCTAAATGAATCGCCATTGGCATTTAATATCACTACCTTAACCCGGTCTTCCTCTGAAGCTCGGATAAATGCTGCAGTTAATGCTGATATAAGTTGGGGATTTAAGGCATTTCTTTTTTCAGGCCGGTTAATGGTTATCGTTGCAATTCTTTCTGCAACTTGGTATAAAACCAGATTTTCCATGTTATTGAGTTAGTTGCACCAAATATGCTTTATTTTTCTTTAAAACATGGAAATCTAAACGATTATTCTTTGCAGTTTTTTTAAGAATCTCAATCTTATAATCTCTATTGGTCGCATCAATGATCATGTTTCTGTATTTTATTTCAGGAGCCATGTCTGTTAAATCAAATCTGGCATTGCCGCTGATCCAGAGACTGGAGAAAATACCATTCCCCTGTAGCTTTTTATAATTTAAGCGTTTATCGGCGATTAATATTTTATAGTCATGAAAAATTAGCTGATGATTCTTCAAAACAAAGTTATGTAGCACAGTGTCTTGCCCTAAATCCACAAAACAGACGCTATCTACCTGTAATTGGTTAAGTGCCGGTTTTATAAAGAAATCGTAATTTTTATCGGTTACCTTTAAATCGGTAACCAGGATACTTTCTTTTCCGGTAATAAATGCAGCAGCATAGTTTTTCCTTAAGGAGAAGAAAATTATTTTTTGCTGATGGTAAGCATTTATGTCGTTATATGCAATTAATACCTGATAACAGGTAAAAACAAGCAGCGAAGAAAATATAAAACGTTTGTTAAAATTTGCCAGACCATAGACAAATAACCCAAGTGCAAAACTCAATAAAGTAAATTCGGGCAGGTTAATCCATATTGATGAAAAAGTGGCATAGGGTAAATCTGCAATCCATTTTAATACAAAATTGGTAAAGTTGATGAGCCATTCGAAAATTGGTGCTAAAAAACTAAGCCATGGAACCAAAACTGCAATCCCCAAATACATCATCAATACCAATGGTAAGCTGATAAAAAGATTTCCGAAAAGAAAATAAAGCGGAAACTGATGGAAATAATAGATACTTAAAGGAAAGGTAACAATTTGAGCAGCCAGAGACATGGCAATAAAACCCCATAACTTATCCATCCATTGGTTTTTAATATAGACTGTGTTATAAATTTTTGGCTGGAGATAAATTAATCCGAAAACAGCAAGGTAGGAGAGTTGAAATCCCACATCCCAAATCAAAAATGGATCGTAAATTAACTGGCAAAGTGCTGAAAAAGCCAAAATATTATAACTGTTAGTGTTTTTAGATAAAACCTTAGCCGTAATTAAAATACTGATCATAATTGCGGAACGGACAACAGAAGGAGATAAACCTGTTAATAGCGCATATCCCCATATTAGCGAACATATTGAGATTAGTTTTACAATTTTTAAAGTGCGATTTCTGTTCAAAAACATCAACAGAAAATCCAATACTACATAAATAATGGCCACATGCGCGCCCGATACCGATAAGGCGTGTATTGTTCCTGTTTTACTGTATGCCGATAAGGTTTCTTTGCTTAAATCGGCCCGATAACCCAGGATTAGGGTGGAAGCCACCGCAAAAGCTTCGTTACTTTTAATCAGTTTGCGGTATTTTTGTACCTGCTTCTCTCTTAATCTTAAGGCTTGCTTTATAATTGGATTACCAACATTATGATTGGTTTTAATGATATGTTCCTGATCAATAAAAGTTTGATGATAAATGTTCTGATGAGAAAGCCAGGCTTTAAAATCGAATTCTGCCGGATTATAAGGTGGTTCTATTTCCGTGTATTTTACCGAGATTAGAATTTCGTCGCCATATTTTAATTGAATCGGTTTTAGGCTATCCAATCTTAACGCAACCAGCAGTTGACCGGACAGCCTGATTTGTTTATCTTTTTGATAACCAGAAATTACCCTGGTTTTAAAACGCAATATATTGCTGCTAAGTTGAGGCTCATCTTTTACCAAAAGTTTTAAGGAAGTATTTGGTTTGTTTGCAAAATAATCGCTTTTAAGTGTTTCATTGTTCAGCAAACAAAATAGACCGCCAAGATTGAAGAAAAATGTGAAAAGTAAAAGACCAATTGTTCCTTTATGGCGATAGGCATTTAGTTTTTTATAAATAATATTTAGGGTTAGGATACATGAAAAGTTTAGCAAAAGGGTAATAGAAAGAAACAATAAAAATGCTTTTGACGGAAAGAAATAGAAAATGCCTATCCCCAATATAAATGGAAACAGAATCCTTGCAAAAACGTATTCGGCTTTAAACATGGTTTAAAATTGGTAACGCACCTGAACTTTAACCTCTGATTTTTTATTGCCTTTAATTTCATCCAGATAAGTGCCTACTGTTTCTACATCTTTATAGATAAACAAGCCATAGCGCATCCAGATATTTAATTTTTTAGCCAGATTGTATTTCAGGTTTAAATAAGTTCTAAAACCCCTTCCACTGTACATGCCAAAGCTAAAGCTGTACAATACATCATCTTCATAAGCGTAAATCCTGCTGTTGTAACTTGGTGTGTTGAAATAGGCAAACCTTACATTTCCGGTAATTTTAGAAAACAGGGGAGAATAATCAACGTCCTGATAAATAAGGTAACCGAATTCTTTATTTGCATCACCTTTTTTATATTGAGAAACTTCTGCCCGGTTTTGGAAACTCCATTTTTTATTTAGCTGCCAGTTTACTTCAAGCCGGTAACCTTGTTTTTTTACATCATCTAAAAAATTTATGGGTACGTCCAGATCCGTATTTTGTTGCTTCTGCTCTGTTTTAAAGCGGGCTAAAATTTTAAATGTTTTACTTGGCGTATAAACAGCCTGAGCCAAAGCTTCATAACCTTTTGATGGCTCATCAACACGGTATTTCAACCATGGGAATCGAAAATAATCACCATATACAGAGAAAGCCCATTTTTTATTTGGATTAACATTTAAGCCAACATAAAGCCCTTTTTCATTTACAGCCTCGCTTGATTCGGCTACGGCCTGGTTAAAAAAATTATGATAATCTTTTGCATAATCGCGATAGGTTAGGGCAGCAGAAACTGCTTTTGACAAACTAATGAGTATCCCGTTAATATAGGCAAAACCACTACCTGAACTTTTGGCTGCTTCGCCGTAGAGGTACATGTTTTTATAGGTGTAATTATAAAACAACCCTAAGTTAGTTAACGATTTACCTGTAAAACTATATTGGTCGTAAGCCGCAGTTTGAACAACAAAATCATTTCCATAGGTACTCTGATAAGCAATTGCACCTATACCAAATTCATTTTTAGTATATTGAAGTACAGCGCCAAATACCTGCTGTTTTAAAACGTTTTTATTTTTGATTTCAGAAGGCGTTCGGTGTAATCCGGTCTGATTAATCGTTGATTGTACCAGATTTCCTTCCTTGTCTGTTTTCTGGCTCGCATCAAGATTCCGGAAAGAAACAAACGGTGTGATATCTATATTTTTGAAAAGATTAACACTTGCTGAAACTCCTCTGAAAAATGAATATTCATTGGTAGAATTATATGGTCGTAATCCCAAATCCTTCTTGGCTACACTGGTTACATCCGGTCCTTTGCCAAAAGAAAAACCCGACCATAAGGTTAAGCCTTGCCCGAATTGCAAAGTACAATCGCCGGCGACTAGTTTTTTAATTCTGCCCAATTTAAATAAAGCTACATTGCCCGAATAAAAATCGAAAGGTTTATCTATAAATTTTTCACCAGCATCTTTATCCAATGTAATGGCTGCAGATAATATGGTACTATAATTAAAGCGATAGCAGGTTTGAAATCTTTCAGGAGTACCTAAATATCGGTTTCCGGGCAAATCAGTAAATCCTTTTTGCTTTTCTAGGCTCTGCACATACCGCATCATCAGGTCATTTTCTCCAAACTTAATAACGTTTTAAAACTAAGCTGCTGATACTCCGGCTGAACGTTTACCGCTACAAAAGGCAATAAATTTTGCACCGTTTTAACATCAAATCCATCAATTCCCTGTAATTCCAGCGGATCTACAAATTGTCCGTTCTCTTTAACATAAGCGAAAAAGTTGCTGATTTGTAGTGGTGATAGAAAAACCATGCTTTTTAATTCTTCCGGCGAAGTGTGGTTCAGGTCAATAGGATGTTTCCGGTACCTCATTAACACATCAACCAGTTCGGTCATGTCGTAATCATCAGGCAAGCTTTCGGTAACACTTTCCAGAATATCACGGATATCAATTTCCGTTTCGTTATTTTCTTGTGCATTTGCAATGAATCCCATCATCACAAAAGCGATCATTAGGATTCTAGCCCGCATATGTAGGAGGATTGGATGGTGAAAACAAAGTTTTTGTAATGGCCAGGCCATTACAAGCTAGTGTAAAACTAGTCAGCAGATTATGCCGGAGAGAAAAATAGTTGAAAGAAAAATCGATCAACAGCAGATACCATATTTTCATAAAGCGGAGATTAAACCAGTTAAAGAAAATAGGGCAATAGTTGATTAATGGATACTAATCTAATAATATCTTTTTAAAACTACAAGAGAAATATTTGTAAATCTACAATTATGTATGATTAGGCTGTGCTATTTAAAGTTCTTCGGCCAGATTAACCAGGAAACCTTTTAGTTTTTCTAATGAATCTATTATTTTCTGATTCTCTTTCACATCCGATTTATTGTTCTTCAGATATTCTTTTGCGCCTTTTAAAGTGAAGCCTTTTTCATCAACCAGGTTGAAAATGATTTTGAGGTTTTCTATATCTTCCGGAGTAAAAAGACGGTTGCCTTTTTTATTTTTCTTAGGCTGAAGGATATCGAATTCTTTTTCGTAAAAACGGATTTGTGATGCGTTTACATTAAACATTTCAGTCACCTCGCCCATGGTATAATACATTTTATTAATGTCTCTTTCTTTATACGGCATAACTTGTGCTTGATTATGAGTGTTTTATATCGATTAATTAAAGTATTCAAATGTAGCTCGATTTTTCCTTAATAACGCAATAAAATTTTAATTTTGTTCCCTCCAATAATATTGAAATGACAGCAAAAGAGATTAGACAGGCATTCCTTAGTTTTTTTGAATCGAAACAGCATCATGTTGTTCCTTCAGCACCGATTGTGGTTAAAAACGACCCAACCCTGATGTTTACCAATGCGGGTATGAACCAATTTAAAGATCTGTTTTTAGGAGAAGCCGCCATAAAATATTCTCGTGTTACTGATACACAACGTTGTTTACGTGTTTCGGGCAAACATAATGACCTCGAAGAAGTGGGAATTGATACTTATCACCACACCATGTTCGAAATGCTGGGCAATTGGAGTTTTGGCGATTACTTTAAAAAAGAAGCCATTGCATGGAGTTGGGAATTATTAACCGAGGTTTATAAAATCCCGAAAGAAAAATTATATGTAACCTATTTCGAAGGTGATGAGAAAGAAGGTTTGGAAAAAGATCAGGAAGCTTACGACCTTTGGAAACAATATGTAGATGAAAGCCATATTTTACCAGGAAACAAAAAAGATAATTTCTGGGAAATGGGCGATACCGGGCCATGCGGACCATGTTCTGAAATCCACGTGGATTGCCGTACTGATGAAGAAAAAGCTTTAGTTGATGGTGCTACATTGGTAAATGCAGATCATCCTCAGGTAATCGAGATCTGGAATAATGTATTTATGCAGTTTAACCGTTTAAAAAATGGTTCTTTGCAAAGTTTACCAGCTAAACACGTTGATACAGGTATGGGTTTCGAGCGTTTGGTACGTGTTTTACAGGAAAAAACTTCGAATTATGATACCGATGTTTTCCAGCCGATGATCCAGTTTATTGCAGAGAAATCTGGAATAAAATATGGTGCTGACGAGAAAACAGATATTGCCATGCGTGTAATGGCCGATCATATCCGTGCCATTTCATTTGTAATTGCCGATGGCCAGTTACCATCAAACAACAAAGCAGGTTATGTAATCCGCAGGATTTTACGCCGTGCCGTACGTTACGCTTATACTTTCTTAAATTTTAAAGAGCCGTTTTTAAATCAATTGGTTCCTTTATTGGCTGAGCAATTTAAAGGCGTATTTGATGAATTGATTTCGCAACAGGATTTTGTTCAGAAAGTAGTTTTAGAAGAAGAAGTTTCTTTCTTAAGGACATTATCTACAGGAATTCAACGCTTTGAAAAATACCAGGCTGCTAATAATATAGTAGAGGGTACTTTCGCTTTCGAATTATCGGATACTTTTGGTTTCCCGATCGATTTAACCGAGTTAATGGCAAGAGAAAAGGGCTGGAGTGTTGATTTAATTGGCTACGAGCAAGCTTTGAAAAAACAAAAAGATGATAGCCGTGCCGCAACAGCCATCGATACAGGTGATTGGATTGTGGTTAATACAGAAGATCAAAGCGAATTTGTTGGTTACGATGACTTAGAAATTGAAACGGAGATTCTAAAATACCGTAAAGTTAAAGCTAAAGGCAAAGAACAGTATCAGATTGTATTACGCCAAACGCCTTTTTATGCAGAAAGCGGTGGTCAGGTAGGAGATACCGGCCGTTTAGAAGACCACAGTCGTCAATTTTGGGTAGATATTACCGATACCAAAAAAGAAAATGGACTAACGGTTCATTTTGCTGATATATTGCCTGATCATTTGGAAGGTAAATTCTGGGCGGTTGTAGATGAGGATAAACGTGTTTTAACAGAAGATAATCACTCGGCAACTCATTTATTGCATGCAGCCCTTAAACAGGTTTTAGGTAAACACGTAAACCAGAAAGGTTCGTTGGTAAATGCAGATTATTTACGTTTCGATTTTTCTCACTTTGCTAAGGTAACTGATGAAGAATTGGCGCAGATTGAAGTAATTGTGAACCAAAAAATCCGTCAGAACATCAAGTTAAAAGAACAAAGAAATGTTCCTTATCAAGATGCTATTGAAAGTGGTGTAACAGCTTTATTTGGCGAAAAATATGGTGATTTTGTACGTATGATTACTTTTGACGATCATTTCTCGAAAGAGCTTTGCGGTGGTACACACGTAAAAGCAACCGGACAGATTGGTTCTTTCAAAATTATTTCAGAAAGTGCAGTAGCAGCTGGCGTTCGCCGTATCGAAGCGATCACAGCTGATAAAGCCGAACAATATTTCTTAGGTCAGCGAAAAGAACTTGGTCATTTGAAAGCGTTATTAAACGGAAGCAAAGATTTATCGGCATCTGTTCAGGCTTTACTGGATGAAAATGCAAAACTGAAAAAGGAAATTGAAAAATCGACATTAGAACGTGTAAATACCTTAAAACATGAAATTGTACACCATGTAAGAGGAATCAACGGAGTTAATCTGATTGCCAAACATATCGATTTGCAAAGTGCTGATGCGGTTAAAAACCTGGCTTTCTCTTTAAAAGATATGATTGATAACCTTTTCTTAGTTTTTACAACAGAAATTGAGGGTAAACCGGGCATAACCGTAATGCTTGCTGATCACCTGGTTAAAAAAGGATTAAATGCATCAAACATCGTTCGCGAATTGGGTAAAGAAATTCAGGGTGGTGGAGGTGGACAGCCATTTTACGCTACAGCAGGCGGTAAAAATCCTGCTGGGTTAAAGGTTGTTCTGGAAAAAGCAGAAAGTTTTATTCCTTAAGATCCTCATTGCGGGGAGAAACGACGAAGCAATCTTGTTAACAAGTATATCCATAAAAAAAGAGGCCCTAAAGCCTCTTTTTTTATTTTAGTGTCTACCATGTCTTTCTCTGTGTCCTCTGGAGAATAAACTAGAATTTACCCTTCTGTCGTGATGCCTGTTATCTACATGATACGACCTGTAATTATTTCTTGGTGAGTTGTATCTTATTCTATTTCCACCACCATATGATGAACGGTAATAGTTATTATGACTTACGTAGGTTACTCTGTGTGTATTGTAATTACGATATGGACTGTTTCCGTACATTACAATTTTTCTTCCATGGTGTAAATCGTAGCCCCTATATCTTGCGGGTAAATACCTCGATCTCGTCCACCTGTTTCCGCTTAAATAAACAAATTGCCTTTGTGGTACATAATAATACGATTGAACTTCCGGAAGATAATAATAATTGACATCCTGATAACCCGCCGGAACCCAGGCTGGCTGTGTACCAATGTTTAAATTAATGCTTACCTGAGCGTTAGATTGATTAGATGTTAAAGCCACGATACCTAAAATCGCGGAGATGATAAATAACTTTTTCATAATAATCTATTTTATTTGTGTGTACTTCAAACAATTCAAACGCTGTGCCAAAACTTCTATTGTAACAGATATATAAAAAAGGAGTATCTTTCGAAACTCCTTTATAAACCAATAAACCTATAGATTAGTGTTTTCCTTTACCATTTCCATGGCCTTTTCCGTTATTCCCATTATTCCCTTTTCCATAAATCTTTTTAGCCTGTCCTGGAGGCATACCATGGGGATGTCCTTTTACCACATAATATTTACTATCACGGCTATCTCTAATTACCAGCTGACCTTTATTGCCTTTATACTTGCCGTATTTCACTTTATCGTTTTTGAAATTCAAATAGGGCTTAGGCGAATTAATTACTACTTTGTAGCCATTATATAAATTGTAATTGCCGTATCTCGAAGGTAAAGAATTGGCAAAAACCCATTCGTTTCCATTTAAATACACAAACTGTTTTTGTGGAACATAATAATAGCTTTCCACGTCGGGGAGATAGTAATAATCAACATGGTCATAGCCTGTTGGCCCCCAAAGCGGTTGCGAACCGATGTTAACATTCACATTTAATTGTGCCTTCGCTGGGATGCTGAACAATGAAACCATCATCAATACAGCCATTAAAAATAATCTTTTCATAATCAATTCATTTAGTGTTTATTGTTTATAGCCAAACCACGTGCCAAATTAAGTGAACAAAAAAGAGCCCCTTTCGAAGCTCCTCTATTTACAACTAAATACTAATATTAATGGCGCTCGTTACCACGGCCTTGACCGTTATTTCTTTCAGGACGGTTATTACTACCTCTGTTATCGGCTTTGTGTTCATTGTTGCGGGCAGGTCTTGAATTTTGATTTACCCTTAGAACAGTTTTCTCCCTACGTACAGGGCGGTTATTATTAATTACTACAGTTTTGTTCCCATTATAGTTTGGATGACCTTTTACTACAAAATATTTACTATCCCTGCTGTCTCTGATAACGGTTTGACGGCCACCATAGTTTTTATATTTGCTATAACGGGTTACATAAATATTGTTTCTTAAGTATGGTTTTGGCTCATTAATGACCACTTTGTAGGCGCGGTATAAATCAAAGTTTCCATATTGTGCAGGTAAATTGTTTGTCCAGATCCAGCGGCCACCATTGGCATAAATGTATTGGCCGGAGGGCACATAATAATAAGCATCTATATCAGGGAAATAATAATAATCTACATGGTCGTAACCTGTAGGCCCCCAAACAGGTTGAGAACCAATATTGATATTTAAGCTAACCTGTGCTTTTGCATTGTTTATGCTGAATAATGAAACCATCAGAACTGCAGCAAATAAAACTAACTTTTTCATAATGTTTTTTAATTAAAGGTTTCTTTTGTGTGTTTTTGAGATAGACAAACCTAACGTACTCTGGTTTAATCATTACCACCCGATTTAACATTCTTTAACGATTATACATGGCATTGAGTAATTTTACTCAGTTAATTGAGTAAATTGTTATAATACCTGTAATTAACTTAATTACAGAATGTTATATGATAATTTTTAGTGTATTAATTAGTGAATAATGCTGTTATTATTATAATTATTTAATTAGAATAAGTAATCATTTTGAATTACTAATCACATTGAGTAATTTTACTCAGTATATTGAGTAAATTGTTAAATATGTTCCAAAGATCTTATTTACAGAAACTTGTAAAGGTTTTAAATGAACCAAAAAGGTTTATTCAGGTGCTTGTGGGCCCCAGGCAAATAGGCAAAACAACATTAATCAGTCAATTGGTCAAGGAAATTAATACACCCTGCATATTCGAATCTGCAGATGCCGTTGCTGCTTCAGATAGAACCTGGATAGAGCTGATATGGTTTAACACCAGAGAACTATTAAAAGAACCTGGGGTTAATGAATATCTCCTTGTGATTGATGAAATTCAGAAAATTGATAACTGGAGTGAAATTGTGAAGCGCCTATGGGATGAAGACATGCGAAATGGGGTAAACTTGAAAGTAATTTTATTAGGATCTTCCAGGCTGCTAATTCAACAGGGATTAACAGAATCATTGGCTGGGAGGTTCGAATTAACTTATTTAGGGCATTGGAGCTTTGCAGAAATGGAAAGTGCATTTGGTTTTACTGCCGAACAATACGTGTGGTTTGGCGGATACCCAGGCGCTGCAGGTCTAATTAACGACGAAGAGCGGTGGAAAAGCTATGTTTCAAATGCATTGATAGAAACCAGTATTTCGAAAGACATTTTAATGCTAACCCGTGTAGACAAACCTGCTTTAATGAAACGCTTGTTTGAATTGGGCTGTTTATATTCCAGTCAGATCCTATCTTTTACCAAAATATTAGGCCAACTCTCTGATGCAGGCAATACCACAACATTGTCGCATTATTTACAATTATTAGATACAGCAGGTTTACTGGGTGGTATTGAAAAATTTGCGGCTGATGTGATCCGTAAACGTTCATCCAGTCCAAAATTCCAGGTTCATAATAATGCTTTAGTAAGCGCCCAAAGAAATGATCTCTTTGAAGAGATAAAAAAACAACCAGCGGAATGGGGGAGAATGGTAGAATCATCAATAGGTGCTCATTTATTAAATTCTTCATTTGTAGAAGGCTATAAAGTGTTTTATTGGCGGCACAGAAACGACGAAGTAGATTTTATTTTAGAGAAACGAGGTAAAATAATTGGTATAGAAGTTAAAAGTACAGGCCAGATTACGGGTACATCGGGAATGGATGCTTTTAGCAAAATGTATAAGCCAGACAAAATACTTTTAGTTGGTGCAGGAGGTTTACCATGGCAGGAATTTTTAAAAATTTCTCCCTCAAGCCTTTTTTAATGAAAGACTAAATAATAACTATATTTGACCTATTAATATTTAATCACAGATAAAATTATATCTCTGGTTTATAAAACCTATAAAACACCCAAAAGCTTTTAAATGCCTTTACAAGAAACAAGCCCACAAAACAATTACGAACTCGTTTCAGGACTGGAAATACACGTTCAGTTAAATACAAACACCAAAATATTTTCTGCTGATAGCGCATCTTTCGGGGCTTTGCCTAATCAAAATATCTCAACAGTTTCTTTGGCGCTACCAGGTGCACTGCCAAAGCTTAACAAAGAAGTAGTAGCAAAAGCCATTCGCATTGGTCTGGCTTTAAACTGTAGCATCAACCAGGTTAACCATTTCGATAGGAAAAATTATTTCTATGCTGATTTGCCGAAAGGTTATCAGATTACACAGGATAACCAGCCGATCTGTGTAAATGGCTTTTTAGAGCTTCAACTTGCTGATGGTGCTACAAAAAAAATCGGAATTAACCGGATCCATTTAGAAGAAGATGCAGGGAAAAGTATTCACGATCAGGACGATAACTATTCATTGGTAGATTTAAATCGTGCCGGAGTACCATTAATCGAGATTGTAACTGAGCCGGATATCCGCAGTTCAGAAGAAGCTTCTGTTTTGCTAAGTGAGATCAGAAAACTGGTGAGGCATTTAAATGTAAGCGATGGTAATATGGAAGAAGGCAGTTTGCGTTGCGATGCCAATATTTCTATTCGTACGCATGGTACTACTGAATTTGGAACCCGGTGTGAGGTGAAAAACCTAAACTCGATGCGTAACGTACGTAGGGCTATGGATTTTGAATTTGGCCGTCAGGTTGAGGTAATTAATGGTGGTGGGAAGATTATCCAGAGCACTTTAAACTTTGATGCCGATAAAGGCACCACTTCGCCAATGCGTACCAAAGAGGAAGCTAACGATTACCGTTATTTTTCTGACCCTGATTTACAGCCAATTCATATTTCGGATGAGTGGTTGGCAGAGATCAAATCTTTAATGCCGGCTTTGCCAAATGAAATCTCGCAACAAATGGTTTCTGAATTTGGAATCAGTAAAGCTGATGCAACGCTTTTTGCAGAGGATTTGGATCTGCTAAATTACTTTAACGCCGCGTTACCTGTTGTAAACAATAAAAAAAGTCTGATCAACTGGTTAATTGGCCCAATAAGGGCTGTTTTAAATGAAAAAGGAATTACCATTACTGATTTTAAAGTAAATCCGACACCATTAGCAGAAACCATTAATCTGGTTGATGATAAAAAAATTACCCAGCAAATTGCGATTCAACAATTATTGCCTGCTTTAGAACAACATGGTGATACACATGTTACTGATCTTGCTCAATCATTGAACTTGCTTATTTCTGAAAATGGAGATGAATTAAGTAGTTTTATTGATGAAGTGTTAAATAAATACCCACAGCAGGTAGATGCGTATAAAAAAGGTAAAAAGGGCGTTTTAGGTTTATTTGTTGGCGATGTAATGAAACTGGCCAAAGGTAAAGCCGATGCTAAAAAATTAAATGAATTAATACTTGAAAAACTGAAATAATGAGACTAAAACAATTGAGCCTGATCATGCTGATCGCGATTGCCTTCACTGCATGTAAACCAAAAGACAGCTTTACCATTGATGGAACTTTCAAAAATCCCGGAACGGAGAAAAAAGTGTTTTTGTATGGCATGCAAAACAGCAATATGGTTGCAATCGATTCGACCAATTTATCAGAAAAAGGCGAATTTAAGTTTATACGCAAAACGCCGTCAGTAGATTTTTTCAGGGTATCATTAGGTAACCATGAATTTATGCTGATTGCAAAAAATGGTGATGATATCAAACTTGAAGCAGATATAGCGGATAAAACCATGGCTTACAAAATTTCTGGTGCAAACGAAGTTGAGAAACTATCTGAACTGAATGCCATCAGAAATAATTTTGCTAAGCAAGTTGAAAAATTGCAGGCCGATTTTGAAACGAAAGTTGCATCTCAGCCACAAAATAGAGCTGCTGTATTAGAATCGATGAAACCGCAATACGAATCTTACATCAATCAGTTGAATACCCAGATTATCAAGTTTGCAAAAGATAATAAAGGTACACTTGCAAGTTTTTATGCGATGAATACTTTAAGTCCGCAGGAGTTTGAAGCTGAACTTGTTCAATTTGCAGATGAGGTTAAAGAAGACATTAAAGGCAATGCCACAGTAGATGCTTTTGTAAAACAAATGGCCTTATTAAAAGCTGTTCAGGTAGGTCAGGTTGCGCCTGCATTTACCATTAACACCGCCGATAACAAACCGGTAAGTTTATCAGATTATAAAGGAAAATACGTGCTGATTGATTTCTGGGCTTCATGGTGCCAGCCTTGCCGTCAGGAGAACCCTAACGTAGTTAAAGTTTACAATAAATATAAAACTAAAAACTTCGATATTGTTGGGATTTCTTTAGATACCGACAAAGCAGCATGGTTAGGAGCGATAAAAGCAGATGGATTAACCTGGACACATGTTTCAGAATTGAAAGATTTTAATGGCGAAACGGTTAAAAAATACCAGGTACAGGCAATCCCAACTTCTTATCTAGTTGATCCGACTGGAAAAATCGTGGCTAAAAACCTGCGTGGCAACGAATTAGAAGCCTTTTTAGCTAAAACATTACGTTAAAACAAATTCCATGTTAAACTAATTTAAGTAATTAACAATTTCTTAACTTAGGCTTAACTAAATATTGCATCATAGACACTACTTTCGTAACAAATATTTAACTATGAACAACGCAGGTCAGAAAATATTAATTGTTGATGATGAACCAGATATTCTGGAACTTATTGAATATAACCTAAAGAAAGAAGGTTATCAGGTTTTCACAGCTACCAATGGCCAGGAGGGAATTACTGTTGCGAAAAAGGTTCATCCGGATTTAATTATCCTGGATATTATGATGCCTAAAATGGATGGGATAGAGGCTTGTCGTTTAATGCGTGCCATTCCTGAATTTAAGAATACATTTATGGTTTTTTTAACAGCCAGAAGTGAAGAATATTCTGAAATTGCAGGTTTTAATGTAGGTGCGGATGATTATATCGCAAAACCAATTAAGCCACGTGCTTTGGTTAGCCGCATTAACGCTATATTAAGAAGAAACACAGGAACTGAAGAAGTATCTGAGAACAAGCTGGAAATCGGCGATTTAGTAATCGATCGTGAAGCTTATTTAGTATTTCAAAGTGGCAATAAAGTAGTATTGGCCAAAAAAGAATTTGAGCTATTGTACTTACTGGCATCAAAACCAGGAAAGGTTTATACCCGCGAATCGATCCTTAAAAACATCTGGGAAGATTCGGTAGTCGTA
Source organism: Pedobacter miscanthi (assembly GCF_032678605.1). Lineage (GTDB taxonomy): Bacteria > Bacteroidota > Bacteroidia > Sphingobacteriales > Sphingobacteriaceae > Pedobacter > Pedobacter miscanthi_A. Next base: position 321,012 of record NZ_JAVTSU010000004.1, read on the forward strand.
ACCAACAGGACCATTGATGTACACATTCGCAAATTGCGTGAAAAATTAGGTGAAACTTATGTTTCAACCGTAAAAGGAGTAGGTTATAAGTTTGAATTATCTTAAATAACTTTACCACAGATAGACACAGATTAACACAGATTTTTTTCTGATGATTAATCTGTGTTTTTTTATGCGTTGTTAATTTGGCGTCATTCCCAACTTGATTGAGAATCTTAATGCAAGAGGTTTTAAGATTCCCACCTGCGTAGGAATGACGAATCGTCCAAAACCGCTGTATAAACTTTTTTGTTTATTCTTAAGGGACTATTCAGGAAGACAATTCTCAGGTTAAAGTTGTGGTTAATATCGCAACCAATAAAAATAAAATCGTATTTTTGCGCTTCATTAATTACACACAGTTTGAAGTTTCCAAATTTTAAAGACCTTATTCTTTTCGAAGACAATGATTTTATTGTAATCAATAAACCTCCATTTTTAGCCTCGCTCGATGAACGTGGCGGATCCGGAGAAACTAATGTATTGCGTTTAGCCAAACAATATAGCGATGATGCACAGGTTTGTCACCGTTTGGATAAAGAAACTTCTGGTGCTTTAATTATTGCAAAAAATCCAGAAGGCTATCGTCATGCCTCCATGCAGTTTGAAAGAAGAAAAGTCAATAAAACCTATCATGCCGTAGTAGATGGACACGTAATTTTTGATGATTTAACAGTTGATTTGCCTATTTTAAACGATGGCAATAAAAATGTAACCATTGATAGGGCAGAAGGCAAAAGGGCCGAAACCATTTTCGATTCTTTAAAATACTATAAACATTATACACTGGTTGAGTGCAAGCCAATAACTGGCCGTATGCACCAGATCCGTATCCATTTAGCAACGCAAAGGGCGGCTATTGTTGGTGATGATATGTACAAAGGAAAACCGGTTTTTCTTTCGTCGATTAAAAGAGGTTATAAATTAACCAAAGGAGAAGACGAGCAGCCCATAATGAAACGTTTTGCGCTACACGCGAGGCATTTGGTTTTTAAAGGACTGGATGACCAAGATATTGTGATTGACGCACCTTATCCAAAAGATTTTGCAACCTTAATTAAATTATTGGATAAATTTGATGCATAACCCCTAAATCCCCAACAGGGGACTTTGAAATACTGATAAAATGTACGTTAGATTTGTAAATTACCTTGATAAGATTAACCAGTACCGAAAATCTAAAATATCAAACCGTAATTTCTTAATTATCCTGGCCGTAATTGTAGGGATTTTAGCCGGATTGGCAGCCGCAGCATTAAAAAGTTTAACCCACCATATCGAAGAATTTCTTCAGTCTGATTGGCATTGGAAATATAAATATTACCTGTATTTTATTTTTCCAATGATTGGTATTTTTTTAACGGTTTTGTATATCAAATACTTTATCCGCAAAACCAAGTTCGAAACGGGATTAACACCACTGCTTTATGCCATTTCTAAAAAATCGAGTAAGGTAGAAGCGCACAATATTTATTCGCAGATTATTACGGCGGCAGTAACAGTTGGTTTTGGTGGATCAACGGGTTTAGAAGCTCCGATTGTAACCAGCGGATCGGCCATTGGCTCTAACCTTGGCCGTTTATTAGGTTTATCCTATCGTGAAATTACCATGCTGGTAGCTTGTGGTGCAGCTGCCGGTATAGCTGGTGCATTTAATAGTCCTGTTGCAGGAATTGTTTTTGCTATAGAAATTTTGTTGCCAGAATTTACCATTCCCGCATTTATTCCCCTTTTATTATCTGCGGCAACTGCAGCTGTAGTGGCCAGGTTATTTTATACTCAACAACTTTTCTTTCTGGTTACAGAAGGATGGAAGGTTAACGCATTATTCTACTATGTAATCTTAGCCTGTTTTATTGGTTTGTTTTCCATCTACTTTACCAAGGCCAATTACGCGGTAAAAGGATTGTTCTATAAAATAAAACATCCTTACACTAAAGTGGTTGTGGGAGGTTTAATGCTTGGTGCTTTGGTATTTCTGTTTCCAACTTTATATGGTGAAGGATACATTACGATAAAAGGCTTGTTAAAAGGCGATTACCAGGCGGTAATCAATAATAGTATTTTCGCCGATTACAATACCATTCCGGCTTTAGTAGTACTGTTTACAGTGGTAACCATTTTCATGAAATCCATTGCTACTTTGGTTACCTTGGGTGCAGGTGGTAATGGAGGTACATTTGCACCCAGTTTAATCATGGGCGGTCTTATTGGGTTTATCTTTGCTTATGTGGTCAATTTATCGGGTATAGCGCAATTAAACGTTTCGAACTTTATTGTTGCAGGTATGGCAGCTGCCTTAGGCTCCATTATGCATGCCCCTTTAACCGGGATCTTTCTGATTGCTGAAATTACAGGCGGATATATCCTGATGGTTCCATTAATGATTACCACTGCAATTTCTTACGCCATTAACCGCAGTTCGCAAAAACATTCTATTTATACCAAAGCACTGGCTGATAAAGGCGAGTTATTATCGCACGAAGATAAAGATACAACGGTTTTAAACCAGATGAAGCTAAAATACCTGATTGAGAAAACTTATCCTCAGTTACAGATGAATGATCTGATTTCAATCAAAATGAATGAGATTTTGCAATCACATAAAAATATTTGTGCGGTTACTGACGAGTTGGGCGATTTTAAAGGCATTATTTATATAGAAGAGCTATTTAATGAGATGATCAATCATCCGGATAAGGGAAATTTAATGGCTTCTCATTTGGTTCAGCCCGCTCCTAATGCCATTTCTGAAAATGATGACCTGAAAATGGTACTGGAGAAAATGGAACAGGACAATGTTTGGATTTTACCGGTATTAACTGCACAGAACCAGTATTTGGGTTTTGTATCTAAAACCGCTATTTTTAATAAATACAGGGCATTGCTGATGAGGCAGAATGATTATATGGGATAGATAGCGTTTTTAATGTTGAAACGTTTTAAGGTGGGTTGTAATGTTGAAACGTTTTAAAGTCGCCCGTGAATCCATAAAATCCCGCATGATCGTCATTTCGACCGTAGTGGAGAAATCTGTTAATAGATAACTTTTATAGATCTCTCCATTTCGCTATACTTCAGTCGAGATGACGACTTTTTTGATGTTGGAATGTTTTCCGGTAAACCTGCTAACATTCCAACCCTAAAACTTTCCACTTATTTTATTCCGCTCTTTTCAAACCAAACTTTTCAATTTTACTATATAAGTGACTTCTTTGTATATCAATTTCGTCAGCTGTTTTTGATACGTTCCAATTGTTTTTTTCCAGTTTGAATTTGATAAACTCACGCTCCGCATGGTCTTTGTAATCCTGGAAATTGTTAAACGAATCAAACGATGAAGCCATTGCAGAACCTCCTCCGGCACCTGCAATTTGTGCACTGGTTGCTGCACCAATATTTGTTCCTCCGCCAGGATTGGCAAAAGCACGTACATCGTTTTCGGTAATTACCCTATCGCTTAAAATAATTAAACGCTCAATCATATTGTGCAGCTCACGTACGTTACCCGTCCACGGTAAAGCTTGCAGGGCAGCCATACCACCATCATTTATTTTTTTAACCGGCATACCATAATCACTGCAAATACTCTCTAAAAAGTTTTGTGCAATAACCGGAATATCATCAGTACGTTCAGTTAAATGCGGCACGTGGATGTTGATTACGTTTAACCGGTGGTACAAATCCATACGGAAGTTACCATCTTCAATTTCTTTTAATAAATCTTTATTGGTTGCCGCCAAAACACGAACATTTACTTCAATTTCTTTTTCACCACCTACGCGTGAAATTTTATGCTCCTGTAATGCACGTAAAACTTTAGCCTGGGCAGAAAGGCTCATATCTCCGATCTCATCTAAAAATAAAGTTCCGCCATTGGCAAGTTCAAATTTACCGATACGTTGTTTAACAGCAGAGGTAAATGAACCCTTTTCATGCCCAAATAGTTCACTTTCAATTAATTCAGAAGGAATTGCTGCACAGTTTACTTCAATTAACGGGCTATCGGCACGGTTTGATTTTTCGTGTAACCAACGGGCTACCAGTTCTTTACCACTACCATTTGCGCCGGTAATTAATACACGGGCTTCAGTAGGGGCAACACGTTCTATGGTTTCCTTAATTTTGGAAATACTTTCCGATTCCCCTAAAATTTCGCGGGTTTTGCTGGCTTTACGCTTTAAGACCTTGGTTTCGGTAACCAAATTTCCACGGTCTAAACCATTACGTACCGTGATTAATAAACGGTTTAAATCAGGTGGTTTTGAAATAAAATCGAAAGCTCCTTTTTTACTGGCTTCGATGGCCGTTTCAACTGTTCCATGACCGGATATCATAATGAAAGGCAGATCGGGTTTAATCAGCTGTGCCTGTTCAAGCACTTCCATACCGTCCATTTTATTCATCTTGATATCACAAAGAACCAGGTCGAAATTTCCTTTTTTGATCATTTCTAGGCCTTCAATACCATTATCGGTATCTTCAACATCGTAATTTTCATATTCCAGAATTTCGCGTAAAGTACTCCTTATCGCACGTTCATCGTCAATTATTAATAATTTAGCCATTAGAGATGTATTCTTCTATTTTGAAATGCGAATATATTATTTTTTAATTAATGTATAGTTTTTTATACAATTTATAGGCTATAAACCCTAAAAGTGAAGAAAGGTTTTAGTGATTATAATCCATTTTGAATTTGCGAAGATCCGGCTGACGTTTTCTTGCCCTTTTTAACTCGAGATCGTAAATGGTATGGCCCAGGTTTTTCATAAAAGGGAAGCAAACGGTATCATACTCGTATTTGTTATCGTTAAAAATTCCATCTTCATTACTTTGTACAACGGCAGTAAGAAAATATTCAATACCATTTTTGAAATCAACAAAATAAGCGTTATCGATAATGTAACCGTAACTATCACCGTATTTATTAAAAATCCTGATATTTGAATCTGGAGTAACCTGTTCCCGTCCATAATACAGCATTTTAGCATAAGTAGGCCAAAATTCTTTCGGATCATATTTTGGAAAATCGCTCTCCGTTGGGTACTTGCTCATATAGGTATAAATCAACTTATAATCTTCAGCGGTTAGGTTAAACCTCTCTTTAACCGGAAAAGCTTCCGGTAAAATCAGTTTCTGCATCAGCTTTTGTTGGTCGTTAATGGCAAAGGCATTTTTACCAGCTAAACTAAACGGTTTATTTACCAGTTTATCTGTGCTATCCAAATAGCCTGTACCCATTACGAGATTCGATAATTTCAATTCATATTCTTTTGGGTCATATTGTTGTGGTTGATCATATACCAGCTGAGTGCCATTATAAAATTTAATAGGGTTGGTGTGTTTAGCCGATTCGCCGGCATCGCCAATAGCCAAACGATTCAAAATCCGGCTATCGTTTAATCCGTTCGCTTTCAGTTTCTGATTAATTTCTGCCCGTCCAATAAATTCGAATAAACGATTAAAGGCATCATTATCACTGGTAAGCAGGATTTTTTTAATATAATGTTCTATGGAAGGTAGGCCGCTTTTAGCAGTGGTGTCTTTTAAAACCCTGGTTTGCCCTTTATACGCACTGTCGGTAATCATGGTGCTTTTAGCCGTTAAGCCGGTGCTTTTTAAATGATTTACTTTTTCCAATGCAAAAATTACCGCAGCAAGTTTAACGGTACTGGCAGGATAAAAATAATGGTGTGGATTTAAATGGTAACTAAAGGTTTTAAAAGTAGGTTTGTTTTTTGCATCACGGTTAATTTGGGTATAAAGAATCTGCACCTGGTTATGATCGGGATGGTTGAGTATGGCCGAAAAATAGGCTGGTTTACTTTCCATTAATTTCTTTAAGAAAACAGTATCGGTTTTTTGGGCCATAACAGATAAGCTGATTAACGATAGCACCGTGGTTATAATCCTTTTCATAGATGGAATTTGAGTTCTAATTTAGGTTTTTCTGTTAACAAGACCATTCTCCATCATGCATTTTACATGTTGTTTAATTTTGTTACTTTTGCAGCGCTTTTGGTTCCTGATGTAAAATCGGGATTAAAAGGGAATACAGTGTAAATCTGTAACTGTCCCGCAGCTGTAAGCTCTGTAACGTTTTTCAATTCATAAGTCACTGTTCAATTAACTACTGAACGGGAAGACAGAAAAACGGGAGTAAGTCAGAAGACCTGCCTTTAGCGTTTAATTTCATAGCTTTCGGGGATTGAAGCTAGGACTGAGGTACTTAACGTTTTTCGTATTTTCATTTCCTTTTCTAATCTGTTCGCTGTGGCAAAACTAGCCAATCTAATGAACAAAAAATGTATGCTAACTGTAGCCGGTCTCGGACTTGCACAGTTAATGATTAGCCAGTTGGCTAATGCTCAAAAACAAGACAGTTTACAACTTAGAGATGTTGTAATTTCTGCAACTAAAAACGATCAAAAACAATCGCAAACAGGTAAAGTTGTTACCATCATTAGCCGCGAGGTATTAGAACGCAGTAATGGCAAATCATTGCCAGAGCTGATTAGCGAGCAGGCCGGAATCATTGTTGCCGGTGCAAGCAGTAATCCAGGTTTAAACAAATCAGTATTTTTTAGGGGGGCAGGTAGTGCTTATGCTGTAGTTTTAATTGATGGCATTGTGCAGAACGATCCTTCGGGAAACGGTGGTGCATTCGATTTAAGGTTAATTTCTATCGATCAGATCGATCACATCGAAATTTTAAGGGGTGGTCAGTCTACCATTTATGGTTCTGATGCCGTTGCCGGGGTAATCAATATCATCACCAAAAAAGGCGGACCAAAAGGAAATACCATTTATGGTGTGGCCAGTGCGGGTAGTTACGAAACTTACAAGGGAACCATTGGTTTAAATGGTGGTGTTGAAGGCTTTTCTTACAACATTAACTATACCCACGGTAAAACAGATGGGATTTCTGAAGCTGCAACACCAGTAGGCAGTGCCGCCATATTTGATAAAGATGGATTTAAAACCGACGCGTTAAATGCAAATTTTGGAATCAAATTGGATAATCACTTTTCTGTAAATCCTTTTGTACGTTATTATTATGGTAATTATAAATTTGATGGGGGTGCTTTTACCGATGCAAACAATTATTCCATCCTGAAAAATTTTGCTGCAGGTACCAATGCCAAATATGAATTTGCCACCGGTAAAGTAACTTTAAACTACAGCTTCGAAAGCACCAGGAATGATTCTCACAGCCAATATCCTAGTATTAACGAAGGCAGGGTATCTTTGCTGGACTTATTTTACAACCAAAAATTAGGCAATAAATTAGATTTATTGATAGGCATCGATAACCGGGTAATGAAATTATCATCCGCAACAAACAAACCCGAAACCAATATCTTCGCCGCTTATGGATCATTGTTTTTACACGATTTAAGCATATTTAACCTCGAAGTTGGCGGACGTTACAACAAACACGAACAATATGGCGAAAATTATACTTACTCGGTTACCCCAAGCATCAACATCATTAAAGAAATAAAATTATTCGGAACCGTTTCAACCGCATTTAAAGTGCCTACGCTAAACATGCTTTTTGGCCAGTTTGGTGCTAACCTGGATTTAAAACCAGAAAAATCTCAGAATTATGAAGCCGGTGTTAATTTTAGTTTTGCTGACGACAAATTTAGTTTACGTTTAGCAGGTTATAAACGCGATTTAACCGATGCTATTATTTATGCTTATCCTAACGGATACATTAACCAGGTAAGTCAGAAAACCAAAGGTTTTGAGGTAGAACCGGCGGTTAAATTCAGCGTATTTAACATTAACGGTTATTATGCCTATGTAGAAGGAAACGAATTCAATTTTGTTGATAATGCCGTAGCCAATTACCTTTTCCGCAGGCCAAAGCATACATTTGGTATTACTGCAGGTGCACAGGCTACCAGCAACTTATATGTAAGTGCAAATTACCGTTATTTCGGCAAACGTACCGATGGTAATTTTACCACTTATACCGTTGATAACTTACCAGCTTATAAATTGCTAAATGCCTATGCAGAATATGCTTTGGCTAAAAAACGCGTAAAACTGTTTTTTGATGCTAAAAATATCCTAAACGAAAAATACAATGAAATTATCGGTTACAACAGCTTAGGTTTCAACTTTAATACCGGAGTAATTTTTAATATACACTAATAAAATTTAACTTTGCATTATAAATATTAACCAAAATAAAATGTCTCATTTAAAATTTAATCCACGCACTTTAATTTTGTTGCTGATGATTCTGGCGATAACGGCCTTCCGTTTGCTGGTAACATTCAACTCTGATGAATTAAAGTTTGCCAATTTCTCATCAATAGGAGCGGTAGCTCTATTTGGAGGAGCATATTTTAAAGATCACCTAAAAGCCTTTGCCTTCCCATTATTGAGTTTGTTCTTAAGTGATTTTATTTTATCTGTTACCATTTTTAGCAAATACAGCAGTGGTTTTCTTTACGAAGGTTGGTACTGGACTTATATCGCATTTGCTTTAATGGTTTTAGCAGGTAGGGTTTTGCTTAAAAAAGTGAATGTGGTTAATTTATTGGCCTCAACCTTAGTCATTGTTTTAATCCATTGGATTGTGAGCGATATTGGTGTTTGGTTTAAAAATCCTGCATATACACAAGATTTAGCTGGTTTTTGGGCATGTTTAGTAAAAGCAATCCCCTTCGAAATCAGATTCTTAGAAGGAACAGTGATCTATGGTGCATTGCTTTTCGGCGCTTTCGAAATCTTAAAAGCGAAATACCCCGTATTAAAACTGCAAACGCAAAAATTATAATTCACTGGTTGGTGGCTCATCAACCAAAACGAAAAATAAACAGAAATCCTCTTTTGATTTAAATCAGAAGGGGATTTTTTTTACTGTGAGTTTTTCGTCATGTTGTATCGATTTATTCTATAGAAATAGTTTCGGCATCATGTTAAACCTCCTTAAAAAACCCCATTAGGTTCTACCGAAGAACGCCGTCAATCCCAAGAGCCGGGGAAATCAAAAAAACAGTTTCAGTTCAGATAAATTAGCACTAACAGGCCTGAAACGCAGTGGTTTTGTGTTCATTAACGGTGATTTAATTTTAAAGAAAATATTGAATACAAAACGAAGTGCCTCTGTTTTTTTGATGAGCATAGGATTGCGCAAAAGGCTCATTGCCGGATTGACAAAGCGCTTTGGGTACTTTGGCGCTCCAAAGTACCATGCCCCCGCGGCAGAGAGCGGACGAAGAATTCTTATATTTGTATCAACTAGCACAAAATTTTTTTATCTTCGATAGCTAATTACCTTTTACATCTTCCATCAAATGAAAGTCGTTTCTTTTTTACCAGCTGCTACCAAAATGATTTACGATATGGGCCTGCAAGAATATTTGCATGGGGTAACATTCGAGTGCCCTAAAGAAGCCGCAGATCAGCCAAAGGTTGTTCGTTGCATATTGGAAGGTAAAAACTATTCCAGCATCGAAATCGATCGTATATTTTCTGCTTCAAAGGCACAGGGCAAAAGTTTGTATTGGGTAGACGACGAACTTTTAGAAAGTATTTTACCAGATGTGGTTTTTACACAGGATATCTGCGAGGTTTGCAATATCGACACCGTTTGCACCGAAACCGCCGTAATGAAACTCAGCAAACAGCCTACGCTTGTTCCTTTATCACCAAACAACCTTCAGGATGTTTTCGAATGCGCCATCACCATTGCCAAGGCTTTGGGAAAAGAAGAAGTAGCCTTAAATTATCTCGCAGGTTTACAAAAGAAAACAGATTTTATCTTAGATCAGCTCCGGGCAAACCGCGCCCCTTTAAAAAGGGTGATGCTGATGGAATGGATTGAACCCATCTACAATTGTGGCCATTGGATTCCTTTTCAGATTGCAGCAGCAGGTGGTGTAGATATGTTATCTAATCCTGCCGGAGATTCTATCGTTACCCAATGGGATAAAATCTTAAAATACAATCCAGAGGTTTTGGTGATTGCCCCATGTGGTTTCGATCAAAAAAGAAGCATAGAAGAAATGGAACTGCTTACATCAAAAGCCGGTTGGAGAAATTTAGAAGCCGTAAAAAGTAATCAGGTTTACATTGCCGATTTCGATATGTTTACCCAGCCAAGTGTTGGCACTTTGGTAGAAGGTATTGAAGCTTTAGCCTGCATGTTCCATCCGGAAATTTTTAAAGCTGATGAAAATATTTCGAAAAAATTCATCAACTACAATCAATCTGTAAAATTATTTAAATCAGTGTAATCTTCAAATCGGCGCAATCAATTTAAATCAGTGTAATCATACTTATGAAACTAGTTGTTTTAACAGGAGCAGGGATTAGTGCCGAAAGTGGCTTAAAAACATTCAGGGATGCTGACGGATTATGGGAAGGTTATAATATTTATGATGTAGCCACACCCGAAGCCTGGGAGAAAAACCCCGAACTGGTTCAGCAGTTTTATAACGAAAGAAGAAAGCAGGTTTTAGATGCAAAGCCCAATCTGGCGCATCAATTGCTTGCCGAACTGGAAAAGGATTTTGATGTCGAAATTATCACTCAAAATATCGACGATTTGCACGAAAGGGCAGGTTCTACTAAAGTTAAGCATCTTCACGGTATCATTACTCGGTCGCAATCCGATTTAAGATCCAGTTTAACTTATCCAATTGAGGGCTCAGAAATAAAAATGGGCGAGCTCTGCGAATTAGGATCTCAATTAAGGCCACATGTAGTTTGGTTTGGAGAAGCGGTGCCTATGATAGAAGTTGCGGCTAAAATCTGTAAACAGACCGATATATTTGTGCTCATCGGCACTTCATTAGCCGTTTATCCTGCTGCAGGCCTGATAGATTTTGTTCCCTCTGTTATAGATAAATACATCATCGATCCACGGATTCCAGACGTTAAACGGTATAAAAACGTCATTAATATTGAGAAAAATGCGGTAGAAGGGGTAGCCGAACTTAAAGAAATATTGCTCAATGCCCGATAAAAAGATCTGTATTTTTAACTGGAGCGGGGGGAAGGATAGTACATTGGCGCTCCATTATGCTTTGCAGGATCCTTCGATAGAAATCCGCTACCTGGTTACCACCATCACCGAAAAGTATAACCGCGTTTCCATGCATGGCGTGAGGGAAGATTTGTTGATTAAACAAGCCGAAAGTATTGGTATTCCTTTGTACCAGATCCGTTTAGGCGAAATGCCGGATATGGAGAGTTACGACAATACCATGAAACTGCATCTTTCTAAATTTAAAGAAGAAGGTATCACTCATTCTATTTTTGGCGATATTTTTCTGGAAGATCTCCGCTTATACCGCGAAAATAAATTGGCTGAAATTGGCCTTCAGGCAATCTTTCCTTTGTGGAAAAAGGATACCACAAATTTGATCGAAGAATTTTTAAATCTGAACTATAAAACCATCATTGTTTGCACGCAACAAAACCTTAAAGATTTTTGTGGAAAAGTAATCAGTCATGCTTTAATAGCTCAACTTCCTGCAGAAATTGATCCCTGTGGTGAAAATGGAGAATTTCATACCTTCGCATTTGAAGGACCTATTTTCAAGAATAAAATACCATTTACCATCGGAGAGAAGGTATTCCGTACCTATAATGCACCTGCAAAAACGACACCTGATAACGATTCATCTTCTTCATCCAAAGCACTTTCAGGCTTCTGGTATATCGATTTATTACCATAATTTTTTATTTTCAAAACATTTTGGCACCATTTTTTCTTTACTAGTTATAATTAACTAAATCACACATCCCAAAATGAAACCTGTTTAGCGAGGTTAGGTAGCTGAACAAGCGTCATGAAAAATTAAAAGTTATGAAAAAGATATTGGTAGTAATCGCATTAAGCTCTTCTGTATTATTTGCTTGTAACAATAAGGCAAAAGAAGAAGCAGCACTAAAACAACAACAGGCAGAAAAACAATTAGCTGTTAAAGCTGTAAAAGATAGTTTAAGGTTAGATAGCTTCAACAAAGCTGCTGCAGCCAAAGTAGAGCAGGAGAAAGAAGCAAAACACCAGGCAGAATTAGTTGCCGCAAGGAAAGCAGGAGCAGCATCATCCTCAAGATCGTATGCCAGCTCTGGTGGTAGTTCAAGTGCTGCTTATGGTGGTACACAACCAACCGCTAAGAAAAAAGGCTGGAGTGATGCCGCAAAAGGTGCTGTAATTGGTGGTGTTGGTGGTGCAGTAGGTGGTGCCTTAATTGATAAGAAAAAAGGTAGAGGTGCTATTATCGGTGGATTAGTTGGAGCTGGTGGCGGTTATTTAATCGGTAGAGGCGAAGACAGAAAATCTGGTCGCGTGCAACCTAAAAATTAATTCAGGTTTGCAAAATATTTAGAGTCCCGATTTACATCGGGACTTTTTTTATGCCCGTTAAAAAAGGTTTAATATATTAGCAAAAAAAGATCCCATGATACAAACCGCAGATAAAGGCCAGATTCAACACTTTGTAATGTTCTGGTTAAAACCACAACTTACGAAAGCTGAAATTTCAGACTTTGCTAACTTTTTCGAAAGTTTAAAACCGATTAAATATATTAAAACGTTGAATTATGGCTTAGCTGCCAATACGCCGGTGCGCCCTGTTACCGATAATTCTTTTACTTATTCACTTACCATTACTTTTGCAAATATCGCCGATCATAATGCCTATCAGGAAGATAAAACACATTTAGATGCGGTAGAAAAATTCTCTCAAAACTGGTACAGGGTAGTGGTACACGATACAGTGATTTCTTAATTTAAACCACAGGCTTAACCACAGATTCATTTCTTTTTCTGCCATCCTTAACGCAGTGAAGGATCTTTCCTTAAGATTCTAAATTACTAGTAATGTCATCCTGAAGGATAATTTATTTTATAAAAATCAATATGAATGACATAGGATTTCTTTTTGGTAATGATCTGCGATAAATGGTCGTTGCGAAAAAGCTTTTTCAGCTGACGAAGCAATCTTACAACAATCGCTGTAAACCCGTAGTTGTAAGATTGCTTCGTCGTTCCTCCTCAGCAATGACGACCCTACTATTGGATCTGTGAATGAAAGTATGGTCCAAGGATTTTCATAATTTAATTACAATCACCGATATTTCAGCCACAACCACTAAACCTCCCATTTATTTGGCTAAATCATGCCACAAAACTATATTTTGTGAGTATTGTTAAAAATCATAATATCAATTAGTTACATTGTTTTATTTAAATGAATACTCTGCTTATTGATCATTTTAAGGCACTAAAATACTTCAAAATTCAAAATATAATTCTGAATTAAGTATTAACTATTTAATTTACAGTTAATTATGTATGGTATTTCTAATATTGATGCCTGTTATAGGCTGCCGTAAAATCTGCACGCATCATCTTAAACTTGGTGATAACCGTTTGAATAAATTCTTCATCAAGGATTTCGAATACATCATTTACACCTCCTCCACTCAGGTCGAGTTCAGCTAATTTATAACTCTGCTCAAAAGTGCCCTGTTCAAATTTGACGATGAATTTCTGGTTCATCGAAAAAATGGTAATCTTACATTCCGGGTGTGGAAGCTCTGCTACTACTCTCATGATATTGTTATTAGTCGTTTTTATTGTTAATTGATATGCCATTTAAGGTTCCCCGGCTTTCAATAATCTCGAAACGGGCAAATAGCTCTTCTTTATACCATTCTCGCGCTCTGGTGAGTTTAATCACATCCGAATGATCGTGTGATTTATATGCATAAGCTTTCATTTGCGCTGCATCTTCCCAGATGGAAAACGTTGCCTGATCAAAGAATGGATTTTCGCCAATGCCGGCTGATAAAATAAAGCCGGGTGCATTTCGCATGGCATTTGCCGCTCTTTTAATGTTTTGCCTGAACTCTTTAAGTTTATTAAAGTTAATCGCGGCTCTTGTAATCACAGCTATTTTACCACTGTGATTTTTATTAGAAATAGCGGGCTTAAATGGTTCTTTTTTAGACCATAAGCCATGGCTTGATAAAGGGTTTAGTAAGATGGTAAAGCTTTCAATTCCAAAAAAATTAAACCATTTAATTACAGATGAATCCCGGTAAAATGCATCAGCATCACTTTTATTGTCCCATGTGGTTAAAACTGCCCAATGCCTGTAATCCGGAGCTAAATCTACCTGCGCTTCTTTCCCGCTGCCCATTAATTTCCAAAACCTGCAGTGTTTGTTTAGTCCTAACGGAATTCTTAGAACTGCCATACCTATAAAAGCAAAAGGGATAGTGATGCCACGGAATTTGGTAATGGTTAAAGCTACAATCATCAGATAACGGTTAATTTGCCAAAAATAAGGAATTTAAGAATAGCTTATCGTTCAAATTTTCGTCATTAAAATCAATGTACCTGCACATCTCACAAATCATGATTAACTTTGCTTTACAGAAAAAATGAAATGGCAGAAGATTTAATTATTAGCAGGGATATTTCTAAAGAAGAGCAATATCAATCCATTATTCCACAGATTGAGGCCTTATTGTATGGTGAAACCGATTTTATTGCCAACCTGGCAAATGTAGCAGCAGCGCTAAAAGAGCAGTTTAGCTGGTTTTGGGTTGGTTTTTATCTTGTTAAAAATGACGAATTGGTACTTGGTCCATTTCAAGGCCCGGTAGCCTGTACCAGAATTAAAAAGGGTAAAGGCGTTTGTGGCTCCTCCTGGGCACAGGCGCAAACCATTATTGTGCCTGATGTAGAAGAATTTCCTGGCCATATTGCCTGTGCATCTGCATCAAAATCAGAGATTGTACTGCCTTTGATTGTTAATGGTGAAGTGATAGGTGTATTTGATGTAGATAGTGAGGTACTTAATAAATTTGATGAAACAGATCAGCTTTATTTAGAGCAAATTATCGCCATTTTATTAAACAGATAATTCATATAAATACCTTGAAGTTACAACCGGAATATTATCAGAATGAGGATGTAGTTGGTTTGGCTAAAGACCTGCTTGGCAAAGTTTTGTATACTAGGGTCGGTGATGAAATCACAGCCGGTATCATTGTAGAAACCGAAGCCTATTTTGGTATAAAAGACAAGGCTTCGCATGCTTATGGTGGCCGCCGCACCAACCGTACCGAAATAATGTATGGCGCAGGTGGAATTGCTTACGTTTATCTTTGTTACGGTATGCATAATTTGTTTAATGTGGTCACTTCGGTTGAAAATGATCCGCATGCGGTATTAATCAGGGGGATTGAGCCTTTGGTTGGTATTGAGGTTATTGAAGAGCGCAGAAATATGCCTTATATCAAAGGTGCTATTTCGGCAGGTCCAGGTTCTGCTGCAAAAGCATTGGGGATAGATAAAGCTTTTAATGCTAAAGACCTCAATGGAGATGAAATCTGGATCGAAGACCATGGGATTCTATATAAAGAAGAAGATATTGCAGCTTCGCCACGCGTTGGGATTGCTTATGCTAAAGAACATGCGCTATTGCCATGGAGGTTTTTCGTAAAAGGCAATAAATATGTCAGTAAACCAAATAAGGTGTAAATAATGCAAACCTTTTATGTTGCCTACTGTTTTTCTTTCATATTCTAAATAATATGAAAAACGAGAAAAATATAGCAATCCTTAAAGATATGGCAGAAAGTGTGCGAACTTGTATGTTTACCACCTTTTCTTCCGGAGATGAATTTGGAAGCAGGCCAATGGGTACTGCAAAAATTGAGGACGATGGCAGTTTGTGGTTTTATACCAACGAATATTCGCCAAAATCGAAAGAGATTTCTAAAGAAAATAATGTATTGCTGGCTTATAGCGATCCTTCTAAAAATACTTACCTAACAGTTAAGGGGAAGGCTGAGCTGGTAGATGATAAAGTGCGTAAAGAAGCTTATTTTTCGCCTTTTATTAAAGCCTGGTTTCCGGATGGAATTGAAGACCCAAGGTTAATCCTGGTAAAAGTTACGCCCGAAGAAGCGGAATATTGGGATGCATCAGCATCAAAAATTGTGGTATTGTTCAGTATGTTAAAAGCTGTAGTTACCGGTGGTACACCTGATTTAGGCAAGCATGATACCATGAAATTTTAATTAAACATCATAAAATACAAAGGCAGGATTGGAAACAATACCTGCTTTTTTTGTAATATTGGCGCAATGAATTTCGAAAATACCCTTTCATTTGCTAAAGCGCACGATGAGGCTGATCAGCTTCAGCAGTTTAGGTCACAATTTTTATTTCCAAATCATAATGGAAAAGATTTTATTTACCTGTGTGGTAATTCTTTAGGACTTCAACCTAAAGTAGCTAATGAGGTTTTAAGAAAGCAATTGGATAACTGGGCCAACTATGCTGTTGAAGGGTGGTTTGATGGAAACGAGCCCTGGATGTTTTATCATAAAGCGCTTAAAAAACTGATGGCACCAATTGTGGGTGCATTACCTGCAGAAGTTTGTCCGATGAACACTTTAACGGTAAACCTCCATTTGTTGATGGTGAGTTTTTACCAGCCAAAAGGCAAACGCTTTAAAATCATCATGGAAGGCGGGGCGTTCCCGTCTGATCAGTACGCGATCGAAAGTCAGGTCAGGTTTCATGGTTTCGATCCAAAAGAAGCGATTATAGAGGTTTTTCCAAGAGCAGGTGAGGAAATCCTTCAAACGGAAGATATCATTGCTCAAATCAAAGAAAATGCAGATGAAATTGCGCTGGTTTTGTTTGGGGGGATTAATTATCATACCGGGCAATGGTATGATATGGAGACGATAACAAAGGCTGGTCATGAAATTGGCGCCATCGTAGGCTGGGACCTGGCGCACGCCGCCGGAAATGTTCCGCTAAAACTTCACGATTGGGATGTCGATTTTGCTTGCTGGTGTTCATATAAGTACCAAAATTCGGGCCCGGGTGGCATTAGCGGAATATTTGTCCACGAAAAACATTTTAACAACAACAGTTTAAACCGCTTTGCAGGATGGTGGGGTTACCAGGAAGACAAACGTTTTAAAATGGAAAAGGGCTTTATTCCCGAAGCTGGGGCGGATGGCTGGCAGGTAAGCTGTACACAGGTAATGCCAATGGCTTTATATCATGCATCGCTTAAGATTTTTGAGCAAGCCGGTTTTATAGAACCTTTAAGAGCTAAAAGTATTAATTTAACTCAGTACCTTGAATTTATTATAAATGAGGTAAATATAGCATTAGGATTGGAGCAGTATCAAATTATAACACCAAAAAAACCTGAAAACAGGGGGGCGCAATTATCCATTATTGCCAAGCGTAACGGTAAGCAGATTTTTGATGGCTTAATGGCTAATCATGTGCTGGGAGATTGGCGTGAGCCTGATGTAATCCGGTTAAGCGCCGTGCCGCTTTACAATTCATTTGAAGATATTTATCTGGCAGGTCAGGCGTTGTTAAAAGTGAGTAAAGATATTTTATAAGTAAAAAGTAGAAGTTAAAAATGATTAATTACAACCCTAAGGACTGGAGTACCTTCATTTTTCATATTGATAAAAGCGATACGTTCAGAAAACTTTGGCCTTTAATGCTTGCAGTAGCCGTATTCTCCGGACTAGTGGCATACGCTGAACTTAATTATTTTCAGCTTTCTAAAACCAGCAACGTAACCAATATCGGCATGATGCATAGTTTGCTGGGTTTTGTTTTATCTCTTTTGCTGGTTTTTAGAACCAATACCGCTTATGACAGGTGGTGGGAAGGCAGGAAGTTACTTGGCGCGTTAACCAATGTAAGCCGTAACCTGGCCATGAAAATTAAAGCGCTTAAACTGGAGGACGAAGATGTTCGCTTTTTCGAATATGGCATTCCCAAGTATGCTTTTGCCTTAAAAGAACATTTGCGTGAAAAGATGTACTTTGGTAAAAACAGCTTGTTAATTGAAGTTGAAGAAGGTAAACACATTCCAAACCAGATAGCCGGTAGTTTAATCAGCAGGTTTTACGGCTTATTAGAAAAAGGTTCAATTTCGCAAGAACAGTTTATTGTACTTTCGAGTGATTTTAATCAGTTTACTGATATTTGTGGCGCCTGCGAAAGGATTAAAAACACCCCAATCCCGTTTTCTTACAGTGCTTTTATCAAAAAATTTATTTTTGTTTATGTGATCACTTTACCTTTTGGCTGGGTATTTAGTTTAGGTTATTTTGTAGTGCCAATTGTTCCCTTTATTCTTTATGTATTAGCGAGTTTGGAGTTGATTGCTGAAGAAATAGAGAATCCATTTGGCTATGATGCAAACGATCTTCCGGTAGATCAGATCTGCAATAATATCGAAAAGCATGTAGAGGAGATTTTGGGCTGATGATCAAGATTGCCTGGCACCCCATTTATGCGCATCCTTTACCAGAGGGGCACCGCTTCCCGATGTTGAAATATGAGCTGATACCTGAACAGCTATTGCATGAAGGCACGATAGAAAAACAAAATTTATTCAGTCCAGAGCCCGTCAGCGAAGAGATTTTACTTTTAACGCATCAAAAAGATTACTGGGAGCAACTGAGGAATTTAACCCTTTCAGTGAAAGACCAGAGGCGGATTGGTTTTCCATTGGATACGCAGCTGGTAGAGCGGGAACTTAGGATTGCACAGGGCACAATTGATGGAATTCATTTCGCGATGAGCAGTGGAATTGCCTTTAATGTTGCCGGCGGTACACACCATGCAGGCAGTAATTGGGGAGAAGGATTTTGTTTGTTGAACGATCAGGCTATTGCTGCTAACTATTTATTAAATAATAATTTAGCTAAACGTATCTTAATTATTGATTTAGATGTACATCAGGGAAATGGTACAGCAGAAATCTTTCAAAAAGAGCCTGAAGTGTTTACCTTTTCCATGCATGGCGATAAAAATTTCCCATTCAGAAAGGAAGTATCCAGTTTGGATGTTCCCCTGGATGACGGGCTGCAGGATGAAGTTTACCTTTCGATATTGAACATCAACCTTAAAAGGGCATTTGAAAGAGCCAAGCCTGATTTTGTGTTTTATCTTTCTGGTGTTGATGTACTTTCTACCGATAAATTAGGAAAGTTATCGTTAAGTAAAGCTGCCTGTAAAGAACGGGATAGGATGGTACTGCAGGCCTGTAAAAACAAAAGCCTACCAGTTCAGGTGAGTATGGGCGGTGGTTACTCTGCTGATATTAAAGATATTGTGGATGCCCATTGTAATACTTTTAGGCTTGCTTTTGATTTATTTGCATAGGTCATCACTCAAAAAACATAATATCCTTATCTTCGCGGCAATATGTTGGAGATTATTTATCAGGACGAGCATTTAATTGCTATTAACAAACCGCATGGCCTTTTGGTACATCAATCTTCTATTGCCAGAGATGCTACCGAATTTGCCTTACAGTTGCTGAGGGATCAGGTAGGCAAACATGTTAGTCCGGTGCATAGGTTAGACAGGAAAACAAGCGGAATCTTATTATTTGCTTTTGATAAGCCGTCTGAAATTGCTATGCATCAGCAATTTATGAATGCTGAAACTGATAAAAGATACCTGGCTGTTTTGCGAGGTTTTACAGCCGACACCATGGATATTGATTATCCGCTGGCCAAAGAAAACGGAACCATGCAGGATGCTTTTACTGCTTTTAAAACCCTGCAAAGGGCAGAGGTGGCAGTGGCATTTGGCAAACACCCAACTTCGAGGTACTCGTTGGTAGAAGCTACACCAAAAACGGGTAGGATGCATCAATTGAGGCGGCATTTTAGTCATATCCTTCATCCCATCATCGGCGATCGTACGCATGGTTGTAATAAGCAGAACAAATTTTTTAAGGAGCAGTGGGATATGACCACCATGTTGCTGCATGCCTCTGAACTGGAGTTTATCCACCCCGTTACAAAACAAAAAATACATTTAAAAGCCGGTTTGCATGATGAATTTAAGAGGGTGATGGATTTCATGAAAATGGAATACTAACACAATTTTTGTCTTCAAAATCTGTTTATATAACATCTATGATTAAATACTTACGATTTACACTCCCAGTTTTAGCGCTTTTTGCAGTCAGTTGTTCTTCTGTTTATATGCCAAACGTTCCTAATACGCCCATGTTGAGCAAACAGGGTGAATTTAGCGGAGGCGCACACATTTCTTTAAAAGGCAATGCCAGTGTAAATGGTGCCTATGCCGTTTCTGACCATGTTGGACTGCTCTTTAGTGGTTCTAGAATGAATAGTGAAAGAAAAACCAAAGATTTCGGGCATAAATTGATTGAAATAGGCGGTGGTTATTTTGATACTTTCGGACCAGATAATAACCGGATTATTGAGATTTATGCTGGTGTAGGTAAGGGTTGGAGCGATATTACTTTCCGCGATTTTAAAGATGATGTGCTGATCAGTAATGAAGTACAGGATGTAGATTACCGCAAAACGTTTTTACAGGTAAATTATAGTTCAAAAAAGAAAAACAACCTGCATTTGTTTGGAACTGACTTTCCAATCAATTATGGTACTGCGTTAAGAATCAGTCATATTAAAATGGACCGTTTCTTTTTAAACGGTGTGGTGCAGCCTAAAGAAGATAATATTTTCTTTGAACCTGTATTTTTTACGCGTATGGCGCTCAGTAAAACTTTTCAGCTGCAATATACCACCAGCAGTAATATTGGCTTAAAGAAGCGGAAATACATGTCTGCAGGCAATTCTATCTTCACTATCGGTGTTGTGGTGAATGTTGGTGGGAAATAACCGTTTATCATTCTGAATTTTCCTGATGCTGCCTTCATTTCGAGCGGAGTGTAACGAAGTCTGGCAATCTATCGAGATGGATCTCTCTCCCGAAAAGTGCTATCGTGTGGACACATCTTTTAGGCACTATATAAGGCACTATGCTGGCTTGCTTTGAAATAACACAGCCCTTACCGAAGCACGCCCTTCAATCCCCTGGGCCAGGAAAATCAAAAAAACAGGCGTACAGCAGTACAAATGGCACTATCAAACTTAAAACGCCGTGGTTTTGTGTTTCATGTTTGCAAAAACTTTTCACCCGGCCCTAACAAACAAAACAATTGCCACTGTTTTTTTGATGTGTATGGGGATTGTGTAAAAGGCCCTTGCTGGATTGACAAAGCATTTTTGCATACTTTTGATGTCTCAAAAGTTTGATGCCTTGCGGCATAGGAGCAAATAAAACTAATCTAATATTTGTGTCCACACGATAGGAAACGTGGGGAATGCGCTTTAGTCGATATGACGACTATTTTTGTAATTCAAACTCCTCGTTTTATTCTGAAAACGTATAAATAATAGGATAGAGGCCGTTAATAAACCAAGGGTTAATCCATACCAGATTCCGTTTACGCCTAAATTGAAATGAAATCCCAATAAATATCCGATCGGAATACCAACTACCCAGTAAGCCAGAAATGTAATAAAAGTTGGAATATTTACATCGCCAATGCCCCGTAGAACACCCAGTCCGACAACTTGTGTGCCATCGAACAATTGGAAAAAACCTGCAATAATTAATAACTGAGCAGCAATAGGAATTACGGCTGCATCTTCGGTATAAATAAATGGCATCATGTTATTGGCCAGCACAAAAATGATGGCTGTGCACGACATAAATAGTAAAATAACATGATAACTGGCTATGGCAGATTTACGTAAATCGTCGAAATTATTCTTGCCAAAATTATTTCCGGTCTTTATTGTAGCTGCAGAAGCCACGCCACTGGCAATCATATACGTCATTGCAGCTAAACTGATCGCAATTTGGTGCGCAGCCTGTTCTACTGCTCCAATAGTGCCAATTAATACAGCAGCACCACTAAAAGCACTGATTTCGAAAGAATATTGCATGGCAACAGGCATCCCGATCTTTGCAATTTTAATGGCACGTAATTTATCGAAGAAAGTAGCTTTAAAACTGACCAGGTACTTTTTAAAATGTTGCGAACGCAATACATAAAACGACATTACGGTAGCCATCAATACCCTGTCAATTAGGGTACTTAAGCCTACACCGCTCACACCCATTGATTTGATACCAAACATTCCTTTTACAAGAATAATCCCTAATATAATATTAAGGGCATTTCCCCAAATGGAAACATACATCGCTTGTTTGGTAAAACCTAAACCTTCGGCAAACTGTTTAAAAGTCTGAAAAACCAGTAATGGGATAATGGAAACCGATAATAGATTGAGATAAGGTTTTGCATAGCGCACCACCTGAGGTGTTTGCTCGAGGTGATCGATTACAAAAAATATTCCTAATTGCACCAGGATGTATAAAAGTACACCCACGCATATGTTGATAATTAAACTGTTTGATAAAAGTTTTCCGCATTCGCTGTAATTCTGACGACCGTTTTCTTGTGCAATAAGTGGGGTTAAACCGTAAGAAATACCTAATCCGATTACAAGGATGAGCATAAAAATACTGTTCACCAGTGAAACTGCTGCCAGTTGAATCGTATCGGTAAAGTGGCCAACTATAATACTATCAGCCATGTGTACCAGGGTATGGCCAACCTGAGAACCCACAATAGGCAATGCCAAATGAAGATTTTCTTTATAGTAGGGTTTATATCTGGTATAAATTTTAGCAAACATAGGTTTGCAAAGGTCGGGTTTTTAAACCTCAAAAAATAGCAATGTAGAAAAGTTAGTTTTATAAAGATAATCGGGGAGCTATAAGGGCTACATTTTATTTGGAAGAAGTAACGAGTAGAGGGCCATATTTTTTGAGGATGGAAAGAATTTTACTTCTGTCGGCAATGTAAATATTACTGATCAAGATTATGCCTGTTGTTTTATTGAAAAGGATATTGGCACTTGCACCCGGGTCATCTCCATCATGCCCAATATAGCCATCATTGTAAATATTCCAGAAAACCCCTTTGTTTCGTGTTTGCAAATTCATGTTCTCAGGTAAATTTTGTGGTGTAAATACGGGTTTAAACATTTCAGTTGCTGATGCTCTTGTAATTAAACCCGGGTTATTGTTGAGTGTTTTCATCATTTCGCGTACATATAATGATAGTTCAGCAACAGAAGTTCTTAACCCTCCGTCAGGATAGGTTGTAAGGTGGTAAAATGGCATTGAAATATCTTTGGTTAGGTAAGGAACAGCTAGTTTAGTAGCATTTTTCTTAGTTTCGAACCAATTTGTATGATTCATTTGAAGCGGTTTAAAAATATATTTCCGGGTAAAATCGGCAAAAGACAGGCCAGATTTCACTTCAATAAGGTAAGCAGCAAGCGCCGAAGCAATATTACTGTAGGATGCACGTTTGCCGGGCTTTGAATTACTAAAATTTTCTTTTTTATATAGGGCACCCTGTGGGGTTAAATAAGCTTTTAAAAATGTTGTTAAAGTAGTGTCGTTTAAATCAGAAGTATAATTGTTTTCCTTCATCATGTTTAACAAAAACCCATTCTGGACTTTTGGCCCTTCAAAACGATAGGAGCGGTTATATATCTCCTGATGATCTAAAATTCCCGAAGTATGGGTAGTTAAGTATTTAACTTTAATAATTTCATCGGGTAAATATGGATTTACGATTTTAAAAGGAAGAATGGTATTGATATCCGTCTCCAGATCAAAATAACCGAGTTCCATAGCTTTCATGAGCGATACGGCAATAAATGTTTTACTAACAGAACCTATATTCTGAATGGTTTGTGCGGTATAGGGTTGTTTTTTAGCAACATTTGCATAACCAAAACCACTTTCAAAAACAATTTTACCTTTGTTTAAAATAGATACCGAAAAGCCGGGTATACTGTTTTTATTCAGGTAATCTGTTAATTCACGATGGAGCGAGTCCTGATAGTTTTGCGATTTAACCGTTAAGGAACAGCAAACAATAAAGAAAATGAATATTAATTTTGAACGTATCATTTAGGTGCTTTTTGAGGAGATTTGCTACTTTACAGCTGTAAAATATTCTTCTTTTTCGCTTGTATGCGTTTTGATTACGTTGGTTAAAATTAAATTAACCAAAACTTTTTGGGCTTTCCGGTAAGAACTTCGCAGCAGTTTGCTGAACTCCTTCAAGGTAATTTTTTCATGTTGCTCCAGGTATTCCAGCAGTTTTTTTTCGTTATCTGAATAGGAGATCAGCACACCATCGTTTTTATACTCTTGCTTTAATACTTCCACAATGATGCGGCTGGCGAGCACACTTTTATCATCAATACGGATATAAGCCCACCATTTTTTCTGATCATCGAGTGCATAATGGGGTTTGGTATCGCTTTCGGGAATATTTACCACCAGTACCAGTTTATCATCAACATAAATTTCTTCAAAAAGGGGTTCAATGGCAGGTTTGCAAAACTGATGGGCAGAGGTTAAAATCATGTATTTTTCTTCTTCCTCGGATTTTACTCCTTTTATGGATCCATCATCAGCTACGCCGATCAGCAATTTACCACCTTTATTATTGGCAAAAGCGACCAAACTTTTGGCTATTTTTTCGGTACTGGTAATGGTTTTCTTAAAATCGAGCATCACGCCCTCGCCCTGCAAAATTAAATTCTTAATACTCGGCATAATCTAAAAATTTAGTAAGCAACCCTCGGCATTTCGCCCTGGTGCAGGTTTCGGATATATACTTCATTCATAACGGTAGCACACAATTCACCATTTTTATTCGTAATTTCCATTGGATAGGCTTTTACAAACTTCCCAACAGTTTTTAATGCATGCTCGGCCTCGTTCAGCATTTCTTCGGTTACTGTAATGGTAAAATATAAAGTGGAACGACCGGGTTTTAAATATTGTATAGATGCACTTTTTAACCAAACGCGTACTTTAAAACCGCGCCTTTGCATTAACTGATCGAATAATAAGGCGTAAAAAGGATCCGTAGCAGCGTAAATGGTTCCTCCAAAAATAGAACCGTTGTAGTTTTTATTGAGGAAACTCTTGCTTAGTTTAACCGTGCAGCTTCTAAATTCATTTTCAAATTTCTGAACCCAAATGCGCTGAAAAAACAAAGGCGGGTAAAAGCGCATTACCCATTTCAGGGTGTTTTGAGAAATAATCATATTTACTAATATCAGAAAGTTTTACCACCTTTTAAAGTTTTGGAGGTGTTGTTTTGGTAATATTTCCGTAATTTACATGATGCATGTTTTCGATACGCTTAGCGGCGCTTTAACAGATTTAGATAGCCGCGGTTACAATTTAGATTTCAATTTAACCCCTGATGGCCTGGAATGCAAATCGATTGATCTGTTCCTGATGCCCGAAGAGTTTGAAATTGAAGAAGTTTACCGTTTTGAAGGCATGACTGATCCTGCTGATAGTTCGGTGGTATATGCTATTTCTTCAAATGTAGGCAATCTGAAAGGTGTTTTGGTAGATGGTTATGGCGTATATGCCGAAAATGTATCACCAGAGCTTTTGAATAAATTAAAAATCCATCATAAATAGTGATTGTTCTGTATTGCAAGCGCTTCATAATCAATGCGATCTGTCAAAAAAGATCTTATCTGGAGAAAAAAAATAAAACCAAATGATTATAAGGTTGTTAGGATGATAGATAACAATAAAAACTATGAAAAAAATAATCTTAAGTCTTGCTTTCGCGGGTTCTCTTATGATAGCCACTTCAGCATGCAATTCATCAAAAAATATGGCTGGTTCTTCAGACAGTACTAAGATGGATTCGACCACTACGGCACCAATGGATACAACATCTAAAAAAATGCCAGACACGACAACAAAAATGCCGCCTGACACTACAAAAAAGAATCCTCCTATGTAGGATTTTAAGAGCCACTCTAATGCAGGGTGGCTTTTATTTTTAAAAATCTATTTTAAATATTTGTGTTATTGCGTACTTTCAGCGTTTAAACCAAATACTTAAATGGATCATCAAGCAAAAACCAACAGCCGTAATGTAATTTTCTTAGTTATTGTAGCCGCCCTGGGCTATTTTGTTGATATTTACGATCTTGTTTTATTCTCCGTTGTACGTCTTAAAAGCTTTACCGATATAGGTGTTTCTGCCGAACACATGCGCACCGAAGGCGAATATGTAATTAATATGCAAATGTTCGGTTTATTACTCGGAGGTTTACTTTGGGGAATTATCGGCGATAAATTTGGTCGCATTAAAGTATTGTTTGGTTCGATCTTAATGTATTCGTTAGCGAACATTGCCAATGGTTTTGCTACTGATGTACATACTTATGCCATCATCAGGTTTATTGCTGGTATTGGTTTGGCAGGGGAGCTGGGTGCCGGGATTACACTGGTTACCGAAACCATGGATAAAGAAAAACGTGGTTACGGAACGATGGTGGTGGCCGGAATCGGGTTATTGGGCGCAGCAGCAGCAGCTACTATTGGAAAACACTTTACCTGGCAAACATCCTATTTTGTGGGTGGTGGAATGGGCTTACTGCTCTTGCTTTTACGTGTGGGTACTTTCGAATCGGGCATGTTTAAACACGCAGAACAAAGTACAGAAGTTTCGAAAGGCAATTTCTTTATGCTTTTTTCCAATAAAAAACGGTTTTTAAAATACCTGGCCTGTATTTGTTTAGGGCTTCCACTTTGGTTTGTTGTAGGTATTCTGGTTACTCAATCGCCAGAAATTGGAAAAGCGCTGGGTGCAAAAGAACTGCTTAGTGCTGGTACGGGGATTATGTATACCTATTTTGGTATTGCTATTGGGGATGTGGTATGTGGCTTTTTAGCGCAGGTATTAAAATCACGTAAAAAAACGGTGCTCATTTTTCAAAGTCTTTCCGTAATTACTGTAATTGTTTACTTAACGAGTACAAGTTTAACAGAAAATAGTTTCATACTAATCTGTTTGTTTATGGGGTTTGCCGTTGGTTATTGGGCAACATTTGTAACGATTGCTGCTGAACAGTTTGGAACCAATATCCGCTCTACCGTAACCACAACCGCGCCAAATTTTGTACGTGGTGCCTTAATTCCAATTACTTTTGTTTTCGAGTTTTTTGTGCACCGCTTTAGCATTGTATCAGCGGGTTTTATTGTAATGGGTATTGTTACCGTAGTGGCGATGATTTCGGTAACTTATTTAAAAGAAAGCTTTAATAAGGACCTTAATTATTTAGAAAGTTAACGGCTGGTTAAAAACAATGTCAATAAAATGTACTATCTAAACATAAATCAATATAGCTGCTTTAATAGCCTTAAATTTGTATGGAAATAGAAAGAGCCGTCATGTTTAAAGAAGAAGTAGCAGCGAGGTATAAGCAAATTCAGGATGAAATTTGCCGTGGATTGGAAATTGCCGATGGTAAAGGAAAATTTGAAGAGGAGCTTTGGGAAAGAAACGGTGGGGGAGGCGGCCGCACGCGGATTATGCAGAATGGCGCCATTATCGAAAAAGGTGGTGTAAACTTTTCTGCAGTATACGGTAAACTGCCTGAATCGGTTAAAAAAGCCTTCAATGTAACAGAAGATGATTTTTTTGCTACAGGTGTTTCTATTGTGATCCACCCAAATCATCCTCTGGTTCCGATTATTCATATGAATATTCGTTATTTCGAACTCAATGAAGAAACACGCTGGTTTGGCGGCGGCATCGATTTAACCCCGCATTATGTGTTTGAAAATGATGCCCGCTTTTTTCATCATAAATTAAAACAGGCATGCGACGATTTCAGCGATGATTTTTACCCGAAATTTAAAAAACATGCCGATGATTATTTTTTCATTAAACACCGTGAAGAAACGCGGGGAATTGGTGGGATATTTTACGATCGCTTAAAACCTGAGAATACCAATTTATCATGGGAACAGATTTTAGATTTCTCCATCAATATTGGTGAAACATTTTTACCGATTTATACAGAATTAATCGACCGTAACCGCGATAAAGAATTTACTGAGGCGCATAAAGAATGGCAATATCAGCGCCGTAGCCGTTATGTAGAATTTAACCTGGTTTACGATTCCGGTACGAAATTCGGATTGGAAACTAACGGCAGAATTGAATCTATTTTAATGAGTTTGCCTCCACAAGCCAATTGGGGGTATAACGTTCAGCCAGAAACTGATTCTGATGAGTATAAAACAATACAGTTACTTAAAAAAGGGATTAACTGGGTTTAAAAAACAAACAATTGCAGAAAAAAACCAATTAAATTTAAATGACTGAATTAAAAGATTTTGAACTTTTGTTGCTCAAAACGATAATCAAGGCTAATTTGGATAAGTTTTCTTATTTATCAGATCATTTAGATTTTATAAAAATCGAGACTTCCAAAACAACAGGAACTGGCTTATATTTAAACTTTGTATACCTGAAAGAATTTGAAGAAGAAGAATTTGTTAATGGATTGCTTAGTGCAGAAGAAAAATTAACAGCTCTTAATCTGAAAAATGAGCTAACTTATTGCCTTGATGTAACCAATGGTAAAATGGATTTTCTTGAAATCGTAACCAATGAAAAAGAAATCTGGGATGGTAATTTAGAAGATTGTGTGTTAAACTAAGTCGTCATCTTATTTAATTTTCGATAATTTACTTTTTTTCCAATCAAAAAGTAAATTATCGAACCAAAAAGTGGCAAAAACAGCAAATCCTTAGAACAAAGTTAATGGTGCTGATATTTCATGAAAACCGGCTTTTAATTTACCTGTCCTAAAATCGTTCACAATATTGTGTGTCAGGCGTGTAGGTTCTGGAATACGGTAATTTCTGATGGAATTTTTAACGATATCCAGGCTTTGATCATTAGTAATTAAATGACCTGCAGATACATATACAGGTGCGCAGTTGATTTTCGTTCTTAATGCAAAACCAAGCATTTCTCCGGCGTTATTTTTAATTTCTTCGGTCTTCAATTTTGCGTTTTCCGGAAGATGATTTTTTCCGTGCAAAAGACTCTTGGCACAACCAATTGTAGCCTGATTAGCTAAAATTCCAAAATGAGAAGCAAGACCCATACGGCGCGGATGTAAAATCCCATTACCATCCAATACCACAACATCTGGTTTGTGAGCAATTAATTCCCAAACTTTTAACAAGGCCGGAACTTCTTTAAAACCTAAAAATCCAGGCTTATAAGGGAAATTGGTTTCGTAAGTTTCCAATGCAAAAGATTTTAGCACCATGCCAGGATAAGTCAGTAGTACAATTCCGGCATACATGGTCGAGCTGTCTCTATTGAAAGAAATATCAGCTCCGGCAATGGTTTCAATTTTATCAAGCGGTTGAAACTTTAATTGTTTGGCAAGTTCAATCTGATAAGCAGCAGCATCTTCGAAACTATAATGGTCGTACATGATTATTAGTACAAATTGACTGGCAAATTGTTTTATAACGATGTATTGTGCCAACAACATCCGATCAATTATTTTTCATTAACTTTTTGCGATCAAAAGTAAAAGGATAATTGTTATCTTTAGTTACCAATATAAATCAATATGGAAAATATAAAGTCTAAAGAAATGCTATCTGCGGGATTAATGGGCGTAAGCGGTTTTGTTGCTCCGTTTTCTCTTTTTTGTATGATTTGCTATTTCACTGATTCTACTATTGTTCCACTTTACCCAATAAAATATCTTGTACCAACTTTTATCATATCCTTAGCGGTTTGGCTTTATTGTTTTTACGTGATTAGATCAATAAAAAAATACAGGAAACAAAATAGTCATGACAATATTCAATTGTAAGTTTCCTTATTTATACCAAGTGACTATAGGGATTTCAATATTGAAACGATTCCCAGAGATAGTTTGAAGTAAGAATTTATCAGACTAGATTTGCATTAATGTTTATACGTTTTAGTGTAAACTATTTGTCTTATAATTAATATTATGTTAAGTTGCATTCTTCAACACTATCCTATCCTTGATAAATGACATATGAAATTATAGCTCCTGAAGTTTGCGGTTAAGTTCCTGCACTTTGTTTGTTGTACCTTTTTTAGTGTAGATATCGATCAGCAGCTGTACCGTTTTTTTATCGTTTGGATTAATCTCGTTCGCACGTTGTAAAGCAAACTGTGCACGGTTAATCAAACCTTTATATTTTTCAGTTTTATCTGCATCACTTTTGCGCAAAGTTTCGTTGGCTGTATTGATGTAAGCTAAACTTAATTGATACAATGCGTCGAAATAATTCTGATCTGTAGATAAAGCTTTATCGTAAGCTAAAATAGCCGTAGCATTATTTCCGCCAACCTGTTGCAGGTATCCGTAAAGAAAATAAAGCAGTTTATTTCCTTTTTCTACCTTTAAGTTATTTTCGATTAATCCCTGGGCTTTGCTGTAATTTTCGGTGTCGAGCAAAAGATTGATGTAATCATTGGTTAAAAAACGGTTAAACGGATTTAAAGCCAATCCATCTTCAAGCGTTTTAATTGCTGTTTCGTTTTCTGATTTGACCACGTACATTTGCGCCATTTTCTGAAAAACAGACGGGTTCCTGATACCATTTTCTTTGGCACGTTTAAAGTAAGTTAAAGATTCATCGTACGATTGGATATTTAATGCACAAATGGCGGTATTTAATGCCAATGTGGTATCAGCAGGAAAACTATCAGCTACTTCTTTCAGGGCGGTAAAAGCCTCTTTAAATTCATTATTAAAATAGGCTTCGTTACCTTTCTCCTGTTTTTTGATCAGAATATTGTGGTTAGATGCTTTAATTAAACCGCCATTATCATTGTAACGATCTAATGATTTTGCTTTGGCAACGGCCTCTACAGCGCTATCGTAAAATTTATTAGCATTGTTCGGATCGGTATCAATCAATGATGCGAAGGAAGTCAGGTATGATTTTATTGACCAGGTTTCTGTCCAGTTTTTGGTTTTATTGTCTTTTTCTGCAGCATCTACTGATTTTAAGCCTTCTGTAATAATACTTAATTGCTTTTTCTCATCTTCTTTGTTGGCTATGGAAGCCTGCAATTTGCCGACAGCATTTCTGGCCAGTAAAATCTGGCTTTTTTGGGCTGTAGCATTAAAAGAGACGAAAATCAAAGCGGCTAAAGATATTTTAAAGCAATTCTGCATAATAGTATTAATGTGATAAAACCGTAATAAACCATAAAAATAAACATAAAAAAAAGAGCCCCGAAATTTCAGAGCTCTTTTTTTGAATCGGATAATAAATTATTGTTTAGGCAATGCGTCTAAACGTTTCTTGATATCTTCGTAGTTTTTAGTGTCATTTCTGAAACCGTAAATGGTTTTCAATGTTTCTAAAGCTCCCTGGTTTTTAGCATCTACCTCAAGTGCTTTTTTGTAAAACGGAAGAGATTTATCTAATAAGGCATTCATTCTGCCGGTTACTTCGTTAAATTCTTTCACTTTTTTAGCATCAATCTTATTTCTATCGGCCTGTAATTTTAAAGCCTGACTGAAATAAATATTTCCCAATAAAACCTGATAATTAGGATTGTTTGGCTCTTTTGCGGCTAAAGCAGTTAACATTTGCTCAGATTTTGCTGCATCACCCCTATCGATATAAATCTGGGTTTCAGTTTTAATCCAGTCGGTATTTTCAGGAAACTTAGCTGAAGCTTCTTTGATAATGCCTAATGCAGCAGTAGTATCTTTTTGTTTGCTCAATGTTGTACTGATGATCTCAGAGTATAAATCTTTAGACTGTGGTGAGTTTAAAGAGATTACTTTTTTAAACTGGGTAATCATGCCCGGATAATCCTCAATATTTCTTGCCGCAATACCTGCGTTTAAATACATTGCGGTATCGTTAGGATTGATTACGGTTGCAGCAACAAATTTTTCGTATGCTGTTTTGTAATCTTTTTTGTTGTAAGCAATCACACCACCATTTCTAACGGCATTGATAATGTTTGTTTCTGCTGAATTGATATTATCTTTTTCAGCGCCTTTTGTATCTAATTTTTTAGCTTCAACAATCGCATCCTGGGCAATTTTTAGATTTGCATCAGCATTTGCGGTACTGGTTGTATCTAAAATAGCTGCAGAAGAAGCAAATAAAGCGCGGTACGACCATGCTTCCGGCATTACTTTAGATTTCTCATCAGCAATGGCTTTGTCGGTATGGGCCAGGCCTTTTGCCAACGATTCAAGCTTTTTTGCCAATGGAGTTGTTGCACTTGCAGAGGTTAACTGGAATAAGTTCCAGTCGTTTTTTGCTGCGCTTATTTCACTTTTCTGAGCAAAAGCAGCGCTCACCGCACCTGCTAGAAACATACTTAGAAATACTCTTTTCATAATTTTTATTCTAATCTAATTTTTAGTTAATTTTCTTCTTCCGTTTCGTTATCTGATTCGCCTTCTTCTTCAGTATCATCAGCTTCTGGAGTGGTATCGGCTTCTACTTCTTCGCCATCAACAACTAGCACGCTTTCTAAATCAACTGTTTCTTCTTCATCCTCTTCGTGATCAATTTTAGTAACCGATGCAATTTCGTCATCACCTTTTAACGAGATTAAACGAACTCCCTGCGTGGCACGTCCCATTACCCTTAAAGCTGAAACCGGAATCCGGATTACAATGCCTGAACGGTTAATGATCATTAAATCTTCGCTATCGGTAACGTCTTTAATCGATACTAATTGTCCGGTTTTTTCAGTAACGTTAATTGTTTTTACCCCTTTACCACCACGGTTTGTTACACGGTAATCTTCAATGTCGGTACGTTTTCCGTAACCTTTTTCAGATACCACCAACACCGTAACTTCAGGATTGTTAACAGCAATCATGCCAACAACTTCATCCTGATCGTGTGCAAGCCTTACACCACGAACACCAGTTGCTGTTCTACCCATCGGACGAACAGTTTTTTCGTTGAAACGGATGGCTCTGCCTGAGCGTAAAGCCATTACAATTTCACTTTCACCATTAGTTAAACAAGCTTCTAATAAGATATCGCCTTCGTTGATGTTGATGGCATTGATACCATTTACACGTGGACGGGAATATGCTTCAAGAGAAGTTTTCTTAATGGTACCTTTTTTAGTACACATGATGATGAAATTGTTCTCTAAGTATTCCTGATCTTTAAGATTTTTAACCTTAATATAGGCTTTAATTTTTTCCTCTTTCGGGATATTGATGATGTTCTGGATCGCCCTTCCTTTACTGGTTCTCGAACCTTCCGGAATTTCATATACCCTGAGCCAGAAACACCTTCCGGCTTCGGTAAAGAATAACATATAGTTGTGGTTAGTGGCTACAAGCATGTGCTCAATAAAATCTTCATTTCTTGAGTTACTGCCCTTAGATCCTTTACCACCTCTACCCTGCGCTTTAAATTCGCTTGCAGGAGTACGTTTTACATAACCTTCGTGAGAAATGGTGATTACAACTTCTTCATCGTCGATGAAATCTTCCATGCTCATGTCTTCGGCTGAATGAACGATCGTAGTTCTACGCTCATCACCAAATTTTTGTTTCACTTCTTCCAGTTCATCCTTAATAATCTGCATCCGCAAACCTTCATCTGCTAAAATAGATTTTAAGTATTCGATGGTTTTCATTAATTCAGCATATTCTTCTTTAATCTTATCACGTTCTAGTCCTGTTAAACGACGTAATGTCATATCCAGAATGGCACGTGCCTGAAGATCGCTTAATCCGAATTTTTCAATTAAGCCTAAACGGGCTTCCTCAGGTGTTTCGGAAGCACGGATTAATTTAATTACTTCATCTAAATGATCTAAAGCAATTAAATAACCTTCTAAAATGTGGGCACGTTTTTCGGCTTCAGCTAATTCATATTTAGTACGACGAACAATTACATCATGGCGGTGATCCACAAAATGTACAATCAAATCTTTTAGATTCAACATCTGTGGACGGCCTTTTACCAATGCAATGTTATTTACACTGAAAGAGGTTTGTAAAGCCGTATATTTATATAAGTTGTTTAATACGATAGAGGCATTTGCATCACGTTTAATTTCGTAAACGATGCGGATACCATCTTTGTTCGATTCGTCTTTGATATTCGAAATACCTTCCAGTTTTTTCTCGCCAACCAATTCAGCAGTACGCTCAATCATTTGTGCTTTGTTCACCTGGTAAGGAATTTCAGTAACAATAATTACTTCGCGGTCTTTAATGTTTTCGATTTCGGCTTTTGCGCGCATTACAATACGTCCGCGACCAGTTTCGAAAGCTTCTTTAACACCTGTATAACCATAAATAATACCACCTGTAGGGAAATCCGGAGCTTTTACAAACTTCATTAATTCCTCAATGGTAATATCCCTGTTGTCGATATAATTTATAACACCATCAATTGCTTCTGTTAAGTTATGGGGCGCCATATTAGTAGCCATACCTACCGCAATACCAGATGAACCGTTAACTAAAAGGTTAGGTATTTTTGCAGGTAGAACCGTTGGCTCCTGCTCGGTATCATCAAAGTTGAACTGAAAATCAACGGTATCTTTATTGATATCGGCAACCATTTCTTCGGCAAGTTTACTAAAACGAGCCTCAGTATAACGCATTGCAGCTGGCGAATCACCATCGATATGGCCAAAGTTTCCTTGTCCATCTACCATTGGGTAACGTAAGCTCCAATCCTGAGCCATACGAACCATGGTAAAATATACAGATGCATCCCCATGCGGGTGATACTTACCTAATACCTCCCCTACAATACGGGCTGATTTTTTATAAGGTTTTCCGCTGGTTACACCTAAACCTAACATCCCGTAGAGCACACGGCGGTGTACTGGTTTTAATCCATCGCGTACATCAGGCAAGGCCCTTGATACGATTACCGACATTGAATAATCAATGTAGGCCGATTTCATCTGCTCTTCTATGTTAATTTGAATGATTTTGTCGTTCTGTTGATTCTCTAAATCTTCTGCCATAAATTATTATTCTCGTTGTTTAAAACGATATTAAAAAAGGTATTACTATAACCTTGCGAATTTAACAAAATTATGCCGAATTAAGGCATTGTGGAAAAGTTTTGACCTTTGTTATAGGTTTTTTATTCCCCGCTGGATTTTAATTTACTGAAGACCGGTTTAAGGGGTTTTGGTTTTTTATATCCCAAACCTATCAGGTTTTAAAAACCTGATGGGTTTGTAGAACTTTTTTAAGTAATTCTGATACTTTTGCTTTTAAACCTTATATACGATGGCAAAAGAAAAGAAATCTGCAATGAGTTTTATCATGGTCACCCTCCTGATCGATTTTACAGGCTTTGGGATCATTATTCCGGTTTTACCAAAACTTATTCAGGATTTTACCGGCGGTGGTTTCGGTTTAGCCGCCGAATACGGCGGTTGGCTTACCCTCGCCTACGCGTCGGTTCAGTTTATATTTTCTCCTATTATCGGTGCCCTGAGTGATCGTTACGGCAGACGGCCGGTATTATTAAGTTCCTTATTCGGATTGGGGATTGATTATATTTTTCTGGCTTTTGCCCCTTCCATTGTATGGTTATTTGTTGGGCGGATTATTGCCGGGATTACCGGGGCCAGTTTTACCACAGCACAGGCCTATATTGCCGATGTTTCGGCGCCTGAAAAAAGAGCACAGAATTTCGGTTTGGTTGGAGCCGCTTTCGGTGTAGGTTTTATTTTAGGTCCGGTTTTGGGTGGTGTATTTAGTCATTTTGGTACGCGGGTGCCTTTTATGGTGGCTGCAGGTTTATCATTAATTAACTGGTTATATGGTTACTTTATCTTACCCGAATCTTTACCGGTAGAAAAACGCAGGGCTTTCGATTGGAAAAGGGCAAATCCCATAGGTTCATTACGCAGTATAGGAAAATATCCTGCTTTGCTAGGTTTAATGGTTACTTTATTTTTACTGTACTTTGCCAGTCATTCAGTTCAATCGAACTGGACATTTTATACCATGGAAAAATTTAACTGGGATGCATCCTGGGTAGGTTATTCGTTAGGTTTTGTGGGTTTGGTTATCGGCATAGTTCAGGGCGGATTAATCAGGGTGATTTTACCGAAAATTGGTGATAAAAAAGCCGTTTATTTTGGCTTGATATTATATGTAATTGGGTTCATTGCATTCGCTTTCGCAACTAAGGGCTGGATGATGTTTGCCTTTATGCTTCCTTATGGTTTGGCCGGAATTGGCGGACCGGCCATGCAGGGTTTAATTTCGAACCAGATCCCGGCTAATGCGCAGGGTGAAATGCAGGGTGTTTTAACCGGCTTACAGAGTCTGGCGGCTATTTTTGCACCCTGGGTAATGACCCATATTTTTGCTTATTTTATCGAAGGCAAAGCGCCTGTTTATTTTCCTGGGGCGCCCTTTATATTAAGTGCTGTTTTAACTTTAATCGGGTTGTTTATTGCCCTTAGGTCTTTACGGAAATACCACTAATATCCTGCTCCTGCTAATTGTTAAAATTAGTTAATCCTTTTTTAGCCTGAGGATAATGTGCGATTAATTTATTTACTTTAATAAAAATCTAATCGCACATTACCTATGCTCAATCTCAAAGTTCTTTCGGCTTTTTGCTGTCTGTTATTGCTTTCTTTCCAGTCCTTTGCTCAGGAACCTTTAAAAAAGACGCTGTTAAAAAATGTAGGACCGATTCCGCTTACTGATACCACCAACGCTATTTCCTTATTTTACACGGCAAATGAAAGCGCCGAGATTATTGCCATAGTGGATATCATTCCGGAGCTTAAACTCAAAGGCACAATGATTATGGCGTCTAAATACGGGAAGGGCCAAATTTTAGCTTTAGGATCTAACACTTATTTCGAAAAGCATTTATTAGAGAATAAATCGGTCAGGCAGCTTATTTTAAATGCCCGGGATTTAAACCCTAAAGGCAATGTTGCCATTTACGGCACATCAGCAAATGATCTGATCAGTTTTTTTAAAGCTGAAAAAATAAATGCAAAGGTTTTACCCAAATTCGATATTGAAAATAAAATAAAAACTTTATTTATTACCGACGACCTGAAAGATTCGGTTCAGCTCGAAAAGCTTACTTCTTTTGTGAAAAATGGTGGTACTTTAATTTTTGGTTCGCCCTACGGTGCTATCTTTAAAGTAAACGACAAAACAAAGCCAAAAAACCTAACTTTAAAAATTAACGATTTGTTTACTAAAGCGGGTATTTTTAATGTAAATGTCCTAATTTTTCCGACTAAAAAGTATAATCATGCTTATACCGATTCTATTCCTGCCTATTTGCATATCAATACCTTATTGCCTTATACTTTAAATCCTTCAACCGGTGATGAAGGCTATTATAAATCAGCGCTTTATGTTAAGCCAACGCTCGATCTTGTTTTAGAATCAAATGATGTCAAATCGCCTTTGATTGAAAGAATCAAACATTTTTACAAAATACCTGCTGATACTGTTTATCAGCCGTCAAAAGCACATCCTTTAGATATTTCTACCAGTGAAAAGAAAACGGCTTACCGCATGGCAGAAAAAATATTAGCGAAACAAGAGGATCACAAACTGGGATACAAAAGAAAAGCTGCTGGTTATGAGCTTTTTCCAGGTAAAGTGCCCGATGAAGCAGAACGAATTACCAAAAATGTAATCATCCCCGTAAAAGTAGGTACACAAGGCTTATATGATATGCCTTCTCCCTATTACAGGCCGCATACTACCGGCTTATATATTCCTGCCGGAGAAAAAGTAAAGGTAATAATTGATAAAAAATACTTATCGCAAAAATTAAAGGCACAGGTTGGTGTACATAATGATGACCTGATCGATAACCTGGATCAGCTAACAAGGATAGGTACTGACTTAACCAAAACATTCGAACTGATAAAAGATACAACCGATGTTTTTTCGCCCTATGGCGGATTGCTTTTGATCAACATTTCGGATACCTCAAGCCTAAAATCGATCGACATTAAAGTTGATGGTGCTGTAAATGCGCCTTATTTTAAACTGGGCGAAACGAATACCGAAGACTGGAATAAAGCCATAAAAAATTATCCTGCACCATGGGCAGAACTGGCCACCGATAATGTCATTTTAACGTTGCCTTCTTACAGGGTTCGTAATATGGACAATCCCGGGGCTTTGTTAACGTTTTATGATCGGGTAATGAATGCGGATGCTGATTTAAGGGTAATTGATAGAAAAAGGGTACATACAGAGCGGATTATATTGGATCAACAGGTAATGGCGGGCTCTTTATTTACAATGCCATACAAAATTGTGGGGCCTGATGATGATGAAAATTGCAACGTGATGCTCAACGTAGATTCACTTGAAATTAGAGGATCCTGGGGTATTTTTCACGAACTTGGCCATCGCCACCAATTTAATGATATTGATTTTGATGGTTTGGGAGAAGTTACCGTTAATCTTTACAGCATGTATGTTTATGACCAGGTTTTAAAGCTTGGTAAATATCAGCATAAAGATCATTTGCCAAGTAAGGAAGGCGTGATTCAACATATTAAAAATTATATGAGAATGAGTCCGAGTTATGATAAATTTAAGCAGGACCCATGGATTGCCCTGAGCATGTATATCGAAATTATTGAGCAATTTGGCTGGGATGCAATTAAAACTTCAAACAAAGCTTATGCTGATCTGCCTAAAAGCGATTACCCTAAATCAAATGAACAAGCGATAGATCTTTGGTTTAATACGATTTGTAAAGCTACTAAATCAGATTTAGGGATGTTTTTCGATATCTGGAAATTACCGGTTTCTGCAGAGGCAAAACAAAAGGCGAAACAATATCCGGTATGGTTACCTGAGGAGTTGGAAGAGTTTAAGGCTAAGACAAAATAAATCGTCATCTCGACTGAAGCAAAGCGAAATGGAGAGATCTATCCAGACAGATTTCTCCACTGCGGTCGAAATGACGATACGCTGGGGGTTAATTGCTACAACAACTCATTAGCTAAATTTGCCAATTCGCTCCGCTCCCCTTTCTGAAGCGTTATATGCGCATAAAGCGGATGGTTTTTAGCATTTTCTATTAAATACGATAATCCATTACTTTCCGAATCGAGGTATGGAGTGTCGATCTGGTAAATATCACCTGTAAATACAATTTTAGTATGTTCCCCTGCCCTCGAAATAATGGTTTTAACCTCGTGTGGCGTAAGGTTCTGCGCTTCGTCAATGATGAAAAATATCTTCGTTAGGGTTCTGCCACGGATAAAAGCCAATGGAGCAATGGCAATTTTTTCGGTGGTAATCAATTCATCAATTTTCCCCGACATTTTATCATCATCAACAAACTGCTCTTTAATAAAACGCAGGTTATCCCATATTGGGGCCATAAACGGATCCGTTTTCGATTTGGCGTCGCCTGGGAGAAAGCCAATATCTTTATTGCTTAAAGAAACAATAGGTCGTGTAATATAAATCTGTCTGAAGTTTTTGCGCTGTTCCAGTGCACTGGCCAGTGCCAATAATGTTTTTCCTGTTCCTGCATTGCCCTGTATACTTACCAGCTTAATTTCGGGATCTAAAAGTACGTGAATCGCAAATGCCTGTTCGATGTTTTTGGGTTTGATCTTAAAAATAGCGTCAGTAGAAACAGCCGAGATGGATTTTAAACTGTTGTTGTAAAATACATTTGCTGTTTTTCTTTTGTTTTTAAGGATATAAAAATGGTTACCGCTTTTGGGTGGTAAACCTATATCTGTAGCATCAACAAAGGCCTCTTTTTTTACTTCATCAATAATTTCGACAGGGAAATTGGATAATTCTGTTTTTCCGGCATAAAGTTCATCTACATTTTTAATTTTACCGGTTTCGTAGTCTTCAGCATTTAAGTTAAGCGCTTTTGCTTTTAACCTCAGGCAGATATCTTTCGATACCAGCACTACTTTTTTATCAGGATGTTCTTCTTTAAGGCTTAATGCCGCATTTAAAATTTTGTGGTCGGTTTTTCCCTTTCCATAAACTTCTTCAGCATCTACAGTTAAGGGTTTTTCGTTCAGTACGACTTTAAATTTACCCGCATCAGGACTTTTTAACGAAATCCAGTCGCTGATTAGTTTTTGTTTGGAAGTTTCATCAATCAGCCGGATAAAACTTCTGGCCTCAAAATTCCGGGTATCATTACCGCTTTTAAAGTTGTCTAACTCTTCTAAAACCTGGATGGGGATGGCTACATCATGTTCGTGGAAGTTATTTACCGCATCATGATCGTATAAAATAACCGAGGTATCTAAAACGAATATCTTTTTTGACGGATTGGAAGTTGATTTACCTTTTTTGGCCATTTGGTAAATTTAATATTTTAGGGATAATTAGCAGAAGAATTGAGGATTCTTTTTTGGCCTTAACGTCTAAAATAAATCTGAGTGGGTACCAGTACGGATAACTTTATTGCATCATTTTCATCCCAGATCAAAAGTAAATCTGGCTTTACGTGGCATTACCAGTAACCGCTAAAACCCAAGTTCTTTTAAAAGCTCTTTAACTAAATTGGCTTTTTTGGTAGGTATGTGTATTACAAAGCTTTCTATCGTAAAATGGATTTATATAGAAATATACATTTTTATATGAAGTGTAGATTTTTTGACAAAATAAAAACGGGGACTTTCTTCTTTCGATTCAGATCCCCGTTTTAACTTTAAAAACAACCATAGCTGTATTTTAAAGCACCTAATTCTTGTTACTTTGATTTTTCCGTTTTCGTTAGGTTTTGCAACTTTTGCGATCCGTGAAAATTTATTTCCAACTCTTCTGTCCGTAAACTTCTTAGTTTTCCATAAGCTCTGTTTGGGCCTGTTCGATTTTCTTATTATCCAACCTTGCGGCGGTAATGTATATTCTTACTCAGTTTAACCCTTTCTGAAATCAATCGTTTTCCCTGTAAACATTCCGAAACAATTTCCCTTTCGGTTCTTTATCTCTTTTGGATTGTTTTGTCAGAATTCAAAGTACTTCGTATTTGATATGATCTAATTTAGTACGAAAAGCTCCATTTGTCAAGAGAAAAATATACGTTTTTATAAACAAAGTTATTAACCTAAATTAGCTGTTTATCAACAGTTTAAATTTTTGAAATAGCCATTTTTATAGCTGATTTGAGCTTTTATAAAGTTTGTTAACAATTCTCTTGCTGGCGGTTATAAACATTTTATATCTATTTGATGATCAGTTGTTTGGTGGTTTTCTGCTTAAAAGTTAAAAAAAAACAAAAAACTTAATTTTAATCGCAACAAAAAACTTCGCTATTATGTTATTTTTGTAACATGCAGATTAGGCAACCCATTAGAAATATACAAGATTTTTTACTGAGTACGTATTTTGCCGACGGTCTCCGCATTACTATTGGACTGCTGCTCCCCTCTCTCATTCTTGCCCAATTTGGTATGTTAAAGTATGGTATGACTTTATCATTAGGCGCTTTGTGTGTAAGCGTGGTTGATAGTCCGGGGCCGATGGTACACCGCAGAAATGCGATGCTGGTTACTACAGCCTTAATCTTTACCTTTTCTATCCTAACCGGTTTAACTAATAAAAGCCATTATTTTATTGGTTTCCTGCTTGCTGTATCGAGTTTTGTATTTTCGATGTTTTACATTTATGGCATCAGGGCGGCATCGGTTGGTACAGCCGTTCTGCTGATCATGGTGTTGAGCATTGATGACATCAGGCCATGGCAGGATGTGTTATTACACGGTTTAATGGTGCTTGCCGGTAGCCTTTGGTACACTGGACTAAGCTATTTTGTTTATCGCCTACGCCCTTTCCGCTTAGTACAACAATCGTTAAGTGATTCTATTATAGAGGTAGCAGAGTTTTTACGTGAAAAAGCCAAATTTTATCACCAGAACAACAATTACGATAAAACCTATTCCGACCTGTTACAGCTTCAGGTTTCTGTTCACGAAAAACAGGATGCAGTAAGGGAGTTGCTTTTCAGAACGCGTGAAATTGTAAGAGACTCTACTCCCGAAGGCCGTTTCCTTTTACTGGTATTTGTAGATATGGTCGACCTGTTCGAACAGGTAATGTCTACCTATTATAATTACCAGCAATTGCATGATCAGTTTGATAAAGCAGGGATATTATCGGATTATGAAATGGCCATTAAGCGGATTTCTTATGCGCTCGATGATATTGCATTTGCCCTGAAAAGTGGTAGGGTGCCTGTGATCTCAAAACGTTTATTGATTGAGATTGAACGATTGAAGATCAAAATTAATAACCTGGAGAAGAATAATCAAAATCAGGAATACAATACACTGGGGATTATTGCGCTGAAAAACATAGAGGTTAATATTGAAAATATACTGGCCAGAGTGAAAACGATTTTCAGTTATTTTAAACTGAGGAACAGCAAGGATATCC
This sequence comes from Pedobacter miscanthi, assembly GCF_032678605.1. GTDB lineage: Bacteria > Bacteroidota > Bacteroidia > Sphingobacteriales > Sphingobacteriaceae > Pedobacter > Pedobacter miscanthi_A. Next base: position 363,249 of record NZ_JAVTSU010000004.1, read on the forward strand.
GTCAGGCTGAAGTAGACACCGAAAAGTTTATTACCAGGCAGAAATTCGATTTTAAACTCTTTACGGAGAATTTAACTTATAGCTCATCCACTTTCCGGCATTCGCTAAGGGTTACCGTGGTAATGCTTTTGGGATTTTTGGTATCGCAATTGCTTAATTTTTCTCACAGTTACTGGATCCTTCTCACCATCCTGGTGATTTCGAAACCGGGATTTAGTTTAACCAAAGAGCGTAATTACCAACGTTTGATCGGTACCACCATAGGTGCATTTATTGGTATGGGTGTGGTTACTTATATCGATGATAAACACACCCTTTTTGTTATCCTGCTGATCTGTATGATTGGTTGCTATAGTTTCCAGCGGAAAAATTATGTAGTAAGTGTTCTCTTTATGACGCCTTATATCCTGATCCTATTTGATTTTCTGGGCATGGGATCTATCGCACTGGCACGCGAAAGGATTTATGATACATTTATTGGTTCGGGTATTGCGCTACTGGCGAGTTACTCTTTATTTCCAACCTGGGAACATGAGAAATTAAAAGAGGCCATGCTCAATATACTCAAGGCTAATAAGGCTTATTATGCGCAGGTAATTAAACTGTATTTCGAAAAAAATTACAATAGGACAGAATATAAACTCGCCCGGAAAGAGGTTTACGTAAGTACCGCCAATTTGGCTTCTTTATTTCAAAGAATGTTCTCTGAACCGAAAAGCAAACAGCTGTTTATTAAAGAAGTACATCAGTTTACCGCGCTGAGCCATTTATTGTCTTCGTATGTGGCTACACTTTCCCTTTACAATAAGGAGCATGAGTTTATTTTTGAAAGTTTCGACGCTTTAAAGCCGATTGCGAATAATACCAACTATTTGCTGGATACGGCTATCGAAAACCTGGTACAAGGAACCAGTACCATCGATAACGTGCCGTTAATCAGGCTCAATGATACCGGTTTAGCGATCAAAAAAGGTGAGGATTTAATTCCTGAACAGTTTGACCTGATCCAGAAAGTGGCTTATGATATTTATAAATTATCGGTGAAGATTAAACTTTAAACACGGCCCCATACTCCTCAACTTGCTTCCGGATCTTTTAATATTAATTTCTCTACAGGGTAAATTTCACTATTACGTATAAACCTTTGAGATACACTATCCGTATCGGGATCTCTCCCCTCCCCATTAATACTTCTTTTTTAGGTCATCCTTAAGTAGTTAGTGTAAGTTTTTATCTTTTGAGGTTAAGAGGTTTAATGTTGATTTGATTGCCTTAACGTATGAATTGTAGTAATATAATATCCAATAATCATACATTTTTACCTAATTAAGTAGTAAAACGTTTTACAGATTGAGTAGTCATTTGCTAATTTCTAGTTTTGTAACATAAGTGTTGAACTTAAAAAATACCTCTATTTTAAATGTGAAAACTAAACAATGAAAACAAAAAATCTACTTATCTGCTGTTTTGTTGCAGCAGCTGCAACAATGAGTTGCCAAAAAATGAGCTTAAACCATGATTTAAAAGTTGAACCAAAACAAGAAACTCCTGTAAAATCTGTAGCTTCAGATAAGGCCCTTGTAGATGAAAAATCAAGCTGGAAATACCTGGACAATGGATCTGATCAAGGCACAAACTGGCGTTCATCTACTTTTAACGATTCGGGATGGAAAACAGGTGCAGGTCAGTTTGGTTTTGGCGATGGTGATGAAGCTACAGTTTTACAATCGGGATTTGTAACTTATTATTTTAGAAAACATGTTAATATAACTGATGTAACTGCGCTGCCTGATTCGGTAATTCTCTCGATGATACACGATGATGGAGCTGTAGTATACATTAATGGAATTGAAGTATTACGGACACCGCTATTGCCTCAAACCGGAACCATTACATATAACACCGGCACGAGTGCTTATATACCTACTGCCCAGGAAAATAGCTTTTTTAATTATAAAATAGCCTCCTCACACTTTATCAACGGAGACAATGTAATTGCGGTGGAAGTGCACAATCAGAATACAACCAGTAGCGATGTCTCCTTTGATCTTGCCATCAAAAACTTTTTAGCATCAGATCCCGATGGGCCCTATGTGTTTTACAGGAACAATCAGTATATAGTAAAATCGATTACAAGAGAAAATGGTTACGTAAGTCAAACTTATGCCAGTCGCGATAAGGTGAATCTTACTATAGAGCTACCAGGAGGAGGCTCGTTTGCTGTAAACCTGAAGCCACAATTGCTCGATCGCGAACCATCAGAATCACCCACTTTACCGAGCAAATACTTCGCAACTTCCGATATCGAAGGCAGTATTGATGCATTTATTTTATTGCTGAAAAAAGCTAATATAATAAATAGTAATTATCAGTGGAGTTATGGTACAGGCCACCTTTATATTATGGGCGATGTTTTTGACAGAGGCCCATACGTAACCCAATGTTTATGGCTAATTTATAAACTGGAACAGGAAGCGGCCAATGCTGGTGGTAAAGTACATTTTATACTGGGAAATCACGATATCATGAATCTGATAGGAGATTATCGCTATGTAAATGCAAAATACATGACCAATGCACAAACTATTGGAGAAACCTACACTGCATTATACAATGCCGACAGTGAGTTGGGTAAATGGTTAAGGAGCAAAAACATCCTGGAAAAATCGGGTAATACTTTATTCTTGCATGCCGGTATCAGTCCTGATGTGGCTGCGCTGCCCAAAACCGTAAGCGATCTTAATGTATATGTAGCTAATGTTATAAACAAAACCTGTACCACGCAGAATTGTAAAATCGCTACAAGTGGTTCTGTAGGTCTGTATTGGTACAGAGGGATGGCTCAGCAGGCGCTAACGCAAGTACAAGTAAATGATATACTTGCCAAGTTTGGTGCCGAACGTACCTATATTGGTCATACTATTCTGAATAACCAGATTACTTTATTATATCAAAATAAAATATTGGCGATAGATTTAGAACATGCCAATAATTATGAAAAGGGATACATGGAAGGTGTGTACTATAATAGCGGGTGTTATTTTAAATTTCACGCCACTCAATCGAGTAGTATTTACACCGCTTTGATCGGCAGTAACTGTACAGCTCCGTAAGTTATCTTATTGCGTTAAAGAAATACTTTTTATTTAGCCCTGGATTGCCTGGGGCTAAATAAAATCAAAAAAGGTCGTAGTTTGCACCACGACCCTAAAAATATAGAACTGTAAACTTATTTAAGCGTAAGCAACTGCATCTTTTGATGTCAGTTTGGTGGTACCCATCAAGTATTCGTCTACCTTGCGGGCGGCTTCTCTACCTTCTGAAATGGCCCAAACCACTAATGATTGTCCGCGGCGAACATCACCTGCAGCAAAAATCTTTGCAATGTTGGTCTGGTAGGTGTGTTCAGATGCCTTTACGTTTCCGCGGTTATCTAGCTCCACTCCTAACTTTTCAATTAAACCTTCTTTTTGAGGATGTAAGAAACCCATGGCTAAAAGCACCAGTTCACAGGGAAGATCTCTTTCGGTACCAGCAACTTCTTTAAAAGTAACCGGGCGGCCGTTAGCATCAATTTCCCATTCTACATCAACTACTTTTAAAGCTTTAAGATTACCATTTTCATCAGCAATGAAATTTTTGGTATTTACCGACCATGCCCTTTGTGCACCTTCTTCGTGTGATGAGGTATTTTTTAGCAACATAGGGTAATTTGGCCAAGGCATGTGTTCGTTACGGGCCTGAGGTGGCATTGGCATGATCTCAAACTGTGTAACCGATTTTGCACCATGACGGTTTGAAGTACCAATACAATCCGATCCGGTATCACCACCGCCGATTACGATTACGTTTTTACCTGTAGCCATAATGTCTTCCACTTCAACTGCCCTGCTTGCTACGCGTTTATTTTGCTGTTTCAAAAAGTCCATAGCGAAGTGAACACCTTTAGCAGCACGCCCTTCGATTGGTAAATCGCGTGGAATGGTAGAACCTCCGGCCAGTACAATTGCACTGAAATCTCTAAGTAAAGTTCCGATTTCTACATTCTCGCCAACATTGGCATTACACCTGAAAATAATACCTTCTTCTTTCATTAAATCGATACGGCGATCTACTACATTTTTCTGCAGTTTAAAATCAGGGATTCCGTATCTCAATAAACCACCTGGAGCATCATCACGTTCGAAAACGGTAACTTCATGTCCAACTTTATTTAACTGAGCAGCAGCAGCCATGCCCGCAGGGCCTGAACCAATAACAGCAACTTTTTTACCAGTTCTGATTAATGGTGCTTTTGCTTTGATAAAGCCTTTCTCGAAAGCAATTTCGATGATGTGTTTTTCAATTTCCTCTATAGATACGGGTGGACGGTTGATGCCTAATACGCATGCAGATTCGCATGGTGCCGGGCAAATCCTGCCTGTAAACTCCGGGAAGTTATTGGTGCTTAATAAAATATTTGCAGCCTGTTCCCATTTTCCCTGATAAACGGCATCGTTAAATTCTGGAATGACATTACCCAAAGGGCAACCTGACTGACAGAAAGGAACGCCGCAATCCATACAACGGGCAGCCTGATTATTTAATTCTTGTGAGGGCAATTCATTTAAAAATTCCCCATAGTGTTTTACACGTGTTGCAGCCTCTTCTCTGGTGGGCGCAACTCTATCGTATTCTTGAAATCCTGTTACTTTTCCCATGGCCTAGTGTGTTTTTACTTGTTGATTACGTTTGCTTAAAACTGCTTTGTATTCTTTAGGGAATACTTTTACAAAATGAGCTGATTGTGTTTTCCAATCACTTAAGATAAACTCAGCTACCCTGCTATCAGTTAAGCGGATATGTGTTTTAAGTAAAGCTAAAATGCGCTCTTCATCTTCAGCTTGTAAAGGATCCAGATCAACCATTTCTTTATTGCATTTACGTGCAAAAGTTCCGTTGGCATCATAAATCCAGGCTACACCACCACTCATACCGGCTGCAAAATTGCTTCCTGTATCGCCAAGGATTAACACTTCACCACCAGTCATATATTCACAACCGTGATCGCCAACACCTTCTACAACAGCTGTTGCACCAGAGTTACGTACGGCGAAACGCTCGCCTGCTTTACCACGGGCAAATAGTTCGCCAGAGGTTGCACCATAAAGGGCTACGTTACCGATAATGATATTCTGCTCTGGTATAAACGTTGAATTTGAGAAAGGATAAATGGCCAATCTTGCTCCTGATAATCCTTTACCAACATAATCATTCGCTTCACCTTCTAGCGATAAGGTTACGCCACGGGTATTAAAGGCTCCGAAACTTTGTCCGGCAGAACCCACAAATTTAAAGTTGATTGTATCTGGAGGTAAACCAGCACCTAAATGCACTTTAGAGATCTCGTTTGATAACATCGTACCAAGCGCCCGGTCGGTATTTTTAACTTCAAAACTTGCAAAAACAGGTTCATTGTTATCAATGGCAGATTGTGCGGCAGCAATTAATTTGTGATCTAAAACATGATCTAAACCATGATCCTGACCTTCAGTATTGAATAAAGGCAAGCCATTGTCTTCAGCTTTATATAAAATAGCCGATAAATCAAGGTGTTTCAATTTCCAGTCTTCAGCAGGTAACTCACGTGCTTTTAAAATATCAGCCTGACCGACCATTTCGTGGATGGTTCTGAAACCTAATTCAGCCATAATCTCACGTAATTCCTCAGCAAGGAAATAAAATAAGTTTACTACATGGTCCGCATCACCGGTAAATAATTTTCTTAATTCCGGATCTTGTGTAGCCACGCCAACCGGACAAGTATTTAAGTGGCATTTACGCATCATGATACAGCCAGAAGTAACTAAAGCTGCAGTAGCAACGCCCCATTCTTCAGCGCCTAATAATGCTGCAATGGCGATATCCCTACCTGTTTTAAGCTGACCATCGGTTTGTAATACAATACGGTTACGCAACTTGTTTTTCACCAAAGTTTGGTGTGCTTCTGCCAGGCCAAGTTCCCAAGGTAAACCAGCGTGTTGAATAGACGTTAGCGGAGAAGCTCCTGTACCGCCATCAAAACCCGATACCAGGATTACATCAGCATGTGCTTTCGCCACACCAGCAGCAATGGTACCAACACCAGCTTTTGAAACCAGTTTAACATTGATCCTTGCTTCACGGTTGGCATTTTTTAAATCGAAAATCAGCTGTGCCAAATCTTCAATCGAATAAATATCGTGGTGTGGCGGAGGTGAAATTAAACCTACCCCAGGTGTGGAGTGACGAACTTTTGCAATCCAGTCATCCACTTTGTGTCCAGGTAATTGACCACCTTCTCCAGGTTTAGCACCCTGAGCCATTTTAATCTGTAACTCGTCGGCATTGGTTAAATAGTAACTCGTTACACCAAAACGTGCAGAAGCTACCTGTTTAATGGCCGAACGCATACTGTCGCCATTTGGCAACTTAGTAAAACGCATTTCATCTTCACCACCCTCTCCGGTATTGCTTTTTCCACCGATACGGTTCATCGCAATAGCTAAGGTAGAGTGTGCCTCATGAGAAATGGAACCGAATGACATTGCCCCTGTTGCAAATCTTTTTAAGATTGCTTCAGTAGATTCTACCTCGTTTAATGGAACTGACGGACGACTATAGTTAAATTCGAACAATCCACGGATGGTATAAGCCTGTTGTGTTTGCTCATTAACCAGTTTAGAGTATTGTTTGAAAATGTTGTAATCGTTTTTACGCGTAGCATTCTGTAATAAGTGAATGGTTTGCGGATTAAACAAATGCGCTTCGCCTTTACGACGGAATTTGTATGTTCCACCGGCAGGCAATAAGTTTTCAGTCTGCGTTAACGGACCAAAACTGCGGTGGTGTTTAATTAAGGTTTCTTTTGCAATTTCATCCAAACCTAAACCACCAATACGTGAAACCGCACCTGTGAAATAAGTATTGACTACTTTTTTGTTTAAGCCTAAAATTTCGAAAATCTGCGCTCCCTGGTACGATTGCAAGGTAGAGATGCCCATTTTAGAGAAGATTTTAAGCAACCCGCTGTTTACCGCATAGATATAGTTTTTGGTCAACTGTTCTGCTGATAAGCCCGATTCAGCCTGGAAACCGTTAATGGTTTCTAATGCCAGATAAGGATTGATCGCCGTAACCCCAAAGCCTAATAAGGTGGCGAAATGGTGTACTTCCCAAATATCTCCAGCTTCGATTACAATACCCACTGCACCACGGTATCCTTTGCGGATTAAGTGATGGTGCACTGCAGAAACAGCCAGTAAAGAAGGCATTGCAGCATGTTCCGAATCGATGGCCCTATCGGTTAATACAATCACCTGAAAACCATCTTCAACCGCATCAACCGCATAACGGCATAAACGGTCTAAGGCTTTCGCCATAGCACCCGGTTTTCCATCAGCCCTGAAATAAGTCTGTAAAGTTTTTGCCTGGAAAACCCCGGTATCAATACTTCTTAGTTTTTCAAGTTCCTGATTGGTTAAAATAGGGTGTTTAATGGCTACGCAATGTGCTTGTTTTGGCGTTTCATCCAAAAGGTTACCCATGCTGCCCATAAAACTCGCCAAACTCATCACCACTTTTTCGCGGATCGGATCAATTGGCGGGTTAGTTACCTGTGCAAATAACTGTTTAAAATAAGAAGATAAGTGTTGAGGACGTTTTGATAATATAGCTAGAGGGGTATCGGTACCCATTGAACCAATTGGCTCTTTGGCTTCGATGGCCATTGGCTTTAGCAAAAGATCTACATCTTCCCTGCTGTAACCAAAAACCTGTTGATATTTAAAAATAGATTCTTCTGAAAGACCAGTGAACATTACACGAGGCTCAGGCAATTCTTCCAAACGGATCTGGTATTGGTTAATCCAGTCTGAATATGGGCTTTTGCCACAAACCTGTTGTTTAATTTCGTTATCGCTGATGATCCTACCCTGCTCCATATCCACTACGAACATTTTGCCTGGGGTTAAACGGCCTTTTTCGATTACCGTGCTTTGATCAATGGCCAATGCACCAGCTTCAGAACCCATAATCACGCGGTCATCAGAAGTAATGGCATAACGCGAAGGGCGAAGACCGTTACGATCTAAAGTTGCGCCAATTAATTTACCATCGGTAAAAGCAATCGCTGCAGGTCCATCCCATGGCTCCATTAAAGTAGCGTGAAATTCGTAGAAAGCCTTTTTAACAGGATCCATGTCTTCGTTGCCGTCCCATGCTTCCGGAACCAACATCATCAATACATGGGGTAAAGTTCTTCCTGCATGAAGCAATAATTCGATTACGTTATCTAAACAGCCAGAATCGGAGTTGGTTTCATCGATTACAGGCAATAACATATCCAGTTCTTCAGGTGTAAAATATGCTGAAGCAAAAGATTTAACTCCTGCCCTGAACCAGTTTAAATTCCCCTGTAAGGTATTGATTTCGCCGTTGTGCGCAATAAAACGGAAGGGCTGGGCCAATCTCCATGACGGGAAAGTGTTGGTTGCAAAACGCGAGTGTACTAAACCCAGCGCAGAAACCACTCGTTTATCGGTAAGATCGTTAAAATAACTGCGTACCTGTAATGAAGTAAGCTGACCTTTATATATAATGGTTTGCGCAGAAAGCGAAACGATATAAAAGTCTTTACCGCCATGTACGGTGTTCACGATCAGTTTAATCAGGTAATTTTTGAAAATGTACAGTTTACGCTCAAAATCTGCCCCTGGTGCTACTGCATAAGGGCGGGCAATAAATACCTGCTCAATTTCCGGTTCAACTGAAAGGGCCATGCTGCCAATATCGGTTGTATCAACATCAACCTTTCTGAAGCCTAAAATCTCCAGACCTAATTTTTCGGCGGCACGGTAAATTAATTCTCTGCACTCTTCTCTGGATCTGATATCCTTTGGCATAAATAACATACCCACGCCATAATTATTGGTTTCGGGTAAGCTAAAGCCAGCTTTTAAACATTCGTCATAAAAAAATTCATGCGGAATCTGAATCATAATCCCGGCTCCATCGCCAGTATTCGGTTCTGCCCCACTTGCCCCTCTATGATCCAGGTTCTCTAAAATAGTAAGTGCATCGGAGATGATTTGATGCGATTTTCGCCCTTTCACATGTGCAACGAACCCAATACCGCAGGCATCGTGTTCAAATTGCGCATCGTACAATCCACTGTTTGGTTCCATTCTTTGCTCGTTAGTTGTTAGTGTATAGGAAACACTAAGATACGGAAAACAATTCTAAAATTACAGAGTTGATATGTTTTTTGGAAAAATTTTAGTCCTTATGTAATTTAAAGTCTTTAGATTAGAATATTTGTAATTTTAAACGTAATTATTTATTAAATTGATAATGGTAATATAGTACAATAATTGGCTTATTTTAATGAAAATCACTCATAAAACGTTTTAATTGTGTTTTTATATATGAATATTGTATTTACAAATGAGTGATGCGCTGTTGAACTGTCTATTCTTTCTCTTTTTTGCCTTTTTAAAAATACACATTTAAAATTTATTAATTTATGAATCAGCTAGATAGCTTAAAAGCGAAAAAAAATAGAAAAATGCATTTCGTGAAACAACTTCTTTTTCTACCTTTGTGGCCGGGCAAGTCTTTTACGACCAGCTCCCTTTGAACTCCCCCAGGATGGGAACATAGCAAGGGTAGAAGGTTGTAGCGGTGCGATAGAAGGTGCTTGCCCTTTTTTTTAACCCCCTAACCCCCTGAAGGGGGGATATTAAATTCTTCAGGGGTTCTAACAGCAGAACCTAATAATCATTTTAAGAATTTATAAGCATGAAATTTTTTATTGACACAGCAAATCTTGATCAAATCAAAGAAGCGCAAGATCTTGGCATTTTAGATGGCGTAACCACTAATCCTAGCTTAATGGCTAAAGAAGGTATTACTGGCGAACAAAATGTAATCAACCATTATAAAGCAATTTGTGATATCGTTGATGATAACGTAAGTGCGGAAGTAATTGCTACAACTTTCGATGAGATTGTAAAAGAAGGTGAGGCTTTAGCTGCTTTAAACCCGAAAATCGTGGTTAAAGTGCCGATGATTAAAGATGGTGTTAAAGCCATTAAATATTTCTCATCAAAAGGAATCAAAACCAATTGTACTTTAATTTTCTCTGCCGGGCAAGCTTTATTGGCTGCTAAAGCGGGAGCTACTTATGTTTCTCCTTTTTTAGGCCGTTTAGATGATATTTCTAGTGATGGTTTGGTTTTAATTGAAGATATCAGAACTATTTTTGATAACTACGGTTACGAAACTCAAATTTTGGCTGCTTCAATCCGCGGACCATTACATATTGTAAACTGTGCTAAATTGGGTGCTGATGTAATTACTGCTCCTTTGGCAGCAATTGTTGGCTTATTAAAACACCCTTTAACCGATAGCGGTTTAGCTACTTTCCTGGCAGACCATGCTAAGGCAGCGGGTAAATAAGTTTGGAGTATTTAGTTTGGAGTGTTGAGTTCCAAACGCAAAAAAAAGACTTAAGTTATATAACTTAAGTCTTTTTTGTTTTATGGATAATGTTGGATGGAAAGTGGATGACGGGCAAATCGCAGGTTACATCATCCATATTACATTTTCCCTCTTAAATATTCTTTTTTGGAGAGCAGAAACAGTGCTTATCGGTTACGGCAGTCCTGCTTTACATTGTATTCCGGTGAATGTTTAATGCAATCAGGTCTAGGTGGCAATAGCTGTATTTTATGGAAAATGTAAGTATGTATAATGGATGAAGGGCAAATTGCAGGTTACATCATCCATCATACCTCTTCCATATTACATCGAAAGAACCTCTTTAACCTTCTTATAATTAATCTGCTCATCGGGCTCAATCAAAATCCCCTTCACTCCTGCTCCGTTTGCAGCTTCAACATCGCGTGGTTTATCGCCGATCATTACAGATTGTGCCGGGTCGATATCGAACATCTCAATGGCATCCAGGATCATTCCGGAAGCAGGTTTTCTACATTTACATTCGCCACCAACGGTTGGATGGTGCGGGCAATAGTAAAAGCCGGCAATATCAGCTCCTTTGGCTACAAAGGCATTTCTTAACAGCTGATGCATAATGGCCAATTCTTGTTCTGTATAACGTTTTAAGGCAATGCCGCCCTGGTTGGTAATTACAATTAAGAGGTAACCTTCATCAAATAATTTTTTTAATACCGGGATCTGGTAGTCTAATATTTTAAAATCTTCTACACGACAGATGTAATCGTAAATTTCGTGGTTAAGTACACCGTCACGGTCGAGAAAAATAGCTTTATTCATTGTTGAGATATGAGTATTGTGATGTGAGGTTTGAGATTTAAACCTTACTTATAATTTCGCCAAAATAACTGAAAATTACGGACAAAAGAAAGCCCAATCTGATTATAGACCGGGCTAACTCATAAAATTTATTTGGTTTTGGTTATTTTAACTTCAGCCCTGCCTTGTGGCCTTTTATTGCAAAAAACAGGATGTAAAGGTAACATGGTAATACGGTTAAAAGGTAGGCCAGCTGAAAATTGATATGTAATTTTTCATTTAAAGAAGCATATAACAATGGCATTAAGGCACCACCTGAAATACCCATCACCATAATTGCCGAACCAATTTTGGTAAACTTACCTAAGTGGCTTATACCAAGCGGGAAAATTGCAGGCCACATTAATGAATTTGCCAAACCTAACAGGGCTACAAAAATAACAGCAAACCAGCTGGAAATAACGAAAGATAAAATGGTAAATGTTATACCCAGGATGGCGCAAATTCTGAGGGCTTTTTGCTGTGAGATGTATTTTGGAATGGTTACGATACCAATAATATAACCAATTAACATACTAAATAGTGTGATGGAGGTTAGTTTTCCGCTAATTTCGGTGCTAATACCTAACTCACGACCGTAAATGCCGATAATGTCACCAGCCATTACTTCTGCACCAACATATACAAAAATACAAAGGGCCCCAAGGAATAAGTGTGGAAACTGGAAAATGCTGGTGTGTTTTACCACTTCACCTTTGGTTTCGTCGATTACGTCTTCTTCTACTTCAACTTCTGGAAGGTTGGTGAATTTGATAAAGATAGCGAAAAGACAGAAAACGATAGCCAATACAATATAAGGCATATTTACACGACCTAAAACATCGTTCAATAGCTGCTCGTGGGCAGTACCGGTGGCAGCTTGTATTTTTTTCTCAACTTCTGATGCGTTTTTCAAAAATAAGCTACCCATAATTAGGGGAACGATCATACCAGCAAACTTATTACAGATACCTGCAATACTGATTCGTTTTGCAGCACTTTCTATCGGGCCAATAATGGTTAAATATGGGTTTGATGCGGTTTGAAGCAGTGCTAAAGCCGCCCCCTGAACAAAAATCCCCGTTAAAAATAAACCAAAGGTTCTGGTTTGGGCTGCAGGTATAAATATTAAAGAACCCAGTCCTAAAATTACCAGACCTAAAACAATTCCATTTTTAAAGCCAACTTTCTTCAGTATCCAGGATGATGGGATGGCTAAAAAGAAGTAAGCCATGTACGAAGCAAAGGTTACAAAGAATGCCTGTAAATTTGATAAGCCGAAAGATAGTTTAAAGAAAGGGATCAGCGTGCCGTTTGCCCAGGTTACAAAGCCAAAAATAAAGAATAAGGCACAGATGATAATAAGTGGCTTAGGTCCTTGCGTTTGACCTGATTTGGTTGTTTGTTGCATAAAGTTTGGTTCGGTTTAAATTGATGCGACCAAACTAAACAATAATATTTAATAATATACGGAGCAAACGTTTGCGTAATTTTAACTTTATTTTTTAATTCGAACTTACGCATCTAAAACCTGTATGTTCCAGGCCGGTATCAACAGAAGTTTTCATTCTAGAGGTTACCCGGTATCCTTTGCAATAAGAGGCGTTACACATGAACGAGCCTCCCCTAACCACTCTTTTAGGTACGGTGGGCTCCATGGGGTCGTAACTATCTGATGGGCCTTTGGGGTTATTGCTGACACCAGAAAGCGTAGCATAGTAATCGGGGCGGTACCAATCGCTGCACCATTCCCAAACATTGCCAGCCATATCATACAGTCCATAACCATTGGCTTTAAACTGTTTTACAGCAGCCAATCCATGGTAGCCATCCCAATCAGTATTTTTTAAAGGGAAATTACCCTGCCAGGTATTGGCTTTGGCTTTGCCTTTTTCAATATCCTCATTTCCCCAGGGATATTTCTGATTTTTTAAAGTACCTCTGGCCGCATACTCCCACTCTGCTTCTGTAGGTAAACGTTTACCAGCCCATTTGCAATAGGCGATGGCATCATCCCATGAAACATGAACAACCGGATAATTATCTTTTCCATTAATATTGCTTTGAGGGCCATGTGGGTGTTTCCAGTCGGCGCCTTTAACCCATCGCCACCATTGTGAAGCATCATTTAAGGAGGTAACCTGCTTTGGCTGGTAAAAAACGAGTGAAGCCGCTACAAAAACGCTATCGGGTGGTTTTGGTGTTCCTGCAGGAAGTTGTTTTTTCATTTCTTCCCAATCAGGCTTGCGTTCGGCTGTAGTTTGGTAACCAGTAGCATCTATAAATTTTTTAAACTCGGCGTTGGTTACTTCAGTAATATCAATCCAAAATGAAGCCAGCTTAACCTCATGTTGCGGATACTCATCCTCCCTTGCTTCTTTATCTGAAGCGCCCATGGCAAATTCTCCGGCAGGAATTAAAACCATGCCTTGGTGACTTACCTTATGGGTAGCAAAACTTGAAGAATCTTTTACTGCGCCAAAACGGCTGGGCATGTTTTTTTCGCATGAGGCTAAAGAATCTTGCCTGTGTTTAGCCTTCTCTTGCTCTTTAGCCTGATTGGATTGACAAGAAAATATAAGCAGTAAGGGTGAAAAAAACAGGATAGAAAGTAATCTGTACATGGCCGGGTATTAAATAATGAGCGATAAAAGTATCAATTCTATTTAAAAAACAGAAGGCAAATAATTAATTCGCCTATAAATCAATACACTAAGGGATTTGGCGATTTTTTATTTGCAGGAAATACATCATAACCCTATATTTGCACCACTTTAAAGGAAACGGATAACGTTTTAAACAAAGTAGATTCCGTAGCTCAGCTGGTAGAGCATTACACTTTTAATGTAGTGGTCCTGGGTTCGAATCCCAGCGGGATCACAAGAAACAATATCAAAGAGAACTAAAACCTTGCAAATCAAATGATTGCAGGGTTTTTGCTTTTAGTGGTTTTGCCAAAATATGCATGAAATCGCATATAAAATGTGCGTCATTCGGTGCGTCGTTCTTTATAATATCAAACTCCCCTAATTCGTATTAATGCATTGATATTCAGCTAGTTTAACAGGTGAACATCTTGTGTGAATGAAACTGCAAAGCTATTTTTGTTTAACCTTAATGTCATCGTTATGAAAACTAATTTTAGCGTGCTTTTATTTTTGAAAAAGCCAAAAAACTACACAAAAGGGGCTGTTTACTTTATCTTTTTAAGAATTACAGTGGACGGGATTCG
>NZ_JAVTSU010000005.1:0-374746 GCF_032678605.1 Pedobacter miscanthi
GTCGATTTATTCTTTCGTTTGGTCATCCTGAGCGTAGTCGAAGGGTTTTTAAGTTTGGAGTTTGGAAATCGATTAACCGATTTAAACAATTAACCGCTACTTAGCCCTAAGTCCATAGTCTTTAGTCGATTCATTCTTTCGTTTGGTCATCCTGAACGTAGTCGAAGGGTTTTTAAGTTTGGAGTTTTGGGTTGGGAGTTTGGAACCGATTTAAGCAATTAACCGCTACTTAGCCCTAAGTCCATAGTCTTTAGTCGATTCATCTTTTCGTTTGGTCATCCTGAGCGTAGTCGAAGGGTTTTTAAGTTTGGAGTTTGGAATCGATTAACCGATTTAAACAATTAACCGGTTAACCGAAAAATTAAACAAAAACAACTATTAACCAATGAACCAGTGACTAATGAACTATTGACTAATAAACTTTTCTCCCTATATTGTACAAAAAACAAAACGAGATGTCTGCAATAGAAATTATTTTAATCGGAGTGGTAATCCTGCTCATTTTTGGTGGTAAAAAACTGCCTGAACTGATGAGGGGAATAGGGAAGAGCGTGAAAGAATTTAAAGATGCCAAAAACGAACCTCCTGTTAAATAATTGTTTTTGTAAAACTTTCCTGTACGGGTACTGTTTCTAATCCAAAAGCATCTTTAAAATGGAAAATCAAAAACACGGACAGGACAAATTGAAATCAGATTTTACTGAAGAAAATGCCAAACATCCTGAAAAAGGATTAAATGAGTGGAATGATCGGCTGGATGAAAATCTGGAACCTGAAGATCACAGCAGCAGTACCGCCGACGAAAAAGCAAAAGAATTTTCTGAAAAATACGGAAGCGGGGATCAATCCGACGAAAGCGATAAGTGAATATTCATTATTTAATTTACAAATACTTTTTGTTAAGTTCTTTTCAATAAGGATTTTGTAAAACTATTCAAAAATTTTACACCACACCTCGTGCTTTATTACACGAAACCCGGTTTTTCTGCCTAAAAAATGTTAATTTTTTTCCATGTGATTTGATTAATAGTATATTGCATCTCTAATCAAACAAACATGTATAACGTTTTCAAACTAAGCTGATAGGTTAATGAACAGGCATTGGTTATTGGTTTTGTTGGTGTCTTTGTTTTTTACCAAAACATTTGGGCAAAATATTTCTAACGAGGGAACCGACTTTTGGGCGGTTTTCCCAACACATGTGCCATCTAATGGGGCAAATGGAAATATTGCTATTTTTGTAACTTCAAAATCTATTTCAGAAGTTACGGTAAGTTGTGGAAGCGCAGCGCCCGTTACCAAAACCATTCCTGCAAATACTGCCGTTAGATTTGATGTACCTCGTGCAAATGCTTATATTGATAGAGTAGCCGATGCAAATAAGGTGTTAGCTAACAGGGGGATACATATTAAAGTTAGCGATGGTAAACCTAAGGTATCTGTTTATGCCCACATTTATGGCAGGCAACGATCTGCCGCTTCTTTAATCCTGCCATTTGAAACTTTAGGACAGACCTATTATTCTATGAATTTTACACAGACTAATGGGGGGAATAATTTTTTAACGTTGGTTGGGGTAGAAGATAATACCAATATTATCCTGCATGAGAAAAATGGAAATAAAATACCCATTACCCTAAATAAAGCAGGTGATGCCTATGAATATTTGGCGCCTGGAACCGAAGATCTAACCGGCGTTTATGTTGAAACTGATCCTGCAACATCATCCTGTAAACGTTTTGCCGCATTTTCCGGGACTTCTGCCGTTGCAATTGTATGCAATAGCTCTCAGGACCCGTTGTTTCAGCAACTTTATCCAACAAATAGTTGGGGTAAAAATTATGGCGTGGTACCTTTTATCGACCGGAAATATATTTTGAGGATACTTGCACAAGAGGATAATACGAGTGTAAGCTATAACGGCATTACCCAGATTATTGATAAAGGGAAATTTATTGAAACTGAAGCATTAAGCATTTCTACCTTTATTACGGCTAATAAATTAATCAGCGTAGCAGAATATGCACTTTCTCAGGATTGTTCTTCAATAAATGGAAGACCTATCATGGGCGATCCGGAAATGGTGATTTTAAACCCCATCGAGTTCAATATAAAAGGGGTTACGGTATTCTCTTCCAATCTGGAGTCAATTGAAGAAAAATACATTAATGTGCTGATCCGGACAGATAAAACTTCGGGCTTTAGGTATAATGGTGTAGCACCCACTACTGCATGGACAACCTTAATTGGCAATCCGCTTTATTCCTACACGCAAATTCCGGTTAACAGTGAAAGTGTAACACTTACTGCCGCCGATGGTTTTAATGCCATTGCTTATGGTTTTGGCGATCACGAATCTTATGCCTATTCGGCGGGTACAAATTTATCATCCAATAACTACCTTACTGTTTATAACACGATAAGAAATGAAGAGGGACAGGATGGCTGTGTTGGCGAAAATTACAACATTAAAATTACGCTCCCTTATAAACCCAATCAGATCAGTTGGTCGCTGGATAATGAGGCTGTTATTTTACAGAATGCTCCGTTATTGTTAGAAACCAAAAATTTACCTGATGGAACCAGTATATACACCTACGATTCGCCTTACAGCAAAACTTATACAACAAAAGGCAAACATAATCTGGATGTTATCGCCTATCTGCCCAATGGATCAGCTTGTATATCAGGAGAAACACCTATAAATTACACTTTTGATATCTACGATCTTCCTACATCCAAATTTGACCCGCTAATAGGTTGTGCAGGTTCGGATGTGAAATTTACCGATAAAAGTGTACCCAATTCGGATCTTACCATTACAAAATGGTTATGGGATTTTGGTGATGAAACTAGCCCATCAACCGACCAGCATCCTGTGCATACTTATACAAAAGCAGGCGAATATTTTGCAAGGTTAACAGTGAGTACGGAATACAATTGCTCAAGTACTTCAGATTTAGTAAAAATAATTATAAATCCTACACCAGTTGCTGATTTTAACATTGCTGGATTCTGTACCAATAAACCAACAATTTTAACCGACAAATCTACGATTGAAAATCCCGGAAAGATTGTAAAATGGACCTGGGATTTTGGTGATGGAACGCCTCCGGTAACCTTCGACAATAATGTTATTCCGCCACATCAGTACAGTATTGTGGGTTCTTATATCATTACTTTAACTGTGGAGAGTGATAATCATTGTTCGAACATCAAGACGAGTGAGAAAATTGAGATATTTGATCCTCTTAAGGATGTTGATTTTACACTTCCGGATTTCTGTTTGGATGATGGTGTAGCCAAGTTTAAAAATACTTCTAAAAATCCTAATGGAACCACTACAGGTTTAACCGCAAAATGGACCTACAGTTTCAATAATGTTGTTGTTGCTTCTTCTTCGGGATTTGACGGCTCTTTTTCACCTACCGAAGTAGGGGATTATACCGTTACATTGATTGTTGAAAGCCAAAGTGGATGTGAAAGTTCTGTGCCTAAAACATTTACAGTTAACGGGGCAGTGGAAAAGGCTGAAATTGAGGTTGTAAGAAATAATGTTTGTGTAAACGATAAAATTATAATAAAAAACCGGTCAAACACTTTTGCCGGTAAGATTACCAAAATTGAAATTTATAGAGATTATCCAAAGGACAAAACAATTTATAAAACGATTCCTTATCCCGATAATAGCGATATAGAAATTCAATATGATACTTTTGGAGGTACTCTTGATCGGGAGGCGACAATAAGACTTGTTGCTTATTCAGGCGAAAGTTGTTTTAAGATTGATGAAAAACCTGTTATCTTAAAGCCTATACCGCAACTGGAATTTGGTGATATGCCTTCGGTTTGCGAAGCTGACGGAACGGTACAAATTACACAGGCTAGGCAGAAAGCTGAAGAAGAAGTAACCGGGGGTGAGGGCGAATACGCAGGCGATGGGACGAAATCTGATGGGACCTTTAACCCTAAAATTGCGGGTGTTGGAGAACATACCATTACCTACACTTACAGGGGGGATAATGGCTGTTCTAATTCTATCAGTAAAAATATCATCGTAAATCAATCACCAATAGCCGATGCAGGTAATTCAATTTATATACTTTCTGGCGGACAGATCGAACTTCCGGCAACCGCTGAAGGAAAGAATTTAAAATATGAATGGTCGCCGGCCACAGGTTTAAACAAAACCAATGTATTAAACCCGGTTGCTTCGCCAGATCAGGATACAGAATATACCCTAACGGCCACTACGCAACCAGATGGTTGTGCAACTACATCAAAAATATTGGTTAAGGTATTGCAGGCTTTAAATCCACCAAATACTTTTACCCCAAATGGTGATAATGTAAACGATACCTGGACGATCAAATATTTAGAATCTTATCCTAATGCTACCGTGGAAATATTTAACAGAAATGGCCTTAAAGTATTTTCAAGCAAAGGGTATAAGGTGCCGTTCGACGGAACTTACCAGAATGAACCACTTCCTGTTGGGGTTTATTATTACATTATTGCCCCGCAAAACGGACGAAAAACCATCACAGGACCTCTCACTATAATCAGATAAAATTGAAGAAGATCACGACCATATTTGCCCTTTTTGTAACTCTTAACTGTTTTGCACAGCAGAAGCCACAGTATACACAGTATATTTTTAATCAATACCTATTGAATCCCGCACTTTCGGGTATCGAAAATTACCTCGATTTTAAAGCGGGTTACCGCAAGCAATGGTCGGGCATTACCGATGCACCTCAAACCTCATTTGTATCGGCAAATTGGGCACTGGGCGATAACCAGCTTTGGAGCAATGCGCTCACTTCTTTTCCGGAACAAACAGGTAATCCAATGGACAGGAATTATATGCAGAATTATATGTCGTCGCCATCGCACCATGGCATGGGTTTAACGGCGGTGCTTGATAAAACCGGGCCAATAAAAAGGTTGGATGCGAATGTAACTTATGCTTACCATTTACAATTGAGCAATAATTTTAATTTATCGGCTGGTGTCGCCGCCGGCATTTCGAGTATCTCACTGGATGTAAATGCGCTTACTTTTGATACTCCGATCGATCCGATTATGAACAGGGCACTGATTAATCAGGTAAAACCTGATTTAAGCATTGGTTTATGGTTATATGGCGCCCGGTTATTTGCAGGTTTATCCGTACAACAGATTTTACCTCAAAAACTAAGTTTTACAGGCGATAATAACTATAATTTAGGGAAAGAAGTGCCCCATTATTTTGCAACAGCAGGCTATAAGTTTTTTGTAGATGATGAAATTTCTGCCATACCTTCAATAATGGTAAAATATGTATCGCCGGCACCGACTTCTATTGATTTAAACCTGAAGCTGGCTTTTAAAGATAAAATATGGTTGGGTGGGAGTTACCGTAAAGATGATTCTTTTGCGGCAATGGCTGGCTTTAATATCGGTAAAATGGTAAACTTAACCTATTCTTACGATTTTACAACGTCTCAATTAAATCAGGTAAGTAACGGCAGTCACGAAATTGTATTGGGTTTATTGCTTAACAACGTTTATAAAGTGCCGTCGTATATTAGAATGTGGTAATCTGTTGGCCGTCCCATCACTATAAAATACATAGCTTTTATTTGAAGCGCAAAGCCTGTATAAAACACTAAATTTCTTCCCGTTTCGCGCTTTTTATGGTGTGCTTGCTTGTTTCACAGATTTCTTCGGAGCTATTGCGAATGGCAGGACTGCAAACTGCCAAGCACACAGAACTGTTCATTTCCAATCCCAATAGCAATAGATAGATAGCTTATTTAGTGTTTTATGCCTTCAGCCGGCAATTAACTGTTAACTGATCTAAAGTTCTTTTCTTAACCTTGCAACCGGAATATTCATCTGTTCGCGATATTTGGCCACCGTTCTTCTTGCAATGTTATAACCTCTTTCTTTTAAAATTTCGGTTAATTTTTCATCAGCCAAAGGTTTACGTTTGTCTTCGTTGCCAATACAGTCTTCGAGTATTTTTTTAACCTCTTTATTCGAAACTTCTTCACCGTTTTCGGTTTGGATGGCTTCTGAAAAGAAAGATTTTAATAAGAAAGTACCAAATTCAGTTTGTACATATTTAGAGTTTGCTACACGCGATACAGTTGAGATGTCCATATCGATTTTATCAGCAATATCTTTTAAAATCATCGGGCGCATTTTACGCTCATCAGCCGTTAAAAAATATTCGTACTGGTAGTGCATAATGGCATTCATGGTTTTTAACAAAGTTTGTTGCCTTTGTTTAATCGCATCAATAAACCAACGGGCCGAATCCAGTTTCTGTTTTACAAACTGAACGGCTTCTTTAAGCTTTTTATCTTTTGATGAAGCTTTATCGTAATGCTCGAACATTTCCTGGTAAGACCTGCTTACTTTAAGTTCTGGGGCATTTTTCGAGTTTAAAGTTAAAATCAGGATGCCATCATTGTTGCTGATGTGAAAATCAGGGATGATCTGCATCTGTTTGGTGGTTACCTGGTTGGCATCACCCGGTTTTGGGTTTAAACGCAGGATTTCATTTACCACTTCCTTAAGTTCTTCGCTGTCTAAACCTAAGCTTTTTTCTAACTTATCGTAATGTTTGCGTGTAAACTCATCCAGGTAATTTTCTACCACATTCATGGCTTTAATAATGATGGGGTTACCTGGATCTTTCCTTTTTAATTGGATGAGCAAACATTCTTTTAAATCTCTCGCGCCAATGCCCGGAGGATCGAAACTCTGAATCAGTTTTAACATTTCCAATACATCTTCTTCCTCTACAATTACATTCTGCGAGAAAGCAAGGTCATCGATCATAGAACCCAGCGGACGGCGTAAATAACCATCATCATCCAAACTGCCGATAATCTGTTTACCGATGATAAAATCCTGATCAGAGAGGGGGATGAGGTCTAATTGTTCTTGTAAACTTTCGAAAAATGTACTTTCAATGGCGATTGGGGTTTCCTTTTTCTCCTCATCATCATCGCCGTTATTATAATTGGTGCTGTAATCATTGGCCGAATCGTCCTGCAGATAATCATCCACATTAAATTCGTCCATGCTGGTATCTTCTGATGATTTTTCGTAATCTTCCGGACCATCATTTAAATCGTCGTACTCGCTTTTAGGCTCGTCCTGCGTCATTAAACTTGGATCTTCAAGTGCCGGGTTTTCTTCCAGTTCTTCTTTTACACGCGTATCTAAAGCAACAGTTGGCACCTGTAACAGCTTGATAAACTGTATTTGTTGTGGTGATAACTTTTGTAATAATTTTTGTTGTAGATGTTGCTTTAGCATATAAAATATAAAAGAATGGGGCAAAAATAAACAATAGATTTCAGATATTCTCTGCAATTGATCTAAATGCTGTCGATATGTTAGGTTTTTAAAATTATTTCCTAAACATTTGCATTAAGTTTAATGTTTGCTATTTTAGTAAATAAATAAACTAAAATTATAAAATATGGGATTTGTAAAAGAATTTAAAGATTTTGCAGTTAAAGGAAATGTACTCGATTTAGCTGTTGGTGTAATTATTGGCGCAGCATTTGGCAAGATTGTGAGCTCATTGGTTGAAGATATTATTACCCCTGCGGTTTTAGGGCCAGCATTAAAAGCTGCCGGGCTGGAAGACCTGAGTAAACTTACTATTGCAGGCACCGCCATTAAGTATGGTAATTTTCTTTCACAGGTAATATCCTTTATTATTGTGGCATTGGTTCTTTTCCTGATTATTAAAGCAGCCAATAACTTGAAGAAAAAAGAAGAAGCAGTAGCGGTTGCAGCTCCTGTACCTACAAAAGAAGAAGTGCTTTTAACGGAAATCAGAGATTTATTAAAAGCAAAAGCATAACATTAAAGCTCCGCAGACCGATCCCGCCTGCGGAGTTTTTTTAATAACTCCTTTTTACCGTCGGGTCGGTAATAATGATGTAATCGCCCAGGTTTTTAAATTTTTCCCAATCTGGTTTTGCAAAACTTTCATCAGAAAATGATGAAATGTTTAATATTTTTAATTTCGGGCTTGCTTGCGCCAGTTTAGCCAGCGTGCCCAGTTTTTCATCACTATGGAAACGGCCATTCAGCTGTAAAACTTTTATTCCCTTATTTGCTTTCACAAATTTATTGATAGACCATGCCATGGTGGCATCCCATAAATTCTGGGTTTGGTAAATTTTCATTGAGCCCATATTGTGGCCACCTAACGTTTCGGTAAATTTCTCATAATACCTGCCCCTGGCGGTATCAATAGGTGTGGGAGGCAGAAAGTTAAATGAATTTTTAGGAAAATTTTCCAACACTTTCAATCCACCCATGGTAACCGCATTGCTGTAACGCGTGGCTGCATTAGCAGCTATCACTTTTAATTGATGTGCTTTGGCATATTCTACCAAAGGTTTATAATCTTTGTAATTTCCCCAGGCCCTGCCTTCTTTGATGAAATTTTTCTCCGAAATCAAGCCTGCTAAATATTCATCTACTTCCGGTTGCACATCAGTATAGAACATCTCTAACGATAGGGCCGTTTTTTGTGGATAGGCTGTACTTAGTTTTTTAAAAATTTCAGCTTCCAGGTAGTGCCCGATGGAATCGTTATGGTCTTCGCCAAAAAACAATACATCATTAGCATTCATATCTGTAATAATATCCTCTATGGTGATGGTTTTTTGCTTTTTTACATCGTAGATTTTGTAATGATCATTTATTTCCTGCGCATATGTTGCAGAAGAAATGCTTAAACCCAACATTAATAATAAAAATTTCATGGCCTCAAAATAGCAAAATAATTTTCACCGATAAAATAAGGTCGCTTACCGCCTTTTTGCCATTTCCTGCACTTTGTATATATGAAGCCTGCATGCTTATCAATACATTTGGTTATTAAATATTACACACATGGATAATCTCAATCATAACGATAACAACAACACTAAAACCTCCGGGAGGGCCTTAAGTGGTTTCATCATAGCGATCATTGGGGTCGCACTTTTGTTAAACAATATGCACTTAAATATTCCACGATGGATATTAAGCTGGTCTAATTTTTTAATCTTAATTGGTGTATTTATCGGCGTTCGTCGTAACTTTAAAGGAGTAGCCTGGTTAATCCTGATTTTAATCGGTGCTTACAATACTTTAGATAATATACCCAACCTGGATTTTGACCCCTCTAAATATGCTTTGGGTGTTGGTTTAGTGATTATTGGTGGGTTTTTGATTTTCAGGACAAAAGATTCACAGTTGTTTGGTAAGAAACGTAAGGATAAAAATAAAGCCAAATTTGATTTCGAAGGGGCAGCTAATGATAAAACGGCAAATAATAACGATATTATCGATGTAACGGCCATTTTTGGCGGAAGTACACAAACTGTTTATTCTAAAAACTTCCAGGGAGGCGATATTATGGCGATTTTTGGTGGGGCAGATATTGTAATGACCCAGGCCGATTTCCCTGAAACCGTTTCGCTTGATGTTACTGCAGTTTTTGGAGGAATTAAACTCATTGTACCGCAAAACTGGGCCATAAAATCGAACGTAACTGCTTTATTTGGTAGCGTTGAGGATAAAAGATCTCATTTGATGCCGGTATCAGAAATGAAAAAAACACTGATTTTGGATGGTACTGCATTATTTGGAGGGATCGAGATTAAGAGTTTCTAAACATTTATATAAAACATCGCCTATGAAATGGTTTGCAGTAAATTGTATCTATCAGGTAATTTGTGGTGAAGGAAAGCACATGCCCCAGTTTAACGAGCAAACACGTTTAATACTGGCAGAGGGAATTGCCCAGGCCTTGGATAAGGCAAAATTAAATGCTATACATTTTAACCCGCCTTTTAACAATTGTAAGGGCGATAAGGTGGTATGGAAGTTTATAGGTGTAGGAGGAATATCAGCTGTAGAAGAACCCGCTGATGGTGTAGAAGTAAGCTCGAGGATTGTTGAACCGAAATCGGTTGATAAATACCTGGAGAAACTGGAACACCGCAATAAATCATTAACTAATCAAAACCGTTTTGACAACTAGACCTTTATCCGTTCCGCAGATACAGAAGACATCACTTGCCCTTGCAATCGTATGGACTATACTGTGTGGTATTGGATTGCATTATGTGGTAAATTTTTCGTGGTGGATAGCTATAACTGATAGCCTGATCAATAATTTTTTATTGGCGCTGGCCTGTATCGGGATCAGTAATATGCTGGGTTATTATCAGCCTAAAAACGAACGGATCCTCTATGTGTTGATTATTACCCTCGCCCTTACATTCGTAATTATTTATGCTGCAAAATATAGCATGCTTTATATTTTTGCTGATTATACAAGTTATAAGGATTTCTATAATTTCTCTTTTGCTTTCCGTGGATTGATTTCTTTTATGTGTTTGGCCTGGTGTGCGCTGGCCAATATTTTATGGTATAGGTTAGAAGAACAATCAGAAACGCACGAAAGGCTTTCTGCTGTTAAAAGTCTGGCTAAAGAAGCCGAACTGAATAAACTAAGACATCAATTACAACCACATTTTCTTTTTAATAGCTTAAACTCCGTATTTGCCTTAACCATGGTCAATCCGAAAGAGGCAGGGGTGATGATTATGAAACTGGCATCCTTTCTCCGTGGAACCTTAAAACGTGATGACGAATTATGGGTATCGGTAGAGGAAGAAATGGAGTACATTCAATTGTACCTCGATATTGAAAAGGTGAGGTTTAGTCATAGGTTAAATATCGAAGTAAACGTAGCAGAGGATACTTTAAACCTTTGTTTGCCAGGAACTTTATTACAGCCCATAGTAGAAAATGCTATAAAATTCGGACTTTATAATACTTCTGCAGGCATTACGATAAAGGTTGATGTTACCGTTGAATATAATATTTTACAATTGCGCGTACAAAATCCTTTCGATCCTGAAATGAAGGCTGCCGGTGGAACCGGATTTGGTTTAAGCGCCATTAAACGCAGGTTATATCTGTTATTTGCAAATACTCATTTATTACAAACCGATATTGAGGCAAATAATTTATATATTACCACCCTAAAAATTCCACAAAAAAATGATCAGAACCATACTAATTGACGATGAGCCTTTAGCAAGAGATATTGTAAAATTTTATCTTTCCGATCATGCAGAAATAGAGATTGTAGCCGAATGTGGCGATGGATTTGAAGGCTTAAAAGCAATTACCCAGCATAAACCCGACTTAATATTTCTGGATATCCAGATGCCTAAAATCAGCGGTTTCGAAATGCTCGAACTGGTTGAAGATAAACCCGCAGTCATTTTTACTACCGCTTTTGATGAGTTCGCCATTAAAGCATTCGAAGTTAATGCCGTAGATTACCTGTTAAAACCGATTGATAAATCGCGTTTTGATGCGGCCATTAAAAAACTGCCGAATAAATTAAACCAAACCGAAAATACAGAAGCCGTTTTAGATGCAGCAGCATTAAGTCCTGCACAAAACAATAGGGTAGTAGTTAAAAAGGACGGTGTAATTAAAATTATTCCGGTCGCCGATATCAATTACCTCGAAGCTGATGATGATTACGTGAAATTAAGCACAGTTGATGGCGTATTTTTTAAAAATAAAACCATGGCTTATTTTGAGCAGACGCTCGATGCGGGCCAGTTTATCCGCATACACCGCTCATACATCATTAACCTTGCACAGGTAACCAAAATAGAGTTAAAAGAGAAAGATAGTTATGTGGTGCTGTTAAAATCCGATATCTGGCTGCCGGTAAGTAAAACTGGTTATGTGAAGTTGAAAGCAGCTTTGGGGTTGTAGGCTGATTTTTATTTGGAAAACAATCAATTGCTAAAGTCATTGTTAGTCCTGCTTTCCGTTACAATCTTTTGCCCTTCAACTGCGTTACCATTGACAGATTTCACAAAAGCGGGTCGTCATTCCCGCCTTCGCTTATGGTGTGGACACATCTTTTTTAAATTTTTGTGGCGTTATGCTAGCTTGCTTTGAAATAACCCGGTCCTAACCGAAGGACTCCGTCAATCCCAAGTGGCGGAAGGATCAAAAAAACAGTTTCACAATAGGACAACTTGCGCTACCAAACCTGAAATGCAGTGGTTTTGTGAAAATATCAATCAAACTTTCATTGAGCAGAAACGAGCAAAACAATTGCCGCTGTTTTTTTGATGAGCGTGGGATGGTGAGAAGCCACATTGCCGGATTGACAAAGCGCTTTGGGTAATTGGCGCCCCAAAATGCGCAGCATTCTTGAACACCATTAAAAACAACATTAACTGTGAAAAACTACCTTGCCGCCGCGGCATAGAGCGGAAAAAGAATCTTTATAATTAATTGTGTCCACACGATAGGCACAGGCGGGAATCTTAAAGCTTATTGCATTAAGATTCCCAATCCAGTTGGGAATGACGATTTCTCGCAGCCTGTCGATTCCTTAAAATTTCTGTCATTTACATTGGTTTTTATGCCATAAATTATTTCTCAGGAGGCAAAAAGAATTTTCACTGCAATCAGGTTTGTTTTACGGGGGGGGGATTCTTATTAGCGGATTGTTCCTTTATAGCGTATTAAATTGCCTATCTCGTTCGGTAGGAATGCCTCCTGGGTAGAAAAAATGCAATATGCATATTTTCGTTTCGTGAAGAAATATCCATTAATAAATGGCCATTAGTTGCGTTTTTGAAAAGATTTTTTACATTTGCATCTAAATAGAAAAAATAATAATTAATCACTCTTGCATTTGTAGAGAAATCGCTTTATATTTGCACCTCTTAATTTTACAATAGATAATATACAGTCATGAAAAGAACATACCAACCTTCGCAAAGAAAGAGAAGAAACAAACACGGCTTCCGCGAAAGAATGGCAACAGCTAACGGCAGACGAGTATTAGCATCACGTCGTGCTAAAGGAAGAAAAAGATTAACAGTTTCTGACGAACGCAAGCATAAAGCATAATTTTTGATTGCTTTTCCGTTAACCCGGAATTGGCAGATCAGAATCTGCAGTTATCAATCAAAAATATATGTACACATTCAGGAAAGAAGAACGGTTATGCAGCAGGAAACATTTAGACCTGTTGTTTAAAAACGGTTCTTCTTTTTTATTATACCCATTTCGGGTTTCTTATCTTTTTATTGATGAACCAGCCAATGTGCAGGCACAGGTGGTTATCAATGTTCCTAAAAAAAGATATAAGCGGGCAGTAGATCGCAATCTGCTCAAACGCCGCATCCGCGAAGCTTACCGTTTAAACAAACAAGATAAATTATATCTTCCGCTACCGATCGATAGGGGATTACTTTTATTTTCCATTCAGTTTGTGGGTAAGGATAAATACGAATTTGCCTTTATCGAGAAAAAACTGATCACTACTTTTAAGCGTTTTCAAAATTTAATCCAGCCCAATGAAATTCATCAATAAAATTTTTGGCTGGTTCTTTTTAGGTTTGATCAAAGTTTATCAATACGCCATTTCGCCCATGTTAGGTGCGAATTGCAGATTTACGCCTACCTGCTCACAGTACGGCATAGAAGCCATTAAAAAACATGGACCTTTTAAAGGTGGCTGGCTGGCACTAAAACGCATTGGCCGCTGTCATCCCTGGGGCAAACACGGGCACGATCCGGTTCCATAGCTTTTAGTTCATTGGTTCATTAGCCATTAGTTTATTGGGTTAAGCGGTTAATTGTTTAAAACGATTAATTGACTGCAAACACCCAACTTAAAAACCCTTGACTACGCTATCAATAACAGATTCTAAAGAATGGTCGTCATTCCCGCGCAGGCGGGAATCTTAATGCAATCTGCAACCCCTACCAAGGCATTACGATTGCCAGTCGAGCTGGCAATGACGATTCTACGCACTGTCATTAAACCTCCAATGTATTTGAAAAATGCTAACCTCTATCAATGACAAATTCTAAAGAATGGTCGTCATTCCCGCGCAGGCGGGAATCTTAATGCAACCTGCAATCCTACTAAGGTATAACGATTGCCAGTCGAGCTGGCAATGACGATTCTATGCACTGTCATTAAACCTTCAATGTGTTTGCAAAATTCTAAGCGCTACCATTGGCAGACTCCCATAAAAAGGTCAGGACAGGCTGTCGGCGGAAGAAGCCTTCCAGCAATGGCGATTTATCGGGGAGTATCGCCATCATGGAGTTTCTCTGTCACTCATATTGATTTTTATACAATAAATATCCCTAAGAATGACAAAAGGAAAGGATGAATCGACTAAATTTCGGACTAGCGAGCAGTTAAATCCACTCCAAACCCCAAACTCTCAACTCCAAACTTATCGTCACTCTTCCATTTTTACTTATCTTTGCCCTATGGCTAAAATACTTCAAATAGAAACGGCTACAGCAGTCTGTTCTGTGGCATTATCTATCAACGGCGAAACAATTTCAGTTAAAGAGGAACAAGGGCAAAACCTGCATGCAGCAAATTTAACCTTGTTTATTGATGAGGTAATCAAAGCTGCAGGCCTGAGTTATTCAGAATTGGATGCCATTGCTGTAAGTAAAGGCCCGGGATCTTATACCGGTTTACGGATTGGTGTTTCTACCGCAAAAGGACTTTGTTATGCTTTGGATAAACCATTGATTGCTGTTGAAACATTAGAAATGATGGCCGCAGGTTTTTTGGCTGAAAATCCAGCTTATTCAGGTTTAATTTGCCCGATGATTGATGCCCGCAGGATGGAGGTTTATACTTCGGTTTTTGCTTCCTCATTAAATGTATTATTACCAACCGAAGCCAAAATTATCGATGAGACAAGTTTTGCTGATCTCCTTTCGCAGCATCCAATCACCTTTTTGGGCGACGGGGCAGCTAAATGTGCTGAAGTTTTAACACAACAGAATGCAAAATTTGATAGTGCTAATTTCAACTCAGCAGCCTATATGTCTAAATTAGCCATTCACGCTTTCGATAATAGTGACTTTGAAGATGTAGCTTACTTCGAGCCTTTTTACCTAAAGGATTTTGTGGTTACACAGTCGAAAAAACAACAGGCACAAGGTTAAGCTTATTTCTTTTTAAACACCGAAAAAAGGCTTTTAAAGAAGCTTCCACCTTCACTTTTGTCATTTATACCCGGTATTACATCAGCAAACTGCGGGTGATTAACCACATCGCCAAATTTAATCCCAACGCCCATATAAAAAGAAGCTCCATTTGGTCCGCTGCCTACCGTAGCATCTTTTTTAATGGTTCCGATCGTTTGGAAGCTCGTTGCCACTAAATTGTCGGTACCCAAAAACAACTCGAAGTTAGGGGTTTGGTATTTTGCCTGCAATCCAACCATAAAAACGCCATTTAAGTTATATAATGGTGTTATACTTCCAGAAAAATCGCTGGCAATAAAAGTATTAACAAAAGCAATGTCTCCGCCTTTATAAAACAGGTTTTTCGAAACTGCTATTGCGGGTTTGTAAAAACCGTAACGTTTAGACATATAAACATCCAATTTGGCATTGGTAGGGGCCAAAAACTTTTTAGGCTGCTCTGCCAGCAAAAAGATGTCTTTTATTTCCTGATTGGTGTTCGATTGGTTGTTCAACAAATCCTCTATCAATTTCGATTGGTTTATCGTAGTGCGCTGTGTATTGCTGCGCCACCAGATAAAGCCTAAATCTTTAATATTGGCCATTAAAAAGAGACCCTTTTTAGTGGTGTAATTGGTTCCAAAACTTAATGATAATCCCGGGTTTTTAAAGTTGGGGAAGAAGTTTTTCTTGTCTACTTCATTAAAATCTGTGAAATTGGCAGAATAAGTGCCTTTTAGCCCGATTAACATGGCGGATGCCTGAGGATCGATATAAAGGTAAGAGTCGGAGATATCGAGTTTGTTGTATAAAATCCCGCTTAATAAACTTGCTTTTAAACCAAAAGCAAGTCTCTTGTTCCAATTTTCGCGGTAAGTAAAACTAAACTGGTGATAACTTTGCTCATATCCTTTGGTATCAAATATGCCATTATACTGCTGACCTTTGTTAAAACGTTCAAAAGAATCGAAAATGGCTAAAGTTTCGTTGGTATAATCAATATGGGCATCCGACCTGATTTGCCAGGAAAAACCCATTTCTTTTTGGTACTTGTATGATTTAAAAAGGCGGAATGTGGCTACATAAACATTACTGTTTTCGAAGAAATGGTTAATTTCTCCTGTTCCTATAGGCAAACCAGTGGTATTGTACTCGCCTTCTTGTGATAATCTTCTAACGATATATTTCGAACTCCCTTTATTAATGGCATTTACACCAAAATAGGGCAGGAAGAAATTAGAAGAGAATTTCCGTGACGAATCGAGTGTGAAAGATTTTTGAGAAGGGTTTTCGAAAGCATCAAACATGGTTTTTGTTCCGAATAACGCATATTGTTGTGCATTTGCAACTCCGAAGCTGGCCAAAGCCAATAACGCAAGTAAAAGTTTCTTCATGTAAATAGTTTTTCTGGGATGATTTCTTATTAACGGTTACTTAACGAATCTGGTATTTCTGGTTTTAAATATTTGTTTAAAAGCAAGTTAGTGATGAATTTGTTCCGGTCTGCACTCATCTGATAATAAAAAGTATCGAAACTTTTTAAACCGCTATCAGCCCTTAAATGTTTGTAAAAGCCCAATAAGATATTGCTTCTGAAAATATCTGCTGAGTTTTTCGTATTGATGTAATAACTTATGTTCGAAGTTGTCGAAACCTGGTTCATTGCATCTAAATACTGTGGCGTTTGAATCAAAAGCCTGTTATTCTTATAATCATTTAAAAATGATTGAATGGTACTCGCATTATTGGCCACAATTAAAGTATTATCTGCAATGGCATAATATGGCCTGCCAAACTTTTTAAAAGGCTCTCCAAAATAACTGTAAAGGATATCTGATGATTTAAACAGCTTAATATCTTCGTTATAATCCGCACTCACATCAAGCAAAAGCTGTTTTACCTTTTCTCCATTGGATAATGAAATGGCACCCAGTTTTTCGGTGGTACTTAACTGGAAAAGGATAAATTGATTTTTGGTATAGATTGGGAATATTGCATTTAAATCTGTTCTGTATTCATCTTTTATTTTTTTGATAACCGCGCTAACTTTAATGTTTATTTTTGTCTGCTCTTGCCAGTTATTTAACTTTTTTAGCCATTTGGTATAATCATCGTAAGCGTATAAGGCATAGTTTGCCGTGTTATCAGGCAATATATTCTGGATTGAAGTGTTTTGTGCAGCAGTACTTTCGAATAGTTTAAGGTAGTTTTGCTGGTTTTTTAGCTCGGTATTTCCACTGAAAAGGATTTTTTCCTTACTAAAGTTGTAATTAAGTACCGCAAAACTGTTCTGTTTATTAAAAATAGCAATTTCACCATTTATATTTCCGGCAATAATGTTCTTTAATAATAGCGGTGCCTGGTTAAAGTTGATGTACACATGCGCCAGCACATTTTTAATCTGCCTGTTATTTTCTTTAATATATTCGGTAAAAGGATTTTCAGTTAAACGTACATTAGCATCATTTATCAGTTTTAAAGAGGTAGAAACGGTGAGTACCTGAGCATGAATACCCAGATAAACCGATAAACTATCATTTAATTTAACGGTGTAAAGTTCTTTTGAATTTTCAGTGATCGATTTTTTTGTTTTTAAAGCGCCGTAGAATTTTTTCAGGTCGTTATCCGGCTGGATTTGTAGCGTGATCAGGAAATTTAGCGTTTTATTCGAATCGGGAAGCACACTGATGTATACCTGTTGATCTTTCAGGTATTTATTTAGTCCGCTGTCATCAATAATATTCGATTTTAATTGCCTTAACAGGTTCATTTTATCTTTTCCCAAAACCTGTTGGATCAGCTGCTGACCTTCTATGATATCGTAAAAACCTTTATCGTTCTGAAAAGAAAATACCAAAGCAGCATTATTGGTGGCCGATTGCAAGGCCAGGTCCTTCGCATCATTATCGGTACCCAATCTCGAAAAATAGAAGTATGCCATAAAGGCTACACCTAAAAATAATGCACTTGTTAGAATTACGATTTTTTTCATCTGCTGTGCAACAAATTTAATTTATTACATTGATTAGTGAGAAGTTCTTTGTCAATTTATTAATTTAGCGATTGCTACTAGCAAATCATTATGAATAAACGAATAATCCTTACTGCTTCTTTTTTTGGTGCTGTTGCTGTTTTACTGGGTGCTTTTGGTGCGCATGGTTTAAAAGCCTTAATTGATGGACCATCATTAGAAATTTGGCAAAAAGGTGTTGATTATCAGTTCTATCATACCTTCGCATTATTATACCTGTCTACCTTTGCACGCTACCGGAACAAGCTGATTAATATTGCTTATTTCTGTTTTACATTTGGTATCATTCTTTTTTCAGGTTCTTTGTATTTATTAGCTACGCGAAGCATATCGCACCTGGGTTTTACAGAATTTATCGGTCCGTTAACCCCGATTGGCGGACTTTTATTGGTGTTGGGATGGATAATGCTCTTTTTTGCAGCATTTAAAGATAAATAATGAATAGTTTCGAAAACGATATTTTTGCAGAAAGAGAAACACTTTTTGTTGAGGTTATTTTGCCCTTATCTTTGGCGAAGAACTATACTTATCGTGTACCTTTTGATTTAAACGATGAGATTGCCATCGGGAAACGGGTGGTGGTACAGTTTGGAAAACACCGCATTTATACCGCACTAATCAGTGTAATTACCACCGTGCCGCCAACAGTGTACGAAGCGAAATACATTATTGACGTGGTGGATGCTGAACCTGTAATCACACCCATGCAGCTCAAATTCTGGACCTGGATGACGAACTATTACATGTGCAACGAAGGTGATGTAATGGCAGCGGCACTACCGGCAAGTTTAAAACTGGCCAGCGAAACCATCCTGATCCTGCGTGAAGATTATAATGAGGCTACTGAACTTAGCGATAAAGAAGAAATCATTATCAATGCGCTGAAACAGCAGCAAAAACTTACGGTTAACGATGTTTCTAAACTGCTCGGGCAGAAAACTGTATATCCGATTATTAACCATTTATTGGATAAGGAGTTGGTTTTAGTGGCAGAAGAGGTCGTACAGAAGTACAAACCTTTGCTTAAATCGTTCGTAATATTGAACGATTTTTATGCCGAAGAAGAAAATTTAAAACAACTATTCAGTGTACTTGAGAAGGCTCCAAAACAATTAGACGCATTGCTGGGATACCTCAAATTACAAAAATCGAACCTGCCGATTTCTAAAGAACAGCTTTTAGAGGAAAGTAATTGCGGCGCTGGTGCCCTGAAAGCTTTAACCGATAAGGATATTTTTGTGGTAATGAAAAGGCCGGTAAGCCGCTTGGCCGCCCATGATGAGGAATTTAGTGTAAATTTCAAACTCAACGATGGTCAACAGAAAGCTTTAGGCCAGATTAACCAGTATTTTGAAGAAAAAGAGGTGGTGTTATTGCATGGTGTTACGGCGTCAGGCAAAACGCAGGTTTATATCAAACTCATTGAAGAAATTATCCAAAATACCGATGGGCAGGTATTGTTCCTTTTGCCCGAAATCGCTTTAACCACGCAGATTGTAGAGCGGATTAAACGTTATTTTGGAAATTCCATCGGGGTATATCATTCTAAATTTAACAATAGCGAAAGGGTAGAAATCTGGAATAAGGTAAGAACGGGTGCATATAAAGTAATTCTTGGTGCGCGTTCAGCTGTTTTTCTTCCTTTCCAGCATTTAAAATTAATTGTGGTTGATGAAGAACATGAACCATCTTATAAACAATACGATCCAGCACCACGATACCAGGCAAGGGATGCAGCCATTTATTTAGGATATCTGCACCAGGCTAAAGTTATTTTAGGTTCGGCTACGCCATCTTTAGAAAGTTATTATAATGCGCTACAGGGTAAGTATGGCCTCGTAGAGATGAAAGAACGTTTCGGTGGGGTACAATTGCCCAATCAACAGGTGGTAAGCATTTCGGAAGAAACCAAGAAAAAAACGATGAGTTCGTATTTTTCGAGTGTGCTGATTAAAGATATCGACCTGGCACTTTCTAAAAAGGAACAGATTGTGCTGTTCCAGAACAGAAGGGGATATGCCACCATTCTGATTTGTGCAACCTGTGGTTATACCCCAAAATGCGTAAACTGCGATGTAAGTTTAACCTACCATAAAAGTAGCGGGAAACTGCATTGCCATTATTGTGGTTACCAGCAAAGCAGTGTAAACATCTGTCCCGCTTGTGGTTCGGTACACGTAGAGCAAAAAGGATTCGGTACCGAACGTATTGAAGAAGAACTCCGTTTGCTTTATCCCGAGGTAACCATTGCCCGTTTGGATATGGATAGCACACGAACCAAAAATGGTCTGCAGCAAATTTTAAACGATTTTCAGGAAAAGAAAACCGATATTTTAATTGGTACCCAGATGGTGGCCAAAGGATTGGATTTCGATAACCTGAACCTGATTGGTGTAATTAATGCCGATACTTTATTGGGGTATCCAGATTTCCGTGCTTACGAACGTAGTTTCCAGTTGCTGGCACAAGTTGCAGGGAGGGCAGGTAGAAGGGCCGAGCAAGGGAATGTTTGCATCCAGACTTACGATGCTGAAAACCGGATCATCAAACAGGTGGTAAACAACGATTATGAAGGGATGTACAATGATGAAATTGTGGAGCGTGAAAAGTTTTTATATCCGCCATTTTCAAGGATGATTTTTCTGTACATCAAACATAAAGATTCACATGTTTTAGATCATGCAGCTTTAACATTGGCCAATATCCTTAAGGCAAAGTTTGGTAAAAGGGTTTTAGGTCCCGAACAGCCATTGGTAAGTCGCGTAAGGAATCTTTATATCAAACAGATCATTATCAAAGCGGATAAACATACAGCCATTCAAAAAGTTAAAGATGCATTGCGCGAAACCCTGACAGAATTTAACGCAACCAAAGAATTTAAAGGGATTTTTACGCAGATAGATGTAGATCCTTATTAGGAAATTATGGAATGATCGAATGAATGAATTACAGAATGTTAGAAGGCAGATTTCCATTCAATCACTCAAAATTCAATCTTTCAATATTTCTCTCATTCAATCCTTAACTGATGTTGATAATGTATCATTCTCTAATTCAGGTAATCATTCACTAATTCAATCATTCTCTAATTTAACCCTTGTATCACCGTTTAAGAAACGCTAATTTTGAAACTCATGGCGTATAAATTTGTTGATAATTACAGGGAGCGTGGGGCGAGAAAAAAACTGGTTGAGTTGTTAAGATCCCGTGGGATTGGAGATGAAAATGTATTAACAGCAATTGGCAAGGTTCCACGGCATTTCTTTTTTGACGAAACTTTTTGGAACCAGGCCTATAAGGATATTGCTTTCCCGATAGGCGATGGACAAACCATATCACAGCCTTATACGGTTGCCTACCAAAGCGAATTGCTGCACATTAAAAAAGGAGATCAGGTACTCGAAATCGGAACCGGTTCGGGCTACCAAACCTGCATATTAATGGAATTGGGCGCCAGCGTTTTTACCATAGAAAGACAGGAGAATATTTACAACAGAACCATTCAGGTTTTACCGGGAATGGGATACAGACCTACATTTTACTGCGGTGATGGTTCAAAAGGAATTGCCAAACATGCTCCATACGATAAAATCATTGTTACGGCCGGAGCACCTCTGGTACCTGAAATCTTATTAAAACAGTTAAAAATTGGTGGTATTCTGGTAATCCCGGTTGGAGATGAGAAAACCCAAAAAATGGTTACGGTGATCCGCGTAAGCGAAACAGACTACGAAAAAATTGTATTGGATACCTTTAGGTTTGTGCCATTAGTAGGTGACCAGGCGTGGTGAGCTTAGCTGGAGTTTGGAGATCGGAGTTTTGAGGAGAATTAACTTAATGTTAAGTAACTCCAAATTCTAAACCCCCAACTCCAAACTAAATTATCTTTTCATCGCTCTATCCAACTCCCGTTTCGTATCCCTGTCTTTAATGCTGTCGCGTTTGTCGAATTCTTTTTTACCCTGAGCCAGGGCAATTTCCATTTTTGCGAAACCTCTTTCATTAACAAAAATGCGAAGCGGAACAATGGTATAACCTTTTTCTTCGCCTTTTAACTTTAATTTTCTGATTTCTTTTTTTTGTAATAATAATGCACGGTCGCGCTTAATATCGTGGTGATAAAAAGAACTGTGGCTATATTCCGAAACATGAAGATTACGCACGTATAGGTTGCCGCCTATAAACATGCAGAAAGCATCCGTCATATTGGCTTTACCTTGTCTTATTGCTTTTATTTCTGTTCCTAAAAGGGCAATACCCGCTACGTATTTATCTAAAAGATTATAGTCGAAATAAGCTCTTTTATTTTTTATGTTGATGTCGTTTTTCAAAATTTAATAAAGTATATGTTGTTTTAATTTCCGGCAATAATATAAAATATCTATGCCGGGTTGCAAATATCCTAAAAATTGATGTGATAATTTAATTTTTAATTGTATTGGTTAAAGATTCAATTTTCATGGCAATGTGCACATTTAAACTTGAATCTTTAATTAACGGATCTGATTTGGAAATGTTTGGGTTATCACTTTTGGCCTTTTCAGTCCCGCTTTCCCTCCTGCCAATTTGAAGGAAATTGGCATCCGTTCCAATCGGGTTTATTTAACACAGGCTGGTGCAAGAAAACAGACCTTTCATCCGCTTACAAAACCCTTGTTCCTAAACCCGATAGAAGCGGGCACCCCGATTTTTCATCGGGATAAAGCGGATGGCGGGACAACAGTACCCATGAAAAACGCACATTCGTTTCCAAAAAAAAAGTAATAATTTTAAATCTTCAACCAACTAATTCCGACCAAATAAAATATTCATCTGTTTGTAAAAGCTAAGGATATATTATTATGTTCGTATTTATTCAATTAAGTTTGGACATAAAATATCTAAAATGAAATTCAGAAACCTACTTTTAGTCTTATTATTAGCCGTTACATTCCAGGTAAAAGCACAGCAGCCAACATTGTTGCCTCAGTTTACTTTTTATCGTTTGGATGGGAAAGCTTTTTCCAATACCGATATTAAGCAAGGCAAAAAGAATCTTTTTATTTTATTCGATTGTACCTGTGAGCACTGTCAACGCGAAAGTAAAATCCTGAATACCAATTATGCCAAATTCAAGGATGTAAATATTTATATGATTACCATGGATGAAGGTTATATTATCCCTCAATTTTTTAACTCTTATGCCAAAGGTTTAAATACAAAACCGAACGTACTGGTATTGCAGGATAAGAAACGCATATTTATACCAACTTTTTTGCCAAAACAATACCCTGCAATGTATTTATATTCGCCGGCAGGTAAATTATTGATGTATGAATCAGGTGATGGCGGTATCAAAAAACTGATGACTGTGGTTAATAAATAGTACCTACAGTATTAATGCTTTTTATCAAATCCGCTGCTCAGAAGCTTACCATAAAATCATTTACCTGTTATGGTCTAAATAAAATAAGTTATTAATAATAATTCCAGGCTGCACACTGCAGGGAGCTTTCATTACCTATATAATTAGTCGCTGCACACTGCAGGGAACTTTCATTACCCTAATGATTTAGTGCTACACGCTGCAGCGGGCTTTCATTACCCACATAATTAGTTGCTGCACACTGCAGGGAGGTTTCATTACAATTACCTTATAATAAGCACCGGGATCTTAACTTTATGCCTCACCGAATCAACTGTTGTACCGAATATAAGATCTTTTAAACCTTTATGACCGTGGGCACCCATAACCAATAATTCCATTTCATTTTTGTTGCTGATATCGGCTATGGCCTTGCCAGTATTGCCAAAACCAATAAATGGAGTAGAATCATAGCCCAGATCTTCGAGATTGATCCGGTATTTCTCCAGGTTTTCTGCATCGCTCTGTGTTTCATGGTCCATTACGTCATTGCCATGGTATCGTGCAGCTGCAGTTTCTACCACATGGATCAGGTAATAGTGCGCATCTTTACCGCCTTGAATCAAGGCATGACGGATGGTGTTTCTGTCATTTTTGGAAAAATCAACTGCGATGCCGATCCGTTTGTAATTAATCTTATCTATTTTGCCAATGTCCAAGGCATTTCCATGTGGCACCATTTGTTTTGCCTCATTTCTCTTCTTTTCTAAAAGCGGATGAAAGAATACGTATAGGAGTAATAAAACGATGAGGATTAGGGCTGGAACTACGATAACATAGATCCACCAATTGTTTGCTTCTTTTGCCCAACCACTAATTTCTTCTATCACCAATTTAACATTTAGCGCAATAATCGCAATAGCACTCGCCCATGCCAGTACCTTAACCCAGGGTTTAATCGCAAAATCTTTCATCAGTTTTTTATCTGATGTGAAATGGATCAAAGGGATAATGGCAAACCCCAATTGTAAACTTAAAACCACCTGGCTTAAAACCAATAATCCACCAAGGGCATCATCGCCATAATGCAGGATGGTGAAAAATGCAGGAATAATAGCGAGTAAACGGGTAATTAACCTACGTAACCAGGGCTGAATCCTTAAATTGATATGCCCTTCCATAATAATCTGTCCGGCTAAAGTTCCGGTAACCGTAGAGCTTTGTCCGGCGGCAATTAATGCTATGGCGAATAGGGTTGGGGCTACATTGCCAAAAATATTCGATAATAGCTTATGCGCATCCTGAATTTCGGCCACTTCGTGCAGGCCATTTTTATAAAAAGCCGCTGCAGCAAGGATTAATATCGCCGCGTTTACAAAAAAGGCAAGGTTGAGTGCTACAGTTGTATCAATCAGGTTAAATTTTAAAGCTTCTTTAATGCCTTTATTACTCCGTTCTATCTTTCTGGTTTGTACCAAAGAAGAGTGGAGGTAAAGGTTGTGGGGCATCACGGTAGCACCGATAATCCCGATGGCAATGTAAAGTGCATCACCATTTAAAATAGAAGGTTCAAATCCTTTGGCAATTTCTTTCAAAGATGGTTCTACAATAAACATCTCGACCAAAAAGGAAATCCCGACGATAAAAACCATCGAAACGATAAAACCTTCCATGGCCCGCATGCCTTTGTTTAACAAGAACAGCAGTAAAATGGTATCAAAAATGGTGATGGAGATACCCCAGATTAGTGGTAAACCAAATAACAACTGTAAACCAATGGCCATCCCGATAATTTCAGCAAGATCGCAGGCAATGATGGCCGTTTGTGCCAAACCAAATAGAGGAATGTTCGCCCAGCGCGGATAAGCCTGTTTGGAGGCCTGTGCTAAATCAAGTCCGCGTACAATGCCTAAACGTGCGCTTAATGATTGTAAAAGTAAGGCAATGAGGTTCGACATCAGTAAAACCCAGATCAACTGATAACCGAATTTACTTCCACCCGCTAAATCGGTTGCCCAGTTACCCGGGTCCATATAACCCACGCTAATTAAATATGCCGGACCAATAAAAGCCAAAATCCGCTTCCAGCCTTTACGTTTATCTGTATTTACGCTTTGATGTACTTCACTTAACGATTCAGTTTTTGCCATTACTGCTGATTAAAATATGTTTTGCAACTTCTCTACTAATATTTACTTGTTTATCGGATAACAGAATTTCTACTGAACCATCGAAATCGGTAACATCGCTAATCTGTATTTGTTTGCCCAGGGTAAGGCCTAATTTTTCTAAATGTTTTAAAAAAGCAGAGCTGTGCTGGCTCACGCCGGTAATGGTACCCGAATCACCTACTTTTAATTCGATCAGTTTAATAAACTGGGTTTTAGCAAATCGACCGTTTTTATCAGGGATAGGATCGCCATGGGGATCTGCTTTAGGGAAACCTAAAAACTCATCCAACCTTTCAATCAATTCTACTGATCTGATGTGCTCTAATTCTTCGGCAACATCATGCACTTCATCCCACTTAAAGTTTAACTTATCTACCAGGAAAACTTCCCACAGGCGGTGTTTACGTACAATATCGATCGCTGTATTTTTTCCAATCTCTGTTAAAGTTACCCCTTGATATTTGATATAATCAACCAAACCTTTATCGGCTAACTTCTTGATCATGTCTGTTACAGATGCCGGTTTAGTTTGCATTTGTTCTGCTATGGCATTGGTTTGAACGTTTGTTGTACTTTCAGCCAGATGATAAATGGTCTTTAGATAGTTCTCTTCGGTATAACTTTGCATTTATATTTATCTAATTTTATTTTTAGGTAAATCTAAAAATTTTTATTTAAAATATATATGATAAATTATGTTAAAATTTAGAATATAATTTGGTTATGTTTGTATTCTCAAATACCTTTAACACCATATGGCATCTGAATTAGATAAAATTGACTTTAAAATTTTAAGAATTCTTCAAGAGAACGGAAGAATTACCAATTTGCTTTTATCACAAGAAATTGGTTTATCACCCGCACCAACTTTAGAGCGTGTGCGCAAGTTGGAAATGGCAGGGTATATTAAAAGTTATCATGCATTGGTGGATGAAGAAAAACTGGGTTTAGGGATTAAGACCTTTATTCAGATTCAGCTCGATTTTCACAAAAACAATACCATACAGATCTTTTTGGATGAAGTAAACCAAATTAAAGAAATCACAGAATGCCACCACGTAACCGGACAGGCAGATTTTCTGTTAAAGGTTTATGTAAAGGATATCAAAGCTTATGAACGTTTAATCATGGATAAAATCAGTAAGATTTCTGTGGTGAAAACCTTCCAAACGATGATGATCATGTCGACCACCAAGAAAGAACCGATTGTGCCTTTGGAATACTAGACCAATACTATCAAAGCAAATTGAAAAGATAAGGTGTTCTTAGTGGTTTATAATTGCTTGAGCTAGCCAAAATCACCTAAATTAGGTGCTTATATTTCTATCGTTTTTTATTTAACCACCTAAGTCATCTTAGATCATCTGAGTTGGGGTTATTCCTTTTATGTTAAGAATTAATCTCGTACATAGATTCATTAACAAGCTTTAGAGAACTATCCCGCAATACCCAAGGGTAATTAAAAAGCTAAGGTGCCCTCAGGTGACTAAGGTGGTTCATAATTTTCACCATCTAAAATCATCTAAGATGGGTGTTTATGTATTTATGATTAACTGTCTATATCATACATAAATTCGTTAACGAAACTCTTTTTTCCATTATGGACTATATTGGTTGAATTGAAATTGATAAGCAATCCCTTCGGGATTTTAAGCAACTTCATATAGGTTAAAATCTGCGCTTCGTGAATAGGCAATATACTTTCAACTGCCTTTAGTTCTAATACTAAGCAGTTCTCAATTACCAAATCAACTTTAAGTTCAGTGTTTAGTAATACATCTTTATAAGAAAGTAAAATAGGATGTTCAGCAGTAAAATTTATACCCTGTAACAGTAATTCCCGCATTAAACATTTGTGGTATACGCTTTCAAGAAGGCCAGGACCTAGAATTCTATTTACTTCTATACAGGCACCAGTAACCCTGTATTCTAAGTGGTCGAGAAAAGGTTTGTTCATCATAAAAATCAATCAAAGTATTCTTCATATTTCTTTGGGATTGTTTTTGGATGATTTGCAAAAAAAAATTAAATTGTCTTTATTGGCAAAGACTCCAGCAATTTATCAATAATTCCTGAAATTTCCTTTGCGTTTTGATAAACCATAAAGTGCGTTCCCTTGTGGATCACGAAATCGGGTTTTGCAATTTTAGAATACAATATCTTATCATTTGAACCATGGATGTGGTAAATCCGTTCAGGTATCGTTTTATTTTTCCAGCTCAATATGCTCCCGATAGCCCATTTCAAAAAGTAAGGGTCAGTATCTTTAATGATTTTGCTTAACAAAATTTTCTCACTGTTCAATTTTGTGCCGAAATAGTAATGCTGTGTGAGCTTGTTAGACGATTTTAAAAGTTTAGCCGGGATGAATTTCAGAATACCTAATCTTCCTGCAAAACGGTAGGGCGCAGGCAGATGGTCGCTTACCATGGTACTTGAAATAATAATCGTTATTACAGGGGTTAAGATTTTTGCAATTTCTATAGCTATCATACCACCAAAAGAAACGCCTACCAACGCAAAAGGCTGTGAAAGGTCAATCACTTTACTTAACCTTTCGGCATAAGCGGCAAGTGATTCATTTTTACCTGGAGCAATCCAATCAACATGAATGATATTAGTCCTTTCATCGAGCTTAAGCTTAGAAAAGATCCTTTTATCTGCACCTAAACCGCTTATAAAATAGGAGTTCATTATACCGGCAGGTTCCAGTCTATAGGTGTTAAATTGTTTTGCACCAAAAGCTGATTTGCTTTAGAAAAATGCTTCGAACCAAAAAAACCATTATAAGCCGAAAATGGCGATGGGTGAGCCGCTGTAAGTACATAATGTTTCTTCTGATCTATTAAAGCCGCTTTTTGCTGTGCATATTTACCCCACAATAAGAAAACAATATGTTCGCGTTTTTGCGATAAGGCTTTAATAATTTCATCGGTAAAAATTTCCCAGCCACGGTTTTGATGGGAGCCAGCTTCAGAAGCACGAACGGTTAAAGTTGCATTCAATAACAACACACCTTGCTCTGCCCAATAGGTTAAATTACCATGACCTGGTGTTTTAAAACCTTCAATATCAGTTTCTAATTCCTTATAAATGTTTTTTAAGGATGGTGGTACAGTTAC
This sequence comes from Pedobacter miscanthi, assembly GCF_032678605.1. Lineage (GTDB taxonomy): Bacteria > Bacteroidota > Bacteroidia > Sphingobacteriales > Sphingobacteriaceae > Pedobacter > Pedobacter miscanthi_A. The sequence goes on from NZ_JAVTSU010000005.1 coordinate 28,732, forward strand.
ACCACGTTGTACCGAAAATGATAATCCATGCGCCTGCCCGACACCATGATAAGGATCCTGACCTAAAATAACCACTTTAACCTTGTTGAAGGGCGTGGTATTTAATGCATTGAAAATATCAGCGCCTTTCGGATACACCATTGCTCCGTTGTTTTTCTCTTCCTGTAAAAAAGACTTCAGATTTTTCATGTAGTCTTTTTCAAACTCCTCTTCTAAAACGGCTAGCCAACCCGGCTCTAATGCTGCAGACATAATATTGATGTAAGATTGTAATGTAAAATGGAATTTGGTTAATGGTTTTATAGTTCATGGTCAATGGTTAGGGAATCGGCTATCAACCATAAACCATTTAAACTACAAACCATAAAGCCGCTCAAAAGGTTTAAGATTTTTTCTTGTATATCGCCAATAAATCACCTTCAAGACTGGTTTTCGGTCCTTCAATAATTCTTCCCAGTTCTTTCCCTTTTTTATCAAAAACAATAAACGTTGGTACTCTTGAAATATCCAGGCCATCTAAAATGCCATTTTCTGCCTTTTTATTCCCGTCAACAGCAATAATTTCTACGTTTTTTTCTTTAAAGTGTAAGGCGTCTAGAATTTTGAAGAAGTTTGGCACATTTGCTTTACTATCACCACACCAGGTACCTAAAACAATTTTTATTTTTTCGTTTTTAACCAGGTTTTTTAATTCAATCATGGTTGCTGCATCAGGTACGTAGGCAGCATAAAGCGGATCGTACATTTCCTTAAATTCTGGAAACGAAGTAATTCCTTCACGCGTGCATGCATTAATGAGGATATCTTTATTGTGGACTTGATCGTGGATTTTTTTATTTACTTCTTGTGCAGAAACGTTCATTGCAAGTACGATTAGGGTTATAGATAATAGGATTTTCATATTGTAGAGGTATTTTTTTTGATCTTTGTAATTTTTAATGAAATTATTGTTTTAAAATCTAATTTCTGCCATTTAAACACGATATTTGCAAAAATAAAATAATTAGAATAAAATTTATGCCAAATATTATCAGATTAATTGCGGGGTTTGCTTTACTGGGTGGCGCAGTAGCTTTATTTATTTTCGGCTTTTGGCCGTGGGGCATTCTTGCCATTTTATTGGGTATAATTGTGCTCGTAACTTATTTCTTTAACGAAAACATGCTTTTAGCACAATGGTTTCTTAGAAAAGATAACATGCCTAAAGCAAAAATGTTTTTAGATCGCATTACCAATTATGAAACCCAGTTGATTAAAGCTCAGCACGGTTACTATAACTTATTGATCGGTTTAATCGAAAGTCGCACTGCACCGATGCAAAGTGAAAAATATTTCAAAAAATCGCTTGCCTTAGGTATGCATATGGATCACAACGTTGCTTTGGCTAAACTAAGTCTTGCTGGTATAGCAATGGCAAAACGTAATAAACGCGAAGCAACCATGTACCTTGCCGAAGCTAAAAAAGCAGATAAAAATAAATTATTGGCCGATCAGATTAAACAAATGAAAGATCAGATGGGTATGATGGACAAGCAACAGCAAGTTCGTTACAGATAATATTAAACGTAGTAGTTTGAAGCCATTTCATAATTGAGATGGCTTTTTTGTTTAGTTTTAAGCGGTCTTTTTTGTTTTGAAAATGGGAGGGCAGTATTTCATCGGGAGCGGCAATCCCGCTGTATGCTTTAGCCCTCATGTTTCGGGGCTGCCGCTCCCATCAGGTTTATGGGTGAAGGAACTGTGCATTAAATGCGCGGTGTTCAAAATATAATCATTCTGAACAATAAAACTCGTCATTGCGAGAAGGCTTTTTCAGCCGGCGAAGCAATCTTTCTTGCAATATCGCCGGTAGGAAAGATTGCTTCCTCGTACCTCCTCGCAATGACGACTTTTCTACAATGGATCTCTTCCGATAAATCTTTCTTCACCCAACAAAAATCTGATTGCCTTTTTAACATTTTTCTCTACTGATTCTTCTGTTTTAAGATTGACAATGTAACGTACAATTTCTTTCTGTAAATAAGGTGGGAGGCTATCAAATATCTTTTTAGCATCCTTGTTTTCTGCCAGGGCTTTAACCAATTTTGGGTGCATGGTTATTAAACGTTCCTCAATATCAAACGTGATTTCGAATGTCGCAAGATCTCCAACATCTTTTCCTGCTGCTTTTCGCATCGGGGTGTTCAGGTACAAACGCCAATCGCCAGCATATTTAACCAAAGTTTGCTTAAACTTATGGCCATCAATTTTCATAATAACAGGAAATTGACCTTTGCTTTTACCGGCGTGTTTAAATATATATTCTAATGTTTCTTCTGGTACAAATACAAAAGGATTAATGCCTATAAGGTTAATCTTGGCTGTAAAAGGTTTCGGTTTTTTAATATCCATTAATTAAAGATATTGCCTTTGATTAGAAAAACCATGAAATCTTGTTGAATATATCCAATTTCATAGTTTATCCTCTACGCTCCACTTAACGCTCTTTACTCAACGCTCTTCGCTTTTCGCTCTCCGCCAAAGGCCCTCCGCAAAAATCCAAAACCAAACCCCATTTTCCATTGTAGTTTATATAAAATCTTAATCCTATGGCAACATCACAAGAAGGAAGTACGAACAATACTCAGGAAGAAAATAATATTAAAGATTTGGGCGGCAAAGAGGCCATCGAAAAACTTAAAGAATTAGCAGAAAAAGCTGAAAGTTGTTTTTTCTGTACCAATATTAAAACGGGTATACCCTTATCGGTAAGGCCAATGGCCATTCAGCAGGTTGATGAAGAAGGGAATATCTGGTTTATGAGTATGAAAGATAGTCATAAAAATGATGAAATTTCTACTGATCCTTTTACCAATTTGTTATTTCAGGCAGGTGCGCATTCAGGTTTTGTTAATATTTACGGCATTTCAGAAATCAGCAGGGACCAGGCCAAAATTGACGAACTCTGGAGTCCGTTTATTAAAACCTGGTTTCAGGGAGGGAAAGACGATCCGAATATTACGTTGATTAAAGTAATCCCATCAGAAGGCTATTACTGGGATACTAAACACGGCACTGCCGTTGCATTTTTAAAGATGGCTGCATCCGTAATTACAGGGAAAACAATGGATGATTCGGTAGAAGGAACGCTGGAGGTTGATTAAGAGTAGGCGGTTAGCTGTTAGAGTTGGTTAATCGGTTAATTGTTTAAATCGGTTAACTGGCTCCAAACGCCCAACTCCAAGTTCCAAATTTATCAACTGTAAACTGGCTACTTGTCTCCCAAATAATCAAATCCCTCAAATTCTTCTCTTTGGGCTCTTTTGCTTAAGATATCCTCATCTTCGGCCTGAGTTCTTGAGAAAAATAAGGCTTCGGCCTGGATTCTTTTTATTAATTGGCGAACTAAAGTTAAATCAAAAGCATCTTTGCTTAATTTAATGCAGTATTCTCTTTCGTTGATTTCTAAACTTGACGTATTCATAAGGCAATGGTTTTAATTATCGATTGCTGTAAATATAGAAAAGGCCTGCTAAACAATTGTTAGCAAGCCTTTTAAGTTTTTGTTATGTTTATGTTAACACTAAAAGTGTTATTTCAACGTTAGAAAGACACGTTTTTTGACTATTTCTGCGATAAAAACAGACCTTCATCGGTTTTAGTCACCTTTAAAACGCCTTTACCAGTTAATGCCTTTAAAGTAGTATCCCATTTTTTATTGCTCCAATCGGCAAGCTTCGCTTTTATATCCGTTAACAAATATTGTTCGCCTTCCGAAACCAGTGCATACAATTCGGTTTCTTCTGGGTTTAATTCTATTTTCTTTTTCTCAGGGCGCATCTGCGGGAAAAATAAAACTTCCTGAATGGTACTTTGATTGGTCATTAACATTACAATCCGGTCGATACCAAAACCTAAACCTGAGGTAGGAGGCATACCATATTCCAAGGCACGAACAAAATCATCATCCATGGCCATTGCTTCAGCATCACCACGGTCGGCAAGTTTTAATTGATCTTCAAAACGTTCTTTTTGATCGATTGGATCATTCAGCTCTGAATAAGCATTTCCAATTTCCTTACCATTCACAAATATTTCGAAACGCTCCACTAAACCTTCAGCACTACGGTGTTTTTTAGCCAGTGGTGTCATTTCTATTGGATAATCGGTAATAAAAGTAGGTTGGATTAAATTCGCTTCTACTTTATCACTAAAAATTTCATCTACTAATTTACCGCGACCCATGGTAGAATCGGTTTCGATGCCTAACGATGCACAGGTTTGTAAAAGTTCCTCTTCAGTCATTTTTGAAACATCGATTCCGGTATATTTTTGGATCGATTCGTACATGGTCAGTTTTTCGTATGGTCCTTCGAAATTAATATCGTTTTCACCAACTTTAACTACAGCTGAGCCATTGGTTGCAATCGCTACCTTTTCCAAACATTCTTCAACCATAGCCATCATCCAGATATAATCTTTATAGGCCACATAAATTTCCATTGAAGTATATTCCGGATTGTGCGTACGGTCCATTCCTTCATTACGGAACATTTTACCGAACTCATAAACACCATCGAAACCTGCAACGATTAATCTTTTTAAATACAGCTCATTTGCAATACGCAGGTAAAGCGGCATATCTAAAGTATTGTGGTGTGTAGCGAACGGACGAGCGGCTGCACCACCGTGTATAGGCTGCAGGATAGGGGTTTCTACCTCCATCCAGCCTTGTTCATCAAAGTAATTACGCATGCTGTTAATCACCTTGCTGCGTTTGATGAAAATCTGTTTAAAATCAGGATTTACCGTTAAATCTACATAACGCATGCGGTAACGTAATTCAGGATTGGTAAAACCATCATAAACGTTTCCTTCATCGTCGCGTTTTACAATTGGTAGCGGACGCAAAGATTTAGCTAAAACCTTAAAACCGGTAACGTGGATAGAGATTTCCCCTGTTTGGGTAGTAAAAACGTAACCAGTAATCCCGATGAAATCACCAATATCCAAAAGTTTCTTAAATACGGTGTTATATAAGGTTTTATCATCGCCAGGACAAAGTTCGTCACGTTTCAAATAAATCTGAATACGGCCTGTAGAATCTTGTAATTCTGCAAAAGATGCGGCACCCATGATGTTACGGCCCATAATACGACCGGCTAAACTAACGGTCTTATAGGCGGTTTTATCTTTTTCGTAGTTTGCTAAAATGTCGGCAGCAGTAACGTTAACATCGTATGCTTCTGCTGGATAAGGCTCAATGCCTAACTGGCGTAATTGTTTTAACGACTCACGTCGTAATACTTCTTGTTCTGATAATCCTATACTCATTTCGGGTATTTTTTGCAAAAGTAATGATTTTGCAGGGTTTTATTTTTGTCTTAATGTATAATTTTAATATGCCTGGATAAGCACATCTGTAGGTATATTGAAACTTTCGTGTAATTGCCTGATCATATCGAGTGATAATTTCCGCTTTCGGTTTAATATTTCACTTGCTCGGCTTTTTAAACCAACAACTTTGGCTAAATCACTTTGTTTGTAGCCCATTTGTTCCATTCTAAACTTAATGGCCTCAATTGGGTCAGGAAAACCAATAGGGAAATGTTTGTCCTCGTAATTTTCGATGAGGATCGCTAATACCTCTAATTCATCACCTTCGACCGAGCCTTTTTTAGCATCGAAAATAACTTCGAGCCTTTCTAAGGCTTGAGTATAATCATTTTGATTTTTGATCGGCTTAATATTCATGTGTTTAGATTTTAGTAGCATCTATTTTATCATATTCAGCATGAGTACCAATAAAACGTATCCAGATCATCTGATAATCATAATTGATTTTGATAATCAACCGATAATTATTGCCTTTAATATTAAAAACAATTCTATTATCAGCTAAGATACTTGCACTGGGATAATCGCTTTTTACATCATTAGGCTTTTCCCAATTGCTATTGCTTGTTTCCTGATACCACGATTTCAGTTGTTCTTCACAATCTGGATGCCTTTCCCAAAAATCACGCAGTATTTTTTTAGCGATTATTCTCACTTAGATAAATATTGAACAAATATAAGAAAAGTTCCCTAAATGGGAAATTTTTAATTGTTACGATTCCGCTTCTACACCTTCCTCATACATTTCGTTAATGGCCTCTGCATATTTTTTTTCTACAATGCGGCGTTTCACTTTCATAGTTGGCGTAATTTCGCCTTCGTCTATATTGAAAGGATTACGTTTGATCTTGAAGTTTTTTATGCGTTCAAATTTGGCCAGCTCGTTAGAGATTTTTTTGATGTCCTGCTCCATCCAATCCATAATTTCCTGGTTACGGATAAAAGGATCTGCTTCCTCAAAAAATGATGGTTGCAGTTTAAAGGTTTCTTCCAAAGTTTCCCTGTTAGGGATAATAATGGCGGTAATAAATTCACGTTTATCGCCAATCAAAAACAACTGGTCAATCTTCGGACTTTTTAGATAGATGTTTTCTACAGGTGTAGGATATACGTTTTTGCCATAAGCATTTACAATCATGTTTTTTAAACGGTCGGTAATCTGCAAGTTTCCTTTATAAAAACGGCCAATATCGCCGGTGTGGAACCACATATCCTTATCAATCGCTTCGGCAGTTTCAGCAGGTTTGTTAAAATAACCTTTCATTACACAATGGCCACGTACAATTACTTCCCCTTCGGCACATTCAAAATCTTCTTCAAAAGTATTGTGTGTTTGGATGCTCAGTATCGCTTTACTTTCAACATCTTGTATCGCTACCTCAATGCCAGGAATTATACGGCCAACAGTACCATAAACCTGTCTATGGTATTCAGTAACCGACATTACAGGTGAGGTTTCAGTCAACCCAAAGCCCTCTAGTATTTTAATGCCCAGATCGCCAAAAAACTCACCCACATTTTTAGGTAAGGCGGCGCCACCCGAAATCATAAATTTTAAACGACCGCCTGTTTTTTCCTTAATTTTGCTGAAAACCAATTTCTCCGCGATTCCTTTTTTTGCAGATAGGATTAAACCCGGATTTTTCCCGGCTTCTTTTGCCACGCGGTATTTATTCCCCGTTTCTAAAGCCCAGGTAAATATTTTTGCTTTTGTTCCACCTCCTGCAGTTCCTCCTTTTATCGCTTTATCATGTATGCGTTCTAACAAACGGGGTACACAACTCATTACCGTTGGACGAACTTCGCCCATGTTTTTAGCTAAGAGCTCTAAACTTTGTGCAAAAGCAATTTTACAACCCTGCGCACAGCAAACATGGTAAGTAGCCGTACGTTCAAAAACGTGCGATAAAGGTAAAAAGGAAAGAAAAGTTTCCGTTTGGTCGATCACCGGGATCTGTTGTAAACACACTTCCACATTTTTAACAAAGTTATAATGCGTAAGCATTACGCCCTTTGGCGTTCCGGTGGTACCCGATGTGTAAATTAGTGAAGAAACATCTTCTGGCAATACCAGGCTTCTACACTGGTCTATTTCGGCCCTTTCTGCTGCTGTAACCTGGTGTTTAAGTGCCAGGATATCAGAAAAAGCAATTACCTCAACATTTACATCTGCGGGAATGGTAACTTTCTCAAAATCTTTGAAAGCAGGAATAATATATTTTAATGCCTTACAATTGGCCGCTACCTTTAATACTTTACGGTATAAGAAATTATTCCCTACAAGAATGGCTTTTATGCCAGAATCGTTAATGATATAAGCCACTTCCTGTTCAGAAAGTGTAGGGTAGATCGATACGTTGATTACACCAATCTGCTGAATACCCTGATCGTAATACACATATTCTGGAGAATTTTCGATCATCAAGCCTAAACGATCACCCTTTTTTATTCCCTTCTCTAAAAAGAACGCAGAAACTGCATCGGCTCTTTTTAAGGTATCTTCATAAGAAATTTCAGCCCATTCCGCACCTTGTTTGTGAATCAAGAAGGTTTCTTGTGCTTGATGTATATTTTTTACAACATTCCGCAACAGGGTAGGGACCGTTGAAAATTCGTTTATTAATGGCATTGCTCGTAATTGGTTCGCTGAATATAATTAACAATTATAACGCTTTTTGGTTTAAAAATACAAATTGACGTTAGTGTTTCTTCCATACCTGTCATCCTGAGGGATAATTTATTTTATAAAAATCAATATTAATGACAGAAGAATCTTAGCGAATAGATAAGCCGCCAAATTCGTCATTGCGAGAAGGCTTTTTCAGCCGACGAAGCAATCTTTCTAACAAGGATCGCTAACAGGAAAGATTTCTTCGTTGTTCCTATACCTTTACTTTTATAATATCACTTGTTCACCCATCTGCTCAGGCTTGCCTCGGCTCGCCGCCGCCGAAGGGCTCCTTCTTTTTGGCGTCAAAAAGAACCAAAAAACGCCGGCTGAAAATTTTTCTGTGGAAGCTATTGGGATGGCTGGGTCTGTGGAATCCGAAAAATTTATTAGGCCGGATTAAAGTGGAACGGGGATTCGGTGCTTTGGCCTGGGCTGGATGGAAATACATGAAGGTGATTAAGTTGTTGCTTAATCTGCGCTTCAAATCTGCTTAATCTGCGGGAAAAAATGTGTGGCTAATCTTGCGAAGACAAACCTCTTAAAACGCAAAAAAGGTTCCATAAAATGAAACCTTTTTCTATAAGTTACTCGATCCAATTAAACTGAAAAACTCTCGCCACAACCACAGCTGCGACTGGCATTTGGGTTGATGAAGTTGAAACCTTTTCCGTTTAAACCATCTGTGAAATCTAATTCAGTTCCGGCCAAATAAAGGAATGATTTCATGTCTAAAGCAATTTTAATTCCTCTGTCTTCAAAAAACTGATCGCCTTTTTGTTCCTCGTTATCAAAATCTAAATTATATGATAAACCCGAGCAACCACCACCTTTTACCGAAACGCGTAAAAAGTAATCAGAACCCATTTCCGAATCCTGCATTAAATGAGTGATTTTTTCTTTTGCTTTATCTGTTATCGTAATCATAGTATCGAGTATTTAGTATCAAGTATTTAGTATCAAGTTATTAGTATAAAGTATCAACTAGAAATTATCTTGATACTTTATACTGTAATACTTTATACTAACCTTAGTGGTGCGATTTTTCTAATACAATTGCCTCTAAGCCGTTTTTAACGCGGTAATCGTTAATAGCCGATTTAATTGCATCTTCTGCCAAAACTGAGCAGTGGATTTTTACTGGCGGTAAAGCCAATTCTTCAACAATATCCATGTTATCGATAGATAAAGCTTCATCAATTGTTTTTCCTTTTAACCATTCGGTAGCTAAAGAAGAAGAAGCAATAGCCGAACCACAACCAAATGTTTTAAATTTAGCATCAGTGATTACGTTATCTTCTCCAACTTCAATCTGCAAACGCATTACGTCGCCACACTCAGGTGCACCAACTAATCCTGTTCCTACAAATTTGCTGTCTTTATTTAATGTACCTACGTTACGTGGGTTATTGTAATGGTCAATTACTTTTTCTGAATATGCCATGATTTTATTTTTTTAATCTCCTTACGGAGCAATTTTTTAATTATTTGTTTAGCTCTAGGCGTTCTGCGTATGGCGTTAGGCCTTTAACCTTCCAGCCTTCAACCTTTCTTAGTGTTCCGCCCACTCAATTTTACTCAAATCGATTCCTTCTTTAAACATTTCCCAAAGTGGAGAAAGTTCTCTTAAGTGGTTAACCGCTTTTTGAGTTACTTCAATTGCCTGATCAATTTCAGCTTCAGTAGTAAACCTTCCTAAACCATAACGGATAGAAGAGTGAGCCAAATCATCAGATAAACCTAAACTTTTCAACACGTATGATGGTTCTAAAGATGCCGAAGTACAAGCTGAACCTGAAGATACCGCTAAATCACTCATCGCCATCATTAAACCTTCACCCTCAACATATTTGAAAGAAATATTCGCTACGTGTGGTAAACGGTGTTGTGTATTACCATTAACATAACTCTCTTCCATTTTGTTTAAAGTAGTCTCTAACTTATCACGTAAAGCTGATAAACGGATTGATTCGCTTTCCATTTCTAAACGGCAAAGCTCGCAGGCTTTTCCTAAACCAACAATACCAGGAACGTTTAAAGTACCCGAACGCATGCCACGCTCGTGGCCACCGCCATCCATTTGTGCAGTAACCTTAACCCTTGGGTTTTTACGACGAACGTAAAGTACACCAACACCTTTCGGACCGTACATTTTGTGAGCCGAAAAAGCCATTAAGTCAATACCATCAGCATTTACATCAACCGGAATTTTACCAACTGCCTGCGTAGCATCAGTCATAAATAAAGCGCCGTGTTGGTGTGCAATCGCTGCAATTTCTTTAACCGGTTGTATTACACCAATTTCATTGTTGCCATACATAATCGAAACTAAAATAGTTTCAGGAGTCATAGCCGCTTCTAATTCAGCTAAATCAATTAAACCATCTTCTTTAACGCCCAAATAGGTAACGCGGGCGCCATTTTTCTCTAAATGTTTACAAGTATCTAAAATGGCTTTATGTTCAGTAACCGCAGTAATAATGTGGTTGCCTTTTTCTTTATACATCTCAAATACACCTTTAATAGCCAGGTTATCGGCTTCGGTAGCACCTGATGTAAAAATAATTTCTTTTTCAGTACAGCCGATTAGTTTGGCTACCTGCTCACGGGCATAATCTACACCCTCTTCAGCCACCCAGCCAAACGCGTGATTACGACTTGCGGCATTTCCAAATTTCTCAGTAAAGTAAGGTAGCATTGCTTCCAACACCCTAGGATCTAGCGGGGTTGTAGCATTATTATCTAAATATATCGGCTGTTTCATCTCTATTCTGTTAATTATACCACAAAGATACGAAAAAACTTATTTAACAATTATAAATAATAGCTATGAGCTTATAGATAAAAGCCGCATTTTTACATTCACATAACCTTATAATCTATGAACAAGATAGAACACATCGGCATCGCGGTAAAAGACCTTAACAGTTCTATATACATTTATCAGAAACTGCTCAATACCGATTGCTATAAAACAGAGCAGGTTGCGTCTGAATTTGTAAATACAGCTTTTTTTAAAACCGGCGAAAATAAGGTGGAACTGCTTCAGGCTACTGCTCCTGATAGCGCAATTGCTAAATTTATCGATAAAAAAGGAGAGGGGATTCATCACATTGCTTTCCTTGTTGATGATATCCTGGCAGAAATGGAGCGCTTGCACAAAGAAGGATTTGTACTGCTCAGCGATTCTCCAAAAAAGGGTGCAGATAATAAAATGGTTTGTTTCGTGCATCCAAAAGATACCAATGGCGTGCTGATTGAGATCTGTCAGGAGATTAAATGGATTTGATGGGTGGAAGATGTAAAATGGAAGATGTAAAATGGATGATGGTTTTTATGCGCCCACTTATTCCCCTCTTTTAGAGAGCCTGCTCCGATATTCGGAGGGTGCCTGAAAGGCGGGGTGTCAGATTGTTGCTTTATGAAAACGAATGGTTCCGTATTCCATAGCACCTGCAGTCCTGCTAACCGCTGTAGTCCCGATGAAGAATCGGGAGCTGCCGCTTTTATCAGGTTTATTTAATTTTGGACTGTGCTTCTTCGGACAATGCAAATTGCCTAAGCCCAATATTAACAACTCCTATTCTGACACACTTTAATCTTGAAATCTTAAAAATCCTATTCCATGTCATTAATTAGCATTATCAGCAAAGATTTCGATATACCCCATACTCTTTCCGAAAGTCAACTCCGAGATGCAATGGTTGATGCTTTTGCTTATTTAATCGATAACGATTTTTCAAAACTGATTCAGATCTTATATAAGGCTGATGTAGATCAGTATAAATTAAAGGAATTGTTAGAGACGGTAGAAGGGGTTAGTTCTGCCGAAATAATTGCTGATGCCTATATCGCCCGTCAGAAAGCCAAAATCGAAACCTGGGCAAAATACAGCCCGAAGAAAGATTAGTTTAATGTGTTTATTCCTGCAAAGGGTTAAAGCGGTTGTACATATCCATATCAAAAAACGAAATGGAATTAATTTTGTCTGCTTTTATTACCAGGTCGGTTTTTAGTTCGTCGGTATTGGCAACAGAGCCATCTTCGATGTAACTGGCATAAACCGTTAAATATTGCGTGGTAAAAACAAGTTCTTTGTCGTCAGCTTTGCGGTAGCCGCTAAAAGCAGGGGTAATGCGGATGTAACTCGTGGTAAATGGTTTTGGCAATTCTTTTACCCAGCCAATGTAAAATTTCCCGCTATCCATGGTAAACTGTAAAAGGTGTGCATCAAAAAAAGAGGAACTCAATAACAATTCAAATTCATTTCCTGAAGTAGCAATTGCCCTTTTAATGGCTTTAAGCCGGTTGATAAAAAGATTTGCGATTTCTGTTGCAGCAACAGCAACCAATAATGATAGGCTGGTTGTGCCAAAGTAAGGTGCATGGATAGGTAGTGATTTGCTAAGGTGCTCAACCGTTTCAGGCCAAATGGCGATAAAAATTGCCCTGAGTATAAAACATGCGCCCAGTAACAAAATACCCGCAAAGGCAGAGTTTAATAATATGCGCTGGCTTTCTAGCCGGTACTGTACATACCGCAGGTACCTGAATCTGATTAATATATAGTAGCCACCTACAAGAGAAAATAAGAGTAGGTTAAATGGCATTTATAGTTATTTTTTGTTTTTGTCCTTCTCTATTTTTTTAAAAATATTCGATTGCATTAATGCGCCCACCATTTGGATAACCCTTGGCTGTGCAAAAAAATCAGGACTTTTAATGTAGAGCTTTCCGCTGCTATCGGCGTGGATGATGCCATCAAATTCGCTTTCTTTTCTCATATATCAAATTTACATATATTTTTTAAATATCTGAAAAACAATATTAAGGTCGAAAAAGTTTAATTTTGCAACCATCTGTTTTCAGACTCTTTTAATTACAGCAGAAGTAGAAAAGCCATATAATTTAAAAATCTTTATTTAGGCTTGTAAATCAAAAATAAAATTAAGATATTTGCATCCTCTAAAATAGAGGTAGAAAGACTAATAGGAAATGTCATAAGCGTTGTTGCCAGCAAATTGCAAAAATGTTCTTGATGCTTTCACACAAATAACTAAAAATAATATTCAAATGAAAAAAGATTTGCACCCAACAAGCTACAGACCAGTTGTTTTTAAAGACATGTCTAACGAATATGCTTTCTTAACAAAATCTTGCGTAGATACTAAAGAAACAATTAAATGGGAAGATGGTAACGAGTATCCTCTTTATAAATTAGAGATTTCTCACACTTCACACCCTTTTTATACTGGTAAAATGAAATTGGTTGATACTGCAGGACGTATCGATAAATTCAAAAACCGTTACGCTAAGAAATAATTTTAGCTGTAAAAAGCATTTTTTGAAGTCCCTTTGCCAAAAGCATCGGGACTTTTTTTATTTTTGCAGCTTATGACAATCAATCTTTTTGATGATGCTAGCTGGATGTCCCTGCGTCCACTTACTTTTACCAGGCCTGTGGCCGATTTACGCATAGGTATTTTAACCATTGCAGAAAAATGGGCCAAATATTTAAAGGCCGATTTCGGCTTTCAAACCCAGGATTACCTCTCTATAAAATTTGCGCCAAAACCCAATGCTGATTTATATATAAATGGCTCTGTTTGCCCTGATGAAGCCTTGCTTAATGCTATTGCCGGTCTAAAGGCAGGAGAAGTGCTTTACAAAGAAGATGTTGTTATCGCTTATATTGCCGGTCAGCACAATCTTCAGGCGGTTAAGTCGCTAAAACAAATTGAATATTCAGGCGATTTTATACATATTGTTTATCCTGAGCATATTTTTAGTCATAATCCAGCTGAAATCAGAAAAGATTTTAAATTATTGACCGAAGGACGTAGCTCGGCAAAGTTAAGTGGTACCAATCAACTGCTAGGTAATGATATTTTTCTTGAAGAGGGTGCCAAAGCCGAGTGCAGTGTATTTAACAGCACTTACGGACCCATCTATATTGGTAAAAATGCCGAAGTTTGGGAGGGTAGCTTAATAAGGGGATCTTTTGCGCTTTGTGATAATTCATCTATAAAAATGGGTGCTAAAATATACTCGGGCACTACAATTGGTCCGAATAGCCGTGCCGGAGGAGAAATTAACAATTCTGTAATCTGGGGTAATTCGGCCAAAGGTCATGAAGGTTATTTAGGTAATTCTGTAATGGGCGAGTGGTGCAATATCGGTGCCGATACCAACAATTCGAATTTAAAAAACAACTACGCAGAAGTAAAACTTTACGATTACGAAAGCAAAAAAATGCGTAATACTAACCTGCAATTCTGCGGGCTGATTATGGCCGATCATGCCAAATGCGGCATCAATACCATGTTCAACACCGGGAGTGTAGTAGGGGTTAGCGCCAATGTTTTCGGCGGCGGACTTCCACCAAACCATATACCCGATTTTAGCTGGGGAGGCGGTAATAGTTTTGAAGTATATAAATTAGATAAAATGTTCGGAACTACCGAAAAAGTTTTCGCCAGGAAAAATATGGCTCTTGATGAAGTAGAAAAGGATATTATTGCCAAAGTATTTGAATTAACCGAATCGTATAGGCGATTTTAATATAAAACCTTGATCATAAAAGATCAACCAACCATTAAATAATACAAAATGAGAAAAAAGATTGTTGCCGGTAACTGGAAAATGAACTTAGATTACAACGAAGGTGTTTCGTTGTTCAGCGAAATCGTAAATATGGTTAAAGATGAGCGTAAAGGCGATCAGTTGGCTATTATTTGCTCACCATTTATTCATTTAAACAGCTTGGCAAAATTGGGTGGTAACGATGTTAAAATTGGCGCTCAAAACATTAGTGATAAAGAAAATGGTGCTTATACAGGCGAAACTTCAGCTAAAATGGTTAAATCTGTTGGCGCCGAGTATGTGATTTTAGGTCACTCGGAACGCAGACAATATTTTGCTGAAAGTGATGAATTATTGGCTGCTAAAACCAAAACTGCTTTAGCAAATGGTTTAACCCCGATTTTCTGTATTGGTGAAACTTTAGATGAGCGTAACAATGGTAGTTATTACGAGGTATTGAAAAAACAACTTGTTGAAGGTGTTTTTAGCTTAACCGAAGAAGATTTCAAGAAAATCGTGATCGCTTATGAGCCGGTTTGGGCTATCGGAACAGGCTTAACTGCTTCTCCAGAGCAGGCACAGGATATTCACGCTTTTATCCGTAGTGAAATTGAGGCTAATTATGGTTTCAATGTGGCTGATGATACAACCATTTTATATGGCGGTAGCTGTAACCCAGGTAATGCAGCGAGCTTATTCTCTCAAAAAGATATTGATGGTGGCCTGATTGGTGGCGCGTCATTGAAATCACGCGATTTTACAGATATTATTAAAGCATTAAACAGCTAATGCAGTACATTAAAGCAATATTTACATTCAAAGGTATCGAAGACTATCAACAGGATCTGCTCATCAGCGATCTTGCCGATTCAGGCTTCGATACTTTCGAAGATAGTGAGGGTGGTTTTACGGCCTTCGTAATCAAGGATAATTTTAACGAGCAGGAACTAAAAGATCTTTTGGCCAATTATAGTGACGAATTTGCAACGGATTATACCTTAGAAGATGTTGCCGACGAAAACTGGAATGCCGAATGGGAAAAGAACTTCAGTCCGCTGATTATTGATGATGTGTGTTATGTAAGGGCAACCTTCCACGAACCACAGCCATCATATCCTTACGAGATTGTAATCGATCCTAAAATGGCCTTCGGTACGGGTCACCACCAAACCACGACCATGGTGATGCAATATATTTTAGCCGCCGATTTAAAGGACAAAAGTATCCTGGATATGGGTTGTGGTACCGGTATTTTGGCTATTCTGGCTGCAAAACTGGGTGCTAAAAGCTTAATGGCCATCGATTATGATGATATCTGTTACGAAAGTACCATCGAAAATGCTGCACTTAACCAGGTAGATAATTTACAGGCACTTTGTGGAAGTAAAGAGGTAATCCCTAACGAAGAATACGATGTTATTTTTGCCAATATCAATAGAAACATCCTTTTAGATCAGATTCATAGTTACGCCGAAGTCTTAAAAGCCGGAGGTAAGATTTTCTTCAGTGGATTTTATTTAGACCCGGATCTGGGAATGATTACGGCCGAATGTGCTAAATACGGTATTAAATACATTGATCATAAACAGAACGGCGATTGGATTGCGGCACAGTTTGAGAAGAAGGCGGAAGGGTAGAAGGTTTAGTGTTTAAGGTGGAGGGTTTGTTGTCACATTTCCGGTCTCCAATCTTGTATCTCAAATCTCACGTCTCCTTTCTCACATCTAAAATAAAAAAAATATGCGCATACATTTTATAGCGATTGGCGGAAGTGCCATGCACAACCTGGCGATTGCCTTACATAAAAAGGGATATCAGATTTCGGGATCTGATGATGTGATTTTCGAACCTGCAAAATCCCGTTTAGATAAATATGGACTATTGCCTGCTGAAATGGGCTGGGATGAAAATCGCATTTCAAACGACCTGGATGCTGTAATTTTAGGCATGCACGCCCGGATTGATAATCCAGAGTTATTGAAAGCACAAGAATTAGGTGTTAAAATATATTCTTATCCTGAATATATTTACGAGCAAAGTAAAAATAAGCTACGTGTGGTTATCGGTGGTAGCCATGGTAAAACAACCATTACCAGCATGATTTTGCATGTGTTAAATTATTACAAACGCGATTTCGATTACCTTGTTGGTGCGCAGCTGGCCGGTTTCGAAACCATGGTTAAAGTAACCGAAGAAGCGCCCGTAATGATTATTGAAGGTGATGAATATTTATCATCGCCGATTGATAGAAGACCTAAATTTCATTTATATAAGGCAAATGTTGCCGTAATTAGTGGTATTGCATGGGATCACATCAATGTTTTTCCAACATATGCCGATTATACTTTACAGTTCGATAAGTTTATCGATACCATTGAGTCTAACGGTACTTTGATTTTTTGCAAGGCAGATGCTGATTTAAATGAAATCGTAACCCAGTCGAAAGCAAATGTTTCAAAGATTGGTTATGCCATTCCTGAGCATGAAATTAGAAATGGAATAACTTACTTGCTTCCGGAAGAAACGGCGCTAAAGATTTTTGGCGATCATAACCTGATGAACCTGAATGCAGCCAAACTGGTTTGCAAACAGTTAGATATCAGTGGGGAAGAATTTGATACTGCTATTGCTTCGTTCACTGGCGCTGCTAAGCGTTTGGAAGTGATTTCAGCAGATGAATCGACCAATGTTTACAAAGATTTTGCACATTCGCCATCAAAATTAAAAGCTACAATTGATGCGGTTAAAGCGCAGTTTACGGATCGTAAATTAGTAGCCTGTATCGAACTGCACACTTTTAGCAGTTTGAATAAAGATTTTTTGAAAGAATATACCGGTGCAATGGATAAAGCTGATGAGGCAATTGTATTCATCGACATCAAATCTTTTGAACAGAAACGCATGGAACCTTTTTCTGAAGACGATGTTCAACAGGCTTTCGCCAATCCAAAATTGAAATTTTTTAACGACGCTGCCAAGCTGAAAAGTTATCTGTTAAGCCTCAATTATAAAGATGCCAATTTGCTGATGATGAGCTCTGGCAATTACGCAGGTTTCGATCTGCCTGAGTTAGCAGCTTCATTAGATAAATAGATTGAAGACCTGAGATTTGAGACAGGAAATAATTCCATCTCAAATCTTATATCTAGTATCTCATATAAATGAAAAGCATCGGAGACCGCATCAAACAAAGCAGACTGGCCCTGGGTTTAAGTCAGGCTGATGCTGCCAAAAAATTAAATATTTCTACACCGGCATTCTGTAAAATAGAAACGGGCCAAACCGATCTCAACATTTCCCGTTTACTCCAGATTTCCAAAGCCTTTAAAGTTCCTGTTGCACAACTGATCGATGGTAAAGCAGTGGAAGCCGAGCCATCAGCTGAATTGGCTACGCTTAAAAGAGAGCTGATTGAGAAGGAAGAAGAGATCAATAAACTCCGTAAAAAGGTAATCGACCTCTACGATAAACTCGGGATATAAAATTCGGATTTCCATTTATTTGACCGACTAATCATCATAATAAAACTATATAATAGAATAAAATTCATTTTTATTTAAAATATTTTGAATTTTGTTCTAAATATTTATAGTTTTATAGAATGGTAATCGAAAACAATTTTAGTCTGGATCACGTCGATCTGGCTATACTTAGGCTTATGCAGGAAAATGCCCGGATCTCGAACGTAGATTTGGCAAAGGCATTAGATCTTGTTCCATCGGCTGTGCTGGAGCGTGTAAAAAAACTCGAAAAGAAAAACGTCATAATTGGATATAACGCCAAAGTAAATCCTGTTGCGGTCGATTTAAAATTACTGGCTTTTATTTCGATGAAATCAGCGCAAAGTTTCAGCTGTAACGATACGGCGAGCGAACTGGCAAAAATCCCTGATGTGCAGGAAGTGCATGTAATTGCAGGAGATGATTGTTTTCTGGTTAAGGTGAGAACTACAGATTCGGCATCATTAATGGCTTTATTACGTGATGAATTTAGCAAGGTTCCCAATATTTTATCGGTCAAGACCACTATTGTATTAGAAACGGTAAAAGAACAGCAACAATTGGTAATTCCTCAAAAATAAAGTCATGACAAATTTAAATAAAACGGCATCTCCGGTAATGGTTTATCTGGCCTTTGCCATCGTATACATTGTATGGGGTTCAACCTATTTCTTCATCCAGAAAGCACTGGCTGGCTTTCCGCCATTTATTTTGGGTGTCGTAAGGTTTACTACCGCGGGCATTTTGCTTTTGAGTTGGTGCAAACTAAAGGGAGAAAAGATTTTTAACTTAAAAACGATTAAAATTGCAGCAGTAAGTGGGATTTTGATGCTGGGGCTCGGCAATGGCATTGTAATTTGGGTAGAACAGTTTATTCCAAGTGGTTTAGTGGCCATTATGGTTGCTTCAGCAGCAATATGGTTCGTCATTCTGGATAAATCGCACTGGAAAGAAAACCTGAGTAATAAATACATTGTATCAGGTTTAGTTATCGGCTTTTTGGGTGTTGTACTTCTGTTTGGCGATCAGATTGTGCAGGCACTTAATAAGCCTCAAAGTAACCTGCAGATTATAGGTATGGTATTGCTTGTTTTTGGGCCGATTGCCTGGGCAGGAGGATCACTTTATTCTAAATATCACCCCACTACCGAAAGTTCAGTTTCTGTAAATACAGGCTGGCAGATGTTAATGGCCAGTTTGGCTTTTTTACCAGGAGCATTTATAAAATCGGAATTTAAGCTGTTAGATTGGGGAGGTATACCACTTGATGCATGGCTGTCAATCATTTATCTGATTATTTTTGGTTCAATTGCTGCCTTTAGCGCCTATGTTTGGTTGTTAAAAGTACGCCCGGCAACTCAGGTAAGTACTTATGCATATGTAAACCCGGTTGTGGCTGTTTTATTGAGCTTAACCTTTACCAATGAGGTAATCGGGTTAATGCAGGTGATCGGTTTGGTGATTATTTTAGGAAGCGTGCTGTTGATTAATTTACCTAAATATAAAAGTGCGCAGGTTATAACTTAAACGTCATTTGGACTGTGTACGGGATGAAGAAATCTGCTGCATAAGGCTTAGAAGTTTAATTGATCCGTGTTTTCTGCGTCTCCGTGGCAAAATAAATTAAAAAAGGTTCGTGGAGACACGAACCTTGGTGAAGAAAAGTTTAAGTTACATTTCTCCGTGTTTCCGTGAATCAATGGCAGGAAAATAAAAAAAAAGGTTCGTGGAGACACGAACCTTGGCAGTGACAAACCCATAAGGTTAAAATATCTTTCGCATGGTTAAATGCTTTTTGCCAAAGGTTGCACCTGTAGCTTTATGTATGGCGATCATTTGTTCGTTAAAATCGCCCACCCAGCTTAATTCAAGCTCTTTATACTGGTTTTTTGGCAATACATATTCACCTAAACGAATAAATAGAACCGATTCCAATCCATGCTTCTGGAATTTAGGTTTAGTACCCATTACAATAGCCCTCATCCTTGTAGCGCCAACCCAGCGACGGTACGCAAACTTTAATTTTTCGATTAAACCCAGTTTACCATCAAAACCTTTAATCATCTGGTTTGCATCAGGAATCAACACCACAAAAGATGCTGGTTCGCCATTAAAATAAGCAAACTGAATTAAATGCTCATCCATAATCGGTTCCATGCTTTTAAAGCTTTCCTCAAGCGTTTCCTTTTTAATTGGAACAAAGTTTTCGAAATCCTGCCAGCCATCGTTATAGATTTCCATTAAATCGTTGATGTATTTACTGGAATTGGCTTTGCTGAAATATTCGAAAGTATAACCTGGTTTGTTTCTAACCCAATTGGCAATTTTTGTAAAACGCTCAGGAAATGGGATCGTAAGGTTAATGTGATTGGTTAATTGTTCATATTCGGTAACGAAACCATATTTTTCAAAAAACTTTTGATAGTAGTGGAAATTATAGTTCATGCCGAAAGAAGGAGGAGTGAAACCCTCAACCAATAAGCCCCAGAAAGTATCATTTTCGCCAAAATTAATAGGTCCGTCCATGGCTTTCATTCCATTTTCGGTTAACCATGTTTTAGCGGTGTCGAATAAAAGAAAGGCAGCTTTTTCATCATCAATACATTCAAAAAAGCCCATTCCACCGGTAGGTTGATCGTAATGGTAAGCTTTTTTCTCATTAATAAAGGCGGCAACGCGGCCAATCAGTTTGCCTGCATCATCTTTTAAAATCCAACGGGTACATTTGCCATGTGCAAAAAAGGTGTTTTTTTCAGGATTAAAAACATTTTCTACTTCGCTATCCAATGGACATATCCAGCTTTTATCGTTTTTATATAAGAGTTTGGGTGTATTTAAAAAGTCTTTTTTTAATGATGGGTTGCTTACCTGTATAATTTGCATGGGCACATTTTAAAATTAAAAAGCATCCTACCAAGCGGGCGGATGCTTTTTCAAATATATGTTTTTTTAAATATTAATAATCTTCATCATCATCATCGAAATTATCGAAATTGTCAAGATCGTCTAACGGCATGTCAAAATCTTCGTCATCATCATCGTCTTGAGACTTCTTTTTCGTTGTTTGAATATCGTCATCATCTTCAAGATCATCATCTTCGTCTACCTGTTTCTTGGTAGTCGGCTTTGTTGGGAGTTTCTTTGGCGCTTTCATAACACAAAAATAAAAATTGCTTTTATAGTTTAAAAATACAAAAAAACTTTTTTTAATAACAACCTGGAAGCAAAGAAATTAAATTATTTATTCAACATTTTCACCAACGGTATTTTCCTCTTTTACGATATCTTTTAATTGTGGAAGCTGGCTTAAGTTGTTTAGCCCAAAATAATCCATAAATAAGGTACTGGTACTGTATAGGATTGGCCTGCCGGGTGTTTCTGCTTTTCCATCAATGCTGATCAGCTCTTTTTCCAATAGGCGCTGTACAGAATAATCGGAATTTACACCTCTGATCTGTTCGATTTCCAATTTGGTAATGGGCTGGCGGTAGGCAATAATGGCCAAAGTTTCCATAGCAGCCTGACTTAATTTTTTCTTTGACCGGTGTAACTGGAGCTGATTAACAGTTTCGTGGTAATTTTTTTTGGTGAGAAACTGATAACCATTGTTTAAATAAACCAGTTCGATGGCAAAGTCTTCGTTAATGTATTTTTCTTTAATCTGATTGATACTTTCGAATACCTGTGTTTCGATAAACTCTTCGTTAAAAACAGCATTTAGGGCAAGTATAATTTCCTGCGTACCTATACTTTGACTGGAAGAAAATACAAGGGCTTCGATGTGCCTGGTGATGTTGTGATTGGGCATATACAAAAATAGAATTTTTGGGCATAAAAAAAGCGGTCTCGCTTTTAAAAACAAGACCGCTTTCAACACACAAATGAAACCTGAATTAAGATATAGTTTTAGGTTAGGTTATTAAATATCTATATCAATTCTATAAGAACGTCTTTGATAAACACTATCGTTTATTTCTAACACAAGTTTAAGGCTAAAGCAGGCTCAATCAAGGTTCTATTTAGTGAGTGGTATTAATAATTGAGTAAACGGTAAAATTTCTATTTTAACGGTATAGAAATCGATACTGTAGTACCATTTACAGTGTTCTGCTGTACGTTTAAGTGTATAGGTTTTGCTCCAATCTGCCCTAAAAGGTGTAATCTTTCTTTGGTAAGCTGCATGCCTTTACTGATATGGGTCTCTTTTTTATCCTTTAAAGAATTGTCAATCCCAATCCCATCATCAATAATTTCGATGTTTAAATAAAATTCATCCTGCAGTTTAATATTGATCTGGATTTCGCCACCGGTTTCTTTAGGCATAATGCCATGCCAGATTGCATTTTCTACGTAAGGTTGTAACAGCATGGATGGGATAAAGGTTTCTTCCAGGTCAATATTTTCGTCGATATTGAAGATATATGCCAGTTTATCGCCAAAACGGTTTTTTTCTAATTTTAAATAAAGATTGAGATATTCTAATTCCTCTTCCAGTGAAATGTAGCTTTTGGTACAAATTTCCAGGTTTTTTCTGATTAACCTGGCAAAACCTGTTAGCACTTTGTTTGCAGATGCTGTATTCTGCGTATTGATATAATGCTGGATGGAGTTCATTACATTAAATACAAAGTGTGGGTTCATCATCGCCTGCAAAGCCTGCTGTTCTAACATTAATACTTTGTTTTTTAACAACAACTGCTCTTGTTCTTTGTCCTTTTGTTTGCGGGTGATGTATACGGCCACTTTGTAAAAAATATAAGCTACAAGCAGTATTAAAATGGATAAAAACCATAAGCTTTGCCAGAAATGTTTTTTAATGGTAAAGGCGATTCTTGCCGATTCGCCCCAATTGCCGTTCTGGCTTTTGGCGCTTACCTCAAATACGTAATCGCCCGGTTGCAGTGAAGAAAAATCCAGTCTCCTGGTTCTCGTTTCTATCCATGGCGAATTTTCATTTAAACGGTAACGGTAGGTAATATCGCTGGTGGTAAAATCTACCGCACTAAAAGTAAATAAAATGGTATTATTTCCTGTTTCGAAGGTAAAGTTCCCCTGATCAACAGGTAAACGCTCATTATCCTTAATGATAGAGGTAACATATACTTTGGGGAGGTTTTTAATGATGTTTTTATTGTTGTACTTAAACAAAATCAAACCCTTATTTGTAGCAAAATAGGCGGTACTGTCATCAATAAATAAACTGTTGATATCGTCGCTTAACAAATCTTTACCATAGTCGAAATTGGCTACACTGGGTTGATTCGGATAATCGGCAATTTTGTTAACCCCTTTATTGGTTAATACCCATATCTCACTGTTTTTTACAAATATTTTGGTACAGATATTATTTGTTAAACCATCTTTTTGGGTAATTTGGGTGGTAATCCGGCCATCTTTATAAAAAATCAGTCCGTAACCATCGGTAGCTAAAATTAAAGTGCCATCTGCCAGTTGTTGAATATCGTTTATTCTTTTGGTGAGTAAGGGATGGTTTTCGTAATGTTTAATCAGTTTGCCTTTAGAAAACTGTGATAAACCATTCACATTTGAAAACCATAAGCTGCCCTCACGATCGTAAAAAACGTGATAGGAGCGATCTTTAAAAAAATCTTCCTTTTCGCGGTATTTTGCAGCGTTAAATTCAAATTTATTTTTCCTGTCGGATAAAAAAACTACTCCTGAGGATAAGGCAAGCGCTAACTGGTTGTTGTTTTCGCCTATGCTGAAGTGTTTGATCACGAACATGGAGTTGTTCGATTCTTTTAGGTAATTTACCTCGTCACTACCATTATAAATGTTTTTAAAAACACCCATGCCATAATCGGAGGCGAAATAAATGGATTGATCTTTTGGGTCGAACGTGATCTGTTTAATGGTTTTATACTTTTTAAAATCATCGAGACCAATCTCGTTAACCTGGTAATTGTTAATACTTAATACATCGATTACGGCATCATCTGTACCCAGCCACAAGCGGTTTTTACCATCCTTAGTAATGCTTTTAATCACATTGCTGCTTAAGCCCGATTCGGCATCGATAATAGAAAGCCTATTGTTTGCATTTGGGAGCATATAAATGCCCTGATTGGTTGCAAACCAGATGTTTTGGTTACTATCTTTGATCACCTGGTTAACGGCGATATCCTGTAAATACTGAACTGTTTTTCCGTTTTTATCGAGCGCAAAAGCACCATTGGCATTTGATAACCAAACCTCTTTACTGGTTACGTCGTAATAAAAATATCCCGACATATTTTTGATCAAATTTTGCGGAATGGGGATCAGGTCGTTAATGGTTCCATGCCGGTATTGTTTCAATCCGCCTTTATCCAGATAGAATAAAGACCGGTGAGGACTATTTGTCGCAGTCATGTAAGAAAGTGGCTGCACTTTCGATTTAACCATGGAAAAGGTTTTTCCATTAAATTGCTGAACACTTAAATCGCTATAGGCAAAAATATTTCCCTGTTCGTCCTCATGGATAAAAGCATTGATGAATTTATCATTCTGATTAGGAGAAATATACTTTTTAATCGTTTTTCCATCCCAGCAAACTATAAGGTTAGCATTGGTTCCGAGCCAAATTTTTCCTGACTTATCAACTAGAAATGAAACAATTACGGTGTTAAAATTTAATTTTTTAAGTAACTCATCGTTATCCTGGTTGTAAAATTTGCCTTCTTTAAGGTAGCTAAGCTGGCCATTGAGTGCGAAAAACCATAAACGGCCCTCTTTGTCCTCTTTCATCTGCAGAATCTGCGTATCGGGAAGGCCATCTTCGATGGTGAAATTCTGGAAATTGGTGCCGTCAAAACGGCTCAGGCCATTATCGGTCGCAATCCAGATAAAACCTTTTTTATCCTGTAATATATAATAACAGTTATTGCTTGCTAATCCATTTTTAGATGTATAATGGGGCAAATAGGTGGTTTGGGCAAAGGTTTTTTGTGAACAAAAAAAAGTAGCGACCAAAAATAAAAAAGCAATAAAAGTACCGGCAAAATTACACGGCGATATAACTTTTTTAGTTGAAAAAGTTGCTTTAATATGTTGATTAATGATCACTGTTTGCTTTTGTAAATAATTTTATTTTCTCGAAGAAATCGCTTGCCCTTCGTCTCGAAATGTTGATGCTTTCTCCGTTTTTTAAGAAAACCTGCAGTCCGTTTTTAGAATTATATTCCTTTAAGTGGTTTAGGTTGATGATGCTGGATTTATGGATCCTTACAAACTGATCGGTTGGTAAAAGTTCTTCAAACTCCCTTAAAACTTTCGAAACGGTAATTTTATCATGGTTATTTAAGTGTACTATCGAATAATTACTATCCGCTTCGATATAAATAATGTCATCAATATCGATCATTTTAAAGCCCTGACCATAGGGAAGGGTAAGCTTCCTGATTTCTGTTCTCGAGTTTAAACTGGAAGCGAGGTTATTAATCCTTTCGTCGTTTTCATTTTGCCCTTTAAACAGTTTAATATGCTGAAAAACCTTCTCTACGGCTGTTTTAAGCTCATCAATATCAATTGGTTTTAATAAATAATCGAGTGCATTGGCTTTAATTGCTTTTAGTGCATATTGATCATAAGCGGTGGTGAAAATAACCGCTGCATTGTGTTTTTGTGCATCAGGAATAAGTTCAAAACCGTTGCCACCCGGCATGGCAATATCCAGAAAAATTAAATCAATAGGATGATGTGCTAAAATATCTTTTGCCTCTGCTACAGATCGCGCGATACCGGTAATTTCTACCTGTGCACAATTTTGTTGCAGTAAAAAAAATAATGATGACCGGGCAAATTCCTCATCATCAACAATAATGGCTTTTAGTGTAGTCATAGTTATAGGTTGGTGAATGTATTAAAATGGTCTTATAAAAAAAAATGCAAAAAGAAAAAACCAGTGTTCTGATTGTCACGTATGTATCATCAAACGAATTCAAAACCACTAAACATAGATTACTATGAAAAACAATGAACTAGAAACAAAAAGTGAACTTCGGGAAGCAAGTTTATTTGACAAAACTGTAGGCAGAAGATCTTTTCTTCAGTATGCAGGTGCAGGTGCTGCAGGTATTGCTCTGGTAGCTGCCGGTTGTAAAAAAGACCGCGGTTACGATAACCCAACAATGAATGGGGGAGTAACGTTAGATTTTAAAGATGATTTCGGCGTATTAAATTATGCTTATGCTTTAGAACAATTAGAGGCTGCATTTTATATTAAGGTTGCATCAGCTCCAGCTGCAGATTTTACAACAATTCAAAAAAATTATTTTACTGATGTACAATTTCATGAAATTGCCCACAGAGAATTCTTTAAAAAGGCATTAAGTACTGCAGCAATTCCTGGTTTGGAAGTTGATTTTTCTAGTATAGATTTTACAAAAGCTTCAAGCGTACTAGCAGCTGCAAAAACTTTTGAAGATTTAGGAGTTGCAGCATATAATGGGGCTGGTAGGTTATTGGTAAGTGGCGATTTTCTATTGATAGCAGGTAAAATTGTTTCAGTAGAAGCGCGTCATGCATCATGGGTTAGGGATCAGATAACTCCAGGGTCATTTTCTGATTTAACTTCGCTTTCAGCATTTGGTGCAGATAGTACCAATGCATTAGATGGAGCTTTAACTCCCGATAAGGTTTTGCCTTTAGCAGCACCATTTATCAAAACAAAAATTAATGTTATCAACCTTAAATCTCAAAACTAAGCAATCATGAATATCTTAAATATACTAGAAGAAATTGAAAAAGTTGATGGAGAAATCTATGAAAGATTAAATCCACGACGCAAAGCGATGCAAGATTTTTATAACATCGGTAAAAAAATCTCCTTAGCTGCACTTCCATTGGCTATGGGTTCAATGTTCCAAAAGGCTTATGGCCAAACAGCTACAAGTACTGTAACAGATGTGTTGAATTTTGCTTTAGGGTTAGAGTATTTAGAGTATAATTTTTACAATCACGCTTTGGCAGCTCCAGTTCCAACTCCAATACCAGCTGGCGCAGCAACTGCGGCAATTACCCTTATACGTGATCATGAACGTGCACACGTAAACCTATTAAAATCGGTATTAAAAATTACTACCCCTACTGATCCTGCCAGTGATGGTACTAAATATGCTGACTATCAATTCGAAGCTGTATTAGCTGATGTTTTTACCAACTATACAAGCTTTTTGAAAGTTGCTGTTGCGTTAGAAGATACTGGTGTAAGAGCTTATAAAGGCCAGGCGGGTATTTTATCTCAAAAAGGAGATTTAGCTAACAATGCTGTTTTAAGAACGGCTTTACAAATCCACTCGGTAGAAGCACGTCACGCCGCACACCTACGTGGAATGGCTGCTGCTGCTGGTCTGCCTTTAAAACCATGGATTGCATATGCAGCCAATGGCAATGATACCGGTATTTCGTTAGTAGATGCTAATTATGCCGGAGAACAAAATACTTTGCAAGCAGGAGTCGAAATTAATGGTTTAGGTGGGGCTTCACAAACTCAAGCTGCAGAATGTTTTGATGAAGCATTAGATGGAGTAAGTGTAAAAAAGATTGCCAATGCTTTTATTAAAGTTTCAAGCGGTAAACAATTTACATAGTAAAACCAAAATATTTACATTATTGATTAGGTAATGTTTAGTTTAAGGTAGGGAGGTAGAATTAATTTCTGCTTCCCTTTATTATTTGACCTCGATAGGGTATCTAAAAAATTTCTTTTTTAGCCATCAATAAATTTTGTGACAGTTTTTTGTGTGACAGTTTTTTTTGTCACATAAAAAACTGTCACAAGTTTGTGAGCAAATTTTCGTTTGTGATAAAAGTTGTCACAATATTGATTACAGTTGTAGAGCAGGCTATAGATAGTTTATACTAATAAACAATGATGAAAAATAAATATTGCTGAGATCAAATTGTACTAAATGAGAAGGCCCCATTAATGATTATTTATGGGGCCTTCTCTGTAATTTAATTCTTTTCTAGTAAGTTATCACCTGCTCTTCTAAATGTTCAGGTAAATCCCTGTAATTGTATTTTTGTCCGCGTAACTGTGGTTCGAAACCTGCAGCTTTGATAGATTGCTGGATACCATTGGCTGTAAAACGGTGTGGGGCACCAGCGGCCGATACTACATTTTCTTCGATCATGATCGATCCAAAATCGTTTGCACCTGCATGTAAACAAAGTTGGGCCGTGGCTTTTCCAACCGTTAACCAACTGGCCTGGATATTTTTGATATTCGGCAACATGATGCGGCTTAAGGCAATCATGCGGATATATTCATCAGCAGTTACATTGTTGCTGATGCCGCGAAGCCTTTTTAATAAAGTTCCATCATCCTGGAAAGGCCATGGAATAAAGGCTAAAAATCCATTTGCATCGGCAGGTTTTTCACTCTGTACCTGACGGATCCATACCAAATGTTCAAAACGTTCTTCAATGGTTTCTACGTGGCCGAACATCATGGTAGCGGATGTGGTAATATCCAATTGGTGGCAGGCACGCATCACGTCAAGCCATTCTTGTCCGCCACATTTGCCTTTAGAGATTAAACGCCTTACGCGGTCGTTTAAAATTTCAGCACCTGCACCCGGCAAAGAGTCCATTCCGGCTTCTTTTAAAACTTTTAATACTTCGGTATGGGTCATACCTTCCAGTTTTGCAACGTGTGCAATTTCCGGTGGACCTAAAGCGTGAAGTTTTAAATCAGGATATAATTCTTTTAATTTTTTAAAAAGGTCGGCATAAAAGGCCAGGCCTAAATCAGGGTGGTGGCCCCCCTGTAATAATAACTGATCGCCTCCTAAACGGAAAGTTTCTTCAATTTTAACTTTATAGGTTTCAATATCAGTAATGTAACTCTCATCATGCCCGGGCCTGCGGAAGAAATTACAGAATTTACAGTTGGCAATACAAACGTTAGTCGTATTTACGTTACGGTCGATTTGCCAGGTTACTTTACCACTTGGTACCTGGATTTTTCTTAACTCATTGGCCACAAACATCAGCGATGCCGTATCGGCATGATGGTATAAATGTACGCCTTCTTCAAGGCTTAAAAAATCAAAATGTAATGCCCGTTGCAGTAAATCGGCTGTATTCATAGTACAAAGATAAGTAAAAGGGAGGGAAGGTTGAAGGTGTAAGGTTTAAGGTTTGTAAAAAAATGCATGTGGAGTTGAGCCGGTAGTGCTTGGCTTGAAGAATTTCCATCTTCCATCCTACATCATCTGTTTAGTATCGAAAATTGTCCCTTATTTGCCATTTTACATTCTCCATCATTTTACATCTCCCATTTTGCCTTAAAATAATATCTTTACGGTTCTAAAATTAGATATGGTAGATTTTAATCGTTTTACACTGGCCAATGGGTTAAAGGTTTTAGTACATGAAGATGCTACAACCCCAATGGCCGTTTTAAATATTTTATATGATGTGGGTGCCCGAGATGAGGAGCCCGAAAAAACCGGTTTTGCACATTTATTTGAGCACTTAATGTTCGGTGGATCGGTAAATATTCCAAGTTACGATGAGCCTTTGCAAAGGGTAGGTGGCGAGAACAACGCTTTTACCAGTAATGATATTACCAACTATTACATTACATTGCCTGCAGAAAACATCGAAACGGCATTTTGGCTGGAAAGCGACCGGATGCTGAGTCTGGCTTTTTCTGAAAAAAGTTTAGATACGCAACGAAATGTGGTAAGCGAGGAGTTTAAGCAGCGTTACCTTAACCAGCCTTATGGCGATGTTTGGTTAAAATTGCGTCCACTTGCATATAAAAAGCATTCTTACAGGTGGGCAACCATCGGAAAAGAGCTTTCGCATATCGAAAACGCAACAATGGATGATGTAAAAGCATTTTTCAAAAAGCATTATACACCACAAAATGCCATTTTAATAGTGGGGGGAAATGTGAAAACAGAGGATATTAAAAAACTTGCTGAAAAATGGTTTGAGCCTATTCCGGCTGGTGAGAAATACATCCGTAATTTAGTTCAGGAAGAGCCACAAACAGAGGCAAGGCAGGAAACGGTTAAGGCAAATGTGCCTTTGAATGCCATTTATATGGCTTTTAAAATGCCAGGGCGCTTAAATCAGGATTATTACGCATTTGATCTATTATCGGATATTTTATCACGTGGACAGTCTTCGCGATTATATAACAGTTTGTTAAAAGAGCAGCAGCTTTTCAGCGAGATTAATGCTTATATCTCAAGCAGTTTAGATCCGGGTTTATTTATCGTTGAAGGTAAACTGGTAGAAGGCGTAACCATCGAAGCCGCCGAAAAAGCAATTTGGGCAGAACTGGATAAACTAAAGGCAGAACTGGTTGCCGAAGCGGAATTAACCAAAGTAAAAAACAAAGTAGAATCGGTTCTTGTATTTTCTGAAATGAGCCTGCTGGATAAAGCCATGAATTTAGCTTATTATGAGTTATTAGGTGATGCAGCTTTATTGAACAACGAAACAGAAGAATTTTTAAAAGTGACGGCTGAAGATATCAAACGTATTTCGAATGAAACTTTTAGCCCAAATTCATCATCAACCTTATATTATTTAACCGAAGAAAATGCTTAACAGACAACAGGCGCCTGATTTTAAGCAGGTATCGACTATAAATTTTATCGAACCAGAGAAAAAAGCTTTGGATAACGGTGTTCCCGTTTTTACCATTTACTCTGGAGAGCAGGATTTAGTGCGCATCGAATTTATTTTCGAAAACGTAAACTGGAAACTTGATAAACCATTACAAGCCATTGCGGTAAGCTCGCTGATAAATAATGGAACGAATAAATTAACTTCAAAACAAATAGCGGAGCAAATTGATTTTTACGGAGCGTTTTTCCAGACGGAATATCTTCAGGATCAATCATCGGTTACGCTATATACTTTAAATAAACATTTGCATTCGGTATTACCGATTGTGAAAGATGTTGTATCAGAAAGTCAGTTTCCACAACATGAGCTTGATATTTACATCCAGAACCAGAAACAAAAGCTGCAGGTTAACCTAAAGAAAAACGATATTCTTGCGAGAAAAGAATTCGCACATGCTTTATTTGGCGATACTGCTTATGGTGTTAGTATAAATGCAGAACATTATGATGCTTTGAAACGCGCCGACCTGATTGAGTATTTTAAAGCAGCCTATGCGCCAAATAATTGTACCATTATCGTTTCAGGGAAATTTGAAGCGGCAAGTTTTAACTTATTGAACGATATTTTTGGGAAAGATTGGGAAAAAAGCAATGCGGTAAAAAACAGTTTTAATTTTACTACCACAGAAAAACAGGTTATTTATACCGAAAAACCTGAGGCCTTACAATCTGCCATCAGAATAGGTCAATTGGCTATCAATCGTAAACATAAAGATTTTTCGGGACTTCAGATTTTAAACACTGTTTTAGGGGGGTACTTTGGTTCGCGATTGATGAACAACATCCGCGAAGATAAAGGTTATACTTATGGAATCGGTTCTGGCATTTCTTCTTTGCAGGAGGCAGGTTATCTATTTATTTCTACGGAGGTAGGTGCAGATGTTTGTGCAGCGGCTTTGACGGAAATTTATAAGGAAATAGATACCTTAAAAAATGAACTGATAGGAGAAGATGAACTTAACCTGGTTCGTAATTATATGCTGGGTTCGATGCTGGGCAGTTTGGAAAACGTTTTCTCACATGCCGATAAATTTAAGAATATTTATTTCTCGGGATTAGATTACGATTATTACACCAAATATATTGAAAAAGTGAAAACCATTACTGCCGGAGAGTTACTGGCATTAGCCAATAAATACCTCACTACCGAAAGTTTTACAGAAGTAGTAATAGGGAAGAAATAAGTACAAATATTCAACCGCTTTTCGTCATCTCGACTGAAGCGCAGTCCCGGATTTTCGGGGGAGAGATCTTATCCATATAGATTTCTCGGCTGCGTTGCACTTCGCTCGAAATGACGATCTTTTGCGGTTGTTATTCTTGCATTAAATACCTACCTATATTGGCAAAGATATGCCGTTTGCACGGTTGCTTTTACTTTAAATGATGCATTTGCAGGCACTTCGAACTTACTGCCAGCCTTAATGGTTTGCCAGTTGGTAGTTTCAGGAAGCAATGTTTCTAATTCGCCTTCTATTACATGCATAATTTCTTTTTGAGCAGTTCCAAAGGTATATTCTCCTGGATTGATAATGCCGATGGTTGATTTTCCTTCAGAAGTTTCATAACCCAACGATTTTACGTTGCCATCAAAATATTGGTTTTCAGTAATCATATTATAAGGTTTTTGCTAAAATGGCTTTTTGTTTATCTGCCTGGTAAATTTTTTTATAAAAATCTACATACTCACCATACTTTTCAGGCGGGTACTTTTTATTGTTCATGGTTTGTGTACGATTATAAACAATCTGATTGTCTTTTACGCTAAATTTTGCCGTATATGAACCAAATTCAGAGTTAATGGTAATGTCTTTAGGGATAAATTCTACATTATAACCCTTTGGCAGGATATAATTGATTTCATCATCATCATTATAACCAAAAGGTACCGCAAAATAAGTTTTCCGGTTTTCTACTTTAAGCGGTACACTTTCGCGGCGATTTATCTGGTTTACCACTAAAAATAATTTGTCGCCACCTTTGGTTAATATTGGGTTGGTTTTAAAATTGATTTCTTCTGTCAGCACAGGTACTGTTTTATCAGCCTGTAGGTATTTATAACTGATCAGTTCTGCTACCGGAATAGGGCTATCCTCAATAATTTTTTTTCTAACATCAAAGGGTTCCATCAGCGTCATCGAAAAATTTTCTTCAAACTGGGCATTGGCGTAAGTAGATTTTATTTCAGAATCAGCTGTACCATCTTCAGCCAGTTTAATTTTTGTTTTTCTGATCTGATAGTTCTCCCTGGCAGCGTAAGCTGGGGTGTGTACAAGTTTTCCGCCGTTTTCGGTAACCATGAGCACATTCCGGTCTGAATTGCTATAGCCAACAAAACCCATAGGCTGGTATTGACTGGTACACTCTAAAAACGTAGTGTCTTTGGCAATTGGTACACATAAAATCATGTGGTTTGCCTGGCCCATGCTCGAATAATCAGGATTTAAGCTTGGCATATCGTTTCCGATTACAATTAAGTTTGATGCAATACCAGCTTCGTTAAGTAGTGCTTTCATGTAATTAGACAGCGCTT
Organism: Pedobacter miscanthi; assembly: GCF_032678605.1. Taxonomy (GTDB): domain Bacteria; phylum Bacteroidota; class Bacteroidia; order Sphingobacteriales; family Sphingobacteriaceae; genus Pedobacter; species Pedobacter miscanthi_A. Next base: position 62,041 of record NZ_JAVTSU010000005.1, read on the forward strand.
TGCAGTCGCCATAATTAACCTGTGCCACTTTCTCTGCCAAAATAGGTCTAAAACCACCAATGCCTAGCTGTACGCTTACATAGCGGGTATTCTGTTGCAAATGATTATACAATATCCTGATTTTTTCTTTAGGGGTTTTGGCATCTTTAATCAAATTCTGCACCATCAGTTTGGTCGCTTCAGGAAGTTTGTTGCCGCCCTGGTTTAGGATGTACAACCATGATCCGAAATTTTGCCAGTTATCGAAATTTCCTGATGAACCATCGTATTCGAACTGGTTAGGGGAGGCTTTAACCCAGGCAGCAAGGTTATCAGTGCCTGTACTTAAAGGTTCACTGGCAACAGCCGCTACATTAGCACTTTTCCATTTATACTGAACCTTTTCTCCATTAATTACCGAATCGGTTTGTAAATTACGGCTGGTAAGGTACCTCATTTTATAATTTTTGCCTTTTTGGATGGTGTAAGCAGATTTTTCTACCGATACACCAAAGCCCTTAAGATCGCGCCAGGACGGAAAAGAAAGCAATCCGTTATAATCCTGACTATAGCTATATTCTATCGTATATGGATAATTTACACTTACAAATTTTAAAAGCTTAAGCCTATTGTCTTCAAAAATGGAGAAATCAGAAATCAGGCTTTGATCTTTAATATCCGAGCTTTTATAATCCTTCACTTTTTTACCGGCAGCATCGTAAAGGGTAGCTTTGATGTTGTAGATACTGCTAAATTTATCGTAAACCTCTGCCATTTCACTATATTCCTCACCAGCTTTATTCAAAATGGTCATGGCTACCTTATAATCCATCCGTGCAGCCCCTAAACCTTTAACATCAAAAAAAGATTCTTCATTCCTGATCACTACAACAGCATCTTTTTTCAGGTTTTCAGGGATTTTTGCTACATCGTAATCTGTTTGTGCAAAGGCGGTATTAAAGGCCAATAGCCCAAGTGCTAAACTTAAGTAGGTTCTCATTATACTTTCTTTTTAAATACGATTTGTTCCGCCTGTTTTTCTACAACAGTTTTAAATAACTCCTTTAAATCAAAATATTCTTCTGGCGTATAAAGCGATTTATTTACATTGATGGTGCTTTTAACCATCAGGGTTTTTCCTTCTGTGATATAATTGATGGTGAATGTGCCGTTATCTTCAGGGAGTTTGTAAATGCCACCCTTAGGAAGTTTATCTATTTCATAATCTTCAGGAAAATTTACTGTAATGCGGTAGCTTTCTTTAAACGGATAAGCAAAATCTACCGGGAACTTTCGCTGCTCCAGTTTAAATAGATTTTCTTTTGTCCTTTCGAAAAGGAGAGGGGTAAAATACACCAGGTTTCCGGCTTCTTCCACATTTTCTTCAATCACTACATCCATACTCTCGGTCAATAATTCGTCGAGGTTATCTAAATTATCAATTTTATAGGCAGAAACTTCAAGACCTGTTTTATCTTTTTTAAAACCTTTTATAAACTCGGTCTCATTATTTGTTGTCCTGTATTTATTGCGCAGGTTTAATGCGGCATAACCTTTAGAATATTGATTGATTTTTCCTGATAACTTATTTTCTTTATCGAGTACCATATTGTATGTGAAAATCTTTTCACTCGCTACATTGGGCTCTGTAGAAAGCCATCTTCCGTTAAAGCTTTTTAAATCTATGTAAAAGCCCTGATGGCTCAGGTTTTCATAATCTAACATGCCTGCAGGTAAATCTTTGTCTGTGGCATCAAGAAAGTACAGGGTATTGCCAATCTCCGTAACGCCAATTACATTATTAAATGCCGATACCAAAGGATAACCTGGATGTGCGCCATTTTCTCTTGTACTCAACAGCACCGGATAAGCTTCGATTTTCGCCTCCTTTAATAAATTCAGTAAAGCCAGGTTAATATCACCGGATGAACCGGTTTTCTTTTCGAAGAGGGTTTTAGGATTGGTTTCGTTAGAATATTTAGAATATTCCTTATTCCATTTTAAGCTGTTTTTAACATAGTTGAAAATAAGTTTTACAACAGTAAGGGTATCTTTTTCTCCCTTTAAAATGCCCGGAAGCACCGATTTTGCATAACTATTTCTATTGATGTAAGATCCGAAATTTTCATCCCCAGCCAATCCGCTGATAATTTTCGGCCATGAGCCGTTGTAATCATGATAAATATCACCAGGAAAGTTCGTTGCCCTGAGTTCGAACTCAATTTTCGGCGTATAATCATCCATGGTGGTAACATATGGTTCATTTTTTAATGCAGGCATATTGGCTACGCAGTATTTATCATAAACCGCACTAGAGTTTACACCTGATATATAAGTTGCATTTATACTTTGGTGAAGCGGATGATCAACCTGATAATATCCACTTAAGTTATTTTTATAGGTAAAATATTCTGGTACCCTCACATTGTATTCAGACCAAAGTGTTGGTACGTTTGATTGAAATTTCCAGCCCCTAAGCGTAAATATAAAATCTGATTTGATTTTGTATTTAAATTCTATAATCGATCCTTCTTTTACATTTGGTAATGCAAATTTTTTAATCATATAGTTTTTGTTAAACTCCTCGGTAAATTTTGCGTCCTTGTTCAGTTTGCTGGTTACCATTTTGCCATCAACCATGTTATAGGTTGCACCATCCATATAATTGAGGTCTTCTTTTGCCGAACCACTGCTTTTATAAAGCTCTACTTTAAAATTAGCCAGGTCGTAGCCATTTTTATTGAGGATTTTGTAACGGATGTGTCTTTCAAAAACGTAAACGAAACCACCAGATGAAGGCCCGATTTCGAAATAACATTCGCCTACATCGAATAATTTGATAGCTGATGCTGAAGAATCCTGTCCAGATGCTTTGGTTTCGAATTCTGCCGGAGCAATTTTTCCAAACTTAAATTCTCTTTTTACGGTTTGGCCCGTTTGGGCATAGAGGTTACTAACCCCAATGCAAAGCATTAAAGTCAGAAATTTGAGAGCATTTTTCTGCATGATAAAAAAAATAGTTTTTTGGTTACTGCAATAATAAAAACAATCTTTCAATTATTACGAAATAATTGTTGCTCAATGTTGTAGGCTTATAATGCTGTACATTAAAGAATGAGTGAATCTTTAAAAATAGAAGTCTGCCCGAATAACAGGATGAGATAATTGTCAGGCAAGCTCCATATTTAAGCATTTTTACTATTATGCTTTTATTTTCGCGTTATTTCCGTATCTTTGCCTGGCAAATAATAAATCCTAATTTATTTGCTATGCAACTCGATTCCACAAAGTTTATTGCCACAGGTTTAACATACGACGACGTACTTTTAGTACCCGCATATTCAGAAATTCTGCCCCGTGAAGTAAATACATCCACTTTTTTAACCAAAAAAATCAAACTTAATGTTCCGTTGATTTCTGCCGCAATGGACACTGTAACAGAGGCCGAACTTGCCATTGCAATAGCACAAAATGGTGGTATCGGGATGTTGCACAAAAACATGACTATAGAAAGACAAGCTGCTGAAGTACGTAAGGTAAAACGTTCAGAAAGCGGCATGATCCAGGATCCTGTAACTTTATTGGAAACAGCTGTAGTTGCCGATGCTTTCAAAATCATGAAAGAGCATAAAATTGGTGGTATTCCGGTAGTAAGCAGCGATAATAAACTGGTTGGTATTATTACAAACAGGGATCTGCGTTTTCAAAAGGATATGAAAAGGCCAGTTTCTGAGGTGATGACTAAAGAAAATTTAATTATTGCACCAGAAGGTACAACTTTGGTACAGGCAGAAGAAATTCTTCAGAACCATAAAATCGAGAAACTTCCGGTAGTGAGTAAAGATGGTTACCTGAGCGGTTTAATTACTTTTAAAGACATTTCGAAAGTTAAAAATTACCCTGTTGCCTGTAAAGATGAGCGTGGCCGTTTACGCGTAGGTGCTGCGGTTGGGGTAACAGCCGATACCATAGAAAGGGTTGATGCTTTGGTTGCAGCAGGAGTTGATGTGATTACCATTGATACCGCTCACGGTCACTCAAAAGGAGTAGTTGATAAATTAAAAGAAGTTAAAACTAAATATCCTGATTTACAGGTTATTGTTGGGAATATTGCCACCGGTGCTGCAGCTAAATTTTTGGCTGATGCTGGTGCCGATGCAGTTAAAGTAGGTATTGGTCCCGGTTCTATTTGTACCACCAGGATTATTGCCGGTGTTGGTGTTCCTCAGTTATATGCCGTTTACGAATGTGCCAAAGCATTAAAAGGTACAGGTGTACCGGTTATTGCCGATGGTGGTATTAAACACACGGGTGATATTGCAAAAGCAATTGCATCCGGAGCAAGTACCGTAATGGCAGGTTCGTTATTTGCAGGTGTAGAAGAATCGCCGGGTGAAACCATTATCTACGAAGGACGTAAATTTAAATCTTACCGCGGAATGGGCTCAATTGAAGCGATGGAGCAGGGTTCTAAAGACCGTTATTTCCAGGATGTAGAAGATGATATTAAAAAACTGGTTCCAGAAGGTATTGTAGGTCGTGTGCCGTTTAAAGGTACTTTGGCAGAAGTAATGTACCAGTACATTGGTGGTTTACGTGCAAGTATGGGCTACTGTGGTGCCGCTAATATAGAAGCATTACAGGAAGCACAATTTGTGCAGATTACTGCTGCTGGTATGCGCGAAAGCCATCCACACGATATTACCATTACCAAAGAAGCACCTAATTATACCAGATAGGGTAAAAGGTTTGAGGTGTAGGGTTTAAGGTAAATCCTACACCTTTATTAATAAATAAAAGAACGGGGCATCGGTTTACGATAGCCCCGTTTTTTTCAACCATCGTCTTCGTTACAAACGAGGACTATTTGACAAACAAATTAGAGCTTAGGTGTGCTAAGGTGCCTTAGGTGGTCAATATTTTTTTGGAAATGGTGGGTTCGGTACCAATGGCAGCCGATAGTCCTGCTATCCCTCCAAGTCCTCGCTCATGCTTCGCTACGGGCTTTCCGTTCTATCAGGTTTAAATTACCTGAGTTGGTGCTGCTTGACTTAGGTTGTCCTCGCCTCGGTTCGTGTCGCCACGAACTGAAATTTAATTTCAAAAACCTCGCAGGTTTTGGAAACCTGCGAGGCTAACAAATCCATAAGTAATATAAAAATCGCAAAATAAAATTTGGCAGCTAATATTTTTTAATATATTTGTCGACTAAATCTATAGGATTTATATAATAATTATGAAAGCCAATCAAAACTCACATTTCTATTGTTGTTGTTGCCATGCTAAAACAGTAATCGAATACTTTCGAACGGGTCTTTAATCAACAATATTCAAAACAAACCATATCACTAATCATGAACAAACGTTTACTCTTTCTCTTTTCATTTTTCCTTTCGGCAAGTATTGCTTTTGCCCAAAGTCCGATAACAGGTATCATAAAAAAATCTAACGGCGATCCGGTACCACGCGCCACCATAAAAGTAAGGGGCACCAATATTACTGTAAGTGCCGATGATAACGGAGCTTTCAGGATTGATGCAAAACAAGAACCTCCATTTTACCTTCAGGTAAGTTCGGTGGGTTATAAACCGCAGGATTTTCAGATTTTAAGATACCAGGAAACACCTATCGAACTGGTTTTGGTAGAAAGTGTCCTGCTGGATGAGATCGTGGTAACCTCACGCAGGCGTTCTGAAGTTTTACAGGATGTGCCTATCCCGATTACCGTTATTGGCGGCCGTGCGGCAGAAAATGCTGGTGCTTTTAACGTAAACCGTTTAAAAGAACTGGTTCCTTCGGTGCAGTTATATGCTTCAAATGCCAGAAATACAACATTGAACATCAGGGGCTTGGGTTCAACCTTTGGTTTAACCAACGATGGTATCGATCCGGGAGTAGGTTTTTATGTAGATGGTGTGTACCACGCCCGTCCGGCTGCAACCTCTACCGATTTTCTGGATATCGAGCAAATCGAAATTCTGCGTGGTCCGCAAGGTACTTTGTTCGGTAAAAATACTACCGCTGGTGCATTTAACATTACTACGAGCAAGCCAACTTTAACGCCAAGTGCAAAAGTAGAAATGAGTGTAGGTAATTATAATTTTATCCAGGCTAAAACTTCAGTTTCCGGCGCGCTTGCAAAAGATCTTGCTGCAAAAATTTCCATTTCAGGTACACAACGCGATGGTACCATCTGGAACACCAGGGAAGAACGCAAATACAGCGGACAAAACAACCTGGGTTTCAAAAGTCAGTTGTATTATACCCCATCTGATAAATTACAGGTATTGTTAAGTGGCGATGTAAGTATTCAGCATCCTGCAGGTTATCCGCTGGTAATTGCAGGCGTTACCCAAACCGAAAGAAGTGCTTACCGCCAGTACGCTAAAATTGTTTCTGATTTAGGTTATCAACAGCCTAAAATTGATCCATTTTCAAGGGAAATCAATACCAACACACCCTGGAGACATAACCAGTCTATCGGTGGTATCTCTTTAAACGTTGATTATAAAATTGGTAACGGAACCTTAACTTCTACAACGGCCTGGAGATTCTGGAACTGGGATCCTACAAACGACAGGGATTTCTCAGAATTAGCCGCTTTAACAAAATCTCAGGGTACTTCCCGTCACGATCAATACTCGCAAGAGGTGAGGTATGCCGGTAACCTAACCGATAAATTAAGTGGTGTAATTGGCGTTTATTTATTAGGTCAGAACTTAAAAGGTTTGGCACAAACCGAAGAAGTGGGTAAAGATCAATGGAGATTTGTACAAACCAGCAATACAGGTAGTCAGGCTTTATACTCAACCCCAGGTTTACTGGATGGTTTCGGTATCAAAACCAACTCAACCATCAAATCTTTAAGTGCGGCTATTTTTGCCCAGGTAGATTGGGAAGTGTTAAAGAACTTACACGTTTTACCAGGTTTAAGGTATACGTATGATAAAAAAGATGTTGATTATGATCGCGTAACTTATGGCGGTTTACAAACCACCGATGCTGCTTTATTAGCTCTTAAAGCTGCTGTATATGCAAATCAGCAGTTTACAACCAAGGTAGATAACAACAATTTATCGGGTAACTTTACCGTATCTTACCGTCCTAACCATAACTTAAATGTTTATGGAACTTTCTCTACCGCTTACAAACCGGTGGGTGTTAACGTAGGTGGCCTGCCAACTACCTCAACCGGAGCAGCCGATTTATCGGTAGCTGTTGTTAAACCTGAATATGTGCAACATTACGAGTTAGGAGCCAAAACGAAGCCATTTAAAGGTGCTATTGTAAATATCAGTGCATTTAATACCGATATTAAAGATTACCAAACCAATGTTCAGTCGCCACAATTGGGTGTAAACAGGGGTTATTTAGCTAATGCTGAAAAAGTGAGGGTAAAAGGATTGGAAATAGACGGAACTTACCAGTTAGAAAGGTTTTTAACCTTAAACGCCGCCTTAGCTTATCTTGATGGAAAATATGTGAAATTTACCAATGCACCGCTTCCTTTAGAGGAAACCGGTCACACTGAGCTGGTAAACAATGTTGCTACACAGGTTGCATTTAAAGATGCTTCGGGTGGTAGGTTGCCAGGTGTATCAAAATGGAATATTTCAGGAGGTACAGAGTTAAGCACGGCAGGAAATCTGGCTACCAAAGAAGGTAGGTATTTTATTGCCGGTGATGCCAGTTACCGTTCAGAATATTCTTCTAACCCTACACCATCAAGCGTATTAAATGTTAAAGGTTATGCCTTATTTAATGCAAGGTTAGGTTTCAAATCAGATAAATTCTCATTATTTGTTTGGAGCAGAAATATTGCCAATAAAAACTATTATGAGCAATTGCAGGCTGCGGCCGGTAACTCTGGTTTATATGCTGGTGTATTAGGCGATCCCAGAACGTATGGTGCTACTATCCGTTACGCTTTCTAATATTAAAAATAATCTTTTCTCTTATATTTGGTTAAAAGGAGTGGCGTTATGCCATTCCTTTTTTTGTTTAAACCAAACCTATCAGGTTTTAAAAACGTGATAGGTTTAATATATAATAATGCCTTGTAACAGCATTGTGCAGAATTTAAATTTATAGAAAGGCGATAAAATCTTAACTTCGGTAAATTTTAGATTAAATGAACAAGCTTAATTCGGTTTGCGTGTATTGTGGCTCAAACTTTAACGGCGATATACAATTACGCAAGGCAATAAAACAACTGGCAGAAACGCTGGTAAAACAACAGATTAGGTTGGTATATGGTGGTGGTAGTGTTGGTGTGATGGGCGTTTTGGCCAACGATGTTCTCGAAATGGGCGGTTTGGTAACCGGCATTATTCCACAGTTTTTAATGGATAAAGAGGTTGGCCATAAAGGTGTAACCGAAATGATCGTGACTGAAAACATGCATCAGCGAAAACAAAAAATGGCCGATTTAAGCGATGGTTTTGTGATTTTACCCGGTGGTTTTGGTACACTCGAAGAGTTTTTTGAAGTGCTTACCTGGTTGCAGCTAGGCTTGCACAATAAACCCATTGGCGTATTAAATGTAAATGGGTTTTACGATCCGTTATTTGCCCAGATGGAGATGATGGTGCAGAGCAAATTCTTAAAACCGGCTAACCGCGACCTTGTTTTTAACGAGGCAGACGCCGAAATATTAATCAATAAAATGGATAATTTTTCTGCCATCCCTGACGAAGTTTGGTTCAGAGAAAGAAATTTAAGTTAATCATGCTACCGCTTTATGCTTGATAGCTCATGGTTAATGGATCATAGTTGATAGTCAAATGGTAAATTTTTTATAGTTGAGGTTATAAATGGAAAGTTTAGCCACGATCTATGAGCAATTACCTATAAAACAATGATCTATGGACCATAAAACCATAAACAAAAATAAAAAAATAAAAAAAATATAAACCCGCCATTAAAAAAAAACATGGCGTTAAATACATAATAAGAATGCAAATCATTACCTCCCACGCAGAATTTGAACAATACCTTGGCAAGGAATTAGGCGTTTCTTCATGGCACACCATTACCCAGGAACAGATCAATAAATTCGCCGATGCTACATTAGATCACCAATGGATCCACGTTGATGAAGAACGCGCACAGAACGAAGGACCGTTTAAGGCAACAATTGCACACGGTTATTTAACCTTATCTCTGATTCCATATCTTTGGAAAGAGATTGTTGATATCCAGAATTTAAAAATGGAAATTAACTATGGTATTGAAAGTTTAAGGTTTGCACAAGCTGTTACGGTAAACAGTAAAGTAAGGTTAAAAGCAAAATTAGCCTCTATTATCAATCTTCGTGGGGTTACCAAAGTTAATATGGCCATCGAAATGGAGATCGAAAACCAGAAAAAGCCTGCTTTTAACGGTGAAGTAGTTTTCTTGTACCACTTTATCAATTAATTGGTTATGCTGTAGCGTATGGTTGATTTTTAACGTTATTAATAAAACCAATAATAAACATGAAAAAAATCAGCACATACCTCGGTTTAACTTTAGCCAGTCTCTTTATGCTTTCCTGTCAGGAAAAGAACCAGGAAAACGCAGCTGCCGATTCATTTTTACCCATGCAGATCGGTAACTTATGGTATATGAATAATATGTCTTATACCGAAATTAAAGATACCGTTCGCATTAATAAAAAGGTTTTTTACAAGTTTTATTCCTTAGTTGGTGGTGATGCGGGCAGCACAGTTTACCTGCGGATAGATGAGCACAATAAGTTGATCGAAAGTTATCCAGATAGCCCAACCAAAACTTATGTACGCGCTGATTTTAATGCAAACACTGGTGATAAATTTTTCACTACCGGCGAAAAGGATGAAAATGATAACGAAGTAACTGTTGTTCAGAAATCGGATAACGAAATGACGTTTTCTTTCGATCCTGTTTATCACCCGAACTTAAAAGGCCATCCATTTGAAGTAAAATATCTAAAAGGTAGAGGCTGGGCTGAGAAATATCAAAAAATAAAGATTGATGGGGTAGTTTACCAAAACTAGCTGCAATAAATTAACCACAGAGATCACGGAGTTTACACAGAGAAACCAGAGGTTAAGATAAAATATTTAGATCTGATTATAAGTGGTTAACAATTAGGTGGTTGGCGCCATGCGCTTACCATTTAATAAAAACCTCTATGTCCTCTGTGATTTTCCTCTGTTTCCTCTGTGGTAAAAAAGCGGGCGGTTGGCATCATTGCTTAGCGTTTAATAAACCTCTATGCGCTTCTGTGGTTAACAATTAAGGGGTTGGAGCCATGCACATAGCGTTGAATTACTAAAACCAGCTGCAATAAATTAACCACAGAGATCACAGAGTTTACACAGAGAAACCAGAGGTTAAGATAAAGTATTTAGATCTGATTATAAGTGATTAACAATTAGGTGGTTGGCGCCATGCGCTAACGGTTGAATAAAAACCTCTATGTCCTTTGTGATTTTCCTCTGTTTCCTCTGTGGTAAAAAAGCGGGCGGTTGGCATCATCGCTTAGCGTTTAATAAACCTCTATGCCCTCTGTGATTTTCCTCTGTGGTTAAAAAACTTAGCGCTCTTAGCGCTCTTTCTTTGCGTGCTTTGCGGTTAAACCTCCTCGTAGACCAGAAACCGATTTGGTCAATGCTGTTTTTCTAAAATTAAATTTAAATTGCCTCCATGAATATCGAATTCAATAAAAACGAGGATGTGAATAAACAGTTGATTTACGAACTGAAAACCAAACTCAAAAAAATATACCTGGGTGGCGGCGAAAAAAATGCCGCTAAACAAAAAGAAAAAGGAAAACTTTTGGCCCGCGAACGTATTGCCTATTTAATCGATAAGGAGTCAAACTTTTTGGAGGTTGGTGCTTTTACTGCCGATGGCATGTACAAAGAACAGGGCGGCTGTCCTTCGGCAGGAGTGGTATGTGGTATTGGTTATGTGAGTGGCAGGCAATGTATGATTGTAGCAAACGATGCCACCGTAAAAGCAGGTGCCTGGTTCCCGATGACAGCCAAAAAGAACCTCCGCGCACAAGAAATTGCCATGGAAAACCGCTTGCCTGTAATTTACCTGGTTGATAGCGCCGGGGTTTATCTCCCTATGCAGGATGAAATTTTCCCCGATAAAGAGCATTTTGGGAGGATGTTTCGCAATAACGCCATCATGTCGTCGGACGGGATTGTACAGATTTCGGCCATTATGGGCGCTTGTGTGGCAGGTGGCGCTTACCTGCCAATTATGAGCGATGAAGCCATGATTGTAGATAAAACCGGATCGGTATTTTTAGCAGGTTCCTACCTTGTAAAATCAGCCATTGGCGAAGAAGTGGATAATGAAACTTTGGGTGGGGCAACTACCCATTGCGAAATATCAGGGGTTACCGATTATAAACATCCTAATGATCAGGCCTGTTTAGATAGCATCCGTAATATTATGAGTATGCTTGGTGCACCCGAAAATGCAGGTTTCGATCGCATTGCGGCTGTAAAACCGAAAGAAAAAGAAGAAGAACTTTACGGCATCTTTCCTGAAAACAGGGATAAGCCTTACGAAATGATGGATGTGATTAACCGTTTGGTTGATGGATCTGAGTTCGAGGAATATAAACAAGGCTACGGTCAAAGTATTATCTGCGGTTTAGGCCGGATTGATGGTTGGGCAGTGGGCATTGTAGCCAATCAACGTAAAGTGGTTAAATCGAAAAAAGGAGAGATGCAGTTCGGCGGTGTTATTTATTCTGATAGTGCCGATAAAGCCTCGCGTTTTATCATGAACTGCAACCAAAAGAAAATTCCACTGGTATTTTTGCAGGATGTTACCGGTTTCATGGTGGGCAGCCGCTCAGAGCATGGTGGTATTATAAAAGATGGTGCTAAAATGGTTAATGCCGTTGCCAATTCGGTAGTGCCAAAATTTACCATTGTATTGGGTAACTCTTATGGTGCCGGCAATTATGCCATGTGTGGTAAAGCTTACGATCCACGGTTGATTTATGCCTGGCCAACAGCCAAAATTGCCGTAATGGGCGGTTCGCAGGCAGCAAAAACACTCTTGCAGATTCAACAGGCCTCTTTAAAGGCAACAGGAGAGGTGATAACACCAGAAAAGGAAGCCGCATTATTAAAAGAAATTACCGATAAATACGATAGTCAAACCACGCCTTATTATGCCGCATCGCGGCTTTGGGTGGATGGTATCATCGATCCCCTGGAAACCAGGAAGGTAATTTCGATGGGGATAGAAGCAGCGAACCAATCGCCGATTACCAGGAAGTTTAATGTAGGGGTAATACAAACTTAGGTTTCGAGGTGCCGTCAGATTTTACCATCTGAAAGACTTATCGATTAGTGTCAGATAGAAATATCTGACACCACGAGGATCAATGGCTATCAGATAGAAATATCTGATAACATAATGATATTTTTTACCACCTAAGCCACCTGAATACACCTAAGTTTAGTGCCATGCGCCAAACGCTTAGCGCTTTTCGCGCTGCCCCTGCGTCCAGCTGTTAATAAGTAAACTATGTTGACAATGTACGCTTGTTAACAATTGTTTAAAGCGTTAAATTTGCGCTACGATTAATGAATTTCAAACACACAATATAATGTCACAAGAAAACGAGCACGTTCAGTGTTTAATTATAGGTTCTGGTCCGGCAGGTTATACTGCTGCAATTTATGCAGCAAGGGCTGATTTAAAACCGATTATGTATACGGGTATGCAAGCCGGCGGCCAGCTTACGCAAACTACCGATGTAGAAAACTTTCCGGGTTACCCACAAGGTATTATGGGACCAGAAATGATGGAAGATTTCCGCAAACAGGCAGAGCGTTTCGGTACCGATATCCGTTTTGGTTATGTAAGTTCGGTTGATTTTTCTTCAACACCGCACAAAGTAGTGGTTGATGAAATTAAAACCATTACTGCCGATACCGTAATTATTGCTACAGGTGCAACAGCCAAATGGTTAGGTTTACCAAGCGAGCAACAATACAATGGTTTTGGTGTTTCGGCATGTGCCGTTTGCGATGGTTTTTTCTTTAAAGGACAGGATGTTGCCATTGTAGGCGCTGGCGATACCGCTGCCGAAGAAGCAACCTATTTGGCTAAACTTTGTAAAACCGTACACTTATTGGTGCGTAGGGATGAGTTTAGGGCATCGAAAGCCATGGTGAGCCGTGTATTGGCTACTCCAAATATCATCGTACATTACAATACCGAAACCCAGGAAATTTTAGGTAACGGTAAAAATGTAACCGCCGTTAAGGTTTTAAACAATAAAACAGGTGTTGAATCTGATATCGCTGTAGAAGGCTTCTTCGTAGCCATCGGTCACAAACCAAATACCGATATTTTTAAAGGTCAGCTGGATATGGACGAAACCGGTTATTTGGCTACCAAGCCTGGTTCTACCTTAACCAATATCGAAGGTGTTTTCGCTTGTGGCGATGTGCAGGATATGTATTACCGTCAGGCGGTAACTGCTGCGGGTTCTGGTTGTATGGCCGCGCTTGATGCCGAAAGGTACCTGGCTGCTAAAGAGCATCCTGTGGAAGCGTAAGGATATTTTAATATCAATTGGTAAAAGAGAAATCAGTAATGGTTTCTCTTTTTTTGTTCATTTCGTCATCTCAGGCGAAGTGCAGCGTAGTCGAGAGATCTATTAAAGCAGATATTATTTTATAAAACTTCCGTTTTTTTAGAAAGCAATTGGAGTGGTTCTTTTTATTGTTCGTCCTGCTTTTCGCTTGTAGTCCCAATCAGGTTAAGTACCCGGATTTCTGCTGCTATTGAGGTTTTAATAGCATATTGCCTATAGTTTCTTCAGTACCCTGCAACCCCAAATTTTATTACTTGCTGTGCCACCTAAACCCGATTGAAGTGAACATTCCGATCCTTCATCGGAATAAAACGGAAAGCGGGACTATCGTAACCCAAATGCTACTGTACCTCATTTCCAAAAAAAGATCATAGCCTTCACCTGTGTTTATCCTTTTTATCTATGGTTAAAATAACCTTAAAAAGTTGAGGGAAAAAGAATCAGTTGAATTATCTGCGCTAAACTATTCAGTCAAACGGTTGATCTGGATTGTAACAAAAATGTGGGATTAGGAATCTGCCCATAATCTCTATCTTGGTTTAATTAATCAGATAAATTCTATTCTAAACCACACATTAAACATGAACAAAGCATTATCGATTTTTATTGGAGTATTAATCAGTACAAGTGCATTTGCGCAGAGTGATCCCAATTTGGGCATTATACCTGCACCCGTAGCCATAACCAGGGCAAACGGTAATTTTATTTTAGATAAAACCACAGTTTTGGTAAATCAGAGCATCGACGGCGCAAAAATGACTGATTTATTAAATGCTTTTATCGTTACCAAAGCAGGTTTCGCCCTAAGGGAAACCAAAACACCTCAAGCTAACCAGAAAGCAATAGTATTAACATCTGTTGGAGCAGATAAATTACCAGCTGAAGGTTATACCATTAAAGTTACACCTACACAGGTCGTTTTAACAGGAAAAGGAGCGGGGCTTTTTTATGCGGTACAATCGGCCATGCAGATGATGCCTGATAAAGTTGCTGATAAAATTACTATCCCTGCGGTTAACATTAACGATTATCCACGTTTTAGCTACCGAGGAACAATGCTCGATGTTTGTCGCCATTTCTTCCCGGTATCTTTTATCAAAAAATATATCGATCAGTTGGCTTATTACAAAATCAATACCTTTCACTGGCATTTAAGCGATGATCAGGGATGGAGACTGGAGATTAAGAAATATCCTAAACTCACCGAAATTGGTTCGTCACGTAACGGCAGTATCATTGGTAATTACCCTGGCAATGGCAATTACCTTACACCGGTTAAAGGTTTTTATACCCAGGATGAAGCCAAAGAAGTTGTGAGATATGCAGCCGAGAAATACATTACCGTAATTCCTGAAATCGAATTGCCTGGCCATGCCTCTGCTGCAATTGCTGCTTATCCTGAATTGAGCTGCTTCCCTGACCGCGATACTTTTGTAAGCGATAAAACACCATGGGCGGGCAGTAGAAAAGGTAAACAAGTGCAACAAACCTGGGGCGTTTTTGATGATATCTTTGTGCCTTCAACCAATACCTTTACTTTTTTAGAAAATGTTTTGGATGAAGTGATTGCCATTTTTCCATCGAAATATATCCATATTGGTGGTGATGAAGCGCCTAAAACCTATTGGAAAGAGTCTACTTTCTGCCAGAACCTGATGAAAGAAAAAGGCCTGAAAGATGAGCACGAGTTACAAAGTTATTTTATCCAGACCATCGAAAAACATGTGAATGGTAAAGGACGCTCGATTATTGGTTGGGATGAGATTTTAGAGGGTGGTTTGGCGCCAAATGCAACGGTGATGAGCTGGAGGGGAGAAGATGGTGGTATTGCTGCCGCACAACAAAAACACGATGTAATTATGACTCCAGGTTCAATGGGTTTATATATCGACCATAAACAATCTACCTCTCCTGACGAACCCGTAACCATTGGCGGATTTGCACCTTATCAAAAAATCTATGCTTACGATCCTATTCCGAAGGTATTAGCTGCGGATGAACGTAAATACATTAAAGGCGTACAGGCAAACATGTGGACAGAATATATTAAAACCACTGCAAAGGCCGAAAATCATGCTTTTCCGCGTTTATTGGCCTTAGCCGAAATTGCATGGTCGCCGGTTGAACGTAAAGATCTAAAGAACTTTTCAGAACAACGTTTACCCGTTCATTTGGCACGTTTGGATAAAATGGGGGTTAATTTTTGGGTGCCTACGCCAATTGGACAAAGTGATAAACCTTTAACAGGCGGCGATTTTACCATCGATTTAAAAGTGCCGGTTACCGGAGCGAAAATTTATTACACCATCGATTTGGCTCGTCCATCAGAAAATGCATTTTTATATACCGCTCCAGTTAAAATTACTGTTCCACAGGGAGAAAAAAGGGTGTTAAAAACCATTGTGATTGCACCAAGCGGCAGAAGAAGTGTTGTAACCGAAACTGTTTTAAACAACGGGGCACCTGAGGTTAAAGCCGAAGCAAAGAAATAATATTTATTGCTTTGATAAGCTAAAATAATTAATTTGGGGCAACCAAAATGAACCCAAATAGAATGAAACTACAGAAATATACATTACAGCACCTTTTGTTAATTACAGGGGTGCTGTTTTGTTTTGCATGCACGGAAGAAAAACCTAAAGAAGTTAAACCAGAAATGACGAAGGTAGAAAAGAACCCCTTCCGGTTTTATAAGGATATAGAAATAAAACCCGGATTAAATTTCGAAGTCGTAAGTTGGGGCAAAGGCGTAGACTCGGTAGGTGGATACCAGATTTTAATGTCTGATTCTATTCGTAACAATTACAAATCGGCTGCGGTAGATCGAAAAGGCATTATTACCGATGCCTGGAACATGGATCTTGATAACGATGGCAACCCTGAATTGTACATTCAGCTGTTAAGCAAAAAAGATATAGCTGATCTCCAGGTATTTGAATATGCGGGAGGAGATTTTAATAAAATTGGTTTTCCTTCCTTAAGCCCAAACCAGAAAAAAGGCTATACCGGCAACGATAAGTTTTTTATTAAAAACGGCGATCTGTTTCGTTCTTTCCCTGTAAGATACCCGGCAGATAGCACTAAAACGATTAACAAAACGCTGCAATATAAATTAAGTGGAAATAGTTTTTCTGCGGGTGAAGTGAAGGCGGAGGATAAGAAGAAGTGAGGTTGAATACCAAAGCTATGATGTTAAGCGTAGAGGCAACCCCATCGAGTAGCCGTCATTTCGAGTTAAGTGAACAGAAGTCGTGAACCCTGAGGCTCAGAGAAGCAAAATCTGTCTCGGGATAGATCTTTCTCCCTGTGTCCGGTCGAGATAACCACTTTTTATTGGAGTTGTTATTCTGAGGGATAGTTTATTGTATAAAAATCAATGTTAGTAACAGAAGAATCCTGACGTAATAATAACCGCCAAATTAGTCATTGCGAGGAGGCTTTTTCAGCCGACGAAGCAATCTTTCTAGCAAAGATCGCTGGCGGAAAAGATTGCTTCGTCGTTCCTCCTCGCAATGACGAATTTTATTGGAGTTGTCATCCTGAGTGTAGTTGAAGCTCTTTATAGTTTAAATTTTAAAACAATGAACAACGGAAAATTTTCAATTATCGATCGGATCAAGAGCTTTAAATACGCATTTAACGGCTTAAAACTTTTTTTTATAAATGATCATAACGGAAGAGTGCATTTATTTGCTGCTATAATTGCCATTGCTTTATCTTTCTACCTCAACATATCCGGTTACGAATGGATTGCGATCTTATCTGTAATTTCTGCTGTTTTCGTTGCCGAAATCTTAAATTCCGCTATAGAAAAACTCGCTGATGTAGTTTCTCCTGATTACCATCCAAAAATTAAAGTGGTAAAAGACCTTGCTGCAGCTGCGGTTTTGGTAGCTGCTTTTTTAGCGGTGGCAGTTGGAACCATTGTATTTATCCCAAAACTATTTTTGTAATTCTGCCATTGCAGCCCTTGATTCGTCCATCTTATCCTGAATAATATCATCCCAGCGTGCTTGCATTTTATGATTGCTACCGTGTTCAGTTTCATCGTCATAATTGCGTTGCATCGTGTCAAAAAAACCGCTGATCTGGTTGGCGAGTTCAGAAATTTGTGCCTTGTAATTGCTTACCGAATAGTTCCGGTTTTTTAATACCCTTTCGGCCTCTAAAAGCAAAACATATTGAATATTGGCATGGCCCTGTTCATGGTGTAAAAGGCTCGCCCTGATTTCAGGATCTTTAATTTTATCCCACTTTACCCACGATCTGGTTTTATCTATACTCACATCGTTTTTAAGCTTAATCACCACGCGGTTCCGGTAAACCGTACTTTCATAGCTGTATTTCCAGGTCATGGCGGTTAAGGCAAAAAAAGGTGAACGCGTATCAGCCTTTCCTTTAAAATGCGTTTCCCAATCCAGTTGTACCGGTTGGTCCAGGTCTTGTTTAAAAGCAAAAGTGCATGGCAAAGCAAGCAAAAATAATAAGGGTATAATCAGTCTCTTCATGTGTTATTTTTTACAATGAAAAAACCGTGCCTAAAATTATTCCGGGGTAGAAATCTGTCCGCTGATGCGCTCAAATTTCTCGATCAATAAAGCAATTCTTTCTTTTTCCCTGCTCATTACCGCCTTCCTTAAAATGGTTGAACAGAATACCATCCATACAATCGTAATGCCCACAGCAAATATTCTTTGGATATAACTTAAGTTAGGCAGTATTTCTATAAAAGTAAAAATAAAGCCTAACGATAAGGCTGTTGTATAAAGCCAGTACATCCTGTTATATAAGCTGTATCTATTGAGTTGATAGATTTTAAGACTATTGATGAAATCTTTGGGGTGAACTGTAAAATCACTTTTAGAAATCAGTCGATGATCTCTGTAAAGTACAATGGTACTGGATAGGATGGCAACTAAAAATATAACAATCCCTACGTGTGTAGTCCACGATTCGAAGTGAAAAAATATCCATAATGCAGCAATGGCAATAAAGGATGCCAGCATACCCACAATGTTTAAAGCAGATTTTAGCTTTAATCCATTTACTTCTTTCTTCGCTTGTTGCAGCATTTCATCAGCAGAAACCTTAACTTCTACCTCGTGCTTTTGCCACAACTCCTGTAATTGATCAAACGCTTGCATACTGGCTATATAATTCTGTTAATTTTTGTTTAATTCGGTGAATTTTTACCCTTAAGTTGCCTTCGCTTATCCCGGAGATATCGGCAATTTCGTGGTATGGCAATTCATCAAGCACCATGGTAATAATTAAACGGTCGTTTTCTTCGAGCTTCGAGATACATTTATAAAGGAGGGCAACCTGTTCATTTTTTTCCGAAAACTCCTCTATTTTATTTTCTATAATGTTATCCGTTAATTCGTCTTTAGCTTGTCTTTTTTCGGACCTCAAATACGTTAAACAGGTATTTACTGCAATTCTATAAATCCATGTAGAAATTAAAGATTTGTTCCTGAACTTGTCCAGATTTTGCCAGACCTTTAAAAAAGTTTCCTGTAAAAGATCGTTTGCAGCGTCGGTATCGCCGGTATAACCATAACATAAATGGAATATCTTTTTGGAATTTGAATCGAAGATCTCTTTAAATAACTTGTCTTTTTGTTCCATTTAGGGGGTTATAGTTGCGTTTTAGATGATGATGTACAATTTTTGTTACACCCGAGGGCCAAAAATAATATATTTTTTGATGTCACCCGTTATCAAAATTTGTTACAAGCTGTAAATATCGTAGTTTTACCAAATTAAGAGTACCACAAACTTTTTATATTCATGAAGAAAAACAAACTCACGCTTTTTATATTCATAGCGCTGATTGCGGGTATTGCACTGGGCTACATTTTAAATGTGAACTCTATTGATGTTTACAACCAGAAAATACTCAACGCTGATGCGAAAGTTAAAAGTATAGAGGTAAGCATTGCCAAATCAACCGATACAACAAATATTGTTTACACACAGTTAAAGGCTGAAAGAAAGGCTACTGCTAAAATCAAAAAAGAAAACGAAGACATCAGGGAGAAAAAATTAGAATATTTTACGCTGCTGAGCGATATTTTTCTTCGCCTGATTAAAATGATTGTTGCGCCTTTAGTGTTCACAACCCTGGTGGTTGGTGTAGCCAAAGTTGGCGATATTAAAGCCGTTGGCCGCATTGGTGGTAAAACATTGGGGTGGTTTTTGGCTATGTCGTTAATGTCGCTGGTGTTGGGGATGATCCTGGTAAACCTATTCGAACCCGGAAGGCACATGAAATTATCATTGCCCGATCATTTGGTGAATACAGGCATTCAGAAAGCCGCAATGAGTGTTAAAGATTTTATTGCACACGTTTTTCCCAAAAGTATTGCCGAATCAATGGCGACTAACGAAATTCTGCAGATTGTGGTATTCTCCTTATTTTTTGGGGTAGCTACGGCTGCCATTGGCGATTTAGGTCAGGTGGTAATTAAAGCATTTGATGCCATCGCCCATGTAATCTTAAAAATGACCGGTTATGTGATGAATTTTGCACCATTAGCCGTTTTTGGCGCAATGACGGCGATTATTGCCAAACAGGGTTTAAACGTATTAAATACCTATGCCATATTTATCGGCGAGTTTTACCTCGGCTTGGGTATTTTATGGTCAGTATTGATTTTTCTAGGCTTTTTAGTATTGGGTAGACGTATTTTCCGTTTGGTAAACGATATGAAAGAGCCTGCTATTCTGGCTTTCAGTACGGCAAGTAGTGAAGCAGCTTATCCCAAAACGATGATGCTTTTAGAGCGTTTTGGCTGTAAAGATAAAATTGTCAGTTTCGTGCTCCCATTAGGCTATTCGTTTAACCTGGATGGTTCGATGATGTACATGACGTTTGCTTCCTTATTTATTGCACAGGCTTATGGCATTCATTTAAGTTTTGAACAACAAATTTCCATGCTTTTAATCCTGATGTTAACCAGTAAAGGAATTGCGGGTGTACCAAGGGCATCGTTGGTGGTTATTGCTGGTACCATTGCCAGTTTCAATATTCCTGAAGCAGGTTTAGCGCTATTGATTGGTATCGATCCATTGTTAGATATGGGCCGTTCTGCAACCAATGTGGTTGGAAACAGTATTGCTACCGCAGTGGTAAGTAAGTGGGAAGGGGAGTTGAAGGAGTCTGAAGTCTAGAGTCTTTAGTCCTGAGTCTTTTAACATTCATTAAATCAGTCATTCATTCATTAAATAATGGCTCTCATTCAATCATTAAAAAATTCATTCAATAATTCAATATAAAAGTGTCAAGTAGAGGAAAAAAAATATTCTTAGCCCTAAGCATCATTGTTCCGATGATTATTTATTGTTATATCTATTACAAACCGATTATCCAGAATGCACCTTTCAGGAAAAATGAATTTGTATCTATGCAATTTAAATGGGGGGTAAAAGATACCTTAGAAAACAACTATAATTCTGCTACAGGCGAATATCAATATGTTACCGGTGCAGATTCTACCGTTCGTAAAAAGATCTTTTTAAAGAGCGATGATATTTTATACATGCATGCTAAAGCCAACGAAATCGGTTTGTGGAATTTTCCGGATACTATAGGAAAGAAAAGTCCAAAATCAATGGCTGTGCCCCGTTATGATATATTATTCAATTATAAAAAGAAATCAAAACATGTAATTATTTACGGAGATTTCGATGGAAACCCTAAATTGCTGGATGCCGCTGTGCAGATGAGAAAAGTAATTATCGAAACCTTAAACCAGGCGGAGAGAAGAAGCGGGAAGTAGTCCGAAGTCGATTAAGCTATTCCTCTTGATTTGTCAACCATGACCGGAGTCGAAGGGTATTTTAGTTTGGAGTTTAGAGCCGGGCGTTTGGCGTCAATTAACCGGTTTGAATAATTAACCGGTTAGCCGCTAAGCTATCAACCATGAACCAATAAACCTTCAACCAATAAGTCAGTTTAATGTTCAGTTAACCGATTCAAACAATTAACCGGTTAACCAGTCTTTTTTAGGATGTTTTCGTATATTTACGATATATTCGTAATAATGGAAAAATTAACGTTACAGGAAGAAGAGGCCATGTTGGCCATTTGGCAGATAAAAAAGGGATTTATAAAGGATTTTATGGATGTACTTCCAGAGCCGAAACCGCCATATACCACCCTGGCATCAACTGTTAAAAATTTAGAGCGTAAAGGCTATCTGGTAAGTGAACGTTTTGCCAATGCCAACCGTTATAGCGCCAAGGTTAAAGAAACAGCGTATAAAAAACGCTTTATGAGCGGTTTCGTAAATAATTATTTCCAAAGTTCGTATAAAGAGCTGGTTGCCTTTTTCGCAAAGGATAAAAAAATCAGTGCCGAAGAATTAAAAGAAATTATTAATTTGATTGAGAACCCTGAAAAGTAAATGCCATGCCACATTTCTTTATCATCCTATTAAAGATTAATCTGGTGCTGATCTTGTTTTCGGCAACTTATTACCTGGTATTACGCAGGTTAACATTCTATACCATTAACAGGGTGTTTCTGTTGTTTGGGATCGTGTTTTCTTCAGCTTATCCATTTATTAACCTGACTGATTTTTTTACTCATCAGGATGCTATTCCGGCTTTTGTACCTCAATTAAACCAGCAGGTAAGCCGTTTGGTAGAGCGGGATGCAATTTCGGTATTCTGGCAAGTATTAACCGTGCTTTTTTATGCTGGCGTGTTACTAATGGCAATTAGATTGCTGGTGCAGTTTATTTCGCTTTACAGGATGCATAAAAATTCTTCGCCCGATCATTTGACTGATTACAAGGTGAGGATTTTGAATGAAGAAGTAAGCCCTTTCAGTTTTTGGCAAACCATTTATATCAATCCGCAACTGCATAAGAAACAGGATTTAAATAATATTCTCGAACATGAAAAGGTACACGTAGATGAATGGCATACTTTAGATATTATTCTTGCCGAAATCTGTGTGGTTTTTTATTGGTTTAACCCAGGTGTATGGCTGATGAAAAAAGCAGTCCGCGAAAATATTGAGTTTATTACCGATGCCAAAATTTTGAAAAAAGGGATTGATAAAAAGGCTTACCAATACAGTTTGCTTGATGTGGGCACTTTGCAGCCATCAGTCGCCATTGTAAATAACTTTAACCTATCCGACCTTAAAAAGCGGATCAAAATGATGAATGCCAAACGTTCATCGAAGGTAAATTTAACGCGCTATTTATTTGTGTTGCCGATATTGCTTTGTGTTACCCTGGCATTTACCATTGATAAAAAAGAAGTGAAAAAACATCTGGCGCCAATCACTAAAATGGTGAATGATGTTTTGCCTGAAAAAGTTATTGAGGTGCAGGTAAAACCCAAAACTGTTCTAAAACCTAAAGCAAAAGGGAAAATATTAATCGATACCCTTAAAGCGCCAGATACCGTTACCAAAATGACTTTTATTATCAAAAGCATTACCGATGGGGCAGATTCTTCGCGTAAATCAGTTGAGGAAGTTTTAAAAGGATTGGGTAATAAAGTAAAAATCATGAGCTTTAAAACTGATGGCGATTTTAAAGGCAAAACCTTTGTACAGCATTTCAGCTTTACCGATACAGTAAACTCAGATCATAAAAATATTGATGTAAAAGTGTTAGCTAAAAATGGCGGAAACTTTGAAGAACTGCCAATACCAAAGAAAAATGGTGTTAGCTATATGTATATTGTAAAATCTACAGCAACAATCTCGAATGAAAAAGAGGGTAATCACCATCCAATAGGTGATGGAATGATGGTGAAAGAAAATACATCTTATTTCCTGAATGGTAATAAAATCACGAAAGAACAACTCGATAAACTGAACCTTAATAAAGTTTCTGATATGAAAATTGATAGAAATAATCAGGCTATCCAGATTACTACGAAACCTTAATGGGTTTCAAATAGCGTAGTTTTTTGCTAAAGGTCGTCATTGCGAGTAGATACGATGAGGCATTCTTACAACAATCGCTATTTGCATGCGCATTAAGATTGCTTTGTCGGCTGAAAAAGCCTTCTCGCAATGACGGATTTACTTATTAAAAACTAAAAGTCGCTTTTAACATAGCTACTCTTCCCGGAATATAGTAGGTTCCGGTGGTAAGCGAATTGGCGGAAAGGTAAACCGCATCAAAGCTTTTAATATTCGCCAGGTTGGTGATGCCGAATTCAAAATCTGTTTTCATTTTCAGGTATTTGTATTTAATGTTCATATCTGCGAAAAGATATTTCAGATTTGGCTGTGTAGATTGATGCGTAAATAAATGTTCGGCCGATAAGTTTAAATAAACGTTTCTGACAGTGGTAATGGCCAGGGTTGATTGTTGCCTTAACTGTTGGAAATTAGTTTTTATTGCATCAGCAACTTTAGCTTTGTTATCCGTTACTGAAAAGTTTGCAAGGTAAGACCAATTGATAAAGCTGGTGAGTTTTGCTTCTATGCCGGCTTTATAAGAAATCGTTTGTGCGTTAAAGGCAAATAATTCATTATTCTGCAATTGATCGTACCTGCTTTGCGAAAAATTAATCCCTGCACTCACTGTACTTTTCAAGGCAAAAACATATTTACTGGCGTTTGCAGCTAATGAAAATGTACGAACATGGTTACTCAGTGGCAATACTATCCTTTGCTGGATATTGTTGCTTAAACTATACGACGAAATGGTATTCAGTTCGGCATCGCTATAATTTGCCGTGATGTTAAAGAAAAACATCTGCATTGCTTTTCTGAAATTAAATCCTGCGCCAACATTGTGCGTTTTCGATTCCGAAATCGGAGCATTGTTCGCAAAAAGCGAACGGTAGTTTTTTAACACCGTACCACGGTAAACGTCGTCAATTCCGCCTAAATCGTTACGGAAATTATAATTTGCCGTTACATAATTTTCGGTACTGGTTTGGTATTTAATATTTAAAGAAGGGCTTAAGAACAATTTATGCAGGCTTTTATCCAGTTGATTGATGTCATCACGATACTTAATCAGGTGATAACTCAAGGGCAAGCTTATTCCGGCCTTTAATTTATCGTTGGTAAATTCGTAAGTGGCATCTGTATAAAGTTTGGTTTTAACCCAACCAAGATTATTTACTGTATTGCCAGATACCAATTCGGTTTGTTGGTTATTTTGCGTGCGGTAAAGTTCCGAATTAAGCTGTTGTTGCTGCACATTAAAACCTGCCTTATAGGTTTGCACAAAATGATTGTTTACAAAAGCAAATGATGCATAATTATTGGTGTACCAGGTTGGTATTTTTAGGTATTGGCTTAAACGGAGATAACTGTTGCCATTGTTCAAAATGTCGGCATTAAGTCCGGGTGTAATGTTTAGGTTTTCTGGTTGGGTGGTACGGTTTAAATAGGAGTAGAGGTTAATCACATCTTCCGACTTTAATTTTTTCCGGTAGTTAAACTCATTGGAAATATCCAGCGTTTCCTGACTTAACACCTGATTGGCTGCCACTCCATTAATTACAAAACCCGACGAAGTTTTAAAAGGTGCGTAATCCAGCACAAAATTATTATTCAGGTAATATTTATCCGCGTTTCCATTCAGGTTAAATTGTGCCCTTAATTTTTGCGGATTAATGGCATTGTTCTGCGATTCTGTATAACTGATGGTTTGACCTGAAAGGTAAGTTTCTGAAAATTTATTGTACTGTTGACGGCGCTCATCATACAGATAAGAAAGGTTTGCCCTTAACTGTAAGTCCTGGTTAAATTTATATAAATTATTTAAATTTACTAAGCCTGCTTTATTGAACAGATACCTGCTTTGTGGCAAAGAGGGAACACCGGCAGCGCCGGTAGATAGCAGGCTGCTTGGCCTGTCGTTATCAAGCTTTTTTAAATAATCAGATAAATTATGAGAAGTAAGATCAATTCCCGGATCATTACCAATGTTATTGCCCTTAATGTTATTGATAAATTTAAGTTTTTTATTGAATAACATGGCCGTTAGGTTTTCATCAAAACGGTTCGGCATTCCGGCACCGGCTGTAGCATCGCCCATTACCTTCAGTTTGGCTTCATCCTTTAATACCAGATTCAACGCAACATCATCGCTCATGTTATTTTTACGCATCATTTTTATGGGTTGATCATTCTGGATCACCTGTACCTTATCTACAGCGCCCTGTGGGATGCTTTTGGTGCCAATGTTATACTTATCATCCAAAAGGTTGTCGCCATCAACATACAGGTTAGAAATGGATTTACCGTTATAACTGATTTTGCCATCTTCTGCAACTTCGATCCCGGGCATTTTTTTAAGCACATCGCCGATGCTTCTGTCTTGTTTATCCGCAAAATCGGAAGGTCTGTAATTTAAGGTATCGCCCCGCGAGCTTAAAGATGGACGGTTTTTCACTGTTACCGTTTCTAATGTCGTTTCACTGCTTTGCATCACGAGATCATAACTTTTGGCAACATCAGTAATTATCATGCTTTGCTTTTTATAACCAATACTCGAAGCCTCTATTTTATAACCTGAAATCTGATCGTTTTTTATTAGAATGCTAAACTCACCATTACGGTTGGTTCTGCTGAAATTAATGATGTTGCCTTCAGCATCTTTCAGACTTACATTAACAGATTCTATCGCTTTTCCATTGGCATCTTTAACCAAACCTTTAATCGGTTTTTGTGCCATGGCCGAAAAACTAACGAGCAAAAGCACCAGTATTATCGCATAATTCTTCATTTTTTCTCCGGAATTTCGATCGGGTTGTTTATTTCAGGTTTTATTGCGGTACCGCCGGCAGGGTGAGGAGCATTATTGGTTTTAAATGAACCCTGCATGCCATTGGCAGCCATTTGGGCCTGCATAAAGCCTTGGGGGTCTTTATCCCTGGCATCTTTAAGTTTATCCAGTTCTTTTCTGGTGGTTTTAATGGCATCGGCAGGAAGTTTAATCTCCGGGCCGAGGTAAGAAGTGCTCATATCAATACCCACCATTTTTACTACACCACCATTTGGAGCGGCAATTTTAACATCGTCGCCGGCATTTGCCTGATTCGTTTCGTCTTTTACGTTTTCGAGACCTGCAAATGTAAATTTCACTTCCTTTTTCTCATCGTAAGCTTCTATAATCAAGCCCGGTAATCCGTTTAATTTCCACGGACCACTTTGAAAAGGTATCTCGGTCGCAAACCAGGCAATCCAGTTCCTGCCTTTAAATGTAGTAGTTGCTTTTTGACATGGAATACCTGAAAAACTCATGGTATCCTTTAAAATTTTCCAATCTAGCTGCGGTGCCGTTTCTTCAACCAGGTAATTGTTAAAGAGGCGTTCTTTGGTAATCATTTTATGCTCATTGGCAAAAAAGAAATAATCTACCTGTGTTAAAGGGAATTTTGTTTCGCTTTTGACTTCAATTTTCACATTACCATTACCGGTTTGGTT
This sequence comes from Pedobacter miscanthi, assembly GCF_032678605.1. Taxonomy (GTDB): domain Bacteria; phylum Bacteroidota; class Bacteroidia; order Sphingobacteriales; family Sphingobacteriaceae; genus Pedobacter; species Pedobacter miscanthi_A. Next base: position 89,037 of record NZ_JAVTSU010000005.1, read on the forward strand.
TTTAATCTGCTCCTGTATCTGCTTTTGCATGTTCAACGACTGGTTCAGTTTATCATAACTGGTATAAACAGACGCATTTTTGCCGGTTACGAGCAGCATGTTTTCAATCCGGGGTTTATCGCGTTGGGTGGTATCCTGGATATGCGTAAAAGTGTAGCGTACTCTTGCAAGTGCTTTATCGGGGTTTTGGGCTTTTACCGAAATGGTGAGGGCTATTGCCAAACAGAGGGTTAGGATTCGTTTCATGATGATTGGTTTAAATTAATCTATTTACTTTTCGTAAAACTACGAAATATTCGTAATTAAAAAGTGATTTAACATTTTTTAACAATGGAATTGATATGAGTTTTTTTAACACAGATACACGGAGAATTTGTCAGTCTGAAGGCAATGAAGAATCTCTTCTATAGGTTGTTACTTTACTGACTGAAACCTAATAGAATAGTATTTAATTATTATTTGTAAATGAATGGGGGTGCTTGTTGGCGGGGTTCGGCCCCGCTTTCCGTTCTTTCCGATGAAGAATCGGAACCACTGCAATCGGGTTTATGTACAAGGTATGGCGTAATACATGTGAGGCAGGATGGTTTGAAAAGCTGAACTTTGTAAACTAAACCTGATGGAAATGAAAAGCCCACAGCGCAGCGAGGACTTGGAATGGACAGCAGGGTAGGTTTAACATAAGCATTACCAGACCTTGCTTTTCAAAAAAAACAGTTTTCGGAAAGGATATTAATCTACAGGTTAGTGTCTCACAGATCAAAACCTAATCGTATATTTAAATGCTTAATTGTGATCTGGACACCACTGCAATCGGGTTTATGTATAATGTATGTGGCGTAATAGGTGTGAGGCAGGATGGTTTGAAAAGCTGAACTTGTAAACTAAACCTGATGGAAATGAAAAGCCCACAGCGCAGCGAGGACTTGGAATGGACAGCAGGGCAGGTTTAACATAAGCATTACCAGACTTTGCTTTTCAAAAAAAAACAGTTTTCGGAAAGGATATTAATCTACCGGTTAGTGTCTCACAGACCAAAACCTAATCGTATATTTAAATGCTTAATTGTGATCTGGACACCACTGCAATCGGGTTTAAGAAGAATGGTTGTTGGATCTTATGCAGAACTCAAATTTCCTAAATTGCTTTCTGGAAAACGAAATTAAAATAATGTATAAATCGATCTTGAAATCCTTAAATCTTCCAAATCCTGATCCTGTATGATTTTAGTGAAAAATATTTTCGATATGTGTTTGTGTGTTAATTGAATTTGTTCTATATTTGCACCTCGTTAAATAAAAATTATAAAAACAAATATTTAAACAATGTACGCAATAGTAAATATAGCAGGGCAGCAATTTAAAGTTGCTAAAGACCAGCACCTTTTTGTACACAGATTACAAGGAGATGAAGGCGCTAGTATTGAATTTGATAATGTATTGTTGGTTGACAACGGTGGTACAATTACTGTAGGTGCTCCTGCAGTTAAAGGTGCTAAAGTTTCAGCTAAGATCGTATCTCATTTAAAAGGTGATAAAGTAATTATTTTCCACAAAAAACGTAGAAAAGGTTACAAAAAGAAAAATGGTCACCGCCAGTTTTTCACTAAGATTCAGATCTCTGACATCACTCTATAATTAATTGTTAACCCAATAATTCGCTTTTGGGCGAGTTACAAAATATAAAATCATGGCACACAAAAAAGGAGCCGGTAGTTCGAAAAACGGACGTGAATCGCATAGTAAGCGTTTAGGTATTAAAATTTTCGGTGGGCAATTAGCTATCGCTGGAAACATTTTAGTACGTCAACGTGGAACAAAACACCACCCTGATAAAGGTGTTGGTATCGGTAAAGACCATACTTTATTTGCTTTAGTTGATGGTACGGTAGTTTTCAGAAAGAAACAAGATAACAAATCTTATGTATCTATCCTTCCTATCACCGACGCTGAAATCGAAGCAGCAGTAGCTAAAGCACCAGTTGCTAAAAAAGCAGTTGCAAAGAAAGAAGTTGTAGCAGAAGAAGTTGTTGAAGCTCCGGCTAAAAAAGCACCTGCGAAAAAAGCAGCTAAAAAAGACGAATCTACTGAAGAAGCTGCACCTGCAGAATAATTAGTAATCAGTTATAAAAGAAAAGTTCCGATGATAATCGGGACTTTTTTTGTTTAAAATAGGTTCAGTAGTTCATTAGCCATTTGTGGATTGGTTCAGTTCATAGCCAAATTGTTTCTAGAGACCATTTGCATCTTAATTTTCTTAACGTTCGGTTGGTTAACTATTTAAATCGGTTAACTGATTGTTGTAATTGTTGCAATGCATACTGTAAACTGTTAATTGGAAGTTGGTTAATTGTTGGGTTCGGTCATTTCTGCTATAAATCGTCATTGCGAAACCGATTTTTCATCGGGTGAAGCAATCTTACAACGATCGCTGAGTATTAAAACTATATAATGCTTTTTGTCCACCCATTGTAGTAAGATTGCTTCGTGCCTCGCAATGACGATTTTTGGCAGATTTCTCAGCTCCGCTATCAATGACAGATTCTAAAGAGTGGTCGTCATTCCCGCGCAGGCGGGAACCACGAAGTGCTCAGCGAAGCTAATCTTAATGCAAGCTGCAATCCCTACTAAGGCATTACGATTGCCAGTCGGGCTGGCAATGACGATTCTACGCACTGTCATTAAACCTATCAATGTATTTGAAAATTCTAACCTCTACCATAGCCGTTGTTTTGCAATAGTTTAAAAATAAGCGCGTTATGCGAAATGTACATTTCCATCCAGCTAGGCCTTAGCACCATTTCCCGTTCTACGTAAATCCGGCCTAACTCCCGATCAAGGCATCGGGATCAGGCCCCACTGTTTTAGCCAATACCACTTACTTCGAAAGAAAACGGCGTAAGCCCTCATGAATACCATTGAAAATTACATCAAAAAATGAATAAATTTTCTGCCGGTGGTTTTTGTTTTTTCACTTGTTCCCGTTTTTAAATTGTGTTCAAGCTAGCTTCGCTGGTCTTTTTGGCAGCAAAAAGAAAGAGCCCATCGGCGGTGGCGGACCTTTACCGATTTTCCATCGGTAGCCGAGGAAAGACTGCTGAGGACTCCCGACTATTGACTTAATTGTTAAACCATGTTAAATAACAAAAATTAACATTTCGCTGATTTAGATTTGAGTATTGATTTAAAAACAATCCAAATGAATCTGAAGAGAATATCCTTATTAATCACATTACTTATTTCGGGCCGTTTATTACATGCACAAGATGTAGAAGATAATATCCGCATGGTAAAACCATTTAAAGCCGATGGCATATCGAACGAATGGAATGAGCCACTTAACCAGTATAATGATGCTACTAAATTAGCCTTTGCATTGGCCAACGACGATAAAAACCTGTATGTTATTATCGAATCGTTAGATCCACAAACAACTTTTAGTGTATTAAGAGGTGGTATTACGCTAAATATTAATACTGCAGGAAAGAAGAAAGATGGAATGAAATTAACCTTTCCATTAATGGAAAGACCGCCAATGCCAAAGGAGGGGGAAGAACATCACGATCATGCTGCGTTACCAACAGAAAGGGAAAATGAAATGCATGATCCCGCTGCGATGAATAAAAGCATCCGGGTATCGGGTTTTAAAAATATTCCTGATGGCGAGTTGCCTGCGATCAATCAGGATGGAATTGAAACAGGAATGAGTATCCATCCAAACAGAGATTTAATTTATGAGTTAAGCATTCCATTAGCACAGTTACAGGTTGGCTTAGATTTTAAAAAACCGCTCGTTTACAATATTAAAATAAATGAACCTGGTAAATCTGGATTTAAAAGACAGGGTGCTCCAGAAGGTGAGAAGGGCGGCGGTGGAAGAGGTAGATCTGGCGGCAGAGGTGGAATGGGAGGCGGAGGCATGGGCGGAGGTGGCCGTGGTGGTATGGGTGGTGGTGGAAGAGGTGGAATGGGCGGTGGCGGTCAAAGATCAGCACAAGGCGGCGAATCTTCTGCTAAATCATCTGATTTCTGGATTAAATATAAATTGGCGAAAGCTTAGATAAAATAAATGAAGTGCGTCATTGCGAAGCCAATTTTTCATTGGATGAAGCAATCTTAATGCGAACGCTAATAGCGATAGTTGTAAGATTGTTTCCTCGGCTGAAGAAGCCTCCTCGCAATGACGAATTTTTCTTTGAAATTTTTTCTAAGTCGAGATGATGACGATGAAATTTAATACTCCCTGGCCATTAACTGTTCGGTAAGCGTTAAAAGGTTTGCTTTCTTTTCATCGTTCACATTAATCTGATCGAATACAGCTAAGGCTTTGTTCCGGTAGCTATTCATGCTTTCTCTGGCAATTTCCTGGATATCCAGCGTATCGTAAACCTGGCGGACAGTTTCTACCTTTTCCTGTGCGTTAAATTCTTTATAGCCTGTCCAGGTATCTAATGATGCACGGGTTTCACCTTTGGCGAGTTCAAAAGCTTTTAAGAGCAGGAAAGTCTTTTTATTGGCAATAATATCGCCACCAACCTGTTTTCCAAATTTTTCAGGATCGGCATACACGTCTAAAATATCATCCTGTAACTGAAAGGCAATTCCGATATTTTCTCCAAACTGATAAATCAGATCTGCATCTTTTTCTGACGCACCTGCAATAATTGCCCCTAGTTTTAGTGCTCCACCAAGCAATACAGCCGTTTTCAGCCTGATCATGTTGATGTATTCTTCGATACTTACATCATCGCGACCTTCAAATTCCATATCCAACTGCTGACCTTCACAAACGCCTTGTGCGGTGGTATTAAAGGTATCCAGCACATCTTTAAGGAAGACAGGATTTACTTTAGCAAGGTTTTTATTGGCTTCTACCATCATCACATCGCCACTTAAAATGGCCACATTAGTACTCCATTTTTCATGTACGGTAGCTTGACCTCTGCGGAGTGGTGCATTGTCCATAATATCATCATGAACAAGTGTGAAATTATGAAAAACTTCGATAGCCATTGCCGCGTGGACAGATTGGTTCGCATCTTCGCCAAAAAGTTCGGTAGCCATTAAAACCAACAGTGGTCTCACGCGTTTTCCGCCAAGATTAATGATATAAGTAATCGGATCGTAAAGCTGTTTAGGGTGGTCCGGAAACTTTAAATTTTGTATTGCAGTATCTAAAATTTGCTGTAATTGTTCTGTAGTATGCATGCTTTGCTTTGAACATTGTGTTTTCGGGCACAAATGTCTTAATTTTTAATCAGGAATTAAGGTAAAATCGATTTGACGTTTAGAAAGATCTACTTTTTTAACCCTGATCATTACTTCGTCTCCCAATTGGTATTTTTTCTTTTTACGCTGGCCTATAATGCAGTAGTTTTTCTCGTCGAGCACATAAAAATCGTCAGATATATCGCGTAAACGGATCATGCCTTCACATTTGTTCTCTTCAATCTCTACATACATACCCCATTCAGTAACGCCCGAAATAATACCTTTATACTCGGTACCGATGTTATTTTCAAGGTATTCAGCCTGTTTGTATTTAATGGATGCGCGTTCTGCATCAGCTGCTCTTTTTTCCATTGCGGAAGAATGTACACAGGCTACTTCGTAAAATTCTGCGTCGGCCGATTTACCGCCATCTAAATAGCTTTGTAAAAGCCTGTGGGCCATCACATCGGGATAACGGCGGATAGGGGAAGTAAAGTGGGTGTAATATTCGAAAGCCAGGCCATAATGACTGGTTTTTTTAGTGGAATAAATCGCTTTAGCCATTGATCTGATGGCTAGTGAGGTTAGGATATTTTGTTCCTTTTTACCTTCTACATCAGCCATTAAGCTGTTTAATGATTTGGCAATTTCTTTATCTGATTTAGTATTTACCTTATAACCGAAACGGGCAGCAAATGTGGCAAAGGTATTTAGGGTTTCCATGTTTGGCGAATCGTGCACGCGGTAAACAAAGGTAAGTTTATTTTTACCTTTTACTTTCTTGGCAACGAATTCGGCCACTTTCCGGTTGGCCAGCAACATATAATCTTCGATCAGTTTATGTGCGTCTTTACGTTCTTTAACATAAACACCAATCGGTTTCCCGGTTTCATCCAGTTTGAATTTAACCTCGGTACTTTCGAAACTAATGGCTCCGTTTTTAAATTTGCGGTCGCGGAGGATATAGGCCAGCTCATTTAATTTCAGGATTTCCTGAGCGTAATCACCGGCTTTGTTTTCGATCACTTCCTGTGCTTCTTCATAGCTGAACCTTCTGTCAGAGTGGATCACTGTACGGCCATACCATTCATTTTGAATATTAGCCTGCTCATCCAATTCGAAAACAGCAGCAAAACACAATTTATCCTCATGTGGACGTAATGAACACACACCATTGCTTAATCGCTCAGGCAACATCGGGATCACCCGATCAACCAGATAAACGGAGGTGGCACGGCTGTAGGCTTCTTTATCCAAATCTGTTCCCTGGATTACATAATGCGAAACATCGGCAATGTGTACGCCGATTTCGTGGTTTCCATTAGGGAGTTTTTGATAAGAAATGGCATCATCGAAATCTTTCGCGTCAGCCGGATCTATGGTAAAGGTTAATATATTTCTAAAATCTTTTCTTTTGGCAATTTCTTCGGCCGGAATTTCTTCGGGGATCGCATTTGCTTCGCGTTCTACCTGTGGCGGAAACTCCAACGGGAAACCATATTGTGCTAAAATCGCATTCATTTCGGTATTGTTCTCGCCTTGATTGCCGAGTACATGTTTAACAATTCCGATAGGGTTTTTTGCGCTTTCTGGCCAGTCAGACAAGGTTACGAGTACACGCTGACCATTTTTTGCATCGTGGGTATCGGCCAAAGGCACAAAAATATCGTGCATCATTTTTTTGTCGTCTGCAATTACGAATGCAAAACGATCTGATATCTTGATAACACCTGTAAAATCTGATTTTGCTCTTTTAATGATTTCGACAACTTCGCCATCGTTTTTGCGACCGCTTTTCTTTGCGAAAACATAAGCTTTAACGGTATCGCCGTGCAACGCATTTTTAAGTTTTCGTGGCGCAACAAAAACGTCTTTTTCAAACTCATCTTCCGGAACGATATAAGCAGAACCATCGGCGGTCATATCAACCGTGCCAATTATGAAGTTTTGTAACTCTTTAAGTTTGAATTTACCTTTTTCGGGTTCTAAGAAAATCCCCGCACTTTTCCCCTCTTTTAAGATCTCGAGAATGGTTTCTCTCGATTCCTGATCGTTCAAATTTAATTTAGCCGAAACCTGCTTATAATTTAGCAGCTGATTACTGTTCTTTTCAAAAACATCACTAACCAATTGATTCAGAACCAATTTTATATTTGCCGATTTTTTCTTTGCCATACGCTAATACTGAATTTATCGAAGATACAGAAAAGATAGGTACAATAGGTAAGATGGATGATGGAAAATGGATAATGGAGGGAGTTGAGGGGTTGATTGGGAATTGGTTATTTGGTAAGGCAAATTGCCTATTGGCTCATGGTTGATGGTTCATAGTTTTGGTGGATAGTGAAAATGGCTATATGAATATTGACCATGAACCATTGACCAAATAAATAATACTCCTGATTAAACCTTCTTTCTAAGATTTATTCCGTTTTACGGACTACGGACTACGGACTACGGACTACGGACTACGGACTACGGACTACGGACTAAGGACTACGGATTACGCTCCGGGGATCGCTTTAATTAATTTCCTCGTATATTCTGCCTTTGGTGCGTAGAAAATCTGCTCGGGAAAACCTTCTTCTTCGATTTTTCCTTTGTTCATTACCAAAATCCGGTCTGAAATGTGTTTTACTACGGCCAGATCGTGGGATATGAAGATATAGGTAAGTCCGAATTCTTGTTGAAGATCTCTGATCAGGTTTAAAACCTGTGCCTGAACGGAAACATCGAGCGCAGAAACGGATTCGTCGCAGATGATGAATTTTGGTTCTAAAGCCAAAGCCCTGGCAATAACCACGCGCTGTCTTTGTCCGCCGCTAAACTCGTGCGGGTAACGGTTAAAATGTTCTTCTTTTAAACCTACTTTGTTGAGGAGTTCTAATACCTTTTGCTTGCGTTCGGTATCGTTGCGGTGTAGTTTATGTACTTGTAAAGGTTCTAAAATAGATTGACCAATGCTTAATTTTGGATTTAAAGAGGCGTAAGGATCCTGAAAAATGATCTGAATATCTTTCCTTAATTTCCGTAAATCTGTTTTGCTGATGTGTGTAATGTCTTCACCGTTAAAAATAATCTGACCGGATGTAGGCTGGATTAACCTTAAAATGGTTCGGCCCAAAGTGGTTTTACCACAGCCCGATTCGCCTACCAAGCCAAGTGTTTCCCCTGGGAAAACTTCAAAATTCAATTGATCAACGGCTTTAACATAATCGGTTACTTTTCCGAATAAGCCGTTGCTGATTGGGTACCAGGTGCAGAGATCTTTTATCTGAAGTAAAGGTTTTTGTGCGTAAAGTTGTTCCCTTCGTGCTGATATTTCAGTTTGGCTTAACTGGTTCGAGGCTTGTAGATGCGCTGAGGCATCGTCAATTTTTCCGGTAAGGAAATCAGCCACCACAGGTAATTTTTTTAGCTGCAGGTTAGGGGAAGGGCGACAGGCCAGCAAACCTTTAGTATAAGGGTGTTGTGGGTTATTAAAAATAGATTTTGCCGATCCTTGTTCTACAATTTCGCCTTTGTACATTACCGCAACTTCATCGGCAATTTCATTTACCACGCCTAAATCGTGGGAAATAAAGATCATCGCCATATTCCGTTCTGTTTTCAGCTTTAAAAGTAACTGAAGAATTGTTTTCTGAACGGTTACATCTAGTGCGGTGGTTGGTTCATCGGCAATCAATAGTTTTGGATCGCAGCTTAAGGCCATGGCAATCATTACCCTCTGTTTTTGTCCGCCGGAAATCTGATGCGGATAACTGTCGAATATTTTTTCGGGCCGGGGTAACTGTACCTCATTAAAAAGTGCAATGGTATGTTTTTTTGCTTCCGCTTTATCCACTTTTCTGTGCAGCATAATGGCTTCGGCCACCTGATCACCACAAGTAAAAACAGGATTGAGGGAAGTCATGGGTTCCTGAAAAATCATCGAGATCTGGTTTCCTCTGATCTGCCGGATTTCATTGGTGCCAAGATTAAGCAGACTAACATTCTCAAAATCGATATCCCCCGTAATTTTTGCACTTTTTTCATCGTGCAAACGCATAATAGAAAATGAAGTAACCGATTTCCCGGAACCCGATTCGCCCACGATACCTAAAACCGTTCCTTTTTTTACATTAAAACTGATCTGTTTAACGGCTTTGAACCAGGTTTTATCTTCCTGGTTATAAAAATCGATATTTAGGTTTTCAACGTTTAGCATTACGTTACAATGGTAATGTTTTCTGCTGAAATTATATCCATTCCCTTAAATTTTAACAGCACCTGCGCGGTAGTAATTACATCTTTCTGGCAATAGGTAACTATCCGTTCGAGGTTTTTCTCTTCATAGTAAACCTGTCTTACCTGCGAGCCGTTAATGTCATCTTTGGGGGTTGGAATGTTTAAAATTGCCGCTAATAGGTTTAATGAAGTGAAGTGTTTGTAATCGCCGAATTTCCAGAGCTCCATGGTATCGATATGGTTTACTTCCCATGGTTTTTTGCCCGAAAGCTGCAACTGAACCGGTATTTCTATTCCGTTAACCAATAACCTGCGGCATAAATAAGGAAAATCGAATTCTTTTCCGTTGTGCGCACAGAACATTAACGTGGGCGCTTGTTTACTTAACAGGCTGGAGAACTGCAAAAGCATTTCCTTTTCATCGTGACCAAAAATAGATTTGATCCGCAGGGAATAAGATTGATCCTGTACATTAAAAATGCCCAGACTAATGCAGATAACTTTGCCGAATTCGGCCATAATACCTGCTTTTTCATAAAAATCTTCAGGACTTTGGTCTGCATTTCGCTGGTAATGCGTTTTTTGCTCCCAAAGTTCCTGAAAATGTGGAGGTACATCCTGAAATGATGGGTATTGCGGAACAGTTTCGATATCGATAACCATTACCTGATTGAGATCTAACGTTTTTAGCATACATGAATTTTTGTATTAAACAATTTACAACTTTCATTTCAATATCTTGTATATAAATGATTTAACATTTTAACTATATTTCTATAGCTTTGATTATGGCGAAAAGTAAATTCGAGAAATCTTTAGCAGATGGCGCTCACAAAAAACTTTTACAATTAATTGGAAATTGGCAGGGATCAACTAAAACCTGGTTCGAAAAGGATGTACTGGCCGATGAATCTTTATCTGAAGCTCAAATTATTTCCATTTTAGGTAGCCGTTTTATTTCGGTTGATTATCATGGAAGTTTGGAGGGGAAACCTTTTGAAGGCAAAATGATTATCGGCTTTGATCTTCCATATCAAAGGTTTACCACAAGCTGGGTGGATAGTTTCCATATGGGTACGCAGATGATGCTTTCGAGTGGAGAAGCTACGACAAATGGATTTTCGGTTTTTGGCGAATACGGCAGTCCGGAATATGGCGGGCAGCTTTGGGGCTGGCGCACGGCTTTAGATATTGTTGGAGATGATGCGTTTGTATTAACCGCTTATAATGTTTCGCCTGAAGGGGAAGAGGCAAAAGCGACGGAAACGGTTTATAAGAGAATTTAAATTTCGCAGGTTTTTAGAAAAAGGTTCGTGGGACACGAACCACGGCGCGGGGAAATGATGCGTTTGTATTAACAGTTTATAATGTTTCGCCTGAAGGGGAAAAGGCAAAAGCGACGGAAACGGTTTATAGGGAGTTGTTGGTCGGGATTTGTAATCCGATTTTAGAACTAAGGATTTTTAATCCTTTAAGGTGGATTGCAAATCCACAGCTCATCCAGTCAAGATTGCAAATCTCGACTAACAGTAAATTTAAGGTCGTCATTCCCAACCCGATAGCTATCGGGTTGGGAATGACGAAGTGCTCATCAAAGATAATCTTAATGCCTCATGTAAGATGTATTAAGATTCCCGCATACGCGAGAATGACGTGCCGTAAATAAAACTAAAATAAACTTGGCGAAGCCTGATTGGCCATCACCGGAATTTTTAAATCGGTACCAATAGCTTTGTTCAGTTTTTCGGTAAAATAAGCAGAGAATAAAGGCGATGAAAGTTCTACGTTCTGGTGAACAAAAAAGTAAAGGTTTTGTAAACCCTGTTCTTTCCATTCCACAATTCTTTCAATCCAGTCGTCTAAGCGTTTCTTATCAATTTCATCATCGTTTGCGCCTACAAAACGCACAAAAGCCGTAGGTGTGGTTAAACGCATGTGCAACATGTCTCTTCTGCCTGCAGTATCCACAATAATATTGCTGATCCCATTCTCTTTGAACAATTTGGCAAATTCGTTTGCAATGGCCGGGTTCGTAAACCATTCTGTATTTCTTACTTCAACACCTAATGGTATTACTTTTGGAAATTCGTTGATCACGGTTTTTAACCTTTCGAAATCTTTAGGTTTAAAGTTATCATGCAACTGAAGAAAGGCCATGCCTAGTTTATCTTCAAAGTTACTAATGGCATCACAATATTGCTCAACAGGCTCTTTAACGTTGATTAACCTTTTAAAGTGACTGATGGTATTGGTGAGTTTTGGAAAAAACTTAAAATCTGCAGGTGTTTTTTGCGTCCAGGTGATTACCTGGTCGCGGGTAGGCATGCCATAAAAGGTGGCATTTAGTTCAATCGAATTAAATTGTGTAGAATAATAGGTTAACTCGTCCTTAGTTCCTTTTGGGTAAAAACCCTTTAAATCAGTTTTATTCCATTTTGCACAGCCCACAAAGGCTTGAAAAGCTTGTTTAGGTTTATTCGTTGCTAAAATTGCTGCTGTTTCAGGCGCATCAGCCGGAAGGGTATAATCTATAATGGTTGGATCTTCTACTTGGCCGAATTTCATTTTTAAAGGTTTTAGATGTAAGGTAAAAGGTTTAAGGCAAAAAAATACCTTAGCTTATTCAGCTAAGGTATTTATATATTGTAAAAATAAGAAACTTGTTCTTTGCTTTAGCTTATTGTGGAAAGTTTATGTTTTTCGTATGTCCAAACTCCCAACTGAAAACTCCAAACTAAACTAGTAACCCAGTATTTTCAGCACCTGCTTACTGTTCTGTTCTTCGCCAAAAACCTCAAAATTGAAACTTTCATCGCGGTTTCTGCGGATCAAAACATGTTTCGGACTTGGCAATAAACAGTGGTGGATACCGCCATAACCGCTCAATACTTCCTGGTAAGCACCCGTGTGGAAGAAACCTAAATACTGCACTTTACGCGTTTTCGGCATAAATACACTGTTCATGTGCGCTTCCTGGTTATAATAATCCTGTCCATCGCAGGTAATACCACCTAAGTTAACACGCTCATATTCAGCATCCCAATTGTTAATTGGCAATAAGATATATTTTTGATTTAAAGCCCAAACATCAGGTAAATTGGTAATAAAAGAACCATCCAACATTAACCAACGCTCACGGTCGTTTTGTTGTTTACGGCCCAAAACTTTGTAAAGTATACCAGATGCTTCTGCTACAGTATATTTACCAAATTCGGTAATAATATCTGGTTCCATTACCTCGTGGATGGCGCAGATTTCTTTAATCCTTTTTACAATTTCGTTTACCATATATTCGTAATCGAAATCAAATACCAACGAATCTTTAAATGGCATACCGCCACCAATATCAAGCGTATCTAAATCAGGATTGATTTTTTTAAACTTGCAATAAAGCGTTACATATTTCTCTAACTCGTTCCAGTAATATGGCGAATCGGTAATACCTGAGTTAATGAAAAAGTGTAATAATTTAACCCTGAAATTAGGATTATGCACGATTTTATTGTTGTAAAAGTCGATGATGTCTTCCATACGAACACCTAAACGCGAAGTATAAAACTGCGAGTCTGGCTGCTCTTCAGCCGCGATACGAATACCTAAATTACAAGGCGTGTCAATATCAACCTCATCATCAAAAAGGTTAAATTCTTCCTTATTATCTAAAACAGGGATAATATTGGTATAACCATCATGCAACATATCGATAATATATTGCTTGTACTGGTAGGTTTTAAAGCCGTTACAAATAATGGTGGTATCTTTTGTTAATACACCTTTTTTCTCTAGCGCATCAACCATCGGCATATCAAAAGCCGAAGATGTTTCCAGGTGGATGTTATTTTTTAAAGCTTCTTCTACAATATGCTTAAAATGTGAGCTTTTTGTACAGTAGCAATATTTATAATCGCCACGATAGTTGTTCTTTAAAATAGCGGTCTGAAAAAGAATCTTCGCTTGCTGAATCTTCTTACTTACCATTGGTAAATACGTGAAACGTAGGGGAGTACCGTAAGTTTCGATCATTTCCATCAGGTTTAAATCCTGAAAATATAATTCATCATCTATAACATCGAAACCCTCCTGAGGGAAACCAACACTTAGATCAAGAAATTCTGAGTAACTCTGCATTTACTTTTAAATAATTTTTGCAAAAATGTAATTTTAAATCGAGAATTAATCTTTAATAAAAATATTTTTACTGTAGGGAAACGCTTAGCCTAACTACAAAATTTGAGTGCAAATTGTTTTTTGAGAAAAATAAGGCAAGCTAATTCGCTAAATATTTGGAAACCAATTGGTAATGGGCGTTTAGTTTATGGGTTTGGAAAGCAGGTTCCTGTTTTTATAGATTGGGGTTGGCCCTGCTCTCCACTTTACTCGTTGCACTCGTGTTCGTTCCGATCAGGTTTACCTGGCAAGGTAAGTACAGCTATTTGGGGTTTGACAGCGAGTGGGCTAATTAATTATAGGTAAATCATTAATTGATTGATGTTTATGAGGTTGTATCATAAATATAGATTGTCATCCTGAGTGAGCTTGTACTGAGCGTAGTCGAAGTGAAGGACTTGTTTAAATGCACTGGTAAAGCGTTTCGACAAGCTCAACGTGACAAGTTTGGATGAAACACAACTTAAGATACAGGCTCTGGAGCCAAATAGCATATTAACCTTTGCGGAGGTATTTGGTTAAAATTACAATGGTTTGTCCTTCTACTTTACCTTCAATCTGTTCGGTATTATCGTGTACCAGTCTAATGTTTTTAACCACAGTGCCCAATTTTGCACTTATGGTTGAGCCTTTAACATCCAGCGTTTTAACCAAAACTACCGTATCGCCTTCAAATAAACGCGTGCCGTTGCTGTCCTGATGAAATTCCACTGTTCCATCTTGCTCATGGTCGCCGGTTTTTTTAGCCCATTCTAAAGTTTCATCCTCAAGGTATAAAATATCCAGGCTATCTGCTGCCCAGCCTTCATTTCTTAACCTGCTCAACATTCTCCAGGCCACAACCTGTACCGGGGCAAATTCCGACCACATGGTTTCTGTTAATATTTTCCAGTGGTTTGGGGCAAGCTGTTCCGTTTTTTCAATCTGGTGTAAGCAGGTTTTACAAACTAAAATACTGTTATCGCTATTGGCATTACTGGTTGGCGGCACTTCATATACCGATAAATTGGTTTCGGCGGTGCATAATTCGCATTTATTGCCCGAACGGGTTTGTAATTCTTGTACTAAAGACATATTGATGCTGGATTTTTGGCGAAAGTAATAAAACTAATCGGAATCACGCAGGTCGGCGTTTCGACTGGAGATCTCTTTAAAAGTTGGTTTGATAGAAAGGGAATGTTTGCTGATCATTTGGAAAGCAGGTTCCTATTTTTATTGGTTTGGGGTAGTTCTGCTCTTCATTTTACTTCGTTGCACACGTGTTCACTTCGATCAGGTTTATTTAATATAGGCTGGTGCTGCTATTTGAGGCTTAATAGCGAGTGTGCGTCTGTCAGATGGGTTTTGCGTGCGCTCCGAGTTTTCGTGGCAAAAATACAATGGTTCGGAGATACGAGAGATGTGTGAGAAATAATGTTTGCTGATCATTTGGAAAGCATGTTCCCGTTTTTATAGGTTCGGGTTAGCCCTGCTCTTCACTTTACTTGTTGCACTCGTGTTCGTTCCGATCAGGTTTATTTAAATTTGGGTGGTGCTGCTATTGAAGGTTTAATAGCGAGTGTGCGCCTGTCAGATGGGTTTTCCGTGCGCTCCGAGCTTCCGTGGCAAAAATACAATGGTTCGTGGAGACACTAGCTAATAAAACTGTTAACCTTTTATAATTCCTTTGTTTTGCTCAACATCCTTTTTAAATTTTTCTGTCCATTCTTTTAAGCTCAAAGCTGTTTCCTCTTTATCGTCATCATATACGATCCAGGCATCTGCATCTGTATAAAGCTTAATCAATGTGGAAACATCAGCTTCGGTGATGTAGGATTGTCCATATTTCCTTTCACCATTTATTACCGCGTTCCATAGGGCATATTCTAAATTCTGCATCCAACCTGCAGAATAACAATATTCTGAAATTTCACTCATAAATGTTGCTAAACGCAATTCTTTTTCTGTTAAATCTGATTCCATTAAAATAGATATGCAATCTGTTATTCCTTAACCGGCAAATGTACCTCAGCCAGCATACACCTTGCACTGCCACCCCCATTTTTTTCGATGGTGTAAAGTGGGGCATAAATAATTCGGCTATACTTTTCAAGTGCAGCAATCTGCTCAGCATCTAATGATAAATAAGCCTGTTCAGACATCACCAATAAGTTTTCGCCGGTTGCATTGCTTACCTGCAGCATGTTGCCCGCAAATTTATTCATCTGCTCCAGGCTGATTTCTATAATTTCTTTTCCAGCGCCTTTTAAGCTTATCGTTACATTTAATTTTTCTTCTGGATTTTTAATCGAATCCAGACAGATCACCGCAAAACGGTCGCCGATGCACATCATTACATTGGTGTGGTAAATCGGGAAGTTTGAGGCATCAACCGCCTGAAAAGCCACGGGCTCATATCCGGTAAGCATGCAGAAATTATTCAGCACTTCTTCATCGGTACGTACACTTAGGCAAGCATAGGCAATTTTATTGGTGCGGTCTAAAACCATACTTCCTGTACCCTCTAAAAAAGCATATTGCTGCTCGTAAAAGCTTAAATCACTAATGTGGTTTACCTCGAATTTGTTTTTTAGTCCATCCAAAATTTCATTGCGGCGCTCTAACCTGCGGTTTTCAGAAAACATCGGATAAAGGTATACCGAGCCATCCTCGTGAAAGGAAACCCAATTGTTCGGGAAAATAGAATCCGGCGTTTCAGGTTCAAAAGTATCATCCACGACCGTAACATCGACACCGTTTTTGCGCAAAAGATTAACAAAAGCATCAAATTCCTTTAAGGCTTGTTCTTGTACATCGCTATCTGCAGATGCAATTTGAAACATGTTATTTCCAGCCGTTTGCTCGTTGAACTTAAAATCAACAGGGCGGATCATAAGGATATGGTTGGTAGATTGGTTCATTAGTTCACTTGTCATTTGTGTATTAGGTTCATTGGTCATTTGTGCAATAGTTCACTTGGCAAACTGTTCATTGATTCATATCGATCGTAATTTTAGGTGTTTAAGTCGTACGCCACAACAAATGAACCAATGACAAATGAACTACTGAACTAGGTTATCTCTTAATATCGGTAAACTCATGCAATGGAAACCACCACGGGCACGAGATAATTCTGCCGAAGGCATTAAAATCAGGGTATCTGTTATCGTTTCGGCGCTTACTTTACCGTTTTCTAAATCCTGGATCAAATCTTTTACATCTACCACATCAAATCCGGCAGCTTTAAAAGCTTCAACGGTTTTATCGTTTCTATCATAGCCTAAAACCACGCCTTCTTTAATGGCTAACAGATTACAGGAATCTGTCCATTGCTCACGCGAATCGTAAGGGAACTGATTGTTTCCGCTATAGATGATCCGGGTTGGTTCGGTACTTTTTAAATCATTCTGACTAATATCATTCAACAAGGCCTCTACATGTTCGAAGTGTTTAGGCTCTTGCGGGTTTGCTTTTGTAAACTGAATGGCGGTAGTCGCTTCCAATTTTTCTGGTTCCTTTAAAAAGTTGATCGGCTCGTAAGGATTATATTTCGGAGAATGTGCAATAGAATTCAAAATTACCCAGGTATTGCGTTTTACCTGTGTAAAAACGGTATCCAGGTGCATATAATCGCGTTTACTAGGGATTTTTACCACCGTAACTTTTTCTACCACATCCTGATCGAATAACAGTTTAATCGCTTCGTTTGCACCATGTTCTGAAGTTCTTTCGCTACAACCGATTAGTACGTGGTTAGGGCTCACCATCATCACATCGCCACCTTCTAAAGTGGTGCTGAAAGCAGGTTCATCGCCAGGCCTTAAAAAGTGCATGGTTACATCCGGAATTTCGAGAATGTTATTGCGGTAGCCCTCAAACAATGGATGGTTAAAGAAAATATAACGCATTAAAAGCGTTTCGCGTACACGGGCTTTTTTTGCCGGTTTGTTTAATAAAATATGGTTGTTGATGGTTGTACCCACATCCCTGGTAAAAATTAAATTGGGGATAGGTGCAAAAATCATGGTATCGTTGGCCAATGTTCCGGAAATAAAAATCTCAGCCAATTGTTTCGGATCGGTATTGGTTAACTCCAATTGTACTTTATAGGTACAGCCTTCAATCGCACAAACAGCCGCAACGAGTTTTTTGCGGATTGATTCGTTTTCGAGCATTTCACTCAACAGGTTCTGAATCTCAATTACAGATTTAGAGTTGTGGAAATCGGGGTGGTTGGGTTTATAAAAATTACGGTCTGAAGCTTCCGAATCTATTTCGGCCAGTTTTCCTTTGATCTTATCGGGATCAAGAAAATACATCAACAATTTAATATAATAATCGTATTCGCCTTTGCGGATGGTATCTAAATGTACAATATCTTCGAAAAGCCAATCTTGCGCTTTAGAGGGTACTACTTTGCCTAATCCACTATCAGGACTATGTATTAATAATTTACGCAACCTGCCGATTTCGGTGTTTACGCTCACTTTAAAATTTGGGTTCTGCTCGCTCATAAAAAAGTTAGTTATTGCAAATCTATTAGAATTTTTGAGAGTCCGAAAGTCTGAGGTCCGAAAGTCGGAAGATATAGTTTGAAAGTTGATGGTCTGAAATTTTGAAGCATAATAAGTTTTATCTTACAGGCATCCTGTCTTCCGACCTCGGACTTCGGTCTCAGGACTTTTTTATTGCACAAAACCAACATCTCTAAACCTTATTGTAGCGGCACCTCCCGATTCCTTCAATCGGGACTATAGCGGAAAGAAGGACTATCGGAACCGACCGGCACTACAGTAGCTTTCCAAACCCTTTAAAAACAAAGAAAACTGAAATTTATGGTAAAATTTCTTCGGACTTCGGACTCCCGACTTCGGACTTTTTTCTCTATTTTTGGCGCATGAATTTTATTATTGCCGCAACACAGAAAGCCATTTTTGAACTTTACAAAGATGAAGTAGCCGAAAGTGTAATCAACATACAAGAAACCCGTAAGGAATTTGAAGGACAGGCAACGATTGTTGTTTTTCCAATTACCAAAATCTCGAAGAAATCGCCTGAACAAACGGCCAATGAAATTGGTGAATATTTGGTTGCCAACGTAACCGATATCACTAAATTTAACGTGGTTAAAGGTTTTTTAAACTTAAGCATTGCCGAAAGTTATTTCTTAAAACAGTTTAACGAAGAAATTTTATCGCCTGATTTTGGTGTTTATGCACCGACTGGTAAAAAGGTAATGGTAGAATATTCTTCGCCAAATACCAATAAACCGCTCCACCTGGGGCACGTACGTAATAATTTATTGGGTTATTCGGTTTCGGAGCTGTTAAAAGCTTACGGTTACGATGTAGTAAAGGTAAACCTGGTTAACGATCGCGGTATCCACATCTGTAAATCGATGCTGGCCTGGCAAAAATGGGGTAATGGCGAAACACCTGAAAGTACCGGCTTAAAAGGCGATCACCTGGTTGGAAAATACTATGTGATTTTTGATAAAGAATACAAAAAAGAGATTGAAGCCTTAAAAGCGGAAGGACAAACAGAAGAGGAAGCCAAGAAAAATGCACCATTGATTAAGGAAGCACAACAAATGCTTTTGAAATGGGAGCAAGGGGATGAGGAAGTAGTTTCGCTTTGGAAAACCATGAACGAATGGGTTTATGCTGGCTTTAATGTAACATATAAAAACCTTGGGGTTGATTTTGATAAATTCTATTACGAAAGTAATACCTATTTATTAGGAAAAGGTACGGTTGAGGAAGGCTTGGCAAAAGGCGTTTTCTTTAAAAAAGAAGATGGTTCGGTATGGATCGATTTAACTGCCGACGGTTTAGACCAGAAACTGGTTTTACGTGCGGACGGAACTTCGGTTTACATTACACAGGATTTAGGTACAGCCGAAATGAAACACGACGATTTCAATATGGATGAGTCGATTTATGTAGTGGGGAATGAGCAGGATTACCATTTCAAGGTATTATTCCTGATTTTAGAAAAGCTAGGCAAAAGCTGGGCGAAAGGTTTATACCATTTATCGTACGGAATGGTTGATTTGCCAAACGGGAAGATGAAAAGTCGCGAGGGAACTGTTGTTGATGCTGATGAATTGATTGAAAGCATGGTTACTACCGCTCGAGAGAAAACAGAAGAGTTGGGTAAAACCAATGATTTTAGTGAAGCAGATAAAGAAGAACTCTATAAAAACATCGGTTTAGGTGCTTTAAAATATTTCCTTTTAAAGGTTGAACCTAAGAAACGACTATTGTTTAATCCTGCTGAAAGTATCGATTTCCAGGGGAATACCGGGCCGTTTATCCAGTATACACATGCCAGGATTAAGTCGCTTTTGAGTAAATCTGATTATAAGTTTGCAGTGGGGAGTGAGCAGTTTTCGGGAATATCGGATGTGGAATTGGAAATGATTCTGCAACTGGCTAAATACCCTGCTGAGATTGCTATTGCCGCTAAAGCTAATAGTCCGGCAAGTTTGGCCAACTATTTATACGAACTGGCTAAACTGTTCAACAAGTTTTACCATGAGGTACCGCCAATTGTAAAAACAGAAGAAGGTGATACGAAGCAGTTCCGTTTAAATTTGAGCAAAAAAACCGCTGATATTATTCATGCCGGAATGCTTATTTTGGGAATTACGTCGCCAGAGCGCATGTAAGAATTGATTTTAAAAACCTAATTAGTGGTTAACGAACTGATTTTACTTTGTTTGGTAGCTTTTGCCGCCGGATTTATAGATGCTATTGTAGGTGGCGGTGGTTTATTACAAACTCCCGCCATTTTACTTATTTTGCCCCATTATCCTGTGGCTACACTTTTAGGGACAACCAAAATCCCATCAATGGCGGGTACAACGCTGGCCGCTTTCAAATATTCGAAACAGGTTAATTTTAATTATAAGGTGCTTGCTGCCTGTGTACTTACTGCATTTTGTGCTGCGCTTTTGGGTGCTTTTTTAGTGAGCAGGATCGATAATTCGGTCATTAAACCAGTAATTCTGGTTGTACTGATTTTGGTTGCACTTTATACTTATTTTAATAAACAGTTCGGTATTCACCAGGAAAAAGTTCACTCTGTTCAGAAACAGGTTTTAATGGCTGGCTTATTCGGAGTTGTAATAGGCTTTTATGATGGCCTAATCGGACCAGGTACAGGTTCTTTTCTGATCCTCGTTTTTATTGCCGTATTGGGGTTCGATTTTATTGGAGTCAGTGCACATGCTAAAATCGTAAATATGGCGACCAATTTGGCGGCTATTATTTATTCAGCTCTACCGGACATATCTTGTTTCAATATGCGATACCAATGGCTCTTTTTAACCTAACCGGCGCTTTTTTCGGAACGAAACTGGCCTTGCTGAAAGGCAATAAATTTGTACGTGTATTTTTCTTGATCGTAGTTTTCGGAACAATATTGAGGTTTGCCTATGATATTTTGAAGATGAAATTAATGTAGGGGTAGGCAAGATGGAAGAGGTAGAGTGTAAGATGAAAATAATGATTTAAAAGATTCTTCACTACGTTCAGAATGACAAAAAAAGCATCGCTGGATTAAACCTACGATGCTTTTTCATTTCTATTTAAAGACTAAAGACTAAAGACTAAAGACTCAGGACTGGAGACTCTCAACTCCAAACTCATTTCCCTTCCAATCCTGATTTTACTGCCACAGGTTTCTTTTTCCTAAAGTTTGGAAACGTCATAGGGCTTTTGGCCGGTCGTTCATCTCCCAATAATACACCCCATTGTTTAAATGATTCTGTACGGTCGAATACGATTTTGAGTACCGCTACAATAGGTAGTGCGAGGAACATCCCGGAGACACCTGCAATGCTGCCACCAATAAATACCCCGAGGATAGCGAATAAAGCATTGATTTTTACTTTAGAACCTACGATACGCGGCATCAAAATGTTATTGTCTAAAAACTGAACGAATGCAATAACACCCAATACGGTAATTACCGGCCACAGTTCCTGCGAGGAAGTAAGGGTTAGCAATACGCCAATTACATTACCAATTAGTGCGCCTACATAAGGAATCAGGTTTAAGATAGCAAAGATTACCCCAATTAAAAGTGCATGTTTAATGCCGATCAGCATCAGTATACCACCCAATAAAATCGTCATATAGGTAATCTGGATCAACAAACCAATGAGGTAACTTTTAATAATAGATTCCGTTTCGTAAATCGCTTCCTTCACTTTTAGGTGATCATCGGTTTTAAACCACATAAATATAAAACGCAATAAGATATCTTTATAAAAAAGCATCAGGTAAATGTAAATCGGCAACAGACCGATAAATACAAAAATACCACTTAAAGTTACGGCAGCGCCACCGGCAAGTGAAGTTCCCATGTTCATGAGATCATCGCTTTTACCCTGAATAAAGGCTTTTTGCTGTTTATCATCGTAATGGGTAATGCGGCTGATCCAGTCACTCAGCGAATTGATGTGTTGTGTTACATTGGCTTTAATCTGCGGAAAATCTTTCACCAATATGCCAATCTGATTAGAAAAAAACCAAACGATCAGCGCTACAAATAAGGCTACCAATAAGATGGGTAAGATAATGGCGAGCGTTTCCGGGATTTTTTTTCTTCTTAAAAAACGATAAACAGGGAGTAACATAATGCTAATGAAAAAGGCCATCAACATAGGCATGATGATGTCTCTGCCAATCACCATTACTGCTACAATGGCCATTATACCCAATAATTCAATAGATCGTTTTACGGTTAGAGGTAAATTGTTAGTCATAAAAAAGTTTATCTGATTAGGGTTTAAACATAATCGTTGTAAAAAAGTTTTATTTTTTAGTCTGAAGTTGGCAGTCCGGAGTCAGAAGTAAATTAACCAATAAGAAGTTTTGAGTTGGGAGACTTGCCGTTTCGGGTCGATTAACCGATTTAAACAATTAACCAGTGGCAAAAAAATTACTTCCCATACACGATATACCCACAGATTAGGCTTATTTTTGCAGCTTTAATACAGCACATGAACGACAATCAAGATACCATTATTGCTTTATCTACCCCTTCAGGCTCGGGTGCCATCGGCGTAATCCGTTTATCCGGTTCGGATGCAATTTCGCTTACCAATACCGTGTTTGCCGGAAAAGATTTAGAAAAGCAAGCTACACATACCTTACATTTTGGTTTGGTAAAAGATGGCGATCATATTGTAGATGAAGTGGTTGCTGGGTTGTTTGTTGCGCCGAAATCGTATACCAAAGAAAATGTAGTGGAGATTTCCTGTCATGGTTCTAATTATATTATCCAGCAGATTATTAACCTGTTGATTAGTAAAGGTGCACGTGCGGCCAAGCCTGGTGAATTTACTTTACGAGCATTTTTAAATGGTGCTTTCGATTTAAGTCAGGCCGAAGCTGTTGCCGATTTAATTGCTTCCAATTCGAAAGCTTCGCACGATGTGGCGATGCAACAGATGCGTGGTGGTTTTGCTACTGAGCTGAAAGGCCTGCGTGAGCAATTGATTCATTTTGCTTCGATGATTGAACTTGAACTCGATTTTGCAGAAGAAGATGTAGAATTTGCCAACCGCGAGCAATTGAAGAACCTGGTAAACAAAATCAATTATGTTTTGCAGCGGTTAATTTCTTCTTTCGAAATGGGGAATGTGATTAAAAACGGTGTGCCAATTGTAATTGCGGGTAAACCTAATGTAGGAAAATCGACCTTATTAAATGCCTTATTGAATGAAGAACGCGCTATCGTATCAGACATTGCTGGTACCACACGCGATACCATTGAAGATGAGCTAACCATAGGTGGCATTGTTTTCCGCTTTATTGATACAGCCGGAATTCGCGATACTGCTGATATTATTGAGGCTTTAGGTGTAGAACGGACGCTGGAAAAAATGAAACAAGCCAAACTAATCATTTATATGGCGGATGCATCCCAAAGCATTTTGGAAATTGAAGAGCAGGTGAGGGGTTTAGCGCAGTTGGCTATCCCATATTTAATTTTAGTCAATAAAGCCGACCTCATGGCAGACGCACAGCGTAAGGCTTTCGAAGCCTTGGATGTGGTTTTTATCTCTGCAAAGGAGAAACAGGGTATAGATGAGTTGAAAATAACCTTATTGGAGCATGTAAACTTGCACCACATTAATACCAGCGAAACTTTGGTGACGAATATTCGCCATGTAGAAGCTTTAAAACAAACCGAGAATGCATTGCAGCGAGTTTTGACCAATGTAGATAATCCTGTTACTTCAGATTTTTTGGCAATGGATATTAAACAGGCTTTACATTATTTGGGTGAGATTACAGGAACTGTGACCACAGATGATTTGCTGGAGAATATTTTTACGAAATTTTGTATCGGCAAGTAGATAGGCAAAATTACGCATAATCATGACAACTCATGACAAGTAAATCGCTAACACATAATATGTTAGCGATTTTTTTGTTTTTAAAGTTTTTGTAATTTACCACCGTTTTGCATACTTTTGTACCGTATTTGGTCACTTTTTACAAATATACATAGTGTATCTGCGTTGTATGTTTAATGTTTAAAGTTAACGTTACTTAAATACACTTATTTATACTTAGATATACTTATATTAACTTAAAGGGAGACATGAGCAGCAATATTCAAGTAGTGAAAATATGCAGTTGTTGTGGAAACGACTTCATAGCAAAAACAACAGTAACTAAATTCTGTGGTAAGGCATGCAATAGTAAATTCTACAAGACGCTGATCAGGGATTCTAAAATACAAGGGAGCAATCTGGATACTGCAGCTAAGCGAACTGAGATAAAAGCTGATAAAATTGACCAAGAATATCTCACTGTAAATGATGTAGCACATATTTTGGGCATGTCCAGACCTGCAGTTTACAGGATGATCAATAATGGGACACTAAAAGCAACGAACTTGATGATTCGTGGAACCAGGGTTCTTCGTAAAGATCTCGACCAGCTCTTTTTCGAAACTAAAGTCAATTCCAAAGAATCACCAAGGGCAACTCAAAAGGATACGAAGAGAGTCGTAACTGAACTCCAGATAGAAGACTGTTATAGTATTCTGGAGTTGATACATCTCTTTGGTAAAACAAGAAGTGCATTGTATACCGCATTTGCCAGAGCATCTATCCCAAAAAAGAAATCTGGAAAAGAAGTGTATTTCGAAAAGATTGCAATCGATAAGCTTCTTAAAAAACAGCAGCTGCCAAAACAACCTGGACTGTTCAAGGATAGAATTACAAATCAAAACATTGCCAAACAGGGTCTTAAAATTTCCCAGTGCTATACGATAGATGAATGCACGAAAATGTTCGAAAAAGATAGGTCATTACTGTACGGTATTTTCAATAGAAGATTAGTTCCGAAAATAAGAGATGGTCACAAGGTGTTAGTATCCAAAAAAGTTGTAGATAAACTGTACAAAGCGTTCAAGAAAGAAGGAAAAATTTGACTATCTGTTCCTGTCTTATCAAACGATAACACCAGCAAAGAAATAAATGTAAATATTTGAACCTAAAAATTTATCGCCATGTCCAAAGTAACCATTCGTAAGAGAGAATTGAAGAATTACAGGCACGCCCTTTTTTTGGATTTTTATCCACCGATTAGACATCCAAAAACTGGTGCCCTGGTCCGCAGAGAAAATCTTAAGCTTTTTGTTTATGATAAGCCAAAGAACGACTATCATAAAAAACACAACAAAGAGACGCTAAATCTCGCAGAGCATGTTAGGTGTACCCGGCAGATCGATGTACAGAGCAGAAAGTTCGGTTTTTTGTGCGATGACCTAAGAGATGGGGATTTTATAGCTTTTTTCAAGGAATTCAGCCGGAAAAAGCAGCGTTCAACCTCTGACGGAGCAGCTATGGGCGTTCGTTACTTTGAGGCCTTTGCAGGCGAAACACTAAAATTCAGCGATCTCGACGAGTTTTTCTGTGAAGACTACAAACATTTTCTGTTAGGCGAGCCTGGAATCAGCAGAAGGGGCAGGGGAATCAGCCGGAATACGGCGGTGAGTTATTTTGCAAAGTTTAGGACGGTTCTAAAAGAAATTTATAAGAGAAAACTTATAAATGATGATTTATATACCATGGTGGAGCCGATCGATGCAAAGGAAACACACCGAGAGCGATTGGAAATCGAAGAGTTACAGCTGCTGGTTCATACGTCTGCTAAATCTGATGTAATGAGAAGAGCATGTTTATTTTCCTCCCTTACTGGACTTAGGTTCTCTGATGTCCAAAGTTTGACTTGGGATGAGGTCAGGGGCTATCAAGGAAACTACTCCCTACAATATAGACAGGATAAAACTGACTCCGCTGAAATCCTTCCGATTTCTGATCAGGCGGTAGAACTCATGGGAAGGCAGAGGGGATATACCGACAAAGTTTTTGAAGATCTGGTATATTATAGGATTAAAGGTTTTTTGCGAGATTGGGTTAAAAAGGCAGGAATTCAGAAGAATATTACTTTCCACAGTTTTCGCCACACCTATGCTACGCTTCAAATCCAAATGGGAACTGATCTTTATACAGTATCGAAGATGTTGGGACATAAAAGCATCAAAACAACGGAAATCTACGCCAAGGTCGTGGATTCGAAAAAGATAGAGGCAGCGAAAAGAATTAAGCTTGAATTGTAACTGAATTTCAGAAAGCTTTCTTCCAATTTTTTATAGATTCATCCCCCGAAGTACTTACGGTATCCTTTCATTCTGTCCTCAGCTTCCTTTTTTAAATCTTCTTTTGTTTTTAGCTTTGAGTTAGCTATCCATGTTTTAAGTACGGATTTTTGGAAATACAGCTTTCTGCCAGGCTTGCTAGCGGGAATCTCTCTCCTGCTAACCTTTGTGTAAATTGCAGGTACTGTAATTTTGAGAAATTCTGCTGCTTCCTTGACATTGAGGAATTCGTTCTCTTCGATCGGCTGCTGATTTATTGACAGTAGGAGATCTTCAATATGTTCTATTTTCTCATAGATCTCGCGAACGACATCTGGGAGCTTGTCAAAGCCAAATGTTTCCATAGTCCCTAAAATTAATTGTTGGCTTCAAAGTTCTGCCTTTTCTTGAATCTTATATCACAACATGGAAATGTTGTTAACGATTTTGCATTTTTTACCGACAATTTGGTTCGTTCCATATTTTCTGGTTGCTTATTAAAAGCATTCGACTTCTGGAAAGTAGTCAACAACTATTTTTATATAAGTCGCAGTTTCGCTGCAAATTTTGAATTTTTTCTTTTGTGGATTCCAGGAAATGGTGAAAGTTGTAGTAAACTTTAAAATTTGAAGAATTACTGGCAATTTTTGAACTTTGGTAAATATCCCGATTGAAAATATCGATAAAACCAAATCAATTATACTTGGCAATGAATATGATGCGGATATTAACCAATTGGATAATAAACGGACAGTGTAAAAAAAATAGATATATAATTTAGGTCAAATGAGCAAAGCTTTTCCTGGCAACCTGATAGCTGCTCCCGCATTCCCCGGTGGATCTTATTGGGTTGAAAGATATCTTATACTACCGCTTTGCAAAAAAAAAATACAGGTCATTTTCTTTTTGAAGTAATTTTCATACTCAGTTTTTTATGCGTAAAGTCTTGAATTCCTGAGCATGTAAATGCTATAAGTACCCAACCATCAGAATAAGAAAATTAATTTTTGATTTTAAGACTATTAGAACATCTCGATTTAGGTTATGATCATTGAAATATGATATTCAAACATTTATCTCTCAGTTCCCAGACGTTGATGGAATGCTAACATTAGTTGAATTTTGACCTGAATTGTGCAGGCGATAAAGTGGTCTTGGTTTTAAAGAGCCTACTGAAGGATTGAGGGTAATCAAATCCCAGTTTGTACGCCACTTCATTAATGGTAAACTTGGTCGTCGAAAGTAACTCTTTAGACCGTTCTATGATGTGGTTATGGATATGTTGCTGTGCGTTTAGACCGGTTAGTGATCGTAACATATCACTTAGGTAGTTGGGTGTATAATTCAAATGTTCAGCCAGGTATTGAACGGTCGGGACACCCTGAGCTAAAGTCAGGTCATCGTCAAAATATGTTTCTAATATCGCTTCCATTTGTTGCAATAAATCAATGTTAACTGACTGACGCGTCAAAAATTGGCGTTTGTAAAATCTCTTGGAATAGCTTAATAATAACTCAATTTGAGCAATGATCACTTCCTGACTAAAATCGTCAATTCTGCTATTTAGTTCTTCCCGAATAATGCCAAAAATAGATTCAATGGTATTCCGTTCCTGCTGGGATAAATGTAAGGCCTCGCTGGATGCATAGGAGAAGAACCCAAATTGTTTGATTTTTCCAGCCAAAGTAGAGCCCTGAAGAAAGTCTGGGTGTATAAATAATGATATTCCTTCGCTTCCAGTACCCGTCTCGATTTTACCGACAATTTGATGAGGGGCGGCAAAAACAAGGCTTCCTTCAGCAAAATCATAATGACCCTGGCCATACCGGAACTTACCTGATACCCTGGTCACCAGGGTAATTTTGAAAAAACTTAAAACGTAACTTACGGGGTTAAAGCACATATCAACCAGTTCTGCGGCGTCTATAAGTGTAATCATCGGATGGACAGGGCCAGGAATGCCGGCAGTACGGTGAATATCCCTGATGGATTCCAGTTTAATAATTTTCGAGGTCTGTTTTTTCATATTTAAAGATAAAGAATAATCACCGGTGACTGTTGAGGTCGCAGGTGATTTATTAGTAACCAATTTAAGGAATTACCATGGCAGTGTACCATCAGGCCCGGTAAAGCTACCGGTAGGGCTTTCGGTATCAAGCGCCGCGAGGATCAACGCTCTTGCACCCATCTCTACTGAATCCGTTCCCTGAAAATCGTTCATTGCAGTAGCTGTAAAGCTCGGACTTGCTGCACGAACCTTTATGCCAGTATCTTCAAGCTCAATCGCCATTGCTAAGGTGATCGCATTCAATGCGGTTTTTGAAACGGGGTAAGTTGCTCCAAAAAACGGTCTATAGGGAAAGTTGGGGTCTGAGTTTAGTGTTAATGATCCCGCTGCGCTCGACACGTTAAGTATGCGTCCCGATGTAGAAAGTTTAATCAACGGAAGCATGGCCTGCGTTACCGCAAGAACACCGAGCACATTTGTTTCGAAGAGAATGCGCAGTTCATCCAATGGGGCAACGCTTGCTTTGCTTGCTGCTAGGATTTCAGGAACTGTAGAATAACGGCCAGACTGACCAATTGCGGCGTTATTAACTAGGAGGTCGAGCCGCCCAAATTCACTCTTAATACGCTCGGCCGCTTCGGAAATACTGTTCGCATCTGTCACATCCAATTGAATAGGATAAGCACCTTCTCCGATTTCCTTGGCAGCGGCTACACCGTTGTCAGCATTTCTAGATCCCAGAATGACTTTGTAACCGTGGGCAACAAGCTCTTTTGCGATTTGTTTTCCAAGTCCTTTGTTGGCACCAGTCACCAAGGCGACAGCCTGCGTGTTTGAAATTGTTTCTGTTGTATTTTTCATGATAAATTGATTGATTTTAACAATAGCACAAAATTCAACTTTAACCTTGCCGACTTTATAACAAAATCAGGGAAGTTTATAACCAAAAGCAGACTTCGAAAGATGTTATCTTCATTAATTTTCTGCCGCAAGTTTTGCTCATCTTTAAAATGTCGTCTGGAAAGTAAAAAACATCCACAAATTTCTCCCAGGTACTAGTCTTTCGAAATGCATTTTTTGTTATTTACTTGTGGTCCGCTGCTTATACTGAATAAAATTGGAGGTTAGGTCAGCTACGGTCTTCCACTCCCTTATCCATTTTGATTTCCCTTGTAGAACTTACGTATTCAGAAGGTGTCATTTTAAACTGTTTTGCAAAACTTCTTGAAAATTGGGTTTGAGAGCTAAATCCGGTTATTGATGCAATTTTAAGGATTTTGTACTGTCCTTCGTTAAGTAGCAATGCCGCATGTTTTAAACGGGTAATATTGATTAGTTCATGTGGTGAAAGATTTGATATAGCTTTGGTTTTACGGTAAAGCGTTGGTCTTGACATATTCATAGCCTCTGCCAGAAAGTCGACATCCAATGTAGTATCAGACATATTTTTTATAATAGTATCATTGAGTTTGTCAAGAAAAGCTTCATCAGCCTTATTGTAGGCCATACTTTTTAGGTGTACCAATGGAGACTGGGCAAAATGTGTTTTTATTTTTTCCCTTACGTTTAACAGATTTGATATTTGAGTAAGCAGGTGATTGGGTGAAAATGGTTTCTCTATATAAGCATCGGCACCAGCTTCGAGTCCTTCTATTTTTGTCTGCAAATTACTTTTTGCTGTTAATAGAATAAGAGGAATATGTGCATAATCAATGTTATCTTTTAATGTTTTACATAACTCTAGTCCATCCATTAATGGCATAATGATATCGCTTACGATCATTTGTACACTTGTTTGCTGAATAACATCCATTGCGCGAGATCCGTTTTCAACAGCAATTACTGTAAAATCCTCTTTTAAGATATTTACGATAAACTTTCGCAGATCTGGATTATCCTCAACAACCAGGACGTTAGGAGCATCCGAATCTAATTTTTTAGATGCTGTGCTGCCTGTTTCCTGGTAGATTTCACTGTTATAAGGCAGTGTATATTCCTGGTTATGGCGTTTGGGCAACTTGAGCTCAAAATGGATACAATTATCGTCTTGAAGAATAAGTGATAAACTACCATCATGTAATTCAGCAAGTGACCTTGCTAGAGAAAGCCCAATTCCCGAGCCTCTTACGCCCTTAACATCTTCTATGCGGTAAAAAGGCTCAAATATCTTTTCTCTATATTTTTCAGGTATAGGAGTGCCATCATTGATGAATTGTATATTAAATGTTTCCTGATCAGATAAAATTTTGATCCAAACAGTTGTAGCGGCATACTTTAATGCGTTATCAAGTAAATTACTGATGATTTTATTTAAAGCTTCGGCATCAGCATAGACTACCAATCCATTTTTATCCAGCTCAAGATTTAATGATATTTTTTTATCATCGACTATGGGTTGAAACCTTGTACAGGTCTGTCTCATCAGCTCATTAACATCTAAGCTAACAAAACTCAGATTAAAGCCCTCCTGTTCTGTTTTTCTAAAATCGAGCAGCTGATTACATAATTCGATAAGACGATGGGTATTCTGTTTCATGATCTGAAGATTGGAGCTTATTTCAGCAGAACCCCCAGTTATTCTCATCACCTCTTCCAAAGGACCATGAATAAGGCTCAGAGGAGTTCTTATTTCATGGGTAACCTGGGTGAAAAAATTAATCTTTGCATAATATAGCTCTTTATCATTTTCAACTTCCCAGCGTTCAATCTTTCTCTGGTAACGCAACAACAGCTTTCTATGATTTGCTTTGACAAGTACGATCACAATTGTTATAATGATTAACCCGTAGATAATTAAAGCGATAGTAGACAGCCAAAAAGGTGGCGTAATGATGATTTTTAAAGATTTTACCTGATTGTTCCAAGTTCTACCATTATTGGAAGCTTTGACTAAAAACTCGTATTTTCCCGGTGAAAGACTGGTGAAGTATACTTTTCTGTTTCTCTTAAGGTATGTCCATTTATCGTCAAGGCCCTTCATCATAAATGCATATTCCGTCATGGCCGGTGAGGTAAAACCCAGCGCAGCGAAATCGATGCTGAAATTCGATTGATTGTGATTCAGTTCGATCTCCTCCGTAAAATCAATCGGGTTGATCAAAGGTGAATTTTTTTCTCCAACTGTGAGTTCCACATTATCCACCTGGAAGCCAGTAATAAATATTTTTGAAACAGTTTTGTTTTCCCGAAAATGTTCGGGCCTAAAGGCTATCATTCCTTTGACACTTCCAAAATACATTTGATCGGTAGCATCCTTAAAGGCAGAATTATAATTAAACTGGTCGCCCAAGAGGCCACTAGATCTGGTGTAAGTAATGATCTTTCTACTTTTCTGGTTAAATGATACCAACCCCTTGGATGTACTGATCCATAAATTTCTGTTTTTATCCTCCAAAATCTTATAAAAAATATTAGATGGAAATCCGTCAGCTGTAGTATAGCGTTTAAAAGTTCTCGCTCCGTTTTTTAAGATACAGAGGCCATCTTCGGTCGTTATCCAGAGATTGTGCATAGAATCCTCGAAAAGTCCGTTGATTTCATTGCTGCTTAAACTGTTTTTATCTTGGCTACTGAAGAAAAAATTTCCTGATTGATTGTTTTTTTTATTAAAGAACCAAAGACCATCACGTAGTGTACCTGCCCAAAGTATGCCTTCTGAGCTTTCCAGTAATGCAGAGTAATGCCTGTTCCCGGGAAATTCATTTAATAGAATAAAATCATCACTGCCCTCACGATATTTGTATAAGCCGGTTGCAGTTCCTATCAGGAGTTCTCCACTGCTGTCGATAAGCAGGCTTTCTATAAAATTACTTTTGAATTGGTTTGGTGCGGGCCCTGCCTTATACTTTTTAATTATTCGGCCAGTATTGATGTCCATAACATCAAGCCCCTGTTCAAAAGTGCCTATCCAGAGTTTGTCGTCTTTAACCGCGAGCCCATGTATATTGGAATGTGAAATACCCTGGCCATCATCCTGTGGAACAAAATTTTTAAAATTTCCGGTTTTGGGGTCGAACCTGTTAAGCCCGGCATCCTCAGTTCCTATCCAGAGTTTTCCGTTTTTATCCTGCTGGATTTCGCGGACGGCATGGCCTTTGAGGTGGTTATCGGTAACCCCTGGATAGAATTTGTCGAATGAGGTGTATTGCTGGGGATAATAGCTTAGTCCACCAAAATAGGTTCCGCACCATATTCCCCCTTCTCTATCGCGGGTAATTGTATATACTGCATTGTCCGAGATTGAGTAAAAGTCATATATATCATTGCGTAACTGATCGTACTTCTGTGAACGCATATTATAAATGAATATTCCCGACTCGGTTGCTATCCAGTACTCTTCCGCTGTTTTTTGCAAAAAGTCCCTGGCAAAAACATTGGTCCCGTCCGTATTTCGCATCGGCAACTGTTTTGTCGTGTGGTTACTGGTGTTGAAGAGTTTCACCCCATCATTGGATGTTCCTATTATCAGCTCACCATCTCCTGTTTCCTTGATTTTTTCGATCCATTTTGACAGCGGGGAAGAGCTATCATCGAATGTGCTATAAACTTTATGCTTATTTGTATCGAGCCTATATTGTTGAAGGTAACCCTGTGCAGTGGATACCCATATATCGCCTTTCCTGGTAATGACCAGGGAAGTTGCTCCTCCATATTGCGGTCCGGGGAAATTATTTATCCTTCTGGTCAGAACATCATAGCGCAACAAGGTGTTGTTTGCAATAAACCAAATCCTGCCCATAATATCAGCTGATATTATGCTGACGTCTTTATCGCTGGTTTCCTTGATCAGAATAAAAGCATCCTTCATTGGATTATATTTGTACAATCCTTTGCGTGTTCCCACCCATAATACCCCTTGAGCGTCTTCAAATAATGAGTGAATGAAATTATGTCCGAGAGTTTCTGGTTTCGTTGGATCATTAAGGTAAATCTTAAACCTGTATCCATCAAAGCGGTTCAAACCGTTTTTGGTACCAAACCACATAAAGCCATTCATGTCCTGGAGGCTGCAGATTACTGAGTTGTATGAAAGGCCTGATTCTACCTGATAGTGTCTGAAAGTATATACCTGTCCAAGAAGTTGTTGGTGGATACATAAAAATGTAATACAGAAAAATATTCGGTTAAGCTGTTTGCGAAAAAACATCATTAAATATAACTCAAAAACCGAAGAATAAATTTAAGCATGTTAAAAAGCTTCTTTAAAGCTTATAATTGATACATTTTGAACATAAATTGAACTAAAGCGTCTAAATGTATCGGCTTATTTAGCACTACCAAATATAAACTTACAGCGTATGAACAAAAAGCTTCCACAAAGTAGGGATACGAATATCCCTCCCAAATCGATCTTGAAGATCAAGGATCGAATTTTCAGAATAGCCCTAACCATGTTATTAATCAGTCTAACAATCAGTGTACAGGCGCAGCAAAAGATTACAGGACTTGTCAAAGATTCCAAAGGCCCTCTTGCAGGGGTGGTTGTGCAGCTAAAAGGCACCAAGGTTTCTACTCTTACCGATGGCAATGGTAAGTTTATGATTGCTGTTTCAGGTACCTCAAAAGCAATGCTTGTTTTTTCATTTATTAGTTACCAGACTCAGCAACTTTCTGCTGCTAACAACCAGGTGCTAGAGGTGACCATGATCGAATCTACCTCAGACTTAAATGAAGTTGTGGTGGTTGGCTATGGTACCCAGCGAAAACAGGATCTTACAGGAGCAATATCAGTTGTAAAAGCTGCAGATGTCAAGAAACGGCAGGCAACCACAGTTGCCGAATCTCTTCAGGGACTAGCAACAGGGATACGTGTAAGGGGCGGTGGACAACCAGGTTCTGAAGCGCAGATCCAGATCCGTGGCCTAAAGAATGTATCGGGTAACAATCCATTATATGTAATTGATGGATTGATTACAAATGCAAACCGCGATTTTAACCCGGCAGATATTGAATCTATCCAGATTCTAAAGGATGCATCAGCTGCCGCAATTTATGGTTCACGCGCTGCCAATGGTGTTATTATTATTACCACAAAAAAGGGGGCAGAGGGGCCAACAAAAATCGACGTTTCTGCGAAAACGACCTTTCAGACGATTCCAAGATATTCACTTGCAGGAACCAATGAATTTGCGACACTGAATAACATGGCTTATGATAATGCCAACGTTAAAAAACAAAATCTCGACCTATCTGTGAACACAGATTGGCAGGATGAAGCATTTAGGACGGGGATGGTACAAGATTACTCGGTAAGCTTTTCAGGCGGCGGAAAGGATAACAGTTATTTCATATCAGGCGGATATTTTACAAACAAAGGTGCGGTGATCAGTACTGGATTCGACCGGGTAAACTTCAGGGTTAATACCAAAACAACAAAGGGAATATTCACTATCGGAGAGAACCTTGCGATCAGTAATGCCAAGGCTGATGAAATCTCTGGAAATCCTATCGTGAGTGTAGTTCGCCTGCTTCCGACAATCCCTGTTTACAATTCGGCAAACCCAGGTGGATACGGTTACGGTGACGAGGCTCGTGCAAGGACATTTGGTACCAACCCGGTTGCAATCGCTGATCTCGAAGATAGGACAAACGAAAATTTAAGGATACGTGGTAACCTTTTTTCAGAACTACAGCTCTTACCCTCATTGAATTATAGAATCAGTTTAGGATATGAAACAAGCAGAGATCATTATTCTTATTTAAGAAAGCCGGGGAACTGGACCCTAAATCAGCCACCAGACCCGTCTATTATTAATGAAAACAGAGCTGAATCTTCGACAATATTGGTTGAAAATACTTTAACCTTTAAGAAAGATTTCGGTAAACATAAACTAACTGTTTTAGCTGGAAACTCCTATCAAAGAGATAAATATGCTCAGATCTGGGGTACTAAAAGAAATGTTCCGGTAAATCCTGGAGGCGGTTATTATGATGTGCTTGACCAAGGAACCGAAGGACTGGTAGGAGGTTCCAAAGACCGTACAGACCTAACTTCTTATTTTGGGAGATTTGAATACAACTATGCAGACAAATATCTTTTGAATGGTATAATCAGATCTGATGGTACTTCCAGATTTGGTCCGGGTAATAAGTTTCGTTCGTATCCATCGATATCTGGCGCATGGAGAATCAGTAATGAGGAATTTTTTAAAGTCTCTTGGATTGATGATCTTAAATTACGTGCCAATTATGGAACACTCGGAAGCAGTAATATCGGGGCATATGAATATATCCCTGTTATAAATACTTTTTCAACGATCGTGCTTGGCCCTGGACAGGGAGTGTTTTCAGGAGCGACGCAGGTAAAACTGGCCAATCCTGATCTCCGCTGGGAACAGCTTATACAGCAGAACTACGGGCTGGATGCTGCCTTTCTTAAAAATAAACTGACCGTTAGCGCAGAATATTTTATTGCAAAAACCAATGATGTACTTGTTCGGTATCCTTTGTTGATTTCGACAGGAAATGATGGTGGTAATCCTTATGCGAACGGTGCGACCCTTGGAAATAGGGGATTCGAATTTACTGTTTCTTATCAGGAAAATAAAAATGCCTTCAAATATGGGGCAACTGCAAATCTGACCACTTTACGCAATAAGGTTCTTGACCTCGGATATGGCAAAAACAAAACGTTTGTAGGTAACACCGTTACCGAAGTCGGTCAGCCGATTGGAATGTGGTACTTATTACAAACTGATGGTCTATTCCAAAATAGCGAGGAAGTTGCTGGCTACAAAAATGCTGCGGGCAAAGTTATCCAACCTGCTGCTCAACCCGGAGATATCCGTTTTAAAGATAACAATGGCGACGGTCAGATCACTAATTCTGATAAGGTTGTTGTCGGTAGTCCCTGGGCCGATTACGAAATAGGATTGAATTTTAATGCTTCCTATAAGAATTTTTCTTTCAATATGGATTGGTTCGGTTCTTTTGGTTCAACCGTATTTAATGGTCCGAGGAGCGTGACGGATGCATTTTCTGATAATAGCAATTACCGCGCAGGCATACAGCCATGGACACCGCAAAATACCAATACCAATGTGCCGAGGGCTTATTATGGAAGCACAAACAATTCTAGGGGAGACACCGACCGTTGGCTGGAGAATGGAAGCTTTGCCCGTTTAAAATATATCGGGATATCCTATGACATCCCTGAAAAAATGTTGAAAAAGATAGGTTTCCGTAATGCACAGATCAGCGTATCGGGGCAAAACCTGATAACTATTACCAAATACTCAGGACTTGACCCTGAATTCAGTAACAACAGCATTTTTGAAAAGGGTTACGACTTTGGTGCATTCCCAAATCTTCGAATGGTTTCAGTCGGCTTACAGTTTGGATTTTAAAATGATGAACATGAAAAAACTATTATTAACTATACTGATAACAGGAACTTTTATAATATCTTCCTGTAAAAAAAGCCTGCTTGATCAGGACAATCCCAATACGCTTACACAGGAGCAGTTCTGGAAAACAGAAGATGATGCCCAAAAAGGTGTTAACGCCATTTATCATATGTTCTATCAGCCGGGAAGTTGGTCAAGGTGGGGTTATTTTCGTTTGGATTTAACTTCTGACGAAGGTTTTAGCAAAAGTCCCTGGATCGAACTGGCTGATTGGACACGCTTCCAATACGTAAACTATAATTTCTTTGAAGGAAATCAGGTAAGCTACCGCGATACCTACAAGGCAATATTCAGATGCAACCAGGTATTGACTTATGTGCCTGGAATAACCTTTGCTGATCAGAATAAAAAAGCACAAATGTTGGGGGAAGCAAAATTTTTACGTGGGCTATATTATTATTATGCAGCCTTATTATGGGAAAATTTTCCGATCGTAACCACTATCCAAAGTCCAATTGATCTGCCTCAGCAGAGCAGTCTTGCACAGGTTTGGGCACAGGCGGAGAAAGATCTTTCAGAAGCGGCAGCTGTGTTGCCTTCGCAATGGACCGGAAACGATATTGGGCGTGCTACAAAAGGTGCTGCGTTTGCCCTGCTTGGTAAAACCTATATGCAGCAGCGAAAATGGGCACAGGCAAGAACAGCTTTCGACTATTTGGTGAAAGGTGCTGGAGCGGGTTTTTATGGCTTGGTCGATTATAAAGATAATTTCAGAGCAGAGAACGAAAACAACAAAGAGTCTGTTTTTGAAATCCAGTTTTCTGATGCAAATAAAACGGCGGAAGGAGATGTTCCAAATTCGAGCATGGGAAATAATAGGGCCCAGTTTTTTGCGCCAAGATCTATAGGATGGTCTGATGGTCAGGCAAGAAATTGGTTGGTAGCTGAATTTAAAAAAGAAAAGACTATAGATGGTAAAATAGATCAACGCCTGAGATACAGCCTTTTTTATCCTGGACTTGAAGCCGATTTCGGTGATAAAACTTATGGCAGGAGCTGGCAATGGGATGCTGATGAGGCTTGGTTCAAAAAATATTCGAGGGATTATATGCGTAACAATGAAGATTATTACAATCAAATAAACAACAGGATGATCCGTTTTTCAGATATTCTTTTGATGTATGCTGAGGCAAATAATGAACTTGGGCAGACCGCAGAAGCATATCAATATGTGAACAGAGTAAGGCAAAGGGTTAATCTTGCCCCTTTGGCAACCGCTTATCCGGCAATTGGAAATGATCAGTCACTATTCAGGGAACGATTAAAAATGGAGAGGGTACTTGAGCTTTGTGGGGAAAGTGTACGTTGGGCCGACTTAAAGCGCTGGGGCGATTTGGAAACTCAGGCCAGTGTGGCAAAGGTAGCTCTACGCGACCCGGATTTCAATAATTTTGTTCCCGGAAAACACATCCGTCTTCCTTTACCACAGTTAGAGGTAGAGAACAATATAAATCTTAAGCAGAATCCAAATTATTAATACATACTTCAATGATACATCACACCTTTATTAAACTGCTGTTAGTTAATATACTAGCTATCACCTATTGCTCAGGCTGCTCAAAAGACAGCAAATCTGTTCCCGAAGTTCCCGTGCCCAAGCAAGACGGGATATCGATCAGCTGGGACCAGAATAGCAGAAGAAGGGTTTCTTCTCCAGAATTGAATGCCCGCTATTCGGGATATGCAAGAATAATACAGTTGGCTGATGCATCATTGCTTGCAGTATATGAAGCAGATGGTAGTATTGTATCTGTTAAAAGCACTGATGCGGGTAATACCTGGTCTTCGGCAACGGTTATTGCCCCCCGTGCCAACGGTTCAAACATGAGTGTCCCAGATCTTTTATTATTGAACAACTATAAAATCCTAGTCTTTTACAATGCCAGACCGTACGATATTGCGCCATCCAGAAAATTCGGCATTCTGGTAAAACAGAGCAGTAACGGCGGACAGAGCTGGGAAAACGAAAAGAATTTATACGAGGCGGGCTATCAGTTTGAAAATGGCTGTTGGGAACCCTCTGCTGTTCAATTGCCAAATGGAGAAATACAGTTATACTTTGCCAATGAAGGACCGTATACAAACTCGAATGAGCAAAATATTTCCATGCTCAGATCGAAAGATAATGCTGGGAGCTGGACAACAGCTCCTGAAATTGTCAGCTTCAGGCCAGGAAAAAGGGACGGGATGCCAGTGCCACTTCTTTTAAACGATGGCAAAGATATAATCATTTCCATAGAAGATAATGCAGTCAATACCTTTAAACCCTATGTACTCAGAAACAGTCTGCAGGAAAACTGGGCGGTAACGATCGGTGCAGAGAGTGCAAACAGGAATTATGCGTTGGCAGATCGGATAGGGGACGCACTTTACGCGGGTGCCCCTTTTATCAGGCAACTAAAAACCGGAGAGACCATACTTTCCTATCAAGGTACTGAGGACCGTACAAATGATCTGAATTTCGCTGACATGAAAGTAGTAATCGGAGATGAGCAGGGGCGAAATTTCAAGAGTAAATCTGTTCCTTTCCTGATTCCCAGCAATAAGTCATGTTTATGGAACAGCCTAACTGTGCTAAGTGATGGTAGCGTGATTGCCGTTACCAGCACCAATGCGTATTCTAATTCCACAGAGGTATGGATGATAAAAGGTACAGTAGTCAAGACCACGAATTAATAACACTAATAATAAAAGATTATGCAGAAAAAAATAATTACATATGCCTTAATATTCTGCCTTGGCGTAATTTTAGCCTGTTCAGGGGAAAAGAAAAAGGCTGAAATGCTGCGGACAATATGGACTAAGCAGGAGGCCAACGATTGGTATAAAAAACAGCCATGGTTGATCGGTGCCAATTTTATCCCCAGTAATTCAATCAACCAATTGGAAATGTGGCAGGCGGAAACCTTTGATACTGTTACCATTAACAGAGAGCTCGGATGGGCAAGAGGCTTGGGCATGAATACCGTGCGGGTGTATCTTCACGATGCACTGTATGAGCAAGATTCGGTTGGTTTTCTTAAACGTATTGATGCTTTTTTGAGCATTGCCCAGAAACATAAAATAAAACCATTCCTTGTGATTTTTGACTCTTGCTGGGATCCTTTTTATAAACTGGGTAAACAGAGGGAACCAATTCCTTTCAAACATAATTCCGGGTGGGTCCAAAGTCCTGGACAGCTTGCACTAAAGGATTCCCTTCAGTATCCGAGGTTGGAAAGGTATGTGAAGGGAGTTATCAGGAAATTTGCCGATGATGAAAGAATCATAGGCTGGGATTTATGGAATGAACCCGATAATATGACAGGGCCGTCCTATGAGAAAATAGAGATTAAGAACAAAGTAGCGCTCGTATTACCACTGCTTAAAGAAGTATTTACATGGGCACGCGCAGTTAATCCATCTCAGCCTCTAACCTCAGGGATCTGGGTTGGCGATTGGTCTGATGCTACAAAAATGAAGCCGATCGAAAAACTTCAACTTGAACAGAGCGATGTGATCACTTTCCACAATTATGACAGTCCTACCGAATTTGAAAAGCGGATAAAATGGCTTTTAAGGTATGGAAAGCCTCTTATCTGTACAGAATATATGGCTAGGCCAAACGGTAGTACATTTGCTGGTTTTCTTCCTGTGGCAAAAAAATATAATGTGGGTATGATCAACTGGGGCTTTGTCGATGGTAAAACGCAGACGAAATACCCATGGGATTCCTGGACGAAAAATTACAGTTCGCCGCCCCCAGTCTGGTTTCACGAAATCTTGCGAAAAGACGGAACGCCGTATAAACAAGACGAGACGGAAATCATATTATCGATGACACATAACGGGCAGCGAAATTGAAACCGGACTGATGATATCACGGTAAAATTATAGTATTAACAAAAAACGCCCAAATAAAATATAAGAGGTTGCATCATTAAATATCAAAATGATCAACCTCTTTTTTTGTGTTTTGATTTTTATGGCTATCCCATTTTAATTTTGCTTTTTCCGGCGATTGCTTTGATCAACAAAGCAAAAAAATCCCTGTAGATTGCTTTTTTTCTAATTTCTGTACGATAGAGTATAGGCTCGTCATGCAATCAGTTTATCTTGCCCTAGGCATTAGGGTTCTATCTGACATTTGCAAAGCCCGCCTGAATACCAACACACCTTTCTGCTATCCCTCATTGGGTTAGGTATGCAAGTTTGTTAATATGCAATTAGATAAAATTCGCAACTACGATTATAAATGCCACATTCCAGCAGAAATTTTAATCTAAAATTACGATGGAAGGCCTCCAGTAGAAAATGTCGTCTTTGATTATAATTCGAAATTGGTGAATGATGAAATATGCCGTGGAAATCTCTTTAGGAGCCAATAATTGAGACATATTGAACAGAGTTTGAACTAAAGTGTCAATTCGGAACCCTTTACTTAGTAACAACCAAATATAAATCTAAAGTTATGAATCAAAGACTAGCCCAGCGGCGGGACACCTGTCTGCGTCCGGAGTTGACTGTACACTCCAAAAGCCCGAACCCCTGTTTATCACATTCAGACAATCCGTTCAATGCGTATACAAAAACGCAGATCATAGTAGGGGAAATGGGTAAACGGAATACCCCCAATTGTAAATTGCTAATCCTTTGCCTTTTTTTTGTATTCGGATGGGTAAAAGGATTTAGTCAGGAGAAAAAGGTGTTTATTGATTTCGGGCCGAACGATGTTACCAATGGTACTGTTACCACAAACCCTGATGCGAACGGTAACCACTGGAACAATGTTGTCCAGCCGACCACTGCCGCATCCGCTTTAACACTGGTCGACAGCAAGAATACAGGCACAGGTATCAGCCTGAAAATTACAGGTAATTTCTCAACCAACGGGATTTTGAACGGTGGACTGCTTGCGCCAAAGTCGGATCTATTGGGCGATCTGGCCATTAAGACAGCTACCCAGGATTATTTCTATGTGACCGGATCCACGGGGTCCTTTAAACTCACTGGCCTTGACCCGAAAAAGAAATACGTTTTCACCATGTTTGCCTGTAGGGAAGCTACTGATGTACGCATCAGCCAATACAAATTTACAGGGACGAATTCCAGTACCGTTACCCTTCAGACAACAGGTGCAGGAATTGGAAGTGGAGGATTCAACGGAAACAACGATAAAGTTGTTAAGTCCGATTTTTTATATGCTGACGCCAATGGTGCAATCAGTTTTGAACTGAGCAGTACGGCCGGTTCGTTCGCGTATATCAATGCAATGAAAATAGATGTGTTTGAAGGTGATGAAAAGCCAAAGGACTGGTCTAAACTTTATCTCGACCTTGGGCCAAAAGATTTAACCAATGGTAATATTACCGCAAGTCCGGATTTGAATGGTAACGCTTGGAACAATTTATCCATTGGAAATACTGGCGAAATGGTATCACTGCTTGATGCATCGGGTAAGGTTACCGGCGTTTTAGCAACAGTCAACAAAAGCTTCCAGATAAACGGTATCCTAAATGGGGGACTACTTTCGCCAAAAGCAGAACTGCTAAGCGATTTTGCGATCAATACCGCTACCCAGGATTACTTTTATACTGATGGAACTGGTACTATTAGTTTCACGGGTTTAAGTAAAGATAAAAAGTACGTCTTTTATTTATTTGGATCCCGGGAATCTACTGAAACCAGAATTAGCGAATATAAACTGACGGGAGCAAATATCAGTACCAAAGAGTTAACTACTTCAGGGGCCGGTATCGGTGCAAACGGCTTCAATGGCAATAACAATAAGATTGTTTTGTCAGATGCTGTTTATCCTGATTTAAACGGAACAATTACGCTTGATGTCAAGAAAATAACCGGAGCATTTGCCCATCTAAACGCGGTAAAAATAATCGCGGCGGATAAAACAGGTGATGAGAAATATAGCCTGGATAATCAGGGATTCGAGTTGGGTGATTTAA
This sequence comes from Pedobacter miscanthi, assembly GCF_032678605.1. Lineage (GTDB taxonomy): Bacteria > Bacteroidota > Bacteroidia > Sphingobacteriales > Sphingobacteriaceae > Pedobacter > Pedobacter miscanthi_A. The sequence goes on from NZ_JAVTSU010000005.1 coordinate 131,641, forward strand.
CCTATTGGACCAAAACTGCACCGGATGCCGGGTCAGTTACTACTGTCGGCAGAGAAATAAAACATGAGGGAAGTTTCTCTCTCTTAATGGGAGGGGCTTCATCCAATATCAGTCAGACTATCACCGCGGCGGAAACTGTGAGCGCTTATAAACTGAGCGGATACTTTTTTCAGCCCTTGGCTTCAACACTAACAAAAAATCAGGAAGGCTATCTTTTAATCTCCTGTTATGATGTTAATAACAATCTGTTAACCACTGCAAGATCAACCGCCATTACCAGCTCATCTTCAAAAGGCCAGTGGATAAAACTGACTTCCGGATTGACTGTAGCTAAAAATACCAAATTTATCAAGGCTTCGGTAGTCTGGAACAATCCAGAGAAGGGAGCCGGTAATCTTTATTTTGATGATCTGTCTCTTGAGGTATATAATCCTTTAAGTGTCGCCTATCTAGGGTCTTCTGTTCCATGGGGGCAAGGAGCAACAAACAATAAGGGATATACCAGTATTTATACGGATATACTAAAAAGTAGGGAATCTAAAGGTGGCAAGGCATGGCTGCCGGTAAATATCAGCGTGCCTGGAGACAATACAGTAAAAGTTCTGAATAGGTATGATGCCGATCTGTTGTCGCAGAAAGGAAAGTATGTGATCTTCGCGCTGGCTTTGGGAAATGAGGGAATCCATGAACAAGGACAGCCAGCATTTGACCAGTTTCAAAGTAATATAAAAATCCTGATCGACAAAGCTAGGTCCGATGGATATATTCCAGTAATAACCAATAGTTACACACGTGGGGATTATAATGAAACAGACTATAAATTCGTCAAAAGGATGAACCTGTTAATCCATATGTGGAACCTTCCCAGTGTAAATCTTTTAGGTGCTGTGGACGATCTTTCAGGGCGTTGGGTAAATGGATTCTGGAGCGATACTCTTCATCCAAATGATGCGGGGCACGCAGAACTGGCCTATGCCATTGTCCCTTCATTGTTCGATGCATTAGACAGCAATAAACCGATTCCTAAAAGGGTGACAGGCTCACAGATCAGCTTACCTAAAAACAGTTCGAAAAGTAAAGCTATTGTCTTTACCCCGGAAAATATTGTTCATCCTTTTACAACAACAGTAAGTTTTAAAGCCAATGAGCCCGGAACGCTACTACAGGTTGAAAACACATCGGGGACTGGGACAATCTCGATAAATAATAATGGCTTTTTAGTTTATACCTCAGCTGTAACAGGTGCCGTAACCGGTACAAGTAAAGTAAACGACGACAAATGGCACAAGTTAACCGTCACACATTATTATGCGAAAGGTCAGACCATGATTTATGCAGACAGCACTTTACAGGGATCTTTAAATGAAAAACTACTAACCAAAGGGGTTAAAATTGGCGGTGCAGATATCCCGAAAAACCTCGCTTTTAAAAACTGGCTGTTCTATCGGTCGGGGATGACGTTGGACGAGGTTAAGTACCTAGCTAAAGATTCACTGCTAAAATCGAGTCTTGAGTTATATGCTCCTTTGGATGGAAAACTGGTCAGTGTGACTGATTCCTTGATTAACCTGGCGCAGAGCACCAATACGATCAGCGAGATATCTAGTGTAATCCCGCCTAGCGGCCTGAGCTATAAAACACCAAACACGTATTTAATTAATTCAAATATTACCCCGCTAGCCCCTACAGTTACAGGTGGGATAAGTGCCTATACGATAACCCCAATTCTTCCAACAGGGTTAACATTAAATCCCGTTACAGGGGTGATCAGCGGTATTCCAGCTGCTGCAAGTTCAAAGGCTTTTTACCAGGCTACAGCGACAAACGAGGCTGGTAGCACCACATTTGCTTTCGTGATCACGGTCGTACAGGAAGTTTCTGTAAAAATGGTCTCGCAGACCGACGCTACCAAATTCGGGGCTATAGATGGATCCGCTAACCTATTGGCAAGCGGAGGTACACCACCATATCAATACAAGCTAAATAATGGGGATTTCCAGAATTCGACCTCCTTCACCAAGCTGGAAGCGAAGCAGTACATTGCTACAGCGAGAGATGCAGATGGCGCTTTAGCTACGTTTCCGTTTATCATAAAACAACCTGCGAAGATTACCGAAACGACAAATGGTATCACTAACGCGTTCAGTCCCAATGGAGATGGTATAAATGATAACTGGATTATATCAGATATAGAATCCTATCCCTCGCACCACTTAACTATAACCGATAGGGCAGGAAAAGTGGTTTATTCAGTGAAAAACTATAAAAATGAATGGAATGGTATGTGGAACGGGAATTACGTGAGGGAGGGCACCTACTATTATTCTATAGTATTCGAGAATGGAGAATTACCAGCAAAAAAAGGATTTATAACTATTGTAAGATAATCATGAATATAATCAAAAATAATAGGCTGAAAGTTATCATATTGCTTTTGACGATCACTTTAGGCAAAGAATCGATAGCGCAGGTAGCGCCCCATAAAACCCAGTTTTTCGAAAATAATGCATTGATAAACCCTGCTTATGTAGGTGCAAAAGCAACCGGATCAGGGGTTTTAACTTACGCATCACAATGGAATAAGGTAGAAGGATCCCCTAAAGTTATCTCAGCTGTGATCAATACCCCTTTGTCGGAAAAAAGCGGTATTGGAATCTCCTTTCTTAACGATAAAGCAGGCCTGATAAACCGTACAACTGTGCTGGCCGCATATAGCTATAAAGTGAGATTTAACGAAACCAGCGCTATCCGCTTTGGTCTTGGTGCAGGCCTCATAAATGATAAGTTTAGCCGCTCCGATATCAATTCTCCTAATAGCAGTTCCGATCCTGCATTTAACAATTATAATAACCGCCACGGATTGTCGTGGAAGGCGGTAACCGGAGCGATATTTACAAACAGAAAGTTTGAAGCGCAATTGTCATGGCATGATTTGAACAATCAACTGTCGAACCGTACCAATACAGTTAATGATCCAGGGTTGACAGCTAGCGTATCGTATAAGATAAATCTACTGGACAGTGTTAATTTTCGTTCCCTGGTGGGGATCAGACAGGTTAATGGATATGGTAGTTATTATGATATAGGCTTTAACGCTGAATATCTAAGATTACTGAACCTGACTGCCCTTTACCATACCAATAAATCTTTAACGTTTGGTCTGGGCCTGAATTTAAGGGATAGGACCCGTTTCGTTTTTCTTTATGGTACGCAATCTTCTCAGCAGGGTAGTGAAATGGGGGAATCATATGAAATCTTACTTGCCGTTCCTTTCCGACTAAAAAGATAGCTCTAATTTATTTACGTGAAATAGCTGTCTGACAGAAATGTTGGACAGCTATTTAAGGATTACTTTATAGGAGACCACAGATAATTTAATAAGACCGTTGATCAATTTCGAAAGCTTATTTGTTCTGCTGGGAGATTAGATACTTTAGCTACAGATCAGTCTGTAAATTTCCAGTCGGTCTTCAATTTTCCTAAATCGTTCTTCAACATTCTTATTTTTATTGTTCATATGCATTGTATTTAGTAATATCTATGCTACAGATATAGCACAGTTTAAGTGTATGCTTAACACTGACGGTTACAATGGTTTGATAATATTCATCCAAGTATACCGTCAGTGAATTGCAGCAATTAGATCAGGGGCTCCCTTAATTGATAATCTGCATAAGATATGCGGTCACTTCATCAGGTTTGGTAAGCATTGGGCAATGACCGGAGTCAATAGTAAATACATTTTTGATTCCTGCTGTAGCTACCATTTTCTTTTGCAGGTCAATTGTTATCGCGTGGTCCTGTTTGGTATAGATGTAATATTTAGGGATTAGGGCGAAGTCGGGATTCTTTAGGAATACCTTATCTGCCTGTGGAGCGATCGGCTCAGGGCGGTTGTTCTCAATCAATAATTTTTTAACCTGCTCATTGCCATCTTGGGCAAAGACACCCATGATTTTGTCATTAGGTATGCTGGCCAATACCCCGTCGGCAGAAATGGTAAGGGCAGGGCCGAATTGTGAATTTGGATCCATTGAGGTCAGATCGAAGATGGATTGTTTGTCGGCGGGAACAAACCCAGCAAGGTAAACCAGCTTTTCGATGTGGCTGGGAATTTCATCGGCGACCGCGGTAATGATCGCTCCACCAAGGCTATGGCCAACCAACACGACAGGTCCGTTAATTGCCTTTATGGTTGAAATTACTTTATCACGGTAGGTGTTAATACTGATGGACGCAGGTGGAGTCTGGTCCTGGCCATGACCCGGTAGTTCTACAACAACTACTTTGTTTCCAGATGCTTCTAAGCGCGCTTTTACGAACTGCCAGGCATAAGGAGCTTGAAAAGCACCATGGACAAACACAAAGGTTTTAGGCTCAGGTGAGGTGGTGTCACCATCTTTCTTACAACCGGTAAAAGCTAAAAGACACATAATGCCTACTACAAATGAATAAAGAAGCGGCCTGGCCATGTTTTTTTTAAATATTGTTTTCATATCAACTAAAATTATTTGATGCAAATCTGGCCAGCATTAAAATTCTATTTTTTCACTTAAGTTAATTTTCTATAAAGATCAGTTTGATAACTTGCACAAAAATACAGACAAGCCCTGGATGCTATCTGTAAGATACACGGCCGCTGCTTTTTCTTGCTGACTACAAATAGCTTCAGATTTATAAATTCTTTTTCAATGTCAATATTTTGATGAAATTCTATCTGACAATTTTTTTGTTTCTCATGGTAACAGACTGTTCCGTTGCCCAACCTTTTTATTTCAAAAATTTTCAAGTTGAAAATGGCTTATCGAACAATTCAGTGATATGTAGCTTGCAGGATAAAAGGGGGTTTTTATGGCTTGGAACCAAAGATGGACTCAACCGGTTCAATGGATACCAGTTTAAAATATTCCGGAACAGTCCGGATGATAAGCATAGCTTAGGCGGTAATTTTATACATTCCCTGCATGAAGATATCGCCGGTCAGCTATGGGTCGGCACAGATCGTGGGCTTTATAGGTTTGATCCGGTAAAGGAAACCTTTAACAGGTTTGAGGCAGCACCGACCGAAGAAATCAGGGAAATTAAATCTGATCAGGATAATAATCTATGGTTTATAGCGGGAATGACTTTATATAGATATAACAGTCTGACTAAACATTGTACTGTATACCCTCCTTCGCGGTATTTTCAGGCAACTTCTATATGTATTGTGGGGAAGAAGGTGTGGATTGCAAGCGCTCTCGGTGATATCATTGACTATGACCTTATAAACAGCCATAAGGGAAAAAGCTCAGTTTTTGGTAGTTCAATATCAGGGAGCTCCAGATTTATCGAGCGTATCTTTGACGCCGGGAACGGCCGTCTTTTTATCAGCACCCTAAAGCAAGGGGTAAAGCTCTTTGATACAGGTACGCATTCTTACCGGGAGCTTCCGATGGTAAATGAGAATTATACCCCGGTATTTGCCCGTGATATTATCCATATGGAAAGGGACGAATTTTGGATAGGAACAGAGTCAGGCATTTTTATTTATCAGATGAATACCAATAGCTATGTTCACCTTAGGAAACAGTACAACAATCCATTTTCACTCTCTGATAACGCAGTCTACACGCTGTGCAGGGATAAGGAAGGTGGGATGTGGGTCGGGACGTATTTCGGAGGGGTAAATAGGTATGCTACACAGAATGCGACATTCGAAAAATATTTCCCCAAGATTGGGGAAAACGCGATAAGTGGAAATGCGGTCCGTGAAATGCAACAGGACAGCAAAGGAAATATTTGGATCGGCACCGAAGATGGTGGTCTGAATAAGCTGAATCCAAAAGGTGGGTTTACCAGTTATCAAACATCGAGTAAAGCTGGAGCGATCTCTACCAATAACATTCACGGTCTATTGGTCACGGGAGATACCATATGGATAGGGACTTTTGAAAATGGACTGGATATCTTTAGCATATCAAAGGAACGTGTTGTCAAACATTTCGATATGGGTGATGGATTATCTGGGCTAAAAAGCAATTTTATTTATCAGATTTTTAGGGCGGAGAATGGCGGTATCTGGCTGGCAACGGGCAGGGGAGTGTATACATATGATTTTTTAAAACATCGCTTCCAGCGGTTTTCCGCATTTCCCGATTTGTTTTATACGGAGATTTATGAAGATAGTGCGCATAACATATGGGCCGGAACTTATAACAATGGAATTTATGTTTATAATAAAGCTACGAAAACTTCTGACAGGATCTGGGATAAGAAGCTCCACAAGCATGTTCTCTCTGATGAACGGATTAACGCAGTCTACGAAGATGGGGCCCACAGGATATGGATTGGCACAGAAAGGGGCTTATATAGGCTGGAAAAGGACAGGCAGGAGTTAAAGAAATATAGTGTACAGACAGGTTTACCAAGTGACGTGATTTATGCGATATTACCTGATAAATATCATCGGCTGTGGATCAGTACCTCAAAAGGTCTGGTTTGCCTAAATCCATATTCGGGTAACCTTGATGTGTTTACAACAGCTAACGGACTATTAAGCGACCAGTTTAATTACCGTTCCTTTTGCAAAGACGGCTCGGGACGGCTATATTTCGGAAGCGTCAAAGGTCTGATCCGTTTTTTTCCTTTTGTGAACAGTGAAAAGTATACTTCCCCCAACTATATTACGGGAATCCAGATTGATAATAAAGAAATAACGCTCAATACACCCGGTTCGCCCCTTAAGAAATCTATTTTGCTGACCGATACAGTTAGATTGGATTATTGGCAATCTTCCTTTAGCATCGATTTCGCCTCTTTGAGCTATACCTCCCCGCAAACTACACGATATCGTTACAGACTGGAGGGACTGGATAACCGCTGGACCTTACTTAAAAATAACAGGCGAGTGTATTTTACCAGGGTAGCACCGGGAAGTTACCGGTTCAGTTTTAAATCTGCTAATTATACAGGGGCATGGAGTCCTGAATCAAAGTCTCTTACCATAATTATCTCCCCACCTTTTTGGGCAGGCAGATGGGCCTATATTCTGTATATCATAATCGGGGGCGTGCTGATCTATCTGATCTTTAAGAATTATAAGAGGAAGGTTGATAACCGTCATAAGCGAAAGATTGAAATTTTAAGATCCCGGCAGGAGAAGGAGGTTTATGAATCTAAAATCTCGTTCTTCACCAATGTTGCCCATGAGATACGCACACCGCTCAGTCTCATTATGGCCCCTATGGAAAGGGTGATCAAAGAGGCAAAGAATGTCCCTGCCATCCAGTTCAATCTGACTATCATGGAAAAAAATGCCAACCGTCTTTTGGAACTTACTAATCAATTGCTGGATTTCCGTAAGACGGAGGTTAACGGTTATGACTTAAATTTCGTGCGTACTGACATCAATGAATTGCTAGGAAGCATATTTGTACGCTTCAGGGATATAGCTGACCAGCGATGTATCGACTACCATCTGTTTTCTTCAACTCAGAGTTTTGAAGCTTATATTGATAGAGAAACCTTCGCAAAGATTATCAGTAATCTGATAGACAATGCAATAAAATATGCGGCAAGTGGCGTTTCTATCCATGTGATTTCCCCTGGGGATAACATCGGAATATTTAGTATTCTGGTGAAAAATGATGGACAGTTAATTCCGCAAGATAAGGCTGAAGAAATATTTGAGGCATTTTATAGGCTGCATTCTGCGCAGAAATCTGTCGGAACAGGTCTGGGACTTCCATTATCACGGTCGCTTGCTGTACTCCACAGGGGCACCTTATCATTACTGCCGTCTAAAGATCAGATGAATACTTTTGAACTCGTATTACCAATTCATCAGGAGATTGAATTTGACGTTAACCAAACAAATCATGAATAAACCGACGATACTTTTAATTGATGACAATGAGGACATGCTAATGTTTCTTCAAAATGACTTAAAAGCAGATTATAATATTTACACCTCTACAAATGGGAGGGAAGCATTGGGTATTGTAAAGCATAATGAAATCGAGCTGATCATAAGCGATGTAATGATGCCTGAAATGGATGGCTTCGGGTTTTGCCGGCTGATCAAGTCTGATGTCAACTTCAACCACATCCCAATAGTTTTACTAACCGCCAAAAACACACTAAAAGCTAAAATAACCGGCCTGGAGCTCGGTGCGGATGCTTACATAGAAAAGCCCTTTTCCCCAGAGCACCTGCATGTGCAGATTGCAAATCTATTGTCTAACCGTAGTAAAATCAAGCTTCATTTTGAAACCCCTCCTTTGGGGCAGGCCCCTGGGCTGCTTAGTGCCGAGGATGAAAAGTTTTTATACAAAATCAATCTTACCATATCAGGGAACCTTAACAATCTTGACTTGGATGTTGATCTTCTCGCTGAACTATTGAATATGAGCCGTTCTTCACTTTACCGAAGGATTAACAACCTCTCGGCAATCACGCCCAATGAACTGATCAATACCATCAGATTGAAAAAGGCTGCGGAATTTCTGGAACAGGGAAACTTAAAAATTTACGAAATAGCTGAAAAAGTGGGGTTCTGTTCGCAGACACACTTCGGACAGAATTTTTTAAAATATTTCGGAATGACACCTTCCCAGTACACAAAACAAAAGAATAGCGGGGAGTGACCACTGGATATTAACAGGTACTTGAAGTCCCAATTTTTTTCGCAATTCTTAATATTGTCCCAATATTTCTAGATATTGTTTCAACCTACCATCCAGACGGTTATAGCTCGGATAAGTCAATTACTTTAGTACCTCAAACCGAATAGAATAACTGCCGATCCTTTTGAATCATAGAACTCTTTTATGGAATTGTTAAATAAAAAAATGGCTTTTGCCTTTTATGGACTGTTTCCCTGTATTTAAGTTTCGGGCAATAGTCCGCAGATAAAAACACAGGAGAAACAAGCTTATGAGGTTTTCGCTATGGCACAGAACTGTAGGCTGCATTCAATAAAAATTAAACAAAAGCATTGTAGAGCAATTTTTAATACTAACCAAATAACCTAATTATCATGACAAAAAGCAAAAAAAAGCCGTTAAGGGCGCTTATTCTGTTAACGGCGATGCTGCCGCTAACTTTTACTTTCTCCTGTAAAAAAACTGATCAATCGGTAACAGCAGATAATACCTTTTCCAGGAATCAAAACAAGGATCTCTCATTGGTATCCGCGGTAAACGCAATCACTTATACACTCCCAGCCAATAGTAACAGTGCAGATTTTCAAGCACTTATTAATGGGGCGGTTGCCGGGGATATCATCTTATTGGAAACAGGAAGCCACTTTGTAACCAATACAGTTAACCTTCCTGTAGGAAAGAACAATATTATCATTAGAGGCCAGGCTGGTGCCGTGATCAGAAAAGCACCCAATACTGTTCCCCATGCTGCGATTACCATATCAGGCAACTATAATACTGTCGATCTGGTTGAAATAGACGGAGGAAACCTGCCAGAGGGCGGTATCATCATCTATGGTCTGCGCAATACAATATCCAATAGTAAGATACATAATTGTGGTAATGCAACAGCAAAAGGTGCAGGCATACTTATCCATGATAAGGGGACACCCGTATGTGCCTTGAATACAGTTATCGGCTGTTCAGTCTATTATAATTATATGGTTGGCGTATCCCAGCATGGGCATTCTGATGGAGTCATCCGTGATAACAGAATTTACGAAAATGGTGCCGAAGGCCTTACAGTCGATATACAGAGCCATAACAACTATGTCTACAATAATACCATCGATAAAAACAATAAGTTCAACCGTGGAGTAGGGGGCATAGGCATTGATGATTCGAATGGGAACAGGGTCCATAACAATACTGTTTCAAATACTTTTTACAGGAGTGGGATCACCTTCCAGAACAATATTGGCGGATGTGATGGAACTAGTGTTGCCAACAATACGCTTATCAATAATGCAGGTTACGGGATTTTACAGCGCTTCACCGATTACGCCAATACTAACACCGGAATTACCGGTAATATTTATTCAGGTAATACATTAGGTAATACCTATATCCAATATTGATAATTATGGGCCGGCAAATGATTATAGAAATATAAGTGTAGCATGTAATAGCAGATAGTACAGTTCTCTGTTGGCACATGCAACTGCTGAATTTTTGCCGGCCCCTGATTAACCAAATAAACAAACAATAGAATAATTAATTTTTATGAGAAGAAAAATACTCGATATCAAGCAGGGGGGGCTCCCTTTGAATAGCCTCTTTTACAACATAGTATTTAAAAGAGGGGTACAAACTTTATTGTTATTTCTCTTTTTTATGAGCCAGTTGCAGTCATATGCCCAAACGACAGCAATAACCGGGGTGGTGACCGATGATAAAAATGAACCGATAGCGGGCGCTGTGATTAAGCTAAAGGGAACAAATGTTGCGACTTCCTCAAACAGTGAGGGTAGATTTACGATAAATGCCCCAGAGAATGGTACTTTGATTTTTTCATACCTGGGCCTTGAGGGGCAGAGTTTACCCATCAATAAACGGAAGACTATCAATGTACAGCTTAAAGATGCCAGTTCTGCCCTAAATGATGTAGTTGTCGTGGGGTATGGTACAGTCCGTAAAAGCGATCTGACAGGGTCGGTCTCTAAATTACAGGTTAAGGATCTTGAGGAATATCCTGTGACTTCAATTGATCAGGCTATCCAGGGTAAAGTATCCGGGGTGCAGATTGTTCAAAGTTCGGGAAGTCCTGGCGCGGGACTGAGCTTTGTTGTACGGGGCGGAAACTCGCTGGGATCAAATCAACCATTGATCATTTTGGATGGCTATCCGATCGATCTGGGCAGTGGTAATGTGTCGCTAGGGGCCAATGGTGAAGTTGCCAATCAGCCTGGACAAAATCCTTTGGCAACATTAAGTCCAAATGATGTTGAATCTATTGAAATCCTCAAGGATGCTTCGTCTACTGCAATTTATGGATCCCGCGGTGCAAACGGTGTTGTTATCATAACGACAAAACGGGGCAAAAAAAATGCAGAGCAGATCAGTTTCGGTTACCGTACAGATGCATCGACCGTAAGGAAAAAACTCGGCGTACTGGGTACAAATGATTTTATCACATTTGCCAATGAGGGGGCAAAAAATGATGGTCTGGATTCAATATATAAAGCTCCAGCAATCGCCCGTTTACAGGGCATTGACAATAACTGGCAGGATCAGATCTTTCATACTGGGATTACTAATAACTATCAGCTTTCTGTTTCAGGCGGAGATGATAAAAACAAATATTTTCTTGCTGGCGATTACACAGATATCAATGGCCCGGTTTACAATTCAGCACTGACCAGGGGCAATATCCGTTTAAACTATGACCGCACGGTAAATAAAGCGCTGACTGTTAAGTTTAACATTACTGCCACCAAATCGACAGCTAAATTGGGTTTAAATTCTGCCCAGTCAGGTCTGCAGTCGGGAAACGTGATCAGTAGCGCACTTTTGGTCCGCCCGTTGGTCAACGCAGTAGACGAAGCAGGGGAGATTGATCAGGCAGTAGCAGATAATCCCATTACCGTCCTTAGACTCCAGAAGGATATTACAGCCAATGATCTGGTTTCAGGAAACTTTACCGCTGATCTGAAATTAACAAAGGATCTGATCTTCAGAACAAATTTCGGAGCATACACAACAAATACGCTGCGCCAGACCTATAGCCCACGGGGAACCTATATTGGGGATCAATTAGGTGGCTATGCTTTCCGTGGACAAAATACAAGATTCAATTATCTTAGTGAGCTGACCCTGAATTATCAGAAAGTAATCAAAAAAAATTCGATCAGTGCAGTAGCGGGCTACACCTATCAGAAGTGGGACCAAAAAGGACTCGGGACATCTGCCTCAGGTTTCCCCAATGATAACCTGACCTATGAAAGCTTTCAAAGCGCAAAATCACCAGGTACAACCACAACTACGCATCAGCAATGGGCATTAGCTTCCTTTCTTGGACGTATTAACTATGCTTACGATGATAAGTACCTATTAACCCTTACCGGAAGGGCCGATGGTTCTACAAAGTTGGCTTCTGGGCATAAATGGAGTTTTTTCCCTTCAGCTGCCCTCGCCTGGAAGGTGAACAAGGAAGAGTTCTTCAAAAATATTACCTTCATCAGTGCGCTTAAACTGAGGGCCAGTTATGGGGTTTCGGGTAATCAAAATATTGCTGTTGGTGCTACACAGACTACTCTGGGCGTTGATGCATATGTTATTAATGGCCAGATCGTAAAAGGATATGTTCAGAACAATATCGCAAACCCGGTATTGGGCTGGGAGACAACAAAACAGTTTAACATAGGAGCTGATATCGCGTTTTTAAAAGACAGGTTCCAGCTCGAGATAAACGCCTATCATAAACGTACAGATGATCTGCTGATTAATCTGCCAATTCCGGCAAATACAGGCTTTACAAATTACCTTTCCAATGCAGGGAGCGTTGAAAACAGAGGTCTTGAGTTTGATCTGACCGCGCAGATTCTGAAATCGAAATTAAAATGGAACGTAACGGGAAACATATCCTTTAACCGTAATAAACTCGTTAGCCTTGGTCCATTGGGAGATGACGGTAAAATTTTTGGCCCTAATTATCTTAGTGCGGGAAGTCTTCTCAACCAACCGATCCATGTTGCCCAGTTGAACAAACCTGTCGGCTCGTTTTATGGATACCGTATAGACGGCATTTACCAGGATGCAGCGGAGGTAGCGGCAGGGCCTGAAGCATCAGTTGCCAAACCTGGGGATTTTAAATATGTGGACATCAATGGTGATAATGCAATTACTGCCGATGACCGTCAGATCATCGGAAATCCAAATCCTGACTATATATATGGTCTGACCAATAGTTTTACCTATAAAAGATTTACCCTATCAATTTTTGTGCAGGGCAGTGTTGGTAATGATCTGATCAATCTTAACCGTTTCCGTTTGGATGCGCTGACAGGAGCTACCACCAATGTGAGCCAGGCAGCATTTGACGGACGATGGACCGGACCGGGAACAAGTAATTATTATCCGAGAGCGAAATCAGGAGGTGGCTATTTCAGTTCCCGTTTTTCAGACTTTATTATTGAAGACGGTAGCTATTTCAGGGTGAAGAATATAAATATCGGCTACAATGTTCCGGTGAAACACTTAAAATGGGTTAAGGATATCAAAATATTCCTGACCGGTACAAACTTATTTACCATAACTGACTATTCAGGTTATGATCCCGAAGTTAACGCAGATTATGGCGCTGGCCTAACCCAAGGTGTTGACAACGGATCCTATCCTCAATACAGAACTTTTACAGCAGGTATAAATTTAAAATTTTAGGTTATGAAAAAGATTAATCTTATATATATATTGTTGATTTCTGCCTTTGCTTCCTGCAAAGTAGATGAAACAATTTACGATCAGGCAACACCCGACAATGCTATTAAAAGGCCGTCCGATATTACCAACCTGATGACAGGTGTTTACAGTCATTTGAACACCCCCCCGGGATTTGGACGGGATATTTTATGGTCTCTTCACCCCTATGCAGATGACATTTCCTCCACCGTGACCTTTGAACAGGGCATCTGGGGCAGGAAGTTGACGATCAATTCGGGAACGCCATTTGTTAATACCATTTATGTCAATTTTTATCTTACTATCAGAGACGCAAACGGTGTCATTGATGCGGTGGAAAAAATCACCTTGGATCCTGTTTTTAAAGCCAGAACAAAAGGGGACGCGCTTTTCATAAGGGCATTTTCATATTTCAATCTCGTTCAGTTGTATGGCGGGGTTCCTTTGACGATTGCTTCTGTTAACGCGGGCTCAGACTTTTATCAACCCAGAAATACTGTCGATCAGGTTTACAGTCAGATATTTTCTGATCTTCAGGAAGCGGTAAACAGTTTACCTACCCGCACAGACCAGCCTGCAACGGAATTTTACCGGGCAACAAAAGGTGCAGCGCAGGGTTATCTGGCCAAAGCTTATCTGACCTATGCAAATTATCTTGATCTCCATAACCGCTCCCAGGAGTCGAGATCGTTTTATGAGAAAGCCAAGATCGCTGCAGATGCCATAATCAACTCTGGACAATATTCGTTGATAAGCGACTATGGCGCCCTTTTCGATGTCAACAAAGAAAAAGCAAATTATGCAGAGGTGATGTTTGCCATTCCTCATACACGTGATGGCTCAGACATATCGCTTTTCGGCGAGGGTACTTATCTGCCTGGCACATTTTTACCTACAACATATCCCAATTCAACAGGTACCAATACAAAAGCGGGTAACGGGTTCATGAGGATTCAGCCCTGGTTTTTTGAACGCTATACCAAAGGCGATTTTGTTAATGACTACCGTGTGGAAAGAACTTTTCTCTCAAAATGGAATGATGCAACGAATAAGCGTCATGTTTCTTATCCTTTAGCTTTTGTCGCTGCAGATACACGGGAAACATCATCCTATTTATTCAAATATGTTGATGGTGCCGGACTCTCTACCAATGGACATGAAAATGACTTTTATCTGCTTCGATATTCTGAGGTTTACCTGATCAAAGCAGAAGCTGAAAATGAGCTTAACGGCCCATCGGCCGAAGCGTTAACCGCATTCAATGCGGTTAGGGCCCGTGCGAGACTTGCTAACGGGGTTGCAAGGACAGCGCCTGCAAACGTGACTAACGGAGTTTCGAAGGAAGATTTCAGGATGAAGATTTTTGATGAGCGTGGGCTTGAATTCGTTGGGGAATTTAACCGGTTTTTTGACCTTATCAGAATGAGATATACAGACAATAAACGCACCATGTATGAATACCAGTTCGGGACATTTTTACCGTCCCTTGTACCGGGGCTTCCAAAGAACTCTGCTGGTATCTGGCAGGGTGGAGGAGTGACCGAGGCGACGAACATCATACCGTTTAATGCTAAATATCTTTTGCTGCCAATGCCAGCAAATCAGATTGCTGTCAATACGAAATTGACGCAGAACCCTGGGTGGTAGCGGTGGGTTTTGATAAACCGACATTTGAATCGGTAATAGATTAAATATTAACTGATCGGTCAGGATCCTGGTAAGGGATTCCGGCCGATCTTGTTGGTGACAAATAGCCAATACAAACGCTTTTTGTTATTATAACATTGCCCAGCAGTAATTTCTACGTATAATTATTGCCGTTAGCTGGTTAACACAATTAAATAAAATCGATGAAAAAAATATTACTGTATTTTTTATTTTCACTTGCCCTCATTCAGGCTGACGCGCAAATAGCATACACTATGGCGTCAGACATTCCGTATTATGAAAATACAAATACTGCCGACAGTTACCGAAACGAAAAATGCAGACTTGATATTTATTACCCAAGTACATTTAATAACTTTCCTTTGGTTATCTGGTTTCATGGAGGCTCCCTTACTGGAGGTAAAAAGGATATACCCAAAGCATTACTGGAAAAGGGCTTTGCTGTAGTTTCCGTAGATTACCGGTTGTCGCCAAAAGTGACTGCTCCTGCCTATATCGAAGATGCCGCGGCAGCGGTAGCCTGGGTATTCAAGAATATTAAAAGATATGGTGGAAATCCTGATCAGATTATTCTCAGTGGACATTCTGCCGGCGCTTACCTTGGGCTGATGATCACACTAGATAAATCCTATCTAGGGAAATATGGCATAGAGCCAGACCGCATAGCGGAACTTGTGCCCTTAAGTCCCCAGGCAATTACACATTTTACCGTCAGATCTGAAAATGGAATAAGTAATCTCCAACCGACAATTGATAAATATGCGCCACTTTTTTTTGTTAGGCCAGACGCACCTAAAATGCTCTTGATTACGGGTGACAGGGAAATCGAATTATTAGGCCGATATGAAGAAAATGCTTATTTACAGCGTATGTTCAAGTTGTCCGGGCACAAGCAGTGCCGCCTTCTGGAACTGCAGGGATTTAACCACGGGACAATGGTGGAGCCTGGCCTGGCACTGCTCATTGAAGAGGTCAATAAGATGAAATCAATGAAAAAAATGGACCATTAATGATCTATTTAGGCGCCGCATTTAAACCAAATGATTTGGGGATTCCTCGACCTGTACACAGCTTTTTGATTAACTTTTTTTCGAAGATTTATGCCTGCAGAATTTTAGGGGACCGTTTCGGGACAGAAATATTATCAACAAAAATGAAAAGGGGTACAGCAATTCCTCTAAAATTAATAACTATCAACATTTTTCTATGAACAAAAAATTAAGCTTTCTAGGAAGGCGGAGCGCCTCTTCTAATTCATTCCGAAATTACAGATTGACGAAGTCTCATTTACGGTTATTTATAGCATTTCTGGTTCTTTTCGCCGGAGAAGTTTCCCAAAAGGCCCAAGCGCAACAGGTATCTGCAGCATCTTTTGAAAAAGATGGGATATGGTCAAAAGAAAAAGCTAATAACTGGTATAAAAATCAGCCTTGGCTGGTAGGAGCTAACTTTATACCAAGCAATGCTATCAATCAACTGGAAATGTGGCAGGCGGATACTTTTGATCCTATTTTAATCGACAAAGAATTAGGCTTGGCGCAATCACTTGGAATGAATACCATGCGTGTGTTCCTTCATGATTTGGCATTTCAGGAAGATTCGGCTGGATTTATGCAACGTCTGGATACCTTCCTCTCAATTGCAAAAAAGCGACATATCAGGCCGTTAATTGTTTTCTTTGATTCCTGTTGGGACCCATTTCCCAAATCAGGAAAGCAGCATGCCCCAAAGCCTTACACACACAATTCGGGTTGGGTTCAGAGTCCTGGACAAAATGCATTAAAAGATTCGACGCAATATGGCCGTCTGCAGAACTACGTCCAGACAGTAGTTTCTAAGTTTAGAAATGATGACAGGATATTGGGGTGGGACGTTTGGAACGAACCCGATAACATGACTGGACCGTCGTATGAAAAGGTTGAGATCGTAAATAAAGTTGATCTTATTATTCCCTTGCTTAAAAAATCTTTCTCATGGGTACGTTCTGCTCACCCTGTCCAACCTGTAACCTCAGGTATCTGGGTAGGGAACTGGTCGTCAGATGGAACTTTGAAACCAATTGAGAAACTACAGCTTGATCAATCAGATATTATCTCCTTTCACAACTATGACTCAGCTGCGGAATTCGAAAAACGGATTGTATATCTTCAACGCTATAGCAGGCCGATAATCTGCACTGAATATATGGCCCGTCCAAATGGTAGTACCTTTCAGGCTTTTTTACCGGTAGCTAAAAAATATCATGTTGGTATGATGAACTGGGGTTTTGTCAATGGAAAGTCCCAGACTATTTACCCTTGGGACAGCTGGACCAAAAATTACACCTCAGCACCTGATTTATGGTTTCATGATATCTTCAATACCGATGGTACGCCGTACAAAAAGGAGGAAACAATGTTTATCCGCTCGATCACAACTAAAACAAACAGACAAAAATAAATTATCACGATGCCTTGAATGCCGCTACACCCATCATTAGGAGGTGGCGGCATTTGATGTTCGGTTAATGTCTTTTCTAAAAGGGAGTTAGTAAGAATGGGAAAGGTTGCAGCAAGCTTATTTCTTATCAACAAGAATAACCAAAAACCATTTGAAGTATATCTTGATTTATGGTCTGAAATATTGTATATCTTCATTTGCACACATTTTATTTTTTGATATACTTACGCTCTCTGTGTAATTTCCTGGTTCGCTCAGAGTGCTAATGATAATTTTTCTAGCATCCGGTGACTCGTTTTGTTACTAATTGTAATATTTATAGTATCATGAAACCTATATTTCAGAGCCCTTGACGTAACCGGCTAAGAAAGACAGGAGTGATGGCAAGATAAGACGCAATATGTTTTTGAGCAATGCGTAATTCTAAGCCAGGATATCTCCATCGAAAATCCAGGTAGCGTTCCCGTGCGGTCAGTGATAATGATGATGTAATACGATGTTGGTAAAGATTAAATCCGTTCTGGGTAAGGATTCTGAAAAATCTTTCAAATTTTGGATTATGCATATAAAGATCTTCGAGAACTCGGTAGCTCAAATATAATAACCGACAATTTTCAAGAGCACTTATATTATAGAAGGCAGGCTTTTCACCCGAAAAACTGGCAATGTCCACTGCCCACCAATTTTCAGGCATAAAAAGCATATTATGTTCATTTCCCTGTTTGTCGGTGTGATACATACGCAGGCATCCTTCGCTAACAAAGTAAATGTGCTTGCATACTTCACCCTCGCGCAACACAATTTGATTCTTGCGAATACGAGTTTCCTGAAGAAGGGAAACAACATGTGCTTCTTCTTCAGTACTTAGGTTAATATGTAGGGCGAAATTTGCAAGGATCTTTTGGTACATCCGTTTTTAGTATTTGGGCAAAAAGCCAACTATTCGTTTAATTAACCCTTTATCATCAAACTCTATAAAATCTCTGCCTATGTACAGACCTTTTTCAGGAATGCTCATTTCCCAGCTATAGTAACAAAGTCTATCAAAATATTCGGGCTCTGTTAACACAGAGAATGTCATGCCAGGCACTTTTTCATGAGTTTCAATCACAAGCTGAGCCAACTGTTCTATGCCAGTTATTTCTGGTGTTACCCTATCGGTAAAGGTAACTTGAGAATTACAGACCTCTTGGAATACTGCTTTTATTTCTTTAACATATGTTTGGTTCCAGGCCTTAACATATGTCCTGATTGTTTCATCTATATTTTTCATACAACAAAGAAAACGAATTGCCTATCAAAAAAAGTTAATGTAGTTTTATAAATTTAGTAAAATGCAAGTTTTTTACTTAGATATCAAACATGTACAGAAACTGACGTGGTAGTCCTTAATAGTTGTAACAGTTAAGGCCAATCTTTTATAAGATGCTGTAAAGTAACAGTTTTAACTGTTTGCTAACTTTTGTTTTTTACTAATCTTTTTAAAAATAAAAGAAACATCTTCAATAGCAGCAAGCCCGAAAGTCCAAAAAAAGTAATAGGTGTGGTTTTGATAATATGAAGGCTATTCTTCAACTATTTAACACCTGTTCGATAGCGGGTGAGGTAATCTCAAGCTAGTTTATTTAACTTTGAATTAAATGTACGGGCATCTAATTTAAATTTATATCAAATGATCACAGAGGGATTGATGAAACAGATTAGTTTTATTAAAGAGATTGACAAGCTAAAATATATTCAACGCCGGACTAAACTGTTCAACAGTGAAAGGTGCGAAAATGATGCTGAACACAGCTGGCACCTTGCGATGATGGCAATAGTTTTAGCAGAACATTCGGATAAGCCTGTTAATATCCTTAAAGTGTTAAAGATGGTCCTGATCCATGATCTTGTGGAGATTGATGCTGGTGATACCTTCATTTACGACACATCGAAAAACCATACCAATACGGATGAGGAACGTATAGCAGCCATAAGGATTTTTGGTCTTTTGCCAAAAAAGCAGGCAGAAGAATTTATTGCCATTTGGGAAGAATTCGAAGAAGGGATCTCAGATGATGCAAAATTTGCAAAAGCTATGGACAGGCTTGAGCCTTTGCTCCAGAATACATCAAATAACGGAGGGACATGGAGAGAGTTTAATGTACCATATGAAAAAGTTTATGCAAAGAAAAAAGCGATCAAGGAGGGGTCCTCTTCCATTTGGGCATATGCTCAACAGCTGCTCAATGAAAGTGTCGAAAAAGGAATTCTTAAAAAATAATCTTTCTTTGGTTTAGATATCCAAAGGGGATTGTAATCTAGCTAAGCCTGTGGAAGCTAATCGGAATCTTATGGCACTGGCTATGTAAGTAGCAAATTTTCAGAATACTAACGAACCAGACTAGCCTCGACAATATAAATGTTGAGGGAGAAAGCTTTTTTTAAAGATCTGCAAGTTTAATGACGGCTTGTTACTATTCCAACGCAATTCTCACGGCCATTTCGGCGTGTATTTTAGTTGTCTCAAATAGTTCAACCTGCAGGTCACTTGGTTTTATCACAAGTTCAATCTCGGTACAACCGGCAATTATGCCTTCGGCCCCCTTTAAAATTAAATTTTCAATAATTTCCAAGTAGCGCTGTTTCGAGCTTTCGGAGATAATGCCCCTGATCAGCTCACTGTAAATAATTTCATGTACATCGCGCCTTTCATTCTCCTCAGGGACAATTGTTTCAATACCATACTTGCTTTGAAACCGCCCTTTTAAAAAATCATCTTCCATTGAAAATCTGGTAGCTAATAATCCCAGTTTTTTTAGCTTCTTATTTTGGATCGCATTAGCGGTTGCGTCTACTATATGTAATAATGGAATGTTTACATTCTGTTGGATCTCTCCGGCAACTTTATGCATGGTATTGGTGCAAAGCAACATAAAGTCAGCGCCACCGCGCTCAAGGCGCTGAGCGGCGCTGATCATTTTTTTTGCCAAAAGATCCCATTCACCCATATGTTGTAAACTGGCTATTTCGGCAAAATCTACGGAAAACATCAGGCATTGGCATGAGTGAATTCCATCAAGTATTTGCTGCACTTTACGGTTTATTACCTGGTAGTACAGATCCGAGCTTTCCCACGACATTCCGCCGATCAATCCAATAGTTTTCATAAAATTTCAAAAAAAACTGCAAACTTAAAATTACCATACGTGAAAAGATACGCACACGATCAAATATCGGCTATAAACCGGACACAAAATTTAACTTAAGTTAAATTTGTACTATAATGTACCTGTTAGTCCTAAAAAAGAAAGCTATTTTCAAGCTCTTTTAATCCAAATTATGGGTTTATAAATTGCTTATTCGTCCAAATTCGAAATGTTTAGAAGTAAATTTCTTTAGGAATCTAGGCTTTAATTTGATAAATAGCGACCGGATGCCTGATGGAAGTATCGTAAAAGTTATTCTTATAAAATAAACTTCTAAGCTGGGGGGAACCAAAATTGTGCGTTCTGTTTGTGCAGTAGTATTTAGCTGACTGTATTTTTTCGGGCTTTTGTCTGAAAATACTTATCCCGAAATTACGCTGTGTAAGAGGTTTCAAAGTTTCTTCCCTCCTTTATATGGACACGGTGTTGTATACCCCAGCCGATCATCGCAAAAATAACACTTTCAAGGCTTTGGCTATAGGGCGAGAGCTGGTATGCAATACTGCTTTTTAAGTCTTCTGTGCTTACCTGTCGCTTTACGAAACCATTAAGTTCTAGTTCTTTTAATTCATTGGAAAGAACTTTTCCTGAAATACCTGTTTTTCGCTGTAGTTCATTAAATCTGGTATGGCCTTGTGAAAGCGCTATAATTACTGGCAGTTTCCACTTACCGCCAATAACATACAGCGAGTCGTTAACGGCCTGTAGTTTTTCGGCACAGGATAGTTCCTTGATATCGATGTTATTAATCATTTGTAGACCAAAATTAAAATGTTACCAGTAAAGATAGCAATGAGGAATACAAAATTTATGCCCGTTCTTTTATTTAACTATAGCATGATAATCAGAATTAGATAAGATATTTCCCGTTTGCCATACCATTGCTATGGAAAAAAAGTATATGCAAGCTCCGAGACCTAATTGTTCAATGCCAATAAATTCACTAGAAAATGATGTCAACTTACCTTTAGGTAACCAGTAACCTAGGGGTAAGCTTAGTTCTTTTTAAAGCTTATTCAGGATACATTTGCACTGTTATGAAACGGAAAAATGTAATGATGTATACAATTATCTCAGTTGCAATAGTAGGCCTAGTTTTGGCTATACTATATTTTTATTTTGCTTACGCGCCTTCTCCAAAAGAACCTCAACTAAGCTCAACAATAAAGCGGGAGGAAATAATTTCGGGAAAAAGTACCCGGACCTATCTAAGCTATCATGCTAAGAATACCGGCCCGAGTCCTGCGCTTTTGATTGTTCTGCACGGAACGGGAATCGATGGAGAAAAAATAAGAGCCTGGACCGGTTATGAGTTCGATGAGATGGCCGATAGATATGGTTTTTTTGTTGCATACCTGGATGGTTATAAAGGGGACTGGAATGATTCCCGTAAAGGGGAATTTTCAGAAACAAAAAAGAAAAAAGTAAATGATGTTAAATTTATCAGGGATGTAATAAGCCGGTACGAAAATAAGTTCCATGTAAATCCAGCAAAAATCTATGTGTTTGGATATTCCAGCGGAGGAACAATGGCCTTTAGGATGGCAACGGAAAACCCGCAGATGTTGGCGGGTATTGCTACAGTTTCCTCCCAATTGCCAATTCCTGAACAAAGCATCTGCACGCTTCCTGATAATTTGCCCAAAGCACTACTGGTTCATGGTTCCGGAGATTCAATCTGTCCTGTTAATGGTGGTGAATTAAAGTTGTTCGGGAGAAAATTGGGCTTTGTTATGTCCGCGAACGCTACAGCGCAGCAGTTTGCGCAGCGCAACGGGATTAAAGGTGAACCGATAAAAACCAGGCTACCACATCTGGATGTTGATGATCCAACAACTGTTGACAGCTATGTCTGGTCGGTGGCTAATAAAACGATAGTGCAGCAATACATCATTAATGGTGGAGGTCACGTCATTCCTCAGCCTTCAGTACAATTCCCTAGAATACTAGGTAGAAAATCCGGGGATTTGAATGTACCTGAAAAAGTTGTCGAATTTTTTGGACTTCAGCATAAATGAGATGAGTTCTCCATCTAAGGAAATAGTCGTTCAAGAAGATGTTCTATTCTACAAGTAACTTCATAATCAACACTTTTAACGACGAACGTGCCATACTTTTAGGCACGTTCATTGGTGTTATTATCTAAGCGTCAAAGTCGGTTGAACAGGAAACTTCTCTCCAGTAATCCATTTGAGAACTCAATTCATCTATTTTGCTCTTTGCCCTATTGAAAGAATCACTGCCTAAAAATAGATTTATTGGTGGGTTCCCACTGTCTACCAGTTTCAGAAATACATCGGCGATCTTATTTGGGTCACCTAGTTGCTTCCCGTCCATGCTGTTCATCTTTTGATGAGACTCACGCAAATAGGAATAGTCATCAATCTGGATTTTATTATAGGCTATTGAATCAGCTTTTGCGAAATTTGTCCTGAACCAGCCCGGTAAGACATTTGTAACCTTTATGCCGAGCGGTTTAAGATCGTTTGCCATTGCCTCTGTTAGGCCGCTGACAGCAAACTTGGCGGCGCAGTACATAGACCAACCTAAGCCTGGCGCAAAACCCGCAATAGACGAAATATTTATAATATGTCCCGAACGTTGCTTGCGCATGTATGGAAGCGCTTGTTGGACCACCCGGACAACTGCAAAGAAGTTCACTTCGAAATTCTCCGAAATTTCATGTTGGGTGAGTTCTTCCAGCGCTCCGCCAAGTCCATAGCCGGCATTGTTTACAACAACGTCAATGCTTCCAAACCTATCAACAGTTTTCTTGAAGGATTCGGCAATGGATGACTCACTTTTCAAATTAACCTCCAATGGTAGGAACCTTTCGCCGAAATCTGCAAATTCATCAAATCCGGAAATGGATCTTGAAGTTGCAGCTACTTTATGCCCCTTTGATAACAGCTGCAGGGCAATGGCCAGACCCATGCCTTTTGATGCCCCTGTTATATACCAAATTTTTGTATCGCTCATAATATTTATTTTTGTACAAAGTTATCTCTTGGTAATGCCAACGGTTTGTTATTATCAAACGGATATTTGTCAAATTCAAACCTGCCGAAAAGTGGAGGGAGTTAATTTTGTTTGTTTTTTAAAAAAATTGTTGAAGTGGGCCTGATCTTCAAATCCAAGAACATAACTTATTTCGGCAATATTCCAACTGGTATACCTCAGTAAAGCCTTAGCTTCGGCGGTGATGCGTTCAGAAATTAGTTGTGTTGTAGTGCGGCCCGTTGTTTGCTTGAGCGCACGGTTAAGGTGATTTACATGCACTGATAGTTTCTCAGCTACAATCTTGGGCGAGCGGAATCCAAAGCGCTGAGCCGTATTTTCAATAGGAAACTGGCGTTCCAACAGCTCTGAAAATACTGAAGCTATCCTGTATCCTGCATCTGGATGCGCAACAGCCTTTACTGATGGCTGTAGCTTTATTGCAAGATAGATCAGTTCGCTTACATAATTTTTGATCAGTTCAAATTTATAGTTGTAGTCAGAATCCAGCTCTTTGATAATCTTTTCAAAAAGTTTTTCAATCTCTATGCTTTGATCTTCAGTTAAAGCGAATACAGGGTGGTTTGCAGATGAGAACAAGGGTAGATCGCCCAGGTTTATGCGGAGGTTTTCCCTGAAAAATCCATCCCTGAAAACACAAAAATACCCAGTTGTGTCCTGGGACATCGGTTCGTAGGTATAGGGAACATGTGGGTTGAAAAACATTAGCGTATTGCCCCCTACTTCGATGCTTCTGTCGCCATAATGAAATATACTATTGCCCTTCAGTAACATGATTTTAAAAAAATCTCTACGGATAAAATTAGGGGAGGTTCTTAATGCTTTAAGTTGTTCCTCAACACGGAAAACATTGAACTGGCCCGTATTCATCGTCAAATCGTTTGAGTGGCCAGGCAATTTATGTCTGTAAAATTCTTCGATAGATTCTGTTGTTTTTACCATACTTTCCAGTTATTCAAATTTAAACTTTCACTGGTCCTAAGGTCAGAAAAATCACTGAATGGATTATATGATCTGAATAAGTTTTTCTGCCGATTCTTTTGCTATCAGGGTTAATTCCAGTCGGAACTCGCATCACCCCATAGCTCGCCAGGTAAATAAATACCCATAAATTGAAAATTTACGGGGTTGGAGAAAAATGCCTATTTTTTATTTAACATCAGTTTCAATATATTTTATATTTGATATCGAAACCATTGCGGTAAACACCATGGTAAAGATAGATATCATTGCCATCGAAGCATAAATTTCAACGTGTGCGGTGCGTACAAACCCTTCCAAAACTACCCCTAAGCCTACTGTCAGATATACTACTGATGCTTCCAGCCAATAACTTTTCTCTGTTGTTACTGCGTCCTTACTAATATCATTGTTTTTTTTCGAAATGAATAAGGTGAACATTTGCATAAAAACATACACAACAAAAACCCACCCGGCAAAATTACCTATCGGAACACCGAAGTACGCGCCTCGTTGTTCCCAAACCCAGTCTGAACTAATTGTAGAAGCCTGAGGGTCGCCAATGAGGTCAAACATGGTCATTATAATTCCTGTTGCAATGGGGATGCTAATTTTATAAATGCCAGTAATCTTTTTCCCGAAATTCCCTATGACCATTTGGGCTACCGTCCAAGATATATAACTTAAAGCAAAATACATGGCCATGATAATGATAGGAACATCGAGCACTCTTGGCCCCGGCATTCTGCCGTAATGATAATGTCCGAAAGGAAAGCCGGTATGTATGCTTAAAGTTTCAAAACCATTACTAACCAACCAGGTAATTACAAACCAGATGATCATATTCTTTATGCCATATCGCTGAGTTCCATGAATCCAGGCAAAAATAATCATAGGAACAAACATGACTGCTTTAACAGGAATAAAGGGTACATCCAGTCTCACCAGAGCCGTTAAAATTATAAATAAAATGATAGCCCCCCATTTGATATATTTTACAGTATTTCTTTTGACCTTACGCTGTGGGGTATGAGTAGGTGAATTTAATTCTATCTCCTTAGTAGTCATAATCAGTTTTTTTTCTTAATCAGCATTATTTTTCCTCTAGGTTTATGTTGGTTTCTTCTTGTTTTAAACCCGTTAGTTCGATACTTGATTTCCATAACTCTGCCTGTAAAGCACTATTGTAAGAATCAGCCGATGAGTTTGCTACATGACCTCGTTTGAAATATATGCCGTTTAACGCTTGTAATTCTTTCGAATATGCCAATTTAGCCAGCCTTTTGCCAGACGTTGCAGCACTAAATGTATCTTTCTTGCCAAAAAGAAGGGATAACTGTGTCAGCATACTGGCAATTAAACGCATGGGCGTCGGAAGTGTTCTGAGGAATCCCGTACCTGGCACCTGTCCCGGATCAAAGGCATTAACCCTGATCTTTTTGGCGGCTAATTTATCATGGAGGATATAAGCTGTTAAAACGTTGCAGAGTTTTGAGGTCGAATAACGCTGTTGTGCTGCAGCCATTCCACTTTTATTTGTCGTCTCGGGAAAAGCCAGTTCTTTGCCGCTTGTATATATCGGTGGCGCAATGCCAGTATTATTATTGGGATCATGCACGCCGCTGGAAGTAAATGTAATACTACCGTTTGGCTCTACAAAGTGCAGCAATAATAAAGTCAGGTAAAATCCACCAAGGTGGTTCGTTGCGAAGGTTATTTCAAAACCGTCCGTACTGTATGCTGTTTCACCCATAAATATGCCCCCGGCATTGTTTATCAATGCAGATACTACAGGGTCAGGCAGCTTTGCAAAGTCGGCTGTAAATTTTTTTACAGATTTCAGTGAAGCTAAGTCCAGTGGCCAGCAAACTAAATTCTGATGGCCGGTTTTGTGCTTTATTTTTTTTACGGCCTCTTCGCCGGTTTGTACATTTCTGCAAGCCAGGATAATTTGCGCATCTTGCACTGTACTTGCCAGCTGTAACGCACACTCAAAACCTATTCCACTGTTGGCGCCTGTGATGATTATTGATTTCATTTGAAATTCGATTAATATTTGGATAAATTCTTGTCTTTTTACGTAAAACCTGAACAATTGTTAGCTGTACGTTATTACGTCCAGTCGAATGACCGAACCCATCCTTAACCAATAGTTTACTTGCATTCTGATTTGACCAGATCAGGCATTTCCCGTATGGCCGCAATTGCTTTTGACCAAGCTGTGTCTCCGGGATACAACTGGCTTCGTAAATATGACCAGGTAAGCCGCTGAATTATGGCTACACCTTCAGGATTTTCGTCTTTTGCCTCTGCCGCATCATATCCTGATATCCCGCCTAAATTGTGTAAGGCGCCGCTGAAAGTCAATAAGCATTTCGGAGCAGGACTTAGCTTATATGGATCTGCATGCCATTGTGGTCCCCGAACGGTTTCCTGGGCTGAGGTATCCTTATCACCTGTAATAATTAGAGCCGGCGTTTTCATTTCAGAAAAGTTCGGATTGTAAAATGATGGACCTGCTCTAAGTGCGATTGGGTTCAGATCAGTACCACCGTTTCCCGGTCCGCTCAGGATTACCCCGGCCTTAATGCGCTTGTCTGACAGATCCACTTTTATCCCCTTTTCATCCTTGTTTTGCTCGCCTAAAAGCATCCCTGCAGTAAAGCCCCCCAATGAATGCCCAACAATTGCAATACGGTTTTTGTCAAGCCTACCTTTGATTTCCGGAACCTGATTTTCGATAGCGCTAAGCTGGTTAAGGATCATTTTAATGTCTTTGGCTCGGGAACGCCAGAACAGAGGACCTTCTGGCCCCATAGGATTAAGCTTCAGACTTTTGGAATCCAGATGCGTCGGCTGAATCACTATAAATCCATGGGCAGCATAAAAGTCTACCAGGGGACCATAACCGTAAAGGGAAGAAAGGTAATTGGAGTTGCCATGTCCATGGGAAAGAATTATAACAGGCAAATTTTTGCCCGTTCGTGGCGCAGTAATCCGAACTTGAAGATTAACCACACGTCCGGGACTGGATAAGGTTATAGGACTGATTGCTACTATGCTTGTAGCAGGGCTTACCGGGATTTTTGAAGCTCTGCCAATCAATGGTTCTTCCATATGACGGTTTGCCGATGATGCTGCCGTTTGGCTCTTGACAATTGTTGAGCAGCTGACGAAAATTGCCAACGCCGCCATTGTGATATTTATTTTTTTCATTATTTAAATTGTTGATTTTTAAGTGCTTGTATGTTTTTTTGGGGCGCGTTTTTTTGCAAAAAATCCATTAATACATGCAATCGAAAAATCGCGCATGCATCAAACGAAATATTTAATCTTGAACTACTGGTTGTGCCCTAACCTTAATTAATCAAAAGACCTCTTGAACGCCAATGGTGAGACTTTGGTTTTGAGTTTGAACAGTTTACTGAAAGATTGCGAGTGTTCAAATCCAATGGCATAGGCTACTTCACTAATGGATAGATTGGTAGTTGATAATTTTTCTTTTGCTTTTTCAATAAGCTTATCATGAATATGCTGTTGTGCATTTTGCCCCGTCAGCGAGCGCAACATGTCACTTAAATAATTTGGTGAAATATTTAAGTTCTCTGCTAAATAATGCACAGTCGGAATGCCTTGTCTTACGGATTTTTCGTCAGAGAAATATTCATCCAGTAACAGCTCAAGCTTTTGTAGTAGGGCATTGCTGGTGGCCTTTCGGGTAATGAACTGACGTTTATAAAAACGCTTGGCATAATTGAGCAATAACTCAATTTGTGTGACAATGACTTCCTGACTAAAATCATCGATTCTGCTGTTTAATTCTTCTTCTATCAGTTTAAAAGTGGAAACGATTGTTGTTTTTTCCTGCTCTGAGAGATGCAACGCTTCATTTGTTGAATAGGAAAAGAATCCATATTGCCTAATGTTTTTGGCTAAAGGATATCCAATTAAAAAGTCAGGGTGAATCAATAGGACATACTCTGAGATTCCATCTTTACTGTCACTGCTTCCGATCAGTTGATTCGGTGCGGCAAATAACAGTCCGCCTTCTGCAAAGTCATAATATCCTTGGCCATATTTTAAAGACCCACTTAGTTTTGTCCGCAGAGATATCTTATAAAAACTAAGGAGATGGCTTCCTGAAGGCCGTACCGTATCACTTACAACTCCGGCAGTGTTTACAAGACTGATGAGTGGATGTGGGGGCTTGGGTAAGCCAAACGCTTGGTGAGCGTTTGATATGGAATCGAATTTCAGGGGGCTACTATCTTTCTTCTTCATAGCGAAACTTTTTAAATTCAAATTATGTTATTTCAAGCCAGCTTGATCATCAACAGTGTTATTAAATTTAGTTTAAATAATCAGTCTGATTATAGTATCCACTTGTGTTATAACGCGTTTGATATTACAAATGTCGGTATTAAACACCTCTATTTTGTAGCCTAATTGAAGGACTTTGTAGCCAAATTAAGAAACCCTGTGTTTTTTTGTCAGATAAAGGTTTTCTGGACATTCCAAAGCTGAATGACCTACTTGTTATGGGCGTTTCATCATAAATTTGCTTGTGTTTTGTACCTTTGGTTTCTCAAAAATATAGTAATCTCATGAAGAAGCCTGCTATTACCTTACATCAAGACGAATTAGGCCCTTTAGAGGTGGATGTGATATCCATTAAAGCCTTGGAGAATTGGGAAGGGACGGCACACCGTGATGATCATTACATGTTTGTAATCCAACAGGATGGGAGTTTTGTATTTGAAGTAGATTTCAAACAGGTTCAGTTATCAGGACCAGCGCTATCTTTTGTCTCACCAGGTCAGGTGCACCGCTATATAAATTTTGAAAATTCGAAAGGTTGGTTGGTATTTGTAGGTACTCAACTGGTCGGTGGTTCGGGGAGGGATGTTCTTAATGCTTACCTGAACCTTCACCAGAGTGCAATCATCAAAAGGGAATTTGCGGTTTTTAAACTATTGGAGGTAATTGAAGACCTACTAGAGGTGGGAAGTATTCCATTGAAGGAGTCACTGATCAGCTCCATCATAGAAACGTTCATAGGGCTTGTTGCTTCTGCAATCCTGAGTACGCAGCATTCGGCCAACCTGATAGGTGGGCGTAAATATCGTACTGCTTTTGGTTTTAAACAATTGGTGGCTAAGAAATTTAGAGAAGTTAAACAGGTGAAGGCTTATGCAGATTTACTCCATATTACCCCGCTCTATCTAAATGAGGTAACCCGAGAGATTACCGGCTTTACTGCTAGCCACTGGATCAATGAGGAAATCATGCTCGAGGCTAAGCGTATGCTGTTCTATACCGCTCTTGATGTCAAACAAATTGCATATGGCCTAGGGTTTGAAGACCATACTTATTTTTCGCGTTTTTTTAAGAAGCACAGCGGAATCTCTGCTTTGACATTCCGAAATGAGAAACCATTATTTGTCCAATCATAGCCATTGAATGGTTATATTTTGAGGCATACCCGCGCTGTACTTTTGTATTCGTAATATTTAACACTTATACAAAATGTCAGCACGAAACAAAATTGCACTTGTAACCGGCGGTAGCCGGGGACTTGGTGAAAACATTGCTTTAAAACTAGCAGCAAAAGGCATAGATGTCATACTTACTTATAATAGTAGGGAGGAAGAAGCTTTTAATGTAGTCGA
This sequence comes from Pedobacter miscanthi, assembly GCF_032678605.1. Classification (GTDB taxonomy): domain Bacteria; phylum Bacteroidota; class Bacteroidia; order Sphingobacteriales; family Sphingobacteriaceae; genus Pedobacter; species Pedobacter miscanthi_A. The sequence continues at coordinate 161,944 of NZ_JAVTSU010000005.1, forward strand.
ACGGATAAAAAGCACTGGTGCCAGAGCTGCGTGCCTGCAGCTTAGTAATGAAAACCTCACAGCATTCCCTTCATTCTTTTCCAGACTGGCAATGATCCTTAATGCGGAATTTCAGGCCGAACGTTTTGAATACCTCATCAATAATGCAGGATCAGGGGGGAATGCTGCTTTTGACGCTACTACAGAAGAGATGTTCGACCTGCTAATGAATGTCCTGTTCAAAGGTCCATACTTCTTTACCCAACATGCATTAGGCTATATCAATGACGGTGGGGTCATTGTCAACGTTTCGAGTAGGCTTGCACAATCCAGCGTACCCGGTTATTCCGCTTATGCATCCATGAAAGGTGCCATTGAAACCCTAACCCGTTATCAGGCCAAGGAGCTGGGGACCCGGCGGATCAGGGTCAACTCGGTTGCCCCAGGGCCTACAGCTACAGATTTTGGCGGTGGCATTGTTAAGGAAAATGTTCAGTTTAGGGCAAATGTAACAGCTATGACAGCTCTGGGCCGTGTCGGCGAAGCTGATGATATTGGCGGAGTAGTGGCTTTCCTATGTACTCCGGATGCTTACTGGATCACTGCTCAACGCATTGAGGTATCGGGTGGGATGAACATCTAATTTACTTCCAAAAATGAATTCAATTACTGTAAATAATTCCGAAATAAGATTCGGTAGAGTAATCACACCAATTATCTTATCTGTTTTTGCTGTATATCTCACGATAGGGATGACCTTGGGCGTGTTGCCGGGTTTTGTCAAAAATGATCTCAAGTTTGATAGCGTAATTGTGGGCTTGGTTATAGGCCTTCAGTCCCTCGCTACGCTATTAACACGTGCTTATTCCGGTAAATTAACAGATACCAAGGGGGCTGCTACAAGCAGTCGCAGGGGAATATATCTCATCGTTATATCGGGCATCATGTATATTTCTGCCACCTTTTCAATTGGGAACTTGTGGCTGGCATTGGTGCTTGTGATTATAGCAAGGATTATTCATGGCATATCCGAAAGTCTGTCTATAACCGGTGCCTTAACAAGGGGAATTGCCTTGGTAGGTGCGCAAAAATCAGGCAAGGTCATGACCTGGAACGGTATCGCGATGTATTCAGGTATTGCCTTGGGCGTACCACTGTCGATATGGATGAAAGGGGCTTTTGGGATTATCTATGTATTTACCGCTATGATCGTGCTCTCGGCCATTAGTTGGTTAGCAACATCCAAACTCCCTGTGGTGGTTGTTGAAGCAGGATCTGTCCGCCCGCCCTTTTATAAGGTAATCGGACTAGTATCAGGTCAGGGCCTGGGTCTCGCATTTGCCGCTGTTGGCTTCGCATGTATATCTTCGTTCATTTCCCTGTTGTTCGCAAGCAGGGGGCTAGGGAACCCATCATCAGCTTTTATAAGTTTTGGCGGATGCTATATCCTCACAAGGGTCTTTTGCTCATCATATCCGGATAGGTTTGGTGGCTACAAAGTGGCAATAATATCACTGGTTATAGAGTTGTTCGGCCAACTTCTGATCTGGTACTCTGCTTCGGCACTGGTCGCAGTGATAGGCTGTGGTATCACAGGAATCGGTTTTTCACTTATATTTCCTTCCCTTGGCGTATTGGCGATTAAAAAAGTAAGTCCGCAGATGAGGGGTACGGCACTGGGCGCTTATGCCGCATTTTTCGACCTTTCATTGGGAATTACCGGACCAATTGCAGGCATAGTTGCCAGCTGGTACAGTTATCAAGCTATTTATCTCTTCGGAGGCATCAGTTGTTTACTGGCAATTCTTATTTTATTCTTTTCAAGAAACAGATAAAAACAAAGATCATCAAAAAGCTGCAAAGAATGAAAATCCGATAAGTGTTCGCTTAACGGATTTTCAATGTTTTCAGGTATGGTCTCAAAGAAAGGAATGTTAAATAAGAAGCTTTTTCAAGCTTCAAAATAATGATATGGTTTTATTCCCAATTAGATTTACTATAAAGAGAATTCCTAGATATAGTCAATAAAGGTTTGAAGCAAAACAGTTGGAGCGTTAACGCGCTAGATTAAATTAATTGAGAGCGCTGTCTCAAGATATCCTGCGCTTCCCTCTCCTTCAAAAAACGTTCAGCATCCAATGCAGCTAAGCCGCCAGTGCCAGATGCAGTGAGGGCGCCCCAATTATAGGGATATTGTGCATCTCCACAACAGAATACTCCCTCAATAGCTGTCGAGGTCGAGCCTTTGACCGTTTTGATATAACCAGACTCATTCATGTGCAGCACCTCCCTGAAGAGTTCGGTATTCGGCTGGTTGCCTATGGCAATGAATATGCCTGATACTGGAATCCCCATCTCTTTCCTTGTTTTTTTGTAGAATATCTTAACGCCCGTGACCTTTAAACCATCGCCTAATATCTCGAGGATTTCGGTATTGTACATTATCTCAATATTGGGAGCACTGAGCAAACGGTTTATAAAAGACCCCGATGCCTGAATTTCGTTCTGGCATACCAGCATGTAAACTTTGCTGACCGATCTGGAAAGACTGAGCGCTTCTTCGACAGCAATCTCACCAGCACCTATAACTGCCACATTCTGACCTCTGAAAAAAAAGCCGTCGCATGCCGCGCATCCTGAAACACCAAAACCTTTATATCTTTCCTCTGATTCAAGTCCCAACCATTTATTTGAAACACTTGTCGAAATGATAATGGTTTCTGTAAGCAGTTCTCTGCCATCTTCAGTGCAGATTTGATATGGATAAGAATTAAAGTTCACATCTCGCAGAAAACCTGAGCGGACATCTGTTCCAAAACGTATTGCCTGCCTGTGATAATCTTCCATCATTTCATTTCCTGTGATTCCGTCTGGATAAACCGGGATTTTTTCAGTATCCATTGTTGGAAGTATTTGTCCGCAAGAGCTCCTTTCAGCATACATTACCGGGTGAAGTCCAGCTCGCGCAGCATATATCGCAGCAGTATAGCCGGCAGGCCCTGAGCCAATGATCAGACATCTGATGTGTTCTGTTGCCGTTCGCATAATTGATTAATTTAAAAGACGGCAGCTATTATAGCCGCCGCTTGGGACAGACCAAAATATTTTACTGTTGATAATTTACACTCAATTCGATCTGGACACCTGCAAGTGCTTTAGAGATTACGCAGTTTTCCTTTGCAATAAATGCCTGTCTTTCAAATTCCTCAGATGCAAGGCCTTCGATGGATGTAGCAGTAAGCTCAAGATCTATTTGGCTGATCCCACCTTTTGCCATATCTAGTGTTACTGATGCGGTAGTGTTCATTTCGCCCGGTATAAATCCTTGCTGTGAAAGCGCGTAGGCAATAGCCATGGTGAAACAACCCGCATGTGCTGCAGCGAGAAGTTCTTCCGGATTGGAACCTATGCCTTCTGCAAAACGGGTATTAAAAGAGTATTGGGTTTCATTGAGTACACCGCTTTGGGTGGTTAACTGACCATGACCTGTTTTAAGGTCTCCTAGCCATAAGGCTTTCGCTGTTCTTTTCATGATTTTAACTTATTGTTTTAACAAAGTTCTGCTTAATAGTCGTCCTGTATTTTCACTTAAGTTAAATCTGCCCAAAAAATATCCATCTCTTAACCCAACAAAAAAGATAAGCTGTCCGATTTTCGGGCAGCCCATCTTTTTTTAACTAAAAACTAACAATAAACTAAACTGTTCAACCAGAAAGGACTTGGGTTATTCAGGGGTGACTGGATTTATGGTGGAGAAATGCAGTCAATAGCGTCTGTTTTAACGGTATGGATGTGAGTTGCTGTAACTGAATAAACTTCAATAATATTCTTAATCCTTTTCATTAGGATATTCAACTCTTCCGCATCGATGAAAATCTCAACTGAAATCGCAACAGAACCATCTGCTTTGGGGGATTCTAGCCAAAGACAGATAATTCTAATGAGCTTCTTTTCAATAATACCTGTTACCAAATGTAACAGGCCAGGGCGGGAATCTGCTTTAATTTTTAAGGTATAGTTCGCTTTCATCTTTTTGTTCCGCAGCTTAGATTTTATGGCTTTTGTAAAGCATCAGCTTTTGTTACGGAAGTTTTTTCCAGCAGATAGTTAAAAGTTTTGTACATGTAAACGATAACTATTCTTTTGATCTGAACGCCGAGTCGATCCTTTCATTAAGATCCTCTAAATGCATTTTGGTTTGTCCATTTATCGTTTTCGGTGCAGTTTTAATGGAGTTACTAATTGCTTTTAGTTCACCCTTTACAACTGAACTTACATCGGTTGAAGAAGCTGCCGCAGCGCCCTGACCGTTTACAAAATTTATCAACTGGTTAACATAGCTTTTTTGAAGGTTACGCCTGTAGATGTCGATCTCCGCACCAGTTTTCAGTTCAGTAAAAATTGATCCGGTCAAATCGCCAAGCAAATCGGTAATTTTGTAGGCGCCCTGTCCATCGATGGCTTCCGCAATCATGAGTTTTTTCAAAGTCGTATTATCAAGTAGCTTGCTTGTAACAGGCATTTGTAAAAGTGTAATGATGTAGGTCGGATCGATCCCCGTGATTTCAAGAATTTTCCTGTCCAATAACCACGAAGGGGTTTTGAAAAGTTGCCTGTCCAGAAAGGCCATAGCTTCTTTTTGTTTTGCTGCGGAATTCCGCTGGTAAATGGGACCTTCCTGCTCGACTGTCTTTGGCGTTTCCATTACGCCACCGACATTTCTTGATACATGCCCCATATATTTAACCATCTGGCCTATCAACTGGCTGTACATTGATTTTAGATTGCCATATCCCTCATTATCTGCCTTTGTCCATTCAGGTAGGTTAACAAGTACTCTTTTCAGGTTCTTGATGCCATATTCGCCGGAGATCATAGCATTATCTCCCAAGTCTTCACTTTGGGATCGCGGGTCATCAAGGTTCGCTTCACTACCAAACCATAAACGGTTGTTCTTGAGTTTTTCAATGGTAAGCTTATTTAATATTGGGACCTCAGATGCGGCGTTTTTGTTGTCAAAAAATTTATAGCCCCATTCGATAGCCCAGAAATCATAGTCACCGATGCGCGGATAAATTCCTTTTGGACTGATATTATCTTCCGGTTGAGCAACATAATTGAAACGCGCATAATCCATAATAGACGGCGTGTGTCCGTTAGCCTCAACAAATGCCTTATCCCTCAGTTTTTCCGACGGCACAGTTGAACTCGATCCAAAGTTGTGCCGCAGACCCAAAGTATGACCCACTTCATGAGAGGATACAAACCTGATCAGCTGACCCATTAGTTCATCGCTGAATTCCATTTTTCTTGCACGTGGATCAATTGCAGAAGCCTGAATCATATACCAGTCATGCACAAGTTTCATTACGTTATGATACCAGTTGATGTGGCTTTCAATAATCTCGCCGCTTCTAGGATCGGCAATACTGGGACCTGTAGCATTTGGCAGTTCAGATGGTTTATATACAATTGCTGAATGTTGCGCATCTTCCAGACTCCAGGTAGAATCCTGTTTGTTTGTGGGTGCTACTTTTGCGATAATAGCATTTTTAAATCCAGCTTTTTCAAACGCTTTCTGCCAGTCATTTACCCCAGCGATAAGGTAAGGAATCCATTTTTTTGGTGTTGCAGGATCAATATAATATACGATAGGTTTTTTTGGCTCCACCAATATTCCCTTTTTGTAAGCCGCAATATCTTCAGGTTTTGGTTCCAGTCTCCAGCGCCTTATCATTTCGACTTCTTTTATACCCTGCGGGTTAGCATCAAAGTCTGTGTAACCAACTGTGAAATAGCCAATTCTTGCATCTGAGTATCTTGGCTTCATTGGTACTTTAGGTAACATAACCATTGAAACATTCAACTCTACAGTAGCTGAACTTGATTGGGAACTCATATCAATGTCACCAGCAGATCCAGGTTTTGGTGGAGCAGGAGTGAGCATATATGTTTTTACAACACTGATCTCCACATTTTTAGGAAAACTTTTTATCCCTACAATATAACTTTTGTCAAGCTGTGGCGCACTGAAACGGAAACCAGCTTTACCAACCGCGGAGCCAAAATAGAAAATATCATTATCACTATTAATGTAATCGGTCATATCTACAACACTGCCCTTCTTATCAGCCGAGTAAGCCGCAATGGCGAATGATGCGGCGATTGGCTGGATATTAGAGCGCTGTAGGTTCTGGTACATCGCTGTAGTACTATCCGTTCCATATGTTTTATATGAAATTTTGCGCATAAAAATTCTGTTGGAAGGACCTTTGTCAAAACGGATGACTGTACTTCCGAGCTGATCTCCTGCGTAACCAATTGTCGACCCGCCTTTTGAAATACGGCTCACAACCAAAATATCCCTGCCTAATGTGCTATCGGAAATTTCAAAGAAATATTTGTCCTCAAGTCTATGAGTGGTGATCATTCCCTTGCGTGTTACTGCTTTCTCGGTGATGACCTGCTCAAAAGGCTTAGGCAGATTCTTGTTAGCTGCTGGAAGGACAGGAGCTCCTGGTTTCTTTAACGAATCTGCAGGAGTGGTTGTTGGGATAGCCGGTTTTGTTTGAGCACTGGCAACGAAAACTGATGTTATACCCAATAAGGTAAACATTATAAATCTTTTCATGAATGGGTTTTATTATCAATGAGCTTTCCCTTGTAGGCACACTCAGACTGAATTCATTTGATCAACTGCTTTAATTTCTCGGTAAGCGCTTCGCCTCTTAAATTTTTTCCAATAATCATTCCCTGGGGATCGATTAATAAATTCTGCGGGACAGAATTAATGCCGTAAGTCAGGGCGACTTCATTTTTCCAGCCGTTCAGATCACTCACTTGGATCCATGGTAGCCCGTCGCTTTTAACTGCTGCCGCCCAAGCACCCTTGCTGCCAGGATAATCCAATGATATACCGACAATCTCAAAGTTCTTGCCTTTAAGTTCATTATAAGCCTTTACTACATTCGGATTTTCCGCTCGGCATGGTGCACACCAGCTGGCCCAAAAATCCAGAAGTACGTACTTGCCGCGTAAAGAAGACAATGTAAACGGCTTTCCATTTAGATCATTCTGTGTAAAATCAGTTGCTTTGGTACCGGGTTGGGCCCGTTTAGCAATATTTATCCTCTCAAGCGTTTTTTTGCCAAGTGGAGACGACTTTAGTTCGGCTGAAAAATTATTGAACAGCAATTCCATTTCAGCGGGTATAAATTTTTGGTCCAGTATCTCGTTAAAGGTAAACAGTCCCATGAAGGACTTTGGGTGGGATGTCGCAAACATCAGCCTAATGTTCCTAAGTTCTTCTACTGTTTTCTGGACGCTCTCGCCAGCATTTCTGCGGACATCCAGTGGATATAGAGAAGCACCATCATTGTTTTTTTTTCCGAATTCGTCCTGTATTCGGATTATTGTTCTTATCATCAAGCTGGATATTGCTTCTAGGTCCCTGTGTTCACGATCTGCCACAGAACCAGTAACTGCAGCATATTTAATCGAATCTTTGGCTGTAAAGCTGATTTGCGAGTTTTCTAAAAAAAACTCCAGTATATCCGGTCGGTATTTTGCCTCCGGTGTATTGATGCGTTTCACCCTTATGGCAGCCTGCTGCGGTTCGGTTACACTTCCGTTAAACTGAAACTGGCCATTAATCAATGTCGCTGAATCGGTATCCTTAAATTGATTTGACTGCATAGTTATCAGGTAAACTTTTGCAGGTTCATTCAAGCCGGAAATTTTTCCGCTTATAGTATAGCTTTTTTGAGCCGCTCCAAAAAAGGGGAGCAGCATAAGCATTGGAATAATTGTTTTTTTCATTTTATCTGGGAATTCACGTCGTTGGATAAGGAATGACATTATTTTGAGCCTAATAGCTCAGCTAATTTTTTTTCTAGTTCATCTCCTCTTAAGTTTTTAGCAAGGATTTTGCCCTCTGGTGAGATTAAAAAATTAGCGGGAATTGCTTCAACACCATAGGCAAGGGCCGCCTGGCTGTTTGCTCCTTTTAGTTCTGAGGTCTGTGTCCATGGCATGCCGTCCTGTTCAATGGCATGCAGCCATGCTTTTTTGCTATCCTCTTCGTCTATTGAAACGCCAAGGATTGTGAAATTCTTGGTTTTGTATTTGTTGTAGGCTTTCAGCAAATTTGGGTTTTCGGCCCTGCAGGGTTTGCACCAGGATGCCCAGAAATCAACAAGGACATACTGACCCTTAAAATCGGATAACTTTACAGGTTTTCCCGTCGGATCATTTTGGGTAAAGTCAGTTGCGGTTACCCCAACGTTGGTTTTCTTTCCTTTTTCAATAATGGCTGCAACTCTTTTTCCCGGAACTGATTCACGCAATCCAGGCGTAAATTTGGCGAATCTATTCGCTGCCGTGTCGGGATCAAAATCATACGCAAGTTCAAGTTCTTTGAAAACAACCAATGATATGAAGGAGTTTAAATGGCTTGAAATAAAGACCCGGTTCACACTATCATATCCTACCTGAGCCGCACGCATTGGAATACCAAGTGCTTTTCCCAAAGCAAGATCTTTCTTCTGTTCAGCGCTCCAGCTATTATAAACCCTCATTACTGAGTCCGCAATCCTTCGGTAAGGTCTTTGCATTGCTCTTAAAAGCTGGTTTTCATCATTTGATTTTGAACCTTTTACTGTCGCTTTCCAAAGGGAATCCTTTGCGGAGACCATGATCACTGAATTTTCTAGGTAAAATGTAAGCTCTGATTCATTTTGTGTTTTGTAAGTACCGTTAACTAGTGGCTTAAGGATAAGATATGCCTCCACAGGGTTGTTTACTTTTCCGTTAAAGGTAAACTGTCCGTTTTCAACTTTTACCGAATCTAAAACCTTTTTCCCCAAACTGCTATAGTTCAGATAGGCCATTGCCGGACCTTGTTTTGTAGTAATATTTCCTTTAACGGTAAACTGACTTTGTGCCCTGACACCTATGGTCAGCAGGCAGATGCAGGTCAGGATAAATTTTATGTTTTTCATTTCTGTTTATGTTATTGTTTGTAGTTTCTGGCTGTAACATTTTGATCGTTACAGCCAGTTCTTATTGTTATTATGTTTGGGTTTACTTAAGGGACCAGTGCTATGCCGCTCACGAATACAACAGGAAGGTTTGAGTATTTGGCGGCGGCCAAAACAGTAAAACGCAGATATCTGGCAGTTGTTAACCCTAAATCGAGGGTCTGCTCGTTATTAACAAGGTTGCCGGCGAAAATCCCTTTGTTTACCCAGGTCGTACCGTTCATGCTCGTTTCGATCTGTATCGAAGTGGGATGTCCACCTGAAGCCGGATACGGAAGTATGGTAGGATAGAAATACCTTACGCCAGTAAAAGTGTAATCATCGTTAAAATTGATTGTAACAAACTGAGGCATCTGCTGTGTGGTACTGCTGAGCCAATAGGTGGTCTTGTCATTGTCATCCCTCACTTGGACTGCTCCAACCGTGGCACTGTTTTGTGAAGAAAACGCGGCTATGGTCCAGGTATCCCTTGGAATGAACTGCGCCTTTTGGGTTTTGAATACGTAATAGACAACCTTGGTGGTCGCGGGACCTTCTATTTTACCATCTACGGACTGAATCACAATGGGCAAAACATAGGTGGTTCGCCCTTTTAATTTAGTTTGCTGCCCAATGTTGAGCTGCGCAGGCTCAGAAACCGAGGAACCGGCCCTGATTACCGTGTTAGCTTTATAAAACAGATAGGAACTGGCCGGTAGCAGTACCGCATTGCCATATTTCGCACGGAAGTCTGTGATTTTAGTGGTATCTACCCCAAAACTTACCTGATGATCACTTGAAGAGGTATTACCAGACAAGGCCGCCTTAATATCAAAGACCATAGCCACATTGTCAATGATAGGCAGTGATATTTCCACAGAGTCCTTTGCTGATGGGAAATCGAAAGAAACACTTGCATCGGGTAAAGAAATTGTTCCCTTTTCTTTGCTGCATGCCGCCATGAACATCATTAGCGAGCAGATTGTAAATATTTTTAATTTGCGCATGTCCTTATTTGTTATGGGTTTTGTTGCATATCTGGGTTAAAACTGATAACCTGAAAAGGGATCTGTAGTGTATAGCGGTTGCTATGTGGAGGTAGCGTTACAATCGCAGTATTCTGTGCATTATAACGCGTTACTGTTCCCATTCTGTTCTCCTTGTCAAGTCGGCGCATGTCGAACCAGCGCAGACCGTTAAATGGTATTTCGTGACGTCTTTCTAGAAAAACCTGATCGAGGACCGCAGTCTGATCACTGGAAGAGTAATCTGTATAGTTTGAAAACCTATTTCTGCGGATATCGTTCAATTGGGTCAACGCTTCAGTCAGATCACCACTGCGTGCGGCACATTCTGCTATGGTCAATTTCATCTCCTGCACAGAGGTTCCTGGATTTCCATACTGTAGTGTAGGTGAGATATATACCGGTGCATATAAGGTAGCTCCTCTTGTGGTAAAGGTATAACCATCCCCACCAGAATATAGTTTTCGTACCCTAAGATCATTCGTTGCAAACGAACGCATAAAATCAAGTTGTGCGGGATACAGAGGCAAAAAAATCCTGCCATAGATCACATCAGGATGTATGCTTATAAAATTAGTTGCCGGAAGCGCAGCGTTAAAATTGATCATTACCGCTTTGGTATTAGAAAGGGCAAGTTCTGCGTATCTGCGGGCTTCGGGGTAATTTCTCATGTAAAAGTATGTCCTGGCCAGCACACTATAACCAGCCGCTTTTGATCCGCGTAAACGGTTTGCAGAGTTGTCAGATGGAAGATCTGCTATTGCGCTGTTCACATCATCTATAATGTGCTGATGGATCTCCGCTACCGAACTTCTGCCAGGAACTTTTTGGCTTACATCATTAGAAGTTACAAAAGGAACCCCAGGGTCCTGTTGAGCGGTTGCACCATCGTAAGGCTTACCATATTCATTAACAAGGTAAAAATACTCCAGTGCCCGGCCTAATAATGCCTCTGCTTTAATGCTTCTTTTTTTTGCAGCCGATCCGCCTGTTGCATTATCGATTCCAGCCAATACTGAATTGTAAAGGTTGATCCTGCCATAATGGTCGCCCCACATTGGGGGAGAGCTGTTGATGTCGGTCGTAAACTGCAATGACCAGGTATAAACCAGCTCAGTTGGATCTATTGCAGGGGTCTTAACGGTGACAAAATCGTAATTGTCACTTAGAATATTTAAATAGGTATATGCAGATGGTGCCGTGGCTCCCTGAAAAAACTTGTCATCGTTCAAAAACTGATCGTAATTGTCGACAGTGGAAAGCAGTGTTTTTCCCTTTGGCGTAATATCCAGATATTTATCACATCCAGTAAATGCCAGACAGCAGGCCAGCATATAAATAAAATTTATCTTTTGATTCTTCATTTCGTTACTGTTTAAAAGTTGGTTAAAAGAGCTAAAGAGAATGTGGGGGTGATATATGATTTTTCATAACCGCCCGCGCCCAGGCTATAATTATACCTATTGAGGCCTACCGTGTAGAGATTAGAAGCCTGTGCTTTTAGTTCCAGATGATTTAGCCCGATCTTCTTAATGAAATTTGACTGGTCAAAATTGTAGGAAACAATCAGGTCCCCAAGGGTAATGTAATCTCCATGTACAACATATTTGTCTGCAAAATTGTAGGCGTCACGGGCATTTTGGTTATTGAAAAAACCTGCAAGCCCCATCACATCTGTTTTTAGTTCATCTCCAGGTACCCTCCAGTAGCTTCCTGCGCCTTCCAGCGGTCTGTTTACACTCGGATTAGGTCTCGGTACCCTTACTTTAAAACCTCCGTAATAATTAATAGTCGCCTGGAAATAAAAACTACCAATATCTACCCTGTTGGTCAAGCCTGCAAAAATAGTCGGTATGGAAGATCCTGCATATCCAACGATTCCTGAAGTGTCACTTCTCAATGCAATTCCGGTTGGTGTATTATCGCCTAAAGTCTGCGTGTCATAGATCTTTCCACCATTACCCGATACCAAAGGATACCCCTTGTTATCAAGACCTACATAGTTATAGGCAAACATGGCGCCTACAGGATAGTTTTTAACATAGCCAAGCGCAGCAAGTGTGGAAGGTCTGGAATCTGAAGCCTGGTAAACGTCAAGCACTTTACTGGTATTCCTGGAAATTGCCAGGGCAGTATTCCAGTTTACCTTCGGGGTCGAAATCCAGTCTGCGTTCAGACTTAGCTCAAGACCCTGGTTATTGATTGTTGCCTGGTTGATCAGGGTAGGGCTGACGCCTATGGTCGGGTCGATCACAGCATTTCCCAGAAGATCTGTGCTTCTTTTGGTATAATACTCTAAAGCGCCCCTTACGTTTTTGAAAATGGTATAATCCAGCCCGATATTTACATTTTTCGTCTGCTCCCAGCGAAGACTGCTATTTGCATAGGAAAGTAGCGTTAAGGCCTGAGTGGTAGGGGTAACATAATTGCTCAGAACACTTCGCGCAATAACTTCCGGAAGTGATAATTTGGCGACGTTACCATTAAAACCGTAAGAAGCACGTAGTTTAAGTTTATTGACCCAGTCTACACCATCCATAAAACTTTCCTTATCAATATTCCATCCCGCACCTACAGACCAAAGCGGTTTGTATTTATATTTCGGATTGGTTCCAAAAAGGTTTGACTGATCTATACGCGCGCTTGCGGTAAGGGTATAAGTATTTTTAAAAGAATATGTGAAGGTTGAATAGCCCGATAGAAACCGGTCTTCGTTATATTGCTGATTAAAAAAGTTGTTAAAATTGCCCTGTCCCTGTAATGGGGAACCCAATTGAAAACTGCCTGTCACAGCTCCCGTACTGATTGCCGAGAAATCAACTGGCTGAAGAAGCAAAGATTCATCATTATAACCAAAATAAGATGATGTATTCCCTTTATTGATCAAACTTCTTACCTCTGCTCCTGCGATAACGCTAAAAAAGTGGTCATTTGCAAAAGTTCTATTAAAGTTCAGTTGGGTACGTGCGGTATAACTTGTGGTGGTTGTCCCTTCCTGATTTAAATATCCCCCAACCGGTATATTATATTTCAAGGTTCCATCAGGATTTTTTACCGCATAACTATTAATGTAATTTATTGTTTCCGAAGAGCGCTCAGAAGCACTGTGCCTGAAATCTGAACGCGAGTTTTCATAAACCCCACCGAAGGTAAGATCGAAACCTCCGCCAATGTTGTAAATGAAATCAGCTTTGAAGCGGTTATTCACGATATGTGTTTTGTCAGAGATCTCGTTTACATCAATCAGCGGATAATATAAATTATCGGCAAGCCCTTGCGCCATCAGCGATCGGTTATAATAAGGTGAAATGCTTCCGCCAAGAATGTAGGTAGGATTTCCGTTTACGTCCTGATAGTGCTCAAAAGATTCTGTGGAGGTTACTCCGGGAACAGGTGCGTTGTTCATACGCTGCTCCTGGTAATCTGTTGTAATATCCAGAGATAGGCGTTTAGTAAACTTTAAGAGGCTACGTGCAGAGATCGAGAACCTGTTATCATTGTTGTTTATGGCAGTCGCACGGTTACCTGTATAATTTGAGCTGATGTAATAAAGCGCATTTGGACTTCCTCCCGAAACATTAAGATTATAGGTTTTTGTAAATGCATTCCGTTGGAATAGGTCGCTATATTCTTCTAAATTATCATATCCAGCCAGTCCGGCGAAAGAACTTGCTGCCTGTGCGGGGGTAATGATATTTGCTGCTGCCTGAGCAAGTAGATAGTATATGGGAGTGCGCCTCGTAGATCCACCCAGTTCTCCGCCTCTGGCCAATCCTGCCCAAGTACTTGAATTTACGCTGGAAGCTAATACAGACCTCTTATAGTCTACTGCAATAGCGGAAGCATCATCCGCCCACCTGTACCGGCTGTAGTTCTCTTTTGGGGTAAGGGCGGTAGTTGCCCTAAATGTAAATTGCGCCTTACCAGCAAGAGGGGTTTTTCTTTCAATAACGATTACCCCGTTTGATGCCCTAACACCATATACTGTAGCTGCGGCAGCATCTTTTAAGATAGTTACCGATTTAATTTCATTGGGATCTATAAGATCAAGAGTGAGTTCTGTTGGATATCCATCGACGACAATCAATGGGGTTTGATTGGCTGACATCGTAGAAATTCCACGGATGTTGAATAGCGGTCTGCTCGATGCGTTTCCACCTGGAACTGTGCTGTTAAATAGAACACTATTATTGATCATTAGACCAGGCAATTTATTGACAAGTCCGTCGAGGAAATTGGTGCTGATCCTTGATTCATACATTTTGGTACTTAACTGCGAGACGGCACCTGTGCTCTGTTCTGGCTTGATACGCTGATAACCAGTATTTATACTAACAGCAACTTCGTCCAAATTGCTGCTGGACATGCTCAAAAGTATTATGCCCATATTGCTCGTCGCGGGTATTTCTCTAGGTTTATAACCAATAAAGCTGATCATCACAATTGAATTCTCCTCGACGCCGGGTAGGATAAAGGATCCAGTGGCAGTTGTTCTGCCGCCATGGTTCGTACCCTTAATAATAACATTGGCTCCGGAGAGTGACTTGCCGGAAGCAGAATCTACAACCTTCCCTGTTATTGTAATTGGAGTAAAAGATCCCGCGTTGACAGGTCTTAGCGGCGGTTTCAGCCTGGGCGTAACTACGACTGACTTATCCCCAATGCTGAATTCCAAAGGCTGATCGGAAAAAATTTCTTTAAGTACCGCATCTAGTTCGGCATTCTTAACATCTATTGTTACTGGTTTAGTGCTTTTAAGCAATGATGTGGTATAAAGAAAATCATAACCTGTTTGCGAACTGATCTTATTAAAGACCTGGTCGAGTGTTATGTTTTTTTCTTTAAGTGTAACCTTTTGGGCTAGGGTAGTGGCGCTGACCTGTAAAATAATTGCTGTCAGAAGAAGTGCAGTTAACTTCATAATCATTAGCATTTTTTTTATACAGCCTTCAGGCCGCACAAAAATTTTAGGGTAAAGTTTGTACATTTGTTTAGGATGGGTTTATACGTTGCACCTCTTCATTTTCAGATGGTTCAGGTGTTACGCGTTCCTTAAATAGTTAGTTTGATTATTTGGAGATCCATGTTTAGGTCATTCCGGCTCGACCCCGGAATGGCTTTTTTTATGGAGTATTGATTCGTAGAATTATTGCCTCACAGTCACCCTCCTTCCTTTGACTTCAAAATGAACGGCCCCTGTTTTTTCAAGCATTTTCAACGCCTGGCTTATGTTTTTGTAACGGGAGATTTTTCCGTTGAATCCTTCGCCTGAAATTGGGCCCTGATAAGAAACGTCAATATTATACCAGCGTGACAGTTTTAGCATAACGCTTCCAATATTTTCGTCTTTGAATCTGAAATAGCCATTTTTCCAAGCAATTGATTCCTCTGTGTCAGCCTGACTGATTGTTATACCCTGGCTGTTAAGAACAGCTTGCTCACCGGGGCTGATGGTTTTTGTTTGATTTGCACCACTGATCCGTACGGATCCTTCAATCAGGGTTGTCCTGATGTTTTTTTCATCTGCATAGGCGTTAATATTGAAATGGGTTCCCAGAACCTCCACGATCTGTCTGCCAGAAACGACGCGGAATGGCTTTGCTGCATTATGCGCCACTTCAAAATAAACTTCCCCAGAAATTTCCACCTTACGCTCCCTGCCATTAAAGCTAGTTGGGTATTTGATGCTCGAACCTGCATTCAGCCAGGCATTTGTCCCGTCAGATAGCGTTAAGTGGTACTGGCCGCCCAGTGGGGTGTTAACTATGTTATAACTAATATCAGAATGAGATGATTGGCCTGATGCTGTTTTTTCATAAGAGATGTTTCCATCGGAGGTCTTCATAACCCTGACGTCGCTAAGTTGCGCCAAACTGCCATTTTTGGCTTTTGTAAGGACGATTTTTTTTCCATTGGCAAGAGTTAATATTGCATTATTGCCGCCTGGCGCAATATCATTAGCCATTATTTCAGCGATGGGATGTGTTTTCTCTCTTGTGCTAAGATAAAATCCACCGATACCAAGTGCAATTGCAATTGAGGCGGCAGCTGCTAAGCGTGGCCATCTAAAAGCCTTTTTTTGATGTATGTTGCCTTTCTGGACTATTGAAGAGTAAAGCCTTTTTTGCAAATACTCCCGGGTATCTTCTGTATGGACCTCCAGGACATCCCCGAAGCTGCCATACCATTTATTGAACTCTGATTTTTCTTCCTCGCTAATACTGCCGTTCCGCCACTTTTCTGCAAGAAAATAGATTCGTTCTGATGGATTTGAATGGTGCATAGTTGGCCTGTTTGTTATATAGCCAAATAAAAATCAATACACCCTACCTCTTTTTTAAGAAATCATTAAATTAATGTAAATATAACGCTCAATCGAATCAAAAAAGCATTAATTATTGCTTCAGGTTTGGTAAAGTTAACAGCGCTAATATAAAAAGTGGGCCAAATTTGGACTTCAGAACTTTCAATGCGTGGGTTACATGCTTTTCGACTGCTTTTTCCGAGATGTTTAATTGCTCAGCGATCTTTTTGTTCGTAAAGTCGGTTTCTCTGCTCATCCGGAAGATTAGCTGGCATTTTGGAGGGAGTGAACTGATTGTATTTTCCAACTGCCGTTGTAGGGTCTCTAGGTCAAATGCTATATGCATCGTTTCTGCATAACTGGGATTTTCCTGTACAAAGGCACTGTTGCGCTGTAGCTCCCTTGATCTTTTAGCCAATCGATTGATCACTTCGAATTTTACAGCTACAGCAAAGTAATTGTCAAAACCTACCTTTAACTCAAAGCGTTCCTTGCGTTTCCACAGATTAAGAAAAATTTCCTGTATAGCTTCCTCAGCTTCATCAATATTTCCTAAACGTTTACCAGCGACAACCAAGAGTTTGTCCCAGTATTTTTGATAAATCATTTTGAACGCACCCTCGTCGCCAGTCTGTAACAGTGCTGCAAGTTCCATATCGGTTTGGGTGGTGTACATGATCATGTTCGGTTAACAAATATAATGATTTAAATTAATAGTACCTGCTATCTTCAGCTCATCTGAACGTGAGCTGGAATTCCTATTCTAATTGTCCTCAATATTATATCATGGGCCTTTTGGAGCAATTTCACAGCGGAGCAACATATTGCTTATACAGTTTGAATCTGTATGTCCTGGTAGACATTTTTAGGATAACTGTTGTCAGCTCCTTTGTTTTTTTCTAAAAGCGTAATATCAGGTGGTGTTTGTAATGAGTTCACTCAAAAGGTAGGGTAGATCGGATACCGTTTGGCTAAAGAATAGGTAATGACCTCTGATTAGGTACCCAGTAAAAAATAAGGATCTGTTTTTAGGCTAAACTGGATCTATACTGAATTAAGAACGGTGACTTATATAATAAAACTAACCATTAAACTATGGCAGACATGTCATGGTGGTATATTTTATATAGCTGGGTGTGGACTGCCCTTGATAGAGATTGTTTCATTAAAAATACAATATATCCTCCTAGTTTAAATAGCGATGGATTTCCAATGAAAATGAATACACATTTTGAAACCCTTACAAAGCATCTGATCGGCTTTGCAAACCTGAATGAAAACGATGTATCTGAAAGCAGACCATTGTGGAAACTGAAGAAAGTCGGTAAAGGTGATTGCTTTAATATGAAATACATGGTATGGAGTGAGATAGGTCTGGTAGTAATGGGGATTTTTAGGGTTTACATTGTTGATGTGGATACAGGATTAGAAAAAAACCTGTATTTTTTTTCAGAAAATCAGTTCCTGGTATCTTTCCGCAGCCACATAAGTCAAAAAAACTGCAACTATTATATTCAGGCAATGGAAGAGTCTGAAATTATCTATATGGCCTATGGGGATCTTGATACGCTTTATCAGACGGGTACAAAATGGGTTATGTTCGGAAAAACTCTGGCAGAGCTGTTCTTCAAGTATTCTCAGACCAGGACCGAAGAGCTTCTCTTTATTAAACATGAAAAACGTTTTTTGCGTCTTTTGGAAGAACACCCAAATATTGTTAACCGTATCCGTGCTTACCATATTTCCTCTTATCTAGGCATCACAAATCCATCGCTAAGCCGTATCCGCAAGCGGATTAACCGTTGAGTACAGGAGAAGAAATTAACTTGACTATGCCGATTAATAAAACATTTAAACTGCCATTGAAATATCATTAGTCTGACCTTTCAAATATTGGTTTTTATTATCCTATTTGGCGGGTATTATCCAGTTGATTAAAATGTAGTTTGGTTGCTTATTAGAAATTATAGTAGAATAGTTGTGCAAGGGGGATGTACCGGTCGGGTCATTTGTGCCAAATTCTGCTAAGTTACCTTTCAATCGTGAAATTGCAGGTCAGCTCCCAGTTTGAGAACGAATAATTTAGGACAATTTTCATCTATTTCTGGATTCACAATGCCTTCAATTTTTTAACGGGAAAAATGCTGTTGAAGAATATCGTCATTTTTTGGTCTCAATTAACTTAAGTGAAAAACGGGCAATGCATTATCTGCGAACTTTATTGAATACAATAATCGAAGCATTCAATAATGAAACCATCAGTTCAGTCCAAGATCTTTAACACAGGCAGGGAAAACCAATATGCAAAAGCTCCGCCAACGACATATTTGCTATATGGCGCCTTATTTATATTTTATGTCATTGTATCAATTATACTGTATAAGGCACCACAATTAATATCGGCATACGTGTCTTTTTCACTTGATATAAATACGTTCAATGCGGGTATAGTAACACTGACTCTGGTCAGTAGATTTCGTGGCCTTTTATTTTTGACGGTCAGCATCTACACGAAGAAAAAATTATAACTTATCATTTACATACTAAATGTTCTCTCTCATTAACTTCAACACTTCGCACCATGAAAAATAATATCAATACTATCCCAAACCTCTCTACAAAACAAGTCTCTCTTCAAAATCTGTTGGATGAAGATTGTTCACGCCAGGCAGATGGATTGTTATGCCAGGGGAATGAAAACCCTGTTAATCGGAATGATAATCATAGGGAAGAAAAAAACCTTGGAATTCTATTTCTTGACATAAGGAACTCTACAGGTCTGCTCCAGGCCGGCAATGAGTCCCAGGCTGTGGACCTTCTTAACAAGGTTTTAGACTTATTCAGTAGGGTGATCGTTGGTTTCGGAGGAAGAGTGGTTGATCGTACGGGAGATAATCTGTATGCCGTATTCGGTCTGCACAGCACTATTTCCCAAGCTGCAAATGTTGCCTTTGAATCAGCTAATATGCTTTTTGAACTGCTTGTACATGTGAACAAACAATATTATAACGCCCGTTTTGGTAAAGACCTGCGCATAGGTATAGGTATCCATGCCGGACGGGTGATCGTTGATCATGGTTCGGGATTTTCTGCAATGGGCTTGGCGGTCAACCTTGCTGCCAGGTTACAGACAGAAACTAAAAATGCGAATAACGATCTCCTTCTATCCGATGATTTTTACAAATTACTTTTTCCGGAAAAGATCCAGGGGCATTGGGAACTCCGTGAAAACGTGCAGTTAAAGGGAATTGAACAGCCACAAACTATTTGGCTTGCTGGATTGCCGTATTTAGGCCTAACCGATAAAAGCGATGAACCAGATGATCTGCTGTTCTGGCTTTCTGTTGCGGGATAACCTAGCACAGGGCACTAATGTAAGGAAACCTATCGGCTCCTTTCAGTATCAACATTGTTCGTTTTTAACTTAAGTGAAAAATGGTAAGCATTGTCTTACCGAAATTTACTTACTAACTATTAATAGATATGGAATATTATGATGCCATAGTGATCGGTTCAGGTCAGGCCGGATCACCTTTATGCAGGCAACTGGCCAAAGCTGGTAAGAGAACTGCTCTCATCGAAAAACGATTCATCGGTGGAACCTGTGTGAATGATGGGTGTACGCCCACCAAAGCCATGATAGGGTCCGCAAAAGCTGCTTACCAGGCTAGACATTCGGATCAACTAGGTGTCTATGTTGAAGGCATTCGTATTGATATGAAGAAAATCAGGGACCGTAAAGATGAACTCGTTCTTAGCTGGCGCAATGGTGGACAGGCTGCAATTGAAAAAACCGAAAATCTTGATCTTTTCTTTGGGGAAGCGTCCTTTACAGGTCCAAAATCCATCAAAGTTAATCTAAGTGACGGTGGAATGATGGAAATACAGGCTGATTTGATTTTTATCAATACTGGTACCACACCATTTATACCCGAAGTGGACGGCCTGGAAGAAGTAGGATACTTTACTTCAACAACATTACTGGATACCGAAACGGTACCTGAGCATCTGCTCGTGCTCGGAGGCAATTATGTCGGACTGGAATTTGCTCAGATGTTCCATCGATTCGGTAGTAAAGTATCGGTTCTGGAACGTGGAACCAGGCTTCTTGCCCGGGAAGACGAGGATATATCACAAGAGCTGAAAAAGATATTATCTGATGAGGGACTTGACCTTTACACAAATGCTCAGGCGGTAAAATTTGAACGGCAGAGCGGGCAAATTAAGGCAAGCGTTGCTGTGGAAGGAATTGAACAGGAAATAATATGTTCCCATGTTCTTGTTGCTACCGGTAGAAAGCCGGCGATTGCTGCACTTGATTTACACCTGGCTGGTGTTCAGTTGGACAGCAAAGGGTTCATTATGGTAAATGATAAGCTGGAAACCAATGTTAAAGGGGTTTATGCTCTTGGCGACGTAAATGGCGGTCCTGCATTCACCCATATTGCGTATAACGATTATGTTATTGTATACCAGAATCTTTTTGAAGGGGCCGATTATACCACAGCGGAAAGGGTTTTGCCTTACTGTATGTTTACCGATCCCCAGCTTGGACGTATCGGACTGACTGAAAAAGAGGCACAGGACCAAGGCTATAATATAAGAGTCGCCAAAATGCCGATGACGCTGGTAGCGAGGGCAGTGGAGACCGGACAGTCTCTTGGTGTAATGAAAGCAGTAGTAGATGCTGACAGCAAGTTGATACTTGGCGCCGCAATATTGGGAGAGGAGGGGGGAGAGATTATGACCGTCCTGCAAATGGCGATGGCGGGGGGGATAACCTATGATAAGCTAAAGTATTTTATCTTTGCCCACCCGACCTTCTCGGAGTCATTGAATAACTTATTCATGAAACTGGAAGATTAAGATCAGATATCCTGTTATTGTGGGATGATTAGGGTATGTATAGTTTGACCAGACAATGAAGATTTAGGCAATTGTTTTGCTTAAACCCTTAAATTATCTAGGATAGCCTATTTTTCTTTCCCAATTCCCTTTAATGGGGATTATGCAAAAACCAATTCCATTTTTTATAAACCGAATTCCTTTTAATATGAAAATAATTTTTTGCTTTTTTACCCTCGCAATGATCGTTGCTGTATCTGGCTCAGCTGGGGCACAGTCAGTATCTGCTAAACCGCTCACAGTTCTTGAAATCAATAGAAAGATGATAGACTCATTGGACAATAAGATTATTGAAACAATAGCCCTAAGAGAAAAATTAGTTAAAGAGATCGGAGAATATAAGGCCAAGAATAAAATCCCTGCGCTACAGGCCTCACGCTTTCAGGAGGTTCTGAAAAATGCTGTGAAGGGTGGAATACAGCAGGGACTATCTGAAGAATTTGTTACTGAGCTCATGAATGCGATTCATAGCGAAAGTCTTAGGATCGAAAGAAGCGCTGAAAAAAAGTCGAATTGATTTATTTTCACGATCGTCAGCCGGCAATCTCATCTTGTCGGCTGAATATTGATTTATAATTCCCAAAAGGATGGCTGTTATCTTCTGTGGAAATGAGAAAAACGGACAATGTCCAGATTTCAGCATGAAAACATTTTTTAGTGACTGTTACCAATGCTTGCCTAAACATCATAAAAACCCATGTAGGGCTTTATTAAAATCTTCTGGTTTTTCCATCATTGCTGCATGACCACATTCGTTAAAAAAGAGCAGTGAGGCCGCAGGCAATAAATGAGCGAATTCTTTGGCTACCTCAGGCGGGGTTACCCGGTCATTATCGCCCCAGATCAGTAGAACAGGCTTTTGGATACGCGGCAAAATATCTCTCACACTATGCCTTTGGGTGGCCTTGGCCGATTTTATAATTCCAATGCACTTTCGGTTATCTGAAAGTACCTCAAATACCTCTTCAATCAATTCCTCTGTTGCGTGTTTGGGGTCATGGAAAACATTCTCGATATGAGCTCTAATGTATTTCCGGTCGTTTCTTCTTGGAAAGCTGCCTATCATAAAATTTTCATATAGGCCTGAGCTTCCGGTAAGGATCAGTTTGTCGACCTTTTGTGGGTAACAGTGAGCATATAAGATAGCAAGGTGACCGCCGAGGCTATTGCCGACCATGGAAACGTTTTTCAGTCCCAATGTATCTATTTCTTTATCCAGGACCTCCACCAAAGATTCTAACAGATGATGCTGATGGCGGTCGTATAATGATAATGTGGGTACATGGATATTGTAATCATTTTTAAAGAAGTTGACCGATTCCTGCCAATTGCTAAGGCTCCCGAATAGCCCATGAAGAAAAATAATACTCTGTTTCATATGTAATCAAAGCTAGGCCTTGTATTACATCTCTTTTGTGATTTCAGTCACAAAAATTCTGTGGTTTATTGAGTAAAAAGAGCCTTGCCCTGCTAATCGCCTCCCGGCTCACATATAAGTAACGGGCGATATTGGTCAACGAGATTTTTTTTATGATCAACGGACGGTTTTCCAGCAGGAATTTATACCGCTTGACAGGGCTTTTTAGCGAGAGGAGGTACTGATGCTCAAAAGTTTTTTCGGCAAGCTCCTGATATATGCTAAGATTGACCGAAGCTATGCTCATATGCAGGTCATAAAGCGGTTGAAGCTTTTTTATGCTGAATCTTCTGATCTCTGAATCTTCAATAGCTGTGATTTTAATGACTGATGCAGATCTGCTGTAATAGCTATCGCAATTTGCAATAAAGTCATCCTCAAATGCGAAACGGATGATCTTTTCATTTCCTTCTTCATCTTCTATAGTAAACTTGAACTGTCCTGAGCATACAAAAGCAGCATACCTTGCAACCCGTCCATGATTTAAAAAGCTTTCACCTTTTTTAATTATCTTTTTTTTGGTCATACCGTCCAGAAGTTCCCACTCATGATCAGAAACTATCGGGTATTTAACCTTTAAGCTATTGTACCAGTTTGATAAAGATTGTTTCATGTTTAGTGTTTGATGATTGGTTTGTAATATTTGCAGCTGTACTAGTTTGTAATAGCTCTTTACGGCGTGTCCAAAAGTAAACGGCCACCATCACTGTCAATGCCGGTACAACTGCACCAAATTCATCCGAGTACCAAGCGGTGGATTTCTTATTAACAGTGATTGGCGTAAAGAAAGCTTGAATAAATAAATTATGGCTTGCATGCAGAAGTACTGCTGTCCAAAAACTCCCTGACTTCAGTGTGAACCAGGTGTAAATGTAGCTGGCAGCAATGACAGAGATAGTGAAGCATGTCAAACCGTACCAGACAGGTGTTCCATTATTATAGTGGCCAAAGATCAGTAATGGATAGTGCCATGCTGCCCATATCAAGCCAGTGATTAGTGATGTTGTTCCAAACCCGAACCGTTTGCTGAGCTCAGGGACCAAAAATCCACGCCATCCGATCTCCTCTCCTAGAGCCGTAGCGATACTGCTGAAAATTCCGATCACACCTTGTGCAACAAGATACAAAACAATAAAAAGGTAAGGTGGCAGCCCTTCCCAGCCCAGTTCATGGGCGATTCCTGAAACGTAGGCCTTATTATAAAAACCGCCCCAGCCTGTAGTCCAGATTATTAAATAGGCCGTCAATGAATAACCCAACGGTATCAGGTAGGCAGCAGTTAGGTAATTGGTCGGCTTCCAGCTCCAAGCTAAATCTGTGATCCTGCGGTTGAAAATTCTACAGGTAACCCATGTTGCCAGCGCAGGGCACCACATAATTCCGTAACCGTAAATGCGAGCTGCAATGCGGCCTCCATCGGGTGCGTTTAATGTCAATACCCATATAACCGAGCTGAAAAGCAGCGTGAAAATAAGAAATATGAATACTGGATTATAAAAAAGCCGTCTAAGGATATAAGGTAAATATTCTATCATATGTAACTTTAATCTGGTGTGGATTATGCAAAAGTTAACAAAATACTCTGTTTAGTTCCATTTTTTCACCATTTGCAAAACGCATGATATCTTTAACGGCCATATTATCTCCCAAGTATTGGTTGTAATAGCTATATTTTATATATCCATCATCACCGATGAGAAATTCCCCTCCCAGTACATTTGGCCGTCCCTCAGGACAAAATTTTTCCTTAAACCTTCTTTGTCCTTCTTCTGCTTTTGCAAACGCTCCCTTATACATTGAAAAGAGAATCTTTACGCTACTTAGCTCAATGTCGTACAATGTGTAAAGGTCGTATCCCGGATTTGCGATAATCTGTCCATAAAATGATTCACCATGGGTATAACGCTTTAAATTTTCTGCACTGCTCTCATAAATGGCGAGCATCACCAATCCCTTCTCCCTGAAAAAGTTTTCCATTTCCTGAAGTTCAAGAAACCGCAGGTTTGTGAACGGGCAGGCAACATGCCGATAAAATGTGACCAGAATTTTTTTTCCTTTTAATGCGCTGATGCTGACATTGTTTCCCCATATGTC
The DNA here is from genome assembly GCF_032678605.1 of Pedobacter miscanthi. Lineage (GTDB taxonomy): Bacteria > Bacteroidota > Bacteroidia > Sphingobacteriales > Sphingobacteriaceae > Pedobacter > Pedobacter miscanthi_A. The sequence continues at coordinate 186,685 of NZ_JAVTSU010000005.1, forward strand.
TGTGGCCTGAAAGTCTGGAGCCGGTTGGTTTTCGAATAATGGCATTGTAATCTTAGTTATTGCCGGTTTGCTGTAGCTCATCGGCTGAATCAATAGTTTGTTAATTTATCACAAAGTTCGTATGTTCTGTATTCATAAATTTTAACTTAAGTTAACAGTTGCCCTTTTATTTGTTTGCTCACATTAAAAGATAGAGCCTTCGATAAATAACCACTTTGTCAAATACCAATGGATTGGTTAATCGGCAAAGATATTGTTAAATTATTTTTGTAATTTTAACTTAAGTTAAATTTCTAGCACTTTGCCTTTGCGATCTTTGATCTGATTTTACCGCTATATGCTTAAGGCGGTATGGATCAATTGAACTTATAATACCTACCATGATCGAAAAAAATGAAATCCTAACACAGTACCTTCGGAACTTTGCTGAATTAACAGATAAAGACATTTCAGAAAGCTTAACCCTCTGGAAGCCCCGAAAGATATCTAAAGGGGATTTTTTTAATATGCAAAGCATGGTCTGTAATGATCTGGGGTTGGTTGTGAAAGGAATCTTCCGAATATATTACCGTGACCCAAATTCGGACGAAGAAAAAAATCTTTTCTTTTTTTCGGAAAACCAGTTCGTTGTTTCCTTCAGAAGTTTTATCTCACAGAATCCGTGTTGGTATTTTATTGAGGCAATGGAAGATTCAGAGGTCATATTTATATCCTATCAGGACTTAAACGGACTTTATGAAACCAATCCCAACTGGGGCAAGTTCGGTAGGCTCTTAGCGGAGACTTTTTTCGCCTATGCCCAATCACGGACGGAAGAGTTTATGTTTTTCTCGAATGAAAAAAGATTTCTGAGGTTATTGGAAGAGCATCCTAATATTATTGAAAGGATTCCAGCTTATCATATCTCCTCATTCCTTGGTATCACAAACCCCTCGCTGAGCCGGATAAGAAAAAGATTAAAGGACACTCAGGTGTAATTATAAATTTTCTGATATATTCTTTTATCCCACCGATAATCAGAATCAAGCTACTGGCTAACTAATTTAATGAAACCTTGTCTTTCAATGCTGGAAGACCTGATCAGCTGGTGATATTAAACAACTGAAGGGAACCGTCCAAAAGATGGTTCCCTTCAGTTTTTCATGCAGTAGATAATTTCGGTCCGTGCCGCAGATTTTTTAGATACTAATGTTAGCTCTTTTTTGCTTGATATATTGATAAATAGAACCAGCTACAAACAGAACCAGTATGACAAGGAGTGTTTTACCAACCAATGGATCACCGGGCCCCTTAGCTAGAGGTGCGCTTAAGGGAACACGGGTAAGCGTTTCATTTACCGTAGGAATCATTGATAGAAAAAAACTGAAGGAAAGGAAAAAGTTTTCGAAATAACGTGCCCTGTTACTTTCCGCCCTTTTTTTGTTGAGGTAGAAGGCCGCCGTTACCAATATTAGTACCAATATAGATAGAATATGGCCCGGATTAAAACCGCCATGTTTACTCAATCCTAATGCGGTTAAAGACGTAATAACCGTTCCGAAAAAATAAATGTTTCCACTTTTCTTGCTAAGGTTTATTTTCCCATATTTTCCATATGATATTAAAGCTGTAACAATGGCAATGATACCGATTACGGTATGAAAAATGCCTAAATTTGATAATCCCATTTTTTTAAATTTTGTTTCCTGCAAAACTGTTCAATAGTAAAATACTTTTTTTTCACTTAAGTTAAATTGATTAAAATTGACGATTGGGTTTAATGACATGTAAATAAAATTACAATGGCCATTATTTTAATAAAATTGTCAGTTTGTTTTTTCGGTAGCCCGATCAGTGTTTTTTGTCAAACCAATATAACAAAATCTGCATGTGAATCTATCATTCAGATGGTAAAATATCCGTTTCATTTCCTTTTCCTACATTTTATTGATCCTCACATATGGGAGATATGACAGGTATTATTTGATTACCCCACAAAATTTTTCTTACATAATTAACTTAAGTGAAAAAAACAGCTGTTTGCAAAGTAGAATTTTGACCCAACAAAAGTTAAAATCATGAAAAGAACAGCAAAAGCTTTCTGGCAGGGAGACCTTAAATCAGGTCAAGGCCATTTAACCACTCAAAGTGGTGTACTCAACGAAACCCAATATTCATTTAATACCCGTTTTGCGGATGGAATAGGCTCTAACCCGGAAGAATTATTGGCAGCTGCACATGCAGGTTGTTTCACTATGGCTATTGCACACACTTTATCGCAGCAGGGATTTATTCCAGGTGAAATGGATACAACAGCGATAGTATCACTGGATATGATCAAAGGAGGCATAAGCCAGATCGATCTTCAGCTCAATGCAACAGCAATTGATGGGCTATCGGCTGAGGAATTTGAAAAGCAGGCATTTAACGCAAAGGAAAACTGTGTGATTTCCAAAGCACTTGCCGGCATACATATAACGCTAACGGTAAATTATCAATAATAATTTTCAGACCAGGCGACTACCAAAAGCCGTTGCCTTTAAAATTTAATCTACTATGCAAGCAATAATAGAACAGATCAAATGCCTGATCATAGGATCGGGCCCGGCAGGTTATACTGCCGCAATTTATGCAGCACGTGCAGCCCTGCAACCGGTAATGTATACAGGAATGACCCCTGGAGGACAGCTAACCCAAACTACTGAAGTTGAAAATTTTCCCGGTTACCCAGATGGAATAACCGGTCCTGAAATGATGGAGGATTTTCGTAAACAGGCTTTACGGTTTGGTACTGATATCCGCTTCGGTCATGTTAGCGATGTAGATTTGGGTTCCTATCCATATGAGGTGACTATTGATGGCGACAAAAAACTGCTGGCCGAGAGTATTATCATTTCAACCGGTGCATCTGCCAAGTGGCTGGGACTTGAATCAGAGGCCAGATATAATGGCTTCGGCGTTTCTGGATGTGCCGTATGTGACGGGTTTTTCTTTAAGGGACAGGATGTTGCCCTGGTAGGTGCCGGAGATACTGCTGCCGAGGAGGCTACCTATCTTTCTAAACTGGTAAACAAGGTTTATATGCTGGTACGTCGCGACGAGTTCAGGGCATCAAAACCAATGATAGAGCGTGTGTTAAATACACCAAATATTGAGGTAATGTACAATACTGAAACACTCGAAGTGCTTGGTGATGGTCTTAATGTTACCGGAGTTAGGGTGATAGACAATAAAACAGGTAAAGAAATGGATATTCCTGTAACAGGTTTATTCGTGGCTATTGGTCATCAACCAAATACCGGTATTTTCAAAGGAGCTCTGGAAATGGATGAAACGGGCTATATCAAAACAGTTCCAGGTTCTACTGCTACTGCCCTTGATGGGGTTTTTTGTTGTGGAGATGCCCAGGATCCTAAGTACAGGCAGGCCATTACTGCCGCTGGAACAGGCTGCATGGCTGCTCTTGATGCTGAACGTTTTCTAGCATCACGGGAAAATCAATTTGCACATTTGGCAACTGCTTTAACTGCTTAGCCCACACCAATAATCAATGTAACACCGTCTTGCGGAAACTTTCACTTAAAGAAAAGCTTCCGCATTTTTTATTTATTTCTATGGAAACAACTTCAGATTCACTCGTTGAATATGGTGCACGCCGCATCATCATTACCATAACAGCGGTAGTGTGCGCAATGCTAGAACTAATTGACACCACAATTGTAAATGTTGCGCTAAATGATCTGCGCGGCAACCTGGGGGCAACCGTAAATGAAATTGGTTGGGTAATTACTGCGTATTCACTTGCCAATGTAATTATCGTTCCAATGACCAGCTGGCTTTCGCAGCAGTTTGGTAGGCGTAACTATTTTGCCTTCTCGATTTTAGTGTTTACCATCTGTTCATTTCTTTGTGGCAATGCTACCAGTATCTGGGAGCTTGTTATCTTCCGTTTTATCCAAGGGCTTGGAGGAGGCGCATTGTTGGTAACCTCCCAAACAATCATTGCGGAAAGCTGGCCAAGGGAGAAAAGGGCTATTGCCCAGGGGATATATACTTTGGGCCTGATTATAGGGCCAACAATCGGTCCGACACTGGGTGGATATCTGGTCGACAATTATTCCTGGCCACTGATTTTTTATATCAATGTTCCTATTGGAATTGTAGCTGCCTTACTAACAATAAGATATATCAAAAGTCCACGTTATGAGGAAAAACGTCCGGCAAATCAGGTAGATTGGCTCGGGATTGGCTTACTTACAGCTGGTGTCGCATCGCTTCAGTACGTGCTGGAAAAGGGGCAGGAAGATGACTGGTTCAGTAGTAAGGTGATTATTATACTCACCATAATTGCCGTTTTTGGCATTATTCTATTTGTTTGGCGGCAATTGGAGTATAAATATCCAATTGTCGAGCTGCGCGTGCTACGGGATACCAACCTGCGTGTGGGCTCAATACTTACATTCCTGATTGGGTTCGGGCTTTTTGGTACAACTTTCGTACTTCCATTATATACACAGGGATTGTTAGGTTGGAGTGCATTCCAGTCTGGCATACTGCTGCTGCCTGGTACTCTTTTCGTTGCTGTTATTGTCTATTTCGTTTCGCAACTTATCCAGCGGGGTGTACAGGCAAAATATCTGATTGTTTTGGGAATGGGCGTATTCTTTGTTTATGGTTATTGGTCTTATCATTTGCTCACCCTGCAGACTGGTGCTGCCAATCTCTATGCAGTGTTGTTTGTACGTGGGCTCGGCCTGGGCTTGCTTTATGTTCCCGTAACTGCCATGTCAATATCGACCTTAGAAGGAAAAGAAATAGGGCAGGGCGCAGCCCTTACCGGGATGCTGCGTCAGCTTGGGGGCGCTTTCGGCGTGGCACTCATAACCACTTTTGTTTCCCGTCAGTCCCAGCAGCACCGAATTGGGCTGATCAGTCACCTTTCCTCAACAGATCCTGCAGTGCAGGAACGGATCAGCTTGTTAACCTTGCGTTTTCAGGCTCAGGGAATGGACGTATGGCGTGCCCGCCAGGCTGCCTACACTGTCCTTGAGGCTACTGTCCAAAAACAGTCAACCCTGCTTTCCTATATGGATGTTTTTTTATGGATAGCAGTGCTCTTTTTAATCTGCATCCCTTTTGTTCTGATTTTTGTGAAGAAATCGGTACGTAAAATTTCACTTGCCGATGCTAGTGCACACTAGTTAATAGTTCTGCCGTAAATAATGCGGCAGAACTAAAATTTTTTACCCACATTAGCTGCTCTCCGAAAACGCAGGCTAGTATTTTTAGTTCCTGCCAACATTTAATTCATTACTAAGTATTTTACATTTTTCTTCAGTATTTTGGGCTTATCACCGTATTTAGGATGTTTAAAAAAGGATTAAATGGCTTTAAATTTCTCCTTGCCACCAATCATAAGAATTGGTTTTTTACCTAATATGATTGTGCCGGAGCACGCAGGTGCATTACCAATGATAACCCCCGAATACTATTGCCAAAATTTTTCTTGTAGAAGTTCTTATATTATAAATATAAGCATCTGGAAGATGAGGGAGACTAACCCTCTGTGTGTATTCCTTTAGGAGGGTATTTACGATATTCTGTAAAAAAAAAACATAAAAAAAGCCAGGAACCCTGAGGCCCCTGGCAACCTATCTAACATGGGAGTATCAGAATGGTAAAAGAGAAATTCTAAATTCGCCGTATGGGGTGGCCTTCGCAGTTGTTTTGATGAATGCATCATTATAATTACTCCCTTTTGCTATCGTTCTTGAAGAAACTATGTTATTAATGCCCCCACTGATCCCCAGGATAAGATATTTGCCAAACAGATACTCGAAACCTGGTCCGCTTTTAATCTCAATGGTGTTATAGCTAAAGCGTTCAGGCAGCGCCGGATCGCCAGATGTATAAAATGAGGCATAGGTACTTGCTGTACTGCCCAGGTTGATCCATGCGTTTCGCGAAAGTGCTTGTTTCAATGATGCGCCCTGAGGAAAATCTACTATGAGTTGTAGTCCACTATTGTTTAACCTACGGAAATAATTAACCGTCGGCAATACAGGCACTGGTGCAGATTGGTCAATTAATACCAACGCCCCAACTGAAAGGTAGGTGTCAGGAGTATGCTTCAATGGAAAGGAGATGCTGCCGTTAAAGTTAAACCTCCTTAATGTTTTCAGGTTGTCAGATAATCCTGTGAATACTGCTGAATAGATTACTGGGGTATGAAAAATAGCATCCGTTCTTGAAAAATTTAGAGAAAGGCCAAGTGTGCTTTTTGAAATATTACCAGTGTTCACCTGAGGTGATGCCAGACGGTTCTCTGCTTCCCTCACATCAAAGAACTGCTCGGTATGATAAATGGTCGCTCCGATCACATTTCCATCCCAGCTAGCGATCGGTAGTGAGAAAAATGAACTGATCCGGGCATTGTGGCTCTTTCCATTAGATAAGTCTTTGTCGTTCAGCTTCGATTCAAAGCCTCCGGTGCCGAAAAATCCTGCAGCTACCGAAACCTGACGGAGTGAGGGGTAGAGGATGGCCTGTTCATGGGATTCGCTTGTGAGGGTGTCGGCCGGATGCAAACTGGACATGCTGAACATGCTCTGGGCATAGGTGCCCGCACTCCAAAAGAGTAAAACGAACAACAGGATATTAATTTTCATAAATTTTGGTAACTGTTTTTATTATTGAATAAGAGAATTTGTAAGCATGGTGTTATCCTGCAACCGGGCCGGATTTAACAGTTTTATTAAGTCTGATCGCAGCCAGGATGAAATAAAACGCCCCGAAAGCAGCATAACCTACCAATGATGCAATACCCTGATCGGGTTTGTGCGCCGTTGCGATAAAGACCCCACCGGCAAGCATCGATTGACCTCCGCTCAAAATCATTGGCCATTGACCACCTAATTCTTTGCGTCTGCGCAATCCCAGAATTAATTGGATCAGTCCAGCCAATATCGCCCAGGCGCCGAAAACAATAATTGCTTGTGGGATGCCCTGCTGAAGTGCTAGTATAACTGCGATAGTCGTCAGGGTACTGATAGCTGCATTAATATATTGAGGTGTTTTGTTTGAGTTTGCTGGATTTGCCTGGATATCAAAATACGTTGCGATAACGTCCCATGCAGGGTAGATGATAAAAAGGACAGTTGCAATATTTGCATTTGTTTTTGCTAAAGCCGTAACCAGGATTACCCAGAGGATGGAAAATCCTGCACGGGAAAAGTATAATTTCCTTAATGATTTTGCGGTTTCAACAGCCTGGCTGGAAACGCTCAAATTGGATTGATTTTTCATGATTTTATCTTTTAATGTTTTCCTTTGTTCAAAGGTGAACTTAATTTTCTGGCCGGATTTTAACTTAAGTTAAAATCCGGCCAGAAAATGGACTGTTATTTACTTGATTTTTTGCCGTCTGGTTCAAAATCAAGTGATACTGAGTTCATGCAGAAACGTTTATAGGTAGGCGCCGGTCCATCGTTGAAGATGTGCCCAAGATGGGAGTCACAGCGGCCACATAATACTTCCACTCTCTGCATCTGGTTGGAACTGTCATTCTGATAGCGGACAGCAGATTTTCGGCTTGGCTCGTAAAAGCTTGGCCAGCCACAGCTACTGGCGAATTTGGCATCCGACCTGAAAAGCAGGTTTCCGCAGACTGCGCAGTAATAAGTGCCTTTTGTAGAACTTTTCCAGTATTTTCCGGTAAATGGCCGCTCTGTGTCTTTTTCGCGTGCAACAGCATATAAGTCTGGAGAAAGTATTTTTTTCCAGTCTGCATTGCTGACAGTCAGTTTTGTGGTATCGGTATTCGAATACCATGGATTATTCTGGTGCCCATTTGCAGATTTTTCATTCTGTGCAAAACTGCTTAGGCTGGCAAGCATCAGTATGCTGCAATAAATCAGGATTTTTTTCATTTTTTTAGTTTTTCTTTGAAGATTTGTTTAAATTTTTCCAGCTCTGGCTGTATCACGTAACGGCAGTAACCCTGTCCGGGATTATTTTTATAGTAATTCTGGTGGTAATTTTCAGCATTGTAAAATATCCTAAAAGGAGTAACCTCAGTTACTATTTTTTGCTGGTATATTTTCTGCTCCGTCAGTTGGTGGATGTAGTAGTTTGCTTTTTGCGCCTGAGCCTGATTGTGAACAAAAATAGCTGATCGGTACTGGGTACCCACGTCGTTACCCTGACGATTTAGCTGGGTTGGGTCATGTGAGATAAAGAAGGCTTCAAGCAACTCATCGTAAGTTATTACAGAAGTATCATAAATTATATTGAAAGCTTCGGCATGGCCCGTTGTACCTGAACATACCTGTTCATAGCTCGGGTGGGGAGTCCTTCCTCCTGTATAACCTGATGTAACTTTGAGCACGCCCCGTAAGGCAGAGAATTTGGCTTCTCCGCACCAAAAACAGCCTGAAGCGAACGTTGCAGTGTCTAAACGTACCGTTCCCGCCTGGCTTATCTTGTTCTCTGCTTTGGTGTAGCCAATATTCAAAACCAGACTGAACACAAAAAAAACAACAGATATGCCAATAAATAGCCTGAACGCTGATTTGCTGGATCGGGACCTTCTTGCGCTTATCGCATTGATACCGTTGAGGTAAATTGGATTGTTTTTCATTTTAATGAATTTAAGTGTACATCTAGGATGTATTTTGTTATTTGCCGGACGCTTCGCCAGCAAACTCCATCAGGCCTTTTCCATCTACATAGCCAGTATGACTGGCCAGCACTTTGCCGTTTTTATCCAGGATAAGAAGTGTCGGAAGTCCCTCTACCTGCCATTTTTTTGCTAGGTCGACCCCTTCGCCTTTCTCTACATCTACGCTATAGCTTATAAAATTTTTGTTGAAATATTCAGCTGCTTTAGGATCCTTGAATGTTGTTTTACGAAGTTCTTTGCACGGGGCGCACCAGGTTGCAAAAGCATCTACAAATACCATTTTATGACCGGCTTTTGCAACCGCCAGGACCTGTTTGTAGTTTTTGGTGCTAAACTTGATCTCTGGACCAGAGGCCTGTTGTGCATGGACATTAACGGCACTGAATGTTGCAAGGAATATTACCAAAACTGCCAATAAAGGGGTTTTAAAAAATTGATTTTTCATATTTATACTTATTTAATTTTGAACTGTTTTATTTCCGGCAGCGATAATTCCCTTATCAAGGAAATCAGTATAAGCCTTGACGTCAAGATCGAATGCCCTGGGAGCTGCGGCCTGTTTTCCATCGGGACCTAGCACCACATAAAATGGCTGCGCATTAGTGTTAAATTGGGTTTGCTGTAGATCACTCCATTTTTGTCCGATTGTCTTAATGGTCTTGGCGGAAACTTTTGAAGTATATTTCTCCGATTCATCAAGAGATGTACGGTCGTCTACATAGAGAGAGATCAGTACATAATCATTTTTCAGGCGCTTGAGTACGCCAGCATCCGACCATACCGAGGCTTCCATTTTTCTGCAGTTTGTACAGCTCCAACCAGTGAAATCCAATAAAACCGGTTTATTCACTTTCTTCGCGTAGGCAATGCCCTCTTCATAATCATAAAATGCGTCTATATTGTCTGGCGCATGGAACAGGCCAGCATATTTCCGGTCTTTTGATGGGGTTGCCGAGGTGGGTGATCCGCCAGCAGATAAGGTGAACTGTTGTGTACTCTGTGGAGGAAGCCACCCACTGATACCTTTAAGCGGCGCGCCCAAAAGGCCAGGGACAAGGTATAAGGTAAAGCCCAGTGCAACCATTCCCAGTACCAGTCTTGGTATGGATAGGGAACCCACCTCACTATCGTGGCTTAACCTGATCTTTCCAAAAAGATAAAAAGCAAGTACCCCGAAAATAATAATCCAGATTACAAGGAACATATCACGGCTAAGCAGATCCCAATGGTAGGCAAGATCTACATTGGTGAGATATTTGAAAGCCAGTGCCAACTCTAAAAGGCCCAGACAAACTTTTACCGAATTTAGCCAACCTCCTGATTTTGGTAGTCCTTTTAACCATGAAGGGAATATTGCGAACATGGTGAACGGTAAAGCCAGGGCGAAAGAAAAACCGAACATGCCTACCGCAGGTCCTAGATAACTTCCTTTGCTTACAGCCTCTACCAATAGTGTGCCGATCAAGGGGCCTGTACAGGAAAATGAAACCAACGCCAGGGTAAAGGCCATAAAGAACAGGCCGATCCAGCCGCCACCTTCTGACTTTTGATCGATTTTGTTTACCAAGAATGATGGAAGTGTGATCTCGAATGCACCTAGGAAAGAAAAAGCAAAGACCAGCAATATTGCGAAGAACAAAAGGTTGAATGCAGCACTGCTAGCTGCTTCATTTAATGCCGATGCACCGAATATTCCGGTGATGAGCAGCCCCAGCCCAACATATATCGCAATGATGGACAAACCATAGATCACTGCTGACCTGATGCCTTTTGACCTTGGCCCTGACATTTTTGTGAAAAAAGATACTGTTAAAGGAACCATAGGGTAGATGCATGGCAGGAAAAAAGCCGCTAGCCCACCTAGAAAACCTGCAATGAATATTCCCAATAGAGAGTGGTCCTGATCGTTGTTACTTTTAATAGGTTCTTTCTGCTTTTCCGAGGCGGTATTGCCCGTGCTTATGGTTTTGGTCTGTGCTGTCTGTAAAGTGTCGCCGTTTAAAGCTACAGTAAAATCGACATCACTGGGAGGAAGGCATTTCTGGGCGCTGCAAACCATATAGGTAAGGGAGCCTGTCAGTTTTGCCGAAGGATCTTTTGTCTCGACTATCTGGGTGAAAACAACCTGTTTTTCATGATAACTGATGGTCATCTCAAAGGATTTGTCAAATCCGCTTTTTGCTGCAGGCTTTTCGGTAACTTTATCAACCAGGCGAAGGCCGGGGATGTTGTCGAATTTAAAGGAAGTAGGTATCGGTCCACCGCTTTTAAGGAACTGCGAATATACATGCCATCCGGAATCGATGTTGGCGGCGAACGAAACGGCGTACCTGTTCTCGCTGACGCGGCTGGAAGCAAACTTCCAGTGCACAGGTTTTTCGATCTGCGCGAATGCCTGCATCGTTAACAGGCAAAGAAATAGGATAATAATTTTTTTCATTGTGTGTCTTATTTGTTGACGGGGTTATCCGCCTCTACAAAGGTGCTCTGCGCAAAACTTTCAATTTTTAACTTAAGTTAACATTGGCAAAAAAAAAAAGCAAAAAAAGCCGCTACAGTCTGTGAGCGGCTTTTTTATCAAAGAAAAACTTGGTCTATTTGTTCAGGTAGGCCAGAACCTGTTTAGAGTGCTCATCACCTTTCATGAAATCCCTGAAACTGTAAACTACAGTTCCGTCAAGGCCAACGATAAAGGTTTCGCGGCCGCTAACTTTCATATTGTTGCCGAAATCCTGCTCTTTAACCTTAAAAGAGTTCAATACTTTATTGTCCGGATCGCTTAATAAGGTAAATGGCAAGTGCTCTTTATCCGCAAAAGCTTTATGGCTGGCCACAGTACCGTTATTAATCCCTATCACCAATGCATTTGCATCACTGTATTTAGCATAAGCATCGCGGAATGCACAAGCTTCTTTTGTGCATACCGGGCTCTCGTCTTTAGGGTAAAAGAAAATAACCAGTTTCTTTTTGCCTTTGTATTTGCTTAATTTGAACGGCTTTCCGTTCTGGTCCATTAGGGTAAAGTCCGGCACTTTTTCGCCCTGTTTCAATGTGGTCATCTCAGTTGGGGCATCTTGCGCAATTGCTGTGTTGCCAAGGCCAACGCAAGTGCTTGCTGCGATCAGGCCGATCAATAAATTTTTCTTGAAGATTGCTTTCATAACGATTTTTGAAAATTAATAATTTAACTTATTCCTCAAATATCAGGGTATTCCGCAAAGGCGATTTTCACTTAAGTTAAAATCAATGATTTTTTATTTTACTTTTTACAATAGCTTTTACTGGAGAATGCCGCAGAGATGAGGGCTTCTGTTAAGGGTTGCCTTTGTCAAGGTGCAGATGGTTTTGTTTGGGAACGGAATGGGATATGGCCAGGTGGTTGCGAGTAGTAAGGTACCCTATTTCTTGAAAAAAAATGGAACGGGATTTGAAAAGGGGAAAAAAATGACCGATCGAAACAATAGTATATATACTTCCTTGGTATGCTGTGAGCAGCTACGGATCAAATTGAACTCAAACGTAATGGGAAGGGTGGAATAAAATTTGGATTTGTTTTAACTTAGTACAAGTCCATCTTTCAATGCCTGTTCATATTTCTGTTTATTAAAACTGTATAAATAGGGCGAACGGTGGGCTCCGATGTGCAGCTTTTCGTTGAGTTTTTTTAAAAGGCCGAGAGCGATAAGCTTTTTGGGGAAATTACTGATATCCAATTTTTTTTGCAGTAAGGTTTCATAGAGGGCATGGATTTCACTCAAAGTGAATTTTTCTGGCAGTAAATTAAACCCGATAGGGTAGTGGAAAAGATGCAGGCGCATGGAATTCAGTGCCTCCTTTAAAATCTCATCATGGTCATATTCCAGGACAGGTACATTGCTGATCTCGAACCAGCCACATAATTCGGTACTAATATCCGTGTGCAGTTCTGTTTTAGAAAAATCGGTTATTGCGTAAAATGCGACAGAAACAGTCGGGTTGATGAGCCAGTTTCCTTCCCAAGATGGTAGTCCTGTATCTTCCGTCCATTTTGTTTTATCGAATTTATCGAATTGTATACGGTCCGGGCCACCAAAGGTCTTGAACTGCTGCAGATAAAGATTGTCTACCCCTGTGCGATCTTTAACGTTACGGTTTGCTGCTTCTATCAGGTTTTCAGAACGCTTAATGTAGCCGCCAGGTAAGGACCAGTTATCGCGATTCCTATGTTTGATAAGCAATAATTTAAGCTGACGATTACTATATCCAAAAATAGCGCAGTCAATGGTGACGCTTGGTATGTAATAGAGATGGCCATTGAGTATAAAATCCTTGAATTCTTCTTCTGTTTGCATTTTTCAAAAATAACATTTCCATTGGATGAAAAGGGGTTATAACTATTATTTAGTGAAATTCACTAAATAATGGTTTTTTCTTTTTATCTTCATTTAGTAGGATTTACTAAATGATGTGGTGGTAAATATGAAACCTAGTGAGGACTTTACTATCAATAGAACATTGTGCCTATTTTAACCATGCAAAGCTTTAGAGACTATTTTAGAAAACGATGAACCAATTTTAAAATTAAATAACCAAAACTAAAAATTCAAGACTATGAAAAAATTTAAAACAACTCTTCTAGTGCTTTTAAGCCTGTTCGCTTTTTTGGGGCTGAAGGCTCAAACAAAAGACTATTATGTCGGCAAGTGGGATTTAATAATTTATGGAACACCTTACGGTAATGTTAAAAGAACCTTTGTTCTGGAAAGAAAAGATGGGAAATTGGGTGGGGTGGTACAGGATTCGACCGGTCAGGAATTGACAAAAATCACGAATGTAACCGAGAAGGAAAAAACAGTAGCCATTGATTTCACTGCCCAGGGTTACGATGTAACACTCTCACTAGATCAGGTTGATAGCGGGCATGTCAAAGGTAATCTGGCGGGCTTTGAGGCGAAAGGTGCACGCAGAAAAGAGGATCAGTAAAACGGATTGCCCCCAAAAGTGATACACTATTGGGGGCAATTTTAGGGGTAAATATAGGTAAGCACGAACAACATAACACTGAAAGCCTATCAAAACTTTGCAAAACCATTAAATGTTCTCTCAGAACAATATGGTGGATTGTAATTAAATTCCTGATATCCCTTTAGGTTCAATTGATGAGCGAATTTAACCTCTTACCTGAGCTAGCAGATCATGGGGGTAGCCTAATGAAATACTGCTTAAATCATCTAATTTCGACTTATGTTCCTGAGTTAATTCAATATTGGTAGCTTTCAGGCTTTCTTTCAGATGATCAGCTTTACGGGCTCCAACCAGGGGGAAATGATCTTTTGATAATATCCATGCAAAAGCAACCATGCCCGGAGTGACATCCAGTTCCCCTGCAATCAGGGTAAGGTAATCAATAATATTTTTGGTTCTTTCGTCTTCTTCAAAAGATCCGTTTTCATCTTTTACTAAACGGCCGGTTTGTCCCTTTCTGTATTTTCCTGTTAGTAAACCTCCTGCCAGTGGGGAATAAAGCATGATACCCATACCTCCTTGAAAAGCCATGGGCAGAAATTCCCGTTCCGCAGTGCGCTGTAAAAGATTATATTCGATTTGAATAGCCGTTAATGGAATAGTAGCTGCAATCGCCGATGCCTTCCAGGCGGGAAAATTTGTCAATCCAGTATAAAGTATTTTTCCACTGGTTACCAGATCTTCCAGTCCTCTTGCAATTTCTTCCCAAGGAGTAATGCCATCATCATAATGAGGCATGAAAATATCGATATAGTCAGTCTGCAGTCTTTTAAGACTGGCATCAACCGCCTGTCTCATCGCTTTCCTGTGATTTCCGACATTACTTATCTTTGGAGAAAGATCGCTGCTTTGAGTGTATTTTGTGCAGATGATAAAATCATCTCGCTGACCGGAGATAAATTTACCTATTATCTCTTCAGACTCTCCCAGCTGATATCGGTCAGAGGTATCTATAAAGTTCCCCCCAGCATCTGCATAGGCCTTCAATATTTTTATGGCATCCTTTTCTCCTGCCCCGTAACCATTCCGGGTTCCTAAATTGGCTCCGCCGAGTAATATTTCACTAGCATATAAACCTGTATGCGCACCGAATAATTTATACCTCATGTTATTTCTTTATTTTTACAGCGCAAAATTACCGGAAGGTTTTTTTTCAAACAAGTACGGCTGAATTTATCCCTATCAATTTATACCAGTTATGGCAAATAATTATAAAAGAAAAATCCCTATTTCAGTCGATTGTGGCATCCATCTTTTTATGGAAGTGATGAATGGCAAATGGAAAATAAGCCTTATCTGGACTGTATATAATGGAATTAAACGTCCCGCAGAAATCCACAGAAAAATATCCGGGGCTTCCAGAAGGGTATTAGATACACAGTTAAATCAATTGGTTGATCATGGACTGATTTCGAAGAAAGTTTATGATCAGCGCCCATTGAAAGTTGAATACGAACTGACCGAATTGGGTAAAACGCTTATACCGGTCATAGCGTCCACCGCAAGATGGGGAGAAGAACACAGGGATATTTTGGAAAGGACAATATTCTTATCTGGAAACTGATGTTTTTTTATTCCACTGCAAATAATGTGGGGATTATTTCCGAATGTGCACTGATTAGCGTCCAAGCCATGGATTCTTTCTGTATCAGAATGTGCAAGCTATTTCATAATGCATCTGAACAGGAGTTTAACTGATCTTGATATTGGGGATTGTGATTGAAATGTATAAATTTGCAAATGACTTCATCAGTGGTAAAAAAGTCAAATGGACAGTTTCGGATTGCTGCAATCGGAGAAAACAGCTGTACCCTGGCTTCCTACAACCGTAGGGATTTTTATAAGATCAGCCTGGTTACCGATGGCTGGCCCCCATGTCAGCTATATTATGGTTCCCACGATCCCATTGAAATTGATCAGCCTGCACTCGTAGTGATTGATCCAATCGTTCCCCATTCATGGTTCGTTCCAGAACGGACAGTAACAACAGAAGGTTTTTTCTGTGTTTTCGATGATGATTTCATTCGGGCAAGTTCACAATTAGCAGGAATTGCAAACCGCCTCTTCACAGCACAGGACTCGCCGGTTTATTTTCCCGATCACACTGAGCTACAGTTTTTAAAAGGTCTGTTTGCGCGTATGCGGATGGAGGCAGATAGTGATTATAATGATAAAGAAGATCTTTTCAGGAGTTATCTGAGTTTGATTTTTCATCAGACGATCCAGATGCGCCGCTCCACAAATCTGGCGACCAGCGCATTTTCAAGAATTGCTAATGCCTTCATCGGTTTATTAAAACGGCAGTTTCCTGTAGATCTGCCACTGGAACCCATCAAGCTTAAAAAAGCATCTGATTTTGCCGATAACCTCGCGGTACACGTGAACCACCTGAATATGGTCGTTCAGAAAGCTACAGGGAAATCAACCACTGTACACATCAGTGAGCAACTTTTTGCCGAAGCAAAATCACTGTTGAGTTATACAAGCTACAACATTGCTGAAATTGCCAATGGCCTTGGTTTTGAATATCAAAGTTATTTTAACAGGTTCTTTAAAAAACATGCAGGGGTAACGCCTTCCGATTTTCGGAAATACTTTGAAAAGTATAAATAGACGTTTGAAAAGTCTTTGCTTTGAATATTTTACAGGGGTAACTTTGCCCAAATAAATATTTCTTATGAAAACTTTATCAGAATTTAAATCTACTTTTCTTCTTGGCGGTGACCTTGAGATCAACCGCATGGGGTATGGTGCAATGCGCATCGCGGGACCACAACTGTTCGGTATGCCTGAAAATCCACAGAATTCTATCGATGTACTCCAAAGAGCCGTTGAACTGGGTGTGAATTTTATCGATACGGCCGATCAGTATGGTCCATTTTACTCAGAACAGCTGATCGCTGAAGCACTGCATCCTTACCGTGAAAATATTATCATCGGTACCAAAGGTGGTCTGGTACGCTTTGGTCCATGGGCTGATATAAACAACGATGCCAGTCCACAGCACCTGCAGGATGCACTTGATGGTAGCTTGCGGCGGTTAAAACTCGAAAAGATTGATCTTTATCAGTTACACCGTATTGACCCGAAAGTTCCGGCACAGATCAGCTTTGAGTTTTTGGCTAACGCGCAGCATCAGGGGAAAATCAGACACATCGGTCTGTCAGAAGTTTCTATCGAGGAGATTAAGCATGCACAGCAATTTTTTAAAGTAGTGTCCGTGCAGAACCGCTACAGCGTTCTTGACCGTAAGTGGGAAGAGGTGCTTGAATATTGTAAATCAGAAGGGATTGCATTCATTCCCTGGTTTCCTATCGGTGGAGGAATGACACCGATGACCGAGAAGTTACAGCAACTCGCCGATCATAAAGAAGTTTCTATGCACCAGTTGGCATTGAGCTGGCTCCTTCACCATGCTGATAATATTCTGCTTATCCCGGGGACATCAAACGTTGCACATCTTGAAGAGAACCTAAAGGCTACCGAAATTGTACTCGATGAGTCCGATCTGCAGATACTTGATAGCTTAACGGCATAAGCATTATTAAAGAGGGTGTTTTCTCATGTGTCAAAAAGTATGCAAAGACGGTGAGCTACACCGCCTTTGCATTTATATTTTTGAAAATAAAGATATGGCAGCATTTTTCTTTAATAGTTGGCCTGTCCTATTTCGAGTCTATCAATCTTTCCCGCTTGATTTATCCCGAAACTAAAATAGGTTTTAAAATGGCCCCACTGCTTACTATGGATCTTTCCATAGATATCCATGCTGTTGTTTTCAACCCTGTCAATGGAGAGAAACCGATCATTTCCGATAACCTTAGCAAAAAAAGGCTTAAAGTCTATCTTATTCCCGTCATCAAATAACTGGACATCTTGGGAAAATAGGGAAAACCATGTCTCTTTATCACCGCTTTGCAGCGCAGATATTGCACTCGATACTATCGGATTTTCAATTAAATCTATTTTCACAATTGTTGTTGCTTTTCCCTTTTTTATAATTTGCCCACTTGGGGCCTGTGCTTTCGCCGCCAGTATCCCGGCTGCAAAGAGCAGTACGGCAATGGTTTTTTTCATTTGGTACTGATTAATGGATATCGAAAATACATAAGTAAGAGGTGCATCAATAAAAATGGTACCTCGATGGCGGCCCCTTTTAGATTCTGGTAATAAAGCTTAAGGTAAAATATCATCAGGATAGAAGCAGCCAGGATCAAATTTCCCATAAGATAACTCTTTTGAAAGGTCATCATTAAGGTAGCTGTAAGGGTCATTAAGCCGAGCAACTTTACTGCCAAGATATTCAGGTGCAACTTTGCAAACATATCCAAGATGCTCGGATTCCATTGATCATTGCCCAGCCCTGCCTTAGTCCCATAAACACGGCAGCTGATAGAAGTGCTGTTGAAAAAATCTTTGTAATCATACCACCCCCCTGATTGTTAGTTAACATGATATTGTTTTGGCCCTCATAAAAAAAACGTATCCTGGTTAATGGCTTGCCCCTCCGTTAACCAACAAATGCTGGCCATTTACAAAAGAGGATAGATCGCTAGCAAAAAACTCAGCCACGTTTGCCACATCTGAAACGTCTGCCAGCCTTTTCATTGGATTTGCTTCAATAAGCCACTTGATGGACGGCTCTTCTTCATTTGTAAAGATTCCTGCATTGCTTACCGCGTAGGGGATGATTGAATTAACAGTAACACCTCGTCCGCCTATTTCTTTTGCCAATACCTCTACCAGGTATTTTGGAGCTGTTTTGCTGCCTCCATATATTGCAACACCCTCGAATGGGAATGCGGTTGTGCTGGATGAAATATTGATAATACGGCCACCGTCAGCAACATGTTTGGCCGCCTGCTGTAGGGTAAAGAAAGTACCTTTTGTATTGATGGAAAATAAACGGTCGAACTGTTCTTCGGTAAATTCCTCGACAGGTACATCAACCAGCTCGACACCTGCGTTTGCAACCACGATGTCTATTTTTCCGAATTTGGCAATCGCCGAGTTGAACAGGTGTTCAATCTCGGCCGGTTTACTCACGTCAGCCTGGATGGTAATGACTTCCACACCCATCGTCCTGATAATGTTTTCCGCATCTTCTGCTGATGCCCTGTCCCTGGAATAATTGATTACAAGATTGGCACCCAATGCTGCATACCGCTCTGCAATAGCTCTGCCAAGTCCTCTTCCTGCACCGGTCACCAGCGCCACTTTGTTTTTTAATGAATTCATGTCTTTTATTGTTGTGTTGTTTTTAATCTGTTGATACTTTTTACGCCATAATCATTGAGCATGGCAAAAGCAAACCCTGCTGTAATGGGTATGATCAGCTTCATTACCGGAACCGCTTTTATCTCCGGATGTACTCCAAAGAAGATTATAAGTCCGATAAACCAGGCAGGGATATTGTTCAGCCCCTTTATCTGCGAGAGGTATGCAAGCGAACCGATCAGTAGAAATACGGTAAGAGGGAATGCTATACCGGCCAAAACCGGGGATAAAATACCTGCTGATAATTGAATACTAATGCCCATCAGGATGCCCGCGCATATCTGCAGCAGACTGAGGCATGTGGATATGAGGTCTCTTCCAAAAAGAAAATAGCTTACCCACGCTATGAACATCACCCATGTGGGCCAGCCTGCTGAAAAAGAGACGGATACTGCAATAGCTCCGCTAAGGCCCATTACAAGGGCCGTTAAAAATGTCTTCATTCTTAATTTGTTTGGGATTAGGACATCGCTCCGTTTACCCCGATGTTCTGGCCACTGATCCATTTCGCTTCAGAACCTGCGAGGAATGCAACAACATTCGCAATATCTTCGGGTTCCCCAAGTCTATTAAAAGGAGAAGATGCCTTGGCCCCGTCGATGGCCTGTTGCGGTTTGCCTTTGATGAACAGTTCGGTATTGACCGGTCCGGGAGAGACCGAATTGACCGTTATGCCTCGGGCACCGATTTCTTTTGCAAATACACGGGTAAGCTGTTCCACTGCCGATTTGGTAGCTACGTATGTGCCATAGGTCGGGACGATCACCCTGTTTACCGAAGTAGAGAAATTGATGATGGCACCATTTTCAGCCAGTTTGGTTGCAGCTTCGCGCAATGTCAGAAATGTACCTTTTACATTGATGTTGAACTGCCTGTCAAAATCCTCATCTGTTGTGTCTTTGATCGGCTTGGTAATCATGATCCCTGCATTGTTCACAAGGATATGTATCCTTCCAAAATGTGAGATAGACGCATCGAAAAGATGTTCAACATCCTGGGCAATACTGATGTCCGCCCGAATGGCTATGGCACTACCTCCATTGGATTCGATAGCTTTCACCACTGCTTCGGCTTCGTTCTGGCTGCCGGCATAATTGACAATGACCTTTGCGCCTTCTGCTGCGAGTTTCTGTGCTATGGCTGCGCCAATGCCACGTGAAGCACCTGTTACCAGCGCAACTTTTTCTTCTAAATTTTTCATTTTTTTTCTTTATTTTAGAATTTTGTACTGCAAAGATGCACCCATGTATTTCGAAAAAAATGTACGGAATTAAGAATCTATTGTAAATTATAAAGAATTTTTTGACCCGCTTCTTTTGCGATAGGACAGAGGGGATAAACCTACCTGTTTTTTAAAGTAGTTGCTCATATGGGCCGAATCGTTGAAGCCTAACCGGAAAGCAATTTCCTTAATGGGAAAGGCAGTGTTCTGCAAGAGTGATTTTACCTCGTTGATGGTCTTCTCACTTATCCAGGTCCCGATCGTTCTCCCCGTTTTGCTTTTGATCACCTGGCTTAGATAGTTTGGGTGGAGATTCTGCGCTTCTGCATAATTTTGGGCACGGTACATGTATTTGGCTGTTCCCGCTGAAATATCCCTAAAATGTAAATCCAGATCTTTTTTGAACTGCCGGACAATTTCCGATCCTCGGTTACCCTCGTAGATCGGGTTGTAATTTAGACCGAAATGCTCTTTGTACTTGAGCATCAAAATATAAAAAAGACCGGCTATAATCTTATTCCTGAACAGGGATGGCCTGTTATATTCCAGATTGATCTGCAGATAAATGCTTTCGAACTCTGCGTATGTTTCGTCATTAGCGGTAATGGCAGGGACGGTTTCGGTAAGCAGAAAAGGGAACTCCTCAAAAAAATCCAATTGTAGGTTTTCTTTCAGGAACGTTTCATCGAATGTTATCAAATATGCCTCTGTGATCCCTGTATATTCGAATGACCGGAAATGCCCAGGATTGGTAAAATAGATCCTATGGGGCCTAAGTGAAAAAGAATATTCATCTATGGTATAACTTCCGATCGCATGTTTGATAAACCCAAACACAAAAAAGTTCAGCCTGCTGACAGGTAAACTGAATGGTAGGGGCTGTTTTAGATCAGCAAGATTGAAAATGGTAAACGTAGAGCCTAGGCGGATCAGGTCCAGGGGAAGATTCATATATTGGTACTGTTCTTCCAAAGTTCTGAATAAGCCAATTCTGTTACCTGCTTTCATGTGTGCTGTTCATGTTAAGCTCCAATATACAATAATTCCGCCAGACTTAAAATGCCGACTTTTTAAAAATGTTCACCGGTTATTACCCGAATGGGCAGACTGATCTATCTGACACCATAGCACCCGTTTTCAACTTCTGATAAGGTGTCGGAAAAGAGCATATTATTGAGAAATGTTTTGCTGGGATGGGATCCAGTTAGATTGGTTATCCGGATATTTTCTTTTTTACTTTATCTTAAGATGATTTGGGCCTCTGTGCTTTGGTATTTCTCCCAGTTCTGGCTTAATTATGTTCAATAAATTCCATAATCATTTTGGCTAACCAGGCTGGGTTTTCCTCTGGAATAAAATGACCTGAATCAGGAGCCATTTCCCATTTTAAGTTTTCAGCGACATCCCTGAACTGTTCATGTACAGCATCCTTCATGCGGGAGTGTTCACCGCCTATTGCCAGCAAATGAGTTTTTAGCTTTGGCAAAAGTTTGCTTTTATTTTCCGTTGCATCCTGTTCAAATGCTCTGTAAAATTCAAAACCTGCATGCAGAGCCTCTTCATTGGAATAAGCTTTTATGAAAGGCTGTACTTCCGAATCAGCCATCGCCTTCTTATTGTAGGATAGCCCATTGAAAAAGTATTTGAGATAACTGGCAACATTATCCCTTACCAGTATTTCGGGCAGTTCTTTCTGTTGATGGAAGGCGAAATGCCATCTCGGCCATTTTCCCCGTTCCTGTTCCCAGCCCGGCAAGCCGGGAATGGGAACATCTATAACAACCAAGGCCTGTACCTCTTCTGCAAATTGCCTGGAATAGCTATAGGCAACCTGGCCTCCGATGTCATGACCGATTACGGCAATTTTGTCATAACCCAACTTAACAATAAGATCATGGATATACCAGGAAAGTTCCTTTTTGGAATAGCCCTCTTTTGAAGGGGAAGAACCACCTATCCCTGGCAGGTCAACTGTTATTACAGTGTAATAATCCATCAGTAACGGGACAATGTGGCGCCATGCGTCCTGGGTCTGTGGCCATCCATGGATAAGCAACACCGGTGGGCCATTGCCCTGTAGGGAATATGAAAGGTTAATATCCCTTATTATATCTTCGCGCTTATTTAATAAATGTGATGTATTAGGTTTTTCTTTCTGCATGATTTCTGTTTTTATTGGTACACTGGTGGCTAACTGTAGAAAACAACATCATCAATTGATAAAATTATAGTCTATTATTATATTTTCAGGTTATAAGGCCTCGCTGATCTGGCGGGAAGGCGTCAGATCGGTGAATTTTTTGACATCTTCCATTATCTCCGATGTAAGGGGAGATGAAAATGCAGCCTCTAAGGAAGACCTGTCTTTGAAAATCCCCGACCAGATCAAAATTGTGTCAGAACCTTGATCAATAGGGATGAAACGGCCGCCACTTTCTAAACCATAAGGTTTCCATGCCTCCATTACCATCGGACAATGTATATTTTTATAATAGTCGTGGTCAAAACGGGTATTCTTATCGCCCTTGTAAATAACATGTAGGGTGACTTTGCCCGGTATTTCAACAGTGTTTTCCTTGATGTTGCTAACTTTATTCTCCGGTATGGCAGCACCTGTAACTTTAGTAAGCCAATCCATTACAGGTTTCAGTGCTTCATCTGAATTCTTTTCATAAATAAGACCATGACCATTACCCAATACCCCAAAATCGGGAAGGTGTATCTGGGTAGCTGATGCTCCCGCTGTATTTAAAAAGTTGACTATAGCTGGGCCATTTTTGGCGAAAATTGAAGCCTCCCCGGTAACCACGGCAATGGGAAGGGATTTTATTGAGGGGATCTGTAATTGCAAAGGGTCAGCAGAGCGAACATCTTCGGGGCTTTGACGCTCCGGAAAGTAAGTTACGCGACCTGCCGTTAAACCCCAGTCAAGCGATCCTATCCCAGGTACTTTTGCAAACGCCGGGCCCATGGGCTCGATACTTACAATTGCCACAACTTGTTTGGGACGCCTGTCTGCTACCATCCAGCCCAAAGGGCCGGAAGCAGAATGGGTCATTAAAATTGCAGGACCTATTTTATCAAAAAGGGCTGATAAACGCAAGACATCCATCTCCTGTGATTCTCTGAAACTGGTGGGCAGAGGGCTAAACGCAGCTATAAATGAATCCAGCATGGCGGTATCATCGGGGCCGAACGGCCACTGCGTCTGTACTCTTCTATCCCCGGGAGGGAAATATACGCGCTCTCCTTCTTCATAAGAGAAGGCAGGCCCAGGTGTATCAGCTATATCGGGATGGGTTCTTGACCGGCCATGTCCGGGGCGGTCCACAATCAGTACGGCATAGCCTGCTTCCATTAGGCGCTGTGCCCAGCCGGGTCTGCCATCCGGGGTATCCATCCATTCGGTACCCTGTAACCGGCCTCCATGAACCAATATAACGGGGTAAGGCTGGGTTACTTGCTCCGGTGCCTCCCATTGAACAAACATCGGGCCATGCTGGAAGTTCTGATTATCCTTTTTTATCCGTTCACCAGTAATCCAAAAATGTCCGCGCCTGGACATCAAAGCAGGCCTGTTCACCCAAAACTGTTGAGGTTCCCTGTGTTCTGAAACTATATTACTATTTTCATCTAAATCTATTCTTGCCATTCTATAATATTTATGCTTGGGTATTAGAACCCTGTTGAAAATGTGATGTGTTTCATCGCCTCAAAGTCGGATTTAAGCTGAAGTAAATTTTGAGTAGCGCGGTCGTAGGCATCCTTGCCCAACAATAAGCGCATTGGGGGAGAAACCATTTCTACTATTCCATAAATTGCTATAACAATCTTTTCAGGGTCGTTGGGCTGTTTTCCGTTGTTCCCGGCGAGGACGGCTCTGCGTTTTCCAACAGTATCCGCATAGTCTTCAATGATCAGCTCAGAAGAAGTGAGTGAGCCTGCCAAAAAATTGGTCCGGATTGCGCCCGGTTCCACCATTGTCACTTTAATACCCAGGTCTTTTAGTTCGTGGTACAATGCTTCAGAAACGCCTTCAACTGCAAATTTGGATGCATTGTATATGCCCCAGCCGGGCGATCCGATCAGCCCGGCAATTGATGAAAGGTTGATGATGTGGCCGCTTTTTCTTTTGCGCATATGGGGAAGTGTCAATCTTGTCATGCGGAGGGTTGCATGTACATTTACAGCAATTACTCTTTCAGCTTCTTCCGCAGAAATCTCTTCGATTGCGCCGACAAAACCGTAACCGGCATTATTGATCAGAACATCAATTCGGCTGTGTTTTTCAATGATATCTGCGACAGTATTCTTAACATCACTTTCGCAGGTCAGATCCAATTCATAGACTTCCAACCCTGGGGTTTTAAGCAGAGACTGATCGAACTTACTTTTATTGCGTGTGGTTACGATTACTGTTTGATCTTTTAGTAAAAGATACTTTACCATGGTATGCCCCAGCCCCTGGGAAGCGCCGGTAATCAGCCATACTTTTTTATTTTCCATACTACTATTGATTTGATTGTCAAAATTATTACTGTTCGTAATTCTTTTTTATAGTCAAATCAAATAGGTTTATATGAATATCAAAGATTATAACTCCTTCTAAACTCTGCAGGAGTGATGCCGATGTTT
This sequence comes from Pedobacter miscanthi, assembly GCF_032678605.1. Classification (GTDB taxonomy): domain Bacteria; phylum Bacteroidota; class Bacteroidia; order Sphingobacteriales; family Sphingobacteriaceae; genus Pedobacter; species Pedobacter miscanthi_A. The sequence goes on from NZ_JAVTSU010000005.1 coordinate 211,482, forward strand.
TTTTTGAAGAAATGACTGAAATTGGGTTGCTCAGTGAAACCAATGGCGTAACCGATATCCTGCAGGGTCCAGTCTGTTTGTATTAATAGAATTTTACTTTCTTCCAATAGACGGTTCCTGATATGTGTACTCACATTCTGGCCCGTCTGTTTTTTTAGCAGGGCGTTGAGGTAGTTAGGGTGTACATTCAGCTGATCGGCGAACTCTGTCGCAGTTTTGATTTTTATTGATTTTTCATAATTTAAACCGGCAGTTTCCTTCTCTAGTAACTCGAAAAAATCATAAACCTTTTGGTATTCTGAGGTTATTGTAGTGGATAGAGGGTGCATGGCTATTTTGCTCGCCTCTATCATTAAGAGTTGTACATAGGCCTGCAAAGCGTCTTCGGTAAATGTACCGTTGTTTTTTTCTTCATTATCCATGGAAGAAAAAATTCCGTTAATAACTTTTGTTGCCTCCTTCGTTAAACTGATCACACTTTTAATGTTGTCCTTAAAAAGACCATACTTGTCCATCAGGGATTTTAGCATTAAGTTTTTCTCAATGAAACCTCTTTTGAAAATGCAGAAATATCCCTTGGATACCATGCTCAAAGTAAGGTTCTTCCAGGATATAATTTCATTTGGGTGAACAAACAGAATTGTTGGTTCCTCAATACTGTAGGTGTTAAGCCCTATCGTAAATAAGCCCTTGCCGGCGTTTAGAAAAATAATTTTGTAAAACTCACGCCTGTTAGGCGAAATATAACTTTTACAAACCGTGTTTTCCCTGTTGAAAACCTTGATGTTCCAATTCTCAAAATAGTCTCTTCTTACGGGCAATAAGTCGGGAATGTCCGTCAATACCTCTATTGTTTTGTGATCCAGATGAATAGCTGACATGTGATATTAGGTTTGATGTTTCTATCTGTAAGCCTCTTCCAAAGAAAATCCGGGATATCTAAATAACATTAGAAATTTCTACTACTTCAGGTGATCAAATATTCTCAGACACCTGAGAGAATAAGAAATTATATAAAATCCCCACCCGAACTAAATAGCAATCTTTTTCCTGGCACATTTTTTCATAATGTGATTTAATAATATACCCTTATATTGTTAACTCTTCGGGATCTGCTGAAAGATAATCCAAAGATACCTGAATTAAGGGCGGAAACCAAAATGACTCATCCTCCATAGTCACATACACCTGGGCAATAGTAATACATTTTTAGACAATAATATTAGTTAAATCCACCCGTACTCCATTTTTTAAAAATCAGATAACCCTCATGAGTAATTTCTACCGCATCAATAGTTACCGCTCTGTGACATTTACCACAGGTAAGCTACTTGGGTGGATATTGTTTTTTTAACGGTTTTAATCAATCAGACAGATAGGTTCGTCTCAAATTTTCAGTTAAGAATGCTGTAAGTCCAGATTATTTTGATCATAAGGATAGCCGATTATGAATAGTTCAAGTTGAGAAAAAGTACATCGGAAATGACAAGGCAAAATGAAAGAAATATTTCAATTGATTATCGATAGTTGAATATAAAGGGAAGAATGTCTATTTCTCAGCAAACATTTGTTCGATGATATTATTTGGTTCTCGATGTCCGGCTATGTTTAAGACTTGTATTATTGCTTTCCTTTAAAGATTTGTAGTAGTTCAAAGCAGCTATAGCTACAAGCGTCACCATAATTCCCACAGTCTGTCAAATGTTTATTTTCTCATTTAGTACCACACTTGCACAAATGATAGCAACCGGAAGTTCTACAGTCATTAGTATAGAGCTTAATCCTTTACCAGCCCGGGGAATACCATTTCTCATGTCTTTTATTTGATATACAAAGTTCAATTAGACTAAATGATTAGATGTAACTGAATCGCGGCATATTATAACTGAATTGGGACTTTAATCTCTATGTACAGTTCTTGTGTACAGCTTAAATGTCCGGACTATTTGAAAATTTTATCAATCTTTGTGAAAAAGGAAAATGAAATATGGAACAGCTAGAAGACTGTGCGAGTTATTGGGTAGAAAAACTTGGGCTACAGTCACATCCGGAGGGAGGTTATTATAAGGAGGTTTACAGGTCTGCTGATGAAGTTACAGAGACTGGAAGCAATAAGAAAAAAAGTGCCATTACCTCGATCTACTACCTACTTGAGAAAAGCGATTTTTCTGCTTTTCACCGTATATCATCGGATGAAATATGGTACTTTCACAAAGGGGACGCGTTAATTGTACATATACTGGAAAGTGATGGGCGGTTAAATAGCGTTGAGCTATCTGAGGATAGCTCCGGTGTTTTTTCCCATGCCGTAAATGGAGGTAGATGGTTCTCTGCAGAGCTGAAAGAGAAATTGGGCTTTGCTTTGGTGAGCTGTGCGGTGGCGCCGGGATTTGAGTTCGCAGAATTTGAGCTGGCTACAAAGAGAGAATTATGCTCAGAATTTTCCAATTATACCGAAATAATCGACCGGTTGTGCCGCGGGTAAGCGCCGTTGGCCAGGATATTAACCTCCAACTCTGTATCTTGCATTAATGGCCAACAACCTTTATTAGCCAAGTCACTATTGTTCCGTCTCACCCGGGAAATGATACTGATTAAACGGTTTTTTTAGGATAGCTATAATGAAGTAGGATTATTGCGTTTTTTTTTGCAATCCAAGTTTAAAGATAACAGATTGGTAATAAGCAATGAGATATGGATACAATAATATTTAATCACAGTTTTGTATCTAATTTACCCCATTAGTGTAAATGATTGATAGTTATGCAGATGTGTTTGTTAAGCGTTCTTGTTGTCTTGTCTCAACTTCTCCCTGTGCATTTTACCCCACTTCGTCAGTGAAGCGACAACCTCAGATAACGAATGACTATACAGGGTAAGTTCATATTCTACCTTCACGGGTGTCGCTTCTGCATCAACACATCTTTTTAAAAATCCGTTAGCTTCCAATTCTTTCAATTCAATTGATAAAGCGCGTGGAGAAATTCCTGGGATTTTACGCTGGATATCATTGAATCTCCGAAAATCATTTGCGAGCGCTATTAAAACCCTTAATTTCCATTTTCCTCCTATTGCATATAATGCATCTCCTACGGCCAACAACCTTTCTGCACAATCCATTTCTGAAATCTCCTCGTTTTTTTCTCTTTCTATCATATTCTCTCCAATAAACTATAACAAAGTATACTACTATACTTTGTTATACTACTATATTTTGTTTAGCTAAGGTAATTATCTTTGATGCCAATATGAAACACAAAAAAAGAAAAATCATGATAATTATTCTTTCAATACTAGGCTGTCTGATTTTATTAGGATTTGTTGCCTTTATGTATCTATTTTATGTTCCGAGTCCGGAAAAGCCTGCATTGGGTTCGAACATCCATGCTGATAAAATTACGATAGGTAACAGGGAAAGGTCATTCCTAAGCTATGTTCCCCAATCTCTTCCTAAAAACAGCAATCCAGGCCTGATCATTGTCCTACACGGCGCGGGCATAGACGGTGCCAAGATACGTGAGTGGACCGGTTATGAATTCGACCAGATGGCGGATGGTAATGGGTTTATCGTATTATATCCGGATGGCTATAAAAACAACTGGAATGATACTAGAAAAACTGCGTCTTATCCTGCAAAAAAAGAAAATATAGATGATGTTGGTTTTATCAAGGCACTTATTGAGAAATACGAATCCACCAACGGGATAGATCCGCTCAAAGTTTACGCTTTCGGTTACTCTAATGGAGGAGAAATGGCATATAGGCTTGCAATTGAAGAACCAAATCTCTTAAGGGCTATCACCACCGTTAGCGCCAATCTTCCTACTGCAGATAACTTTAACGCCAAAATTAGTGAGGTTTCAACACGGATTATGATGGTAAACGGCACCAAAGATCCAATTGTTCCCTATAACGGGGGGAAAATATTTTTGTTTGGACAAGATTTCGGGAAAGTCATTTCCGCCCCGGCAACTGCTGAAACCTTTGCTAAAGCAAGTCAGGCAGTTAAGGAAAACAAATCTATCCGCCTTGCCCATCAGGATGAAAAGGATAAGAGTTCTGTAGATAGGCTGGTTTGGATGAAGAATGGCCAACCTGTGATAGAATTGTACACAGTTAATGGAGGCGGTCACATTATCCCTCAACAAGTTGCAAAAATGCCGCGTTTCCTAGGAAAAATCACAAGTGATTTGGATGCGCCAAAAGAAGCGGTTAAATTCTTTAACCTGATCAAAAAATAACTTAACGCTACAGTCATATCATGCATCATAAATTAAAAGCTTTAGTTACCGGAGCGCGTACAGGTATCGGTTTAGAATTAACTAAAAAACTATTACTAGAAGGCTGGCAGGTTGTTGCGCTTATCAGGTCCCCATTTAAGGAAGATGATGAGCTGATTCAAAGAGCTTTAAAAGCTAAAAGTTTAGTCGTCTATCTAACTGATCTCGGTGATTTTAAAGTCTTGGCAGGTACTTTGAAAAAGCTCCGTGACCAAGAACCTTATCTGGATGTTATTTTCAATAATGCAGGATCTATGTCCGGCTCACTTTCGTATTCGGCCCAAGGGCGTGAAATTGATTTTGAAATCAATACCGTTGTGCCTTATATTGTCGCCAAAGAATTAGAGGAACTGCTCCTGAAAGGCAAGTTAAGGACGATCGTTAACACTTCTTCGGAAGCGGCACTCATGGCAAAAGATTTTAAGCCTGAGCAATTGGAAAAACCTACGGTGTTCAAAAAATTATTTGGTGTTTATGCATCATCAAAGTTAGCGCTATCCTTATGGACTAATGAATTTGCGCAAAATATAAAGAATGACATTAAGATAAGAAGCGTGGACCCCGGACCTGCAAAAACTGATATGAGTAAAGGTCGTGGAATGCCCTGGTTTATCCTATTGTTACGCCCCTTATTATTTCCGCACCCAAGTAAAGGTGCCAAAAATGTATACGATGCAGCATTTGGAGAATTTAAAAATGAAAATGGGGTGTTCGTCTCCCGGGGTAAGATAAAACCTCTGAAAAATATAGATAAGGGTTTGATTGTTTTGTCTAAAGTCGACCGAATATATCAAAAGGAAATTTTAGGAGACAGGTGATAATTGCCGTGTAATTGATTTAAAATGGAAAGTCCCCTGATCTTGTCAGGGATTTTTCATTTTAACATATTTTTAATGTTTTAGGTTTCTTTTGACGATTAGTTTGATATTTCAGTGAAGCTAACCCTTGAACCTTTGCTGCATCCGGTGGTTAGAGATCTGCATAAATACAAAAGTGTAAGATGGAATCAAGCCTGGCTGAAAATTAAATTAAAGATAAAGGGATCAAGAATCAAAACCAAAATGATTTATAGGTATATTGCGTGTGTCCAGATAACATCATTTTAATTGCTTGCCATGTATCTCAACAAAGCCTCACCTGGGTTTGTGTAGAAAAAAAAACTGTTTAAAAAGCGATTAAATGGGACACTAATTTTATCTGCCGGGATCCTGAACATAAAAAAGCTCTGTAAGGCTTTCCATTGTGCCCTGGATAATACATGAATTTTTGAATTCCTTTTTTCCCTGCCTGTAATCTTCAGATTCAAAGAACCGTCCGGTCAATATTCAATCGGATGCGTGATGGTTGGGCAATGCTGTTCGTAGCTATCGAAAAATTTGTTTAGCAAACTCAGTACCGCATACCTATCAAATAAAATAAGCTTATTGTCCGGTTTTTAATAAGGTTCTCTAGCTTTCGCCGGAGAACTTCATTCTTCTTCAAGTATTGACTTTTCGCGTCAGTGTCTAAATTACCCTTGCAGATTTACATTTAGAGGTTTTTCCTGTAAAATGGGACCAGTTGTTTCAATGCCTCTTTCATAGCGGTAGGCTGGTCGTATAGATCATAATGACTGGCACCTTTTACAACGTATATTTTCTTATTCATAGAGGCAGCTTTATTATAAAGATCAAAACCATCCCGATAGGAGCCAAAAGCACCTACTTTATCACCTACAATTATCTGTAGCGGCTGGGTCAGTAAACGTTCCGCAAGGTGGAAAGCATCAAAGGTTACCAGACCGGACATGCTGGTGAAAAGAAGTTTATTACAGGAGGTTGGATATTCGCCCCTGGGTGTTCTGTAATAATCAATTGCTCCAAGCATATCGAATTCTGCCATGCCTTTCTGTTCTGCTTCCTCGGCAGATGTAGGTGTCCAATTTGTAATCAAAGGCGCTGCTCCTCTGGCTTCTTCAGTACGTTGTTTCCCTACTGTATCCAGTGTCTGTAAGGTATCTGCCTCTCCAAAAGCACGGCTGGCATTTGTGCCGACAACGGTTCCTACCGCTTTTATACGACGCTCGGTCAAAGCTGCATTTGCGGCATATCCCCCTCCGGCACAAACGCCCAATACACCAATACGTTCCTCATCGACAAATGCCAATGTGGTAAGGTAATCCACAGCGCAGCGTATGTCTTCTACCCTGGTGGCCGGATCTTCAAGGTAACGGGGTTCACCTCCACTTTCCCCCTGAAAAGAAGCATCAAAGGCAATCGTTACGAATCCTTCGATGGCCAATTTTGCAGCATAAACACCTGCTGTCTGTTCTTTAACACTACTGCCTGGGTGTACGCACACAATCGCCGGATATTTCTTTAAACGGTCAAAACCTTCCGGAAAATGAATATTCGCGGCAACCTCCCAATTTCTGTTCTTAAAATTAACTCTTTCCATTTCTTTGTTTTTATTATCATTTGTATTTAACCGTAGCGGTTTCCTTTTGGCCGCAGGCAAGGCTGTTATTGCTATTTTAGGGATGACAATAACACCAATAGTACCAATAATGGTATTTCGGATGAAGGAGCGGCGGTTGTTTTTCATTTTTGAATTATTGTGTCCAAATATCTGTAACAATTAAATGTTTGATGTATCCACATCGTGTTTGGTTGTATCCAAACCGGATCATGATAAAAAATGATAACCGGAAAGGCCGACCGGCGTATGAGCCAACGGTTTGGATACAATTATATCCGATCCGGATAACTAAATCAAAAAACTAAAGCCGAATTTTGTATCACATGGGCTCAACGCGTAAAAAAAGAAAACAATATTCATAACCTGGACATCAACAGCGGCCCGATCAGGCAGCTGTTGGATTATTCAAGGAAAAGGAGTGGGATAATGCAGATGGGTAAGCAGAAAGTGGAAGTTGGGCAGCGAATCTTTAAGGAGAGATACGCAACTGATAGCCTGATTGATATTTAAAACAAACCGCAACGAAGATGCCTGTTGTTTTGTGTAAATTTGTGGATATCAAGAAATGAAAAATATTAATTCCATATCCGAAAAACACCTTATGTTATCCCTTAAGGAACCTTTGCATCCATTGGTAAGCGTAATTCGGATTGCTGATGTAAGGGTTGCGCAGGATGCAGTCTGGGAACATTTTTCATTGGATTTCTATTGCATATCCCTGAAAAGGAATGTGGGCGGCAAAATGAAATATGGTCAGCGGTATTATGATCATGACAAGGGTATAATGACTTTTGTTGCCCCAAAGCAGGTGTTTTCCTTTGATACCCCTCCAGTATATGACACAGGCTCCTCTGCAGGATATGCATTGTTCTTTCACCCCGATTTTTTATACGGCCATCCCCTGGCAGCAACGATTAAAAATTATGGGTTCTTTTCTTATACACTAAATGAAGCGTTGCATCTTTCTGAGAAAGAGGAGATGGATATTGAGGATATTTTTCTCAAAATCAATGAACAATTGCAGCATATAGACAAACATACCCAGAATATCGTACTCTCTCAGATCGAATTGCTGTTAAACTTTAGCAGCCGTTTTTACGAAAGGCAGTTTATTACCAGGAAAACGATCAATCACGATGTGTTGGCAAAGATGGAGCAGCTTTTGGACAGTTATTTTAAACAAGAGAAAAGCTCGAAAGAGGGCCTTCCATCGGTTGAATACTTTGCCGGTCAGCTTAACCTTTCGTCCCATTATTTGAGCGATTTATTACGCTCGCTTACCGGACAGAGTGCCCAACAGCACATACAGGCAAAACTTATCGAAAAAGCCAAGGAATACCTCTCGGCGAGCAATCTTTCAGTTGCTGAAATTGCTTATTATTTAGGTTTTGAATACCCACAGTCTTTCAATAAATTGTTTAAAAAGAAAACAAGCCAATCTCCACTGGAATTTCGGCACCAATTTAAATAAGGCAATCTTCAAGTAATTGGAAGATCTTTCTATGGTGGCTTTTGGGTTAAGAATTTAGTCAAATGCCTCTTCGTATGATCTAATCCATATATAGGCTGACAGCTGACAAGTAAATATTATTTTACTATGGGTATCTTTTGATTTCATTTTAAACGATAAAATTGAAGCTAGGGGACTGATTGTTGCACTCAAAATAAACATTTATGGACCTTCGGTTTTACGGTTTTAGGAATTGCCTTTATGTTCTGCTATCTTCTTTCTAAATATTTCTGCCCAGTTTTTCATCTGTTCAAGCAATGGCTTCAAGGTCAATCCGTTTTCGGTCAGACTATATTCAACAGTAATCGGGACCGTGTTGAATGTCTGTCGGTGTACTATTCCTGCGGCTTCCAGTTCCTTAAGCTCTTTGATGAGCATTTTTGGAGAGATGCCATCAATTTCGCGCTCTAACTCCTTAAATCTTTTCTTTCCGAAATAAAGATTTGTAAGGATGTGAAGTTTCCACTTTCCCCCCAAAGTCTGTAACAGAAACTGGATGTCTTCAATATTGATCAAGCATTTTTCCATAATAAAGAATTGATATTTATTTGAGGTTACAAAAAGATTTCACTATACTATTTTATAATTGCTTTCAAATGTATATCAACGCGTTCATGTTCACAAGATAAAATTAAAAGATGAATTGAAAAAATAGGGATTCCGGTAAAGGGTCCCGCTGTATCATGGTTCGGTATATCCCTTTGTAGCACAAAAAGAATCAATCAAGGCTATAAAGGTCTCTATGCATCTTTTCTGTAAACAGGGATAATGAACCGTCGGTTCTCTGCACCCGATAATTTAGTTGTTTTTAGAAAAATTAATTATTAACTATCAGATTATCAATAAAGATAACTAAAAGGTTATTAATATACTATTTTGTAACTACTTTCAAAAGTATATCGTAGTCTTTATATTTGCAGAATAAAATTAAAAATTATGCTTAAAAATAAAAATATATTGATAACAGGGGGTGGATCAGGTATCGGAGAGTCGCTGGCAATCCATCTGGCAAAAGAAAATAAGGTGGTAATCTGTGGACGAAATGAAGACAAATTGATCAGAGTTGCCGGGACAAACAAAAATATTTCCTATTATGTCTCTGACTTATCGCTTGCATCGGAAATTGAATCCCTTTTTGAGAAGATCGCTAATAATAAAATCCAATTGGATGTCCTGTTTAATAATGCTGGTGTTTTTGAGGAATTCGATGTAAAAACAGTAAACTTTTCATCTCAGCAGATTTTTGAAAAGATAAATATCAATCTTTCGGCGCCAATTGCCCTTACCCGGCATTTTGTTAAGCAGGCAGATTCATCCGATAATTGTTACATTGTTAATATAACTGCAGAACTCGCCCTTTTTCCGGTTCCTCTTTGGGCGTTATATGCCGCATCAAAGACAGCCTTGAGTGTTTTTACCAAATTATTAAGGCAGCAGCTTAAAGGAACAAATTTCCGTGTAGTCGAAATTTTGCCACCTGCAATAGATACACCAATGTCCAGAACCGTAGGGCATGAACGTGCTCTTCCTTCCCCGGCCGATTTTGCAGGAAATGTCGTTAGGGTTATTAATAAGGGGAAATTGGAATATGCACCTGGAAAGAATGTACCGATATTGAAGTTTTTCAGCAGGTTTATGCCGCAGATAGGCTTGAACATAGTAGATAAGGCTACAAGAAAGTTTTCTCAGAACTCGAATAGTTAGGGATTTGTATACTGATAAAATTCTGATTTAAAACAGTTAAGATATAGCGCCATTATCATAGCCGATATAAATAATTCATTTACTTCTTTTAAGTGGCAATATTACAGATTGCTGCTTAAAGAAAGCGATATTAACAAGAGAGGAAAAAAGAGGGAAAACACTATCCGTTCGTGATGGCATAAAATCTTCAGTGGATTGCTTAACATTAAGTACTGAAAATAAGAGGAGACACACAGGCGGAGGCTTGAACGATTATCAGTGGCTATAATTTGAATTCAGTCTAATATAGTCACTGCTACGCCGATAATATCCTCAAAAAATTTGCGTCCACCGGTTGATCTGGCCGAAACCTGCAGGCCTTTAACTGTATTGTTTAAAAACCTTGCCATAGTAAGGGCATCCTTATCTTTGCTGATCTCGCCGTCTGCCTGTCCCTTTTCTATCACCTTTAAAAAAGCTTCCTCTAATTGCTTTTCTGTTTGACTGACCAATCTGTTTACCCGGACATCACGGCTGGCCAGTTCGGTGCTGGCATTTACCATAAAGCACCCCAGCGGCTGTTCGCTATTAAGCAGCTCATTGGCCGCCGTCCTCAATAATTGGGTTACTGCCACCCGGGCTGAACAAGATGCGGTATCAAGGGTCGCCAGGATGTTGCCATGTGAATTCTTGTAACTTTCCAACGCTTTTAGATACAGTTGATACTTGTCCCCAAAAGTATCATACAGACTTGAGCGGCTTATGCCCAGACCGTCTACCAGGTCCTGCATAGAGGTGCCATTAAAGCCTTTATCCCAAAAGAGATAAACCGCTTTTTGAAGCACTTCTTTTTCATCGAAATCTTTTGTTCTGGCCATAAAATATAAAAGCCCGCTTTAGGCGGGCAAATATAAGGTTTTTAAATAGCTAATTAGCGCAGTCCGCCACTTGCTATGATGGTTTCTCCTGTTAGCCACCCTGAATCGGATGAGGCTAAAAATAATGCGATAGGGGAGATATCATCCGGTCTGGCTATGCGGCCCAGCGGTGCATCGCTTTCCATTTGTTTATGAAAATCGCTACCGATCACGCCTCGGGAATGTGTGCCTTCTGTTTCGACTATGCCTGGATTGATCGCATTTACGCGAATATTCCGTGCGCCCAATTCCTTTGATAATACTTGCGTAATCCCGTCAACTGCGCTTTTGGTGGCGGTATATACCGTGCTGTTGACAGGAATGGTGCGGGTGACAACTGAGCCTATATTAATGATGCTACCGCCATTTTTGTCAAAGTTTTTAACAGCGCTCTGTGTTACCAGCAGTAGGCCAAGGACATTGATATTGAACTGACTGTGATAGTGTTCTTCGGTAATTTCCTCAAGCGGGCTAAATTCATAGATTCCGGCATTGTTTACCAATATGTTGACAGTACCAAAGGCAGCTGTTGTTTCCTCAAATAAGCGCTCCACATCAGCTTTCTTTGAGACATCACCTTGAATAGCTAGCGCTTTACCACCGGCTGCAACAATTTCAGAAACTACTTTTTCTGCCCCTTCTTTTGAGGAAGCATAATTAACAATTACTGCTGCGCCCTCTGCTGCTAAACTTTTGGCTATGTCTGCACCGATGCCTTTTGATGCCCCCGTTACGACTGCTACTTTATTTTCTAATTTTTTCATAATCACATAAGCTCAAACTTTAATTGGAATGAACGGTCCAAATATAAAATCAATTCCGGAATAAACGTTCTGTTATGGTGGAATTTTGCGATTGGATGACAGTTGTTTTGTTTCCATAGCTCATTCTGGGTTATCATCTGAGTGATTATGCCCTATACGGAGAACCTGGGATGTAGTAATTAGCTGAAAGATAATCTCCGCTGGTATATGCAGTTTTATCCTTAGATGTTCAAAGGTGATTGTTTTGCTCATGGAATAGGTATATACTTTGTAGTTTTATATTTTACCAGATCTGTTAAGTAATAGTCAAAGAGGAGGTACTTAACTTCGATATAGGGGCGCTTCGGGAGTAAGGCCAATAGCATGATGGAGCTGGGAGAGGATAAAAATTAACATAGCCATAATTTTAAGCTAACCAACTATAATGAATTAACCCTTACTTTTACGACTGTTTACTATGGTGTTTTTTCGAGTCGTTTTGTATGTGGTTTTATTGTTGGCCACTCAAGTAGGGTACTGTCAGGTAAATAGGCATACCGGTAGCGATTTCGATAGGCTTAAAAGTTTTACTGTAAAAACTTATAGCATAAATGATGGCCTTCCTTCCAAAAGTACAACTTCAATCATCAGGGACAGGCATGGCTTTATGTGGGTGGGTACCCAAAATGGCCTTTCCCGTTTCGATGGTTATCAGTTTAAGACATTTGCGAACATTCCAGGGGACAGTACCAGTTTAACCAACAACTATATAACCGTCATCACTGAGGATAAAAAAGGTCGTTTATGGGTAGGGACCCAGGACGGACTAAACTTATTTGACCCGATGACAGAGAAATTCAGGCGTTTCTGTCACAATGAACATATTTCCACCTCGCTCAGTAACAATAAGGTTTGGGCACTGCTCGCCGACAGTAACAACAATATTTGGATAGGAACCGATGACGGTTTCAACAGATTTATCGAAAAAAGCCAAAGTTTTGAAATTTTTCAGCCCAATTCTTCAGACCCTGGAGCTATGAAGGGGAAATCCGTCAATGCCATTATTGAAGGAAAGGGTAATAACCTTTGGTTAGGAAACTGGTCAGGTGGTTTAAACAGGTTTAATAAAAGCACGAAAAAGTTTGCAAATTTTCCTCAGGCACAGATCAGGAATGAAAAGAATCCCAATGATGTATGGACCCTGTCCCTGGCAGCGGATGGCAATATCTGGGTAGGTACTTACTGGAGCGGGTTATTTAAATTCGATGTCCACAGCAATAAGTTCATCTCTTATGGCTCCCCGGATAAAAGGAACCAAAGTATTTTGAGGGTTCTTGATTTAGGTAACCATTTAATGGCGGTATCGTGTAATGAGAATTTTTACTGGTTCGATCCCACTGATAACAAATGGCAACAGATAGATAAACTGAACAGCTTCGAGCATGCCGGGCTTTTTCAGGATGATAAGGAGGTCATCTGGATAGGTTCAATGCAGGGACTGGCCAAAATTGACAGGCAGCAATATAAATTTAGGTTTTTGCCCTTTCAGCAGGAAAAAAGGTGGGTTAAAAGTATTTTATACAAGGATCATGCAGCATGGATCAGCACCAATAGCGGTTTAATGGTTGTGGATCTTGTGAATAGTTCCGCCGGCACGTCGCAGCTTTCGAATGTTCCCAAAAATATTGGGAACAATATGATCAATAAGTTATACCTGGATTCTAAAAATAAGCTTTGGGGGCTAACAGAATACGGATTCGGCGAATATGATGATCATTCACGGAAATTTATACGGCATACCCATCATTCAGCACTGGGCAGTTTCTTTAATGAGGACGTTTTTCGGGATATATCAGAGGGGAGACCGGGGGAATACTGGTTGGCAACCGATGCGGGTCTGAAGGTTTATCATCAGGCTACGGGAACCTTTGGCCATTACTTTAACGAAAAGGGTAAGCCATATTCCTTAAACAACAATCATTTATACCACCTGCTGAACGACAGCAACAATAATATTTGGATCAGTACCGGGGGAAGTGGACTTAACCGCTTCGACCCCCTTTCCCGAAGGTTTTATAAATATCTGGCCAATGGTAAAGCTGTTGGAAGTATCAGTAATGATAATATCCACCAGCTTTTTATGGATAGCCATAAAAACATATGGATCTGCACGCAGGACGGACTAAATAAATACGAAAGAAAATCGGATACATTCCATGTATATTCAAAGGCTGACGGCTTTGCCAGTAATGTGTTCAGGCAAATGGTGGAGGATAAAAGGGGCAATCTATGGATAGTTACCGAAACTGGCATCTCTTCCTTTAATCCTGCAACAAAAAAGGTGGCCAATTTCGATGAGAGCGATGGGATATTTGCCAACTCTGTGATATGCAGAGCTGGAGACAGTCAAATATTACTTGCCGGTAATAAAGGCTTGATCTCTTTCGATCCCTTATCCATTAAATACAATAGTGTAGGGCCTCCGGTATTTTTTTCCGATCTCCAGATATTTAATAAACGAGTTAAACCAGGTGAAGGCAGTGCGCTTCAGGTACCGATCCAAAGTGCTAAAGAAATTGTTTTAAACTACAGCCAAAGTGTTTTTTCAATCGACTATGTGGCACTGAATTTTAGTCATACCGAAGGAAATAATTATGCTTACAAACTCGAGGGGTTCGATGACCAGTGGAACTATGTTGGTACCCAGCGCAAGGCCACATATACCAATCTAAGCCCGGGCACCTATACTTTCCGCGTTAAAGCATCGAACAACTATGGAGTATGGAACGACGTTGGAAAAACGCTGATAATTGTGATCAGGCCTCCCTGGTATCTGACCTGGTGGGCATATGTTATCTATGTATCGATTTTGGCAACGGCCATTTACGGCTATCTTTTCTACAACAGGTGGCGCAATATGCTGCAATTTGAAATAAAGGTCACCAAAATTGAAGCGGAGAAAGAAAAAGAGCTTCATGAAAAGAAACTTAGCTATTTCACGCATATTTCCCATGAGTTTAGAACTCCTTTGACCCTTATCATTAATCCTTTGGAAGAGATATTGAACAATGGGGGGAACCATATTGAGCAGCAAAGTTTAAATTCCATTAACAGGAATGCCCGGAGGTTACTGAGCCTTGTTGATCAGTTGCTCCTATTCAGAAAATCAGAAGCAGGAGGGGATGAATTGAAGCTGGAAAAGATCAATATTGTTGACCTCAGCCGTGAAGTTTCGCTATGTTTCAGGAATCAGGCAGATCGAAACCGGATCGATTTGGAATATCTTTGTTCTCAAGAGGTGATAAACATCATTGCTGACCGTGAAAAAATTGAGATTGTGCTATTCAATCTACTCTCCAATGCATTTAAGTTTACACAGCCTGGGGGACGGATAGCGGTCAGCGTATGCCGCTCAGAGAATAGGGTTCTTATTGATGTGAGTGATAGTGGGTGTGGAATCCCATCCACAGTGGGTGATAAACTCTACCGTAAATACTACCAGGAACATCAGCAGGGAATTTCATCGAAGGGAGGGCTTGGAATCGGCTTGTTTCTGGTTAAGAATTACACAGAACAGCATGGGGGCCAGGTTACTTACGAAAGTAGGTCCGGAAATGGCACGGTCTTTAAACTGGATTTGCCAATTGGGGATATTTATCTTGAGCATGACCAACCTATATCAGGAAATCTTCAGCACACCGTTTTCTTCGATGAATTGATGGAAGAAAACGAGTGGAAAGAACCAGAGCCAATAGAAGATATTGTTCAATCTACAGCTACACATATAACAAGTGATTTCAAATCTATACTCATTGTTGAAGATAACAGGGAAATAAGCGATTACCTGAAACAGGTTTTTATCTCAGAAAACCTGGTTTATCAGGCTTATGATGGTGAGAGCGGACTGGAAATGGTAAGGGAACTGATGCCTGACATTATCATCAGTGATGTAATGATGCCGGGAATGAGCGGTATCGAACTGTGCAGCCGTGTAAAAGAAGATCCGGCGCTTTGCCATATTCCAGTTGTTTTACTGACCGCCATCGCCTCCCCCGAAATTAAACTCAAAGGACTTGAAGGCGGAGCCGACGATTATATTAGCAAGCCATTTGAAAAGCAAATATTAATAGCTCGTGTAAAAGGGCTGCTTCAGACCCGGAGCAATCTGCAACAGTATTTTTTCAACGAGATTACCCTAAGGCCTAACCAGCTCAAAATTTCTCAAGAGTACAAAGCCTTTTTGGAAAAATGTATGGCCATCGTTGAGCAGAACCTAGGTAACCGCGATTTCAATATCAAGGTCATCACCGAGCAGATGGGAATGAGCCACTCCAAGGTTTACAGGAAGATCAAGTCTATCTCCGGACAGTCGGCCAATAGCTTTATCCGGTTTATCCGGCTCAGAAAAGCGGCAGAACTATTTTTAAGCACTGACAGTACCGTTGCAGAGGCTGCCTATCAGGTAGGTATTAATGATCTTAAACATTTTCGTGAACAGTTCAGCAAATTGTTCGGTCTGAACCCATCCGAGTATATCAAAAAATACCGTAAGCCCTTCCATGACAACCAAACTGTTAATGCTAATCTGCTGAAAAAAACTAAACGTGCCTTAGTTTATTAAAATTAGGCTAAATAGCTCTAATTCCATCTTTTTTGCCCGATTTCCCCTGTTCAGTTGCAGAATTCCCCCCTCACGCTTCTCTTGAAATTACATCAATTTCGTAACGCTGATTAACAGGTTGACGCCAGCTGACAGTCTTTGGTATTAGATAAGATCGGGTTAGAATTCTGAAGCTCTTATTTATTTTTCCTAAGAGCTGATGCATGGTTCGACGGTTAGCGGTGAAGACCACAAAACAATTTATTAACAGATCATGGAATCAAATTTACTTAAAATGTATTCTCCGAACAGGAAAAGACTCTCCGCACGGTTAAGCCTGCTTACAGGTGCGGTAATTGCCTGTTGCATTACCTGCTGGCATCCTGCACAGGTATACGCAACAAGCAAAATACTTACGGTGATTTCTACCGTCCGTATAAGCGGAAGCGTAATGGACGAGAAAGGAACACCCCTTCCCGGTGTAACCGTTTTATTAAAGGGGACAACAATAGGTACGGTCTCAGACAAAGACGGTAATTTCTCGCTCTCTATACCAGATGCTTCAGCTGGAAGCCTGGTATTTGCCTTCGTAGGCTATCAGAGCCGTGAACTCAGTCTGTCTGGACAAACCAATATCAAAGTTAGTCTCCAGCCCGACGCCAAAACATTGAACGAGCTTGTCGTTGTGGGTTATGGGGCACAGAAAAAAGCAACGCTGACCGGTTCAATCTCGATAGTTAAGGGAGGTGACCTGGTTAAAAGCCCCCAGCCCAATGTTTCGGGTTCCTTTGCAGGACGTATATCTGGAGTAATTGCCAATAACGTTTCCGGCGAACCAGGTGCTGATGGCTCAAATCTTTTGATCCGCGGTCTTGCCACCAGTGGTAGTAACGCAGTACTGGTAGTCGTGGATGGAATCCCGGGACAGATCGGTGGACTGGAACGTCTCGATCCAAACGATATAGAAAGCGTTTCGGTGCTAAAAGATGCATCAGCGGCAGTTTACGGAAACAGGGCCGCAAACGGTGTAATTTTGATAACCACCAAACACGGTAAAGCAGGTAAAGCTTCGGTTTCTTATAGCTTTAACCAAGGCTTCAGTTCACCAACCCGCCTGCCCAAATTGGCTGATGCACCAACCTACGCCCGCATTGTGAACGACATCAGTTATTACAACAATCCTTCAGGTGGTATGAACCAGGTATATAGTGCAGACCAGCTCCAGAAATTCGGGAACGGAACAGATCCGCTCAATTATTCCAACACCGATTGGGAAAAAACGGTTCTTAAAAATCACGCCTTACAGAACCAGCACAACCTAACAGTCAGCGGTGGCTCTGAAGATGTTAAATATTTTGCTTCAGTAGGTAAAATCTATCAGGATGGTATATATAAAAATGGTGCTGCAAAGTATAACCAATATAATTTTCGCTCAAATATAGACGCAAACGTAACACAGGGATTTAAAGTTGGCCTGTCGCTTGCCGGCCGTGAGGAGGACCGCCAGACGGCGACAACTGCGGCCGCAGACATTTTCCGTTCCATTTACCGGTCATACCCTACAGCGGCGGCGTTTTTTCCAAACGGAATGCCGACAACGGGCATAGATCAGAGCAATCCGGCACTTACGCCGACAGATATCGGCGGAACCAATAGAAATCCAACACAGACTTTTAACGGCATTCTAAAGGCAGCATATGAAATTCCGGGAGTAAAAGGGCTTTCGCTAGACGGTTTTTTCTCTGTAGATAAATCGAATACCTTTTCCAAAGCATTTTATACCCCGTATACCGTATATGGTTACAATAGAACAACAGGAGTATATAGCCCAAGTATTCAGGGCGGCTCAAATGCCATGGCCTATCTATACGAATCGCAATTAAACCAGTCATTGGTTACCTCCAACCTCAAAGTGAATTTCGTAAGGCAGTTTGAGAAGCATAGCATAAACGCCTTTGTAGGGTATGAGCAAAGCCAGAACAAATACGACTTTTTCTGGGCACAACGTAACAACTTTTTAACCAGTGCAACTCCAGAACTCTCCCAGGGGGGGACAGCGGCGAACAACGCAACCAATGGAGGAAGCAGCAGTAATAACGCGGCAAACCCCGCCTATAATTATAACCGTCGGAGTGTGATCAGCAGAATTGCTTATAATTATGATGAAAAGTACCTGTTGGAAGGTCAGTTGCGTGCAGACGGCTCATCGCTCTTTGCTCCCGGTCACCAATGGGGCTATTTCCCTTCAATATCTGCCGGCTACAGGATTTCTAAAGAAAAATGGTTCAGCGACAATGTAAAATTTATTGACGACCTGAAAATCCGCGCGTCCTATGGCGTGCTTGGCGATGACATTGTCGGTGCTTATCAATACGTTGACAACTACTCTTACAATAACCTGGTCGTGTTTGATAACGGATCGGGCCCTTCTGTGCAGCCCGGTATTGCCCTTACCAAATTGGCGAACTCTGCAATTACCTGGGAAACGGCAAAGAAAACAGATATCGGTATCAATGCGGTATTCCTGAAAAATTTCACCTTGGAGGCTATTTATTTCCGCCAGGTAAGATCTGATATTTTGGCTTACCGTAACGGATCATTGCCAGCCACTTCAGGAATTGTCAACCCGTTCGGGGCAAATCCACTAGTGCCTGCAGAAAACATTGGTAAAATAAACAATAATGGCTTCGAGGCAACATTGGGTTATGACCACCACGGTAAATTTTCATGGGGCGTTTCCGGAAACTTTACTTACGCCAAAAGCAAGATCATCTCCATTGATGAGGCGGCCGGAACATTAGCATATCAAAGTCAGACCGGTAGGGCTTTGAACACAGGCCTGCTATACCAATCAACTGGTATTTACAGAAGTCAGGCAGAAATAAACAGTTCTCCACACGTCCAGGGAGCTATGGTTGGTGATCTGATTTATGAAGATTATAACCATGATGGCCAGATTACTGCGGCTGACCAGGTACGTACCAAATATGGTAATATCCCGCAGATAGTTTACGGTTTAGGTATGAACGCAGCCTACAAAGGCTTTGACCTCTCCCTGCTTTTTGCAGGCCAGGCGCAGGTTAGCCAATATGTACTGCCCGAATCGGGGACAATTGGGAATTTTTATAGTTCGTGGGCCGATAATGCAACAAGCCCTGCCAATCCCAATGGATCCTATCCGAGGGTTTCGGACCGTGCTTCAAGCGCTGTGAGCGGAGGACTTTACAATAGTACATTCTGGCTTAATAACGCTTCTTTCATAAGGCTTAAAAATATTCAGCTGGGCTATTCTTTACCATCAAATGTCCTGTCACACTTACATATTGCAGGCTTAAGGTTATACGCAAGTGCATTTAACCTGTTTACCATTACCAAAGTCAAGGATTACGACCCGGAAGGGACCAGTGGGACAGGACAGTTTTATCCTGAACAGAAAATTATCAACATTGGTGCCAATATCAAATTTTAAAAACCATGAAAAATATTAAATATATAATAGGTAGTGCAATGCTTTTTATGGCCTCGCTAACGGCCTGTAAAAAAGACTTTCTTAATTTATCTCCGACAGACAGGGTTACAGGTAATTCGATCGCAAGCGATACAACTTTGTTTGAAGCTTACGTAACAAACAGATATCTTGGGGTTACCTTGTATTCAAAGGAAGGGAGTTATTCGCCACCGGGCTTTGGTCGTGGCTTTGAATATGCGATGTGGAGTTCTGTTACCGATGAATCCATATATACCAATAATGACGGGTCATGGGTCTTGCAGCAGGGCCAATTGTCGGCCGACAACACCGGGATTGCCGGTACACTTTGGGCACGTAGCTATCGCAGTATCCGGGAATGCAATTATGCCTTGAGTATCATTGATGGTTTGCCGTTGAATGCGGCACACAAAAACAGACTGCTTGGTGAAATCAGATTTATCCGCGCCTTCAGGTATCATGATTTGATTCGTAATTACGGTGGAGTGGTACTGATCGGTGACAAGGTCACAGACCTAAACAGTAATCTTCAGGACCCGAGTCTTTTTAAAAGGTCAACTATTGCTGAATCCATTAACTATGCAATTGCACAATTGGATGATGCTACATCGAAATTACCATTGAACAACAGTTCAGCCTGGGCACTGGGACGGGCGACTAAAGGTGCAGCCCTGGCGGTAAAATCAAGGCTGCTGTTATATGCTGCGAGTCCTTTGTACGATGCAGGAACATGGCAGGCAGCGGCGGCAGCAGCCAAAGCAGTTATGGACCTGGGAAAATATAATATAGACCAGGGCGGTTATGCTAAACTGTTTTTAAATCCGAACAGCCCCGAGATTATATTTGAACGTCTTTATTTTTCAAATACAGCTATACATTTACCAATAGAGCGGGCTAACGGGCCAAATGGATACGATGCATGGGGTGGCAATACACCATTACAGAACTTGGTGGATGCCTATCCGATGGCGAATGGCAAGCCGATCACAGATGCTTCCTCCGGATATGACCCCCAGAATCCCTATGTAAATCGGGATCCGAGATTTTATGCCACGATTTTATATAATAAAGCACCATATCGGGGTAGCACGGTAGATATTTACCTTCCCGGCGGAAAAGACAGCAACCAGGGGCCATCAAATTGGAATACCAGTTTAACAGGTTATTACCTCCGCAAGTTTATGAACGATAGTTATCCAATAGTTAATCCAGCGAGTGTGGCCGGTGCACAGCCTTGGATTTATTTCCGGTATGCGGAAATACTACTCAATTATGCTGAGGCACAGAATGAGGCAGAAGGGCCGGATCAAAGCGTTTATCAGGCTATCAATACTGTCAGATCACGTGCATCTGTGCTCATGCCCCCTCTATCAGGTCTCTCGCAAAGTGAAATGCGCACTGCCATACAGAACGAAAGGCAAATTGAGCTTGCTTTTGAAGAGCATAGGTTTTATGATGTACGCCGCTGGAAAATTGCACCGCAGACGGAAAATGTACCTGCATATGGAATTTCTGCAACAGTAAACAGCGCAAACCCATCAGGTTATACCTATGCTAAAAAAGTGGCATTGACCGGCCGTACATTTAAAGATCAGGAATACTGGTTACCCATCCCATTGACAGAAATACAGGCTTCCAACGGTCAGTTAAAACAAAATGCAGGTTACTGATGCAAAGGCATCGACACATATTATCTAATGATATCCGGAAGCATTATCCAACAAATATATAAATGTTGATTTTAACAGCCGGAACAGTTGTTTTCCGGCTGTTTGATATTTTTAAGCCATGAAGTTATTTTTAACCGCTTTCTGCTTTTTTGCTGTTTTTTTTTATATCCGGCAAAATATTGATGAAAATACACCGATCAATAAAATACAGGTGATCGGATCACATAACAGTTATAAAAAAGCGATAGATCCTGCCCTGATCAAGTTTCTTTCGCGAAAAGATTCAACAAGATATAACTGGCTTGATTACGAGCATACTCCTCTTGTGGACCAGCTGAGCATGGGACTCTGCAATCTGGAAATTGATGTTTATTCCGATAAAAAAGGCGGTAGATTTTCCCATCCCAAAGGCTTGGACTGGGTGAAAGGCCAACCTGAATACGACCCCAAAGGCGAAATGATGGCACCTGGATTTAAGGTTTTCCATATGATCGATATTGATTTCCGGAGCCAGTGCCTTACTTTGAAGAACGGGCTCCAACAGTTAAAGGTATGGTCCGATGCGCATCCAGACCATAACCCTGTGTTTATCACCATAGAACCCAAGGACGATGTATCTGAAAATAAAGAAGTGACAAAACCAGAACCCTTCACCAATGAAACCTTTGAGGCACTGGACAGGGAGTTTTTGGATTATCTGGGAGACGAAAAAATCATTACCCCTGATAAGGTAAGGGGTAAATACGCTACGCTTGACGAGGCTGTGCGGCATAGCAGTTGGCCAACGCTTAAACAGGCTAGGGGTAAGTTCCTGTTTTTGCTGGATAACCGGGATGCCAAACGGGCAATGTACATGAAAGGCCATCCGTCCTTAAAACACCGGGTTCTGTTTACCAGCGCTGATGTGAGTACTCCAGAGGCGGCAATGATGATCATCAATAACCCTAGAGATCCTCAGATACCCCAATTGGTGAAACAAGGTTACATCATACGCACGCGTGCCGATGCAGACACCAAGCAAGCGCGTACAAGTGATTATAGCGATTTTATTGCTGCACAAAATTCCGGTGCACAGATTATCACTACCGATTACTACAAAAAAAGCAATCATTTTAAATCCGATTATATCATAGCATTTGATGGAGCGGATAAATATTTTAGGGTTAATCCTGTAATTAAATAGAAGCCTGTTTATTCTAGTTCACTGGAAAAGCGAATCGAATGGCTGACGCTGCAATGTTGAATTATTGAAACTCGGATTATGGGTGCTTTTGTAAAAGGGCTATAGTTCATGATATCATGAAGACAGATCTAAA
The DNA here is from genome assembly GCF_032678605.1 of Pedobacter miscanthi. Lineage (GTDB taxonomy): Bacteria > Bacteroidota > Bacteroidia > Sphingobacteriales > Sphingobacteriaceae > Pedobacter > Pedobacter miscanthi_A. The sequence continues at coordinate 234,145 of NZ_JAVTSU010000005.1, forward strand.
CCAAAGATCTGTCTTTCCTATATTATAAAATTATAAATGCTTAAAGAAAATTACCATCTCTGCTCAACATCTTTCTTTATGTATTTGTCATAAATACTATTTACAGCTTCTAATTCTTCTTTTGTTAAATCATTTAAATTTAATGTTGAGAGATTGCTTTTGACCTGGACAGGGTTACTTGCGCCTGGAATAACTGCTGAAACCTCTTTATGCATCAAAACGAACTTAAGAGCTTTCTGCGCTAAATTGTCATTACCTAGTATTGCTTTTAGCGCTTCTACAGCTTGTATACCGTTCTCATAATCAACTCCGGAGAATGTTTCCCCTTTGTCGAATGCTTCTCCATTTCTGTTAAATTTGCGATGGTCATTTTCCCCAAATACGGTTTGTCTATCAAATTTTCCTGTCAACAGACCACTTGCCAGAGGAACTCTTGCAAGTATGCCCAAATCTTTTTCAGTGGCCTTTTCAAAGAATAATTCACGCGGTTTTAGCCGGAACATATTGAAGATGATTTCTACTGCTGAAATATCAAACTGGCTCGCATTGATAGCTTCCTCAACTGTTTCTACACTCACACCATAATGCGCGATTTTACCTTGTTGTTTTAGTGTATCCAGCGTTTCAAACACTGCAGGATCTTTATAAACTTCGCTTGGAGGACAGTGAAGCAAAACCAGGTCCAGACTTGAAACTTGTAGATTATCTAAACAAGCATCCACGTATTGTGTTAAATTAGCCTTATCATAAGCTGAAGCAGTATGTGGATTTGCTTTACGGCCGATTTTTGTAACTACATATATTTTGTCTTTGACCGTTTTTATAAATTGCCCAACAGCTTTTTCACTAAGACCATCCTGGTAAATGTCAGCTGTATCAATCAGATTTACACCGCCCTGGTATGCTTCCTGAAGAATGTCAACAGCTTTCGAATGATCGAATTGCTCTCCCCACTTTGCACCTAGCTGCCACGTTCCTATTCCTATTTCGCTAACCTCGTAAGATGTCTTTCCTAATCTTCTATAATTCATATTACTTTCTGTTATGATAAACCACGCTATTTAATATTTATAATCAATGAACAATGTCATAAAAACTATGATGCAAAATTAAAACAACATTCTTCAATCGGCAATATATGGTAACCCAATCATATACTGATAAATTTATCAGTATAGCCTGTATAGTCAAATCCAATATTTTGTTGTAATTTCATACATCCCAAATTGATAAGCAGATATGCACCAGCGAAAGATTCCATTATACGCAGGTTGTGGTTATAGTTTTACCATGCAAATCATTGGTGGGAAATGGAAAATCTGTATAATTGATGCATTGCGGGATGGTCCGTTAAGACCCAGTGAATTGTTTAAAGCGATCCCCGATGCCACTGAACGGGTGATCAATCAAAAGATTAAAGAGTTGTTAAATCACAAAATCATAAATAGAACGATTTATGCTCAGCAGCCTCCGCGCAGTGAATACTTTTTAACCGAGCTTGGTAGATCGGTTTTTCCATTGATCGATTCATTGGATGACTGGGGCGAAAAAAACAGAGCGGTTTATGAAGATGTCAATCCGGAAAATATAAGCAGATAATTGAAGTTTTCAACGTAAATATATTTCAATGGAACCCCTTATTATCAGGAAAGCAGCGTTAAACTTATACCTTTTATTAGTACTGGCAGTTTTATCGTTTCTGTTTTTTATCTATATTTTCAATGAACATTATACAATGATAGCTGTAGGCATCATTGCTGTTGTCGGGCTATTTCCTGGATGGCTTTTTTTTTATGCAATTCGTGAGCTCATCAAAAAAAGCCCTTACCTTACTTTTACCGAAGATGAGCTCATCATTAAAGATCGTGATTTTTACAAGTGGGAAAAGATAGAAGGGTTTGCATTCAGCATAGAAGAAGTAGGACGTGATAATGCAGGCAGCATATATAAAAATTACATCACCCTATCATTAAAGGATGGCACTTCTGCAAAAATTCCGGTATCCCATCTGGACAGGAAGTCAGATGAAATCCTGTATTTACTTAACGAATATAAGCGGGAATCAGATGGTGCAAACGGGCCTTTGAAAGGTTCAGGCTAGGTACTGGAAATGAAATGACAGCAATGTCTTAAAAAAAACGGAAAGAAACAACGATAAACCCGATGAGTTGCACCTACTGTAGAATAGCGAAATTTGCAGACAAAATTCCTCAATTAGCAAACTTTTGATTACTGAATTCCATAGACCTTTGTATAAATAAATAGTAAACTCAAAATGAAAAAAGTACTGATTACCTGAGCCAATAAAAGTATTGGCCTGGAAACTGCAAGACAACTATTGAAAAAAGGATATTATGTTTTCTTAGGGTGTCGTAATCTAAAAAATGGTCAGGAAGCCATTGAAAAACTTAAGTCGGAAGGCTTGAAAGAGGCTGAAGCCGTCTTGATTGATATCACAGATCAGAATTCGGTTGAAGCAGCACGTGCTGAGGTCGGGAAGAAAACTGACGTTCTGGATGCATTGATCAATAATGCTGGAATGAGCGGTGGTATTTCCCAAACCCCATTGACCGCCAACGTTGATGTTATGAATACCGTATTCAATACGAATGTTTATGGTGCCGTAAGGGTTACCCAGGCATTTATTGACCTATTAAGAAAAGCCCAACAGCCACGGATTGTGAATGTATCATCTGGTATGGGTTCTTTGACCCTGTGCAGCGATCCGACATTTCCATATAAGGATTATGTAGGAGGTATCTATAGCCCATCAAAAGCAGCACTTAATATGTATACGATTGCTTTATCACTTGAATTACGCGATTCACCTTTCAAAGTAAATGCTGTAGATCCTGGTTTTACCGCTACTGATTTTAACAATCACCGCGGTACAGGTAGTGTGGAGGATGCGGGTACACGCATTGCCAAGTATGTGCTAATTGGCGAGGATGGGCCAACAGGTAAATACATCAGCGAGGAAATGAACCCTCAAACAGGCGAAATTCCCTGGTAAAATTGGTTATAACCGGCAATGATGATACTGCCGGTTATAATTGTAAAATTGTCGAAATGAAAAAAGAATCTAATACCCCCTTTAAATTTGAATCCCTATCTGCTGTACATCTGTCGTTTGGTTTACCTAAACCCCAGCACCCACTGATCAGTTTGGTGAATAATTCAAACAATGAAATAGATTACAGTAGATTCCCTAATGGAAGTATTCTTAATTTTTATAAAATATCTTACAGAACCATCCTCACCGGGAAATTAAAATATGGCCAGGCATACTATGATTTTGATGATGGCGGCTTGCTGTTTGCTGCTCCCGGCCAGGTGATTGGTAGCGCGGACCATGAAGGTGACCACTCCGGCTATTCATTATTAATCCAGCCCGATCTTTTGTGGGGTTATCCCTTGGCAAAAAAAATCAGACAGTACTGGTTTTTCTCTTATTCGACTAATGAAGCATTACATCTATCTGAATCGGAAAAACTAACCATCCTTTCAATTTTTAAACTCATCGAAGAGGAGTTGAACAACAGAATTGACGATTTTAGCCAAGACGTAATTGTCTCACAGATCGAATTGTTGTTGACTTGTTGTAACCGTTTTTACAAAAGACAATTCATTACCCGCAAGATCGTTAACAATGACATTTTGCTAAGAATGGAGGAGATTTTAGATTTGTACTTTGAAGCAGAAACAGCAATAAATAGGGGCACACCCACCGTTCAATATCTATCGGATCAATTAAATGTATCTCCCAGTTATTTAAGTGATATGCTTCGTACTCACACTGGACAAAGTGCACAGCAACATATCCATGCCAAAATTATAGAGAAAGCAAAGGAAAAGCTATCCACAACAAGTTTATCGGTCAGTGAAATAGCTTATATACTTGGCTTCGAACGCCCGCAATCGTTTAGTACATTATTTAAGTCTAAAACCAAACTTTCACCACTGGAATTCCGGCAATCATTCAATTGATTGGAAAAAACGAAATTGATCACCCCCTTCTCTCTAGAAACAATTTGATGTTTACTTGCCCGCTGATCTACAAGAATTGGCGTTGGTTCTTCTGGCAAGAGTTACACACACCAATTCCAACGGTTTGTATACCGTCCACTATGGGTATGTTCTGGTGGTCGATGGAACATGACATGATTCATTGCCTTAGAAACAGGCACCCGAAAAAGGTGAATTTACGAACCAACTGATTTTTATTTTAATAACGATAGGTAAAAAGGAGGGCCCGATGGCATATCCGTCAGGGGGCAAGTTATCTGCAGATGCATACGATTAACAAAAGTTTCTGGTGCCGACCGGGAGATATAGCCTGTTTTTTTTAAAAATAGCTGAAATAGGTTGCTAAGTTTATACCATTGGAAATGATTTTTTTGCATCGTTTCTAATTCCTATATGCAGCTGGACTGGCTCAGGACATTCATCAAGTGTCGCATATTTTATCGAATGAGATTCATGAACTGCTTATTCTTCCATGTCACAAAGATACTTTATTATAGAAAAATTGTACTGGTTATGTGTTGGTTAATCCAATACTATCAAAGAGGTATCCAGTGTGATCCCACCCAGCGGTCTTAGCTACCGTACACCGAATACTTTTCTCATTAACTCAACCATCACACCGCTAACCCCTACCGTTACAGGTGGTATAAATACCTACACGATAACCCCAGCTCTTCCATCAGGATTAACTTTGAACCCGGCAACTGGGGTGATCAGCGGCATTCCAAATGCAGCCAGTGCAAAGGCTTTTTACCAGGCTACAGCCACAAACGAAGTTGGAAGTACGACGTTTGCTTTTGTCATCACAGTAATACAGGAACTTTCCGTTAAAATCGCCTCGCAGACTGACGCCACGAAATTCGGGGTTATAGACGGATCTGTTAACCTATCGGCAATTGGAGGTATACCACCATATCAATACAGGCTGAACAATGGGGATTTTCAAAATTCAGCTTCTTTTACCAAACTGGAAGCAAAGGAATACATTGCTGCCGTTAGGGATGCAGATGGCGCTTCAGCTACCGTTCTGCTTATGATAAAACAACCTATAAAGGTTACGGAGACGCCGAAAGATATCACTAATGCATTTAGCCCCAATGGAGATGGTATAAATGATAACTGGGTCATAACAGACATAGAATCTTATCCCTCACACCACCTGACTATAACCGACAGGGCAGGAAAGGTGATTTATTCAGTGAAAAACTATAAAAATGAATGGAATGGAATGTGGAACGGAAATTACGTAAGGGAGGGGACCTATTACTATTCTATAGTGTTCGACAACAGGGAATTACCAACAAAAAAAGGATTTATAACTATTGTAAGATAATCATGGACAGAATCAAAAAATAACGGGTTGAAAGTGATCGTTTTGCTTTTAATGATGACTTTAACAAAAGAATCAATTGCGCAGGTGGCGCCCCATAAAACCCAGTTTTTCGAAAATAACGCATTAGTAAACCCCGCCTATGCCGGTGCAAAAGCAACCGGGTCAGGAGCGTTAACCTATGCATCACAATGGAACAGGGTAGAGGGCTCCCCTAAAGTCATATCAGCTGTTGTCAATACACCCTTATCGGAAAAAACCGGCATTGGATTATCTTTCCTTAACGATAAAGCAGGCCTGATAAACCGTACAACTGTACTGGCGGCATATAGCTATAAAGTGAGATTTAACGAAACCAGCGCTATCCGCTTTGGTCTGGGGGCAGGTATAATAAATGATAAGTTTAGCAGTTCTGATGTCAACTCTCCGAACAACAGTTCCGATCCAGCATTCAACAACTACAATAACCACCATGGACTGTCCTGGAAGGCGGTAACCGGCGCTGTATATACGAGTGGAAAGTTTGAAGCACAATTGTCATGGCATGATCTGAACAATAAATTGTCAAACCGTACCAATACCGTTAATGATCCGGGATTGACCGCCAGTGTATCTTATAGGATTAATGTACTGGACAGTGTTAATTTACGTTCCCTAGCAGGGATCAGACAGGTTAATGGATATGGCAGTTATTATGATATAGGTTTTAACGCTGAATACCTAAGATTATTGAACCTGACAGCCCTTTACCATACCAATAAATCTTTAACCTTTGGTTTAGGCCTGAATTTGAAGGATAAGACCCGCTTCGTTTTTTTATATGGAACACAATCCTCGCAGCAGGGGAGCATTACGGGTGAATCGTATGAAGTCTTATTTGCCGTTCCTTTCCGGTTAAAAAGATAGCTCCCAATTTTAATACCATTAAGCTGTTCAACAATTGCGTTGGACAGCTTTTTAGAAATTTTTCGGGAATTACAATCAGGAAAACTACCATATCCAATAGATAATTTAAGAACCTAGGCATGTAGATCAATATGTTTGTCTGTAGAATTGTACACAAAAAACTAGCCGTAGGCAGGGGATCTGGTCTCTGATAACGTTTGCCTTATATTACTTTCAGGCACGCTCAATTAATCCTAATTAGTCGCGTTTATCTTATTTGAATTAGGGGACCCATTAGCGACTTGTTAATTCTCAGCGCCCGTTTGGAAAATATTATTGTTCATTTTCAGTGGATTATCTTTCAGTCCTTGATTTTATGGTTTATCGGTATATTTTTGCGGAATGACCGTAACCGTACTGGCTATTTTAGAGACCGATTTTAAACCCGAAAAAGCATTGGCGAAAGTAATGAACGACCGTTTGGTACGTGCAGCAAAAGAACTTCAGGATGTACATTTTAAACCTTTATCTGGCAGGGGCTTCTCGCATGATGACCTTGTGGTTTATATCAGTTATAACCCGAAATACAAAATCCGTTTCCGTATAGTTAATGATGTTCCTGCGGATATAGAATATTTTGTCGCCGAGTGCTGCGGTAGGCTTGGCTTTATTCTCTGGAAGGCTAACTCAATCGGGATAAGCACTGAATCCGGACGCTCTGATTTTCTTTAGTTCTCTTTGTATTTTCCCTGAAATGTTTAGTTTTGGGCTGGAATACGGTTTCCTATATAATATAATCAATATCCAGGGTCTTTGACCCTTTAAAAAAACAGTTATGGACAAATTCAAACAGGTACAGGAAGTTCTTGCTTCAGTTGAGGCTGATGTGGTAAAATTCTATGATGGTGGGAATGCAACAGCAGGTACACGTGTACGCAAAGCTATGCAGGACCTTAAAAATTTAGCTCAGGAAATCAGGACTGAGGTCACAGAGAAAAAAAACAGCGCAAAATAAATTAAAGACTGTTTTGGGAATAAGGCCACTGGTGTATATCAGTGGCTTTTTATGTATATATAGGATTGATAAGGGAGGGCGTATCACCAAAAACAAAACCGTAAAGGTTACAAATCAAATCCCATATAAGCGGAATTTTTTGGAAAATTATTATTTAACTGTAAATTAATATATTGCAGCCTAATTTGTGATGGTGAAAAATTATAGTGATCAGCAACTTGTCGAGCTCCTTCAAAATGGAGATGAACAAGCCATGGCCGAAATTTATGATCGTTATTGGCAGAAGCTGCTTGCCGTTGCATACAAGCATTCCCGGGATAAATCAGCTGCCAAGGATATTGTGCAGGATATAATGATCAAATTGTGGGACCGCCATGAAGGTGTTCAGATCAGTTCTCTGTCCGCTTATCTTGGTACCGCCGTGAAGTACTCGGTATTTAGTTACCTGGTACGTGAACGCCGGAGAAACGAAATTGCCGATCAGCTTGGTGCACATAATGACCGGGATAAGGGCGACGAGGAAATCTATGCCCAGTTCCTAAAAGAATATATTGATGGAATTGTGGAGGCGCTGCCCGAAAAATGTAGGCTCGTGTTCAAAACCAGTCGTGCAGGCGGCAAAAATATACCACAGATTGCAACGGAATTAAATATCTCAGAAAAAACTGTTGAAGCACATCTAACGAAAGCCCTCAGAACCATTAAATATTCTTTACGTAAATCGGGAATCATTACTAGCTTGTTTATCTATCTCTGGCTGAAATAATATCGCCAAACCTGTTTTTTTGCTCTGTATCTCATCTCAGATTTGCTTGTCAAAGGGCCTTGGCTTAATCCTAATGTTTATTATTTTGAACTTCCTGCCAATACAAATTTGAGCCTCTCACAAACTAATCTTATCGCTAATTAGTCCAATTTTGCTTTATAATTTTAAATTATATAAAATATGAGCAAGAGAATTTTAATTACAGGGGCCGCAAGTGGATTTGGAAAAATAGCTGCATTTGAGTTGGCTAAAAAAGGACACAAAGTAATTGCTACTACGCAAGTTTATCCGCAAATGAGCGACTTGATAAGAGAAGCAAAAGAACAGGAAGTTGAGCTAACCGTTGACAAATTGGATGTAACCAACGCGACCGACATTGCTTACATAACGCAGAAATACGACATTGATATTTTAATCAGCAATGCCGGAGTTATGGAAGCTGGCCCAATCGCTGAGCAACCTTTACATCTAATCCGGTCGATGTTTGACGTTAATGTTTTCGGTGGACTGCAGCTGGCACAAGGGTTCATCAAAAAATTCATAGACGAGAAGAGAGCGGGTAAAATTGTTTTCACAACTTCAATGGGTGAGCTTTGGACGGTGCCTTATGTTGCCGCTTACTGTGCGTCAAAACATGCAATGGGTTCAATTGCCGAAGGTCTTAAAACAGAATTAGCGCCGTTTAATATCAAGATTGCGACTTGTAATCCCGGTATCTTTGGAACTGGTTTTAACGACCGTGGCGTGGATACCATTTTCCGTTGGTACAATACCGAAACCAATTTCACACCCTCATCAGCCTTCGATGGAACGGCGGAAGCTTTGGCTAATCAGTTAGCTCCACATTCTATGGCTGATTGCATTGTTGATGTGGCTTTAGACGATAATTCAAACTTTAGAAATGTACATCCTAAAGAAACTGAAGACTTTGTAAAACAATTGCAAGCAGATGCTTGGACAGTAAAAAGCTAAATAAAATTCTAGAGGGTACAGTTCATAAACTGTGCTTTCTTTTCTCATTAATTTAAATTAAAATAAGATGAACATAACCTATAGCGAAGCAACAAAAGCATTAAGTGCTTCGATAGAAAAAGCAAAAACATTGAAAATCCCCGTAAGTATTGCATTGGTTGATGCAGGTGGACATTTGGTTGCTTTTGCAAGATTAGACAGTGTTTGCGGAGTAATAGATTTTGCAGTTAAAAAAGCCAGAACAGCCGTAATGTTTGGCGTAGAAAGCGAAATAATGGGGGCAATTGTTTCTGGAGCGGAAATTCACGGATATGGAATGTTGAATTCAAACGGTGGATTATTAACTATTGCAGGCGGTGTTGTAATCAAAAACAAAGATGGCAATATCATCGGAGCTATAGCTTCTTCAGGAGGTTCTCCAGAACAAGATAAAGAAATAGCGAGTGCAGGAACTGTTGCGCTGAATTAAAATTTGAGATATTTGTAGAATGGAAGCAAAGCCTGAAATCATTTTTGATAAGTTGGTCTATTCCTGTGTTTTTGAAAAACACAGGGGAAATGAAGAATTTATTCCCGAACATTTTTTAGGGTTTCAACTATCGGGTGAAACACATGCTTTTCACGCAGAAGGGAATACGGTTATTCCTGAAAACACCATCATATTGGTTCGAAAGAACCAATTAATAAGAACGATTAAATATCCGGCGAAGTCCGGGAAATATCAATTTTTATCCATTACATTGGACAAAGAAACGTTGCAAAAATATGCCCTGGAAAATAAGATCGTGGTAGAAAAAAAATATGCTGGTAAACAGAAGTTGTTTTTTGAACCTGATGATTTTCTGCAAAATTATTTCATTTCATTAAAACCGTACATCAACAAAAAAAAAGAAGCAACACCACGATTAGAAGATTTAAAAATCAGGGAAGCGATAGAATTATTACTGCAAAGCAACCCTGGTTTTAAACAGATCTTATTCGATTTTTCCGAACCCTACAAAATGGATTTGGAAGAATTTATGAATCAAAACTATATGTTTAATGTTCCGGTCGCCTCATTTGCAAAACTTACCGGAAGAAGTCTTTCTGGATTTAAGCGAGATTTTACAAAGGTATTCGGTACAACACCAAAGCAGTGGCTTTTGGCAAAACGTTTGGATGAAGCTTATTATTTAATCAAACATAAAAAACAAAAACCGGCCGATTTTTATTTGGATTTGGGATTTGAAAATATATCTCATTTTTATTCTTCGTTCAAGGAAAAATTTCGTTTAACCACTTCGCAAATCTAAAAATGGATTTCTCACAACATCTTCAAACTTGAACAAAGGTGATGTTATCGAAGGGAAATGGATGGCCGGAACCGCCCTGCTTAATATTTTGTCTGTTTGTGCCTTGCTTATTAAAGGCATTGATTCGCTTCAAAAAGGAATGCTTATTACATTGGGTTTATTGTTACTGATGAATGTAGGTTACGGTGGCGATTTATTTTTTTCCAACCAAAACATTTTGAACAGACAGCAGAATAATTTCAACTAAATATTTAGGTTACAGTTAATGCCGAAGGATCCAAAATTAAAATGGATAACAAGAGTTATACATTTACAAAGTAGGTTTTGGATGAACATACTCGTTCTTTCTGTTATCTGTTTTTTCATTACCAATAAAGTCTATTTTCAAGGATTAATGCTTGGTAGATAATAATATTTTTGGGGTATTACTGATTTTTTACAAAGCTATACATAACCGCTTTACGTGAAATCCTCAGTTGACAAGATTAATTGCAGTCAGTTATTGATTACAAGGTAATCAAATGCATTATGTACCATTGCCAAATCCTTATCTATACAAAATACTCCTCTTGTAAATTACTCTATATTACCCGATTTTGGTTTTGATAATCTTTTTATTACAAAAATATTTTTTTTAGACTAAGGGTAAAGTGCAGGGTTATGTAACTCTGTATTATAAACCCGAAAAATGGAAAAAGAATATCTGGATTTTCTGATGAGAAAGTTTCTCTCCGGAACTGCAACGGCAGCCGAACGAAAAGAACTAGATCAATGGTACCGTCAAAGCAACGCAGAAGATGTGATCTGGGAAGAGGATTTTGCTGGAGAGGCTGAATTGTTGAAGACCGGGATGCGGAATGATCTGCTAAAGCATATCCATTACAGCCGGATCAGGCGCTTTAATCCATGGTGGGCAGTTGCCGCCTCTATAATAGGGCTGTCATTTTTGGTATATATTTACCTACTATACCCGGATTTGACCGCACCAGACAGCAATAAGATCGTGGCTTCCCTATCAGAGCGGGCCACCGAGAATAAATATCTTTTTTTGCCGGATAGCAGTAGGATTGTATTGCATCCCGGAAGTACTTTCCGGTATAACTTCAACGGAAAACTTAGAGAGGTAACTCTGACCGGTGAAGCTTACTTTGATATCAAGCATAAGAGAGAACCTTTTGTAATCCATACAGGTAAAATTATAACAACTGTTTTAGGTACGGCATTCAATATAAAAGCTTATGCGGATCAGCCAGTTGTGGTATCTGTGACACGCGGAAAGGTAAGCGTTACCGATGAAAACACAAAGAAACTCGTGTTACTCACACCAGATCAGCAGGTGCAGTATTCAGTAGGAACTAAATTATCGGATCGGCAGGCAGTATCTTCTCAAAAGGTGATCAGTTGGGTGAAAGCGGATATGGATTTCCAGGAGCTTGAATTCGGGAAGCTGGCCGGAATACTTGAACGGCGCTATGGTGTCAGTATCCAATTCAAAAACCCCGAGATGCGAAACTGTCTGATAACAGGAATGTTCAAGGGGACAGAATCTGTAGATGAAGTGTTCAGGATTATTTCTGCTACGCTATCCTGCGGTTATGTGATCCAAGGGGATTCTGTTATAATCGATGGCAAAGCCTGTGATCAATGAAATTATCAACACTAAACCGTAAATATCAAACCAAAAATTAATATGAAGGAAGTCTACAAAAAAAACTGATCCACTTTTATCCTGCGTAGGACACGCAGCATAAAAAAAACTCCCCGGCCTTGGACAGCAAAGAGGAGTTCTGATTAAAAAAATTGTTTATCATTTTTAAACCATACAAATAATGCAAAAAAAAACCGCTTTTGCAAAGGAGAACTATTATGCGATCCTAACCAAATTTCTACAACTAAACCGGCTTTTTATCATGAAATTAAGCTTATCCTATACGGTTGCATTCATGTTCGGTTTTTCTCTTCTGGCCTCAACAAGGTCATCAGGGCAAAACCTCAAAACCACGCGGCTGACCCTGGCTGTCAAACACGAACCACTTAGGACTGCCCTTCAAAAACTGCAGGCCCGGTGCGGGCTGGGTATATTTTATTCATCGGTGAAAATCAGTGCTTTCAGTGATGTCAGCACAGATAACCGTCCGCATTCAATAGCTGAATTACTGGATATGTTGCTTAAAAACACTAACCTGGAATATAGGCAGGAAGAATCGGCAATCATTATCACAGAAAAAAAGACGGGTAGTTCCCCGCTCCCTGATAGACAACAGAAAAAAGTACTCGGGATCGTCACGGACGAGAAGGGCCAACCGATACCAGGGGTCAATGTTAGGCTGCGCCTGGACCTTAAGAACGCCACATCTACAGATCAGAACGGGCGGTTCCAGATAGATGTGGAAAATGATGATGACTTTCTTCTCTTTTCCTTCGTCGGTTATCAGCCGCAGGAAATCTCGGTAAAGGAGATAGCTGCGACGACATTGAAGGTTTTGATGAAGCCTATGAGCGGAAGCTTGAATGAGGTTCAGATAATAGGTTATGGAACCACGAGCAGAAGACTCAATACTGGTTCAGTCAGTTCGATTTCTTCAGAAGAGCTTGCCAAGGAAACAGTCAGTAATCCCATACAGGCACTGGCCGGTAGAATACCGGGTATGACTATATCGATAAATAACGGAAATCCGGGAAGCAACCAATCCGTAAATATACGAGGCGTAAACAATCTTGGGAGTTTGGGCCTTTCGGGATCATTGCCCCTTTTTATTATTGATGGTGTTCCATTTACAAATTTTAATGCCAATCTTCCTTTTAACGATAATCTCAACAGCTCCGGACTTATCGGTGCAGCAGGAGGACTGACTGCCTTTTCCTCTATCAATCCGCTGGATATTGACCGGATCGATGTGCTTAAAGATGCGGATGCCACTGCAATTTATGGCTCGCGCGGAGCCAATGGGGTAATACTCATCACAACCAAAAAGGGAAAGGAGGGAAAGGCGCAGCTCAATGTCAACCTTTATAGTGGAATAGAAAAAGTTGGACATTATGTAGATATGCTCAATACAAAGCAATACCTTGATCTCAGAAGAGAGGCATTTAAAAACGATGGTGTTACCGCCAACACTGCAAACGCACCGGATCTTTTGAGCTGGGATACAAATGCTGATACCGATTTTCAAAAACTGTTGATCGGTGGTACGGGGCATCTTACCGACGGTCAACTGAATTATTCAGGAGGAAATGAACGTATCCAGTTTTTTGCCAGTGGGAACTACCATAATGAAGGCTCTGTATATCTCGGTGACTATGGAGATACCCGTCTTATCGGCCGCCTCAGCCTCAGTACCAGCTCTTTGAACAAGAGGTTTAAGGCAGGCTTCAGTATCAATTATACAGATGACCAGAGCAACCTTCCGATATCAGACGTCTCAAGCGCAATGAGCCTACCGCCAAATTATCCGTTATATAACGCAGATGGCTCACTGTTCTGGGGCGCCGGTTTTACCAATCCGATGGCAACCCTTTTAAAAACCTATAAAAGTTCAACACAGAACCTGATTGCCAATGGTAATCTGGATTATAATTTTGGATATGGTTTTCATGCCAAGCTGAATGCAGGCTATACGCGCAATACCCTGGGCCAGCGAACGGCCAATCCGCTTGCTTCACAAAATCCGGCCAGCGCGACCTCCAACTCCGCTGCCTTTGCCAATATTATTGCTACCAATTATATTGCAGAGCCGCAACTTGATTATTCAATCGAAAAAGGTAAGCACAAGCTTCTTGCGCTGGCAGGGGGCACCTTTCAGCAGAACACGAGCGATGCTACAACCGTGAGCGGAACAAACTATGCTTTTGAATCCTTACTGACCAGTATCAACGCGGCAGGAACGGTAACAGCTTTAAATTCAAACAGTTTATATAAATATGCTGCGCTGTTCGGGAAACTGAACTACGGCTTCGACAATAAATATCTGTTAAATCTTACCTTCAGGAGAGATGCGTCATCCAGGTTCGGCCCGTCGAACCGCTTTGCAAATTTTGGGGCCGTAGGTGCTGCCTGGATATTCTCTGATGAATCCTTTATGAAGAACAGGCCGGCTTTCCTAAGCTTTGGAAAGCTTAGGGCGAGTTATGGAACTACAGGAAATGATCAGCTCCCGAATTATGCCTATCTGGCCCTATACGATAGCGGAACGGCATACCAGAACAGTTCTACCCTTATACCCAGCGGGATTGCAAATCCGAACCTGAAATGGGAAACTACGCGGAAGCTGGAAATCGGCCTTGACCTGGGCTTCTTTAATGACCGCATCCTGCTTACGGCCGATGCTTACATGCACCGATCAGGGGATCTGTTGACCTATGCGAACGCGCCGAGCCAGAGTGGTTTTAATACCGTAAATGTAAATCTTGACGCAATCGTTCAGAACAAGGGCTTTGAACTTCAGATCACCAGTACAAACATACAGATGGCCAACTTTAAATGGACCTCAAATTTTAATATTTCTTTCCAGAGAAACAAAATGTTAAGTTTTGCCGATGCCAAAACAGCATTTTACGGGACCAGTTTTGCTGTTGGATATCCAGTACCACCAACATTTTTATATTCCTATGCTGGGGTTGACCCCTCCAATGGGAAGGCTGTTATCAATGATCTTGACGGCAATAGTGCAGCTCTTTCACTTAGTGACCGGTACATCCTTGATCTGGGAAATCCTTATTATGGTGGACTGAACAATACATTCAGATACAAGCAGTTCACCCTCGACTTTTTCCTGCAGTTCAATCACCGTATAGGAATTATCAATCAGATAAACGGCATCCGGCCGGGAAGCCTCAATAACCAGAATATATCGGTTTTGAACAGGTGGAGGTTGCAGGGTGATACCGGTACTCTTTTTCCAGGGGCTTCTTCCAGCTCGGGTTCTGATATTTATGCAAGCTATAGCCTTTTACCTTCTTCTGATTTTTATTATGGCGATGCCTCCTGGATCAAACTACGGTCGGCAAGTGTATCCTACACGCTGCCTTCAGCGCTCACCAACAGGATCAGGCTTGGGAATGTCCGCTTTTTTCTTCAAGGGCAGAACCTGCTGACTTTTGCCAAGAACAAATATGTCCTGGATCCCGAATCCGGGAACGCACTTCCACCGCTTAGGACCATAGTGGCCGGTTTAAATTTTACCATTAACTGATAGATCATGAACAGCATAAAAATATACTCTATGACCATAGCCATATTAATGGTCTTAGCTTCCTGTAAAAAATTTGTCGATGTCGTGGCGCCTGCGGGATCAATAGATTCCACCGTTGTTTACAATAACGAAAGTTCTGCAACGGCAGCGGTCCTCTCTCTGTACAGTAACAACAGTATCAGGGACAATATGGCCTATATGAACGTATTTGGGGGACTTGCTTCGGATGAGCTCAATTACTTTCAGACCAGTAACACCTATCTGGACTTTCAGAACAACAGCCTTTCGCCGACAAACGCCCAGTGGTCAAATATACTCTGGCTGTATCCCTATAGTCAGATCGTCAATGCAAATGCGGATATAAACGGTCTACAGAAAGCAGTAAGTATCAGTGCCGCAATCAAAAACCAGTTGTTGGGAGAATCAAAATTCTGGAGGGCTGCATCGTATTTCAACCTGGTAAACTGTTTCGGAGGTGTGCCACTGGCTCTGTCTTCGGCTCCCCTGGACAACTCACTGCTTCCCCGCGCTTCCGCAGAAGATGTTTACGCTCAGATTATCCGCGACCTCGTGGATGCAAAAAACCTTCTACCCATAGCCTATCCATCAAGCGAACGGGCGCGTGTGAACAGATATGCCGCTTCTGCATTATTGGCAAGGGTATACCTTTATCATAAAGATTGGGCGAGTGCTCAGGCAGAAGCAACGGCTGTTATAGGAAGTAATATTTATACGATGTCTTCTCCCGAAACTACCTTCCAAAAAACCAGTAATGAAACCATATTTCAGATTTATAATTTAAGGGGTTTCACCCAATGGGGAGTATTGCTGGTGCCTTCCTCAAGCACAAATATTACTTTTCATCTTATGCCCGGTTTTGTCGCTTCATTCGAACAGGGAGATAGGCGGCTTGCCAATTGGGTGTCGGTAATCGGAACAAGCGGGAAGTACAGTGTAAACAAATATAAGCTCAGAACAGCCTCTGCGGGAAATGAGTATTTTGTGATGTTGCGTCTTGGTGAACAGTATCTGATCCGTGCAGAAGCCCGCATGGAGCTCAACAATATTACCGGTGCCCTGGAAGACCTGAATACCGTCCGGTCAAGGGCAGGCCTTGCTGCCAAGTTAAATCTCAGCCCTTCTGCGGCCGCGCTGGCAATAGAGCAGGAGCGCAAGGTTGAGCTTTTTGGTGAGTACTCGCACCGCTGGTTCGATCTCAAACGTCGTCCAAGTCTCAATATCTCGGGTAGGACACGTGCCGATGATATAATTGGAGCGCTTAAAACGAATCTTTGGCAACCTACCGATATCCTATATCCGATCAGTGCTACCGAAATTGAGAAAAATCCTAATCTGATCCAGAATCTGGGTTATTGATTAAAGGTTTAGAAATGTCCCTTTACGTTTACTGTAAAATATAAAAAAATGAAAACAATGAAATTTTTAGCCGCTTTGCTTATTGCCATTCTTAACTTTTGGCCATGCAAAGCGCAGCAGCTACCGGCCGACAGTCTGGTCCGCTATTACGTTAACCTAAAGAAGTCCGGAAAACCGGAAGATCAGGATAAAATTAAACTCGGTATTCAAAAACTGGCCGATCAGGATGAAAAAGGGATACTGCTGGCAACACGCATTGCTGCAGCAGTAAAAGAAAATATTGTTGCCGACTCTCTGCACAGATTAACGATATCGCGCTATCCTAGGGGTATTACCGCAATGATGAGCGGGTATCGTAATCTTGCTGCAAGCAATGTGACTGCCACTGAAAAGGAGAAAGAGTACGAAAAGTTTCTTCAGGCTTTTCCCGAACCGGACGCGGGTTCAGATATTGTTTATGATTATGCGCGTTCTGAAGTCGCACGGGCATATGCGCTGGAAGCCAACGGTAAACAGAACCGGGTATGGATTGATAAAATCAGGGACAAAGGGATCATTAACCTATTGGAAAACGGACATGCATGGATACTTCTTTCAAAGGGTGATACCCTCTCTGCTCAGGCACTGGTTTCAACAGCAGTTAAGAACGCTGCCCTGGGCCTGCAGAAGGATGAAAATCCGGACACAAGGAAAAGTTATCTAAGGAGCTTGATGAACCTGGCAAAGTTTCAGTACAAACTCCAGCAAAATGGCCAGGCTATGGAAAATATAACCAAGGTATATGCAAAAAGCGAGGAGAAATCCCCACAGCTTCTGGATCTTTATGCACTGATCCTGACAGCTAATGGAAGGGGCAAGGAGGCTCTTCCACTATTTGAGGATATATTTTCAGACGGCAAGCAAAGTAAGGAAGATATGGAAGCTGTCAGGACAGCCTATAACCAGGCCAGGGGCAGTGGGTCCGGATTTGATAGCTTCATGGCTGATGCGGCTGAAAAAGCCAGTGTCAGCCTAAGGAATGCAACAGTTAAACTTATGGTAGATGAGCCGTCGCCAGATTTTACGCTTTTGGACCTGGATGGCAAAAGCGTTTCCATGGCAGGATTAAAGGGCAAAGTAATTGTACTTGATTTTTGGGCTACATGGTGCGGTCCCTGTAAGAAGTCTTTCCCGGCTATGCAAAAGGCAGTGGTCAAATATCAAAAAGATCCACAGGTGAGGTTTTTGTTCATTGATACCTGGGAACGGATCCCGGATCCCAAGAAGGAAGCTGCCGCATTTATTGCACAGAATAATTATTCTTTTCAGGTCCTGCTCGATGACCGTAAAAGCAATGTAGTCGAAATGTTCGGTGTCAAGGGTATTCCGGCCAAATTTGTTATCGACGGCAGTGGTAGGATAAGATTCAAACTTACAGGTTTCAATGGCGCGGAAGAAGCAGCGGTACAGGAAATTTCAGCCATGATCGACCTGGCAAAAAAACAGAAATAATTAATTTAATAATATGTGGAAAAAGTCGCCCTATTGTTTCGCTCTGGTTGGGAATGGGGTTAAAATATTCATTTCGGGCACAAAACTGATCCTTTCATAACAGAGTTTGGAGAAGTTCCGGAATGATTTAAGCGGGTAGGATCTGTTTGGTTAATGATGACTTCTCCGGTCAGGTAGGATTACCACCGGAGATACCCGCTTTTGCTCTAAGGAAATAGGCGTGTAACCGGATTTTTGCGACAGCATTCCGGCGCTAAGGGCCTGGAAGGTGATTATATATCACCCCTCTCTTAGGTATTCTCCAATAAGCCGCTGGGTATCCGGATTTAAAGTTACTTTGATGTCATTGATAAGTTTGTGTTGGCAGGAATTAAATTTTTCTATAAAAGTGGCCTCTCTGCCGCTGTACTTAAGATAGCCCTGTTCAAAATACCGTTCTTCTATTTCAGATGAAGAATCCGAAGAACGCAGCCATAATCTGATCAGTGATAGAGATAGTTTGTTGAAATACAGCCAGTAATAAATTGATGGTCTATTAGCTTCTTCGTTAAGGCCGTGGATTTTGATCTCCAAGATCATAATCTGTGTATTTTCGAACAGTTGAAGGACTTTGTAATTTGGCAACATCATTGCAAAAATAATATTGAAGGACCGGATAGCCATATAAAATTACCCACAGCACTTTTCATTGGGAAAGATTCCCCTGTATTTATCCATTAGCTCCTGAAATTAAGAATGTGAAATGTCGTGATCTCTGTGTTTTTTCCAAACATGTTATCCTAATATCCCGGATAAACAGTAACAGTTTTATATTTCCGCACAGCAGCCAATGTGTTATGGAAACAGTTTTTGATTTATGTCATAATCACATTGTGATTTGTTACTAAAACGATTTATTGATATAACTTATGCCGATTATCAAGTCAGTCTAATCTAAATATGAATTTACCCAACTCTCACCAGGTCGCCAGCGCGCAACCGCTTATTTCTTATTTTGAATTGTTTTCCTGGATGCCCGGTCAGATGAAAAGCATCATTGCCAATGAAACTTCATCGGTTTTTTTTCTCAAGAATAAATTTATTACTGGTCCTTCGGATAATAGGCAATGTCTTTATTTTATCGTGAAGGGATCAGTAAGAGGTTTCGTAAAAGATGGGGGGCAGGAAATTACTACATGGATATGTACCGAAGGTAGTATTGTTGGAGCCATTGCCGGTGATCTGTCATTCAGGCCGGAAAAGCATGAGTATATACAGGCACTGGAAAAGGTTGAGGCAATTTCGATTCCCTATAAACTCATTGATGTGCTTTATACGATGTTCCCTGAAATGTCCATAATCGGACGGAAAATACTCCGGTTATTTTATCATGAAGTTGCTGAGCGGAATTTTATGATCAGGCTTTCAAGTGGTGAGAAAAGATTTCACCGGCTCATGCAGACCCACCCACATTTTTTTATCAGGATAACAATGAAATATCTTGCCTCTTATCTGGGTATGAGATTAGAAACCCTTAGCAGGTTAAGGGGAAGGATCATGGTAAGAGAGAAGGAGTTAAGGGCATCTGAAAATCAATAGCTTTATATTTAGAGTAAGGGAGTACTAAATCCGTATGGAGAACGGGCTCTTGCGGTCCTTAATAAAAACAATAAGATGGGGCCTATCATTTTGTAGTCAATGATGTAACCAGGCGGGAGACTGCAAAAAAAACGACACTGGAAATTGAAAGATTGGGTCTTACCAGAGCAATGGAGCCTTATAAGGCAACTGGGGGCATTTATTGATTTGATGCAAAAAACCAAAAACCGATCAATCAATTGTTCATAGCGCTTACCAATAAGGATATTGCCGAGGCGATGGATTTTTTTAAATAGGGCAAACAATACGGTTCTTAGTATTGTCAGTTAATAGCGACCTGTTACACCATTTGCAAATTAAATAATTGAATGCCGAATATCATAACACGGTATTCATATTAGTTGACCATAATACTAAACCACGTTGGTCGATTTAAAAGGCAATCTAATATTAAGGGAAGAACTGAAACGGCTCTTCCCTTTTATTTTTTATCTAGAGTAGGACCGTGTCTGCTGGCCTTACAGTTATGATAAGAACTTTTTATAAAAGTGTAGATTTTTATTTGTTGATCAAAATCAGTTTGCCAAAGCTGATACCTGTCTCTAACAGTATATGTGCGGCGATTGCGTTCTCTAATGGGAATGTTTCGCCGATGAGAGGTTTGATCTTACCATTTTTAGCAAGATTGAATATTTTGTCCATCCGCCCTCTTATTTCCTTGGGAGGTATGGAATTTAGGCTAAAACATGACAGGGTCAGGGACCGCTGAAATCTTTTTAGCCAACTCATACCAAAATCTGGGAAAGGAAAACCGCCCGCAACGCCATTGATGAGGTAGGATCCGTTTTCTTTCAGTAGTTCCACAAAAGTGTCTATATCTTCTCCGGCGACAGGATCGACCACTGCGTTGAATTCTAAAGTGCCGGCTTTCGCCTCGTCCATGGTCAGAAATCGTCTTACACCTAGATTATGCAGATCCTGTTTTTTCTGTGGAGAGGAGGCAATAACTGAAACCTCAAACGAGTTTGCGATGGCTAATTGCACGGCCATTGATCCGATGCCCCCACCTGCACCGCGTATTAGTACATGATCATCCTGGATTAATCCCGAGCGGTGTAGGGAATAGTCAGCCACCAGCGCATTAACTCCCAAGCCTAATGCCTCATTAACCGTCAGCTCGTCGGGTATAATGATCGCCATATCTTCGTCAACAATAACCTGTTCAGCATATGCGCCCAAACCTGTTATGGCGAAAACACGCCTGCCGACCCACTGTTTGTCCGCTTGATCTCCTACAGATATAACCGTACCGGCAGCTTCAATACCTGGTATGAAATTTGCCTGGGTCATTCCTGGATAAACACCTTTTCTTAAGAGAATGTCAGCAGCTCCAACCGCTGCTCCCTCAACCTGGATCTTCAGCTGTTTATTTACGGCAACAGGTTCAGGAACTTCCTCGAAAGAAAGTACATCTGCGCTTCCAAATTCATTAATTTTTATCGCTTTCATAATTAACTTTTTTGATGCAAAAATATCTGTTAAGAGGGGAAGGAAGTGATTGTGTTACCTGGGGGTAACTGATTACTTTGAGGTAACTTATCAATTAATTGATATTTTTATAAAAAAAAAGATGCCTATGAACAATAATCAGCATAATCTGGTTTCTGTAGAATGCAAGCAAAATATTGTCGCCGTACAGGACGCTCTCGACATACTGACAGGCAAATGGCGTGTTCCAATCATCGTTACACTCACCATGCGCTCCGAGTTGCTGTTCAATGAGTTGAAAGCTGAATTACCGGTAATCTCCGCCAAGGTGCTCACTGAGGAGCTCCATTACCTATATAAAAATAATTTGATCAGTCGGGAGGTTCTTAAAACAAAACCGATCAAAGTGAAATACAAATTGACTGAATATGGAAGAACACTGGAAAATGTAATTTTTACACTGTTGGACTGGGGGCTTACTCATAGGGAAAGATTTGTCGGAAAACGAAAAATTGATGTCTCAAACGCAGAATATATTGGTGATCTCAGATCGAATTTGCCTGCTCATCAATAATATATAATTATTAAGTAAATAAATTCTCAATCTTGGGATTTCGGCAATAATGATTCTAACCTACTTTTGGTGGGGAACTGCTCCCCGAAAATACAGTAACGAAATATCCTATTTTGCAAGTTAATCTAGAGCTATTGAAATGCTCTATTCGATCGCGATTTTATTCCACCATCAAAAGAGGGAAGAACCACTTACCAGGAAATCTATATAAGATACAGGTAGATCTGATGGAAGAATCTATACTAAAGAGTCAGGTTTACGAAGAGATTTTATATACCTGAACTTCTTTACCTGTATTAGATTATTTTTATCCATTCAAGGTTAGAAATATCTTTGTTTCCATTTGATCTTTAATATTACAAGCACTTTGTGCAATGGTTAATGGAGGTACAAGATGCCGCAAGTTAGAATATAAGTTTGTACCCGGCACCGCGGATACTCAAATGTAAACTTGGATCATCTTTTAGCATTTTTCTTAAGTGGGACATGAATACATCCATGCTCCTTGCATTGTAAAAACTGTCATCACCCCACATCTTGAGTAACGGCACCTGCCTTTCCAGAAAGATATTACGGTGCGAGAAAAGTAAGATAAGCAACTCTGTTTCTTTGTAGGATAGTGGATAAGAGTCTTTTGGTGTCCTCAGTTGTTGTTTCACTGTATCAAGTTCGCATTCACCAGATTTTCTGTGACTTGAGCCAGTTTCAATTTTGTCCGCTGATCTGCCCAACTGGGCAAGCAATGCTTCCATCCGGGGTTGGATTATTTTTTATTTATGCTCTTCCAATCTTTATTGCCCTTTTATATGGAGCAATAATCATAGGATAATTCTTTAAATGATTTATTAAAGATTTCAGAGTTTTCCATTGAGCTTCTCCCTAAAAAAGTCGAGTATGTCAATCGGAAGCTGCTTATGGAATTCTTCTCTGTCAAAACCTATTGGATCTGTTGAGGGAAGAAAATTTGCATTTTTCATTTTAGCAGGGAATGGACTCAGAAATGAAAAGTGCCCTGCATTTTCAATCTCTTTAAAAGTTACTTGGGATTTGTCAGGTATATAGCTTAATATGATATCTCCATTCCATTTGGGGGTAACTGGGTCGTGTTCAGCGGTAAACATTAAGATTGGAATTGTAACTTTATCCAATGAGTACTTAAACCAACCTGCTCCCGGTGCAAGTAAGGTGATAGCTTTTATCCGGGAATCTATGGCGACTTCAATTATAAGCCCTTCTTTAGTCCGGGGAATCCCGCCTGCCAACGCCAATGCGGCATAACCGCCCATTGAATGTCCTATAACTCCAATTTTGTTTGTTTTGATATTATTACAGAATGAAATGTCCGAAAGTAAAAAATCAATTGTCAAACTAACATGTCTTGGCCGGATAACAAGATTTTCGGTCGTATTTTCCAATGTGTTGTTATTACGGTTATTGCCATAATGTTCGGGCATTGCAACGATGTATCCGTTTTTTGCCAAATGCATACTGATCGTATGATACAGCAGATGTGAGCCTCCGTTGCCATGTGAAATAATTACAAGCGGAAATTGTTTTTTTATGATTTCTGCATCAGGACTTACATTCATTGTATACGGTCCAAATCCAATAGGTTGCGATATCTCGTTAGTCGGATAATGTACTAGAACTGGGAATGAAATATTTTTTATTTCGTCTCTAATGGTCAACTGTTTGCTGCCTACAAAAAAATCTGTCATCTTCAAATATTGGTTTCCTTTGTGTTTCTATTCGGTTAATCATACTAAAGGCTCTGGGACAATGTTCGCACTTGAAAAGCATTGATCCAAACCTGGCAAGAATTTAAATAGCATTGCTAATTCGGGTATGCATTTCTGCCCAACTAGCATAAGATGATATGCCTGTTGTTTTTTCTGATTTTAATTATTCAATGGGTATATGTAAGTCTACGATACATTTTTTTTCAGGATGCTCATTGAAGTCGTTGTGATAAATTTCATATGGATGTCTGTCTGCTTTCTTGTAACCATTTTCACTCATCCAGATGAATAGACTGCTCCAGGATTTTTCAAATTCTTTTGGTTCAATAACAAAATGTCCAACAATATTTTTACCCTTTTCCATTGTCGTTAGTCCAAGCCACCTGTCAACCTTTATCTCATGTGGCGTAAGGATACCAACGCTCATTCTTACTTTTTCGGCATCAGTTAATTTAAAACTGTCATGAAAAACCCTGCAAATGTTGGTGTCGCTTTTTGTAAGCAACTCTCTGGGTATTGCCCATTTAACAATCTGCTGAAAAGTTTCCCCAATTCCTTTTACTCCAAGTTGGGTAACATATGCCAGATTCATCTTCGGCATTTCTGTAATTTTAATTTTTGCATTTACTTTTAGCCAATCTTTAAGATTATCAATGTTGCAAAGATATTCTTCAGTAACGTAGTTGAATTTACCATTATTGCTATTCACTTTACTGATCTTGCTATAATTTCCTAGGTTTGCTCTGCGGAAATCCGTCGGACTTTGTCCGTAAATTTTTTTAAACGTCCTAGAAAAAGTAGAATCGTTTTTGAATCCATATTTAACAGAAATTTCAGCTATACTTAGCTCCTTATGATGAATAAGCATCATTGCTGTCCGTTCAATTCTTTTGCGGGTTACATATGAACTCAGCGTTTCATTTGTAATGGCTTTAAAGATTCTATGGAAATGGAATGAAGAATAAAAAGCAATATTGGAAATGATGGCTAACGATAGGTCTGAGTCTAGATTTTCGTCTATGAATGTCAAGATTTTATTTATTCTTATAATGTGTTCTTCTTCCATTCTTGCCTGTGATGTTACCGTTTAATCTGCACTAGTGCATAAGTATAAAATATTGGAAAGATAAATGTATTTGAGTTAAAAGAAAAGCTGATCTAATAGAATATCTGAAATAGCTCATGGTTTAGTTCCGCTTGTTTGAAGCAGCCCGTACGCCTGCTCTTAACCGATACTAACCCCTTAAAAATTGCAGTTATACAAACTTTCAATAAAGAAAAGTTATAAAATAAATGGAAAAGTTGATTCTTCCAATTTTGGTGAACGAGGCTATATTCGGAATAGATCTCAATTTGTATCATTACAGAATTCGTCATCCAGCTTTAATTTATTATGGGGGTGGTTACAATATTTTTTAAACAATGCATAAAGCTTTAAATAGAAAATACTAGTTTAGTGAGCTAAATTAAATGCTTGTTGTTATTATCTACAGTTTATAATTCTTCTCCTTCTAAGTGAGTAGGATACCATATTATTCTTAATTATAATCTACGCTCGTTTATTTAAGGAAAGGTTTTAAGCAAATGTCAAAGCCCCCGGTTTAGCATTAATATCTATATGATCATAAATGAATGATAACTTTTGGGCAGTCCTCGAAGAAATAAAGCCAGAGATTGAAGCTTTTCATGAGCATTTTTTAAGAATGGAAAATAAGCACTTCAAAGGAACGCAGGTTTTTTTCTCCCCCTTTATACCAGAACCTAGATTTCTATTTATCGGCATCAACCCAGGTGCAGGATATTTTAGAGAAAATAAAGCCCCAGTAAAGCGCTTTTTTCCAATGGAGCATTTCGAATATCTGCACTATAATTATCAACTGGCCAGAGAGACCAGAACTGTTTTTAAAGTGGCTGGAATACTCAATGATCTTAAAAGATCCATGAAGATCAACTATTACAGTTTTGCCACAAATGACCAGAAAGAGCTGGATCAACTGCTTTGCTCAGCAAAAGCAGAGAAAGTATGGTACAAGTCAAAAATATGGACAGACAGGCTGATAATGGCCATCAATCCAGAAATCATCATTTGTGAGGGTAGACATGTCTTCTTAAAAATAGTCCAGGGCGAAAAAATCACGGCCTTTTCTGATGGTATTTACACTGCTCATGCGGGTGGAAAGCTAGTTGTTGGGTACTCCAGATATAGAAGCCTAATTAGAAATAAAACGGCGTTGGCCAGCCTACTCGCTCAGCTAAATAGAGAAAAGTCGGATATAGAGAACTTGGTAAAAATAGAATCAGCTTAATATAAGCAAAACAACTAAAGTTTTATGGGAATCCAAATTGCAGATATTGTCCCAATAGCGGAGTTTATACAAAATAAAAAGCTATTGATCCCACATTTTCAGCGCCCTTATAAATGGGCAGTTAAAAATGTAATCCAGTTGCTGGAGGATATCGACCGCTTTAAAAATCAGCCGTCTTATCGGATTGGTACGATAGTTATCTTTCGAAATAGGGAAGGCGATTTTTTAGTCGACGGTCAGCAGCGCACGATAACCTTTCTGCTTATCATCAAAGCATTGAGCCGGCTGCAACCCGAAACGGGAACGTCAGAGAAAATTATAAAACGGGTAAAGGAAATCGAGAGAAATATATTTAAGCCAGCTTTTAAAAGTATGATTTCCAAATCCAATATTCAGGATAACTTCCGGGAAATTAACCGGAGAATATCTCAGCTCGATGAGGACTTTGTTACTTTTTTCCTTGATCAATGCACGGTTAACTATATCGTACTTGACCAGGTTTCGGAAGCATTTCAGTTTTTTGATTCTCAGAATGCCAGGGGAAAAGACCTTGAGCCACATGATCTTTTGAAAGCCTTCCACCTTAGGGAGCTTCAATCGCTTCGACAGCCCCTATCTGAGGAAGAAACGGGTTTATTGGTAAATACCTGGGAGAATATGAATCAGGGTGAGTTATCCAAACTATTTGCCGATTTCCTTTACCGGATAAGAGGATGGTCAAAGGGTAAACCATCAAGATATTTTTCAAAAAACGATGTTGGCCTTTTCAAGGGGATCAACCTGGAAAAGACCGATCGTTATCCTTATGTTAGAATCTATGAGTTCGCTGAACAGCATTTGATCGGCCAGAATAAAACGGACAGACAGTTTTTTCCCTTTCAATTGGACCAGATGATTATCAATGGAAAACACTTTTTTGAAATGGTTGAGCATTATAAGAAGGTTTTTGACAGTATCGAAAATCAGTTCAATAAACTGGATGTTCAGGCCAATGAAATCATAAAAGTGCTAAACAGTTATCCAGGTCGAAACCGAACGGGTGATCGCTATGTTCGTATGGCTTTTAATTGCGCTACTCTTTATTACACCGATAAATTTGGCTTCCATGATATCTCTGGTGCCATAGAGAAACTTTTCATCTGGGCATACACTCCCCGTTTAAGATTGCAAAGTCTTCAGTTTGCCTCAGTAGACAATTATGTCGTGAGGGACCAGAATATCTTTAGCATCATCAGAGATGCTATCAATAGTGAAGATGTTATTAGACTGGAATTTACCGGGGTAAAGGGCGGACATATCACCGAAAAGACAGAAGCAATAAAAGACCTGTTTGTTAAAATGCAATATTATGAAGATTGAGCCACTTAAAATAAAAACGCTTTTGGATGGTGGCACGGACTATGCAATTCCAATTTACCAGCGAAACTATGCCTGGGGCGCGAAAGAGATAGAACAGCTCATTCAGGATATTCTTGATTATGCAGTGCAGGATTCGCCAAACGATTATTATATTGGCACCTTAGTGGTTTCCCGTGAAGAGAAAAATGGACAGGAATTCCTCAATACAATTGATGGACAACAAAGGCTAACAACTTTATATATCCTTAGCGCTGTTATCCGAAATGAATATGCTGAAGTGGATATGGAATGGTTTAAAGATACCAAACTAAAATACTTAAGCAGAACCAAGTCAACCAGATCGCTCAATTCGCTTTTTGAGGGCAAAAAAAGCCAGTCCGAAGATCCGCATGACGCTAAAGATAGTTTTATGCTAAATGCTTATCAAGTCTGCTTAGAGCAGCTTAATAAAAAAACTGAGGAAAGGAACATAACGGTCAGGGCCTTTGCCGAGTACCTATACGAGTATGTCAAAATTCTAAGGGTTCCATTATCCAAAGGGATTGACCTCAACCATTATTTCGAGATCATGAACAGTCGGGGCGAGCAGTTAGAAAAACACGAGATCCTTAAGGCAACGCTAATGGGATGTTTTAAGGAACAGGATAATCGGGACACCTTGGAGGCTAGTTTTGATCTCATATGGGAGGGATGCGCCAATATGGAAACGTATATCCAGTATGGTTTTTCGGTAGAACAACGAAACACCATTTTTGGTGCGGGTTGGGACGGGCTGTCTGTTTCAGATTTTGATGAATTTGTACGGCAAATCTCTCCCACATTGAAAACCATAGATGCTGACCAGGAGCAATCTATCGATGAGATCTTAAATACAATGCTCGTCAAAACAAAGCCAAATCAGGAACAGGATATCCCTGATCGATTTAGTACGGTAGTCAATTTTCAAAATTTTCTCCTCCATGTGCTCAGGGTTCAAACAGGAAATGTTGAAGCTGCACTCGATGATAAACGACTCATCGTTATCTTCGATAAATTCATTCCAAAGGAAGCAAATGCCCGGATAGCTTTTGTGAAGAAATTCATTTTTGATCTTCTGAGAAGTAAATTGCTATTTGACCGCTATATCATCAAAAGAGAATTTACCGCCAATATAGATCGATGGAGTCTAAAAAGCCTTCATCGTACCAGCTCAGGCAATCAGACCAGCTACAGTAATACTTTTTATGATGGAAATGCAGATCCTGCAGCCTCAGACAATAGGCGTATACTGATGTTGCTATCGATGTTTCATGTATCAATGCCGACAATGTCATATAAATACTGGCTCAGCGCGGCACTATCTTACCTATACAACGAGTTTGAAGTAAGCAGCCAGCATTACATCCGCTACTTAGAACATATTGCCAAGGGCTTTGTCTTCGATCGTTATCTTGCATCCCCAAACGCTGGGATACAAAAAGGGGAATACCAACAGCTGATTTTTGAAAGTGGGGCCAGGATGCTTAGAAATATGGCAGGTATAAACAACGAGAAAATGACATATCACCAGATCGAAAATAACCTGGTTTTCAATTTTCTGGACTACCTATTATGGATAGAACTTAAAGATGTGGAAACAGATCCACGGGTGAAGAACTTCGAATTTACCTTCCGTAGCTCCGTCGAACACTATTATCCACAGACTCCTATTAATGATGAGATCGAAAAGTTGGATCCGAGTCTCCTGCATGATTTTGGAAATCTGTGCTTGATCAGCCATGAAAAGAATTCCAGGTTCAGTAACTATCCTCCCGATGCCAAGGCAAAACAATACACCTCTACTACACCAATAGATAGTATTAAACAGTACCTAATGATGAAGCAACGGAACTGGGGGAAAAAGCATATCCTGCAGCATAGCGAAGAGATGATGATCGTATTTGCCAGACACCTTAATTCGCTTTATCGGCCCAGTACCGCCATTACACAGGCACAACGGTTATTCGCAGAATATCGGGTGAAAAATGCAAATTTACTTTCCAGGGCACTGCTCTGTTTTGGTGACTGCACTCATCAGATCAGGGGAGAGAAATATAGCTTCTCGAATTTTAACCTTATGCGTGAAAGTGAGGCATTTATTCAAATGGAAAAGTTTTTGGACGATAATCCTCATATGGGATTTCAGGAAATCATAGATGAGCGAATGAATGATCCAGAGATCATGGCTGATTTCCGTTACCCAATGATCAAATACCCCGAGGTATTAAATTACGCCAGTAACGGGAACTTTCTTTGGAGAGATGAAGGAAGAGAAGTTATCATGCTCCGCTCAGAAAAAAGAACTACGCATCAGGCCAAAAACACCTACTCTATATTGATAGAGAATTTTTTAACAGAGCGGCTTAAAGTAGGACTACATGGAGATAAGACATACCTTTATGTCAGACTTGATTACAGCGAGGGAAAATATTATGCTGTTGAGCGAAATGTGCCCTTCGCATTGGAGCTGTTTATCTGGATCAATGGAAGCTACTCGGTTAACCACTTTTTAAAAACAAATGTGAACGGGCACTCCAGAGCAGTTAAATCTTTATGGGAGAACAAGTGGATACGGGGGGATGATAACTTGATCTATCGAGTGGGGAAATCAGAACTCTTATTGCTAAAGGACAACTGGGCTAATAACATAAATAAAATTTATTCGGCCGTTACTGGTTTATTTAAAAATGGTTTTGGAATACAAATTTAAGCATAGACTCTAAAGCATGGAACTACTGTACATTTACTTTTCAGAAACGGAAAATATTATGCCCGCAAACCTCAATTTTGGTGGCAGTCATCTTTTTCAATACTCAACGCAAGCAAAACAGATCTCTATTACACTGAATCCTTATTACGTAAAAGATTTTTTTCAAACCAAAGGAAATTCGGAAGAGTCAATGGCTCAGCTTTTAAACATTAGCGCCATAGTGGGGGAAAATGGGGCTGGAAAAAGCAGTACGCTAAATAATATTATTCAGGTTTTGGAAAATACGGGAGTCGGACTGAAATCCAAGATAATCGTTGCCATTAAAAAAAATGAAGAGGTCATCGTTTATCATACCAAAGGACTGCTTTCTAAGGTTCCGGCTGAACAAGCTACATCTGGCTGTAGATTCGAGCAACTTAACATTAAAGAAAGCCAACCTCATCTGCCTCTTGGCGGATTAATTATTCAAGAATTCCCTGTTATTCCCGGTCTGGATAAACTTGACATCGTATTCTTTTCGAATATTTTTGATCTGGCAGTGGAAAGCAGTGGGACACATCTGCGGAATATCAGTACGAATTTTCTTTCAGAAAGAAAAAGGGAAGTGCCGGATCTGAATAAATTACTGAATAGCGAAGCCAGTGATAAGGAAGAATTTAGGTTTCGGGAGATCAGAGGACAAATTGATCTGCTATCCTCACTCAAAGCCGATATATTACCTTTTACCACCCCTGAACAGCTCATTGTGGGAATACGCTATGATTACGTCGAGCGTTATGTGTTTGATAAGGATGGCAACCTGCTAACGGGTCCTAATTCTTATGATTTTTATTACAGTATTTACAAAGTGTTTTCCGAGGAACTTTCCACTTTGAAAGACATTAAAAAGAAAATAAAACTTCAGTTCCTCGGAGCGGCCATGTTTAATTTTCTCTCAGAATCCATTCATCAATATGATGGTTACGGACCCTTTGTTAACACTGCTATTGATAGAATGAACGAGAATAAATGGAGTTTTACTGAGCTTATTGAGCATCTCACGACAAATTTTGCACTGGAAGATATGAACCTGATGAAAGAAGTAGCTAACGAGGGATTCGAACAGCACTTTTTGAATACCAAAGCGGGAAAAATGCTTGCCTATATGACCTTTGTCAAAAAAATGGAATTTACCAATAATCACGTCGGGGATGGTGATGGAAAAGTTATCGTATTTAATATGCTTAAAGAGGTAGAGTCTTTCTATTCTTTCTATCAGCTTTATAGAGAAAGCTACCTGGATAGACCCTATTTGAATTTCACTTGGAGGAACCTGAGTAGCGGTGAGCGCGCGCTATTTTCGATTTATGCCAGGTTTTATTCGCTTTCAGACCAAATGTTGAAAAACAGTGATCGTTTAAAAGAACATGTTCTGATACTAATGGATGAGCCTGACCTGTATCTGCACCCGGCCTGGCAAAAGCAACTAATGGAAAATTTACGCAAATTTATACCGGTAATTTATAGTCGGGTCGATAAACAAGCGCCAAGGACAGTGCAGTTGGTAATGACCTCTAATAATCCCTTGACTATATCGGATTTACCTCACACCAATATAGTTTTGTTGAGGAAAGACGGCGATAAATCGGTTGTTCAGGATAGCCTCGAGCAAGGAAAACGGACCTTTGCAGCGAATATTTTTGATCTTTATGCGGATTCATTTTTTCTCCAGGATGGCTTTACCGGTGATTTTGCGGTCCGCATAATTAACGAAATATTTGAAGAGCTACGTGAAACTAAAGTTTTATCAGAGGAAAGGAAAACCGAAATCAAAAAAATCATACAGATGATCGGAGAGCCCATCCTGAAAAACAAGTTGGTAGAAATGTATCATATCAAGGAACAGATCGACAATTCATTTGATCAGCGACTGAAAAGAATTGAAAATAAACTTTTTGGAGATGATCACAATTAAAAGAAATAATACCCATTCGATAGCCCAGACTCACTATGAAACGGTGATGAATGGAAACCTGGGTAAGAATCAGTGGAAGTTGTCAAGGCATCTGAGAAGTTTAAGGGGCTCATATCACGACGGCGATTACGAGGTAGAATTTATCGATGTTCTTCTTGAGGATATCGAAATGGAAAATGACGATCATGAGTCCAGTATCATTACATGCAGTCCAAAAGCATTAGAAGCTAAATATCTCGAATACGACCAAAAATTTTCCTATCTCAAACACGATAAAGACTTCCTGAAGAAGCTGGGCAAATCCTTTTTTTATGGTGACTATGACAGATGGAATGCATATCAGCTGGCAGATCAGCTTCAGGTTAATGTCTGTCCTTATTGCAACCGGCAGTTTACTTTTACCGTTGGAACAGATTTAAACAAGATCATCAGACCTCAATATGATCATTTTATCAACAAAGCAAAAGCACCTTACTTTTCCCTTTCCTTTTATAATCTTATTCCTTCGTGCAGTACCTGCAATTCCGGTCTGAAAGGGGATGCATTTCTCAGCCTAATAAAATACATTCATCCCTATGTTGATGATACTGCAGATGATGTACTTTTTTCTCTGGATACAAAAGATATCGGTTTTCTAAATGGAAAAGCATCATCTTATTCGATCACGGTCGAAAAATCAATCATATCCACAGCAAATGATGATCAGGTTAACAAAACCTTTGAAACCTACAAGATGTTTAAGGTGATTGAAATTTATCAAAAACACAAGGATTATGTTGATGAGGTCATCAAAAAATCGAGGATATATAGTGATGCCAATATCAGATTGATCTATAATCAGTATAAAGGTACCCTGTTCAATGATTTTAATGAGGCAAAGAGAATGCTCTATTCAAATTACCTCTTATCTGAAGAGCTGGAGAAAAGACCGCTTTCTAAGCTCACAAGAGATATTGTTGCTTATATTGAATCGCTTAAGGAATAGATTTGAAGCGGCATGGATATCGGGGTAGGATTTATTAAACTTAATTTGTCGGAAGCAAGAAAACAATCGGTCCTGGATTTATCATGTCGTTAAAATATTTACGTGAAACTCCCAGCGGGTTTAGTTTACGGAAGTTTATGTTTTTATTTTAAAATAATGATTACAAAACTATTCTTTAGGCGAAAAAGATGTTTATGCTTTTTAGTAAACTTGTGCGCAGGGTCGAAAAACCATTTTTGATCATCTATGCTGCACTTGGGCAGCTGTGTATCTTCTTTTAAGGTTCAACCTGGAACTTTATATTGACCATACGCCCTCATGGATATGGTGGCTGTCCTTTCTAGCCATTCTCCCCATCAGCTTATATACCATTTTAAGGATCAAATCATCAAATAATAACAACTGGGATGAAAAGGGCCGGTTATTTTATAATGTATAGTTGATTGGTCTTTTAACCTGCATATATATCATTGTCAATGGTGATCTTCTGATCAGCTCTGGTATTAACCAGGAAAGCGTCGCTACTGTGGAGTTGACAGAAATCCGTAAAGTATTTTACAAGAGCAGGTTCGGCCATACATCGGTGAGCCTTAAAACTGCTTCCCGTACGATTGTTTTACAGGGTAGGCCATCTATCTTTTTTTTCTCAATGATAAAAAAAAATAAAAGCGCGTTCGGGAAGATCTTATCTGGGAAATGAATATATCTATACAATAGACATCGGCCGCAAAGAAAAGCTTGGCGCAAGATGGCTGCATTTAAAAGATCAGCTTTACCGAATGTGGGTGTTTATTGCGATAATGTCTGTAATTATGCATGTAGGATTGTTTTGGCCTAAGAGCCATTTTCAAAACAAAGTTCCAGAAGCCATCAGTTGGGGCTTCTGGAAGCTGATGGGCATTGTTATGGGTATCCTATCCGGGGTATTACTGCTGTTCTATCTGGGGCTGCAGGTGTATGTGGAATTTTTTGCCGCTCATCACCGGTAACCCCTTTTATAATATGCTGATTAAATACTTTGTTAGAGAACTAATCACCGCTGGTCTTATATCATATTGTGCTCTCGTCAAAATGATAAGCAAAGTACATCTAATATGCTTGGGTAATTGATAGAAAAGATGAATAAGGAGATGTACGAAATAAAGCGTAAACGAGAAAGTGATAATATAGTAGAAGAAGCTAATTGTAAGAAGAAAGCGTTGCAAGTAAAGAACTTAATGTTTATATTTGTGTTATTACAAAAGGAGGAAAACCAATGAGTGATAAAGATATCGAATTACTTATCGAGTTAGCTAATGCTAAACTTGATAAAGGTGTTTCTAAACAAGAAGCATTGGACTCTTTTGTTAATGCGGGTATATTGAATAATGAGGGTACTTATACAGAGCCGTATAAGGAACTGGAAGAAATGGCTCTATAACAACTTCCTATGTATGACATCCGACCCAATTTAGTTATTGGATTTCATGGATGTGATAAATCAATTGCTGATAAGCTTATTTCTAATCAATCAGTAATCGAAAAAAGCGAAAAACCTTACGACTGGTTAGGACATGGAATGTATTTTTGGGAAAACAACCTAGAACGGGCGACGCTTTGGGCGAAAGACAAAGAGCGAAGAGGTGAGATTAAAGAAGCCTCCGTTGTTGGTGCTGTGCTGCAACTTGGCAATTGCTTGGATTTTTTAGATAGCAAGTATTTGAATCTTCTAGCGGTCTATTATAAATTGATGACGGCTAACTTTGAGGCACTGAAGAAACCCATTCCAAAAAACAGGGACGCAAAACAGGATGAGCACAAGGATAAACTTATGCGGGAGTTAGATTGTGCGCTGATTGAATTTATGCACGGGCAGATTTTCTCAGATTACCAGCAGGAATTACACTCGAGTAATGGGTATACCAATGTAAAGTTATTCGATTCTACCCGTGGAGTATTTACTGAAGGTGGAGAAGCTTTTCCTGGCTCTGCTATACAAATGAAAAATCATATACAGATCTGCGTAAGGAACCTTAATTGCATAAAAGGCTTCTTTTTGCCGCGTAATGAACAGGATTTTGTAACTGTTCTTAAAGAAGAATACGCAAGAAAGAACAGACTTGCAAAATGAATGCAGTTTCAGATATTGGTTGTGCTGCCAAGGATCGGTAATTCCAATATGTGGATATTTTGCAGGTTATAGACCTTGATAGAATTTCTAAATCATTTGATTTTTTTTCTAATCATGTGCTCAAATAACCACTATAATGAACGTATCCTTAAATTACAGAAAGAAAGGATTGCAGAAATTATAGGGGAAATCAAGGTTAAAACTGAAGATGACAAATGGTGGGACTGGGAAGGGTAGGATTAGGATGTAGATCTTTTAACGAATGGTATGGTCATCGTTTTTAATCATTGTTAAAATTTTAAACAATAAAATTAAACAGACTTACTTTAACTAATTGACAACATTGGAAAAGTGTGAAATTTTTTCTTCACTCAAGTTCGAAATTCAAAATTCTATCTGTTCGGATTAGCGACTTTACAAGGCAGTTTGGGTTCAATCCTATGGGTGATATCTAATTAAGTTGAGTTAAGCGACTGCCTGAATTTAATGTCCCTTTATCAATTATTTTGAGGGGGCTTTTTGTCCCTAATTAGCTGGAAGTAAATAGTGATTTCTAAAAGCAAACAAGCGTTTAGCACTTGATAACATTTGGAAAAGGCATTATTATTTTCTTATGAAGAAAAGGGAAAGTCCAAAATAAGGTAAGCGCGGGGTATGTAAAATAAACTGTGTCAAATCTAAAGTAATGCTTCTCAAAAAAATCTAGTTCAAATCTAATATCATTCTATCAGGAAACCAAATGGCAAGTTTCTGTGCAGTTGTAGCCCAATTGCTCAGAGGCATAGTCCATTTTTCGCTGATGTTCTTTTGCGCCAGATAGATCAGTTTTAGCAATGCCATATCTGAGGTGAAGGCACCTTTCGTTTTGGTGACTTTCCTCACCTGTCGATGGAACCCCTCAATGGTATTTGTGGTGTAGATCAGTTTTCTGACTGCAGCATCGTATCGAAAATATGTGGTAAGTTTCGACCAGTTTCTTCGCCAGGATTCCAGCACCTTTTCGTATTTTTTGCCCCATTTCTCTTCAAGTTCCTCTAGCCTCAACTCTGCCAGCTCAAGCGTCTCCGCTTGGTAAACAGGCTTCAGATCTTTCATAAATGCTTTTTGATCCTTTGAAGCTACATATTTTAAGCTGTTGCGGATCTGGTGGACGATGCAGGTCTGTATCTCCGTTTGTGGGTAAACGGCGTTGATCGCCTGTGGAAATCCATTCAGGTTATCTATGCAAGCAATTAGAATATCTTTTACCCCACGGTTCTGCAAATCGGTAAGTACGCTCAGCCAAAAATTAGCACCCTCACTTTGTGATACATACATCCATAAAAGTTCTTTGTGCCCATGGCGATTTATCCCAAGAATATTGTACACCGCATGGGAAACCATACGATGGTCCTCTTTTACCTTGTAGTGCATGGCATCAAGCCAGACTACCGTATAAAGTTCTTCCAGTGGCCTGGATTGCCATTCCTTTACCTCGGGTATAATCTTATCGGTGATGGAAGATAGTGTTGAATGGCTGATATCTGTATCATAGATATCCTTTATATGCTTGGAAATATCACGTAGACTCATTCCTAGCCCATACATGCCAATGATCTTACCCTCAAGGCTCTCTGCCAGGATAGTTTCCCTTTTACGGATAATCTCAGGCTCAAAGGTGGAATTTCGGTCTCGGGGCGTCTGAACGGAAATTGTCCCAGCGGTGGACAAACCAATTTATTTGACCCCATTGCACCAATTTTTAATTTTTTAGAAGTTTATTTAAAGCTAGGATGTTATGATAAAATTATTTTTGGCGACATGGGGTCACTCGGCAACGGTTTATCCAGCTAAACAAAGAAAAGTTGAATATAGAGAACTTGGTAAAAATAGAATCAGCTTAATATAAGCAAAACACCTAAAATTCTATGGGAATCCAAATTGTAGATATTTTCCCAATAGCGGAGTTTCTACAAAACAAAAAGCTATTGATTCTACATTTTCAGCGCCCCTATAAATGGGCAGTTAAAAATGTAATCCAGTTATCGACCGCTTTAAAAATCAGCCATCTTATCGTATTGCTACGAAAGTTATCTTTCGGAACAAGGAAGGCGATTTTCTAGTAGATGGTAAGCATCGTACGATCAACTTTCTGCTGATCATCAAGGCATTGAGCCGGCTGCAACCCGAAACGGGAATGTCAGAGAAAATTATAGTACGGGTAAAGGAAATCGAGAGAAATACATTTAAGCCTTATTTATAGCTTGTCTGGTGAAAAATTGTCTTTCGTAAAATCGTTGGCTGTTTATGGTATTCTTATTTGTGCTCAGCCGGCATTAGTTTTTGCCAGATTTTGTTAAACAGCCGCTGTTCTTTGATGTAGATTAACGCATCTCCGTTCAGTCCGTTCTGGAAAGCAATTTTAACATTGTTACTTGTATTAAGCCCGTTCTTTAATTTAATGGATGCAAAGAAGCCGCTATCGGAAGCAATCGGAGAAATGAAGTCCAAATTTCCTTCGATATAGCCAAATTCCTGGAAAGGATATGCGTTAATCCTGATCTGTACATTCATCCCTTTTTGTATCCTTCCGAAATTGTTCTGGTTGAGATAGGTTTCGCCATAAACCACCTGGTTTTCGGGGATTACAAAAGCCACGGGATGAGAGGGATCGAGCAATTGGAATTTGAAAAGTGGCCGTGGAA
The DNA here is from genome assembly GCF_032678605.1 of Pedobacter miscanthi. GTDB lineage: Bacteria > Bacteroidota > Bacteroidia > Sphingobacteriales > Sphingobacteriaceae > Pedobacter > Pedobacter miscanthi_A. Next base: position 271,996 of record NZ_JAVTSU010000005.1, read on the forward strand.
ATACCAGTATGCCGGATTCTGGCGCTTTTACCAGGTGATTGAGCATCCATAAATCAATCTCCCTTTTAAAATCGGTAAGTGCAGCCATCATCTTCTGGCGTGGCTCCCCGCTTTTCTGGTGCAGCATTTTAAGCTGTTTTCCGATATCGATTAATTCCTGTTGGCCCCTTATGCGGTTTATTTCTGCCTCTGGCAGGCTAAGTTGTGATTTTTGATAGGCAGTTTTTTCCTTAATCATTTCCGATTGGGCAAGGGTGCCCTTCAGATAAGCGCTCTGCGCCTGTTCGTATCTTTCTCTAGCCAGCAGCGTCTCTTCTTTTGCTACCTGTTCCTTACCGCGCAATAGCTTATTGTAGCGGTTTTGGAGCGTAAGGCTCTTATACAAAACATTTTCATCCTGTACCGCTAAACTTAGCCGGCCATCGAGTTTGGCAAGCAATTGCTGATAAGCAGGCTGCAGTTCGCCCAGGTCTCCGTGTTGGCCTAAAAGCGATTTAGCTTCACTGCCATTGGGTTTCGTAATCATGCGGCTTAGGCGATCATTTAGGGCCATTACAGAGTGGTAGTTGGCGGCACTCTCCATTACAGCAACCAGGTCTCCTTTGTGTACCTTATTACCACTTTCAAAAAAAATAGTGCTGACCTGGCCAACAGTGTTAACGCTCAACGGTTTTGGTGAATTTGGCAGTATCAGTTTAACCCTCGTTTCTACTGTTTCCGGAAACCTGATAAACCAGGCCATTGCAAAACACAGCAAAACGGTTAATATGAGTACCGGAACAATCAGTCTCTCCAGTGCATCGGGTTTATGGCTGATTACTTCCTGTGCTGCTGCAGAACGTTGGGTTATCCGTGCCGATAACCTTTTTTCGGTCAGGATTTCTTTTTCGTTGTCTATATTAAAATCTTCATTCATGGCTTAAAATCAATTACCGAGTTCGAGCTGGTTTTTAACAAGGTGATGGTATTCTCCGCGTTTTTGGATCAATTCATCATGGGTGCCTTCTTCAGCTACCCTGCCGTTGGCCAGTACCACAATCTTATCTGCATTTTTTACGGTACTAAGCCGGTGCGCAATAACAACAACAGTACGGCCCTGGTAAAACTTCTCGAGGTTGGCCACAATCTCTCTTTCGTTGTTGGCATCCAGGGCATTGGTAGCCTCATCAAAAAACAGGTAATCTGGCTGTTTGTATATGGCACGGGCAATGAGCAAACGCTGGCGCTGGCCTTGACTTATGCCGACACCTTCTGCACCAAGTTTGGTATTATAGCCATTGGGCAATGTTTCTATGAAGGGTAAGATGTTGGCAAGCCTGCAGCTATCGGTCAGTTTTTCGTAATTAATTGTTTCATCGCCAACGGCAATATTGCGCGCCACCGTATCGTTAAAAATAAAGCCGTCCTGCAGCACTGCACCCGATTTTCTGCGCCAGAAAGACGGGCTAAATTGTCTGTAATTCTGCTCGCCGATCCTGATGTTGCCCTCATAGCCCTTATATATTTTTAGCAATATTTTCAGTAAAGTAGTTTTGCCACTGCCACTGGTACCAACAATTGCCGTTACCTTGCCATAAGGTATGGCCAATGTGATATCGCGTAGCACTGGCTCGTATCCTACACCCGGATAAGTGAAATTCAGTTTATCGATCGTAATGCCCTTATCGGCCGGAAGTTTATTGAAAAAAGTCTGGTCTTGTGGCTCTTCGTCCTCGATCTCGTAAATTTCATTCAGACGTTCCAAACTTATTTTCGCATCCTGAAAAGTTTGTGATAGGTTGATAAAATCGTAAACGGGTTGGTGCAGCTGGCCTATGATATACTGCACAGCAAGCATGGTACCAAAGGTTAACTGCCCGTCTACCACGAGTTTTGCCACAATAAAACTGATAAGGATATCCTTTGTTTTATTGATCATCAGTGCACCTGCCGATTGCCATTGCTCGTAATTGAGGCCTTTGAGGTTAAGTTTGAAAAGTTTGGCCTGTACATCCTCCCATTCCCATTTTCTGAGGTGTTCGGCATTATTGAGCCTGATTTCCTGCATGCCCTGGACCAGTTGTAGGGTTACATTGTTCTCCTTTGCTGAAATGCCGAAGCTTTCGTAGTTCATTTTTCGCCTTACACCCAAAAACAATTGTATCCAGCCAAAATAGATCAGGTTGCCTATGCAGAAAACAATGAATATTTTAACGCTGTAGAAAATCAAAATTATTGCATATACCAGAAAATTGATCACAGAAAACACAGTGCCAAATGCCTGTCCGGTAATAAACGATTGCAGCCTATGGTTGTCGCCGATGCGCTGGAGTGTATCACCGGTATGCCGGGTATCAAAATACGAAACCGGTACACGGATAAGCTTGCTCCAAAAATCGGAGAGTACCGACATATTGATGATGCTGGATACTTTCATCTGCAGGCGGCTCCTGATAAAATCGATAAGGGTGTTACTCAATGTGAGCATAAGCTGTGCAATGAGTATCAGGTTGATGAATGAAAGGTTACGGGCGGTAACACCCTTATCAACCATCGATTGGGTAAGGAAAGGGAAAATAAATTGAAGTACCGAGCTGACCAGCAGCGAAAGCATAATCTGCGATAGCCTCCATTTATTGGGTTTCAGGTACTGGGTTATGATGCCCCAGTTAAGGCGTCTTTGCTGATCGCCCTCGTTTTCGAAAAATACGGCGCTCGGCTCTAATAATAGTGCCGTACCCACTTTGCCAAGGTCCTCAAGCTCGTTAGAAAACCAGCAATCGCCAAATTCTTTCCGGTTAAAGGTTAATGCACCGCTTTCGGGATCGGTTATCCAAACCTTTTTTTTATTTATGGCGGTTAACACCACAAAATGGTTTTGTTGCCAATGCAGGATAGCAGGCAGGGGCACTGTTTCTAATTTATCGTAGCTAATCTGTACGCCCCTGGTTCGGAAACCCATTTTTTCGGCAGTTTCGCTAATGCCCAGTAGCGAAACGCCTTCTTTGTTATAACCTGCCTTCTCCCTAATGCTATCGATATTATAGTGTACCCCATAATATTTACTGATCATTCTTAAGCATGTCGGACCACAGTCCATTGCATTAAGCTGTTTGTAGAAGGGCAATGTCATATCGGAGAATGTTGTAACTGTAAATTAAAATAATTTGAATCTGGCCTTTACCATTACCTGTGCAGGCCTCAGATCGAAAAGTGCATAATAGTTTCCAAATGCTGTATTGTTGGAAATGAGGTATTGCTTCAGGTTAAATATGTTGTTGTACTCAAGTTTCAGTTCTATTTTCTTCTGCTTGTACTTTATGGCCAGGTCGGTAAAGCTTGTAGCCTTTTGGGTGCCATTAAAGGCGCTGTTTTGGGCATAACTGCAGGCTACGTTAATGGTAATACCTTTAAGCGGGAAAAAGTTTACCTTAATGCCCTGCAACAGGCCCTTAACGGGAGCGGCATCGGGGATGTCGCCAGAAAAATAGCTCCTGTTCTCGCTGTATGAAATTGTGTAATTGATTATGGACCAGTCTGTTGGTTTAAGGTCTATGCCCGCACTTGCACCTAGGCCGGTACTCCTGATATTTACCTTGGTATCCTGCAAAACCTGCTCACCCTCGTTTGTACTCTGGTTGATTCCCAATGTGATCCGCTGGATAAAGGTATCGGTAAATCCCTTGTCAATATTGCCTTGAAAGCCGTATGAGGTACTTTCGTTAGGTATGGCATAACTTTTTTGAATGGCCAATATGCCCATATAGTTGCTCCCATAAGTTAGATCGACGGTATTCTTTGATAAGTTTGATCCAGCAGTTATGTATAAGGAGGTGATCGGGTTTTTGTAGCTTATGCTGGCCGAAACCGTTTGGGAATTGAATTGCGGCAGTTGTACAGCGTTCCTGATCAAACTCCTGTAACTTTGCATGATGTAGCCGGTATAACCGTTTTCCATGCCAGCTATGTAACTATAATATCCTCCGTTGGCGCTCAGCCCCCAAAAGTTGCTGATCTTATACTGAAGGCTTACTGATGGCAGAAAGAAGAAATAACCATTTGTTTTTCGGTCGACATACTTATTGTTGATCTGCCTGTAAAAATAACTCAGCGGAAGCTGTACATTGATTTTTAGTTTTTTTGACAGGTAACTGTAATCGGGCTGCAGGAAAAAATATTGGCTTTTCCATAAAGTGTTGTTCGATAACGAGTCGGCACCATTAATAAAGCGGCCGTTTGGAAGCGAGGCATAAAGCCCAGATATTAGTTTCTGGACATCGATGTTATAGCCAAAAGTATAATTTTGCCTGAATGCTCCGCTTTTTATGGCAACCGCCATTTTAGAATAAGAGGCAAAATAATTCTGGAAAAGGTCCTGTACCATGCCGTCTATCCCTGCCTGTGGAAATAAAGCTGTGTATACCAGCGGACTGATGCTAAGCGATTGGCTGTTCCTGCTGTAACCATTGTAAGAAAAGAATTTGTAGCTGATATTCTTGATGTTTCTTACCAGTTCGAAGTTATTGCTCAGCTTAAAAAGATGCTGTTCGAGGTATTGTGCCAGCGTATCGCCATTGATAATCGAACCATCAACAGTGCTTAACTGGCCATAAAATTTTAGCGAATTGTCAAGATAAAGGGTTTCCGTATTACGGTTAAAATTAACCTGGGCATTAAGCTGACTGAGCTTTTCTGTAGCGTGTATATTTTCTGAAATATCTAGCACCTGTTGTCCCGGTAAAAAATTACTGGTTTGCGAATAGCTGCTGCGTATGCGTCTGTCATTCCTGAAGCTAATATTGGCTACAATTTTTTCATCTTTTTTCAGGCTCCAGAGGTTGCTCAGCGATAGGGCATGGTCGCTGTTGTCTAAATAGCGGTTACCGGCTATTCCCGGATCGATGGGCGACTGGGCATACAGCGAAACGGGGTACGCCATATTTGCATCACCACCATATAGGCTTCTAGAGTCGGCAGCTGCATCATTTCCTGTATTGTTGCCTTTGTAGGTAAATATGCTTTGCCTTTTTTTACTGAAATACATGCCAAAGAGTTCATTCTGCCACAATAGGGGGGCAGCACCAATTCCTATTTCGGTATTGGCAATCAGTATATTTTTTGCAGAATCTGTAAGTTTGAGGTTGAGTGCGGCCTGGTCGGTAAACTCAGCCCCGGCCAGGGCCTTAACGGGTTGATGGTTTTCGAGCACCTGTACCGATTTTACATCCTTGGCTTCGATATTGTTGGTAGCCAGGCCATAACGGCCCTGTAATAGGTCCTGGTTTTCGATGTAAAAACGGTTGATAGGTAAATTATTGTAGGTTATAGATCCATCACTGGCCACTTTTATGCCGGGTATCTTTTTAAGCACATCACCTATGGTCCTGTCGTTTTTATCCGAAAAGCCACTGGTAAGAATATTGATCGTGTCGCCTATTTTACTTGCCCGTGGTGGTTTAACTTTAATCTCTTTTAGCACAATTGTGCCCGGATTGAGCTGAAAATCCAGTTTTTGGGCAATATTTTGTTTAGTGGCGAGTATCCGCTCGAAATTTAGTGCGGTAACTGTAATGGTTATGCTATCGGCATTACTTTTATAGGTTATTTTATAGCTGCCATTGGCCTGTGTGGTACCGTAGGCAATAACCTGGCTGCTGCCTTTTTCCCTTAACGAAATGTTTACGCCCTGTACCGGCTTTTGGTCGTTTTTGCCCATAGCCACGCCAGAAAGTTCCTGGGCTGAGGCACAGAAAACGGATAAACATATTAATAAAAGCAGCTTTAGTTCTTTCATTGCATTTCGATATCAGTATTGGCTGATCTGCGCTTATCAACCGTAATCTTTAATGCCCCGCCGTTAAAAGAGGCCTGGTAGGATGATGCTCGGTTTTTAAGCAGTTTGATAAAGTCATCACGATTACACTTGATCGCATCACTGTCATCAAGATGCATCGCATAGGAGGGCGCTACCTGTTTGATGCCGATGAGCTGAAAGGAAAAAATACTTTCACTATCCTCAACCTTAAGGATCAGGCCTGGTAAACCATAAAATTTCCACGGACCATCGTTTACCGGTATTTCGGTACTGAACCATGCCGTATAGGTGCGGCCCCTGAAGCGGAGTTTTGCCGATTGACAATTATAGCCCAATAGGGTATCGAGCTTATCGCTAACCTCCCAATCAAGCTGGCCGATGTGATCGGTATAACTATAAGTTGTTCGTAGGATAGGGTTAATGTAATCCAGTATCTGTAGCGATCCCTTTGTCCTGTTTTTGAAGATCTGGTAACTTTCGCCCTGATTGGTTTTCGGTATGCTTTGCTTTTCGCTGCCGTTTCCTTCTTTCTCGTTATCTACATCCAATACGGTTACTGATTTGATTTCTGCCTCATCCTGAGGAATTACCGATGATAGGATGGAATCTCTCATTAATCTTTTCGGATCAAAAAACCTGGAAAAATCTTTCCCGATCTCCAGCTGCATGGTATCCGTACGGTAAGTTTTATGCGTAAGGGGATCGTTTTTCGAAAACAGGTAATAGCATTTAACCTGTACCGAATCGATGACCTTCAATTTGCTTTTTTGCTGTGCTTTAACAAGGCTTACGCTGAACAACAGTAAGGTCGAGATTAAAGCAAATCGGGAGGTTTTTATTTTCCTATTCATGGTGACATTTTTTAGGTAATCAGTATACTTTATATTTAAGCGACTTTTTCGGTTTTTAACCTAAATTTCCGGTAAGCCCTTTGTATAGTTTGCAACCTGCTGATGCTGTTGTTAAAAAGCCTGTCGATTAAATCTTTGTCCTGGTGGTGCATGGGGGTAACATCAGAATAGCCAAAGTTTTTTTGTGTGGATACGAAAGGGAAAAGCACCATTTTATTACTGGTCATCTGCGAATAGGCAATATCAGCGATAATTTCCTCGTCGAAAGGTTCTGAAAGTATTTTCTTGAACATTTTTTTGAAAATTACCACAAACTGGGTAGACAGGCAATGGTTTACCCAATACCTGTTTTCGGTAAGGGGAAGGGCAAAGCCAAACTGACCGGTGCCGCCCGACAGGTAATAGGCGCCATCCCTATGTGCGTGCAGGATGTTGCTTAATAAATAGTCGGGACTGTAATGATCGGTAAACTGGTGGTCATCTTCGCATATAATGATCACATCATCATCGTTATCAATTGCCATTTGGATCACCCTACGGATGCTCATCCACAGGCCAAGTGCGCCTACCTGATGTTCAGTTGCTTCTACAATGGTAAGGTCGAATTCAGGTTTCCCCTCAAATTCCGCTTTAATGTGTGCAAGGCGCTCGCTGCGCCCGGGCAGGTTAATGGCGTAGGTTGGAATGCATATTGTGCTTAAATCGGCCTGGGCAACATAATCCGGGCCTGCCACTTGATGTTTACTATAAAACGAATCCACATCCTGTATGGTCTTAAAACCCCTGCTTGCCCATTTAAATAGATTTTTTACCCTTCCTATTTCATTATTGAGGTCGGTAGCATCCGAATAGCCAAATTCTTTCTGTACCGATAAAAACGGGAAAACGGCCATTTTATGGATGGTAAGTTCGCTCATGCGTGCATCGGCGGGCGCTTCGCTCTCATCGTTATTAGTGAGCATTAAATGGTAAAATTTTTTAAAAACAACAAAAAACTGCGTGCCCGAAAAATCTTCCAGCCAAAACAGTCCGTCTCTTAAGGGGATACTGTTCGAAAACCAGCTCACACTTCCGAAAAGTAAATCTGCCCCATGCAATACTGCATTTGATATGGCATTTATCAGTATTTCTTTTGTATAGTTATTGGTAAACTTATGGTCGTCTTCGCAAATGATTACATAATCAAGATCATTGCCCAATGCCGATTCAATTATTGAACGCATGGTTTTCCATAGCCCTAAGGCACCGCATTTGCTCTGTTGTGCAGATACGATGTTTACATCAAATTCAGGTTTGTTCCTAAATTCCCTAAGTACCGAGCGTTTTCGGTCAGTGCGTTTATCCAGGTTAATAACAAATGTTGGGATGGCGTTCATGTCAGGTATGTTAAGGTGATGACAGGTAGTTAGCTGTGTAAAGATATTGGGCCTGCATTCTTGCAGTGCCCAATATGATTTAACCTTTTACACCACAGCGTGTAAGGCATCCTGCACTACTGTAGCAGCCAACATATTCGTTGCCACATGTGCAAGGTGCAGTTCCTGTAGGGCAGGGAGCGCTACCGGTTGCTGAACCTGTTGTACTGCCGCTGCCGAATCCTCCCCCAAGCACATTTTTAAGTTGTTTTCTTGTTAACACTTCCATGTTTCCGAGTTGAAGTGCTTTTAATTTTAGTTTTTTCATTAATTTAATAAATCAAGGTTAGAAATGCTTCCATAAATGAGCCCGGAAGATCTGGCTTTCCCGATACACTGCAGTTTTTGCAATGCTAGCCTGCTCGGTATTTCTCTCTTCGGCTATGTGGAGAGAAAGTATTTTAAATCCGATACGGTGTACATATCGGGTAACTGGTTTCCGTTGATAAATAAAGTTGGGGTAAAACTGATCTGGTTGTGATGGCACCATTGGCTCATGGCCTCAATTTTTTGATGTTGCCTGTCCAGGGGCTCCAGTACCGGCATCTTTTGTGCAAAATTTTCGTAATCTGCAGCGCCAATGGTATACCAGTTGTGGATTGCATCGCTGATCTGTTGTTCGTTTCCGGTTTCCGATATGGCCAGCAATTGAGATACGGGTAACCTGCCCTTGTCTGATTCATGGCTGGAGGTGGTAAATATGATCTGCAACTGTATTTGGTTGTTATTGGCAAGTAGTTGCGCCAGGGGTTTGTGTGCATCAGCACACGGGCCGCAATAGGGGTTACATACTTTAATAATCTTGATTTTTCCGTCTGGATTTCCTAAATAAATCCCAAAATTTTCTTTCTGGGCGTTAACCTGTTTCTGCCTCATCAATAAGGCTTCAAATATCTGAGGGTCGTGTTTCAACCGCTGAAGTTCGATGGCACGGTTGCGGCCCTGTTGCGCGTGGGAGATGAAAGGAATGATAAAGGAGACTAAAAACAGGGGCAATAGGTAACTTATGGCTACCGTTAAGAGCAACGCAGGACCGATATGGGGTACGGAAGAAAGGTTAGCGGTGCCTAAAAAGCCTATTATCGCATGAATGGTAAGTATTAGCAGAGTGTAGAGGCAGAGCGTACACCATTTTTTAAGCATAAGGGCCTGTAAGCTTAGCGAGTATATTATAAACGGCGAGGCAGCGATAGCCCCCCAAAAAACCAGTGTGGGTATGCCGGGTGTACCGCTAGCTGTTAACAGCATGATGAGGTTTCCGAAAAAATAGCTAAAGCCGATTGTGCTCCAGCTGATTCCGAATATTTTTGCCCTGGACGATGAAAGCACTTCACTACAGCTTCCGTTATTGCCTGTAGCAGCACATACTTTCTTTAATAACATATTCGATGAATCGACCTCGTGCCACAGTAAAAGAAAACAAATAAACAGGCCCGACAAGGAACTTATTGCAGACAGTGATACCCAAATGCCAGGAATTCCAATGGTAAAAATATTAACTGCCACGAAGACCAATACCGCTAAGGGGATAAATAAACCCGCAGTATATTTTAACAGTCTGCTAAGTTTTTCTTTTTTACGGGCATCGCCATAGGCAGGCTCACCAGCTTGTTCATCAGGCTCTACCGCGAGTACGATCCCAGTAAAGCTTTCCATAAAATCAGCTGTATCTGCTTTGTGCCATAGCCTTTGCTGGTAATCATAAAAAACCACACTATCGTGTTCAATGCTTTTAACTACGCTAAAACGGGTATGGCCGTTATCAACCTGCTGTACCAATAGGGGTAAAGGCAATGTTTCAAGGTCGTGCGGTTTAATGCGCAACGAGAGGCTGGCAATTCCAAACTGCTCAAAAACATCGTTCACGCTCAGCATGCTTGGGAAATCGGGATGTAACAGCAGGCTTTCGGTTAAGGTAGATTTTGTTATGTTAAGGCCCAGTAAGTTAATGACCAGCCAGGCTGCCTCTACACAGTCTGACTCCGGAAAAATGAGTTGCCTCAAGGTTCGTAATAGCATTTTGTATGTTTTTCGAAAAAAAAAGGTAATAGGATTCCACTAATAGTCTTTTTATTGACTATTAAAACGTTTTACTTTAAATCTTAAAAAAAGGGCTAATGCCTGAAAAAGTAAATTTTAAGGTTATTGTCGTAACAGGAGGACTGAGGGAGGAAGAGGTTGTTGATTACTATCATAGCGTTAATGTAAATGATTACTATATTGTTCGGGTTAAAACGATTTTTGTTAAAACGTTTTACTAAATGCGATTAGACAGATCACATCTTGCGGAAACAATATAATTTAAATTTAATATTTGGTTATCTAACTCTAAGCTAACAGATAAGATCGAACATTGCAAATGTTTTTAAAAATTAATGTTGTTTTTTTTTCTACTCACTGCCAAATGCACTATATTCAGTTCAATTTTAACCAGATTTATCAAATTAACACTTAAGCAGGTTGCTCCTTTCACGGGTTTAAACTGTTTCAATTTTATATTTATGAGGACCAAAAAGAAAAAATCTCCGCATTTGCCGGGTTACAATTCATCTATTTTTACCGAAATTTATACCAAAAACCTCTGGGGTGGGGCTAAGGGCGAATTTTACTCGGGTTCTGGCTCTTATAATGCTCACATTGAGGGTTATATCGAGTGTATCGCCAATTTTATCATCCAAAATAATGTTAACCAGATTGTAGAAATTGGCTGCGGCGATTTTAACGTGAGCAGCAAGATGTTAAATGTACTGGATGCCAACGCAAAAGATTATAGTTATATCGGCTACGACGTTGTAAAACCACTTATTGCACATAACAAAAAACTGTTTGCCACTGACCGTACCGATTTTAGGTTAAAAGATGCCGTTAACGGAAAAATACAGGGTGGAGATCTTTTGATCATCAGGCAGGTATTGCAGCACCTGGATAATAAATCTATCGCAAAAATTACAGAGAAATTTTCAAACTATAAATATGTTATCGTAACCGAACATCAGATTTCGGAGGTATATGGGGATAAAGTTATACCGAATTTAGATAAGGGAACCGATGCCTATAACCGTGTGGTGCTATTTTCTGGGGTATATCTGGATAAGCCGCCATTTAACTGCCGGGTTGAAAAAAATATCTACAGTTTTTATGAAGCCCAGGTGGGTTTGGATGCAAATGTTAATACGCTACTGATTTCTATCTAAAGGCATATGGGAGCTTCTGAATGCCGCTTTTTTAAGGGGCAATGCATGGTATGGCTATTTGTAATGTTATTGATGTTCATTGCAGGTAACACAGTTGCGCAGGAAACCGGCGTTATCGAAGGGAGATTAGTGAATAAAGATGGCCGGCCCCTTGAGGCTGCTACCGTGTTTATAGCAGGCATGACCAAAAAAACGCTTTCGGATAGCGATGGAAAATTTAATCTGGGCAGGTTTGTTGCTGGTACCTATCAATTGTCGGTATCAATGCTGGGTTACGAAAAACTGAAATACGATGTACTGATTACGGATGGGACGGTTTTTTTAAACCTTAAGCTTAATCCACAGGATATCCTTTTAAACGAGGTAGCGATTTTTGCAAACAGTACTCAACGGAAAAAAAACCTTGAACTGTTTAAAAAAGCTTTTTTGGGCAGTTCGGGTAATGTGGGGAAGTGCAGAATATTAAACCCGGAAGTATTAAGCTTAAAAATGGACAGGGAAAGGGGGCTGCTTACGGCAGACTGCGACGATTTTCTGATCATTGAAAACATGGCTCTTGGTTATAAGGTAAGCTACCTGCTCAACAGTTTTAGTTACGATACCAAAAAGGATATTGCCCTTTACAACGGAGACATCGTTTTTGAGGAACTTTCAGGTATTGCAGGACAGCTTAAAATATGGAAACAGGCACGGCTAAAAACCTACCGGGGCTCCCTGATGCATTTTTTTAGGTCGGTGTACCGCAAAGAGGCCGCCGCCGAGGGTTTCGAGATTCATCAGGCCTTTGAAGATGTCCCCAAATTTAGCGGATGGGGCTTTGGCAAGTATGTTGTAGAAATTGATCGGCAGCAGCTTGAACTTGAAGAAAAAAATGCCCCCCACCCGCAGGGGCTTCTACCCCTGCATTTTGTTAAAATACTGGTACGCTTTTACAGTGAAGGTTTAAACCAAAAAGCCCGTATGATACAGCCAACCGGTCGCGAAGAAACCATCGTTGGCGAGGGCTCATCAGTTATTTACCTGCTTAAAAAAGGGCTGAAAATTGATGCCAAAGGGGATTTCTCTGACCATCAGAGCCTGTTTATTCATGGTGCATTTGCCCGGCAGCGGCTTGCCGACCAGCTGCCCTACGAATATATGCCATGAACTCGGTTTTAAGGCTTATTCTTTCATGAAAATAAGTCCCTCATCCGAAATCTGGTTTTCGAACATATATGTAAGTGTTTCCAATATCTGTGCTTTGTTAACCAGGATTTTGCTTGAGGGTACAAGCATACTATCAAATGAGGCCAATGGTTCGTAAAATTGTGCAATGCTTACCCCGCCAACATACTGAAGGTGGTGTGGCAGAAACTCGATCATAATGCATTTAGCCCTATCAAGCAGATTGGGCATTCCTTTTAAGGCGAAATATTCCGAACCCTCAATATCCATCACAATCATCCCGAATGTATGTGCGGGAAATTCATCGTCGAGCCTGCGGGCAACCACCTTTACTTTTTCGGGATCATCGTAATAGTACATATCCATGGCCACCAAAGGTTTACGCTTGCTGCCACCCGAATTTTGGCGGTTTGCCAGAAATTCGATTTCTCCGGGTTGATCCTGTGCTGCAAACTGGTGCGCATGGCAGTTGGTACAGCCATTGAGCAGTATATTTTTTGCCAGCAGGGAATAGGTATTTGGATTGGCCTCAATGGCATGAACGGTTTTACATATTTTGGAAAGTGGAATGGCCAGCGTTCCGATGTGTGCCCCTACCACCAGCACATCATCTTCAGGTTCGAGAAATTCGGCCAAAAGCGAAACCTGCTCGGCAGAATTTTCGCCCTTTAAGCGAAGCTCTTTACCGATCACGTTATCCATCGGATCGACCAGGTACGACAGGCCATCGCTACAGGTTGCCAGTATAGCCCTGCTAAAAGGTTCGTTTTCCAGGTTTGGCAGGTTTTGTGGATTTTTTGCTCCTGTTTTTTTAGGGCTTGTTGGTTTTGTTGTCATGCATTTTGCGGTTAATCTATAAATAGGTTCTGGTGTTCACCGGCTATCCAGGAGTGCCCCCAAAAGTGGATCATCAGCTTGTTTCTGCCATATACAGAAGCCTGTCTGATTTCCGAATAGTCATATTCAAAAATATCTTTAACATCTATGACGGTCTGTTGGGTGATGCGGTAACGCTGGTAGGCGGTTTTCATACGGTATGGGCCCGAGTACTGCGGGGTTTCCATCAGTTCGCGCTCGCCCCTTTCGTAGGTATGTATTATGTCGTGAACGAGGTGGAGAAGGTAAGCTTCGCCCGTGGGAGCTGCAAAATGCTCAGAAGCAAGGGTAAGGTTTTTCTTATCGATCAACAAATAACCTGTACGGTTGGATGAGGCAAGCGATAAAAAGCCTAAGCTGTTAAAAAGCAGGATATCCCAATCTACATAATAGCCGCCAAATCGGTGGATAATGAGGTAACGGGCAATGTCTGATGCTTCTGCATGGTTTCTGGCATTGATAAAGGCATCGAGGGCAAAAGCATAATTTTCACCGATAAACAGGGCCAGGCTTTCATCATTCCATATCCTTATTTCAAAGCCCTCTTCAGTAAGGGCTGCCCATGATGCCAAGCATCTTTTAATCAGAGCGGATGGTGCCGGCCCAACAATCTGGTGGATTATTTTTGGTGTCATGATCGGTTTTTATAGATATCTAAAGGTAATTGGTTATCCAGGTAGGGAGTTCGAAGCCAAACAGCGACTGCAGGCGTTTATCGTTTTTCTGAGCGGCCATTAATACTAGTCCAATGCCCGGCAAGCCCACGATGCCGTTCCCGTAACCCGGTGTCAACCCGCAGATATTTGATGTATTTTTTTTAAGTGCTATTATTATATTAGCTGCGCAGCGGTCTCGGGCGCTTAAAGCCTCTCTGCTAAAGCTGTGATGTGAACCTTCCAGCATGAAGTACATTTTGAGCTGTTCTGCTAAGTTTAAAGTTTCTGATTGACCGTTTTTGTCGAAATTCAAAGCCAAGTTGATTATAGGGAGCAGGGTAGCGGCCACTTGCGTTTCCGATATTAAAGGCCATAAGCTGCTGTTTGTGTAAACCAGGTTATCACTACCGGTGTATTTTAACTGATAGGTATCGTAGCCTGTTTGGTCCTGATGGTTATACTGCCTTTCTGCACTGTTTGCCAAGAGTGCTATGTATCCCGAAATAAGGGAGGTACAGGTAATTGTTTCGATTTTGTAGTCCCGGCACCTGGCCAAAAACTCAATAATTCCCATGTTGCCATGGCTATAGCCCATATCCAATATAAAACGGTAATCTTCTGATGAAAATGTTGGCCATCCTGTACCATTTTCAACCGTTTGTACTTTCATTTTAAGCAGTTGAATAGTCTTTTGGATTGCCGTTATATTTTTTCTTTTCAGCCAGTAATGTCCTATAGCGGTAAGGCCATTATCATGCGTAAATTTTTCCTGGGCAGCAAGGTAATCGGAAGCAACAGACAGGTAATTGTCCGTGAAATCCAAAAAAAAGGTTTCTGTAGCCGGGATAACTTCCCGATCCTGGAGCGACTGGAAAAGCCACGCTGATGAGATTACATTTCTGATATTTTGAGGGGTAAAATCAACGGTCTTAGCGGCACGCTCCACCATTTCATCCATCAGTTGCTGACATACTATAGCAAGCTTATCATCGTCCGACTGTTCGTAAAAGGCCAGCAAAAAAAGCAATGGTGCAGTTATTCCCCTGTCATTTGGGAGGTCTCTATCATTTAGGTATTCCAAAATGTTGGTGCACAGCTGTTTTAGTAGTTTATCGATATTGTTCATCTGTAGTGCAGTAAATTAGCGGTTGGCCAAAATGTAGTGGGCAAGCAGTTCGTTGTTGTAAAAGGGCATTTGTCTTAATTTTTTTAACTGCGCCAGGCACTGTTCTTCCAAAAGGCCTATTGCTTTCGGGGCAGCAGCAATATCAACATCGCCATGCATATCGATAAAATTCCCCTTTAGGTATTGGTTAATACTGCACGATTTTTCGACTCCCCTGGTTTTAAATAACTTGTGTACGTTCCAAACCTTTTCTTTTTCGTCGGTTATGTCCCATTTGTGTAGGTTCCTGTGCATAAAAATAATATTGCCGCTGCAATCATGCTGGGTCATGGTAATGCCGTGAAAACTTCCGTCATCAGCAGTATAACCGCATGCGCCGGGCGCATGTGCTATAAGGTGGTAAGGCTGGTCCAGGTAATGCCAGGCAATAGAAAAGGTATCTTTGTCGCCATACATAAAATGGTAAAAATTCCCGCTGTTAATGTTCAAATAAGCCGCCAGTGAAAGGGCCTGGTAGCACCTTTTTTTGTTTATCAAAAGCTGTCCGCTCTCCTGTTCAGGCGTGTTCAGTGGCTTTACATGCAATATATCCCAGATCTGGTTTTCGTTCGAATATTTCCAATAGTCGGGCCAAAAAATGCTTCCGTGTTCAATATATGCCGGTTCGTAAAAAAGATATTCGGGGTTGCTTAGGCAGGTGTTATCAGCATCAAGCATCAGTACTTCTGCAAAGTGACTGTACAGGATCGATAGTGGTTTCATCAGAAAACCATGGGGTCTATCATCTACCAGGGGCATCATGTCGCGGCAGGTTACACCCATTGCAGAAAGCGTAGCAATCATCTCGCTTGAGAGTTCGTTGCCGTAATGCCATACCTCTATAGGTAACTGGCAGCCTGTTTCCCTAAGGTTTGCAACAAGGATATAGGTGCAGGTAAAATATTTAAACCCACCTGCACTGATTACAATGCCTTTTCCTTCTCCAAACTGCGGGCTGAGGGTGAAATCGTTGTTTAACAGGAACTGGTCTAAGTGTTTTTTTATCCTTTTAGCATCTTTTTCAGATATCCTGAAATGGACATCAATTAAGGGATTTTGGAGATTTTCCATTCGAGAGTGTTAAGCCTATGGTTAGATATAGAATAATCAGGATTTGATAAAACGTTTTACTAGCTGGTTAAAAAAAACGCGGCCTTAAATTTTGTACTGGAAAGTTATGGTTATGGAAGAATGCCCGGGTGCAGGAATTGTAATGTTTTTGAGTCATAGCGTTAATGTAGCCCTTGTTATTTAGCTCTTGGCAGCATGTCGATATGTTTTACCATAGCATCGTCAAAAAGCTGCTTTTTGCGGTGAAATAATGTCGGATTGGATATTTGGTTATATCAGTCTAATCTAGCGCATAAGATCGGTGTTTGCAAATTTTGTAAAAAAATTAATTGGTTTTTTACGTGGCTAAAGGTATAATTTTTAAACTGCAGCATATTAAAGAGGGAAGAGGCAAGGGGATGCAGTGTTTATTTTAGGGTGCGTAGTTTAAAATCTGCTTTGTCCGAAACCGGCAACTCAGGTAGGCTAAAATCATATAACTAGGCCATGCTTTGAAACGACAAGACGAATATAAGTCGAAGAATTTTGCTACATTCCAGACTAATTGTTGCTGGTCTGCTTACTGTATTCTAATTATTAATTTTAAATGCGGAAGGCTTATGATAAGCAATGGAAAAATGCAAACTTAATATGTACGATCTTAACCATGCAAATGATTGACCACGAATTTGGCTCTAATAACAAAATTGCCATAAAAACAATAGCCATGCCAATAGTGGCCCATGAAATTGGTCATTTTATAGGACTTTTTCTGAATAATATTTGCATAGAGCCATTTGGAATAGCAACAATAATAAATTTTGGGCGACAGAATCCCAGACTTAGCTTCGATTGGACGGATCAGGTTTTTCGAGTTTTAAGACATGAAACTCCTAATGACTTTATGGCCAGCGAGGTTTCTGTATCACAGAAAGTGAAGGCTGCAAGGACTAAATGACAGATCTGATCATTCCGTTATGAGAGGAAAAAATCTATTCGGCACGGCAAAATATCATTAAGTACAAAAAACCAGCTTGTAAAAGTCTTCGCTACAAACGAATGCTGTAAGTCATAATTTCCGTGCCATTAGAATTTCTCACAATTTCTTTAGTGTTTCTGAGTATTAATGTATGGCTTCCAAGTTTGCTATATGAAACAAATTCTCCGTCTGGAGTTTGTTCACTGATAATAAACATATGCCAGCCTGCGTTTGACGGAAGTGAGATAATTATTTTTTTCTTAGCCTTCAATTCGTTTTCTATTGTTCTGAAAAGGCTATCTATCGGAAATTTCGCGTCCCGCGGCAAAACAAATTTTTGAAAAAACGTAATGCCGTACAATTTTTTCTTGTCAAAATCATGGAAAGACCCATCGGTTTTGTTTTTCCATTTATTTTGCAGCTCGTAAAAATCAAAATCTACAACTTTATAATACTTTAGTATTATTTCAACAGCTGATGGAATGCAAGAAAGTTCAAAGATTTGATCATGGTTATTTACGACCGTATTAAAAAAACAACTATCGGTTTTTTGTGCTTGAGCCCGCGAATGAAAAATAACGGATGTGGATAATAACACGACTAAACTCAAGAGTATCTTTTTCATCATTTAAATTATTACAGTTAGATATGCTTATCTCCAATTACAGACCAGTGCTATAAGTCATGATTTCCGTACCGTTAGACTTTTTTACGATTTCTTTTGTATTTCTGATTATCAATGTATTACTTCCAAATTTACTGTATGAAACAAATTCTCCACTGGGAGTTCGTTTATGTACAACAAAAATCGGCCAGCCATTTTCCACGCGCAATGCGATAATTACTTTTCTACCCAACTTCAATTCATTATCTATAGTTTGAAAAAGACTATCCAATGGAAAATTTCCATTCCGGGGCAATTTAAATTTTTGGTAAAATGTAACTCCGTATAATTTCTTTTTGTCAAAGTCACTGAAGGAGCCATCAGTTTTGTTTTGCCAGTCATTTTGTAATTTATAAAAATTAAGATCCACTGCTTTACATTGCTTTAGCGCCAGTTCAATAGCTGATGGAATACCAGAATACGGAAAGATTTGGTTATGGTTGTTTACAACCGCATCGAAAAAATCACAATTATCTTTTTTTTGAGCCCGGGCCTGAAAAATAAACAGTGTAGATAGTAATACGATTAAAGCAAAACGGATGTATTTCCTCATTTAATAACGTGTTGTTTTTACCAAATATAATAAAAATTGTAGTGTGCCGCCCTGAATTTACTTGTCGTTTTTGAATTATAATACTAGATTAAGTTTACATTTTCTAGGTGGTAATACTGGAATAAGTTTACATCTTGGAGTGATGACCAAATATAGTCCTAAAAAAATGGCCAGGGTGGACAAAAACCAGTGACGACTTTTAGCGAAATCCCATAATCAGTACCATCCCCCGAATCCCTAAATAGCAATAATATGATAAAATAATTTTACTTCTGGAACTTGGCCTGCATATTTCACTAATATTGACCCCTCCATTTCAGTGCAAAGTGGCCGCCAATTGGATTGCCGAGTAAATACAATATTGTTCCTTTCCCTCTGAACAAATACCAACATCTTCTCCCAACTGCTTTTTAGATTCAGTTTTTTCTAAAATAATTCATCCTGGACTCAAATTAGCCCAAAACCAGACGTTCTAGGTAACCCAAGTTACGAAATCTCAGAAAATGCGATATAAGCAGCTCAGAAGGACTGATGGACAACACCATACCTTTAATCATGAGAGCTTCCTACAGGCTCTAATTTCGCTTAAATTCGAAGAAATATTTCCTGAAACTATGATCTAAAAAAGCAGCTAAGACAACCAAAACGGCCACTTTGCTCCGTAATCAGGCGTCAGTTTGAAGCGGAATGAGCTGTGACTGAAAACGGACGAGCGGCCATTTTTCCTGAAATACCCACCTTTGTGACTGCTCTTTTGAGGCAAAAGCCGCGGCGGCCAGAAATCGACCTAACCATAGCGATTACTGGATTTTGCCCCAGCCAGGTAAAAAGAACTGGAGGATGGCACAGTCAAGTTATAGGAGAAAGGTGCGGAAACTTTGTAGCGATAAATAATAGGTTGATTAATCTATGGCACTCTGATCCATCAAGTTTATCGCATCTTACGTTTTTTGGATTCTATTTATCTTTCGCTAGATCCTCAACTTTGCATATTAAGAGATAATTTGGTCACTTTTTTAATGTACAAATACGTATAAAAATTTATTGAGCTTGCGGAAACGTAATTAATTGATATTTAGTGACTTGTAAAGTTGTTTGTTACTGATTTTCTTTGTTTTTGAACCTTTTTAGCTCACTAATTCCCTGCGCAGGAAGTAAAACTTATTGATAATCAATTAGTTGCGTTAGTTTTTGTCGATTCGTATTTGGTCATTTTATTATGCAAATATTTGATATTTAGATAGTTACAATTGCTGTATCGGTAAATAGTCTTTATTGAAGATTATTCTAGTTGTTCTCAGTCTCATCGGATAAAATTCAGGAGTGCAGTTTGGAATGAAATCTGGTGTAAAATACACATCTTGCCATCCGGATTATCGCAACAAAGTAGGATTTCATATAAAAGTATCCCTCTGAAAATTTAATTTCAAAGGGATATAACATAGTTGACTATAGCGAACGAAGCCCTCCATCGATCAATAATTCGGCGCCAACCATAAAGGCAGATTCTGGCGATGAGAGATATAATGCCGCTGCTGCAATCTCTTCGGGTTTAGCTACACGCTTGATTGGCGTAAATTCTGCCATGCCAGCTTTAAAAGCCTCCGCTTCTTCTTTTGTGGAGGTTACAGTAGCAAACACGTTGGTATCTACAGGCCCTGGGGTTAATACATTTACACGGATACCTCGTGGCAGCAACTCTGCTGAAAAGCTTCTACCCAATGAGCGTACCGCGGCCTTTGTTGCTGCATAAGAAGCATGGTTGGCAATACCCTTTTCATTTACAACAGATGATACCAACACTATGGCGGCACCATCGTTTAAGTATGGCAATGCTTTCTGAACGGTGAAAAAGGTACCCTTGAAATTGATATTACTCTGCTGATCAAACATTTCTTCCGTGAAATCGGCCAAAGGCGCAAGCATGTAAACGGCAGCGTTTGCGATAAGTACATCAATCCTACCCAGTTTTTCTTCCACTGTAAAATAAAGACGATCGAGCTCAGGAAGGCTGGCCGAATCACTTTGAATTCCGATTGCACCGTTACCAATTTCCAATATTGCTTTATCTAAATTTTCTTTATTACGACCTGTAATAGCTACCTTTGCGCCTTGGGCCGCAAATAATTTAGCGGTTGCCAATCCTATTCCGGCACTACCGCCGGTAATAACTGCTACTTTGTTCTCTAATTTTAATGACATGTTCTTTGCTTGTTTTATTAAATTAATTACAAGTCAAAGTTATCTCAGCGGCCCCTATTAAAAGATAAACCAGTTTACCAAATTAGGTGAATGTAGATTAACTTTTTAGGTTTTTGCTGCGGATTTTAGAAAGGAATTGTGTGGTCATACCTAAATAAGAAGCCAATGCATATTGCGGTACCCGGCTGGCGATATTATTGTATCGCGCTATGAAACTTAAATACCGCTGTTCGGCATTTTGAATTAAATTAGACATTACCCGGCGCTGCTGGTAGGCGGCAGACCGTTCGGCCATAATCCGAAAAAAAGTCTCGTAAATATGACTATCCGCTTTCAACTTTTCTTCGCTTTCATAATGGATCTGCAGGACAATGCTATCCTCCAATGCAACCACAAACATGGTAGCAGGCTGTTGCAGGATATAACTGTTATAATCTGATATCCACCAGTCTTCTATACCAAACTGAATCGTATGTTCCACGCCTTCTTCATCTACTACATAGGAACGAAAAGCGCCCTTAATTACATAGAATCGATATTTAGCAACAGCTTCGGGAAGAATGATGAACTGTTTCTTTTTTACTTTTTTCTCTTTAAAATATGATAGGAATAAATCCATTTCTCCATCCGAGAACTGTACCTTCTTTAATATATGTTCCTTTAATGGTTCAATGTTCATATTTGAATAAAATAAAAGCGGAATAATCTCAAGGGTAAAAGTAAAGAAAAAAACACATGAGAATCACCCTGTTCGTTCTCAATCTAAGTTTTACTCTAATCCTATCTATTTTCCTTATCCGGTGCATCAGGCTTATTATCATCAGTCAGAATTTCTTTCCTCATTCCGAATACCATCACCTCTTTATCGATCCCCGTAGCATTTTCTACCATTCAAAAGCATGTTACCAAATTGCCGATGATTGATTTGTAAGGTTTTTAAACATCATTCATACCTTGCAATTTGAGTTTAACTGCCCCTTTGAAGTTAAACAATTAAAAATAAATTCAGATTTTAGGCCTATATTGTTGCAATGCATAAAAAACAGCTCATCAATTTTATCAAAGAGAATATCCCTAATATCAGTGTAACGCCCGCAGGACTGGAGATCATTGCCGCTCATTTTGAAGAAACCGAATTTTCGAAAAATGAGTTTCTTTTGAAACAGGGAAAAGTAAGTGACTATTATTATCTGGCAGAAGGTTTTGTCAGGGCTTTTACTTTTGATGCACAGGGCAATGAGATTACCACTTTCTTTTACCCGGCCGGAAGGGTGGCATTTGAAGCCTCCTCTTTTTTTCTTCGTGAACCATCTACAGAATATTTACAGGCGATTACAGATTGTAAAGTTTATGCCACCAGTTTCGAAAAACTCAATATGCTTTTTCATTCTGTGCCTGAGTTTAGGGAGTTTGCACGCGCCATGCTGGTAAAGGAGTTTGTAGCCTATAAGCAGCGTACCCTGTCTATGATCAACAAGAGTGCAGAAGAGCGTTATGGAAGCATGATAGCCAACAATATCGAGGTTTTTAAATATGCCCAGTTAAAACATATCGCCTCTTATCTCGGCATCACAGATACTTCCCTTAGCAGGATCAGGAAAGAGTTCGCAAAAAAGTAGCCTTTAATTTCTTGCCATTTGGCAATTTGCTTCCTGTCAAATGCTAAGCAGGTTTTACATTATTCTGATGTTCTTTGTATTGTACTTAAAAACAAGATAATGGAACATTTACCAATTTATGTTTACCTAACATTCGGTGCAACCGCAATATTTGCCATCTGGTTGTTTTACCGGGCCACCAATTATGCTAAGTCCTTTTTTATTGGACTCGTCATCTGGATCATATTCCAGTCAACGCTTTCCATAAGCGGCTTTTATAGCGATCCCAATACGGTTACAATGCGCTTTCCGCTTTTGATCCTGCCACCGTTGCTATTTTTGATCTCGCGGTTAATCACCAAAAAAGGCCGGGCTTTTCTTGATGGACTGGACCTGCCTTCCCTTACGATTTTTCATGTGATCCGAATCCCAGTAGAACTGGTTTTGTTCTGGCTGTTCCTAAACAAAGGTGTTCCTGAAGCAATGACCTTTCATGGGCGGAATTTTGATATCCTCTCCGGTATTTCGGCTCCTTTCATCTATTATTTTGGATTAGTGAAAAAGAGACTAAATAAATGGATTATTATCCTGTGGAACCTAATTTGTTTAGCATTGTTGCTAAATGTAGTTTCTTCAGCTATTCTTTCCTTACCTGCCAGGTTTGCCCAATTCGGGTTTGAGCAACCTAATGTTGCATTGGGATTTTTTCCATTCATCTTGCTGCCAGCTGTATTGGTGCCTTTGGTAATGCTTTCAACCGTTGCCGCCATAATGCAGCTGCTTAAAAATGATTCAGATCCTAAAAAAAAATCCGACGTAACCGATAATCCAATGTCTCAGCATTAAGCCTTAACATAACATCGCCTCAATGAGAAGTTAAGGCGATGTTTGATTAAAGGCATTATTTAAAGGTAATGGCACCCTGTGCAATGCTTTCATTGATCAGTAGCTCAGTGTTTTGCTGCCATGCTGTTTGATACTTGAAGCTGCTTTTGGAGATATACCAATGTTGTCGATTGAACGAGCCTCGGGATTTTTCTGGTAATCAATGTCCGGTTTTCGGACATATTTTAAGTGGTCAAAGTGGAGGTTGCTCAGTTGTTTATAACCGGTCAGTTTAGTCCTGGTTGATGTGTTCGTTCAGATAACTTTCAGCGCTGATCAGATCGTGATCAACCTGCTTTTTTGCCATTGCCGATTCATAGTGAAGGGAATCCGCTGCGAATTCGCTCAGCAGGGTAAATCTGATCGCCGGTTCTTCTCCTTCATCAGAAGCAGGTTTTCCAACCACGGTAAAAATCCCCTCAAGGCCATCATGTACAAAACTGTACTTGACCTGGAAATCTTCCTGGTTCTCGGTCGGAATTTCCGCGATCTCCGTGTAAGCCCGGTCCTGTATGGTTTCCAGTCCCTGTTTTAATAATTTAATCGCTTGCTGTTTTTTATCTGCTGTCATATCTGGTGTATTTAATTTCCCTTTCTAACAGTCCGCAGGCGCTAAAGTTTTACCTCAATACCTGAGGCAACTTAGAGATGGTACCCAAAGCCGCAAACATTTTAATAAATCTGCTGTTGCAAGAAATATCACCTTAATCAATCACTGTTATGGAAAAAGACACATCAATACCAGGCCTGATCAATAAAACAGTTGTTATCACCGGAGCATCCAGTGGGGTAGGACTGGCCACTGCAGAAGCCTTTGCCAAGGTTGGATGTAATGTTGTGCTGGCCTCGAGAGGACCGGAAGCTTTAAACCAGGCCGTAGATTACTGCAAAAGCCTTGGTGCGAATGCTATTGGCGTGCCTACTGATGTTTCAGATGAGAATCAGGTTGCAGTCCTGGCCAGTCACGCACTTACATTAACTGGTCAGATTGATTTCTGGGTGAACAATGCCGGGGTGATGGCCAGTGGTAAATTTGAAGAAATTCCCATCGAGGTAAGTCATCAGGTGGTGAATACTAATTTATTGGGCTATCTCAACAGCGCGCATACCATCATTCCTATTTTCAAGCGGCAAGGATATGGCATATTAATTAACAATGTATCCATAGGTGGATTTATGCCTGCACCATACAGCGCTGTATATTCAGCAACAAAATTTGGCATTAAAGGCATGATGGAATGCCTGCAGGGAGAACTTTCCGGCCATTCGGATATCCACATCTGTAACCTGTATCCGCAGATTCAGCGTTCCACCGGAAATATGCACTCGGCGAAATATTCAGGACTTGATTTCAAGATTCCGCCATTTGCTGCTGATCCCAGGGATACTGCAAATCAGTTGCTTAAGCTTGCCATTGATCCTAAAAAGGATAAATTCCCCGATTTTACTTCCTGGGCACTGAAGACCATGCATGGCATTTTGCCAAAGGCACTGGTTAATACGGCCTCATCCGGCATGCGCCTGCTGATGGAAATCAAACAGGGTGAACCAACAAGCGGAAATGTACTAACGCCTTCAGGTCCACCGCATCAGATCTATGGTGAAACCTCTATTCCGGTGCCATCCGAGAAAACAAAACTTGCACTCGGACTTGGAATAGCTTTAGGCATTGGTTTGCTTTTGCTCTCAGGTAAAAAGCGGTAAATGCCAAAAAACAATTAATATTGGCACAGAAAATTTCCATGAATTTTAGTTAGATGTTTTGTTTTTTTGGAACGCTATTTTAAACATTGTGATACAATACGACAATAAGAAAATGCAGTTTTTTATTTAGAGATATTAATTTCTTGATTGTTATGTGGTTGTGCTTTAAGTCTCGTGAAGGTATATTTAATGATATTTAGTCTCGTTAGTTAGTGTTGAAATCCTCAGCGTTATGTTGTTTGATAAAAATGGATTACTTACTGCGAGGTTCAATAGAATTGATGATCATTATACAAATAGTTAGTCTGGAAGAAAAGATCAGGGAGTTTTACTGGAAAAACAAATATTAAAGAAGCAAGCGGTAATCCGTAAAAAGAATGTTTATGCAGCGTATTAAGCACCTTTTTAAACAGTTATCTTCTCATTGCAAAAATTACCTGTCGAGCCATTTTTTAAATTCCGATACCTTGTTTTTACTGATCAATATCACCTCATCCGGCTCAGGTGAAACTACAATCTTCAATTGGTTTTTGCCATAAATGTAAATGGTTTTGATACAATTGAGGCTGATGATAAACTGCCTGTTGGCACGGTAAAAGAATTCACCATCAAGTTGTTTCATTAGCTCTTCTAGACTTAATGCCGTTGAGTATTTTTTACCATTGTGTGTTATAATATTAACGGCAGTACCATCTAAAAAGAAAAAGGCTATTTCAGTGATGTCAAGATGGATCAATTCATCTTTTAAATAGGTGATAATCCGTTTTCTGGCAGTTTCTTTATCCTGATTTAGTGAAATTGCAGCATTTTCCTGTTGCAATTTGGCCAGTTGTTCATTTAAACGGCCTAAGGTATTCACTTTTTCGTTTAAGGTACTAATTTCTAATAAAACCGCTTTTTCATAGCGGCCATAAATCTGTCTGATCAGCAATAAACAACTGATGATAATAATCAGTGCCGTAATTAAAAAACATGTTATAAACTGTGTGTAAAGGCCCGATAACTCAGTTTGTAACACTTCAATATTGGCATGTGCCGCCACGATCCAGTTGCTGCCCTTAACCGGATAAATATTAACGATTTCTGAACTCCTGTTTTTCGCCTTCGGGAAACTCCGTGTGCCACCCAGACTTTTTTGCTGTGCAATAGCTTCATTAAATGGGATTGCGTTATTTCCGGATTGGAGTGTAGAATTGCCATCCGCTATTTTTTGACCAATAAGCGCCGGATTGGGGTGGCAGAGTTCAATGCCATTTTTATCATACATACAGATAAATTCGCCTTGCGTATCAGTATTTTCTATACTTTGCTGCAAGTTATGGACTACCTTTTCCTGCGGAAGTCCACTTTGCAATTGTTGCTCCAGCAAGCGGCCAATTTCCCTGCTTTCCCTCGCGCCTGATTCCATTTTGCTGGCCCATAACTTTTCGGCAGCACTGTTATAAAGGTACCGGAAAGAAAAGTAACTGATCAGCATTACCGTAAGGCTTACGGCAGCAAAAAGTAGAATATGTAATCGGCCTTTTAACATGTGAGGTGGTTAAAAATCTCCAGGCAAATTTAACTGGAGTTTATCGGTTAAGGTCTTAAAAAGATTGGATTATTCAAAGTAATATATTCGCCTTTAAGGTTAAATTTATCCCTTTCGCAGGATTGTAACAGGTCACAGGATACTTTAAAGACTAATTTTGGGTATCAAAAAAGATAATCCATGAAACTCAAATTCAAAATCATACTCGGTATCATCAGCCTGGTGGTGTTGGCACAACTGATCAGGCCGGAGGAAATTAGTTCAGCAAAAGCACAACCAGTTAAAATGCTTGCGGGTGTACCCGAAGAAGTGGCAAAAGTATTGGAAACCTCCTGTTTTGATTGTCACTCTTCCCAAACCAGCTGGCGTTGGTTTGACCGGCTTACACCTGTTAATTTTTTGGTGGCCTCGCACATCCGTGACGGGAGGAAAACACTCGATTTTTCTCAGTGGGATTCGCTTGCTACCCCACAACGTAATGCCATGTTGTATTTCGCGTTAAACGGGATTCTTTCAAAAGAAATGCCTTTAAGTAGTTATACCACGCTGCATCCTTCGGCAAAGTTGGATCCGAAAGATATAGATTTACTTAGGGCATATCTGTTAAATAATGCCGTAAGTAAACCCTCGAACGTAGAAAATAAAGCAGACAAACCGTTTGTCAAAGAAGTGAAAAAATCGCCGAACGGAATGGCTTATCTGCCCAATTATCGTAACTGGAAAGCAATAAGTACCACAGAGCGTTTCGATAATGGTACCATTCGTATCATTTTTGGTAACCCGATAGCGGTTGAGGCCATACATAAGGGTAAAACAAATCCATGGCCGGATGGAACCATTTTTGCCAAAACAGCATGGAAACAGCAGAAAGCAGAAGATGGAAACGTTTATGCAGGTCAATTTGTTCAGGTGGAGTTTATGGTTAAGGGTGCTAAACGTTATGCCGGTACCAAAGGCTGGGGTTGGGCACGCTGGAAAGGGGAAAACCTGTTACCATATGGTAAAACAGTAAAATTTGATTCAGAATGCATTAGCTGTCACAGGCCCGAACGCAACAGTGATTATGTATTTACCAGACCTCTTGATATTAAAGGTTTAGATAAAAAATAAGATGAAAGTACCATTCACAGCAGGGATATTTCCCTTTATTATATTATTGATGTTAGGCTGTAAGCCAAACATATCTGATCGGATCAATAAAGAAGCTTCGTTAAGTCGCATTTCCAAACTTCCTGAAAATCCCTTAGAAATGACTCCAATGGCCATTAGCCTGCAAACGGAAGCAAAAACAATGTCGACACTTTACGGCAACAGCATTGCCGCAAAACGTTTAAAAGATGGTGCGGATTATGCTGTTGGTTCGGTGCTTTATTTGGTCACCTGGAAAGGAAAGGCTGATCCTGATTGGTTTGGTGCACGTATTCCGGATCGGGTAACGGCTCTAGAACGTGTTTCGTTTGATCAGGACGGACAAAAAAGCTATACTTTTTTTAAAGGACCGGCGTGGGATACTGATTTAGATATGAAAAAAGGCGAGAGGCAATCCTTTATTCTCTCCATACCAATTGCTACTTCACCTTAATTATTAATATAATTTATTGTATTTGATTGATGTATAATTTTTTAACTTGTTTAAATTGCATTCTTCGGCTAATGGTTACAATCTCTAGCCGAAACGTTAAGCCATTTAACAAATCAGGAGCAGGCGATATTCTCCATCATTTTCTACAGGTGCCCGATGGATACAGGGTAAAACTTTTTGTTCAGGATGGTCTACTGCCAATCTCCATATATGGCCTAATCCTAAATTTATAGGATTTGCATTGGGTTTGGCTTCGTAGTGCAGATCAAAATAATATTCCTTTAAAAAGGTTTCAAATTCATCTTTCTGTCCGCTATGTAATTCTTTAAGTTTTTTCCTGATTTCAGGAATTAAGATTTTTTGTATCGCCTGTTTATTAGGTAAAATATCGCTAGCTGCACCGTAATAAGTACATAAAAATGTATCAGTAGCAATCGGTGAACGATCTACATGAAAAGAATAGACATCTGTAGAAATGAAATCGAATTCTTCATCCCGCTGGTAATTTTTCAATAAATTAAGTGAAGGTGATGCTCCGGAATCAGTTAATAATTGTAAATCGTTTAAAATAATTTCCCTCGCTGTTTGCCCTTTTTCTGACAGTTGAAGCGCTAAAAGGTCTTCCGTGCAAATTTCTGTAATATTATCTTTTAATTGAAGTTTAGACACAATTTCTTTAAAATCTCCATTCAAAGTTCTCTGCCAACAAATTGCATTCGCAATCCCCTGGAAACTGGTATTGATAAGTTCAGAGAAATCTGAAACAACACGAACTTGATTGCTGTCAGAAAATGTATCGTTCATATATTACGGGTATATCCACTCATTTGATTCCATGCTAAAATAGTGAACAAGTGGATGCGGCAGCGCATTTTTTTATTCAAATATGAATATATTTATGAAATTGACCTGTATTAGGCATGCTCCTTTTCCATATTGATCACATTTAATAAATTTTGAATTGAAAAACCAGCAAACAGATGTTCTTAAATTTCCTTTATCTCCTTTAGCTAAAGCAGGTATGATGATCAAGAATATGGCTGCTGCTGGTCATGTCTCTGAACATGATTATTTAAAACCCCATCGTGATGACCACTATTTATTAATGATCGCCACAGTTGGTCATTTTATAATTAACATAGATTTTGAAAACATTACGGTAAAGGCGCCGGCGATGCTGCTTATCCTTCCCGGTCAGATTCACCACATGGTTTCTTCCAATAACCCTTCCGGTTGGGGAATCAGTATTGATCCTGTTTTGGTGGAGGAAGACTTTCAACTCATCATGGAGAAAGGTTTTCAACAGGTCTTATCATTAAACAGGCAAACGGAATTTTATGATCATGTGCAGGTTTTGATGGGACAAATGGAGAAACTGCAGGCTGCAACACCCAATAAATATACAACAAACGCCATTCACTCGCTATTGGATGCGCTGCTTGCGTTAATCGCGGGAGAACTTGCAACAGTTCATCTTTTTGATAAAACAAAAGATAACCGTGCTGCAATAATTGAACAGGCCTTTGTTCAATTGGTTAAAATGCATTATAAAGATTGGAAACGGCCGGCACCTTACGCTACCGCATTAAATATTTCTGTTGCACATTTGTACGATACCATTAAAAACTTAACCGGAGATTCTGCAACCGCCTATATTCAGCAATATTGTATCCTGGAAGCAAAGAGGCTGCTCTGTTTTACCAAACTTACGGTACGGGAAATTGGCTATCAGCTGGGATACGATGAACCGGTATATTTTGGAAAATTATTTAAAAAGGTAACTGGTTTTACTCCCCTGCAATTCCGGCAGCAATACCGCGATTAGCACTATCAATACTCGGTTTCGAGCTATTCGCGATTGCTTATATCAGCGTTCTTTGCATCATAAAAGAAAGCAAAATGAATAAGCAAATAAAAATACAAACCATTCTGGATGCGGTAAAGCAAGCAGGAGATCTTTTTCTGAAGGAATACAAACTCAACACAATTCCAGCCAATAAGGTAGATTTTTTTAGAGAACTTGCATCCATTGATGAACGCTGTATGAGCGTTTTAAAAACGCGATTAGCTAATGATTTTCCTGATACACCGTGGAATACTGTTGATGAATTTGACAATCAAGGGCAAAAACAACCATTACAATTACCCGAATATTGGCTGTGTGATGCAATGGATGGCGCCATACAATACCTGCAGCACATTCCGGGATGGACAATCAATCTGGCATTGATCAGAAATGGAGAACTTGAGTTTTCTGTGATTTATGACCCGTTATCAAATGAAATGTTTTGGGCTCAAAAAGGATTGGGAGCATTTTTGAATGGTCAGCCCATCCGCCCATCGATTAAAACAGATGCAGGTATTATGCTTGCCGTTTTTGAATACGGACACCAGGAACCTGCTATCCCCGGCTTTAATCAGCGCCACGGTGCTGCTGTAACAGCATTGCTAAATCAGTTTGGGGTTGTCCGCAATTATGGCCCCCATGGCCTGCAACTGGCATATGTTGGCGCTGGCAGAATCGACGTATTTCATCAATTGGGATTGGATACCTTTAATTGGCTGGCTGGGATTTTGATTGCCCGCGAAGCCGGTGCTGAAATCTTAACAGCTGATGGTAATGCCTGGAAATGGGGTGATGAAAGCCTGCTTGTTGCTGCGGCTGATATCGCAAATAAATTCATCCAAAATAAACGCTAAATAATAACATGAACATTACCATTATAGGGGCTTCAGCTGGTGTAGGCCTGGAAACCGTTAAGCAAGCATTGGATCAGGGACATCGTGTAACTGCTTTATCTCCCCAAACAGAAAGTATTGCCTGTCACTCCCAGTTAATTAAGGTTAACGGCAGCGCTACCTCGGTTAACGACTTAAAAAAAGTGATGATGGATGCAGATGCAGTGATTATTGCAATTGGCACGAAAAATAAAAAACCAAACACATTGTTTTCGGATACCGCTGCAGCACTGGTAAAAGCAGGTGCTGAACTGGATTTTAAAGCACCGGTTTTAGTGATTACTGGTTTTGGTGCAGGAGACAGCAGTAACTTTTTAAGTTTTTTTATGCGGACAGTTATCAGGCTTTTTCTAAAACACCAATATATCAACAAAACATTGATGGAAGAGATTATTGCCGGTAGTAAACTTAACTGGGAAATTATTCGGCCGGGTATGCTAACCAATGGTGCCTTAACGAAAAAGTACAAGGTACTGCCAGATCTTAATAAAGGAACTATGGTCAGGAAAATTTCCAGGGCTGATGTAGCAGATTTTTTATTGAATGAAGCTGTAAATCCGAATATGCTTCAGCGATATCCTGCCCTGACTTATTGAGTAAGGGATAAAAGGTTGTATCATAAATATAGATTTGTCATCCAGAGGGGTAATTTATAGTATAAAAATCAATATGAGTGACAGAGGAACGCTATGATGGCAATATTTCTCGATAAATCGTCATTGCGAGAAGGCTTTTTCAGCCGACAAAGCAATCTTAAAACCACCGTTACTGGCGTGTGCATTAAGATTGCTTTTCTATGTTCCCCGCAATGACGACCAATCGATTGAAGTCTGTAAATGGTAGCTTTCCGAAGGATTTGTTTAAATACTCTTTTAGGTGTTCGGCTACTTGCCTCAATTCTTCGGGAAGCTCAATAAAACAGCATCTGAGCCGAATCTTTTTGATACAACCTCTTCATCACTGTTCCATTCTCTTTTATCAAACAGCGGGTGCTATTGATCTTTACGGCCAAGAGGAAAAATGTTCCTGTCAAAGTGTTGGTGGCGGTAGAAGTTTTCCCTGTCAATTTCCACCGTTTCTTCTTCCATTTTTAATGCCGCAGGGCTACCAATAACTGTTCTGATGTGGTCTTCCATTTCGGGCGTTACCTCCCCGATAATATACCTCGGCATTGCTTCTAGCTGTTCATGATGAAAATCAGGAACCAGGATTTCTTTTTCAGCAGTGTCAAGGTCAACAAGACCAATGGGTATAAGTATTTTTTTATCTTCCACTGTTGTGGTGCCTTCATCCAACGCAATAATTGCATAACGTACGGTATCTGCTTCGGGTTCGAAAAGTAATTCTGCCACTTTGCCAATGCGGTTTTCTCCACTCTTTACAGGCCACCCGGTAATGTCTGCTTCGCCTTTTGTGAGCGTATAGATGCTATTGGATAATTCTTCTAGATTACTGTAAATGATCTGGTGATTGTTCATAATAATAAATTAAAGTATAAATAATAACAACACCCGCCTAAAGCGATTGGTTTGCATTTTTTATCAGTAAATCTGCCAAAAGAGGGGTTCTGGCTTGAAGATCAGTTAATTAGATTTCGCTAAAACGCAGGGAGCCTTTCATCAGGAAATTGCTAAAAAAGGTTAGTTTTAGGGATACTCCTAAGCCTGATCGTTGCCTTCAAAAATACTTTAAAGACCCGAATTGCAATAAAAAGGACAATATATTGGTGCAGGTTGTATGTGCATAAAAATATTGTTTCTCGTTCTCAGTGAGTTAATAAAAGGTCGCTTGCAAATGGCTGCGAAGATGGTAATTTTGCATTGATGAAGGTTACGGTGATTGCAATTTTAGAGACGGCATTTAAACAGGACGCTGCCCTGGCGAGGATTATGAACAACAGGTTGCAACGGGCCGCGCAAGAACTACAAGACCTCCATCTCGTCAGTTTCTCCGAAAGACGGTCTACAGCCCACTACCTGACTATCCATTTAAGTTATAATCAAAAGTACAAGATCCGTTATCAGATCATAAACGAGGTACCCGCTGATGTGGAATACCTGGTGGCAGAAAGATGCAGCCGGTTGGGTTATATTCTTTGCAGAAATATGGTAAATGAACATGATCGGTCGTTATGGTAACAGTTTAAAAGCTAACCGGAACAATTAATAAAATAATTTATATTAGCGGTGCAGCTTTAAATCCCATGAATAATACCTTCAGATTCGTCCTGTACATCACAACTCTATTTGCCGTAAATTTTTCATTTGCGCAGCGCCAAAAGCACAATACAATTAAAATTGATAGCGCAACAGCGGCACAGGCGAGGGCTACACTCAATAAACTTCCCGCAGATAAATTCCTCAAACGAAGTTATAACGAAGGTAACCGGGAATTGCCTTACCGTTTTTTATTACCCGAAAGTGATAAACAGGGTACTAAATATCCACTGGTGATCGTTCTGCATAATTCCACACGCATTGGGAATGATAATGAAAAACAACTGGAGCCTTTATCACGGATATGGATCAGGGATGAAATCTATAAAAAATATAAATGTTTTGTCCTGGCACCACAATTTAGCGGGCGTTCTTCCAATTATATCGTAGCAAAAAACGGGCTGTTAGTTTCAAAACCTTCTGATGAGGTTTACAGCCTGCTTAAACTTATAACCGATTTACAGAAAGAATATACCAGCATTGATGCCGGCAGGATTTACCTCGTAGGGTATTCGATGGGCGGCTCTACTGCGCAAAACATGCTCAGTATCTCACCAGAACGTTTTGCGGGTATGGTTTCGGTTGCCGCAGTTCCCGATTTTTCAAATTTGGAAGCTTTAAACGCCAGTAACATCTGGTTAATCCACGGAGCAAAGGATACAGAGAACCTATATGAGGGAAGCGTAACACTTTTTGCAAAGCTCAAAAAGAACAAAAAGGTCATTTTTACCACTTATGATGAACTGGACCATAACAATATAGCCATTCCGCTGTTGCTGGATGAGGCAATCCCAAAGTGGCTGTTCAAACAACAGCGTTAGCTTTACCATTTGGGTACGGTACAGGTATTGAATATGTACACCGCAGGTCGCTATTTGCAGAATTTCAATAGCAATTCATTTGCAGTATCCTTTCCCATTTTCTGAATGCTTAGCCAATCTTCACAAGCACCTTTCAGATTGCCAAGCATTTGTTTGCAGATTCCTCGGCGATATAAATCTTCAACCTCCACTGGCCTGCCTTCCAGCGACTGGTTGTAATAGTAGAGGGCTAATTCATAGTCTTTTGCAAGATAGGCTTCATTTGCTTTTTTCGAACTGAAAAAAGAAGGTAAAGCCGTTGCAGAACTGAGGTAGTTTAAATTTACGGTCATCATTACCTTTACATTCCTGCCGTTATGGCTGGCTGGTATCCACATGTTTTTAGCGCTGTTAAATGCTTTGAGATACGCTGCATCAAATTTTGGGCTGATTCCCTGCAGGATCCTTACGCTATCTGGTTTTCCATTTTCGTTGATGATAAAGGTTGAAACCAAATCCACGTCTTTTGGGTTAAGTTTCTTCTTTGCAACTTCTGCATAAATATAACGTTGAAAAGATGCTCCCTGGAATTGTGCATAGATTTTCTGACCTGATTTATAGGTAGTATCGTTACCTTTTATACTGAAAATGTCGCTGGATGATAATGGCATACGCTTTTGAATTAACTTTTCATTATAAAGGGTATATTTAATTGATTTAGGATCATCCAGGGCACCGGTAACCGAGCTGCTAATCAGTATGAGTTTATCCTCGCTGGATTCCATAATCTTTAGGGTGTTTACAATAGCCCCAGCACTGCTTTTTATAAAAAGGCGGTTGCCACTTACCGTAAAAAAATATTCAGTATTCTTTTCTTCATAACTTCCCGTAATCCCAATCTGTCCGTCAGGAGTAAAGGTATACTTAACATAGGTGTACTTGAGTATATTTTCATCGGGCAGGTTTTCATCACTTAAATAACTTACCCTGGTAGCAACGTAGGATCCATTTAACTTGATCTGTGCGCTAAGTGAGCATCCTAAAAATAGGAGCATGACCAATAAAAACTGGCTTTTGTTTTTTGATTTCATCGGAGCATTAAAATGCTAAATATAAGTGATCCGCATGAATTAAGTGTAAGGTCAAAAAAATAATGACGACAGAATTTCCGCGTGGGATTATCATCTGCTTCATGCTGCCATCAACTGCTGATGGGCGTAGAATGGGAGAGCTGTTTGGAATGAGGGAGGACTGGTATTTCGGAATCCTGGTATTTATGGACTGTGTTTCGCTACTGTAAAAAAAATTAAATCATTTGTTACGAAAGGCACCTGCGATTTTTTCTGTCGTTCGAAATAATCCAGATACAGGCCATCCAGCTTAAAAGTGCGGTAGAAATTCCCAGTTCAGGATCTGCTAAAGTAAAGGAGGAAAAAATAGCCACAACCGAAATGGCGGTAGCAAATAAATATGGTAGGAATCTTTTCATTTTATTATAAACTAAATTTGTACAAGGCTATTCAAAAATCAAACCAAGGCAAGGGGTAAAGAAGGCTTAGTGTTTAATATTTCTTTTCCTGACATTTCTACCAAAAAAGTCAGTTTTAGATCATGCGTATTGCTGCTTTTATTCTGATTATACAGCCTTTGTCATGATTACTTATTAACATACCGACCTCAATTAAAGACAGGCACCTGTCTATATTTTTAACAACATTTTTTAGAATTGCCGCTGCGTAAAACCATAAGCAGGTTTTGCTGTTTAACTATGGCATGGCAAACGAAATTGTCTACTCCGTATTCGTAAAAGAAGGGGACTTACCTATCGTGCGCTGGCTTATGTAAGAGATATAAAGTTAAATTCAGAAGATATAGATGCAGATTTTGCGCTTAATAGGGAAAAAGTTGAGGTCAATTATGTCCACCGGTATGGAACAGTATTCAAATGTATTTAAAGAAAACAGGGCAACCATCACCAGCACGGTGGTGCTCGATTATGCCTTTGTTGAAGGGGAGGATACGGATACCTATCAATTGGTACGTTTTGGAGAAGGGGAACCCTGGAACATATTATATCATGGCTTTTTGCTCGGCTCATTAACTAAGGTCGATGGCCTTTGGATCGCAGAAAATGCCTCGGGCCTGAATGGGGAGCAAATATTTGCTCTTGGGAAATTTATTGATAGTCAGCCTTTTAATCAATTGCCAGACAGGATCAAAACCCATTGGGAAGAGTTTGTAAAAGAAGTTGTTTTGGAGCGTAATAATAGCTACCTGGTCATCTGTCGGGAAGAAATTGATTTTGCAATGTTTTCACTAATGTTTGATGCCTTTATCGCTGAGCTTGTAGAGGATGGAACTCCGGTTAGGTTCAAAGTATATAATGCTACCTTCAGCGATGATTTTCAGCTAGCAGTATAATAAGGTTATCCTAAAAAGCTTAAAGCAGCCCATATTTTTTACTTTCTTCGTTTTCTTCCCGGTTAAAAGTAACAGGCTTAAAAATTTGATGAATATTTAAAGTATTTTTCGTGCTGATCCGTCTTGATGATTAGGATTTATCTAATCGTAGAATTGGTAATCAGAAAAATCATGGTTTGCCTGAAGATTCCGATTTCCGTATATCAACACAAAAATAATGGCAAGAAAGCATTTAAACAGCGGTAACGCAACGGGTATTGAATTATCAAAAGCAAAAATAAACAAAGAGAGTTTAGGTCATGTGGCCCGGTTGCTCACTTATTTAAAGCCGTATCGCGGTAAATTTATAGCCGCTTTATTCTTCCTGTTCCTGTCCAGTTTGGTTGGCCTTGCTTTTCCGGCATTTATAGGTGCCTTAATAGATACCGCGCAGGGTAAACGTAGCAATGGTTATTTGCCGGGCACCATACCGGGCATCCTAACATTAGCTTTTATTGTGTTAGCCTTGCAGGCCGTAGTGTCTTATTTCCGGATATTGTGGTTTGTTAATGTGGCAGAACGATCGTTAGCCGATATCCGGCGAGATACTTATTTTAAGTTGATTACGCTGCCGATGAACTTTTTTTCTAACCGTAGGGTTGGTGAGCTCAACAGCAGGATTTCTGCCGATTTATCTCAGGTTCAGGATACCCTTACCACCACCATAGCCGAAATGTTGAGACAGTTTGTACTCCTGGTAGGTGGTATTGTTTTTATGGCTGTTATTTCGAAAAAGTTAGTGCTTGCGCTGCTTTTGGTTTTACCTGTTATGATTGTTTTCGCCGTTTTATTTGGCCGTTTTATTAAAAAGATTTCGCGCCAGGCCCAGGATAAAATGGCTGAATCCAACAGCATCGTAGAAGAAACGCTTTTAGGTATAGCCAATGTTAAGGCTTTTGTAAACGAACCCTATGAAGCTGCCCGTTACCGGAATACCATTCGGGAAGTAGCCAATATCGCCATTAAAGGTGCTAAATTCAGGGGGATGTTTGTCTCCTTTATTGTGTTATGCGTTTTTGGGGGTATTTTGGCGGTGGTAGGTTATGGCTGTATTTTGGTTGGTCGCCACGAAATTACCTTTGGCGAACTGTTAAAGTTTTCCCTTTATGCCATGTTTTTAGGAAGTGCCCTGGGTAGTTTTCCTGAATTGTTTGCTAATTTACAAAAAGCAGTAGGGGCGAGCGAAAGGGTGCTCGAAATATTGGCAGAAGATGGTGAAGCGGTATCGATAGAGGAAAAACATCACGTGGTGAAGCAAAAAATGGAAGGAAATCTCTCATTTAATCATG
Source organism: Pedobacter miscanthi (assembly GCF_032678605.1). Classification (GTDB taxonomy): domain Bacteria; phylum Bacteroidota; class Bacteroidia; order Sphingobacteriales; family Sphingobacteriaceae; genus Pedobacter; species Pedobacter miscanthi_A. The sequence goes on from NZ_JAVTSU010000005.1 coordinate 309,363, forward strand.
TGGGTTTCTCTTATCCTTCACGACCGGAAATGGAAGTATTAAGCAATGTATCCTTTGAGGCCAGGGCTGGACAGAAAATCGCTATAGTTGGTCCCAGCGGATCGGGTAAATCTACCACCGCCGGATTGATATTACAGTTTTATCATCCGCAAAGCGGCGAGATCTTGTTTGATGGCAAACCAGCCAGTGAATACAGCCTTACCGACATCAGAAACCAGGTGGCAATTGTGCCACAAGATGTGATGTTATTTGGCGGTACCATATTGGAAAACATTGCCTACGGTAAATTAACCGCAACAAAAGAAGAAATTATACAAGCAGCTAAAAGGGCAAATGCACATCAGTTTATCACTTCTTTTCCCGAAGCCTATGAAACGGTGGTTGGAGAACGTGGTGTAAAATTATCAGGCGGACAACGCCAGCGCATAGCAATAGCACGGGCACTGCTGAAAAATCCTGCTATATTAATTTTAGATGAAGCTACTTCTTCACTGGATTCGGAATCGGAACGTTTGGTGCAGGAAGCGCTTGAAGAATTAATGAAAGGGCGTACCTCTATTATCATCGCACACCGCTTATCTACCATCCGCGAGGCAGACAAAATCCTTGTCATGGAGAAAGGACAGATTATCGAATCGGGTACCCACCGCGAACTGATTAATAATGAACAGGGATTATACAGGTATTTAAGTGGCTTGCAGTTTGAAGTAACTTAAGAATAATCTTAATACCTTGGTAGGGTTTGCAGGTGCATTAAGATTAGCTTCGCTGAGCACTTCGTGGTTCCCGCCTGCGCCTATCGTGTGGACACATCTTTTTTAAATTTTTGTGGAGTTATACTAGCTTGCTTTGAAATAACACGGCCCTAACCGCAAAACTCCGTTAATCCCAAGTGGCGGAAGGATCAAAAAAACAGTTGCACAATAGGACAACTTGCGCTACCAAACCTGAAACGCAGTGGTTTTGTGAAAATATCACTCAAACTTTCATTGATCAGAAACGAGCAAAACAATTGCCGCTGTTTTTTTGATGGGCGTGGGATGGTGAGAAGCCACATTGCCGGATTGACAAAGCGCTTTAGGTAATTGGCGCCCCAAAATGCGCAGCATTCTTGAACACCATTAAAAACAACATTAACTGTGAAAAACTACCTTGCCGCAGCGGCATAGAGCGGGAAAAGAATCTTTATAATTAATTGTGTCCACACGATAGTCTTCAAGTGGGGTGTCTGCAGGACGGGGGTGTCTTTTTCTTTCTTTTGTTTGTATAAACAATTGTTTAGTATTGGTTAACATTTATATCAATATTTGTTTACTTTAGCTAAACATTAGTTTTGCATTTTTGCTTTCTGTCTGATCGTTCGAAATAAGTATGGCGATGTAAGATGGGTTAGCGTAGAAATGTCAGATATTAAAAATAATTATGAGTTTAAAAGGGATAAGTAAAACCACAGTGGCCAATATGATTGGTTTGCTTGATCAATTGGAAGAGCTCGAAGGCATCATCGGGAATGATCCCCAGGGTTGTGATCAGATCAGGAACCTAAAGGGAGACTTAATCGAAACCTACCAGAAATATGAATGCATGGTGCGCGAAATAACCGAACAGGTAGGTGTTTATCAGGATCTTTATGGTAAAATCAGGTTTAGGTTTGTGCCCGAGAAACTGAAATCACTCAGGCGGATTATCCCACAGGATAGTGATGAATTTGTGTTACTTAAAGAAAGTATCCATAAAAGTCACCTTATTTAAATTTACAGCATTTAACCTTGTGTTTTAGTATCTGAATAAGGCGCTTTAATTCTAAATTATCCTGAATAAATATCTGTTCTGCCTGTTTTTTAGGTAATTCCTGCTTTTGTTTTATTTTTTGTGCTGTAGGTGATATGTTTATGGCTTTTTTAGTTTATAGATATTCGCTTATTGTAGGTTTTGTTTGTATTCTCCTTTTTTTTTAGGTGCTTTCTGAATGCTTTCTTGTTTTAATTGAGGGAGTGATCAAAATAAAGTAATATGATTGGCGATTTTTGATTTTTTATAGCGTGTAATTAGTCTTTTTTTAATTTTTTTTCTACCGGAAGGGTTTTGAATTCGGTCTTAAATTTTAAGTTATTATTTTCTTTACATAGGATCGTACTTTGATGTCGTTTTGTCGATTTTCTTAACCAAAAATTTATCGTTTCATGTTCTATGCTAAACATTCTCATAATGTGCTGCTTCTATTTTTGCGCAGCTTATCATTAAAGAACGCTTCATGGAAAAAAACTTACTTATTTTATTCAGGGCCTGTCTGTTGCTTATGCTGTTAACGCATACTTCAGCTTTATTTGCCCAACGCACCCAGTACAGGGGTATTGTTAAAGATGACACCCAGGCCATTGTGCCCGGTGTGAGTATTATGCTTAAAGGCAGCAGAACTGGTACCTCCAGCGCTGCAGACGGAACTTTTTCCATCTCGGCAGAAAAAGGACAGGTATTGATTATCTCCTCAATTGGTTTTACCACGCAGCAGGTTGTACTTGGAGATGAAACAACAGTAAACATCAGCCTTAAAAACGATGCAAATGTATTATCGGATGTGGTGGTTACCGCGCTTGGTATTAAAAAGGAAGCCAAAAAAATCGGTTACGCCACACAGGAAGTTAAAGGTGCAGATCTTGTAAAAGCACGCGAGCCAAACGCAATCAATTCATTGGTGGGCAAGGTTGCCGGACTAACGGTTGGTGGAAATGCCGAAATGCTTGGCCGCCCTCAGCTTGTTTTACGCGGAAGTACCGACCTTTTATTTGTGGTTGATGGTGTGCCGGTAAACTCTGATACCTGGAACATCAGTGCTGATGACATTGAAACCTATACCGTTTTAAAAGGACCAAATGCAGCCGCACTTTATGGCTCGAGAGGCCAGAATGGTGCAATATTGGTTACAACCAAAAAAGGCTCTAAAGATGGACGCGGATTTACCGTTGATGTGAACAGCAGCACCATGCTGGAAAGTGGTTTTGTGGCCCTGCCCGAAAACCAGACCCAATATGGTTATGGAAATGACTATAAATATGCTTATGGATCAGACCTGTACGACCTGGATGGCAGTTACAGAAGAACCAACATCTGGGGGCCAAAATTTGATGGCCAGGGAGTAGCGCAGTACAACAGTCCGCTGGATGCAAACGGCAAAAGAACGTTAACACCATGGACAGCGAAAGGCGTAAACAACTTTGAAAACTTTATGCAAACCGGAGTTTTATCTACCAATAACGTTTCGGTGGGTGCTTCTGGCGATAAATATGATTTAAGGGCATCGCTTACCCATACCTATCAAAAAGGGATGGCGCCAAATACCAAACTCAACATCGATAACTTCGCACTTTCTGCCGGATACAAATTCAGCGAAAAATTACGCGTAGATGGAAGTTTGAATTTTAACTCGCAATACACCCCAAATATTCCGGATGTATCTTACGGTCCAAATAGTTATGTATACCAGTTTAAGGTATATGGTTCGGCCAACTGGGATGTTGCAGAAGTTGAAGATTACTGGGGTGGGGAGCGTGGCAGAAAAGGACTTGTTCAGAACTTCGTAGAATACGGAAGACATAATAACCCTTATTTTACAGCCAACGAATGGTTACACAGCCATAACAAAACCGATATTAACGGTTATGCAAAACTGAGTTATAAAGTTGATGAGCATTTAAACTTTCTTGCCCGTACACAAATTACCACCTGGAACCAGTTAAGAACAGAAAAAGTACCACCTTCAACCAATTTAAACCAGTATGTTAACGATTATGAGTTTAACAAAACCGGTGGTATATACAACATCTGGTATGGCGATTATCGAGAAGATCAACGTCGCCTGATGGAGCACAACCATGATGTATTGGCAAATTATAACAACAAAATAGGCGATTGGTTCGACCTTGGCGTATCAGTAGGTGGAAACCTGAGAACTTTCGAATATAGTTCGAACTGGGAAACTACGTTTGCGATGAATATCCCTAATGTTTATAATTTCGCAAACTCAAAAGGCCCGATCAAGGGTTATACATTTGGGTCAAAAATGCAGGTATACAGTGGTTACTATTCCGTAGATCTTGGAATTAAAAACTGGTTAAACATTAATACCACAGGCCGCGTTGATGATCTTTCTACACTGCCAAAAGGACAAAGTACCTTCTTTTATCCATCGGTTTCATTAAGCAGTGTAATCTCTGATTACGCAAAATTACCTTCATTTATCTCGTTTTTAAAAGTAAGGGGTTCATTTGCTGATGTAAAAGGTGCATTAACCAATCCAACAATTGGTACTGCTTACCAGGCCTTAACCGGTAATACAGTAGGCTCTTTACTGGGTGGCGGACTTTATGGTGGTTATGGTACAGAACTGATCTCATCATACGATGGACCATCTTATGATAATCAGAATTCTTACAGCTCTACTACCTATTATAATAATACGCCTTCGGTAGATTATTCAAAAAACATTGCAAATCCAGCTATCAAACCTTTTAACGTAAAATCATACGAAGCAGGGGTTGATGTTAAATTCTTGAAAAACAGACTGGGCGCTGAGTTTACCTATTTTACATCAATAAACGGTCCGCTTATTTACCAATTGGCTTTGGCACCTTCTACCAGTTATGCCACAAGGAGTGTAAACGCCATCACTTCACAGAAAAAAGGTTGGGAACTTTCTGTTAACGGAACTCCCGTTAAAACACAAGGTGGTTTTTCATGGGAAGTAATGGCCAATGTATCTACTTATAAAGAAACCTTAAAAGAAATTTATGGAGGTGTAGATGCTTTACCAATCAATGGACATAATTATAAAGTTGGCGAACGTTTAGATGCTTTTTATGGTCGTGCTTATGTGCGATCTGCTGATGGACAGGTGATCCACGATGCAAGTGGTTTACCATTGGCACAACAGGCAGGTATTAACAACAACCAGCTTTTAGGCTATGCCAACCCTGATTTTGTATTTGGGTTAAACAACAGGTTTACCTATAAAAATTTAAGCTTTAGTTTCCAGCTGGACGGACGCTCAGGCGGAAAAATATTCGATTATGTATATGCGCAGATGATGAACGCGGGTAACGCCATCGAACTGGTAGAAGGCCAGTATGGTGATGCCCGTTTAAAAGAATGGCAGAGTACAAACGGTGGGGTAGGTAATGCTACTGCAGCCATGGTTGGCAACGGGGTAGTAATTACATCAGGTACGCCGCACTATACTGATGGGAAAATAGACAATTTTAACGAATTAACTTTTGCGCCAAACACCAAAGCGGTAACCTTAAGAAGTTATATCCAGAATGGTGTTTATGGTTTGTTCGATGAGCCATTTATGGTGAACCGTTCTTATATTAAACTCCGCGAGGTGGTAATCGGTTATACTTTACCGAAGAAATGGCTGGAGAAATCGTTCATCCGTTCGGCTTCATTCTCATTGGTAGGCAGAAACCTGCTTTACTTTGCTGAACGTAAAGACATCGACCTTGATCAGTATGCTTCAGGATTTAATTTAACCAGCAAAAGTTTAGGTGGTAAACAAGCGGATTTGCAGAGCTCTACTGCCCGTCGTTATGGTTTTAATATCAATATAGGCTTTTAACGCTCAAAAAAATAAAATATGAAATCTAATATATTAAAAATATCAGCAGTTGTTATGTTGCTTATTAGTGCAATGGGCTGCCAAAAAGGAGATTTATTGCCCAACCCAAACGTTGCCAATGAAAATTCTACCATTCCTGCCTCGTTATTATTAAACCACATTACCTGGAGTTTTTATAAAGGAGGAGGTTTTGTTGATAAGGCCGCAAATGCAGTTGAAGAAGACCCATTCGGCCAGGTAATGCGCTGGAACCAGTTTACCACTTCTTCTAATGCCTATTACCGCGGATTAAATGCCTACGCGTTTAGCAATACCGCAACTACCTATGATATTATCAGGTATGTATCTAAAATGGAAAGTCAGGCGGCTACCCAGTTTAACTCACCAAATACCATTTATGCTGCTCTTGGAAAATTCTTCAGGGCATACAGTTTTATCTGGCTTACACAAAGGGTAGGCGATATCCCGATGACAGAAGCAGGCAATACGGCTATTTTTCAGCCAAAGTTTGATACCCAGCACGATGTTTATAAAAATTCGCTGCAATTACTGGAAGATGCAAACAACATCATGAGTACACTGGTAACGCCTTTAAATTCATCTACGGCAGTTGGTGGAGATATTTTCGGACTTACCTACCTGCAATGGCAAAAGGTAATCAATGCTTACAAACTTAGGGTATTAATCTCCCTGAGTAAAAGGGCTGATGATAACGCCGACCTGAATATTAAAACACAATTTGCAGCCATCATCGGTAATCCTGCAAAATACCCCATCTTAAGTGGAAATACAGATAACCTTAACTTTAAATTTAACGCTACAGTAAATAAGTATATCTATAACCCGGATGAAACTTATAACCTTTTTGGTAACGTAAGCAAAACTTACCTGAATATTACTACGGTAAATAAAGATCCGAGGACTTTTATAGTAGCCACACCGGCGCCGGCACAGATTACAGCAGGTAAAACGGTATCTGATTTTACCGCTTATGTGGGTTCTGATATTGCGCTTACACAGGCGGGTTTATCTGCAAATGATGCTTTGGGCATGTATTCTTATGTAAACTTTAAAAGGTATTATGCTTCATTTGTAGGTCCTGATCCTTTAATCTTAGTTGGTTATCCAGAAATGTGTTTCAATATTGCCGAAGCCATTAACAGGGGCTGGTTAACCGGATCGGCCTCAACATGGTACAACAATGGTATTAATGCTTCATTAAGTTTTTATGGAGTGGTTAACGGCCAGAGTTATGCCGTTGGAAACCGTGAAGGCTTAACCCTTGGATCAGTCACCTTAAATACCACTGATTTTCTGAACAATGCCAATGTGGTATACAAAGGTGATAACACGGATGGTTTAAAGCAGATTCTTGAACAAAAGTATGTTGCTTTTTGGCAAAATTCGGGTTGGGAAGCATTTTATAACTGGCGAAGAACCGGTGTGCCTGCGTTTTCAAACAACGGCCCCGGCATAAATCCTTCTCAAAAAATCCCGGTTCGCTGGCAATATCCAATTGATGAGCAGAATAATAATTTTGCAAACTACAAAGCAGCTGTTACCAGTCAATATGGAGGCAATGATGATGTAAACCAGTTAATGTGGTTGCTTAAATAATATTATAATAATTTTTTTAAGATAAGGAGCATCTCTTTTTTGAGTTTGCTCCTTATTTACCATTTAAACAAATAAAAATGAAAAAGAACATTATCCTGTTTTTAAGCCTGGTGTTTAGTGCGCAGTTTGCCTTTGCATCGGTGATAGATAGTACCAGGGCCGTTGCGGTTAAAGGTGCCACTAATTTTAGAGACCTCGGCGGTTACGAAACCAAACAGGGTACCCATGTAAAGTGGAATAAATTATTCCGTTCAGGAGAAATCAGTAAATTAACAGACGCAGATCTTATGATGCTGGATCAGAAACACATCCGTTTTGTGGTTGATTTTAGGGGAAATGATGAAGTAGCAAAAGCGAAAGACCGATTACCCAAAAATGCCGGTTACCTGCAATTACCCGCTGGCAGCGAAAACCTGGGCAGCTGGATGGCGCAAATGGCCAAAATGAATTCAGCCGATTCGCTGATGGAATCTTTTTACAGTCAAACTTCACACCTGAAAGCTAAGTATCAGCCGTTTTTTAAAGCTTTATTAAAACAACCAGATTCGTCGGCATTGCTTTTTCATTGTACGGCAGGAAAAGACAGAACTGGTGTTGGTGCAGCCTTATTATTATATGCTTTGGGCGTTCCCGAAGAAACCATTTTGGAAGATTATTTACTGAGTAATGAGTTTCGTAAAGAAGAAAACGAAAAAATGGTAAAAGGTATGGTACAGATGGGAATTAAGGAAAAGGTAGCCAAAGATCTGGCCGGCGTAAAGCGTGAATACCTGATGGCAACTTATAATGCACTTATTTCGAAATACGGAAGTGTAGACGAATTCCTTAAAACCGAAATGGAACTGAGCAATAACGATTTAGCAACCTTAAGAAAAAAATATACAAATTAGTATTTCGATGGTTAACGTTACTGCGTGCCGTTAACTGTAAAATCGAAAATATCAAAGTTACGGGGATCACCCTGTGCTTTTAACTTATAAATGGTATTCAATGGGTGCGATATTACCATGGGTACCATTTCTTCGTAACGGCCACCATGCGAGCGGAGCGTGCCATCCAATGCGTTTAAATCGTGGTGGGCAGCCGTTTTTCCAACCACCACATCACGGCCCGATAATACAAAAAGATCGCCGCTTCGGTCGGCTGGCTGTTCCAGTATGTGGCAACCGGTTTTTTTGTCGTAAACTTCAGTAATACCCGGTTGTAAAGTCAGCCAGTTTTTTACTTCATCAATTCTGGAAATATCATCCATGTGTACCACCACATAAGATCCCAATGCACCATGGTGTTTTACATAAGGATCGGTAATGGGGCAGATTACCCTAAAGCCCTTGCCAAACTTCTCCGTAAGCATGGTTTCGATGAACAATACATTTGGCGAACCATCAGCTTTTACTTTTGCATTCATGCCATGATCGGCTGTAGCCCCAATAATGGCTCCCAGCTGCAGCATTTTTCCAAATTCAGCATCCTGTGCTTCATAAAAAGCCAGCGATTCTTCGGTATCTGGTGCATAGGTATGCTGCATGTAATCGGTAAGCGAAAGGTATAAAAAATCGGCCACGCCCTGCTTCAACAGGCTAACACCTGCCTTCAGTACAAATAAACTGGCATCGGCACTGTAAATGGCCGGTGTTTTTTGTCTGGTTAATGTTTCTACATTTTCAATGCCATGTGTTTCCAGGTTTACCTGTGCCGCTTTTTCTGCAGAAAAAGCAATACCTGTTAATTGATGGGAAAGGATATCCCTTAATTTCTCTTTGGCCGTAATTACGGCAACTTTACGCCCCGCATCAGCTGCTGCGGCCAGTAATGTTTCTGCCCTCAGGTAAGCCGAAGCATTCATCATTACTTCCTCATCTTTTTCGGCATCGTAAAAAAAGTTACCACATATGCCATGCACCGCAGGACTAACGCCGGTTACAATCGAAGCATTGTTTACATTGGTAAAAGAAGGCAGGGCGCCACGTACCATTCCCCTGTAACCCTGCAAGATCATTTTTTTTAAGTTTGGCATCCGGTCATGTGCCAAAGTAGTATCCAGGTATTCATCTGCTGAACCATCCATGCAGATCACTACAATCGGTTTTGCGGAAGGTGTATAGGTTATGCCGTTTGCGGAGAAAGGGGTGATTGAAATGTGGTGCATCCTGAATTTTGGGTGAGGTAAAGTGAGGCTAATTTAGTGTTTTTCGGAACTAAATATAAGCAGATTAAGAAAATTAGTCCTTGTTTTTTGAGGAAAAGGGTTGGGTACAAATATCATTCAAAATTTGAAGAATATTGTCAATTTCCAATATAAATACAATTATGTTGATACATTTAGTTTAGCCGGTACCCATTATTTGTAGCAAAAAAGCACTCTCCCTTATATTTAAATAAAGGCCAGGTAGTTACGCCTGTATGTTGTATTAATGTAGTTTAATTTTTGCTTTAAGCGTTCTCAAAATACTGAAAAATGAGTATAAAAATCGATGGTTAATTGTTTAGCTTTGAACTAAACCAAATAACGGAAGACTTATTTTTAAGTCTCCATACGCTAAATTAATCTCCCATGTACAAGCTCATCCCGCAAACATTTTCCTGTTTCCCTTTAACCTCTTTTTTGCTTTAGGCATAGTCTGCCAGCTTAAAGCGAACTTAACCGTAAATAAGTTTAAAGAGATATAGCAGGGTACAGGCCTGGCTACTGCCCATCCTTTATCACCAATTCCAAACAACCATACCAAACAAATTTATGAAAACAGAAAATTACGATGTTATCGTTATTGGCGGGGGCGCCATAGGCTTAGCCACGGCCTACCACCTGGGTAAACGAAAAGCCAAAACCTTAGTGCTGGAACAATTTACTTTTGTAAACCAGCTGGGGAGTTCGGCAGGGGTATCGCGCCAGTTTCGCATTCCATACCCGGATCAATATATGGTGCAGATGGCTTTAGATGCACAGCCTTATTGGGACGAACTGGAAAAAGAAACCGGCACATCATTGCTTGATAAAGTGGGTACGCTTTGGTTTGGAGACCCCGCCGTGCACTCTACAGAAGGGAATATTGCTGAAGCAGAAGAGGCGCTGAAAGCTTTAAAAGTACCTTATGTAAACTTAACGGCTAAAGAAATTGAAGAAAAATACCACTTCAGGAACCTGCCCGAAACTTATACCGGATTATTCCAGCCCGATGGCGCCAGCATCAATTTTAAAGCCACCATCGAAACGCTTTTAAACCTATGCAAAAAAGAAGAAACAGTTGAGCTGGAAGAAAATTCTCCGGTGCTTAAAATCAACCAGATAGGCGAACTTTTTGAGATTACGACACCAAATGGCATTTACATCAGCAAAAAACTGTCTATTATTCCTGGCCCATATATTAACAGCGTAATTAATTTACTGGATTTTAAAATAGAAGCAACCTATTGGAACATGTCGTCGGCCTATTTTAAAAAGACTGACCCAGGCATACAATATCCAACCTGGTTTGTGTTCCAGAATGCAGTTGGCGAAAACGGTAACCAGTTTTATGGCTTTCCATCGGTAGATTGGGACCATCCCGAATACATCCGCGTAGCACCTGATTTTGTGATCGAACCGATAGAAGAACCGAACGACAGAACGCTGATCCCTAACCCACAGGAGCTGGGTTATACTGCTGATTGGGTAAAAGAACATATGACAGGTTTAAGTTTGGAGCCTGAATATACCTCTACCTGTTTAATTGCACTGAGTAAAATACCAAACAAGGAATTACTGATCGATTTTGCACCAAATTATGTGCCCAACCATAAAAATATAGTGCTCTACGCTACCGGATGGGCCGCAAAGTTTACGCCCTTTTTAGGTAAAATCATGGCCGACCTGGTGTTAGACGGACATACCGATTTTGATATCAAGCCCTTCCAGCTGGGCAGAAAATACTTTAAAGCACTCTAAAACCATCTAAATATGAACAAAAACACACCTTTAAATACAGGTAAACAACCTGATTTAAAAACCGAGGTAGCCATTATCGGTGCCGGAACTTCGGGTTTATATACTGCTTACCGTTTGGTAACAGATAAAAAGTATACCGCCAGCGAAGTACAGATTTTTGATATGAACGATAAACTGGGCGGCAGGCTCGAGTCGGTAATTATGCCGGGCATGGATTTCTGGGGCGAGTTAGGCGGGATGCGTTACCTTACTTCGCAGCAAATTGTAACCACCTTAATTGAAGGTTACCCGCTGAGCGAAGAAGATCCTGCAAAACGTATCCCCGTGCTGAAAGATAAAATGACGCCGGTTCCGTTCCCGATGGGCGACCCGGCAGAACTGATTATGTACCTGCGGAAAGAGCGTTTTAAACAAGATGCCTGGACCGAAGCGCAGGCTGTAGGAGAAAAATTGAGCACCCGTTATTACCTTAATGATGATGATTTCGGTTTCAGTTCGGATCAGCTGTTTAATAAAATTATTTATGATGTTTTAATGGCCGATCCGTGGGTGGCGCAAACCTATGGCAAGAAAATCATAAAAGGTACTTCGATCTACGATTATTCTTTTGAATTAACAAGCAGGGATTGGGATGATATTAAACCTAAACTGGTATACAATTTTCCTAATTCGCCTTACGATAAACGCAAGGTAAACGACCTGGGTTTCTGGAATTTAATTAAAGATCAGGTTTCGCAGGAAGGTTATGAGTTTTTAGCCAATGCCGGCGGCTATTATTCGAACACCATCAACTGGAATTCGGCCGAAGCTTTTCCTTATATGGTGGGCGATTTCTCTGCAGGTACCATTTACAAAACCATTGAAGAAGGGTATGACAGTATTGCTTATGCGGTAGCCAATGCCTATACCGATTTTGAAGGTGCCTGCATCTGGTCGGAGAATAAACTCCTTACTTTCACCAAAACGCATCCGCTGGCAAGCACGCATCGGTACCAGCTTACCTTCCTCAACCTGAAAACCAATACCACCTGGAATGTATATGCGAATACACTGGTGCTTGCCATGCCAAGAAAATCGCTGGAACTGCTGGATCAGGAGAATTTCTTCTTCAATATCAACGAAAACTCCGTATTGAACAACAATATCCGATCGGTAATTATGGAGCCGGCCTTTAAAATTCTAATGGGTTTCCCTTACCCATGGTGGAAAGACCTGGGTATTGATTCTGGTCACTCAATTACCGATTTACCCATGAGGCAGTGTTATTATTTTGGAACCGATCTGGTAACCAATAACTCAATGTTGCTGGGCAGTTACGGCGATATGGAAACGGAAACTTTTTGGAAAGCACTTACGGATGATAAATTACTTTTCGAGGTAAAACCAGCCAAATCGGCCTCCTTAAAAGAATTACACCAACTGGATAGTGTACAAGCCACCAAACTAATGGTTGATGAGTTGATGACTCAACTGCGCGAATTGCACGGACAGGAGGTAACCATCCCCGAGCCTTATGTAACTTATTTCAGGGATTGGACAGATGAGCCTTTTGGCGCTGGTTACCATGCCTGGAAAGCGGGTTACTCGGTTGAAAATGTAATGCCATATATGCGTAAACCGGTTTCTGATGAGCAGATCCACATTATTGGTGAAGCTTATTCTGACCAGCAGGGTTGGGTAGAGGGGGCTTTCTGTGTAGCTGAAAAAATGTTGCAGGATTATTTTGGACTGGACAGGCCGGTGTGGTTAAACCCTGAATATTATTTAGGCTGGTAGGGCAAAAGCAATAATATAAAGTAAAAAGGTATTCCATTATTTTGGGATACCTTTTTTGTTTTTACAAGTTTCGAAGTTTATCGTCCTGAGGCACGAAGGATCTTTGTGTAATTAACCACTGGCACTCGCTGCCTCGTATTTTTTGCCCTTTGCTCTGCCGCCGCAGGGCTCTTTTTTTTTCTTTAGCTCCGTTTGTCATTCCCAACTTGATTGGGAACCGTAATGCCTTGGTAGGGTTTGCAGGTTGCATTAAGGTTCCCGCCTGCGCCTATAGTGTGGACACAAATATTAGATTAGTTTTATTTGCTCCTATGCCGCAAGGCATCAAACTTTTGAGGCATCAAAAGTATGCAAAAATGCTTTGTCAATCCAGCAAGGGGCCTTTTACACAATCCCCATACACATCAAAAAAACAGTGGCAATTGTTTTGTTTGTTAGGGTCGGGTGAAAAGTCTTTGCAAACATGAAACACAAAACCACTGCGTTTGAGGTTTGCTAGTGCCATTTGTACTGTTGTACGCCTGTTTTTTTGATTTTCCTGGCCCTTGGGATTGACAGGCGTGCTTCGGTAAGCGCTGTGTTATTTCAAAGCAAGCTAGCATAGTGCCTTTTTTTGCCTAAAAGATGTGCCCACACGATAGGCCTTCGCGTGAATGACGGCTGATTTTCATAATCTGTCATCCTTGAGGCACAAAGGATCTCTGCGCCTGCTTTTTGTTAAATCTACCTCGCCAGCCAATGGCTTATACCCATTTTGATATAATAACTTAAAATTAACACAGAATTACTTTGATTTTAATAAACAAAGTTTAGTTTTGCTAAACATATCAAATTATTGTAATCCCGAGATTCTCAGTTCCCTAAATGAAAAATCACGCTAAACTTTCTGATAATGATTTGATTATCCCGCTTAGGTTAGGGTGTAAAGAAGCATTTGCTGAAATTTACAGCCGCTACTGGGAAATTCTGATCAATGCCGCCTATCAGCGTTTACGTTCGAGAGAAGATGCAGAAGAAGTAGTGCAGGAGGTATTTGTTAATCTTTATTTCCGCCGCTGCGAAATCGATCCAAAATCTACTTTAGAAGCTTATCTTAAAACCGCGCTGAAATTTAAAATTATTGATGCTTACCGTTTGCAACAATTACATTACAGGCATATCGACAGTCTGATTGCGGAAACAAACCTGTCGCCCATTACGCCCGACGATCAGCTGGAGATTAAAGAATTTAAACGCAGCATCCTTTCGGCTTGTAAAAACCTGCCCGAAAAATGCCGCGAAGTATTTATCATGTTCCGTTTCGATGAATTATCCCATCAGGAAATTGCCGATCGCACAGCCATTTCGGTGAGTACCGTAAAAAAACACCTTCACAAAGCCATGCTTTTCCTGAGAGAAGAATTTAAAGGAAGCAAAACCTTTTTATTTATCATTGTGCTGCTTTTCTTTTCAAAATAATTTTCTTGCTAAATATTATAATGCTATTATTCAGGTGTTTACATTTTTTTTATCATTTTTTTTTGATTTAGGGTAGAACCTTTTTGCTTTTGCTTCGAATACCTGATATGAGCAAGAATCAAAGTGCGTTCGATAAACATCTGCTTCAAATCATGAATAAGTTTAATAGCGGTCAGGCTACAGCAGCCGAGATCAGAGAAATTGAACTTTGGTATGAAAATCAGGCGTCGAATGAAGGTTATACCGATCGCCTGTCAACAGATGAGCGCCAGGAGGCCAAACATAAAATGTTGCTGCAGATTAATGAGCGCATAGAACAGAAAGATACACTGGTTGCAAGGTTTAACCCATATCAAAAATTAAAAGCCTTTGCACTTGCGGCAACAATATTACTGGCGCTGGGTACCACCTTTTATTTGGGTGTAGATCAGCAAAAAACAGATCGAAAAGCCATGGTTAAGGCTCATGATGTTGCTCCCGGAAGCAATAAAGCCATTTTAATACTCGCCAATGGTAAAAAAATCAGTTTAGAGGGCTTAAGTAATGGCCAGATTGCCAGCCAAAGCGGCATCAGGGTTTCGAAAACAGCCAATGGCCAGTTAATTTACGAGGCAACCGCAGGCAATGAAATTACAGGCAGCAAACCCGAGTTTAATACGATTGAAGTACCAGTAGGCGGACAATGGCAGGTGGTGCTTCCCGATCATTCTAAAGTATGGCTAAATGCCTTATCGAGTATTACTTATCCACTTCATTTTACGGGGAACGAAAGAAATGTAAAAATTGCCGGCGAAGCTTATTTTGAAGTGGCCCATAATGCCAACATGCCTTTTAAGGTGCAATGTGGCAAACAAACGGTTGAAGTGCTGGGCACACATTTCAATATCATGGCTTATACAGATCAGAAACAGATTAAAACTACGCTGATAGAGGGCTCGGTAAAGGTTTCGGATGGCAGATCTACAAAGTTACTGGTTCCGGGAGAGCAGGCACAGGTAAGTGCAGATAAAATTACAGTAACCAGGGATGTGGATGTAGAGGATGTGGTGGCATGGAAAAATGGTTATTTCAAATTTGATGAGAACCTGGAGTCTATTATGACCAAAGTGGCTAAATGGTATGATGTTGAAGTAATTTACCAGTTTAAACCAGATCCCAGCATTGTTTACGCGGGCAAAGTATCGCGTTCGAAAAATATATCTTCCTTATTGAAAATCATAGCATTTGATGGCGACGTACACTTTAAAATTGAAGGAAGGAGGGTAATTGTGACGAAATAACTGCGGCGACCATGGTAAATCAAAAAAATGGCCAAAGGTGTTAGTGCACCTCTGACCGGATATTGAGTTTACCCATTCCGACAAGTCGGAATAAAAATTTAACGAAGAATTAAACCGAAACCCAACATTCAAATTTATGAATTTAAACTTACATAATCGGTATGGTAAGCACCGCCATGCCTTTTACAAAATTCTGCTGGTGATGAAGATTACTATATTTTTTCTGATAATAGCCATAATGCAGGTAAGTGCGGCTTCATTCGCACAAAAAATAACCCTCAATAAGGTAAATACACCTTTATCGTTAATTATTAACGAAATCCGTGATCAGAGTAATTACGATTTTTTTTATAACAAGAAAGCGCTAAAATTAGCCAAATCGGTTAGCATTAATGTAAAAGATGCCACGCTTGAGGAAGTGCTGAAAATCTGTTTCAAAGATCAGGCACTCGAATATCAGATTACGGATAAAACCGTGATGATTAAAGGAAAAGAAACTAAGCTTAATTTTTTTACTCCTTTTCAACTGTTTGCCGAAAAAATTACCGGTAAGGTGGTTGATGAAAGGGGCTTGCCTATACCGGGCGCAAGTGTAACGGAAAAAGGTACGGGCAATATGGTTCAAACCAATGGTAATGGCGAATTTATCATCAATGTAAAAGACAATGCAGCCAGCCTGGTCATTTCTTTTATTGGTTACCAGAGTAAAGAGGTATTGGCAAAGGATGTTAAAGACGGTGTTATTAAGCTTGCTGTATCACAGGAGAACCTTGATGATGTGGTGATTACGGCTTATGGTAAAGTAAAAAGAACCAGTTTAACGGATGCCATCTCTACTATTGATAGTAAAAAACTAGAAAACAGGCCATTAAGGACTCTTGCCGACGGTTTAGTTGGTTTAGCCCCGGGATTGAATATTAGAATGCCAAGTGGTGCTCCAGAAACAGTTCCGAACGTAAACATTCGTGGTTTTACAGGTTTTGGTACCTCAGGAAGTCCTTTAGTCCTTATTGATGGGGTTGAACGACCTATGCAGGATGTTAATCCAGATGATGTGGAATCTATCTCACTCTTAAAGGATGGGGCTTCTTCTGTGATTTATGGATCAAGGGCACCTTATGGCGTATTGTTAATCACAACCAAAAGTGGTAAATCAGGAAAAGCAACTGTAAACTATTCTAATAATGTCAGGATTGGAAAAATGGTGTTATTTCCTACTCAGCCTGAATCGCCTGAATGGGCCCGTTACATCAACACTGCACAATTAAACGGTAAACCTGATGGTACAGGAACCATAGGGGTAGATGCCATAACAATTGCGAGAATGGAAGCATGGCTGAAACAAGACTGGAATAATCCGGCATTTGATGAACTGCGTAGCAGATTTGGAGATAAAGCACAATCATATATCGAAAATGGTCAGTTCCCTACCTCCGATGCCAGCTACAAATATTGGACCAGGGAACAATCATTTGCTACGACTAAATTGTATGAAGCTTATCTTAATCAGTCAGATTTTAGCCAACAGCATAACTTAAATTTAAGTGGCGGAACAGACCGTGTACAATATTTTACAAGTCTTGGTTACAATGATGGGAAAGGGTTATTTAAGGGCGATTTTAATTATAACAAACGTTATAATTTTCAAACCAAGCTTAATTATAAAGCTGCCGACTGGTTAGATTTAAGAACTGATGTAAGTTATGTACGACAGGAAAATCAAGGAGCCAACTACCGTTCATTAACGGCAAGTGATGGAGGCAGTGGTGCTTCAGTAGCCAATTATGGAGACATATTTGGCAGTATGACGCAGTATTTTGCAACGCCACTAAAAGTGCCGTCAGGAAATGCTTATTCATGGATTTTGGGAGCATCAGGTATTCTGGGCGAAGGTGGTTTGATTAAAAACAGAAGAGAAGATATGGTATTAAGTGGTGGTGCTACTTTAAGGCCATTTAAATATTTTGAACTGAACGGTGATTATAGCCTGCGCTTAAGTAATGCCCGTTTCTCTAAAGTAGATAAGATTGCCTATACCGAATGGCCTGATGGAACAAGGGTACAAAACAACCGTTCGGCCAATTTAAGCAGCATTGCTAAATCGAGTAGTTTGTTAAATTACCAGTTTGCTAAATTCAATGCACAATATAAAAGAAGTTTTGCCGAAGGGCATAACTTATTGGCCCAGGTAGGTATGCAGGTAGAAAAAAACAGTTACGAATCGTTATCAGGTAGTAAAACTGATCTTTTTGCCCCAAACCAGGTAGAAGCATTGAGTGCTGCCGCCAATAACCCTCAAACAAGTGATGGTTTGTATGAATGGGCAACTTTGGGTTACTATGGTGTGTTAACATACGATTTCCGTGAGAAATATATGGTGAAATTTGCAGGCCGAAGTGATGCTAGTTCACGTTTTTCAACCAAGTCTCGCTGGAGCTTTTTTCCATCCGTTTCAGGTGCCTGGAATGCAGCAAAAGAAAATTTCTGGCCTTTAAAAAACTGGATCAGTGAGTTTAAACCAAGGGTATCCTGGTCTACTTCGGGCGATCTTACATCAGTAGGTTCCTCTAACTATTATACCTATTTACCTGTTCTTAATTTTGGCGTAAGCAGAACTACCCTGTTAGGAGGTAACTACTCCAATGTAGCTACTCCGCCAGATCTGATTAGCGAAGGATTAACCTGGGCAAAACCAACCATGCTTGATTTTGGTATCGATATAACCGCTTTAAAACAAAGACTTAATATTTCTTACGACTGGTACCAACGCAGAATAATTGACCAGATCGGTCCGCCAGACCGCGTATCGGCAGTATTAGGAACAGGTGCACCATTACAAAACAATTCGGTTTCTGAAACCAGAGGTTGGGAGCTTAGCATTGGATGGAATGATAAATTTACACTTGCCTCAAAACCTTTTACTTATGATGTAAAATTTAACATGAGTGATTATATCGGCTATGTAACAAAGTATAGCAGCAATAGTTCGGGCTCAAGAAGCAGTGGCTGGACTCCCGGTGAGCTTTTTGGTCAAAACTTTGTGTATAAATCAGCAGGAATAGCACAAAATACCAACGATTTAAACGGACGTACGCTTAATGGAACCTATAATTACCCTGGATATTTACAGTATCAGGATCTTAATGGTGATGGTTATATTGATGCCGGAAACGGTGGTTTTTGGTACAGCATGGGTGATGTTGTAAAAGATGGTTTCAATTATCCACGTAAAAGCTATTCTATTGTTCCTTCTTTTTCATGGAACAACATTAGTATATCAGCAGTGCTGGAAGGCGTAATGCAATGGAAAATATACAGCAGTTCATCGTATGTGTGGGGTTCTACAGCAGGTACAGATATTGCCTACTTTTATACACCGGCATATAAGGAGAGTACCAAACTGGGCTATTGGAATACCGATAATCCAAATGCTTTTTTTCCTGCTTTAAACACTGGTCGCTCGTTGGCTACAGATCGTTATTCACTTGATCTTGCCCATTTACGCATCAGGAACATTACCATTGGTTACGATCTTCCACAAAAATGGATATCAAAAGCACACCTAAAAAAGGCTAACATCTATTTTAGTGGCGAAAATCTTGGGTTCATTTTTTCAAATTCTTACATTAAGTGCGATCCCGAATTTTTAAGTAACCAATCCTCTTTATTTGCTAATAACATCAATGGTTATCCGCCCTTGCGTTATTACTCAATGGGCGTAAGCATAGGACTATAAGAAATCAAATTATAAGATTATTAAGAATACTCTAACATTAAATGTCATGAAGTTTTTCGCAATTAAAATAAATCGCCTAATCATATCAGGCATCATGCTGATTTTTATAGTCAGCTCCTGTTCTAAAGACTTTTTGGACAAAGAACCGCTTACTTCGGTTGGGCCTGAAAACTTTTTCAATACAGCTTCAGACCTTCAGACTTATATAAATTCATCTTATTCGAGATTGGCCTCACAATACACCTCATTGGGAAATATCGCAAATACGGCATTGGATGCTAATTCGGATATGATGATTATTCAGACTACCGTAACCGGAAGCTTAAATTTGTTAACCTCGAATTCTCTTGCTCCTGAAACAAGTGCAGCATGGAATAACGGATATACTGCCATTAGAAGTGATAATTATTTTCTTCATTATGCGTTATTAAATGCACAAAAAAATGCCTCAACTAAACATTTTATCGGGGAAGGCTATTTTTTCAGGGCGTGGGATTACTTTGCACTCCTAAAAACCTTCGGGGGAGTGCCCATTGTAACAGACATACTTAAAGAAACCGATACCGAAGAACTTTATAAGCCACGTTCTTCACGTTACGATGTCGCTAACCAAATCATCAAGGATCTTGATTCTGCAATTTCCAAACTTAACTGGAAAGGTGAAAATGAAGGAGGGATTGCTGGAAGGGTTACCAAGGATGCAGCGTTGTTACTAAAAACAAGGGTTGCTCTGCACGAAGGTACATGGGAGCGCTACCATGCGCGAAAGAACTCGCCATTTGCAGTACAGGGAAAAAATGGATCTGATTTTTTGGCAATGGTTGAGCCTGCAGCGAATATGCTGATAAGCCGTTATGGCAATAGAATATTTACCAATCAGGGTGATAAATCTTTAGCCTATAATCAATTGTTTTCGCAAAAAGATGCTGCAACAACAGAAGGTGTAATCCTTTATAAGGTTTACGATGCTTCTAAACTGGCAGATAGTCATAATTTCTTTTTCAAGATAATTGATTTGGGGCCTTCCATTACCGATCATTTGGTTGATATCTATTTAAAAAGCGATGGTACCCAGCAGGGCGCAACCAATGTGCTTAATGTGCTCGGCAGTACACTCGATCCGAGGTTTAAACAAACTGTTTGGACGCCAGATAGAGGGCCTTTTAATAAGTTACCCGGGCGTGGGGGAGATGGTACACCGTTTCGTTATCCATTAATTGCACCTGCCGGATCTTATACCGAAGGTTTTACCTCAACCGGATACAGGAATTTTAAAGGGGCAGTTTTTGCACAAGAATATAGGAAAGGTGAAACAGACGATGTTTTGATGCGCTATGAAGAACCATTATTGGCCTTGGCCGAAGCTAAAGCAATTTTGGGTACAATAACGCAGGCAGATCTGGATAAAACTGTAAACTTAATCAGGAGCAGGGTAGGTATGATTCCAATGAATATTAATGCAGGTACTGGATTCATTTATCGTGAAGATTTGGGCTTTGATAAAAGTGAAACACCAATTGTTAACGAAATTAGAAGAGAACGCAGTGTGGAGTTTGCCTTGGAAGGATTTAGGCTGGACGACCTGAAAAGATGGGGTGTTTATGAAAAAGTTATTAATGGTTACCAGCCAAAAGGTGGCTTATTGCAGGAAGTTTTAGATTATTACAATAGAACTCCCGCCCAGATAGCTTTAGATATGGGCTCAGACCCAACCAAATACAGTAGTATAAGAGCCGATGGTTACACCCTAAATGAAACCATTTTAACTTTAACGGTTGGAACTAATGTTGATCGTTTCGCTGATGGAAGAATTAACCCGCTGTTTAAGGTAGCCGATTTTAGACCCGGCGGCAGAGGGTTCTTTATTGAGCCAACCAGAGATTATCTTTCTGGTGTTCCGTTACAGGAAATAAGACTTTACCAATCTAAAGGTGCTAAACTTGAACAGAACCCAGGCTGGAGATAAATAATCATTTTATTAGATAAATTTTAAAATTATGAAACAGAATAAATGGCTAATCGTGTTGTTGATCATTATTTCGATAAGTACCACATCATGTTTAAAACAGCGGGTAGAACTTGATGATACCGTTTGGGGTGATCAGGCAAACATTACCGGCGCGGTACTTTTTAAATATACCACTGTAACCAATCAGTTAGGTAATGCTGAACCTGTAACAGGGTATCAAAATACGGGTATAACTACAGCCTCTAATGTTGTAGATAAAAGCCAGGCTACTGTAAGAATTGTTGCGGTAAAAGGAACAGACCTTACAAAAATAGGTATCCGGTTTACACACGCTGCAAAAACAATTGAACCCATTAACGGGGCGCCTGTTGCGGGTACCATAGCCGATTTTTCGAAAGGACAGTTTACTTACCGGCTCCACTCTGCAGATGGAACTAACCGCGACTGGACTATTTTAATTTCAGTAGCACCTTAAGTAGTATAAATAGTTTACCAGGTAGGCGTTATCCCTTCCTGGTATTTTAATTTAACATCAAACATGTTTCATTTTTTAATGATTCAGATTTCTTCAAAACGCCATTTATAACCTATGAAAACTTTAAGCAGAAGAGCATTCATCAACGGCATGTTTGCCACCGGTGTGGTTTTACAAATTCCGGGTACGGTGCTTGCCAAGTTTCCGCCAAAAGCAACAGCTGTTAAAGCAGGTATCATTACCGATCTGCACCAGGATGTAATACACAATGGGAGCGAGCGATTGAATATTTTTTTAGACCACTGCAAAAAGATTAATCCAGACCTGATCATGCAAATGGGCGATTTTGCCTATCCAAACGAAAAAAACAAAGAACTGATTAACCGTTTTAACGATGCAAATAAAGAAACGTTACATGTAATCGGCAATCATGATACCGATTCGGGGCACACCAAAGCACAATGCATCAGTTACTTTAAAATGCCAGCCAGGTATTATACCAAAGCAGTAAATGGCGTTTGTTTTATTGTGTTGGATGGAAACGACAAAGGATCGCCTAAACACAAGGGAGGTTATCCGGCATATGTTAACGATGAACAGAAATTATGGCTGCAACAGCAGTTAAAAGAGATTAATAAACCCATTGTTATTGTTAGTCATCAGCCACTTGCCGGCGCCCTTGCAGTAGATAATGCCGCAGAAATACAGGAAATACTGAGTTCGGCCGCAGATAAGATTTTATTAGCCATAAATGGCCACACGCATATCGATTGCCAGCTGCTGATTAATAATATTAACTATGTTCACATCAACTCGGCCTCGTATTTTTGGGTTGGTGGTAAATACAGGCACAACAGTTATTCTGAAGAAATCCACCAAAACCACCCGTGGATTTCGAGTACCTGCCCTTATCAGGATGCCTTATTTACTACGCTCACCATTACTCCTTCAGCAGGTATAATACATATTGAAGGTAAAAAAAGCAATTGGGTTGGCCCATCTCCTAAAGCATTAAACTATCAGGATGAAACGGGCATATTGCCCGCAAAGGAAATTGTGCCTTTTATCCGTAAAAGGAAAATAATCAGCACAGCAAAAATAAAAATGTAAGGATGGTAAATGTGTAAACGGCAGGTTGATATGCTTTAAAATTTAACCACAAAAAAGCGACGCCCATCCGGGCTGCCGCAATTTTTCATTAAACTAACTATTTCAAAAAAAATAATCTTATTTACTCAACCTCATTGGTCTGTAAAGGGTTTCGTCCAAACGTAGGGCCAAATCTTCCAGGTGTGCCCTGTCCACTTTATCCAACGGTTTTTTTAAGTTGGTTTTGCAGCTCAGTAGCAACTGTTTGGCCTGGGCCTTTACCAGAGAGGCTCCATCGCCATCGGTTTTCGAAAGAGTGGTAATCAGACCGGTTAATTCGTTTACATAAATTTTTTGTAAAAATCTCCTGTTGGCACTGATGGATTTTCCATCCCTCAGTTCGCTAAAAATACCATGATACAAATCTGTTAAAAATGCAGGGAGGGTATAAGCCAGTGTTGCATTAGCTGTTTCTTCAGCACGGAGTTTGTTAAAAAGCTTTTCATCCAATAACTGTTGCAAACATCTTTTCTGGATGGCCTGGATGCTGCTAAAATCTGCACTGCTCAGGCGGTATAGTTTATCATCACGCAGCCATTCGGGTGTATTAAAAAGTTCGCGGTTTAAGAAAGCGAGTGCCTGCTTTTGTTTCAAAGCAGGTTCGAAACCATATACAGCACCCGTTTCGGTGTTGCTGCGTGGCGTAAATACCATACCCCCAATATAAGCCGTGGCATGTTTAATGTACCAATCGTACTGGTCAACCAGGGCTTTATAAATATCAGCTGTACGATCGTAAGGTGCACCGGGAACCTGTGTCCATTGCATCAGGTTTTTCTTAATGCGTTTTAAATTTTTAATCCCATAAGTTCCGGCCATTACCGCATCATCGCTTAAATCTTCACGTTGGTTTTGCGGGTATTTTGCCGAAGGATCGTCGCCAATACCAAAACGGAGGCGTTTATCTGCACCTACTTTTTCGGTTACCCATTCATCCAGCTTTGTTTTTTCGGCTACAGGTGATAATGAATCGGGCATCAGGCTGTAACCCCATTGGATGGCCCAGGTATCGTAGTCACCAATTCTCGGGAAAATCCCGCTCTGGGTGATATGATCTTCCGGCTGGGCAACATAATTGAAACGGGCATAATCCATAATGGATGGGGTATGGCCATGTGCCTCTACCCAGGCACGATCGCGTAGCTGGGCAATGGTGGTGGTTGATGATGAACCCCAGTTATGGCGCAAGCCTACGGCATGGCCCACTTCATGCGAAGAAACAAAACGGATGAGCTGGCCCATCAGTTCATCGCTGAATTTTGGTTTTTGCGCGGCAGTATCAATGGCACCGGCCTGTACAAAATACCATTTATACAATATTTCCATTACCGAATGGTACCATTGAATGTGTGATTCGAGGATTTCGCCACTACGCGGATCCTGCAGCGAATGGCCCATGGCATTTCCAATCGCAGAAGCTTTGTATACCATCACATTATGCCTCGAATCGTTAATATCAAAGGTTGTATCGGCCGGATCTACCTCTTTGGCCATAATCGCATTTTTAAAGCCTGCTTTTTCAAAAGCCGCCTGCCAATCGTTTACACCTGCAATAAGATATGGAATCCATTTTTTAGGGGTGGCCGGATCAATGTAAAAGATGATGGGTTGTGCCGGCTCTACAAGTTCCCCTTTAAAATAACGGGCACGGTCTTCGGGTTTTGGTTCGAGTCGCCATCGCCAGATATTGGCTTTGTTGCTGATGTGGCCTTCTGCATCAAAACTTTTATAATCGGCCGGTGTAACCCCAAAAAAACCTACACGTTCATCCAGTGCCCTGCTTTTCATCGGTATTTTAGAGAGTAAAATAATCGAACTGTTGTATTCGCCGGTAAGTACTGTGCTACCAGCGGCATAGGTTCGGGTACTAAATACCTCGATGTTTTTAGGATAGGCTTTAACGCTATTTAAAAAGGAACGCTCGGGCGCGAAAATACCTGGCATGGCCAGCATTTTAAGGCCGCTGAGGTAGCCAAATACTGGATTATCGCTATTCAGATAATCCGTAAGGTCAATAACGGCTGATTTGCCATCTTTACCATAACTTTTTACCGGGAAAATGGCATATATCGGTTCGAAGTTGTTTCGGGCAAGTGCTATGGTTAAATCAGGATTGGCATTTTCTGCACGTTCA
The DNA here is from genome assembly GCF_032678605.1 of Pedobacter miscanthi. Classification (GTDB taxonomy): domain Bacteria; phylum Bacteroidota; class Bacteroidia; order Sphingobacteriales; family Sphingobacteriaceae; genus Pedobacter; species Pedobacter miscanthi_A. The sequence continues at coordinate 334,496 of NZ_JAVTSU010000005.1, forward strand.
GTATTGCTGATCAGGCGCAGGGCAATTTTATCCTGACCTGATTTTTCGAACCTGAACATCGATTGCCCGATCCAGTCGTTGCCATAACTGCACAATCCTCCAAGCGGATTCCGCCAATCCTGTGCTGATTTGGTAACACGGTTAACAGTAAAGAGTGAGCGGCCGATAATACTATCGGGAATTTCGAAAAGGTAACGGTCGCTTATCTGGTGCACCAGCATAAAACCTTTACTGGTTTTTGCACTGGCTGGTACCACTTCTGCGTAAGGTTTTGGCAGATCTTTTGGCAAGGCCGGCGCTGGCTTTGCAGTAATTACCTGCTTTGTGGCGGGCAGGGTTGCACTGTTCTTTTTATTTGGGCGCTGTTGTGCCTTGCCATTGGTGGTACAGGCAGAAAGGATAAACAGTGTTACTATGGAGGATAAAAAATAAGTTCTCATCGGGCAATTGAAAAAGGGTTAGTATTGCTTCTTTCGGGTTGTGCCGGATTGTGTAATCCGATGTAAAGACGTTCGTAAAGATCAGTTAAATGGGCCGCACCTACGCCCTGGTAGGCCCCGCTGCCGGTTTTGATCTTTTTTAATAAAGTGCCGGCATGCATGCGCAGTACCGATGAGAGATCAGAATCGCTTTTGGTAGAGCCTTGTACCAATACAACCAGTTTGTTTACATATACTTTTTGCAATTCGCGGCGGTTCATATTCAGTGGCTCATGTTTATTTAGTTCTGAAAATATCCCGGCAGATAGGTCGTTCAGGTAAGCAACAGGACTGTAACCTTTTTCTCCGCTGTTTTCGGCTGTTACCAGTTTAGCAAGCGTCCGGTTATCCAGCAGATCATTCAACAGTTCTTTCTGTACTTTGCCAACCAGGTCGAAATCGGTTTCTGTACGTTGGTAAAGTTTAGGGGAGTTGAGCCATTGTGGCGTTTTAAAGGCCTGAAGCTGGATAAACTGTAAGGCCTGTTGTTGTTTTGCCAAAGGTACAAACCTGAAAACATCACCTTTTTGGTCGCTGTTTTTTATATCTATGGCTACTCCTCCAATCAGGTTGGCTGCATGGCGCAGGTATTGGCTGTATTGGGTAATCAGGATTTTATAGGCTTCGCCTGCCGGTTGATAACCCTGTGTTAGGCTTACCGTCCAGCTTAGGAGGTTGGGTACTACTTTTTTAAGATTGGCAATGCCAAGGTTTCCGGCTTCAACTGCATCATTACTCAGGTCGCCGTTTTGATTGCGAGGATCGAGAATGTTTTTGTTGCCTGTGGTAGGTGCTTCTCCCGAATACATTTGCAGGCCTTTATTACTCCTGTCGAGTATAAGCGCACTTAATGTTTTGTTTTCGGGAGCAGGGAAATACCGGTAACCCCAGTTAATGGTATACAGATCGCTCTCCGAAATTTTGGCCAACAGGTTTTTGGGGTCGATGCCATCCTGAGGCTGTGCAGCATAATTAAGCAGTACCGGATCGGTAATGGAACCATTAAATGCATGGTTATTAAGCCAGTTATTATTGCGGAGATTGGCAACCGGGATGGCTGAAGATGCAGCACCGTTCGATTTTAAACCAAGGGCATTTCCCATTTGCTGACTGATGTACGTAGCCAGTAAGTTTCCCATCAATGCTGTGCTGAATGCCGGATGGTGGGCCTGCTGATCAACTGCACCAGCCTGTACCAGGTACTGGTTATAAAGTTTGTTTAAATCCTGCAGGTAAAAATTAAGCTGTGCCTGTAAAATCTCTCCCGTACGTGGATCGCGGATGATGCTACCCCAGCTTTCGCCTGAACCCGGTTTAAACACCACTCCGCTCAGGTGTGCATTTTCAAGGTAAACACTACCCGAATCTGCATGGGGTGACACCACTTCTATCGCATTTTGGAAACCTGCTTTTTCGAAAGCCTTGTTCCATGCCAATATCCCTTCAGCAAGGTAAGGGAGCCATTTTTGTGGAATTTGCGGATCGAGGAACATTTTGATCGGCGATTTAGGTTTACTTAGTTTCCCTTCATTATAAGCCTTTAAATCGGCAGGTATAAGGCGCCAGCGGTAAATATTCCCCAGGTTGATTACCCCCAAAGGGTTTTGGTCAAAATCGATATAATCTACCTGTTGAAAAGGAACCCTTTTATCTGCTGTACGCACATTCATTAACTGTTTTGGAAGCAAAATCATTGAACTGTTAATTTCGAAGGTAAAGGGTGCAAGGGCAGAGCTTCCTTTAGAAACAGGTTTGTTATAGGTTCTCACCATCCGGATAAATAAATTATCTGGATAGCCCTTAACTGATTCGAGGTAGGAACGGTCGTTTACCATAAGGCCAAGTCCGCTCGCTGTTTTCATCTGCTGGGCAAAACCAAAAAGTAAATTATCCTGGTTGAGGTATTCGGTAAGTTCGATTACCGTGGTATGCGTACTGTCGTTTGTTGCTTTAATGGCAAAGGCCTGTACAAGCGATTCTGAATTGTTGCGATCTAATGAACGTTTCATCCCGTTTACGGTGGTATCAGTTGCACGTTCCTTATAACTCTTCATTTTTACGAAAAGTTTGTTGCCAGGTCCTTTTTCGAAATGGAAAAGATTTTCGCCGATAAGGTCTCCGGCGTAACCAAGTGGATTATCAGCAGTACGAAAATCGGCAGCAGCCCGGCCCAAACGGTTTACGGTAAGAATTTCCCTTCCCAAAAGTGAATCGGGAATTTCCATGTAATATTTGTCATCTACCTGGTGCATGCTTACAAAACTATTATAGGTTTTGGCTTTGCTGGTAATGAGTGTTTTATAGGCACGCATGCGGGCGATCGGACTATTTGCCATGCTGTCTTTTACCTGCGCAGAAACAGGAAAATAAAAAAATAAGGCAATAAAGGGCGAAAAGACTTTAAAATAAAGTCGGTAGGGGATCTTTTTCATAAAAGTTGATTAAGCATGCTGCCAGGGTGTTTGGCAGCATGAATATAGTTTTATTGGTAATTTGGTGCTTGTGTTAGGTTGGGATTTAATTGCACATCGTTTAAGGGGATTGGCCAGATCTGTTTCCAGCTTGCCCAGGTAGTGCCTTTTAATATTGCAGCTGCCGTCATCACGGCATCAATTCTTCCGGTACGTTTCAGGTCGTAAAAACGGTGGCCCGATTCGCTGAACAGTTCGGTACGTCTTTCCTTTAAAATGGCATCCATGCAGGCATCCGGCGAAATTGTAGCAGGATAATCCGGAAGGGCATTGGCAGGAGTAGCCGGCCTGGCCCTTTGGCGTATCATATTAAGATCCTGTAAGGCAGCGGTTACATTGTTGTTCTGTTTCAAACGGGCTTCTGAACGGATCAGGTATTGTTCTGCCAAACGCAGCTGAATTAAAAACTCCGTTCCGTTAACCACCGATTTATACTTGGCCGGATAATAAAACTGCCCGTTTACAGGTGCTGCGGTTGTGGTTTTTAAAACCGTCCAGCTGTTTATTCTTTGATCGTTTGCTTCGAAACTGTTTAAAAGTGATGTGCTCATGGTACCCGGACTAATGTTGCCCAAAGTAACCTGTGTTGCGTTTACGGCTGGTGCGGTGGTATACAGGGAATAATCGCGTACAGCATTACCGGTAGTAGGTGCTATGGCCCAGATGGTTTCGCTGCTGTTGGCCAAAAATACGTTTGCAAGAGTTGGGAGCTGGTAAAGGATGCTATTGGCAATTACTTTTGTTGCTTCTGCCTCTGCACCGGCATAATTTTCCATATATAAATAAATCCGGGCAAGCAATGCGGCAGCCGCAAATTTATTGGGGCGTGTTCGGTTTGGTGTGCTTGCGCTAAGCCCGTCCAGATAGGCTTCTCCCAATAAACTTTCGGCCCTTACCAGGTCTGCAGCCATTTGTGCATATACCTGTGCTTTTGGTGCCCGCGGCAGAAAATTGGTTGCAGCATAATCAGAATTCAATGCCAAAGGAACATCACCATAAAGGTTAACCAGGTCGAAGTAACTAAATGCCCGCATAAATAATGCTTCGCCCATCCATTGGTTGTAGCGCGAAAGATTGCTTTTGTGCGACTCAATATTTTCGATGGTAAGGTTACAGTTGTACACCTGGCGGTAAAGCGTTATCCATTGTGTAGAATTGGTAGAGGTAAGGCCATCGAGGTAAAACTGTGAGGTAGTTGCCGCAATAGAATTTACACTCGCTGCCTGGATCTGGGTTAAATCATCTGCATATAGGCCGGTACGGAAACCAATAGTTTCGTATTGTGTATTTGCCCCGTTATAAAGGATGCTTCCGGACGCAGTGCTAAAAATACCGGTAAGTACGGCTCCGGTTGAATTATCGTTCAGGTAAGCACCTTCTGTCGCAAAGCGATCGGTAGGTAAGGGGATTTCCAGAAACTTTTTGCAGCTGCTTAAAAGTGTAATGGAAACAATAATGGAAATGAATATATAAGATTGAATCGTTTTCATGTTGTGGAAATTAAAGCGTAACGTTTAAACCAAGATTAAATACTTTTAATGGCGGAAGCGAAACCAGCGAGAGGTTTTCCGGATCCAGATCGTGGTATTTTGAAATCGTTAAGAGGTTTTGGCCCTGCAGGGTAACCCTTAAGTTGTTTACATGTAACCTTTTTAAATACGCTTTAGGCAGTGAATAAGATAAACTCAGGTTTTGCAAACGTGCGTAAGTAATACGCTCGTAAGCCCCCGAACTTTGCCTGAAAATGTTTTGGCCAAACAGGTTAGTTAAAAAGTTGGTGGTTGCCCTGGGCACATTGGTTACATCGCCAGGATTTTGCCAGCGGTCTAACGCCCAGGCAGTGGTATTCCGGTCGAAATAACCTGGCAGGTAACTTAATTGCCCCTGGAAGTTGCTCCCCATTTTGTTTACTAAAGCCACCGAGAAATCTAAAGAAAGACTCTTGTAATTGAACGAGTTAGATATACTTCCGAAATAACGCGGTGCCAGGTCTACATTAATGTTTTTATCATTGGTGCTTAAGCCGGTTAAATAAGCACCTTGAACACCTGCTGCATTAACATAGTTATAATCACCTGTTTGTGGGTTTACACCAACATAATTGAAAACTTTGATGTTGCTAACCGATTCTCCCAGCACATAGTTGAAATTTGGGGTAAGGTACTGCTCAGGCATGGCAATTACTTTGCTTTTAGGTAAGGTCAATACTGCACTGGTAGACCAGCTGAAGTTTTTCCCTCGGATATTGGAACTTGATAAACTAAACTCAAGTCCGGTATTTTGAATTAAAACAGGAGAGTTCAGCGAAACATTTGGGAATCCGGTTACATTAGAAAGTGGCTGACCAATTAACTGATCTGAAATTTTGTTTTTATAATAACTCGCATCAATCAAAAAACGATCTTTTAAAAAGCCTAGCGAAATTCCGTAATCCTGTTTTTTATTCGATTCCCAGTGCAGGCTGTTGTTTGCCAATCCATTAGACGTAAATACGGTGTTGTTTAAATACGGGGTACCTGTTGAGTAGGATGACAGGTATTGGTAGTTCGGTATGCCATCGCCCCCGGTGGTACCATAACTGGCACGCAGTTTACCAAAGCTTAAGAAAGGAAGATTTTCTTTAATGAGTTTTTCTTCACTGAAGATCCAGCTTCCTCCAACCGAAGTAAACCATCCGAAACGGTTTTCGGGTGCAAATTTGGTAGAACCATCGTACCTCGCACTAAGATTAATGATGTATTTATTGGCCCAGTTGTAATTCAGGTTTCCAAAATACCCCATATAACGTGTTAACGATTTGTTATAAGTGGCAGTTACTGTTGTGCCTGCCGCTGGATTGTTTAAGCGGGCATCGGCTACAAAACCTGTTCCGGTAATCTGGTTCTGATAAATCATTTTATCCTGAAAAGTTGCACCGGCAATCGCCGTAATGTTCCCACGCTTGCCCAGCGCCCTGGTATAACTGGCATAAGGCTCGAAAGACCAGGTGCGGATGTTATATACATTACTGGCACTGTTTGCCTTCGCAGTTGCGGCTAAATCATTAGGTGCAAATACGGAGGTAGGTACCTGGCGCAGCTCATTGCCCGTAAGTAAATTATACCCTACAAGTGCTTTAATGGTAAGGCCTCTAACTGGTTTATAAAGTAGGGTAGTATTACCGAGCAGGTTATTGGTTATGCCTCGGTAATCGGTATTGATATAAGCATAAGGGTTGGCGTTAGAAATCCAGTTTAAGCTCCCATCAGCGTTAAAATAAGAAGGTCCGTTTGGTGCACGTAAAGTTGCCCCATCGCCCGTAAACTCGTAAGGAAGCATGGTGTTTACGGTAGAATTGAACAGGGTAGATACTGTTATATTAAACTTTTTATCTTTCGTATTGGTACTCAGGTCAACCTTCAGGCCGCCATCGCGGTTATAACCCTTAGAGCGCAGTACATTGCCCTGATCGTTAAAACTGCCGCTTAACGAATAGCTGGTAAGTTCGCTGCCACCGCTGTAACGTAAATTTGCCCGCGTACTCCAGGCTTTAAAATTGGTAAGTTCTTTAGACCAGTTGGTTTCTGCATCCAGCGGATAGGTTCCGTTAAGATCAAAATCTGTCGGACCAACAGCAAGGCCATCGTTTTTAAGGGCCTCGCGGCGTAACATCAGGTAATCTGCTGTTCCCAACAAATCAGGGAAAGTACCCACCACGCTTAAGCTGCGATCGAGGTTAACATTTAATGAAGGATCACCGTTTTCGTTATAACTGCCTTTTTTGGTGGTGATTAAAATTACACCATAAGCACCCCTCGATCCGTAAATGGCAGTAGCATCTGCATCTTTTAATACGTCGATGCTTTCAATATCTTCAGGGTTAAGGTAGTTTAATGCATTTCCACCTTGTTGTGCAAGCGTGCCTGTACCACGGTTATTGCTTAAAGTAGGCAATCCGCCTGAAGTTCCGTTAGGGTTAAAATTGGTACCACCTGCAGGGTAGGGCACGCCATCAACAATATATAAAGGATCTACATTGTTGAAACCGTTAATGCCACGGATTTTTACATTAAACGATCCGCCAACCTGCCCCGTATTCTGTATAATCTGTAAACCCGGAACTTTATTCTGGATCATCTGTAATACATTAGGCACAGGGCTTTTAGCCAGTTCTTCGCTGGTAATGGTGTAAGAGTTGCCTGTACTTAATCTTTTAGAAGTGGTGGTATAGGCCAATACCTGTACCTGATCGAGCTGGCTGTTATTTTCTTCGAGGGTAATATCCATTACCCGGTTTGCCGTAATTTTGACTTCTTTACTCAGATAGCCAAGATAACTGAACACCAGACTGGTATTTCCTTCTAAAAGTACAGCACGATAAGTACCTTTTATATCCGAAATCCACACTTGCTTAGGCCCTGTGCCCTTTGCTGTGATGGTTACGCCAGGTATGGGGCTGCCATCTTTTGTCGCAATTTTACCTGTAATCACAATCGGCGCTTTAATTCCGCTAACTTCAACCTGTGTTTTAGGCAGGGCCTTAGTAATCACCACGGTTTTATTCACTACATAATAATCGAGGTCCGAACTGGATAAAATCCTCGCCAATGCTTCTTTTAAAGGAACATCTTTTAAAGTAACCTTAATCAGCGGATAATTTTTAAAAAGTCCTGAATTGTAAAAAAAGGTATGGCCACTCTGTTTTTCAAGCTTTTCCAGCAGGTTTTCGATGCTGATGTTTTTTTCAGAGATACTGATGTTCTGACTGTATACGGTGGCACTTACCTGTACACAGCATACGAGCATGATCAGTGTGAATATCTTCATTATCTTCGATAGTTTATGGCAGCGTTTGGGTAGCGCATACCACGGTTGATACAAAGTAGAAATTTGCATACTTTTGTTTGGTTGGGTTGATGGTTATAAGAAAATTAGTCGATTTTTAAGTACAATGCCTGACCATATTATCCGGGATGTGTTGACGCACATTCCGGCTTTTTAGTCAAACAAGCTTTAATCCGGCACTGGCCTGGCCAGCCTGAATTTTGAGGTGTTGTTGCTGTTATTCTTTTCTAATAGACGATTATTTTACGTTCATTTATTTTAAAGCGGATTCCGCCCCGTTTTAGGATTTCTAATACTTGTGTGAGGTTTTCTTCCCGTGATACCTTGCCGCTAAAGTGCTCCTGTGGGATATCGCCCTGGTAAATCACTTCTACATCATACCAGCGGGCCACCTGGTTTAAAATTTCGGGTACGCTGGCCTCTTCAAACTGGAACTCACCATTTTTCCATGCCACTGCAAGCCCGGTATTTACGCTGGTAAATTTTTGGATCTGCTGTGCGTTGTTTTCTGTTCCGGCCGCTTCGCCAGGTAATAACGAAACCGATTTTCCGTGCGATGAAACTTTTACGGCACCCTCCAGTAAAGTGGTTAGCTGCATGGGGTCGCCTTTATAATAATGCACGTTAAAGTGGGTGCCTAATACTTCAATCTGTTCATCACCTGCGTATACAACAAAGGGAACACGCGATTTTCCGTCTGACGTTTTCTGATGGGCAACTTCGAAATAAGCCTCACCCTGTACCTCTACACTGCGCTGGCTGGTACTAAATGCTTCAGGATACCTGATGCTCGAAAGTGCATTAAGCCATACATGCGATCCATCGGGTAAAATCAGTTCATATTTTGCACCTTTCGGTGTAGCAAGTGTATTGTACCTGCCCGGCGAAGCATTTATATTTGAAGGCGTGTAAATAATCAGCCCTTTCTTTTTACTGATCTGTAGCCCTGCCAGTTTTCCGTCTGTTGCCGTATCCAGCGAAATGTGCCGGCCATCTGCCAGGGTAAGCACAGCCTGATCGCCGCCCGGGGCAATATCGTTTGTTAGTATAGCATTCCTTTCCATTTGCTTCCCGTTGTTAAACACCACAAATACAGCACCTGTTATCAGCAAAATGGCAGCAGCAGCGCTGAGGATTGCAGGGTTAAACCACCTCAGTTTACGAATTGGAGTGGCCATACCAATACTTTCGCGGGTTTTAGCATAAATACGCGATTGTACCGCATCATTATGCTGCTCCTGATGGTAAGGGACCTGGACGGAAGCGTACCAGAGTTCGACCTCCAGGCGCTCCTCTTCGGTTGCCGATCCTTCGAGGTATTTTTGAATGAGTTGTTGTTGCACGTTATATTTTTCTATAGGTTTTAGAGTATATCGTTTATCCTATAAAAAAGTACCACGCTGTTTTTTATTTTTTTTATAAAAAAAGAGAAAAAAATAAAAATATATACGAAAATTGCTGTTTTTTGCTGTTGAGCGGTGGAATTTATTCGTTTTAGCTTCTTATTTTGAAGCAAAAGAAAGGTATAAATGAAAAGTTAAGCTTTTATGCGCAAAAGCATAGAAATTCCGAGCATGAGTAAAGAAGAATCGTAGGCCATAATACGTTGTTTAAGCCTTTCTGCTGCCCGGTAACTCTGGTTTTTAACCGTTTGTTCAGATATGCCAAGTTTTTCGGCAATTTGTGATACCGATAACCTGAGTTCGCGTTTAAGGTGGTAAATTTCTACCATGCGGGGCGGCATTAAAGATAACTCATCATCTATAATTTTTTGCAATTCGCCGGCAATCAATTCCTCATCTGGCGCAAGGGCATAATTTTGAGGTTTTTTAGCAAAACCATCTGCATAACGCAAACGCACTTCATCTTTCCTGAAAACATCGAGTATTTTGTGGCGCAGTATGCCATAGAGGTAACTTTGAAGTTCGTTTTCGCGGTCGAGCATTTCTGCATTATTCCACAACACTACAAAACACTCCTGTATCAGATCTTCGGCCATTTCCTGATCGTTGAGCTTACGCAGCGCATGATGGTAAAGTTGTGCCCAGTATTTTTCAAAAGCTTGTTCAAATGCCTTACCCTTTATTTCAGGAGTACTCGCCATTGAACCGCTTTCCGGGAGTATGGGCATGGGATGTGAAGTTTAGTTAGGTTTATTGAATGGCCTAAAATATAAATTATTAGCGGAAATACAATGTTTTACCTGTTACTGCTTCAATATAATAGAAAATAGGAGAGATGCGGTTTTGTATTGATACGTTTTTATACTACTTCAGGAGATAGTTACTATTTTAAAAGTGCAGATGGCGCCACACCAAACGTCTTTTTAAAAGCAAAAGAAAAATGAGAAAGATCTTCGAAACCTACCTGAAGATAAACTTCAGTAGGTTTTTGTTTTTTCTTTTGGATGAGGAAATGTGCTTCCTGCAACCGTTTTTGGATAAGCCAGCGTCTGGGTGCATCCTTAAAAGTTTTCTCGAAATCGCGTTTAAAACCCGAAAGGCTTCTTCCGGTAAGGTAAGCAAAACGCTCAATGCTGACATTGAATTTGAAATTCCTGTTCATGAAAGATTCCAGGTCGATTTTCCCCGGATCACTGAAATCGAAAATCACATTCCGGAGTTCCGGTTGGGTTTTTAGCAACAACAGCACCAGTTCTTTTTTCTTCAGGAACATTAATTCGATACTTTCTGTATCTGTGCTATTGATATAAGGACTTACTGATTGTACATAATTTTGAAACAATGGATTGGGCTCCAAGGGGATAATGACGCTGTTAACGGTAGAAATTTCATCATCATATGCATATTCTTTTTGAAAAGTTTTTAAAAAATCCTGGTTCAAAAAAGTAGAAACGGTTTTGAAATCACCACCCTCCGGACCTTTTTTAAAATACCTGGCCAGGCTGTTCCGCTTTGCAAAACAATAATCACCATCTTTTAAATGATATTCCTTATTCCCGTCGTAAAATGAAATGGAGCCAGCAACAATGTAAATAAAGATGTGTTCCGGAATAAACTGCTCAGCCGAAATACTAGGCTGGTAGTGGCAGGAACTGGCCATGGATTCGTTCATACTGTTGTTTTCCTAAATGATCGTCATTTCGCGGAGGCTTTTTCAGCCGACAAAGCAATCTTACAACGATCGCTTGTAGCGTGTGCTTTAAGATTGCTTTGTAAATCGCAATGACTTTACCTATATTAATTAATCTTTAAATTGCACTTAAAGATACTTTTTATAACTTTCTTTAATCAAATCTACATATTCCTGATCTGGTAAAGAGTGTCGGTTTGCCATACGTTGGTTAAAATCCTCATTGCCTATCACATACCTCAAAGTATCCTTTCCATCAGTTGCGGCTTCATAAATCACCGATGCAACTGCTTCTGCCGTTGCCAGTTGTTGGCCCGATAAACTGGCGAAAAGTTGTCCTGCTGCACCAATAAAATGATTGTAATCTTCAATTACCGGTTTAGCCGCAAATTTTTCGCCACTTACTGCTCCAAAGTTTGTAGTAGTACCACCTGGTTCTACAATTTTTACCCCGATGTTAAGGTCGGCCAGTTCGAACGATAAAGATTCTGAGAAACCTTCTAATGCAAATTTTGATGCGGAGTAAAGGGAAATTAATGGTAATGTAAATTTACCCGCCCCGGAGCTGATGTTAATGATCATGCCAGATTTTTTTGCCCTGAAGTGCGGGAGAATTGCCCTGATGGTATCCATAACCCCAAAAACATTAATATCGAACTGGGTTTTTACCTGATCTTCAGGAGTGGTTTCGAAAATTCCAAATTCGCCATAACCTGCGTTGTTTACCAATACATCAATATGGCCAAATTTTTCTATTCCCTGCTGTATGGCAGCTTGAATGGTTTCTTGTTTTTGTACATCAAGCCGGGTAATGAAAATGTTTTCCTGATTGTTTAAATCCTGTTCTTTTTCAGGATTACGCATGGTGGCAATTACATTCCAGCCATGAGCTGCAAAATGTTTTGCACTTGTTTTTCCAATACCTGATGATGCACCTGTTATTAATATCGTCTTTTTCATGTTTTCTATTTTTATACCACAAAGGTGGGGCTTAATCAGGATTGTTGTTTTGTTTCATGGTCCAAAATATTTTGTTGTACAGGCCAGGGAGGAGATGGAAAAGGTTAGTCCAGAGTCTTTAGTCCTTAGTTAATTTCTCGCGGATTGTCATCCTGAGGGTAGCCAAAGCATCTTTTAGATGGAAAATGTAAGATGGATGATGGAATTAATTAAATACCTGCCTTTGCGGTTAAAATCCTGCTTAGTAATAACCAAATTTTAATTATTTTCGTGCTGCAAGCTTAAACAAAACCATGCCTTATATCCTTAACGTTCCTTTTACTGATAAAGACGAGGCTAAAGCACTCGGGGCGTACTGGCTCACCGAAATCAAAAAATGGGTTATTCCCGATCACATTACAGATGTAAACCGTTTTGCAAAATGGGTTCCGGCAGGACGTTTAGATTGCATTGTCCGAAAACCCTATTTACTGGCCCAAGCCACCAGAATCTGCTGGAAATGTGGCCAGAAAACACGTGTTATGGCTCCGGCCGCCGTAAATTATTATCATTTAGAACAAATGGATGACGATGATCCGGATGGTGGGGAAGTGGCCTGGGTTAAAGGAGAAAATCCAACCTTGTTCAGTTACCTGCAAAGCGCTGATCTTCCTGCAATGGAACATTTAAAAAAAGTACACCCTCAGTTTAAATATAGTTTTTCTAAAGCGATTCAGTTTTCTTACTGGGCCAATACCTGTAAACACTGTGGCATATTACAGGGAGATTTTGAACTGCATGATGAACCCGGCGGACCATTTTTTCCTATTGCTTATGATCTCGATGATATCAAAATTATAGAATTTAAACTGGAGTACGATTATGCCATTGAAGGCGAATACGGAGGTGAACAGTTTGAGGAAATGGATTTTACGGAGTTTTTATAATGTGGTTAAAATGCCTCTCCTAAACTGATGTAAAAACCACGCTGTCTTTCTTCGCTTTTCACTTTTGTACCTATACCGTAATCCATCCTTACGCTTAAACCTTTTGCAGGATCAAAAAAGTACCTTAAACCAGCACCCAAATCAGGTTTGAAATTATCCATTGCAAATGTGGTACGGCCCCAAACGGTGCCGGCTCCTGCAAATATTACTGCACCAAAACGGTTGTTCAGTCGGTAACGCAATTCCGTTTGCATGGCCAGCAAGTTCCGGTCACGGTACCTGCCCGAGTAGTAACCACGCATCATTTCGTCGTTACCCAATTGCGGCAAAATGTAAAAAGGAGAGTGGTCGCTTTGTAAGCCCTGATAAATTCCTTGTGCACCGAGTACAAACTTTCCGCCCAAATCCCAAAAGTTACGGATGTTTGCCCCAAACTGGCTTCCGGTAAAATTTGTACCGCCAAAAAAATCAGGCGCATATTGATAAGTTACCCTGCCAAAAAAACCTTTAGTAGGGTAATTATTCGAATTTCGGGTATCATAAATTTGCGAAAGACCTAAAAAGATAACTTTTCCACCTCTTTTTCCTTGTATTTCGGGCCGTTGGGTAAAAATCTTGTCTGGCGATCGGTCATCAAAAACATAATTTTCATACCCTAAAGAAACTCCCGAATAAAAATTCTTAATAAATGTTCTTTCCAGATCGAGTTTTATCTTAAAATCCTGTTGTTGCAGTTTATCTTCATCTGCCTTTCTGGTGCGATTGCCAATACCATAAAAATTAAAAGGCATCTTTCTAAATCGTATTTCGGCAATGGCGTGGTAAATATTGCCTTTGCTCCAGGCATCGCCCAAAATGCTGAAATTGTAGGTTTTTTTGGTTGAGTAAGAAGCTGTTCCCGAAAAATTTGAACTTCGGTTAGTCGTATCCGTATGGTCGGCATAAAATGAAAATAATGCACCCGTTCCAAATTGAAAACCAGTTTCCTGCGTATAGCCAAGCACCGGAATGGGCATAAAGCTAGATTTCCGCGTGGTATCTTTCTCGTTTGACAGTAATTTCTTAATCAGTTTGATTTGGGCGGTACACTGAAGCATCATGAATGAACATATTGCAGCCAGCAGCATTTTTTTCATGGCGCAAATAAAGTAAATTATTTAATGATTTTAATGAATTGTAGGTGAGGGCAGACTTGTTTTGTTGCATTCTGTACTTATTTTTCCACTTAGTCGGTTAATTCGTTAAAATGTTCCTATTTTTAGACTGAACTAATTATTGATCATCCTACAACAGATGTTTTGCCCTTTCTTTAAGATCGGGTAAACAGCTATATTTTTATGCACAAAGCAAAGTCATTTCTATCCAACCTCGTATATAACAAGTTTTTCTGGCAATTTTTCCTGGCAGTTTTTATGTTGGGGATGGCTGTGTTCTTTATTCGCAACCAACATGTAGAGGTAATACAGATTACCAGGCAATTGGATACGGCTGTACCGCTTTATGTTGTGCTGGGTATTTTACTTACTGTTGTTTATATTGTTGCGCAGGGGCAAATGTATGTGCATAGTTTTAAAGCCCTAAATGTTGATGTTTCGCTGGGCAACGCCATAAAACTATTTTTAAAACGCAACCTCATCAGCGTTTTTCTGCCCGCAGGTGGCTTTTCGTCGCTCATATTTTTTACAAGAGAAATTGAAGAAAAAGGTATTTCTAAGTCCAAAATTCACTTGTCATCCACCTTATTTGCATTTTGTGGCATCCTTTCGGTAGTAGTGGTGGCCATTCCGGTATTGGGCATTGCGCTGTTATCAACCCGGTTGGGACAAGTAGAAATTATCAGTTTTGTATTCCTGTTACTCTTAACCGTTTTCCTTTTTATCAGTATTTATTCCATCTCAAAAAAAGGCTGGGCCTATCAATATATTTCGAAGATCAGGCCGTCATTGGTTACTGTTTTTGATGATATGATCGAAGAACACATCAGCAGGAAACAGTTTTGGCTCACACTGCTGGTTTCTATCGCTATTGAGTTTATCGGCATCCTGCATTTGTACATCTGTATGCTCGCACTTGGTTTTCAGGCCAGTATCCCGGCGGCAATTGTTGGGTATATTGTGATGGTAATCCTGCTTATTGCTTCACCGTTTTTAAGGGGATTAGGTACCATTGAAGTATCTCTTACCTTTATCCTCGGGCAGTTTGGTTTTCCGCTTATTGCTGCGGCAACGATCACACTGATGTTCAGGTTCTTTGAATTTTGGCTGCCTTTAATTGCAGGTATTATTAGTTTTATCCTCAAAAAAGATAGCATTATTCTGCGCGTACTACCCGCTTTTATCATTTTAATTCTAGGAGTGGTAAATATAATTTCTTCCATCACACCATCTATCCCAACCAGGCTTAGGCTGGTAAGGGATATTTTACCCGAAGACCTGATTGTAACCAGTAATGCACTGGTGCTCATTTTTGGTCTCATTTTAGTAATGGTGAGTATATTTTTGTTACAGGGATCAAAACGGGCCTGGTATGTGGCCATTTCGCTCACCCTGTTTTCTATTTTGGGCCATTTGTTAAAGGCTGCAGATTATGAAGAGGCTATATTGGCACTAATTGCAGGTTCATCACTGTTTTATACCCGCGATAATTATAAGCTAAAGCCGCATCCAAAATTTGTAAGGGTGAGTTACTGGGTATATTTATATGCCATTGCTGCTGTTTTTGTGTATGGGGTGCTGGGTTTCTATTTTATGGAGAAAAGGCATTTTGGCATAGAA
This sequence comes from Pedobacter miscanthi, assembly GCF_032678605.1. Classification (GTDB taxonomy): domain Bacteria; phylum Bacteroidota; class Bacteroidia; order Sphingobacteriales; family Sphingobacteriaceae; genus Pedobacter; species Pedobacter miscanthi_A. Next base: position 350,023 of record NZ_JAVTSU010000005.1, read on the forward strand.
TTTAAGTTTGTTGATTCGGTGATGGCCGTTTTAAAGGTGATTTTCTTCATTGATGATAAGGCATTAAACCCACTTACCAAATTTGGCAGCCATTTCGAACAGTCTATTTATGCAGCCAGTGGTTTGGTGATTCTTTTTATTGTTTTTAGCTTGCTTAAACCATACTTTTTCAAACCTTATAATAGTCCCGAAGATTTTATAGAAGCCGAACAGCTGCTTAAGGAAAAAGGAAACTCTGCACTCGATTATTTTAAAACCTATCCGGATAAATTTATCTATTTTAATGAAGGTAGAACCGCATTTATCAGTTTTAAAATTACGCGGCACTTTGCCCTGGTACTTGAAGATCCTGTTGCTGCCAGCGATGGGGAAAAGATAGCCATGATCAACAAATTTGAAGAAAGGTGCAGGGAAACCGGATTTATCGCAGCTTATTACCGGGTACCACACGAATCGTTGGATTTATATAAATCTATTGGTAAAAAGTTTATCCCGATAGGCGAAGAAGCAGTATTAGACCTAACCACTTTTACCATCGACGGCGGGAAGATGAAAACCACCAGAAGTGCTATAAACCGGTTGAGCAGTGAGGGATTTATTTTTAAAGTATATAAGGAACAGCAAAAAGAAGGGCTTTTACAAAAACTCCAAACCGTTTCTGATAACTGGCTGAGAGATCTTGATCAAAAAGAAGTTGCTTTTACCCAAGGCGTTTTTGATAAAACCATATTGAAAAACCAAACGATTTTAACCATTGAAGATGCAGAAGAAAAAGTTTATGCTTTTTTAAATCTGGTGCCTGATTATGCACCTGGAGAGGCTACTTACGACCTCATCAGGAAGGAAAAAGATGCACCAAACGGTGTACTGGATATGTTGCTGGCCAAAACTTTTCTATATCTTAAAGATGAAGGCTTTAAAAGTGTAAATATGGGCTTAGCGCCACTATCGGGAATAAATGGCGAAGACTTTACTCAAAAAACGATTAAATATGCTTACGATAACCTGAAAGCTTTTGCACAGTTTAAAGGACTGAGAAAATATAAAGAAAAATTCTACCCTTCGTGGAACAAAAAATACCTGATTTATAGTCACCATTACCATTTATTACAGGTTCCGAATGCTTTAAAAAGAATTTCGGAAGGCAGTTAATTACAGCTCAGCCTGAATTGAAGTAACTACTTTTTTTATGTCGTTATTAAATTTGTGCGATCCCGGGATAAGGCTTTTGTTTATATTTTTCTTATCTGGAATTGCTTTGTATAACTCACTATTTTCATCCTCGCCAAAAATGAACAGAAGTTTGCTGCTGATTTTGTTGATTTCGGGCAATACTTTGTATTTGGCATCTTTACTGCCAAAACCCATCATATCAGTTAAGTGAATGATGAAATCGGTTGAGTTTGACGGCGATAGCAGTATCGTTGATCTTAATTTTGGCTGCAGATCTTTTGCTAATCGGGGTGTTAAAAATAAAGCAGCATCTGCGCCAAAAGAATAACCTAAAATAGAAAATTCATCTTTATCCCAGCTTTTTAAGTACGATGCAATAACGGCATTTAAGTCTTGTGCCAGTTTATCGGGCGTTTTCTGATCCCAGAAATACTTTCTACTGTCTAAAGCAACAAGGGCATAGTTTTTATCATTTAACGCTTGTATCAGGTCTTGCGAAAAACTGTTCATCCCACCATCACCACTCAGGTAAAAAATAATACTTTTGGCAGTCGGTTTTGCCTTTACCGTTAAAGGAAGTTTTGTGATATCCTGGGCCCGGGTAAAAAGGATGCAAAATAATAAGGCAGAAAAAAGAGAAATTTTATAAATCATTTAATGCTATTTCAATACTGCTATGATGTTGTGGTATGCAGCAGTTTGGTAATGGTGGTTGCCGGGAATACTGTCGATCACCACGTTTTTTTGATTGATGTTTTTTAAAGGTTTATCCGTTTCCTCTTCTCCATAAAAACAAAAAACAGGAATGCTTATTTTTTTAATTTCGAGATCGACTTTATGAGGGTAATTATCGCCCGATAAGTTTGTCAGGTCGCCAAAATGAACCTTAAATGAAGTAGTAGCATAAGGAGAAAGCATTTCTAAAGCCCTAACATGCCTTTTAGCGCGATATGGAAGCCTGTTGTAAATAAATGGCACCACATCTGCTCCAAAAGAATAACCACATAAATAAATTTCACGGGTTTTGTATTTAAAGGCGTATTTACGGATTAACTGAGCAACATCTTTTTCGGTTTGCTCAGGTGTTTTTTGTTCCCAAAAATAATCTCTCGAATTAATACCAATGGTATGGAAGCCACTTTCTGCAAATTTTAACGAAAGCTCATCTTCAAATTTTACCCAGCCACCATCGCCCGAAAGAAAGATAAGTAGTTTTTTTGCCTGTGGATCTTTAGCAGGATATAAAAAAACAGGCAGGTTAAATTCTTTACCTTCAATTGCCTTGTTTTCGTGCACCCTGGCCCTTTTAAACAATGCACAACTGCTTAAAGCGGTTGCCAGTAAAAGTAAAAGAACGATCCTTCTCATGTTTTATAAAAATGTAAAACCCAGCATAAAAGATAGTCCATGTGGGTTAATATCCAGGTCGTTTGTACTCATTTTATATCCTTTTAAACCAACTGCAAGGAAGGTGTTTAATTTTGGTGTAATGCCATATTTCGCACCAAAACCGGTGTAAACATAAAAACCTTTTTCGCTTACCTTACTTTTAATTTCTGGTGTAGGATCTTCTGCAATATCGTATTTATTAAAAGATATACCCAACGAAGTTTCTACATATGGCCTGATCTTTTTAGTGGTTTTAAAGTTGTATTTTAAGTTACCATATACCGGTAAAAACTTTAGTTTGTATAATACATAGCCATTATCATGATGAATGGAAGTGGTAGCATATTCTAACCCGAATCCAGGTTCTAATCCGTTGGTAAACAGGTAATTTACTTTTATTGATGGTGCATAGAAAAGGTTACTGTGCGTAGATCTTAACAGCTCGAAAGCGGGTGAAACTGAAAAAGTTCCGCTACTGGTTTTTTCTTGCGCAAAAGAAAGAAAGGGTAGTACAAGCAATAAATTGCCTAAGAGTATTTTTTTAATTGTCATTATTTATGAATGTAAGCGTAAACATAATAAAAAGCTTTGATTGGTCACTAATTGGTTAATCGGTTAATTTGGTTAAATGGTCAATAGTTTGATGGTTCATAGCCATGTTTGTCAATGGCGAGGTGCAGCCCGGCCCGTTTTACAGAAAAACAATTTTAATACTTTTGCCAGGCCTTAATTTTCTTAACTCCTTAATGGTCATTAATTGGTTCATTAGCCATTGGTTCATTGGTTAAATGGTCGATAGTTTGATGGTTCATAGCCATGTTCGTGAATTGCGAGGTGCAGCCCGGTCCGTTTTACAGAAAAGCAATTTTAATACTTTTGCCAGGCCTTAATTTTCTTAACTCCTTAATGGTCATTAATTGGTTCATTAGCCATTGGTTCATTGGTTGAATGGTGCTCAACAGGTTTAAAAATTAGTTTTTTGCCCGATTGTTTGATTAGATTTACTTCATCTTTATGTTTTTTTTTATTTTTTTAAAAATAGATGCAACACTATTGTACATGCTGCGACTAGAGAATAGAAACGTATTAATACAGATAAATTAAAAGCTCAACATTGCGCACTGCTGAACAGATAACCGATCAGGATTTAATTCTACTCTGCCTTGAAGGTAGGGATGCGGGCTATACCGGACTTTACAACCGTTATGCCAGAAAGGTTTATAATTCGATCAGCCGGATTATAAGTCATACAGGCGAAGCTGAGGATATTCTGCAGGATATTTTCTGTACCGTGTTTAGCGATATGAGTAAATTAAAGGGAGTACTAAGTTTCGAGGCTTGGGTAAGACGGATGGCCATAAACCGTTCTATTTCTCACTTAAGGAAAAGGAAAATAACTTTTTCAGACCTGGGCGAAATGGATATTGAAGACGAAGGAGTAATTGATAATGATGAAGTTGAAATTTTTGATTGCAGGGTAGAGGATGTGAAAAAGAGTATCGAAGAACTTTCATCAGGTTATAAAACGATTTTAAATTTATATGTTTTTGAAAAAATGACACATGAAGAAATCGCTGCGATGCTCGGACTTTCTGCCAGTACGGTTAGAACGCAGTATCACCGGGCAAAAAAACGTGTTTTACTATCACTAAAAGACAAATGTTATTATGAATGATCAGATAAAGGATTTTGTGGACCAGCACCGGGAGGAATTCGATCATCTCGACGCACCGGCTTTTGATATGGCCCGTTTTAAACAAACGCAGGGGCAGTCTGAACAGCCAAACGTTAAAACCATAAAGTTTTTTAACAGGGCTAAATGGCTGGTTGCCGCATCAATTGTGCTGATAGCGGGAATTGTATTGACATTTTTTTATCCGCATACCGAACGCGATGTACTTTTAATCCCCAATGAAAGTACTGCCACTTTGCAACGCAAACCATCTGGAAAAGAAAACAAAGTTATACCTAAGGATATTTTACCTCCACAGGCTACTGAAGTAAATAAAACGGCAAAAAATCAGCTTGAAACCGTAAAAAAACAGATTCAGCCTATCAGCCATAAAGATGAAGAATACGTGGATTTAAAAGATAGCAGTTCAGCAAGTATCAGGTTGCTGGCGATATTAAAAATCGAAAAAACAAACCAGATCAATAATAAAACGCTGGATATGTTATCGAAAACGCTTAATCACGATGGTAATACAAACGTACGATTGGCTGCCTTAAATGTGCTGCAAAAGTACAGTGCCGATAAATATGCGTCTGCATTGCTCATCAGTTCGCTTAACAAACAAGACGATCCTATGGTACAGCTTGGCCTGGTTAGCTTTTTAGGTAAAATGAAGAATGCAGCAATCGGTGAAAAACTTTATGCACTGGCCAATAACCCCGAAACTTTTGCCGCAGTACGCGATGAGGCTTACAGTGCATTATTAAATCAAGATAAACTATAAATAAACAAACAAGAATAACAGTTATGAAAAAGCAATTTATCATTCTTTTTTCTCTGCTTGCCATCACGGTATCGGCATCGGCACAGAAAGAATACAAATTAAACAAAAACTCAGGGCAGCTCAACCTGAATATACCAGGCGCAATAGTAGAAGGTTATAGCGGGAATGAAATTATTTTTTCTATACCAAAAGGGGAAACTGAAGTGGAGGATGAACGCGCAAAAGGACTCCGTGCCATTAGCGGATCGGGCTTTAACGATAATACAGGCCTAGGTTTGGATGTTGCTGAAAAAGGAGGCGAAATTAATGTTAATACCGTAAACAGGGAAATGAAAGGTATATTAACCATTAAAGTGCCTCAAAACATTAAAGTAGTTTTCGTCAACAAAAGCAATGTATATCAGAACGAAATCATCTTAAAAAATCTTAAAAGCGAGATAGAGGTTTCTACAAGTTACAATAAAATAAAGCTCGAAAATAATAGCGGACCAATGAACATTAAAACACTTTATGGTTCGGTTGATGCTATTTTTACTGAAGCCATTAAGGGCCCTGTATCTATTGTTTCGGTATATGGTTATGTAGATGTATCACTTCCTGCTGCTACAAAAGCAAATGTAGAGTTGGGCACCAGTTATGGCAAACTTTATGCTGCAGAGGGTTTAAAAATAACCATCGATAAATCAGAAAAAACAGAGCGCGGCGGGCTTACTTCTTTAAATGGCAATGCAAATGGTGGCGGCCAGGTAACCATGATCCGTTCAGGTCAATCAGTAAATACTTTAACCTCGGGTGCCAGTGGAGATGGTTTTGAATACAGCAGTAGCAGCCGCAATGCTGAAAATATTAAAGGTAAAATTAATGGCGGTGGTGCTGACCTGATTTTGACCTCACGTTATAAAAATGTGTACCTAAGAGAGAAATAATCGTAAACTCTGGGTTTTTCCCTTCATCTGCCTAAAGCCCGCTTTCAGTGGCAATGGCAATAAATTAATTTTTATGAAAACCATATTATATTGGCTTCTGGTGGCCATGGTGCCGGGTATTGCCTTTTCGCAAACCAAAATCAACAAAACCTACCCGGTAAAAAAAGGCGATGTAGTGGTACTCCGCTTCGATTATCCAAAGGTAGTACACATTTCCAGCTGGGATAAAAATGAAATTGCTATAGAAGCTTCGGTAAAAATAAACAATGGTGAAAATGATGCTGCCTTTACAATCGAGCAAAGCAGTGCAGACGGAACCATTACCATTCAGAATAAACTCGATATGGACGAAATCCCTGAATCTTATTATGTGAAAGAAAATGGTATTAAAACACGTTTAAACTCAAAGGCTGATCTTGATGCTTATCTTAAAGAAAAAAGTGGCACCAAAATATCAACCTATCAAACTAAGGATATCGAAATTACCATCAACATTAAACTCCCGGCAAATATCAGCGCAGATGTAAGTTCTGTATACGGTATTGTAGAAATTAAAGACTTTAAAGGGCCAATAAAGGTAGATGCAAAGTATGGAGGGATTGATGCCAGTATTAATCAAAATTCGATAGGCAAGATCAAGCTGACTAACCGTTATGGAAAGATCTATACCAATTTAGTGCTTAAACCGACCGAAATGAGAGAAGAAAATTTCTTTACTTCTTTAACAGCCACTCCCGGTGTTGGACCAAACTACGATTTGAGTTCATCATACGGTAATATTTATTTAAGAAACCCGTAAGGGATGGAGGAGGAAAGATGGGGGATGGATGATGGACAAGGCGTGTGGAGATAAGTGACAGTTAACTTTGATTGCTCGTTTCGTCTTCCCGACCGCAGTGGAGAGATCTATGAGTTGAATATCACTTATAGATCTCTTCTTAACTTTTGGCCACGGAAAGCACACAGCATATTTTACTTAGCATCCTTCTGCTAGATTTCTCATCCTGAGGGATAATTTATTTTATAAAAATCAATATGAATGACAGAAGGTTTTAATGCGGTTTATTGGTCTGGAGGAATCGCCATTGCTATGACGATCATTTTATTGGATCTGTTAAATTGCGCTTTTCCCTTCCTCTGTGTGCTCAGTGCCTTCTCTCTATGCTCTCTGTGGTAAAAAAAAGCACCTTAACCACCAAATTTACGTACCCGATAAATCAACGATAACATAAAATAGCGGCCCAGTCTGTTTACCTGTTTATCTACAATCATATTGTCGAACACATCCCTCGAAATACCCGAGTTCTGATCAAAAAGGTCAAATCCTTCCACGCGGATGGCAGCCATATCGTTTTTCATAAACTTATATTCCATTGATAGGCGCAACAGGGTTGGATTTCGTACAGCTCCATTATCAAAACCAGAGTTAACCTGTTTAGTGAAATCGTAACCTACCGTAAGGTCTTTAAAAAAGTAATTACGGCCTTCTATACCACACTCAAAACGGTTTGATTGTCGATCGGCAAAACTATCTCCTGAGTAGTTGGTGAGGTTTTGTGAATAGGAAGTTTCTACCTCAAAGTTTACAATATCCTTTAAATCTACCCGAAACTCCAGTTCCTGGCGCCACGATATGTTTTTCGCTTCAATCCGGCTATCATCCGTAAAGGTAATGTTGTTGTTCAGCTGACCGGAACCGGAGTAGCCAAGGGTAAATTTCCGTTCGGGTGATAAAGGTTTACTAATGTTATAATCGCCCTGAAGGGTATAATAACCATCTGCGTTGATGTAGCTGGTAAGCTGGTTAACCGTACCGGGCACACGTTGTTTAGTGGTCACAATCCTGTCGTTTGTACGTTCATATTTGAAATTCGCCTGAATTACTTTTCCCGCATTCCAATCGGCTTGTTTATAATGTGCATTAACACTCTGGATAAATTCAGGTTTCAGGTTTGGGTTTCCGGTAACTATATTCTGAAGATTCGAATTATCGGATATTGGCTGTAACTGCAAAAATCCTGGCTGATTATTTCTTCCCCAATAGTTGATGTCAAAAGATTCCTGATTGGAAAATTTATAAGAAAAACGGCCCGAAGGAATAAGGTTAAAAGTTCGGTTAACCGTTTGAATATTGTTGCTCAGGTTTTCGCCACATAATATTGCCGGTTGTGCATTAAGGCCGAGTGTATAATTCAGTTTCTCGCCTATATACCTGTAATTTAGTCCAACTTTATTGGTAATAAACTGGTAATCATAAATATTGCTTAAATTAGTGTTAAGCGTCTGGTTTTCGCCCGCTACATCATAAACATCACGCGAATTGTTTGTAGATGAACGGTTCCAGTTATAATTTACTTCCAGAAAAGTTTGTTTCCAGATCGGTTCCATGTAAGAAACGCCTGCATTAAGTCCGAAATTTCGGCTATCCTGGTTATTCAGCTGGTTTTGCAAAACAGAATCTGCCGCTTTGTTATGTGTATTAATATACATGTTGTACAAATCCCTGTCGTTTTCACCGTTCGAATAGTTAATGCTTCCCCATGAAGTAATGTTGCGGCCCTTTTTCTCAAACTTGTGGTTAAAAAAGAAATTGGTTCGTGCATTAATATTATTCGAAGTATTAAAGTTTGTACTTTGTATGTTTGTAGTAAGTGTATCCTGGGTAACATCCGATCCTCCGGCACTGTTTCCACTATTATTGCTATAAGAGAAATTTGGCGAAATCTTCAGGTAGTTCATCGTGTCAATTTTGTATTCGATATTGCCACCAAACCAATGGTTATTATTATTGCTTCTGTTATTGCTGTTCGCATTTTCTAAGCGGTTTATTGGGTTTTGATTCGCATCCTGTAAAACACTTTGTGTATAGGTAGAGCTGATGGTATTGTTTTTGTTGTTGCTAAAATTGTACGCAGCGTCTGCAGAAAGTTTGGTGCTAAATTCGTTTTTATAATTAAGGCTTAAAGCGTTTCTGGTGTTAATGCCGTCGCCACCGCCACCTCGCATATTGGCATTGGCCGAAGTTCCATCAAAAGAGAACTGCCTTTCGCCCTTCATGCTATTTCCTCTTATACTGGTATTATAGCGATCTGAATTGCCAACACCAGCTGAGGCCCGGGCAAAATATCCCTTCTTTTTATCATCTTCAATGGTGAGGTTTAATACCTTCTCTGGCTCGCCGGATTTGATGCCGGTAAGTTTCGCCTGATCGCCATAATCGTCGATGATCTGAAGGTTTTTGATGATGTCGGCAGGTAAATTTTTAATGGCCGTGGCCACATCTGTTCCAAAAAAATCCTTTCCGTTAACCCGGATTTTGGTTACTGGTGCTCCCTGACTGGTTACATTGCCATCTTTATCTACCTTAATTCCGGGCAATTTTTTTAGTACCTCATCCACCGCATCGCCATCTCTTACCGGAAAAGCTTTTGCATTAAAACTCACGGTATCTTCGCTTACTTTTATGGGTGGGATGCCTGAAATTACCACGCTTTCAAGGGTATTGGAAGATGGCTTTAATTTAATATCGGTAATGTTAAGGGCAGTGCCTTTATCAATAAGATATTGTTTAATAAAAGTATCGTAGCCAATAAAAGCAGCAGAAAGGGTAAACTGTTTAGATTTAATTTTGCTTAATATAAAAGTTCCGTCGGGATTAGCAGAAGTGCCCACACTATCATTGCCTGATTTAATCCGTACCACAGCACCAGGAAGTGGCAGGCCGGCCGTATCCAAAACAATACCTTTTACAGTGTAGTTTTGCGCATAACTGTTTGTTAAAATACCCGCAAAGAGCAGGAGTAAGCAAATCGATTTAGTAAATACCCTCATGAATTATTTGTGTGTGCTATAAAAATACGGAGCAGCAGGCTAATCACATGGAGCGTAATCAACATGTTACCAAGGATGTATAATGTGAGCTGTACAATGGAAACATTAAAGAATGGGTCAGTTTGGAGTTGAGCGTATGGCGTTTGGAGTAGTTTTATCGCTTGTACCTTAAACAATTGACGAACATAGCTATGAACCATCAAACAATGAAGCAATGGCTAATGAACCAATTAATGACCATTAAGGAGTTAAGAAAATTAAGGCCTGGCAAAAGTATCAAGATTGCTTTTCTGTAAAACGGGCCGAGCTGCACCTTGCAATTGACGAACATGGCTATGAACCATCAAACTATTGACCATTCAACCAATGAACCAATGGCTAATGAACCGATTAATGACCATAAAGGAGTTGAAAAAATTAAAATCTGGCAAAAGTATTAAGATTGCTTTTCAGTAAAAAGGAACAAGCTGCACCTTGCAATTGACGAACATGGCTATGAACCATCAACCAATGAACCAATGGCTAATGAACCAATTAAAGACCATTAAGGAGTTAAGAAAATTAAGGCTTATGAACAGTATTAAAATTGCTTTTCTGTAAAACGGGCCGGTCTGCACTTCGCAATTCACGAACATGGCTATGAACCATCAAACTATTGACCATTCAACCAATGAACCAATGGCTAATGAACCGATTAATGACCATAAAGGAGTTAAAAAAATTAAAATCTGGCAAAAGTATTAAGATTGCTTTTCAGTAAAAAGGAACAAGCTGCACCTTGCAATTGACGAACATGGCTATGAACCATCAACCAATGAACCAATGGCTAATGAACCAATTAAAGACCATTAAGGAGTTAAGAAAATTAAGGCCTGGCAAAAATATTAAGATTGCTTTTCTGTAAAACGGGCCGGGCTGCACCTCGCAATTGACGAACATGGCTATGAACCATCAAACTATTGACCAATTAACCAATGGCTAATGAACCAATGACGAATCAACCAATTTAATCCGTATTTTTACCTTAATGAAGATTGTATTTTTTTCTGCGAAGCCCTACGACCGTGAATTTTTTGAAAATTGTAACAACGATTACGATTTCGAGCTGGAATTTTGGGAAACTCATTTAGGGCCTCACATTGTTGACGCAATTAAAACCGGAACCGATGCTGTTTGTGTGTTTGTAAATGATAAATTAACAGCTGAGGTAATTGAAATCTTGGCACAAAAAGGTGTCAAAATCGTTGCCCTACGCTGTGCAGGTTTTAATAATGTAGATTTAGAGGCAGCTAAGCAGTACGGAATCCGCGTTTGTCGCGTTCCTGCTTACTCACCACAAGCCGTGGCCGAGCATGCAGTGGCGATGCTGCTTACACTAAACCGTAAAACACATAAGGCATATAACCGTATTCGTGAGCAGAATTTTTCGCTTTCTGGCTTAATGGGATTTAATCTTTTTGGCAAAACAGCAGGGATAATCGGCACCGGGAAAATAGGTGCTGCCTTTTGTAAAATTATGCTGGGTTTTGGTTGCAACGTACTCGCTTACGATCCTTTTGAGAATGAGCAATTGCGAAATGCGGGTATAAAATACCTTCCTTTTCATGAAGTAATTAAAGATGCTGATATCATTTCGCTGCATTGCCCGCTTACACCTGAAAACCATCATCTGATTGGTGCGGCCAGCTTGTCGTCGATGAAAAAAGGTGTTACACTCATTAACACCAGCCGCGGAGGATTGATCCATACACGTGAAGTAATTGATGCGCTAAAAACCGGGCAGGTTGGGGCGTTGGCAATTGATGTTTATGAGCAGGAAGAAAATTTATTTTTTAAAGACCTTTCCGGCAGTATAATTGGTGATGACGATATTCAGCGACTTATTAGTTTCCCGAATGTTTTGGTTACCGGGCATCAGGCTTTTTTTACACAAGAGGCTTTGTCTGAAATTGCTGAATCGACCTTGGGCACAATTAAGGCTTTGTTAGCAGGAGATGAGCAAGATAGCGATGCCGTATTGGTGTAGAGGTGGGCGAGAAGCGTCAGGCGTAATTAATGGTTGATGGTTCATCGTAGCTATAACGAATGAACCATCAGATATTTTAATTTTTATATACGTGATGCATTCAGCATTTCGCACTTTGCAATTAAGCGTAATATGAAGTATTCAGGTTAATATTTTTCTTTTCTGCCTCTTCTATTGGTGCGTAATTAGAAAGAATTAGGGCCTCACCTTTTTTAACACATACATCATGTTCAAAATGCACCGATGGACTACCGTCTGCCGTTCTGATTGTCCAGCCATCATTATCTAAAAACACTTCTTTTTTACCCATATTAATCATTGGTTCGATAGCCATCACCAGGTTTTCTTTTAACAACATTCCTGTGCCTTTTCGGCCGTAATTTGGCACCTGCGGATCTTCGTGCATGTCTTTTCCAAGGCCATGCCCAACCAGATCCCTTACTACGCCATAACCCTGTTTTTCGTTATAATGTTGGATGGCATAACCAATATCACCGAGGCGTTTGCCTACAACAGCCTCCTTAATGCCTACAAAAAGTGATTCTTTTGTGGTTTTAACAAGATTTAATATTTCAGGAGACACCTCGCCGATGATAAAAGTATAAGCATGATCCCCATGGAAACCATTTTTGATGGTACCTACATCCACAGAAATGATATCGCCATCAACAAGTTCATAATCACTCGGGAAACCATGTACCACCACATCGTTAACCGAAGTAATAATATGAAAAGGAAAACCATTGTAGTTATAAAAAGATGGAACAGCACCGTTAGCGAGTATAAACTCATTGGCCAGTTTGTCAATTTGTAATGTTGTAATGCCAGGCTTGATTATTTTGGCTACTTCTGCCAGCGTATCGCTTACAAGTAGTGCGCTGATCTGCATCAGTTCTACTTCTTCATTCGTCTTGTATAAAATCATTACTGCAAATTTAAGAAAAGAAGCGGGTAAGCGGAAATGATTGACGATTCATCGTTGGAAAGTTGGATTGTTACAAGGTTTTAATGTTTGAAAGCTCAGGTGTTATATGTTCCTTTTAGTGGTGCGGAACAAGTTGGAACACCTTTTGTGCAATAAATACCACACCCCCGGATACAAGAATATGAATATAAATCAGCCCGATGCCTGGTCTGCAAGCCAGTATACTAAATTTGAAAATGAACGTAATCGCCCTATAACAGATCTTTTAAGCCATATATCTCTCCATGGTGTAAACAAAGCAATAGATATTGGCTGTGGTCCCGGAAATTCAACGCAGTTATTACAGGCAAAATTTCCGGCAGCAACAGTTAGTGGCATCGATAGTTCGGCTGATATGATTGCTGCGGCCAAAAAGCGTATGCCGGATGTAGCGTTTGATGTGGCCGATATCACACATTGGAACGACAACGAATTTTACGATTTAATATTTGCCAATGCCGTATTACAATGGGTGCCAGATCATGTTAGCCTGTTTCCAAAATTCATCAGTAAGTTAAATAAAGGAGGTACACTTGCTGTACAAATGCCCGATAATTTTGAAGAACCTACACATCGGTTAATGCGTGAGATTGCTGCAGAAGGTTTATGGAAAGATAAATTGCTTAAAGCCTCGAAACGGGTTGCCCGGGAAGGTGCCGAATGGTATTACACAAATTTGAAAGATAAAGTAACCACTCTAGACATCTGGCGTACAACTTATTTCCATCCCCTGCAAGGTGGTGCCAAAGCAATTGTAGAATGGCTTAAAGGAACCGGGTTGCGACCTTATTTAAACGCGCTGAATGATAGCGAACAATTACAATTTATAAATAAATATGAAGAAGAACTCTCAAAAGCATACCACATATTTGATGACGGAACTGTACTGTTACCTTTTCCAAGGTTATTTATTATAGCAGTTAGGTAGCTTGAAGAAGTAAAATGATGGGAGAAATGCGTTCGATTGTGAGGTTCGAAAGTTCAGGTGCTTCACAGGTTATAGAATGATTTAAGAGGTAAAATGGATGATGGAAAAAACAAATCTATTGTAATGTTGAAAGATATGTAAAATCAGGTAATCTTAGGTGGTGAAATAAAAATGTAAGAGATGGATGATGGAAACAAAATGGTTGAGACCATATATGTTTCTTAAATTCCTTAAATGGTGGAAAAAATAATTAGATTTATTACGTAGCCATGGAAAATATCCTTTATCCTCCCACTATATTTGAAAAATAAATAACACATTACATGCCTGCTACACCTATAAAAATACACCGTTCCAATATCGGTTTTTTAGAACAATTAAAAAAGAACAACAACCGCGAGTGGTTTAACGAGCGTAAAACTGAATTTCTTGCTGAGCAAGCCAATATAGAAGATTTTGCTTCAGCTTTATTAACCGAGCTAAATCTGCATGATGTAATCGAAACCCTCTCTGGTAAAAAAAGCCTCTACCGCATTTATCGCGATACGCGTTTTTCGACAGATAAAACTCCCTATAAAACCCATTGGAGCGGAAGTTTTAAACGTGCAGGCAAAAGCAGGCGTGGTGGTTATTACTTTCATATCGAAAAGGGAAATACTTTTGTAGGGGGCGGCTTCTGGGGGCCTTCTCCTGCCGACCTGAAATTAATCAGAGATGATATTGCCTTTGATGCACAACCGCTGCGTGACATCCTGAATGATAAAAATTTTATCGCTTCTTTTGGAAATTTAACAGGAGAACAACTTAAAACCACACCGAAAGGTTTCGATGCCGGGCATCCTGATATCGATCTTTTACGTTTTAAGCAATTTCTACTGATTAAAAGATTTAATGACGAAACCATACTGAGTGATAATTTCGTTCAACAATTGGCCCAGGCTTTCAAAGATATGCGACCTTTTTTTGATTATATGAGCAGTGTATTGAGTAGTGATGCAAATGGAGAGTAGCTGGTTCATTAGCCAATAGTTTTATAGTGCATGGTCGATTGCTATTAAGTTTCATGATTACTTCGCAAATCCTTCATCCGCGAAGTAATCGATTATTGACCTCGGACTACACTTTAAGGCTCATTCCACCGTCCATTACAATTTCTGACCCTGTAATAAAGTTAGCAGCATCACTGCAGAAAAAAGTAACCATTTTACCTACATCTTCTGCTTTCCCGATTTTTTTTAGCGGAATGCGGTCAATCATCCATTGGTTAAGTGCAGCTAACTGTTCTTCATTAAGGCCTTTTTTATTCATAATTTCTGTAGCTGTTGGCCCCGGACTAACGCTGTTCACACGGATCTGGCGTGGTGCTAATTCCACTGCAGCAATGCGCATAATAGAATTTAATGCAGCCTTGCTCGACGAATAGATCGAACTATTTGGTAAATCCATACTGGCTGTGTTTGAAGATAGGAACACAACTGAGCCTCCATCATTTAACAATGGTATAAACTTGCTCAGTGTAAAATAGGCACCTTTAAAGTTCACCCCCATAATCGTATCAAAAGTTTTTTCCGTAGCATCTGCTATACTGCTCTGTTCTACTACACCTGCATTAATAAATAGGATATCAATTTTGCCAAAGGTTTTTTCTACCTCGTGAGCTAATCCCTCAATTGCGGTGATTTGGCTCTGATCTGCCACCAAGCCTTTAACACCAAGTTCTGCAGCTGCTTTTTCAACCGCGTCGTTTCTTCTTCCGGTGATGATGACCTCAGCACCTTGTTTTTGTAATTCTTTTGCGGTGGCATAACCAATACCGCTATTTCCGCCGGTTACCAGCGCTTTTTTTCCTTCTAAATTATTCATGATAAAAAAATAAATTAATGATGCAAAAATACCGCAATATTGGTATACTTTTGTAAGTAGTATCACAGAGTATACCAGTTATGGAAACAGAAAAAAGAAATCAGATTGCTGCCGAAGTATTGTCTAATCCCCGCAACCAGCAGGAAGAAATACAGGCTTTACAGGATACACTTTATGTGCTTGGAGGCAAATGGAAACTGCCGATCATCAATTCCATCTGTAACGGTAATAAAAGGTTCAGGGACATCGAAAGAAGTATACCCGGCATTACCACAAGAATGCTTTCAAAAGAATTAAAAGAAATGACGGCCAATCAACTGATCAAAAGAACGGTGATTGATGACACTCCGGTAAGCATCGAATATACTTCTACTGATTATTGCAGATCTTTTGGCGATATCATCCTCGAAATGATCAAATGGGGAAAGCAACACAGACAAAAGCTAAAAGAAGGGTAGGTTTTTGGTTAATCGACTATGGACTAAAGACTCCGGACTATCTCCCGACTCTTCAAAACTAAACAAAGAAACATAAAACTTAAGCTGAAATAAAAGGTTGTACCTATATACCTTAAACAGCTTATCCCATGAAAAAAAATGAAACTGGTGGCGATCCAAAATTCGCGACTAAAACAACGGCACAAGATGCGCCTGCTTTAAACGGATTATTTAAAGATGCCATCGCCGATCTATATTGGGCAGAAAATCACCTGGTAAAAGCATTACCTAAAATGATTTCGGCCGCTACTTCCCCCGAACTTAAAAATGCAATCGAATCTCATCTCGAAGAAACTAAAGTCCATGTTACCAGGCTAGAGCAGGTATTCGAACTTTTAGGTGAGAAAGCCATCGCCAAAAAATGTGATGCCATGGAAGGCCTAACCAAAGAAGCAGAAGGAATAGTAGAAGAAACCGAGCCAGGTACCGCCACCCGTGACGTAGGCATCATCCTCGCTGCGCAAAAAGTAGAACATTATGAAATTGCCAGCTATGGCGGGCTTTATCAGTTGGCTACCACCCTTGGCCTAACCGATATTGCCGATATTTTAGCGCTAACACTTGCCGAAGAAAAACTGGCCGACAGCAAACTGACCGATATAGCAGAAAACGAAATTAATTACAAAGCAGCTGAAGAAGCTTAAACGAATAAAAATGGCTAAGAAAACATCAGATCAAAAAAAAGCACTGCAACAGCAGGAAAACGAAAAGACCAGAAAACTCGAATCGTTTATAGCCGATGCCAGCGGTGAATTGATGACCACCAACCATGGGCTAAAAATTAACGACGATCAAAACTCTTTAAAAGCAGGTGAAAGAGGGGCAACCTTACTGGAAGATTTTATGCTCCGGGAAAAAATCACCCACTTCGATCACGAGCGCATACCCGAGAGGATTGTGCATGCCAGGGGCTCTGCAGCACATGGTGTTTTTAAAGTGTACGAACATATGTCTGAATTGACGCGTGCCGCGTTTCTTTGTGATCCCGGCGCCGAAACCCCTGTTTTTGTGCGCTTCTCTACCGTTGCCGGTTCTCGCGGATCAACCGATTTAGCCCGGGATGTACGCGGTTTTGCTGTGAAATTTTATACCCGGGAAGGTAACTTCGATCTGGTTGGTAACAATATGCCCGTATTCTTTATTCAGGATGCACTTAAATTTCCTGATCTGATCCATGCTGTAAAACCCGAACCAGATAATGAAATGCCGCAGGCAGCTTCTGCACACGATACCTTTTGGGATTTTATTTCGCAAATGCCAGAATCAGCGCACATGGTGATGTGGGCGATGAGCGATAGGGCTTTGCCCAGAAGTTACCGCATGATGGAAGGTTTCGGTGTACATACTTTTAGGTTCGTAAATGCCAGGGGCGAAGCAAATTTTGTTAAGTTCCACTGGAAACCTCTTCTTGGCGTACACGCAGTAGCATGGGATGAAGCGCAGAATATTTCAGGTAAAGATCCTGATTTTCACCGCCGCGATTTATGGGATGCCATTGAGGCTGGCGCCTTCCCTGAATGGGAACTTGGTGTACAGGTTGTTCCGGAAGCAGATGAATTTAAATTCGAATTTGATCTTTTGGATCCAACTAAATTGATTCCCGAAGAACTGGTTCCGGTGCAGCGGATCGGCAAAATGACACTGAACCGTAATCCTGATAACTTTTTTGCCGAAACCGAGCAGGTTGCTTTCCATGTAGGACATGTGGTTCCTGGCATTGATTTTACCAACGATCCTTTATTACAGGGAAGGTTATTCTCTTATACCGATACGCAGTTAATCCGTTTAGGCGGACCGAATTTTCATGAAATTCCGATTAACCGTCCGGTGGTTCCTGTACACAACAACCAGCGTGATGGTTATATGCGCCAAACCATAAACAGGGGTAAAACCAGTTATGGCCCAAATGCGATTGCGAATAACGATCCACAACAGGTTAAAGCTGCTGATGGTGGTTTTAACAGTTATAACGAACGCATTGATGCAAAGAAAATAAGGGCCAGAAGCAAAAGCTTTTTCGACCATTTTTCGCAGGCCAGGTTATTTTTTAATAGTCAGAGCGAAGCTGAGAAAAACCACATTATTGACGCCTTAAGCTTTGAGCTTGGTAAAGTTAAAACCCTGGCCATTAGAGAACGGATGCTTGCTGTTCTGGTACAGATAGATAAAAAACTTGCTGCCGAAGTAGCCTTTGCCCTTGGTCTGCACATTCCAAAAATCCCGTTGGAAGATTTGAACAACAGTATTCCTGCAGATGGAGATCGGGCTGATTATGCTTCCTTAAATCCTGAAGGCAGTTTGGCAAAATCAGAGGCTTTAAGCATGGCCGGCACAATAAAAGACAATATTAAAACCAGAAAAGTTGCCATATTGGCTGCCGATGGCGTAGATGGAGCATCACTAAGTAAAGTTAAAGATGCGCTGATTGCCGAAGGAGCAGTGGTACACATTATAGCGCCTAAACTGGGGCATATCATTTCGAAAGAAGATCAGCAGATTATACCCGATGAAAGCTTTTTAACCGCTGCATCCGTGCTTTACGATGCCGTTTATGTACCCAGTGGCGGCAATTCAGTAGCTACCTTAGAGGCTGAAGCCAATGCGGTCCACTTTTTAAACGAAGCTTTTAAACACTGTAAAGCCATTGCAGCACATGAAGAAGCGCTACAGGTATTGGAATCGACCTATTTTTTTAAAAAATTACCTGCAGAATATTCAGAAGAAACAGTTTTGCGGGAAGGTGTATTGGTAAGCAAAGATTTAAAAGCGCTTACGGCTACATTTATCAAAATGATTGCGCAGCATCGTTTTTGGGATAGGGAAAATCCAAGAAAAATCCCTGCTTAATTATTGTTAACCATAAAATGATCAGCGGGGCTAATCTTCCGCTGATCTAATCTCAAATATATTATGGAAAATCAACCTGATCAAAATATCATTCCCAAACAATATACCGGCACCAGTATGGATGCTTTGGAGGAGCGATTTTGTTCATCCATTGAAGAAGCTACAGCACTTTTTAACCGCACTGCAACTAAACTTTTATCAATAAACGATTGGGACAAATACGCAGGAATGTCTAACTTTCAGCTGATGGACGCTTGGGGCATTAAGGTTGAAAGAACTGCTGAAGAAGGAGATTTTATCCGGATCGATATCCCGGGGCCTGGTACTCGCGCAGGGAGGGGTTACGACTGGGTACGTATCCAGGAAATAAAAAATATTGAGGATGGCGAATACCAGATTTTAACCATAACCGTCAGGCCATGTGCGCATCCACTCGAAAAAGATGATAAAACGGCACATTTTTTAAAAGATACTGCAACATCAACCTTTGTAGTTAAAAGAAATGGCTTACACATCACTGCTGAAGAACACGGACGAAATGAGTTACCCAATACCGAAACTGGAAGTTTGTACGATAAGGGAAGAAACTTCGTAGTAGGCATGGCTGCAAAACTTGGGCTATCATACCCTCAGTGGAAAAGGCTGGTTAAAGGCTTGTTACAGGATTAAGTATCCTGAATATGTGCCTGTAACATTTCAATACCAACTTCATTTCCTTGCAAGGCGGCCAGCTCTACAGCACGCTTTCCGGTATGATCTATAAGGGTAGGATCTGCACCATGTTCAAGTAATAGCCTTAAAACTTCATTCCTGCCAAACATGGCTGCAAACATCAAAGCTGTTCCACCATTTCCGTGCTGAAGATTTAAACTGGCCCCGTTTTCGATCAGCAATTTTGCAATATTGGTGTAACCTTTAAAACTGGCACCCATTAATGCCGTATTCCCGCCAAAATCTGCGGCATCAATTGCTGCGCCTCCATCAATTAAAATTTTGGCAGCCTCTGCCTGGTTATTGTAACAGGCAATAATTAAGGGCGTATAACCTTTATCATCACGGTGGTTTAAATCCACTTTTCTGTTAATCAGTTCCTTTATAACTTCCAGTTCGCCAAGTCGGGCGGCGGGTATAATCAGTTCGTTTATGTTATCCATGTTTCCTATAACCTATATTACGGCTTAAAGTTTTAAGAACTGTATTTAATACATTTGAAAATTTTATTATTTTTTTTAAAACAAATTTAATTCACCTGCGTTTAGTATGTAGTTTGTTTGGTTAGTTTTATCGGTGGATGCTTATAAAACATCATATATAGCCTCATAGTAATATGGGGCTTTCTCTTTTTCAGGCTTTTTTACCAATAATTCTGGTCATAATTCCACTCCACATAATTTTAAACAAATGTTGTAAGATAATCTAAACTATTCTGCCCAAAGCACTGTTCTTCTTATAAATTATCTACAATATATTATGGAAAATCAAGAAAAAACAGTAGAGGTATTAAACGACCTGATTCAGATTAATAACGATAGAGCAGATGGCTTTGATAAAGCTGGCGCAGATTTAAAGGATGAAAACATAGACTTAAAAGCAACTTTCGATAAATTTTCTTCTGACAGTAGGGCTAATGTAACCGAACTGGCCGGGTTAGTTGGCAGAAATGGCGAAAATCCTGATACAGGAAATACCATTTTAGGAAGTTTACACCGTGCCTGGATTGATATCAAAGCGAGTTTTGGTGGCGATGACAGACATAGCATCCTGGCAGAATGCGAACGTGGCGAAGATGCCATTAAAAAAGCTTACCGTGATGCACTTCAGGAAAACGAATTAGGAGAAAATATTAGAGAAGTGTTATTAAAACAGCAGGCAGGTATCAATACCAGTCACGATGCGATTAAAGCATTGAGAGATGCACACGCTGCATTATAAGACCGATAAATAAAAAAAAGCCGTTCTGATGTAAAAATCAGAACGGCTTTTTTTTGCTCAAAATTAGCTGCTTTTGAGCCTGGAATGTCAATTTTTACAGCATTTTAGAATTGCGAACCCGCATTAAAAATACATACACTACCGTACTTTTACCTTTTTTCGTTTAAGCTATTGGAAATTATAGAGATTTTAACAACATTTGTATAGTCTACTTTAATCTACAAATATGTATTACAACTGTTCGATAGTTGATGATGAACAGCATGCCATCGATGCGCTGAATGATTACATCAATGAAATTGATTTTCTCAAAGTGGCCAGTACCTTCAATAACCCACTCGATGCCTTAAAAATAATAGGCAAAGGTGATAAAATAGATTTTCTGTTTTTAGATATCGACATGGATGGTATGGCCGGTACTGAACTTTCTAAACATTTAAGGGAAAAGGCAAGATTTGTAATTTATGCTTCTTCAAATCTCGAGCATGAAGTGAGGACAATAGATCCAAGTTTTGAATGCTACCTGGGTAAACCAATATCGATGAAACGTTTTGCCAACACCATCGAAACATTGGTGAGGCTTAATAATCTTCCAATAAAAAACTGATACTAAAACGCTCATGATAGAACTTACTTACCTTTTTAGCCGCGAATTTACTAAAGATCAACCTTATCAGTTAATGCAGGCCAGTATGGAAGATCCATGGCTTGTATTGGCAGGAAGTGATGTAATGGGGATTATTGATGAAGTTCATGGAAAGTGGCTTCAGATTGTAGGTGAAGGGATACCACAGGAAGCCGTTGAAGAAATGGGCGCGTTAATCAAAAAACAACAGTTTAGTTGGTTGCCGCCGCTCATCAGCAAACAATGGCCGGATTATGTAATGGAGGTTATTGTGAAAAGTAAAAACCGGTACGAAGTAATTTGTCATGCCGATGCCTGCATTAAATTATTTAAACAACGGTTTACACCAGGCATCCATGCTTTAGCCAGGAGGGAAGAAGAAATTGTGTTTAAAGTATCATCCTTTAATACTTCCAATTCATACGAAGTAACCAAACTACCGGCAGTGGACAGGTTCGTTTAAAACTCATTTGATTAATCGAGAATTGTTTGCAACTGATTTGGAAAAGCAGCCTCTAAGGCCTTTTCTTCAATCGCTATACTCAAAGTGTAAAAACCTTCATCATCAATAAAACCTTTCATCTCTGCCTGATGGCCATAGGTATAATCCAACCTGGTTCTGATATTATCAAGTCCCGAGCCGAAGCCAACCTCGCTTTTTACCAAACCAGGTAAATTCCGGCTTTCTATTTTTAGGGTTTCACCATCCATATAAATATCAATGGTGGCCTTATTGTCCTGATCGAAAAGATTACCGTGTTTAAACATGTTTTCCAAAATGGTTAATAATACCAACGGAATGAGTTTAATGCCAAGTACATCGGGCGAAAAAGCCAGTTCAATAAAAATCTGACCTTGTGTAAGCTGATGTAGCTTAATGAGGTTTTGGCACTGGGTAATTTCTTCACTGATTTTGATATAACCTTCATGGTGTTCCGTAGTCGCTGCAAAACGCATCATATCCGAAAGGTATACCATCACCTGTGCATCTTCCGGCGAATGTTGCCTGATTTTTTGATGGATAAACTCAAAAGTATTAAAAAGCAAATGAGGGTTAATTTGTGCTTTTAAAAAGGCATTTTTTGACATTAAAAGTTCTTTATCTGTTCTCTCCTTATCCAAAAGCATTTGGAACCGCTGTTTTTCGATTCGCTCCTTTTCAGCCCTTTCGTTTAGATAACGCCTTAAGAAAAAGTATCCTGTTGAAAAAAGCATAAAATATGATCCTCTGTAGAGAAGCTTAAATATTCTAACAGTAAGTGTTGGAAGTGTGCCGGTTAGTATATTTGTATATGTAAGAAGTAGGTGGTCAAGTCCAAAAATTAGCCCCACATATAGAGAGATTTCAACTAAAACTATAGCAAGGATTTTCCATAATGAATGATTTGGGAAAGTAGTTATCTTTTCTAAAAGCCAGGTATGTGCATAAAATAAAAAGATATTAAATGCATAGTGTATAACATAATTACTAAAGGTTCCAACTGATCCTGCGAAGGCAAATACCATAATTGTTTCCCAAAATATAAATACAACCCATGAAATAAGGTGTATTTTATATTTCGACAGCCAATTTTTTAATGAGCTTTTGCTCTGGTTTAAACTATCCATAAAGACTTCTTTACTATATATGTAATCAATAATGTTACAGGACTCTGACACTTCTAGCTTTCATAAAAAAAATAATATGAGAGCGAAGAAAATCATTAAAAGAACATTGTTTATTTTTAAAAAAAATACCTATCAAGATATTAAATCGGACCCTACTACCTCTGATCCTACGGGTACAGGAACTACTTCACTTACTGGAATTTCCGATTTAACGGGCTGTAAATATTAACTAATCAGCAGCTGCTATTTTTTGCGGCTGCTGATAATTAATTTATCGGTAAAAAATTCCCTAAAATCGTTATTATAAATATCTCCTACTGTAAAACTCGTCTGGTTCGAAAGTGTAATCCTGGCTCCATCAATATGCTGGATATGTTCAATCGCAATAATGTAAGCCCTGTGCAACTGTATAAATCCTTTTTTAATGCTTAATTGTTCTTTTACATCTTTTAAACTCAGATAAGCAATAATCACCTTCTCTTTTGTATGGATTTTGATATAGTTATGAAAACTTTCAAAAGCAATAATATCAGCATACCTTACCAATACAGCCTTATGCTCTTCCGATTTATTTTTGACAAGAAAATAAGTTTCTTCATCTCCGCTTTCCATCTCTTCTCCAAAAAGCCTGTTTAGCGTAAGGGCAAACTTTGCATAACCATAAGGTTTTAATAAGTAGGCATCGGCATCAGCCTCAAAGGCCTGAAATGCATATTCCTGATGTGAAGTTGTAAATATTAGCTTTCTGGTTTTCGAACGAACAGCCTTGGCAAGTTCTAAACCAGATATTTGCGGCATTTGTACATCCATAAAAATAACATCAACCATATCAAGCTTTTTTAATTCCATCAACGCAGTTAATGGATCTGTATAACTCGCTACCAACCTCATGTTTGGTGTATCTTCAATATATTTTTCCAGCCCTGTTATCGAACTTTGCTGGTCATCTATGGCTATACACTTAATCATCTCCTAATCTTTCTTTAGCATACATAACGAAATTACGCCTTTTCATAACGAAAACAGAACGGTTCATACGTATTTGTATCGGGTTTTTATTTTATTGGCTAAATTAATGTAAAAATGTGTATTATGAAACATACAGGAATGATTAAATAATTTAATGTTAAAATTGTTTATGGTAATAATCAACAGTTGAAAGATTTACACAAAACACCGTTTTAATCTTGAAAAGGATGTTTAAGTACCAGTTGAGGTCTGTTTTAATGCTTCAACGCCAATATAGATGAACGAATAAGGGACGATTAACCCGTAAATTCAACCATTCATAACGAAATTGCACCGATCTGTGTAACCCTGTTCTTAAATACATAACTAAGTGCGATATTCGTGACAGGTTAACGATAAAGGCTAATTTAAGCAGGCCTGATAACCTTTGTTAAGCATACTTAACATAACCCGATTTAATCGACATCTACCTATCTATACCTAAATTAATTCTCTTTCCTATCTAAAATGACGCTCTCATTTTAGATTTGGATATTTACCGGATTTTCTATTTCGGCTAAACGTTTATTAAGCTTGGTGATGCCTGGCGATTTTCTTAAATTCGTTAAGACTAAAATCATCTAAATAATAAGTTATGACTTTCAAAAATCTGATACTTTTGCTTAGCACGGTATCAACAGCACTCATTGG